>NZ_JACHHA010000004.1 GCF_014202495.1 Cerasibacillus quisquiliarum | reverse complement strand
GCGCATAAGAGATGCCGATTTAGTGGTTATTGATGATTTAATGTTCATGGCAATGAACCAAAGTGAAGCAAACCTATTCTTTCATTTAATCAATGGTTTATATAATACAACTAGTATTGTCCTTACATCAAACAAAGCTCCGAAAGAATGGGGAGAGCTACTGGGTGATCCAGCAATAACAACGGCTATCCTAGATAGAATTATGCATCGTGTTGAGATTATTCATCTTAATGGAGATAGCTATAGAATGAAACATCGAAGTACGATTTTTAGCAATGAAAATGTGTCAATTTAATTAGCGAAAACTGTGTCATTTTACTTGACGGTTACAACTGGCAAAGATGTTTTTTAAATGAAGTGGATAAATGTGTTTGATCTCTTAAAATATAGAAAAAGATTGTTAGAATATAATTGTAGCAGTCAAAAGAGAGAATTGAATATAGGAATAAAAAGGGAAAACCCCAATTTTGTAGAGTGCAGCGATATAAGTGTAAGCTGCGGTCTATTAAAGGTGGTTGTATTGCCCAATTTTTGGATCCTTTGCATTGTCTTTAATGAAGTCCCAACGTGCAGGCACCCAGAAGATGTTTTCGTATGTATATTCATCACGATCTTCTTCAAAACCATCTCCTTCTTCAACCAGCAGCCACAGATCACAGTAAATAACTTAAATAATGCATTAATATTAGTTCCAAGCAAAAAGCTTGAAAATAAATTCACCCAAGTAATTAAAGGTATCTATAAAAAAAGACTTAGAATAAAAGAAGAAAACGACACTTTAATAGAAATAAGAGATGTTCTCCTTCCAAAACTTATGTCCGGTGAAATTCGTGTTTCTCTATAAGATAAAAAGTTATGAAAGATAGCATAAATATAGATGTTGTTAAATAAGAAAGGAGTGAAGTAAATGAGCTACTTAGAAAATTTTACGGAAGATAAGCTTGAGCAAGCTGCAATTGAGATCCTCCAAGAACTTGGCTACGAATATATCTTTGGGCCAGAAATCAGTCCTGATGGGGATAGATCTGAACGCAAAGATTATCGAACAGTCATTCTAGAAGACCGTGTGAAAGATGCTTTATTTAAGAATAACAGGCATTTGCCGCACGAAGCGTTGGAGGAAGCGTTTCGACAAATTATTGCATTTAATAGCCCAAGTCTTGAAGGAAACAACCGATATTTTCACAAATTAATGACCGAAGGAATAGACGTATCGTTTCATAGAGATGGTCAAAATCGTTCCATGAAGGCCTTTTTAATTGATTTTGAAGAACCATCAAATAACGAATTTCTTGTTGTAAATCAATTTACTATTGTTGAAAAAGAAGAGCGTCGCCCAGATTTAGTTTTATTCATTAACGGTATTCCTTTTGTAGTGATTGAGTTAAAATCAGCTACTGATGAAAATGTTAGTATTGATAATGCCTATGCGCAGATTCAAACGTATAAACGTGATATTCCTTCTTTGTTCTATTATAATGCGTTTTGTATCTTATCGGACGGGATTAATGCCAAAGCAGGAACAATTACTGCTAATCAGGAACGCTTTATGAATTGGCGTTCGGTGGATGGAGAAACAATTGAACCTTTGGAAGTGCCTCAATATGAAGTCATGTTGAGAGGCATGCTTTCTAAAGACCGTTTGATTGATATCATTCAAAACTTTATTCTTTTTCAGGAATCTCATGAGGAAGAACGAGATGAAAATGGTAACAAAATTGGGGGTAAAAAGACCATTGCTAAAATAATGGCTGCCTATCATCAATATTTTGCAGTAAAAAAAGCAGTAGAACATACAAAGACTGCAACAAGTGAAAATGGAGATCGCAAAATCGGTGTTATTTGGCACACTCAAGGATCTGGGAAAAGTTTTTCAATGGTGTTCTATACAGGTCAGCTTATAAACCAGTTAAATAACCCAACCATTGTTGTGATTACGGACCGTAATGATTTAGATGATCAGTTATTTAATACATTCGCTAAATCACAAGATATATTAAGACAAGCACCCAAACAAGCCGATGTCAGGAAGCTTAGTGACGAGCAGAAAAGACAACAGGCCAATGAAAAGGCTAAAGAAATAAACGGATTATATGATCTTTTAAATGAGCGAGAATCTGGTGGTATTATCTTTACCACCATTCAAAAATTTAAGCCAGAAGAAGAAGGCGAAATGCCTGTCCTAACAGACCGTAGAAATGTCATCATTATTGCTGATGAAGCTCATCGTAGCCAATATGGATTCTCTGCCAAGACAAACACAAAAACAGGCGATGTGAAATATGGTTATGCAAAATATTTACGTGATGCACTTCCAAACGCCTCTTTTATCGGTTTTACAGGTACGCCGATTGAGTTAGAAGATAAATCTACTCCAGCTGTATTTGGTAATTATATCGACATTTATGATATGACGAGAGCTGTAGAAGATGAAGCAACCGTAAAGATATATTATGAGAATCGTATTATTCGTTTGGAGGCAAATGAAAAAGAATTAGCTAGGATAGATGAAGAATTTGAAGAAATAACGGAGGACCAAGAGGAATCAACACGCGAAAAGTACAAGTCTAAGTGGTCTCGACTTGAAGCCATTGTAGGTTCCCCTAATCGTATGAAGCAATTAGCGAAGGATATCGTTCATCATTATGAAGAGAAAGCAAAGACGATTGATGGAAAAGCTATGGTTGTTTGTATGAGTCGTCGAATCTGTGTAGCTCTTTATAATGAAATTGTAAGTCTACGTCCAGATTGGCATTCCGATGATGATGATAAAGGTAAAATTAAAGTAGTCATGACAGGAAGTGCAGGGGACGAAGACGCATTACAAGCCCATATTGGTGGAAAGAAACGCCGTGATTTACTAGCGAGACGAATGAAAGATAATAGTGATGAATTAAAAATCGTTATTGTCCGTGATATGTGGTTAACAGGCTTTGATGTACCTTCTATGCACACGATGTATATTGACAAGCCAATGCAAGGTCATAATCTAATGCAGGCAATTGCGCGTGTTAACCGTGTATTTAAGGATAAATCAGGTGGAGTCGTTGTTGATTACATTGGTATATTAGAAAGCTTAAAGAAAGCTTTAAATCAATATACAGATAGCGATAAGAAAACAACAGGTATTGATACATCTGCTGCAGTTGCAATTATGAAAGAGAAGTTAGAGATACTTCAAGATATGATGCATGGCTATGACTACTCTGCATATATGGGAACTTCACAAGCTGGACGTATTCGCGCTATTACAGGTGGTATGAATGTAATCTTCGGAAAGAATGAAAAGGAACAAAAAGAATATAAACAGACAGCAACAGAACTAGCGAAAGCTCACTCACTTTGTGCGGCAACAGATGAGGGAAAAGAGGTTGCTCTGGAGGTCAGTTATTTCAAAGCGGTAAAAGCAAGTTTAAACAAACTCCAAGAAAAACAGCCGAAGCGTAAGTCAAAGAAAGAAGTAGAAGCTCGTGTAAGTCAATTACTCGAACGATCAATTATCTCTGAAGAAGCTGTTGATGTTTTCGAAGTAATGGGCTTGAAACATCCTGATGTTTCCATCTTATCAGAGGAATTTTTAGAAGAAGTGCGTTCATACGAACATAAAAACCTAGCCGTTGAAATGCTTAAAAAATTGCTTGAAGGCAATATTAAGACAATGGAAAAACGCAATCTTGTAAAATCCCAAAAATACTCAGAAAAGCTAAAGCAATCATTGAATAAATATAAAAATCAAGCCATTACCAATGCCGAAGTAATGGAAGAATTAATTCAAATGGCTAAAGACATGAAAAAAGCTCGCCAAGAGGAAGAAGAGCTTGGGCTTGATGATGATGAGATTGCATTCTACGACGCTTTAACTTCTGAATCTATTGTAAAAGAGTTAATGGATGATGAGGTATTGCTTAAAATAGCTAATGAGTTAACTCAAGCAATCAGACGTAACATGACGATAGATTGGAATGTCAGAAAAAGCGCTCGCGCTGGAATGAGAAGAATCATTAAGAGACTTCTAAGAAAGTATGACTATCCACCAGATCAAGCAAAAAAAGCATTGGATACAGTAATGCATCAGGCGGAGTTGATGGCGGAACATACGGAAGTAAGGGATTGGGATATACAGCAGGCAGCAGAGTCAAAAGGTGAATATAGATTATAACAACAATGTCAGTCATCTTAAAAAGTTAGTAAAAGGAACTTTAAAAGAATGACTGGCATTTTTGCATGTAGGAGTATATAAGTTTTCATAACCATGAAGACACGAGTGTTAAATTAATTTAAGCAGATTAAACTAAAGGTGGATACGTATTTCATGGATTGGATTGAAGCTATACGCAACGTTTGGGTTTGTTTTGTTAACATATTTAGCGATTATTTTACTATGGGCAATATAATAGGATTAATAGCTATTTTTATTGCTATCAGTACACTAAATTTTAGTAAAAGGTCTTTTATAGTCAAGGACAGCTACGATCCTCTTTTAAGGATTTTGGAAGAGAACAGAGGAATAGGATTATATAACACTGCAAAATATAATATTGACTTTTTGATACAATTAAAAGAATCATATATTTATTCAGCATTTGAAAAGAGAGAAAAGGTACTTATCAACAAAATAATAGAAAATGCTACTCTGATTAACCAGTTTAAGAATAATGCAGATAAAGAAGCTAAAAAGGCTGCAGAAGAAATTTTGTTAGGGGAACTACCAAAATGGAAAAAGGATGAACTTGATTTAATAGAGGTAGAGGTGGAGTTGACTAATGAACTTTATTCTATAATTATAAATGGGACACTAGATATTGCTTATGATATGAGGGATTTGGAAATAATATGTTGGTTAGGTGAAAAGTATAAAACTATACGAAATGAAGAAATAGGTGAGGAGATTTTTTATGAAAAGTCTAAGGGAATACCATTAGCTTATTATCTTCAAAAGACCATTGATAAATCGGAATTGCCCGAAGAGATTAGTCATCTTGATGTATCTACATTCTTTTTGAGTTCTGTAAAAGAAAAAATTAGGGATGAATATAAGAAAAATGTAGAATTTAATATAATTTCAATAAAATCAGATGATTTAACAAAAGATATAAATAAACTAATTTATATTTTAAACGAGAGTGTAAAGAAACTTCTGATTCCGAATTATACTTTTAATAAATACATTAATAGTCTTCTATTTTGGAAAAGAAATAAAAAATAATATTTTTTTCTTAATAGATTTTTGATTATGCTCTAACTGACGATAGCTATTAAAGAAATTAATTAGATAGGGGGAGAAGAAAGTGGAACAAAATTACTCTTCAGATGCACCAATAATTGATCCAAGTCTAGATAAGTTTAATAGATATCCTTTTGCACAAAGGATATCTAGCGTAATATCTCAAAGAAAAGATCCAAGTAGTATTGTAGTAGGGATATATGGAGCTTGGGGAGAAGGGAAAACTTCAGTATTAAATTTTATAGAAAAGGAACTTCAAGATGAGATAGATGTTGTCTGTTTAAGATTTAACCCATGGAGATTTGGAAATGAAGATGAAATGCTAGTGAATTTTTTTTATGATTTAGCAAATGCAATAGATCAAAATATACAAACAGGAAAGGAAAAAGTCGGTGAGTTTTTGGAGAAATATGCAAAACTACCTGCAACTCTTTTAGGTAAGACTGAAATTGCAGAAGGAATAGTATCATTATTTTCAAAAGCTGATGTAGAAGAGTTAAGAGTACGTATTGAAGAGCTGTTAGAGCATGAGAAAAAAAGAATAGTAATTCTTGTAGATGATATTGATAGACTAGAAAAGAAGGAAATACATGCTGTGTTTAGATTGGTGAAATTAACAGCAGACATTAAATACACAGCTTATGTATTAGCTTTTGATAAACACGTTGTATCTTCTGCATTACAAGAAAGATATGGTTCTGATAACGGTGGAACAGGAAATTCATTTTTGGAAAAAATCATTCAAGTTCCACTACATCTCCCTCAAATTGATTTTGAGGATTTAAGAAGCTTTTGCTTCAGAGAAATTGATGAAGTGTTAAAGTTTTCTAAAATTAATTTGTCCAAATCAGAAGTTACACAGTTTGCTAATTATTTTACTAAGGGGATTGAACCACACTTAAAAACACCTAGACAAGCAAAATTATATACGAATATTTTAATGTTCTCTTTACCAATATTAAGGAATGAGGTAAATACTGTTGACTTGATGTTAATTGAAGGAGTTAGAGTTTTTATACCGAAGGTATATTCCTTAATAAGAGATAATAAAGGATTATTCTTAAATGATATCAAAAGCGGGTTTGGTCATAATCATGATGAAAAAGAAAAGGAAAGAAGAAAACAGCAGATAGAAGAGGCTCTAAAAGAGTATTCAAAAGAAGAAAGTAAGCAAATCATAGATTTATTATGTTTTCTATTTCCAAAACTCAATAACATTTTTAACAATGTTCATTATGGAAGCGACTGGGAGCAGGAATGGAGTGAGAAACAACGTATCTGTTCTCCTCAATACTTTCAGAGATATTTCACTTATGCAATCACAAGTAGAGACGTATCCGATCAAGAAATTAATGCTATATTAGAGCTAAGTACTAATTATTCTGTAGATGTTGTGGTTGATAAAATTAAAGAGGTAATGAATAAAAGAAATGCAGAGACATTCATTTCCAAGCTGAGACGTTTAAGCAAAAACTTTACTTCAATACAATCTAAGAATTTAGCACTATCTATATCAAGGTTGGGTAGCATGCTCCCTAACCCGGAACAACTATTTCAATTTATGAATCCATTTGGACAAGGTGCAATGTTTATAGGTGACTGTATAGAAAATTTAGATACAGAAGAAGAAAGATTTAAATTTGCTGAAAAAATAATATATAGTGCTGATTCATTATCGTTTGCCGCTGAATGTTTATTTGGATTCAGAAGAGATACCGAAGAGCATCCAAATCCAAAAGGTTTTTCTAAAGAAGAGTATATGGATTTGGCAGTTAAACTATCTAATAGGATATCTAGAGATTTAAGTGATGAAGGTAGAATAGAAGTAAATAAGCTAAAATCTTTTCCTAGTTTGTTATCTATATGGAACGAATATGGGGAAACTGGTGAAGCCTCAGAGTTTATAAAAAAACAAATAGATGATAATCACGATTTTGTATTTGAATTACTAAATGCATACACACCAACAGCATTTGGGGAATTTGGTTCGAAGAAGTCAAGTCTTGAAAGAGAAAACTACGATTCTATTAAGAGGATTATAGATCCACTAATAATAGTTGAAGCAATTAATAAAGTATATCCCAATTTATCAATAGATGAAAAGTATCCTAGGTTTTTGGAAGGCGTGTCCAGAAATGAGGAATTGTCTAGACAGTTTTTGTGGCTACATAATTATGTACAAAAGGGTAAACAGCATTGAGATTCTCATCTCAATGCTTGTTTTTGCCTCTCAAATAACCACGGGGAACCGTATCATAAATAGAGGCAAAAATTGTTGAAGATAAGGTGGAATTTTACTGTCGGAAGCGGGTATTGAAAAGGTATGTTCATTATCCGTTTCACGATACAATAGGTGAATAAGTGTAAAGGTCCTTGATATGTTAACTTGCGAAAAATCAAAATCTAATACAATATTATAAACTGTTCGAGAACGATTCTTCAGTTGCTTAATAGAAATTCTATCAATTAACAATTGGAGTAATTGCTTTTTATTTTCCCTTGAAGATTCTTTGTTCATGGAGTTCATCGATACTTAACTTTTGATCTTCAGCTACTACTAGGTGAATGTAGGAGTGTAGTTCATTACATGGACTTCTGTCTTCTGACAACATTTTTACATCTCCCCTTTTTTGAGAACTTTATTGACTGAATGACTTAGATGCTCCCAACGCTTGGTGAAATTAATGAGTTCTTGCTCACCTTTTTCCGTAATTGAATAATACTTTCTTTTTGGACCAGCTGTAGACTTTTTCAAGGTTGAACTTAATAAATTTTCTTTTTCCATTCGAATCAATAACGGATAAACTGTACCTTCACTAAACGAATGAAATCACTATCGTTTGTCCAAATGAATACGAAAGGAGCTGTTAAAATAGCTCATAGACATGATTTTTATTGCCTGCAAGGAAACCGAATTCCACATGATTATCCGATTTAATGTTATGTAGATATTAAATTTTAAAAATGGACTTTCCACATATCATCCGAATTTCCTATTTTTTACATGCTATTACAGAAAAAAGGCAGTAGTATCCACCCGAATCGCAATTCTTCATTTGTTTTTTAGCATAGAAATACCCAATCTTTAAAAAAGGGTTTAAAAATTTTATGCTGCTCTTCGTAGATATACACGAAGACTCCCGCGGGACAGCGCGAGCCGAAAATCACCCGAAACACATAGAGTTTCGGGAAGTTGAGGCCGTGCCGACAGGAAAGCGAAGTGTATATCAATTACGGAAGCAGTCAGGAACTTGTATTAAAAAAGAGTATTTAATAGTTTAATAATATTACCCATAAATACTTGACTCAAACTTTGGAATATACTTAAGTACCAAATATCTTATAAGTATGTTATAATTTACATACTAAAAAGACACACTATTACATAAACTATCCAAAAGGAAGTGGTAACAGTGTGTGATAAGGAGGAGAAAGAGATGGGGGCAATTAAAAAAGAAAATGTAGAGAAGTTACGTGAAGATCTCATCCTTTCCTTGGTGAAAAAAGCATGCGATAAGAACGATAAGGCACTCAAAAAATTAAGTGAATAAAAATGTATGAGTATTTACAGCCCAAAGACGTATTGATGATACATGAATATTCAATTAATAGATATGGTGGATTACTAGGGTTAAATCCTAAAGAAGGAATGCATTGTGTAGAAGCTAAGTGCTATCTACCTCAGCAGAGCTTTGAGGGAATAGAACATTATCCTTCAATAGAAGAAAAAGCAGCTGCATATATGTATTATTTTACAATTGGCCATTGTTTTGTAGATGGAAATAAACGTGTTGGCTACTTAACTGCGAGTACATTTTTAAACTTAAATGGATATGAATTCATATTGAGTGATGAAGAATTATATAGCATGAGTATGTCGATTAGTGATAATGAAAAAAGACCCACATTCAACAGGGTCGTTGACTGGGTTAGAAAACATATTCAAAAAACGACCTAATAATTGTATAGATATTGTTATAATCTCAAAAAGCTGTGTTGTAAAAATGATGAACATGGCTTTTTATTTATTCTATTTTAGTAATCTTATCATTGTGTAACCGTCAAGTAAAATTGAACACTTTTTGCTCATTAATTTTGAACATTTTCGATTAAAATATAGAATTCCTATATTTAATTCGGTGGCTTTCACCATTTAGGTGAATAACTTCCGACCGATGTAAAAGACAATCTAGGATAGCTGTGGTGATTCCCTGATCACCAAGCAACTCTCCCCAATCCTCAGGACCTTCTTCTAAGAATTTCTCTCCCGATTGAAGTAACGGAATGTATCTTTTAAAATTAGAAAAGTGATAGAAAGAAAAACGATTCATGACCTCGTGTAAATAACGTCTGTTAATGGAAACCGCAACATTGTAGTTGTCAGCCACTTCGACTGTTTCATTGTAGTAAATTCTATCATGCTTCCACACATCTGTTCGTTAAAATGCAGGTTTTACTTTCACATCAAGTAGTGGATTTTTCTTATCTTCTCCCAACCTTTGTTCTCTTCTTCTGTTAATCTATCGGATCTTGTACCTCTTTTCCCTCAAAGACAGCACGTTGCTGTTCAACTGCTTTTAGTAAGTTTTCATCTTTTGTGTCAATCGCATTTAAATAATCAAACGCTTCATCTAACTGATTGGTACGATATAATGCAGTAGACATACGCATTAGACGCTTCTTGGGTTTTTGGTTGGTTTTTAAGGTTTGATAGGTTCTCGAGTAACTGGTAAGCATCATCTGTTTCACGATATGTATTCATAACGGCATTGAACTCTTTCGTAAATGGCCTCTCTTTTCTATTCGTCAGATAAAGAACAGCGAACATAAATACTACAAAATGCAGGATACCAGTGCCAATAATGATTATTAAGAATAATAAGAAACTGTCTTTAATATATTTAAATCCAAAATTTAAAGCAAACCCTAAAAAAATGATCAAGGTTGTGACATAGAAAAAACTAAGAATGCGCTTTTCTTTTTTACTTTTCTTTAAGATTTCATTATCCATGTCTCGTAGATTCTGGTCATGAAGTTTATCTACTATTATTTTGATGTTCTCGTGTTGATTTGGTAAATGCTTCGTGTTCCGCTTTTGGACTCGAATGACATAGTTTTTACCGTCAAAGAACTGGAAGGTCAACTTATAAAAAAGCATGCCTTCTTTCACTTTAATGCCTTGTATATTAGCAAACTTAAAGTACTGATAACCAATCGCTTTATCAACTTTAAAGTGATGCATTAAAATGACGAGTAATCCATTTTCATCAGCCTCTATGACACAGCCTTTCAATGTGTTTTCCCCGTCTATTTTGATAATTTGTCCGAGCGCAATGTGCTCAAGGCCAAATTTTGTTATTTCTTCAGGTGCATCAGGGAAAACCTGTTCAAAAATAGTTTTTCTTAAATCCGCTTCTCGGTAAACAAATTTCAATTGAACCTCTCCTTTTTGAAGTGCTCAGACTGATTTGCTTATATTATCAGTAGGTTTCCACATCCAGTCTTTGGATTTCATCAAAGCAACTTGTAAACTTATTTATATAATTTGTCGATAAATAACCATTTCCAGACATTCCAGCATTGGCATCTTCATACTTACCAGTAAAGGAACCATCGCTAGTAAGCTTTATTTCTATACTCCATGCCCCTAAATCACTGGAAAATATTTGATACATAGGACCTTCAAATTTATCAGGGTCTATTAAGCTATCTTTACGTTTTCGATCGATTCATTTTAATGTATTTATTCATTTTTCGCACTCTTTTTTTATAAATCGAACATAAACTTACGCAACAAAATAGCCTTATACTGAATTGGCACCTTTTCTTAAAGGATATTTTATCATAAATTTTTAATGAATAAGATCCTTCACACTATTTTAAAAAATATTCGTTCAATCGCTAACTATTACAAAATAGAATCAACCGTAGCAAATTCTAAAGTTATTAGTGAGCACTTGTAATATCGCTAGTTCTACTTTTAACGTTACATGTTTATTTCACTTCTTGGTGCATTCATGGAGTGTGAAGGAGCTCAAATAATTGAACGGGTACACAATGGTATGAAAATGAGGGCTGTTATTGGTAAGTGGAATAGAGGGATAATGTTAGTTTATGATTTTGTTGGTAGTACGGCTATCCTGTCTATAGAGCTGAAAAAGTTACTCCCTACAAATTTTACACAAAAAATATAATCCCCCTTTTAATGATTGGGGATTATTTAGTCGTGTATCTTCAGTTAATAAAAAACGAACGCTTACCTTCGTTCCTTTTAATGTGAGAGTCACTATATGTTACTTATTATTGTTTTAAAGCACCGCATGCTTTAGGGATATGATTTATATCGAGGAGGTTCATTTTCAAGAAGTATTCTAGAAAGCTTTTAACTTGTTTTCTTTCTTCTTCATCTGTTTTTAATGCCATAATATCTTTTAGAATTTGTGCGGTCCAAACGTTATCGAAATAACGATATTTACCAGAATTCCAAGATGTTCGATGAGGATAGTTCTTGTTTTTATAATAATTCCAGAAAAGCATTTTCTCTGCTTCTTGTTCCGTAAGCTTGATTCTATAATATGCATGAGCTGGAACCATTCCATCTTCACTAAGATTTCCAGCGAATGTTTCCTTTACCATGTATAGACCAATAATTTGTCTATCTGTCTCTGCTTGATTTTCTTCTCTAACCGTTAGAAGAGCTGCACTATTTGGGCGCAATCGAGCCGCTCGATTAGGTTGACCTTTATTTGGTCCACTCTTTATCTTACCGGTAGATACTTGCCAATCTGTAAAGACACTCTGTTGCTCATTTTCATCTAACCAAAAGACGATTTGTGAACTTTCATGAATTTTATGGTTCTTTAATTGTTTGATACGCTGTAGCTCAAGTGTCTTTTGTTTCTTTTTCTCTTCACGTTTCTTTTCGACTGCTTTCTGTTCCGTTTCTTTCTTTGAAATGATTTTTTTTAAGGACTTTGCAGTATCTTTATCCTTTAGTGAAATAAAAGTTCCAATAGCATCGGGATAAACGAATCTTTTAATATCTTCATTGAAGTCAACGGTGATGATAGATTCATCTTGACCTACTATCTTTCCGTTACCAAAGACTTTATGGGTTACTTTTTCATTAAGTAAATTCATTAAATGACTCTCCTTTAAATTGTAGGTTTTATGTTTAGGTTGATTGTTTCTAAATAAACTTGTATGAGATGAAATCATAGTACGGTGAGATGTAAAAATTAAAAAACGCATCTAAATTCTGTATAGAAGAAGATGCTTTGTTCGAAAAATTAAATATAACTTTAAAATCATTATACTTACATAATATCATATTAATTAAAAAATGTCAATTTTTTTATTGACATTTCAAGAATATATAGTGTATAATGTAATGTTATTTTAATTAATTACCTTGGATTCCCAAAATAGGCAGATGTTTTGCATGATAATTTGAAACGCCGTATAATTAGATTTGAAATAGTTAGATGTCTAACTGTTTTGCTTCAGTCATATTTTTTAATGAAAATTGTGATTATGGGAATTAATATAATTAACATAAATCACTAAATAAAAGGAGCGATTTTTTATGGGTAAATTAGACGGTAAAGTTGCAATTATAACAGGGGGAGCTTCTGGAATCGGAGAAGGCATGGTAGAACTATTCTCGGAAGAAGGAGCGACTGTCATAGCAGCAGATATTAATGAAGATGCTTTAAGTAAAGTTAGCGAAAAAGAAAACGTTTATGGCATGAAATTGGATGTTTCCTCAGATGAGAATTGGAAAAAATTTGCAAGAGAAGTAAAGGAAAAGTTTGGCTCTATTGATATTTTAGTGAATAATGCTGGTGTTTCTTCAGAAAAACCTTATACAGAAATTGATAAGGAAGATTGGGATTTCATGATGTCGATTAATGGGTTCGGTCCATTTGCGGGAATGAAGCATGTTGCACCTATTATGGCAGAACAAGGAAAAGGTTCTATTGTTAACATTTCATCATATACAGCACAAATAGGGCAAGGGTTTAACCATTATTCAGCTTCAAAAGGCGCTGTTCGTGCTATATCTAAAGCGGCAGCGACTCAATTTGGTCGTCAAGGAGTCCGTGTAAACGCACTATTTCCAGGGATTATTGAAACACCGATGACAAAATCTTTAAATACATCGAAAGAACTGTTAGAACGTCTCATACAAGCAACACCTTTACAACGATTAGGCCAACCAAAAGATATAGCAAATGCTGCCTTATTTTTAGCATCAGATGATTCTAGTTACATTACAGGTGCTGAAATCATTATTGACGGTGGATTTTCTGCCCAATAAATAGAGTATGAAGTTAAAGCATTTCTTATTATTCGGGAACTAGAGAATAATAACTGTGCTTTGACTTCTTTTTATATATTTTGAATCACTTCATCACGAACCACCAACTATAAACATCAAGGAGGGTGGAGATGAAAGAGCAAACTGTTTTTGAAATTTTACATAATATGGATAAATTCACGAATGGATTAATTATTAAATGGAATAAAATGTTTAATGAGAATTTAGGTATATCTCATGTTTTAACACTTGGATATTTAAATAAAAATCGCAAAGCCCGTCCATCGGAAATTGCAAAAGAACTTGGTCTTACTCCTCCAACAGTAACACATTTACTTGAAAAGTTAGTTAATCGACAATTAGTTGTACGTCTATTTGATGAGAATGATCGTCGAATTGTTTTACTAGATATTACAGACAAAGGAAAAGAACTATTGCATCGTGCTCATGCGGAAGGTCAACGATTACGAAAAGAAATGTTTGAGAAATTAACGAGTGAAGAAAAACAGCAATTATTGCACATTTTTCAGAAGTTAAATGAATCATAAAAATAAACCTTATAGAACTGTCGATCATTTCTTATCTACGAGATTGTGCATTTAAAACTGATCAAGGTTATTTAAATCCTTTTATATCCACTATCCTATGTATTAACATAAAACGAATGATGTAAAAAGAATACATAATCTTTGTATTTTTAATTATAAATATATATGATTAAATACGAATGGGGGTACTCGTATGTTTGTAGTGAATGGTAAATATTCGATCATTCGTTTTATGGCTGGTTTTTTTGTATTAAGTAGTGTAATCTTAAGTCAAGTTCATCATCCATACTGGCTGTTCTTCACTGGCTTCGTTGGTTTTATGCTTATGTTTTCTTCTTTAACTGGCTTTTGTCCAATGGAAATCATTCTAAAAGCATTAGGCGTTAAAGAGAAAGCGATTTGTGATATAAAAAAATAATAATAAAGTCATGAAGATATTATTTGAGTGCCATAAATGAATAAAAAGATTAATAAAACACTTTCAAACTTGTTTTGAAGGTGTTTTTTATATTTATGTTAATGACATAAAATCATCGTAAATTTAGTATATTCTATACGCCTTTACAATAAATCCCCAAAACATTTACACCATTAACAAAGTGAAAACAGTGTAATCGTCAGAATATATTGAAAACTAAGCTTGTCACATGATATAATTCTATATTAAAGGGGATCTATTATGATATTGTCGCTATGACAACTCTTTATCCCTTTGTACTAGATTCATAATGGTCATTTTATTAAATATTATTGGTTATTTCCTAGTTCAAGAGAATAAAGAGAAAATAAATATAATAAATAGATTCTCTTGGGAAATATATGAGTTAAGATTCAGAAGGATTTGGAGGAGAAGTATCATGGCAAAACTTTCAAGGCGATCTTTTATGAAGTTTACAGCAGCCTCGATAGCAGCTGCAGCACTAGCCGATAAGCAGAAAGTTCATGCTGAGAAGGGTGATGTTGACAAAGCCTTTCCAATGATGACAGCAGGAGCATCGACAGCTTACGGTTTGTGTCACTTCTGTTCAGTGGGCTGTGGACTTGAGGTAAAAATTAAAGATAATAAGGTCATTTCAACAGAAGGGCATCCTGATCACCCAATTAATGAAGGTTCATTGTGTCCAAAAGGCCGTTCCATGAAGGAAATGGTGAATTCTGATCAACGTGTCACACATCCGTTAATTAGAAAGCCTGGAAGTGACAAATGGGAACCTATTTCATGGGATGAGGCATTTGGAAAGATTGCATCTAAAATAAAAGAAGTACGTGAAGAAACTTTCACTAAAACGGTCGATATTGATGGAGAGAAAGTAACCGTAAATCGTACAGATGGCATTTTTAGCATGGGAAGTGCGGAAATTGATAATGAAGAAGCCTATCTGTTTACAAAATTTAATCGTGCGGTAGGTATTCATAATTTTACGCATCAAGCTGAGATATGACACGCTCCTACGGTGGCTAGTTTAGCCCCTTCATTTGGTAGTGGAGCAATGACAAACAACTTTAATGATATGAAAAATGCGAATGTCATTTTAATTGCGGGTAATAATACAGCAGAATGTCACCCATTAGCTATGCGCTGGGTTTTAAAAGCTCAGAAAAAAGGCGCTAAAATAATCGTTGTTGACCCACGATTTAATCGGACAGCTAAAGTAGCAGACATTTATGCACCCGTACGTCCAGGAACAGACATTGCATATTTAAGTGCAATTGTTAAATATATCTTGGACAATAAGCTATATGATGAGACGTATGTTCGTGAAAATACGAACGCATTATATAAAGTGAACCCTGACTTTAAATTTCATGATGGTCTATTCTCAGGATTTGATGGTAAGGGTTCATATGATAAAGAAACTTGGACTTATCAACTAGATGCTAATGGTCTACCAATACAGGCGAAATCATTAGATGATCCAGACTGTGTTTTCATGAAGTTAAAAGAACACTTCAAAGACTACACATTTGAAAAAGCAAGTGAAATTACAGGTATGCCAGTTGATAAAATGAAACTTGTTGCTGAAACATTTACTAAAAATAGACCAGGGACGATTTTATATGCATTAGGTATGACACAGAAATCTGTCGGTACACAGGGAATACGTATGTATGCCATTATTCAATTACTTCTTGGAAATATGGGTATGCCTGGCGGTGGTATTAACGCTAACCGTGGAGAGCCTAACGTTCAAGGTTCAACAGACTTGGCTCTGATGGCACATATTTTACCAGGATATACGCCGATTCCAACCGATGCCCAACCAACATTAAATGACTATATTCAAGCATTTGGTGTGGCTAACGGGAAGAAGCTCATCTCTATATTAAAGGCGTGGTTTGGAGACAAAGCAACACCAGAAAATGAATTTGGTTATCATAATATACCTAAGCGTGACTCTAAACTTTCTAATCCCACTTATATACCAATTTTTGAAAAGTTAAATCAAGACGCATTTAAAATGGGGATTATCTTTGGGCAAAACCCAGTCGTAAGTACTCCGATTTTAGACATGGCTTTAGCTGGTTTAAGTAAATTAGATATGTTAGTTGTGTCTGAAGTTTTTGAAACGGAGACGACATCGTTCTGGTTACATCCAGACTTAAATCCAAAGGACATTAAAACTGAAGTCATCTTACTTCCAGCAGCTGTATCATTTGAAAAAGATGGAACAATGACAAACTCTTCACGCTGGATTCAAGGTAAAAAAGCTGTCGTACCAGCAAAAGGTGAATCAATGCCAGATGGTGATATGATTTATGAAATTGTGAAGAGACTTAAAAAATCTTATGTAAATAGTAATGATCCTAAAGATAGAGCGATTCTTGATTTAACATGGGATTATCCAGTTCTAGATCATGGTATTGATATGGAAGCAGTTCTTAAAGAAATGAACGGTTATAACTTAAAAACTGGCAAGTTATTGAACTCTGGTTCTGATATTCAAAATATGGAACCGGGAGAAATATCTTCAGGAGTTGCGGGGCTTTATACAGGTGTCATCACTGAAAAGGGCAACAACTCATTACGTCGAGATAATACTGACCCGAGTGGTCTAGGTGTTCACCCTAATTGGACATTTTCTTGGCCTAATAATACACGTATATTATGGAATCGTGGTTCCGCAGATAAAAATGGTAAGCCACGTGATAAAAACCGTGCTATTGTATCGTGGAACGGGAAAAAATGGGTTGGAGCAGATGTCTTACATGTAGCAGCGAAGGATAAGGCACCTCAAACGCCAGAAGGTAGTAAAATCTTTTCTAATGCTGAAGGAAAAGGGGCGCTATTCCGTGGTCCATTTACGATGCCACAACAAGAAGCACCTGATATTAAGTTAAAACCCGGCTATGATCCAAACGTGTTTAAAGTAGCACCAAAGGGTAAAGAAAGTGGTATTGGTGATGGTCCACTTCCAGCGCATTATGAACCGTTAGAGTCACCGGTTAAGAATCAAATGTTTAGCCAGCAGTCTAATCCGACTGCAGCTCCGGTACAATTACCTGAGTTCCAAAAATATGGAAAAGCAAAAGATTATCCATATATACTAACGACTTATATGGTGACAGAACAATTTCTCTCTGGTGCGGTGACACGTAATACACCACAATTAAATGAATTAATGCCATCTAACTTTGCAGAAATTAGTAAAAACTTAGCTAAAAAGTTAGGCGTCAAGTCGGGAGATCCAGTCGAAATCTCAACTGCTCGTGGTGCTGTGACGATTGAAGCGATGGTAACAGATCGTATGCAACCATTTATAGTTGGCGGCAAAGAAGTGGAAGTTATCGGTGTACCATGGGGTTGGGGCTTTAAAGGTTTAGTACAGGGAGAATCGATTAACCATGTGACAAATTCTGGTTATGAGCCGAATACTGGTACCCCTGAATATAAAGCATGCGCATGTAATGTAACGAAGGGGGAGAAGTAATAAATGGCTAAAAAACGTGATAAAGTCATATTAGTAGATACAACTCTTTGTACAGGTTGTAAAGCTTGTCAAATCGCTTGTAAGGAATGGCATAACTTACCAGCAACAGAGTTTGAACATGTTCCTGGAACATATCAAAACCCAGCCGATCGCAATGCAAATACGCTTATGCTTATGAAGTTTATTGAGCAATATGATAAATCAACGGATACAATGGATTGGATTTTCTGGAAGGATCAATGTATGCATTGTACTGATGCTCCTTGTGTTGAGGTTTGTCCATCAGAAGCATTATTTACTCATGAAGATGGTTTTGTTGGATTTAACCAAGAGTCATGTATCGGTTGTACGTATTGTTCAAAGGTATGTCCATTCGATATACCACGCTTTGAAACAGATACATTAACAGGTAGTAAATATATGAATAAGTGTGATTTCTGTCAAGATAGGGTAACGAATGGAGAAGTACCAGCATGCGTTCGGACTTGTCCGACAAACTGTTTAGAATTTGACACGTGGCAAAATGCTGTTGATAAAGCGTATAAACGTGTTGAAGAAATAAAAGATCAATACCCAAATGCGAATGTATATGGAGATACAGAAATGGGTGGTTTACATTATATATATGTTTTAACTGATAAGCCTGAGACTTATGGCTTACCAGTTGAGCCGAAAACAGACGATTTAGTTAGCTTTCGTCGCGATGTTGTAAAACCAGCTACAAAATTATTAATGGGTGCAACTGCCGCCGGATTATTAACAAACTTCATCGTTGCTTCAGCAAATTACGGAAAAGAAGAACAAGAAACCAATGACGATACGGCTAATGGAGATGATAAAAATGAGTAAGCGAAAGAAAACATTAGTCAAACGCTATGACCTTCCAGATATGATTATGCACTGGACAGTTGCCGTTGGCTTTGTCCTCGCTTTACTGACAGGGTATGCAGTCTTTTTTGAAGGTACATCAGCTCTATTAGTGAATGAAATAGGTGTCTTTATTAGATTACTTCATCGTATTGGCGGTGTACTATTTGTTGTGGCACCAGTTCTTTACTTTATCTTTTCCAAAAAGCGTTTCGGCTTTTTAAGGGCGTTTAAATGGAGTAAAAGTGATCTCGGTTGGTTACTCGCTGCACCGAAACATTACTTTGTCGGGGGAGATAGCATGCCCCCGCAAGAAAAATATAATACAGGTCAAAAGATGTTCTACTTGTTCGCGGTTGTATTTGGCTTTTTATTAGCGATAAGTGGTTTTATCCTTTGGTTTAACTGGTTTTCAGCAACAGCTCAACTCATCTTTCTCTTTATTCATGATGTGTCAGCTGTCTTATTAACACTTTTCTTCTTTGTTCATGTTTATTTGGTTATTTTCCATCCAGCTGATCGTATGTCTTTCAACGCCATGGCGACAGGTTATATGGATAGAGAATATGCAAAAAATAGTCATGAACTATGGTATAACGAAGTAAAGGCACAAGAAGTAAAGAAAATGGAGAAAAATGCTTAACAAACTATAAAGTAAACTTATGAAGAAGGGAAGAGAGTTTTATGGCTAATATCGGCGTTCCTGGTTTGATTCTAATCCTTGTTTTGGCTTTAATTATTTTCGGTCCGAATAAATTACCTGAACTTGGTAAAGCAGTCGGAGACACATTAAGAGTGTTTAAACAGTCAGCAAATGGTGCTATGGACGACGAGGAAAAAACAGCGGCTGAAAAAAGCAATGAGCAAGAAACGACAACTGCTTCATAATGTGTTGACTTAAATATTTCATATGGCGCATCTGTTGTTCATTCGATGTTTGAACTATAAAGGAAGACACTTAGAACATAATCGTTCTAGTGTCTTTCTTTTCCAAGTAAATTCATCTTTAACATTGTGAAAACATTAGAAAACAAAGTGCTATAATATGCTATAGTTGAGAAATTAAAACATTGGAGAAATGTTGATAAATGAAGAAACGTATAAACAAGAAGGTGAAAAAGGATGATTGAAACAGCTCGTAAAGGATGGGAAATTGTCCGTTTTGAAGGAGATAAGCCATCGGTAAGGGAAGAAATCGTTACTGCTGAATTCCCTTTAACAGTTATGTTGAATGGTAAAGAATTTGCAACGATGGTTTGCTCACCAACGGACATTGAGGACTTGGTTGTCGGCTTTTTGGCGTCTGAAGGCGTGATTCGTTTCTATGATGAGATCGCCTCTCTCTCAATTGATGATCGCCAAGGTTTTGCTTACGTGGAGGTAAAAAATCCACCAGACATGATCCAAAACAATCATTCAAAGCGGTTTATTGGTTCCTGTTGTGGGAAAAGTCGCCAATTTTACTTTCAAAGTGATGTAAAGACTGCTAAAACAGTTACAAGTAAACAAACGATAACCGTTCATCAATGTTATGCATTAATGGATCAATTGCAGCAGAAGTCCGTGCAATTTAAAGAAACAGGTGGCGTACATAATGCGGCGGTTAGTACTGTTGATGATATTTTAACGATGCGAACAGATATCGGCAGGCATAATGCCCTTGACAAAGTTTATGGAGATATTTTAAGACAACGTATGCCTTTAAAAGATAAAGTCATTATTTTTAGTGGAAGAATCTCGTCTGAAGTCCTTTTAAAAGTATCGAAAATGGGTATAGGAATTCTTATTTCCAAATCCGCTCCGACAGATCTCGCTCTTCAATTGGCAGATGATTTAGGAATTACTGCTATCGGGTTTGTCCGTCATCATAAAATGAATATATATACCCATCAGGAACGAGTTGTTGAAGTGAATGAATCAAATCTTTATACATCCGAATCCACCACATGTAAATCATGGAATAATTAGCACTAAAAGACCGGAAGGGGCAGAATTTAATCTGTCCCTTCCATTATATATTTCTCTCAAGGCTTCTCTTTCCTTTTGATTTAAGTACATTGCAAGTGGCACTATTTTTTCTTCAAACGACCTTTCTCTTCACCGTTTTTTAATTTGAACGTTTAAGAGAAGTTAAGAAAAGACGAAGTATGATAACCTAGATAAAGGTGCACAAAATGATTATGATGAATGTATAGAAAAAAGACGGCTTAAATCATGAAGAACGTTATATTTCTTAGTTCTAACGCCAAACGTAGTAAGTCATAGATTGTTTTAAATTACGCCGTTCTTAATCAAAATTTCCGTCCTATCAGATTTTTCTCCCATGCTTAGCTTTTCCCGAAATAAATAACCAACAATAAAATCCTATGTATTTTAATCTTTTAACAATAATGATACAATATAATTAGGTTACAGGTATACCAAAAAAGGTGTTACTGTCATTGGCATCTTTTTTGCAAAACTTAGAGTAAGAAGGACGGTAAAAAATGAGTAACAGACAAACTTCAACAGACGTTATCTTAATTGGTGCAGGCATTATGAGTGCAACTTTAGGTACACTCTTAAAGGAGCTAGTACCAGATTGGCGAGTAACAGTATTTGAAAAGCTTGATAGTGCAGGAAAAGAGAGCTCTAATGAGTGGAATAACGCGGGAACAGGACATTCTGCATTGTGTGAATTAAATTACACAGTAGAAAAGCCTGACGGTTCACTCGATATTAGTAAAGCAATTAGAGTCAATGAGCAGTTTCAAGTTTCGAAGCAGTTCTGGTCTTATCTTGTAGAAAACAATTTAATTTCTAACCCAGAAGATTTTATTATGCCGATACCTCATATGAGCTTTGTAGAAGGCGAAGATAATGTATCATTTTTAAGAAAGCGTTATGAAACATTGACAGAAAATCCATTATTTCAAGGAATGCAATTCTCTGATGACCCTGAAACATTAAAAGAATGGGTTCCATTAATGATGGAAAATCGTACAATTAACGAACCAATTGCAGCGACTAAGATTGACACAGGAACCGACGTTAATTTTGGTGCATTAACACGCATATTGTTTGAACATTTACAACAAAGTGATGTTGAAGTCAATTACAGACATGTTGTAAAAGATATTAAACGAACGGATGATGGGACATGGGAAGTAAAAGTGCACGATATCGCTAATGATATTCTTGAATATCATACAGCTAAATTCGTATTTATCGGTGCTGGTGGTGGAAGTTTACCATTACTACAAAAAACAGGTATTCCTGAGTCAAAACATATCGGCGGTTTCCCAGTAAGTGGTTTATTTATGGTATGTAATAATGAAGATGTCATTGAACAACATCATGGTAAGGTATACGGTAAAGCTAAAGTAGGGGCACCTCCAATGTCTGTCCCACACTTAGATACGAGATATATTGATAACAAGAAGTCATTATTGTTTGGTCCGTTCGCTGGTTTTACACCGAAGTTTTTAAAAACTGGATCAAATCTTGACCTAATCGGTTCTGTTAAGCCGAATAATGTGTTAACTATGTTAGCAGCAGGCGTCAAAGAAATGAAGTTAACGAAATATCTCATCGAACAGCTCATGTTATCGAATGATGAACGTGTTGAACAATTACGTGAATTTATTCCAGATGCTAAAGCAGAAGATTGGGATGTTGTTGTTGCGGGACAGCGCGTACAAGTTATTAAAGATACAGAAGCTGGTGGCAAAGGAACGCTTCAATTTGGTACCGAAGTTGTTAGCTCTGCTGATGGTTCGATTGCTGCCTTATTAGGTGCATCACCAGGGGCTTCTACTGCTGTTCATGTTATGTTAGAAGTGCTAGAGAAGGCATTCCCAGAACGTATGACAGATTGGGAACCTAAGATTAAAGAAATGATTCCATCTTACGGTAAATCATTAACAGAGAATCCAGAGTTATTTCAAGACATTCAAGAATCAACTGCAAAAGTACTCGGATTAAATAGCGAAACACCTGTAAAAGCAGGGATAAAATAAACGTAGATAGAAAAGTGAACTATTAGTGATTTAATAGTAGTACAAATGATGTTTACTATTTGTACTACTATTTTTCTGCCTTAAATGAACGTGAATACATATAGTTTGTTACTGATTTATAAGATATGTATCGGTCATTAATAATGAAATTGTAGAGGTGAACATAGATGGAAATGCGAGATTTAATAGAGTTAGAAAATGATATTGTATTTCAACAACTCAATCAGGAAGTAAATTCATTTAATACATTAAAAGTATTAAGATTAGAAAACTATGAAATTCGCCATTCTAATCTTCTAGCATGGTTATTAGATCCGATGGAAAACCATCAATTGTATGACTATTTTTTACGAAAAACAATCGAACATCTTATTTTAATAGATGAAAACAGTGATAATTTACAATATGAAGAAATAGGTGAAATTCTTAATCACTCATTAATGAATAGCTACGTATATCGTGAGGTAAAAACAGATAATAACCGATTTATTGACTTACTTATTGTAAGCAAACAGTCGAAGCTTGTTATTCTGATAGAGAATAAGTTTTATTCAACCGAATCAGAAAATCAGCTAGATGATTATTTACATTTTGTTCAGCACATATTTAATGATTTTACGATTATTCCTATTTATTTAACATTGAATGGAGAGAAACCTTCTAATCACCAATACTTTATTTTGACGTATGAGAGAATACAATCGATCTTACAGACCATTCTCACAGTACATAAGAATCAATTGAGTGAAGATGTTTATAACTTGATAGAGGATTACAACATTATATTAAAAGAAAAATATAATCCAAATCAAGATCAAATATTACAAGCCATTGATATATATCGTCAACATAAATCAACCATTGATTCATTATTTGAAGAGACGGCTATCGTTAGTAAAGAACTGCAATTAAAAACAGAGTATAAACATCATTTTGTTAAAAAGTATAAACATACAATTGAATATATTTTTAAACATGGTCAAAACATTTTAGCGTATAGTTTTGAGCAGTTTATTCAACAACAATTTGATGCAGAAATTCTTTATCGTCCACATCCAACTGTGCCACATTTATTACCACCTGAATGGCATGGAGTTAGTCGCTTTCACGTACGAGAACCTAATTATTGGTTAGGAACAGGACTCATTGTTTGGTTCGAACAAACAAAAGATCGTCGTTTACGTCTTATTGCTGAAATAGGACCTATAAAATACGTTAATCGCCTTTCACTTCTTGAACAACTAGAAAACATCGGCTTGTCATTTAGTGAAAGGTCTAAATCAGAAGAATCACGTTATACGCGTTTTTACTCGAACAAGTTGGATATTAATAAATGGAATGATACTGCTGAGCTTACACAAGCAATGATTGAGTTATATAATGACCCTGAATTTACTTTATTGCGACATCAATTAGCAGACATATTAAATAGTCGAACGAAAAAATTGAGCACAATAGAAACCAACCAGATGAAAAACTTGCCAGTAAATGAAACAAATAGACAAGTGCAAACAGCGTTTAAGAAATGGATGGCCTTAAACAATATTCCTGAAGATCACTATCGTGTGTCTAAGAGAAATCTCTCTTTTAAAATTCCGTTGTTCGATCAATTTAAAGAGCAATTAGGGGAAACAAGAGAAAAGTGGTGGTGGGACAATGGACCTTTTTTATTTTGGATTAATATTAATCCAGATTTATTGTATTTTGTCCTAGAAGTCGGACCTATTGAAGCAGATAAACGCATTTCATTAATGCAAAGGATAGAAGATAAAGGTATAAAAGTTAGCAAGAAGGCACTAACATTTAAAGCTAAATATAATCGTATTTATACTAAAGCGATTTCAATAGAAGGATTAACTGAATCAGAGCTTTTAGATGTATTTGAAACTTTATATACGAACAAAGATATACAAAATATTTTAGAAAAGCTGCAAATGATTTATAAAGACATATTAGTCCAGGATAATGACGGGATGTAGTAAACACCATTATTTAAACTCCATGAATGAACATGGGGTTTTTTCTATATTTAAAAAAGGAAAAACTGAATAATCAACTAAAAAAATCTTTAATGTGGAAGTGCTTTGATATTTAATATATCAATTGTTTATCACATGCCCCTTCCTCTCTTCCATCCAAATCTTACAAAATTTATTGAAAAAAATGAGTAAAAGTCATAAAATAACGAAAACCTTGTATAATATCATTAAATTAAATTTTCGGATAGTTAATAGTTCATAGAATAATGGAATGAAAGAGGATGAAACGAATGAAAGCGGCTTTATTAGAAGTTCGACATTTACATACGCATTTTTTTACTAAATCAGGAACGGTTAAAGCCGTCGATGATGTTAGCTTTTCTGTAAAACCTGGGGAAACGTTAGGAATTGTAGGTGAATCAGGATCAGGAAAAAGCATGACGGCGATGTCAATTCTAGGATTGATCCCGTCTCCACCGGGGAAAATTGTGTCTGGAGAAATTTTATTTAAAGGTGAAGATTTATTGAAAAAGTCGGAAAAAGAAATGCGCCAAATTCGTGGGAAAGAAATTTCAATGGTATTTCAAGATCCAATGACATCACTTAATCCCGTGTTTACGATAGAAAAGCAAATGGTTGAGACGATTCGCGCCCATGAAAAAGTGAGCAAAAAACAGGCGTTTGAGCGGTCACTTGATTTACTTCATCTCGTTGGTATTCCAGATGTAAAGAAGCGGATTAAGATGTATCCCCATGAGTTTAGTGGTGGAATGAGACAACGTGTCATGATTGCCATGGCACTATCTTGTAATCCCTCTTTACTCATAGCAGATGAACCAACAACTGCACTAGATGTGACAATACAAGCGCAAATTTTAGAGTTATTTAAGAAAATGCAAGACGAATTGAATATGGCTATTATTATGATTACACACGATTTAGGTGTCGTTGCAGAAGTATGTGATGAAGTTCTTGTCATGTATGCAGGAAAAGCAGTTGAAATGACTTATACAAAACAACTGTTTGATAATGGAAAACATCCGTACACACTTGGTCTAATGCAATCGATACCTAAAATAACCCCCAATAAAGAAAAGTTAGAAGTTATTGAAGGGCTACCTCCTGATTTACGACGTTTACCAAAAGGATGTCATTTTGCACCCCGGTGTAAATATGTGATGGAACGTTGTTTAATAGAGGGGCCAGATATGACAAAAGTTAGTGAACATCATACTGTGCGATGCTTATTATATGAAAAGACGAAAAAGGCGGTAAAACAATGAACAATTTACTTGAAGTAAAAGATTTGAAAAAATACTTCCCGTTAAAAAGCGATAAATTATTCTCACGTGAAAAACCGATGCTTAAAGCTGTCGATGGTGTATCTTTCTCTGTCAAGAAAGGTGAGACACTTGGACTTGTTGGAGAGAGTGGTTGTGGTAAATCGACAACAGGACGTGTCATTTTAAAATTACTCGAGCCAACAGCAGGGGAAATTTTTTTTAAAGGAGAAAATATCACTTCATATAAAGGTGAACGTCTTCGAAAGTTGCGAAAAGAAATGCAGCTAATTTTTCAAGATCCGTATGCCTCTTTAAATCCAAGAAAAGTAATTGAAAAAACAATTGCTGAACCTATGAAGATTTTTGGTATACCTAAAGAAGAGCGTCTAAAAAAGGTAGAAGAGATGATGGAACGAGTTGGACTAAGTTCTTATCATAAACAACGTTATCCACATGAATTCAGTGGTGGACAAAGACAGCGAATTGGAATAGCTCGCTCACTCGTTTTGGAACCTGAACTTATCGTTTGTGATGAGCCAGTTTCTGCACTTGATGTATCTATTCAAGCACAAGTCATTAATTTAATGGAAGACCTTCAACGAGAATTTAATTTAACGTATATATTTATTGCCCATGATTTAAGTGTTGTCCACCATACTAGTGATCGTGTGGCAGTGATGTATTTAGGTGAGATCGTTGAAATTGGTGAAGTTCATGAACTATATACAGACCCAAAACATCCGTATACACAAGCTTTATTATCAGCGATTCCAGAAGCAAATCCTTACGCAGAAAAAGATCGTATCATCTTAAAAGGCGATTTACCGTCACCACAAAATCCACCGAGTGGATGCAAATTTCATACACGATGTCCTTTTTCTGAGGAAATTTGTCTCTTAAAAAGACCGACATTGAAACAAGTATCACGCTCAGGACAGATGGCTGCTTGTCATTTCGTTAAGGAGGTGGTGGAAAGAGAAACGAGCGGCATGCTATCAGAAAGTGCATATAAGTAGCCAAAATAATGTTTTATAGGAGGGATAGCTTTGAAAAGGAAATTATCACTTATGTTAGTTCTTATGCTAATTATAACTATCTTTGTATCCGCATGTTCAAAAGATTCAAGTACAACGGATGGTTCTCATAGTAAAGGAGGAAGCGGAGACGAAAAGACGTTAATATTTGGACGTGGAGCAGATTCAATTCAACTGGACCCTTCAAAAGTAACGGATGGAGAATCGATTTATGTTACGAATCAAATTTATGATACGCTCGTTCGTTATGAAGAAGAAAGTACAGAGGTAAGACCAGCTTTAGCTGAGGAATGGAATGTTTCTGATGATGGCTTGACATGGACGTTTAAATTACGTGAAGATGTAAAGTTCCATGATGGCAATGATTTTACTGCAGAAGATGTCGTTTATAATTTTGAACGATGGGCATCATCGAGTGAATTTATTTACTATGGTTATATGTTTGGAGCAACAGACGATAATTTAAAAGGTATTATTGAAAATGTAGAAGCAACAGATGATTATGAAGTCCAAATTACTTTATCAGAACCGAACGCACCATTTATCTATACGTTAGCGATGCCGCCGTTTGGTATTGCAAGTCCGAAGGCAGTTGAAGAATATGGTGACGATTACTTTAAAAACCCAGTCGGAACAGGTCCATTTATTTTTGAGGAGTGGGTGCCAGATGACACAATTACTTTAGTTAAGAATGATGACTATTTTGGAGAAGTGGCTAAAATTGATAAGGTCATTTTTCGTACCATTCCTGATAATGGGGCACGTTTTATGGAATTACAATCGGGAACGATTGATATGATGAACGGTTTAAACCCACAAGATATCGAAACAGCAGAAGCAGACAACAACCTGGAAATCATACGTCGTCCTTCGATGAACGTTTCGTACTTAGCTATGAATACTGATCATGATGGTCCATTATCCGAAAAGCTTGTCCGTCAAGCGATTAACCATGCCGTAGATAAAAGTGAATTAATGACGTTATTTGAAGGCATTGGAAAAGAGGCAAAAAACCCAATTCCACCATCATTATGGGGTTATAACGATGATATTGAATCGTATGATTATGATCCAGAAAAGGCAAAAGCGTTGCTCGCAGAAGCAGGCTATGCGGATGGTTTTGATGTTAAGCTGCATATTTTCTCTAATCCGAGAGATTATATGCCACAGCCAAAAGTAACTGCACAAGCAATTCAAGAGATGTTAAAAGAAGTAAATATAAACGTGGAAATTATTGAGAGTGACTGGGATTCGCATTTAGAAGCGGTTGAAAATGGGAAACACGATATGGCGTTTCTCGGTTGGACAGGTGATAATGGTGATCCAGATAACTTCTTATATGTCCTTTTAGATAAAGATAATGCTAAAAAAGGGTCAGCAGGTAACATAGCTTTTTATAAGAGTGATGAATTGCATGATTTATTGAAAGAAGCACAAATCGAAATGGATCAAGATAAGCGAACAGAATTATATTTAAAAGCGCAAGAAATTATTCATGAAGATGCGCCATGGTTACCAATTGCACATACAACACCACCACTGGCAGCTCATAAGAAAATTAAGAACTATCAACCACATCCAACAGGAAGTGAACCTTTTAACTTGTTGGATATAGAGGAATAAAAATGCTATTTTGAAGACCTTCCTTTTATATAAATTACTGGAGACTCTGTTTAATAGAGTCTCCAGTAACAGTACATATATTTAATTGTAAAATGGAGGAATCGAGACAATGCTTAAATATATTTTACGGCGTCTTGCTATGTTAATTCCCGTGTTAATCGGTGTGTCAATTATTACTTTCTCTCTCATACATCTTATACCAGGAGATCCAGCAAGAAGCATGCTTGGTGAAAAGGCTTCGGAAGCACAACTTGAATTATTACGGGAAGAACTCGGACTGAACGATTCCTACCTCGTTCAATACGGGCGATTTATAAGTAATATATTACGAGGAGATCTCGGAACATCGATTCAATCGAAAGAAAGTATCGCATACGAGTTAGCACAAAAATTACCAGCTACGATAGAATTAAGTTTATTTGCTATGATTCTTGCCATTGTTGTAGGTGTTTTGGCAGGTGTTATTTCAGCGGTAAAACAGTATTCATGGTTTGATCATTTAAGTATGACAGGTGCTTTGTTTGGTGTGTCGTTACCTATATTTTGGCTCGGTTTAATGATGATATGGCTTTTTTCTGTTCAATTTAATATTCTTCCCCCATCTGGTCGTATGACAACGGGTGTACATTTAGAAACGATCACGAATTTTTATTTAATTGATAGTTTATTAACCGGAAATTGGGAAGCATTTAAAGATGTGTTACAACATATTTTATTACCTGGTATCGCTTTAGCAACGATTCCGATGGCAATCATTGCTAGAATGACACGATCAAGTATGCTCGAAGTGATGCGACAAGACTATATTCGAACAGCTTATGCAAAAGGGTTGAAGCGTTTTATTATTATCTTCCAACATGCTTTAAAAAACGCCTTCCTACCTGTGTTAACTGTTATTGGTCTACAATTTGGTACCTTATTAGGTGGTGCTGTTTTAACAGAGACCATATTTTCATGGCCAGGTGTTGGACGTTATGTGTACTTAGCCGTATTAGGTCGTGATTATCCGATTGTGCAAAGTACGATTTTAATTATCGCGGCGATTTTTGTTTTCATTAACTTGCTTACTGATATTTTATACAAGTACTTTGACCCTCGCATTAAATATAATTAACATATGAAAGGATGTGTCCTTTGTGTCATTACAGCCTAGTCCACTTCCAGAACCACATGCAACTGATCAAAATAGTATATATGAACATCAAGGCCAATCAATGTGGAAGCGTACAATTTCTCAACTAATTAAAAGAAAGACATCATTGATTGGTTTTAGTATCATCTTATTCATTGTTGTTACTGCCCTTTTAGCACCAGTTATTGCCACGCATAACCCGACAGCACAATCGATAACAGACCGATACTTGGCTCCTTCTTCAGAGCATTATTTAGGTACGGATGAGCTCGGTCGAGATATATTTAGTCGAATTGTTTATGGGACGCGCATATCAATACAAATTGCACTTATTTCTGTTGGCATATCACTTGTTATTGGTGTCATATTGGGTTGCTTGGCTGGTTATTTTGGTCGGTGGATTGATCAAGTAATTATGCGAGTGATTGATGTTATGATGGCTTTTCCAAGCATTTTATTAGCTATAGCACTTGTAGCGGTACTCGGTCCAGGACTAAAGAACGCTATGATAGCTGTCGGAATCGTCGGCATTCCTCAGTTTGCCCGAATTGTTCGCTCAATCGTCATGTCTGTAAAAGAAACAGAGTACATTGAAGCAGCTCGGGCCATTGGAGCGAAACATGGAAGAATTTTATTTCAACATGTCTTACCGAATAGTCTTGCACCAATTATTGTTCAAGCTACATTAGGTATGGGAACTGCCATTTTGGATGCTGCTGGATTAAGTTTTTTAGGTCTTGGTGCACAGCCCCCAACTCCTGAATGGGGAGCGATGTTAAGTGATGGTCGTGCTGCCTTACAGACTGCTCCATGGGTCGTTGCTTTTCCTGGATTAGCAATCTTTCTCTTTGTACTAGGATTTAATCTATTTGGTGACGGTCTTCGTGATGCTATTGATCCACGATTAAAAGAATAGTCCATTTGTTTCATTTCGTTAGCTAAAAAAGTCAACAAAACAAAATTTTGAACATTTTATATAATTAAATAAGGCTCTACAATAAATAGTGTTGGTGAAGGAAAAAACACATTCGTTAAATGAATCATTTAACGAATGTGTCAAAATTCACTCACACTATTTTTTATCTAAAAAATAGAAAACAAGTGAGTTTCCCTGTAGAATTAAAGTCGACGAAAACCAAATTCAGGAGGGAATTCACTTGTCTATTCTTAATGATATTAAAGTTTTACTAGATATTCAAGACAAAAATATTATTTTTGAGGAAAATGGAGTATATATTAAAAACTATAAAGGATATATGTCTAAATTTGTGTCAGCTAAATTGACCTATATACCAACTCATTGTGAAAAGTGTGGAGTTAAAAATGATCATTATACCATTTATAAAAATGGTACAAAAACATCACACATTAAGCTGCCAATGTATGGATCCTATCCTACTTATTTATCTTTGAAAAAACAACGTTTCTTCTGTAAAGCATGCAATAAAACATTTATTGCACATACTTCGATCGTGGATCGACACTATTTTATTTCAAAAAACACCAAGGCAAAAATATTAATTAAATCAACTGATGCACAATCACTTACAAATATTTCTAAAGACTGTTCAGTCTCAACCACGACAGTACAACGAGTCAAGGAGAACAACGGATTTATGCCAATGACCAAACTGTCCGGTACAATCGACGATGGTGTTATTAACCTGACTCGGGATATTAGACAAGCCTTTAAGGTGCAATCAGGCGGCGCGGATTTGAATGAATTTCACTTGAATCGGGTCATGCAGGAAGAAAGATTGACATACAAAGGGAAGACACTTGATTTTGAGGATGTTATCCATTCCAGTAAAAAATCGATTGCTATGAATATCGTGGACCGGCTTAAAAATGTATGGGGAGAAGAGTCGGATTTCCTCTGGGGCAGCATCGGAAATCGCCTGCCCATTCATTGGACAGGCGTCACATACTTTAAAACATCTGCTTATTTCCCTAAACAACCTTTTCTTCGCCAATCGCGTTTTCTCCTTGAAGCCACTCTCTATCTTTTTTCTAGTCTTTGCATCTAGCATGTATATCTCCCTTCCGCATGGCTACTCTATGCCGCCGAAAGAGGAAAGAAAGGCTTGTGCACTGTTTCTGATGGCGTCTTCCGATACGACACCCTCCCGTTCCTCTCCTTCTGTTGCAGACTGACTTGGAGCAACCTTGATCCCTTTGCGTAATTCCTTTAATAGCTCTTCATGTTGCAATTGGTATGATTCTTTGAAATCAAGCAACGCTTTTTTAAGCTCATCCAGTTCTTTTTTCTCTTTCCGTTCTTCATTCATCATGCGATATGCGTATTTGAGCATATTACGAATCATTTCACTATTTTTACTGTCCGGTACATTTTCAAGCATTTGCCCGAGGTCTTCATCGTCATCCGTTAATCGAAAACTATACCGCCTTTTCCAATTCGCAGTCATCGTCGTTCACCGCCCGCTACCTTATTTCCGATGATTAAAAATGGAGTTTCCAAGTCGCAAGTACCCAATCGCATTTGCGAATTGGCTTTCTTGGATCTTAATCAGCCGTTCATCAAAAGGTTTTTGAATGAATGGTTCGAATAACTCGCCTCCACCACCTGCAAGGAAAATGGCATCGAACCAGCTGATGAAGTCCTATATTTGCTCGAACAGGGAGCGACAAAGAAATCCATTCAACATGCGCTCGGGTTTTCCAATCCGAAACAGTTGAATGGCTTTTTAAATGCAATTTATCAAAGCAAGGGATGGAAAACGGATAAGGTTATGTAAGGAAATGTAATGAAACTAATAACTTAATAAGAAAAAACAATAGACAAGGAGTTAATGGTATTAATGAAAAAGAAAACATGGTTGAAAGTTTTATCAGTTGGTGTACTTGCAGTAGGGTTGGTTGGATGCAGCAATACAGAAAATGCACCAAAGACAGATACAAAAACGGAAGATGTCGCAAAGAAAGTGAATGAGGATGCGAAAAAGATTTTTGAACAAGCTAAAACGAAATTCGAAGACGCAAAAAGTATGAAGTTTGTCATAGAGAACAAGCAGACATTTAAAATTGGCGATCAAGAAGATTCCGGTTCCATCACAAAAGAAACGGAGTTCATGAAAGATCCAGTCATGGCTCATATCATTACAAAAGCTAATATCGCCCCTCTTGGAGAATATCAAACTGAAATGTATTGGGTGGACGGATACCATTATCATGCTTTTGAAAACGAGACGACCGAGAAAAGCTGGAAAGCCAGGAAACGAGTACATTAATGAAGATTACCGTTTTGTCCAAGACATGTTCAATGCCTTCAAGGGTAATATTGATGATTTTAAAGTGAGGGAAAAAGATGGGGCCTACCATTTCGTTTTTGCTGCTGACAAGAAAGAAATAACCGAGAAATATAAGACAGTGACTAGTTGGCTCATGAATACGGAAGGTGCGGAAATTAATAAGATGGATGTGAATTTCACATTTGACAAAGACAGTAATGAATTGAAGTCCCTTCACTATATCTTTGATATGTCTGGCGTTGCACGTGAGGAAAAAGGAGATAAGGGAGATGTCCATGTGGATGCCTTGCTTACCGTAAGCGACTATGGTAAGGCGACTGTCAGCCTACCGGAAGAAGTAAAGAAAGGAGCGAAGGAGTTGCAGATAGAGAAACCTGCAACGGAAGAATCCGATAAGTAATGAAACAGTTACCAAATGCGTTGTTGTCGGCGGTCGTACTGTTCATTCTAATGGGAGTTCTTCTGCAAGGTGGAGGGGAGGAAGCCCCTTCTGAAATTATTCCGCCATCAAAAGAAAATAGTTTACAATTACGAAAATTAAAAGCTTCCATAGCTAGAATTGTGGATGGTGATACGGTCATTGTTCGTTTTTCAGAAGGAGATTTGAAAGGTAAGGAAGAACGTATTCGGCTTCTCTTGATCGATACTCCAGAAAGCGTCCATCCCTCAAAGGAACCTGAATGGTTAGGGAAGGAGTCATCAGAATATGCCAAGAAATATTTAAAGGAAGGCCGGAAGGTTACTGTCGAAATCGGGAACCCGGAGCGTGATAATTACGATCGGTTGCTTGCCTATATTTGGGTCGATGGTGTGAATTTCAATCAGCACATGATTGAGAAAGGCTATGCACGAGTAGCTTATGTTTATCCACCGAACACAAAGTATCTTGAAGAGTTTGAGAAGGCGGAGGAAAAAGCGAAAAAGAAAAGAGTTGGTATTTGGGGTGTCGCGGGATATGTGACCGAAAAAGGTTTTGACATGTCTGTCATTCAACCAAAAGGAGAGGTAGCTAAATGAGTAATCTGGGGGAAATCGTAAAACAGTATAAAAAGATTGGAAAGGAAATTGAGACTCTTTTACAAGATACTGACGAAATGTTCGACAATACGAATGCAGCAATTCTTGACATCGAGGAATACCAAAAATATCTTTTGGTTTACCAAAGTCAGTTAGCTCTTGAAAAAGCACATAACTACATGAAAGAGTTAAGTAAAACGACTTTCATAGAGGGCTATTTGGAAAAGAAAAGTAATGGTCGATATGCGATAGGGGGATATGAATTGTCAAGCGGTTCTCACCTTGATATTTGGGTAGAGGATGACGATTCACAAGCAGGTGGATATTATCTATTTACCCGCATTGAACACAAGGAGGATTATTACGCCTTCGACAAGCCAAGTCTTGAACTTGAAGGTAGAAAGGCGAGAATCCGTCGATAGCAGAACAGGCAACCTTATTCAGAAGGGTTGCTTGTTTCATTTTGACTGAATTAGGAGTGTAGAAGTTGGAATCAAAAGATAAGGAATTGGTATTCCCTCATTTAAACAAGTGGCAGTGGAAGCCAAATGTAGTAGAAGCCGTACAAGCGATGGAAAGGGAGCACGGGCCATTAAAGGTTCTTGTGCAAAAGGTGGATGTGCATACATGCAAGAACAACGGCGATATTAGCATTCACGAATTTACGGCTGAAACCATCATCAAAGGAAAGGAGGTGATCGTTTCAGATGCCTTTTCTGTGCTTTGGTTCATAGAGTGGGGCATCATCCGTCATTGGAACAGCATCAACTTGTCGGAAAAGTTTTTGAACACAAAAATTGGGAAAATATGGCTCGGGTATTTGATACAGGAATGCAAACCGCAATATCTTGTCTATTAGTCTTGTTTTCATAACTAAAGACGTTTAGTTTATGACGTTGAAAGTTCTCCTTACGATAATTGGTTGAATGCCTGTAGATGGTGCTACCATAGGTGTAAAATATCCGTTCTGCACGGGAAGCGATTGAAGAATTACGAGCAGCCGGATACCCAGAATACAACCTTCAATCCTTGATTGATAAACTTGATCAATACGAAAAGGATTTGGAGTCTGAACAACCATCTGAACCGGAGCAACTTACAGAACCTGGCAATGGCAATGATGGGGATGGAGATAGCAACGGTACGGATGAAGGGGAAAATCCAACTACACCGGAGCAACCGAATGAACCTGAACTGCCGACAAACCCACCTTCTAATGGTGATGGGGATAACGATGACGGTAAAGGTGAAGAAGGAGACGATGGCAATACCGATGGTGAAACTCCATCCGAAGGTGAAGAACCAACTGATCTAGAAGAGCCAACAGAGCCAGAGCAACCAACGACCCCACCTTCAAATGGTAATGAAAATGGCAACGGAAACAAAAATAACGGCAATGTGAACGATGGCGGGGACAGGATTCCAACGCCTGACAAACCTTCTACAGATGTGAAACCATCCGAGCCGGAAAAGGAACCGTCCACGGATAACGGACCAACTGACGAAACAGATTTGGACAAGGATGATACAACAGATGAAAGTAACATTTTCCTAACGGAAGACAAAATCGAAATTACAAGCTCTTTTGCTGTTAGCGTCAAGCCAACTAAGGATGGAACTATTGTTGTAACATTTGATGAAGTGACGAACGATAATATGGCAACAATTGCATTGCCGCTTGATGTTCTTGGTGAAGGAAAGGTCATCAAACTCAAAACAGAAAAAGGTATTGAAGCCGTGCCATATACCATCTTAGATGGAAAGATCATCTTGACGCTTCACAAGAGCGGGGAATTGATTTTCGTCGATCCGATTGTCAATATCAAGGACATTGACGGCAACCAATACAAGGACTACATCCAGAAACTTGCAGAACGAGGTATTGTTGATGGGGAACAAGATTCCTTTAAGCCGAATACCAAGTTAAATCGCTTGGAGTTCGCAACGATGGTCGGGAAATCCCTCGGCATTAACGAATCGACAACCAATCAATTCTCTGACGTTGCAGACGGATACGTGAACGCCCTTGCGGAACTTGGTGTACTACAAGGAAAGGGGGACGGCTCGTTCGATGCAGACGACTCCCTGACACGCCAACAGGCATTCACAATGATGGGTCGCTTGCTTGAATCAAAAGGATTTGAAGTAGATGCTAACCAAACCAACCTATCGAAATTCAAGGATGCTAATGCTGTTTCCGACTACGCGAAACCATACGTCGATTTGCTAATCTCATTAGACATCATTGGCGGTGACAATGGCAACATTAAAGGAAATGAAGCCATCACAAAAGGTCAAATGGCAAAAATCCTTAGCCGCACGCTTGAACGTTTAAGCCTGCTATAAGAATTACAAAAACCCGGTAAGCGAAAAAAACTGCTTGCCGGGTTTTTGTTGGTTGAATGATTAAAAAATGTGTTAAACATTCTCTTAACAAAAGTATTAATTGTTTGTACTAATTGATTTCTTTGTCCTTCTTATCTCTTTTTATAGATGAAAGGCGACATCGCGAAATAAAGTTGTTGCCTTCAAATCATATTAAAAAGGAGAGACTACAATGGGTGTATTTGAACGTGCTTTAGAAGGAAAGGACTTAGATTTATTGGTCCAAGAGTTTATGAGACGTCCTGATTTTAACAAAGCGATCAATCAGGTGAAAGAGGACAGGAGAATTAACCCGAGTAAATTTGTTGAGTCAAAGGGTTTTGAAGTAATCACGAAGGTTGATTCGGAGCAGGAAGAAGTAACAATTCAGGAACTCACTCTTTATTTAAAGTATGAGGATGATGTGCTAATCCGAATGACACAGCTCAAAGCTGAAAGTGCCGATCAAAAGGAAAGAAGTTTTTTCTCTGTTAATGTTGAAGTCAAAAAGGATGCGGACAATCAAAAAGTAATTGAAAAGTTTTCAATTGATGATGGGGAATTTACTTTTTCTGATACTTTTGAAGTCGGAGAAGTAGACACATTTGCGATTCCAACGTATCTTGAAGTTCCACACGATTCAGATGATGTTTCCATCATGGCGTCACCTGTTCCATGTTTTAATTGGGATGGGAGCGGAACATGTTGTAAATTCCGTTATAATGGATTACCGTGGAATCCACTCGTAACATATAAATGGTGTGGAGCGAATTGCGGTAATGGTTGCGGCAGCACTCCAACCCCGGTAAACGCATTGGATCGTTGCTGTAAGTCGCACGACTGCTGCTATGTGAATAACAAGTCATATCCTGCACGTTGTTCATGCGATAGAACCCTCATCAATTGTGCTCGTGGGACCGATAACGCCGGAAGCGACCGGGTAGTCGTAGCATTCCAAGCGAAAATGTTAGCTTTCAGATGTTAAAAAAAGTAGGGCATGACAATTCATGCCCTACTTTTCTTTTCTGGTTGTGAATTGATTCAATTAAGGGTTGTCATTCAACATGAAACCTATCCCCATTAGAATAGGAACTAATACGGCAAACAAAATAATAATCACTGGCAATAATATACCGATGTATTTTTTTATGCCTTCCTCTTTTTTTCTTATAGCCAAGATGCTTGTTACAACCCCCAAACCCAAAAGGACGATTGCTGATAGTAACATGATTTGTAAGCCAATCACGATCATTCCTTGAGGTTCATTTGGAGAAATCAGGTATGAAGCAACAAGAAGTAAAGAACCTGCAACACTGAACAATATAGACCAATATCCGTATGATTTATTTGAAGTCATCTTTTTCCCTCCATTATCCTACATAAAAGAATAGCGTTCCAACAACAATAATAATTGATAGTACGTTGAGTAAGATTCCGATAATCGGTGTACTATCCGTTCCCTTCTTCATGTACAACACAACGCTGCATAACAACATCGCAAGCAATCCCAAAGAAATATTCACTAAAAAATATGCAGGTTTTCCGATTAATACATTTAGATTCATGTAAAACAAATTGATGATAAGTAATCCGTAAGCGATCCAATGGATAAGACTACTTGTTTTTATTTTTCTTCCGTTTGCCAATTCCATAGTTTCTCACCTCCTATATATACATTTGAGATATTTTCATCTTGCTCTTTTATAAATGAGAGGATTTCTTGACTTGGGCCTGTGACAGATAATCCAACGATTGAAATTCCATTTTTCTTTATATAATTCAATTTTTCCTTTGCCGAATGTATCTTATTGTTTGAAATGGATCTTGCCAATTTTTCGTGTTTGCTCAAAAAGGCTAAAGAACTTTTAAATTCTTCTTCTGCCGAAGTTGCTCCTTTTTCACGGTGAAAGTTTTCTGGATAACCGATAAAACGTTCATCTTCATGTTCATTGTCATCGGTTTTAACAGCCCGCCATAGAATGTCCATATCATATTTATTTGCTAAAGTATCAACCTGATTAGACTCTTGGGGTTCATTAAAGACGATAAAGAGTTCCACGACAATCTCTTCATTTAACTTGCTTAACCTAGTTATTGCTGCTTTTTGATCTAATGGAGGATTAGCACTCATCATGGTAGGTACATTCCTCCGTTCCCTTGTTGCATGGTTTAACACAAGTGTAATGTTATCTGACGCGATGAATGTTCTTTCTTTTCCTATCCTTTTATAAAGATCAAATGAGTATTTTGCTTTTAGAAAATTTCTTGTTTTTTGAGGGTTTTCAAGTTCTACATTCGGATTTGTTATTGGGATAACTGTTTCTGTTATTTCTTGAAGCACATTCATCTTGCTGGAATCACCCCCTGCATTATAATAAACACTTGTAAATAGGTTTAGAGTCGGAAGAATGAGTAAAACACTAATTAAGGTGGATAACCCAATCCGAAGATAAGCAAATAATTGGCTGCGTTTCAAAATCCTTTTTTCAAGGTTAGGATCATATTCATTTTTAGTGACTTCTATCTTCATCTCTGTTTCGAGAAAGTTTTGATATTCGTCGAGTTTTTCTAATTCGTTTTCAAACTGTTCTTCCTCTTCTGGTGTCAAACTTCCTTGTTGATATTGTTCGAGTTTTCTTTTGAATTCATCACTCTTCAAGCGGCTCACCCTTTCTTTCTAAAGAACGTTTCAGGCTTTTCTTAGCACGGAATAATATACTTTTGAAATTTGATTCAGTAACATTCATTTCTGTAGCTGCTTCTTTGTAATTTAACTCTTTCAGGTAAAAACAGATAATTGCATCCCTATAATTTTCTTTCAGATTCATAATTTCTTCATAAAGTTGTTGAAGATTTTCTTTCTGAAATAAAGCATCTTCTGGGGATATATTTGTATCGGGTATTGTCGAATAATCATAATCTATATCTGCGATATTTTTGTTTTTCCTTATATGGTCGTAATAGATGTTGCGCGATACTGTAAAAAGCCATGCTTTGTTCGGTTGGTTATGAAAACTGTCTAAATTTAAATAAGCACGTATAAATGTTTCTTGAACAATATCTTCGGTTAATGCGCTGTTTTTCGTTAAGGATAGAACGAAATGGTAAACATCTTTAAAATATTGGGCATATAAATCTTCAATATTCATTCAAGAAACATCCTTTCACTTAACTAACGTATCAACAAAGGATTTGTTGCACTTAATAAACAAAAATTAAAAAACCCCAAATATTGTTCACTGTTGGAACGCTAAATATCAGAGGATTGTTTGTGCTTATTAAGTTTGCCTCTGTATTGAAGCATATCTAAATAATTTCCCGTTAAAGTCAAATGTTAGCATATTGCGTTTGGACCTACAATGAATCGTAAGGCAATTTTAAAAAGTAAAATTAATATTCACCTATTTTTAATGTTGTAATTTTTAAGGGGAAATGTTACACTTTACGTATAATAATTATTTTAAAGCTACACATTATGTAGATGTCGTCAAACCTTTTCTTCTAAAGGAGATTCGACGCAAATTAATTGCCTTTGAATTCTTCTATGAAGAAAAGTTAGGCAGGCTGCAATTAGTCAGAATTGCTTTCTAGCATGTATTTAAGATTGATAGCTTCACAACTTAGTTGTGTCAATATATATAAAGTCGATGGTTACGCTATTGCGTGCTGTCGGCTTTTTTGTGTTTAAAAACATTATTAAAGGAGAGGTTTTGATGAAGAAAGGCATTGCTAATTATGGAGTAGGAGAGAATTTTCAAGGGTTTCTATTGGTGAAAAAAGTTCAAAAGGGGATTGCTCGGAATAACAACGGATTCCTAACACTCACTCTTGGCGACAAATCCGGTGACATTGAATCCAAAGTTTGGGATAACGTAGAACAGGCATTAGCCTATTATTCAGTCGAGAGCATAGTTGAGGTGCAAGGGGTTATTACAGAGTTTCAAGGTAAAAAGCAACTTAACTCTAACTTCATGAGAGCTGTGACGGAAGATGAACATGTAACGGTTGCAGACCTTTTACAGTCAGCCCCCGTTTCAGGTAATGATTTATTGGAGAAAGTCTATGAAGTTATTAATCATGACATTCATAATGACAAAATTAAGGCCATTACAAAAGCAGTTATTCAAAACTTCGAAGAGGATTTTAAAGTTTATCCTGCTGCCTCCAAAAATCATCACGCTTATGTATCTGGACTTGCTTATCATACGGTGGGTATGTTGCGGATAGCGGAAAGCTTTTGTGCTCTATACCCGGAACTAAACAAAGACCTTTTGTTTGCAGGCGTGATTCTTCATGATATTGGAAAGATCAGAGAGTATGAAGGGATTGTTAATACCGAGTATTCCTTTGAAGGCAAGCTGCTTGGTCATATTTCAATGATAAATGAAGAAATCGGAATGACAGCAAAATCACTTGGTATTGAAGGTGAAGAAGTTACTTTGCTAAAGCACCTTGTATTAAGTCATCATGGCAAATTAGAGTGGGGAAGTCCTGTACAACCTATCATCATGGAAGCAGAAATACTTCATTTGATTGACATGGTAGATGCAAAGATGGATACGTTGCGAACAGCATTGCGTGATGTACCAGCAGGTGAATTTACTGAACGTTTATTCTCTATGGGCAATCGTTCGTTTTATAAACCCTTGATTTAAAATTTGTTTTGGATTTGACACATAAAACGCATTAAGAGAGGAGAATGAAAATGCCAAATTGGGCAGAGGGTGTTCTAAAAGTTAGAGGAACAAAACAAGACATTAGAAAGTTTTTGATTGAAGGATTAGAAGCACTACCAAGTATGAGTGGAGAAATGGCACGAATGATGGGAAAGGAAGTTGAAATTCCAAACGTAAAAATTGAAGAGGATGAATGGGACTTCAATATGTATTCACCTTATGGTTTTTACGTTAAGGGAACAAGACGAGCTTTTATTGAAGGTCATATCCAGTGGTACTTTAACGATAGTCATTTAGAGGTACTTACTATTAATTCATTTAAACAAGCTTGGGGCGTTGATGCTATTGAATTTGCTTAAATATCCAAGAGGTATAATATCGATATAAAAATTTATGTTTTTGAGCGTGGTATGGAATTTAATCAAGATATTGAAATTAATAAAGGTGAGATTATCAAAGATGAAGAGATTAAATTTGATGATTATGAATGGGAATGCATATATCCGAATTTAGGCGGTTAAAGCACATTCCGAATCAACTATGTATTTAACAAATTTGGTTTAAGAGGAAGTTTGTCATGCTAACTGTTACAGAAGATTTAGCAACAGCTATTGAACATGTAAAGAAAAATTGTAGGATGACGAGACTTACAAGATACCTTGATGGCGAAGGAGTACCGAAACATCCTTTAATTAAAAAAGTTCTATCGGAGCTAACAAAAGAAGAAGTGATTCAATCTATTTTCTATGGGTATAAAATCAAGGGTTAGCTAACAGTTGGAATGCTATGTGTAAAGTAATTAAAAAGTGAACGAAGGGAGTCTTTAATTCGTACGTTCACTTTTCTTAAATATGTTCTATAAACTATCGGAAGGTACGAAAGGTTTAATGTGAAGGAGTGAAATGGAATGGATTTAATTATTTATGTGGTTAGAGAAGGTTATGAAATTAAAACGTGGCTATATAATGTGCCAAAAAATGCATCTGATGAAGAAATTAAAAAATTAGCAAGAGCTGAATATAAACGTGTAGGCGTAGAGCTAAGTGAAAATGAAACTTTCAGTTGGGAAAGGTTTTAATCGAACCATACTTAACAACCAATAAAAATATAATATGATAGGTTGCGATGAAAATGAAGTTTGATTTAAAAACTCCTTGCAAGGATTGTCCTTTTATTAAAGGTAGTTCTACCAATACCACATTGGCAGAGGGGAGATTAGAAGAGATTGTGGAGGGTATCAGAGCGGATATGTCTTTCACATGTCATAAGACTTTGCATATGCCTTCTCCTGATCAACAACATTGTGCAGGTGCGATGATATTTCTTGAAAAGGAAGATCGGCCAAATCAGATGATGCGGATTGCTGAAAGAATTGGTATGTATGATCGACGTAAGCTAAATATGAATGTCGATATAGTAGATGAATATTAATAAATGAAAGGCGTTTTGCTTATATGCAGAACGCTTTTTTAATATCGAGAAATCCTGGTAATGGAAAGGAACTATTATTTTGCATTAGCGTCCTTATACAAAGAATGGATTATTGGGAGGGATACAGTTGACCAGTCGAAACGAGTCAATTATCCAGAAAATCAAGGGTTTATTAGCCATTGCAAACGATCATAAAAACGATGAAGAATGTCAAACAGCTTTCGTTATGGCTCAAAAACTTATGATAAAGTATGAAATCTCTTCATCCGAAATACTGGATCAGAAAAGCAATGAAACTGTCTCAAAAGGCCAAGTGACAGCCCATAAAACTCTATTCTGGTGGGAACGTCAATTGGCAAATGTTATAGCGGATAATTTTAGAGTTACATGGTACTACAATAGCAAAACGGTTGAAGGTGAGAGCAAGAAAAAGAGGGCTATCATTTTTTTGGGATATGAAAATGATATTGCGTTAGCGAAAGAAATGTATATATTGGCGTATGAGGTTTTAAGTTTTTATGTATCTCAATTCGTAGATGAATATTACAAAGTGAATTTTTTGCAAAGGGAGCGGAGCTTAACAACGGAATTAAAAAACTCTTATATTAGAGGTTTTTTAAGTGGTTTAAATGAAAAGTTTGAAAAACAAGTTAAAGAGATGGAACAAGAATACGGGTTAATGGTATTGCTGCCTACAGAAGTAAAACAAGCATACGATGAAATGTTTGAAGGTAAAAAGGGGTTGTCTTTTAAACTTCCGCCTATTGAAGAAGTAGAAGTATATCAACAAGGATTTCATGATGGAAATAAGGTGGATTATACGAAATCTACATTGGATCAAGGATCAATAGTTTAACAGAAAATGCAGAGGTCTCCTTCCTCAACAAAGTAGGCGGGGGGATGAATGCTTGACTTTTTAAAGGAAGTGAAAAAGATTGATAAAGACATTCAAGTACAGATTGTATCCAACGAAAGAAGAGCGAGAATTGTTCGAACGAACACTTGAATTATGCCGAGACTTGTATAATCACGCATTGGAGCAGCGGATATTCACCTACAAAAAACGTGGTGTTTCCATTACTCCCTTTCAACAAATAAAAGAATTGCCACATTTGAAAAAGGTGTTGCCGGAATACAAGGAGATTCATTCCCAAGTGTTGCAGAACGTGTTGAAACGACTAGATGTTTCCTTTCAAAACTTTTTTCGTAGAGTGAAAAATGGTGAGAAGCCCGGCTTCCCTCGTTTTCAAGGAAAGAATCGGTATGACAGTTTTACCTATCCTCAAAGCGGATTTTCAATTGAAGGCGATAAGTTGAAATTGTCCAAGATTGGCAGTATCCGTATTCACTTGCACAGGAAGGTGGAAGGCAAAGTGAAAACTTGCACGATCATTCGAAAGAACGGTCGCTACTTTGTCTGTTTCGTTTGTGAAGTTGAGAAAGTGTTCCATTTCACAGGCAAGCAGGTTGGTGTCGATGTCGGCATTTCTCACTTGGCAATTACATCCGACGGAGAATTCTTTGATAATCCGAAGCACTTGCGGAAGTCAGAACAACAACTAAAACGTCTGCAACGGATCGTATCCAGACGAAAGAAAGGTTCTAATCGGAGAAGGAAAGCTGTTCGATTACTTGCGAAAAAACATGAACAGATTGCCAATCAACGGAAGGATACGAACCATAAGGTAAGCCGGATGTTGGTCGATCAATATGATTTGATTGTATTCGAGGAATTGAATGTCAAAAGCATGGTAAAGAACCGCAGGCTATCAAAAGCGATTCACGAAGTTGCGTGGAACCAACTCATTATTTTCACCTCTTATAAAGCAGCATACGCTGATAAGCAGGTCAAGGTAGTGAATCCACATAACACTAGCCAGATGTGTTCGAACTGCGGTCGGATTGTGAAGAAAAAATTGTCGGAACGGACACATGTTTGTTCATGTGGGTACACCGACCACCGAGATATAAATGCGGCGAAGAATATCCTGAAATTAGGTTTAGAAGCCGGATAGAAAAAGTCTTAGGTGCGGAACGCGCCATCGTGGAGGGAGCGGGAATGCCTGTCCCGAGGAAACGAGAAGCCCCCACTTCAAGTAAAACTAGGTGGTTGGTAGTTCACTTACTGTAGATTCTTCCACTTGAAAAAACATTGCCACCCACTCAAGTAAAGCTGAGTGATGGGTAGTTCACTATTTAGCTCATTGCATAAGTGCGGACGCAAAAATGGGGGCAGGAATTGCTGTTCAGTTTCGAAAAAGATTTGATCTTGCTAATCTAAGTAAACACGCAAAATATTCATCCTTACAAGTCGGAAGCTGCATCGCTGTTGGTAGAGTGCTGAATCTTGTTACGAAACAGGTATATTGAAAAAAACCAACATATGATTCTTTTACGATGGCTATTGAGGCAATGAAAAAAACAGCAATTGATAATGGAATCAAAAAGATTGCAATGCCGCAGATTGGAGCAGGGTTGGATAGATTAGAATGGTCAAAGAACCGTGGGATAATCCAAAAGGTCTTTGAGGATACTGATATTGAAATACTTGTTTGCAAGGTATAAAAGTCTATGATTTGCTTGCTACCGATTTCTAATGAAGTCGGTAGTTTTTTTGGTTTAAGGAACTTTTTAAAAAAATCAGCGTCCTACTAAAGAAAATAGGGGGTGACAGGACAACGTGAAAAAAAGAGAGTGGTTGTTAATATTAGCGTTAATATCAGCGATCGGGAGTTTGATTTGTTCCACGTTAATGGTTGCCGAATATGTTATTGGTAGATGACCTGACGTATTAAAACGCTGCATTCTTGCTACCACAAGAAGCACCTGCCGGACAAGCGTAAAGGGTTAGGAGAAAGCCGGCTTTTGTAAGAGGACACTTGATAAGGCGTACATCGGTAAGATTGTACTACCCTTATCGGGTGTTTTTTTGTTAAAGGGAACCTCCCATTGAAAAGTGCGTCCTATTAATTCATAGCATTTCGAGCAAATAGATAGTGTTTGGTGAACTTGGACTAAGCAATTAAGCATTTGTTTATGGTTATCTTCCATGAATTTCACTCCTTATTTAAATGGGGGCTATATAGTGGAAAGTGATGCGCTCATTAAAATTATCAATCAAATATTTTATTAAATGGTTGATTTCTTTGTTTGTTCCCTCTCTTTAATATATGAATAGGGCAACATAGCCAAAAAGGAAAGGCAAAGGTCTGCAAAACCTTGATTCCCGGTTCGAATCCGGGTGTTGCCTCCAATTTCTTATATTTTGAGGGGGGTTAAGATGGATAAGGAAATCACTCTATACGGTAGTGATAGCTGTATTTATTGTTCCAGAGCAAAAGAATGGCTGGAAAAACACCAACTGGAATTTATTTATAAGGATATTTCTGACGAAACAAACATGAAAGAATTTGATGGTTATAATGTATTTGGAGTGCCATTGGCAGTGATTGAAAATAAAGAAACGAACGAAGTAACAATGTTGAATGGTTTTTCACCAAATAAATACGAAAAAGAATTTCTTTAATAGGTAAACGCCCTTAATAACAAAAGGGCGTTTTTCTTTTTTTTATAAGGAAAAGTTGGTAATCAAGGTTTTGATGTAAAAATTGAATCAAGATTTAACAATGTATAGTTTAAACTACATTTTGTATATGATAAGATACATTTGAGGTGAAACAAAATTGAAAAGAGGAAAAGTGAAAAACAATATACGCAATGTTAGAAGGATGATGGATATAACTCAACAGGACTTAGCAGATCAAGTGGGGGTCCATCGACAAACAATTCTCGCTATAGAAAAGCAGAAATATGAACCAACAATCGGTATTGTTTTGGCTCTTTCTAAAGCTCTGAATCAACCGGTTGAAAATTTGTTTTTTTGGGATGAGGAAAACGAATAACTAATTTGCTAAAAAAGGAGAGGGTTATAATGCGTGTGAATAAATGGGTAATTCTAATGCTAAATTTTGTATTATTCTTGTCATTTAGTTATTTAAGTTATTCTGAATTTCTTAATGGTGGAAGGTTCAGCTTTTTAATGGGAGTATGTTCATTAATATTCGTTTACCAAATAATCTCAATATCAATTAATAAGAAAAAGAAATATGTAATTGCGGATCAAAGAATAACAAGTCAGATTACACTTTCCTTTTCAATATCATATGTTTGTATTTTGCTTTATCTTTTAGTTGGATTAATCGGCTTCTATAATGGTTTCTTTGATCCAATAAATATTATAATTGGGGCAATTATTACAAGTGGTTTGGTTTTTGGGATTTCGCAAATTGTACAACGTTTTTTAAGATAAGGTTTATTAAATTGGTGGTTAGACCTCTTTTAATAATGTATCAAAAATATTATTATAAGGAGGAAGTTTTATGACTATCATGAAACCACTATCACTCAATGCAGTACAAGAACAATCTCTTGTACAAAAGATTAAAGAAAGGGTCACAGATCAATTTGGCTTTGAAGTTGATTTTTCCAAATTAAAAGCCAACGAGGTAGATTTTTCGGCAATCAATAGCGACACCATTAAAACAATGTCAAGCTTTAGCAATGAATCTAAAGCAAAGGTTTATCTAGAGAAAATCAGAGAAGCTCACTAACTAGACTGGGATGTTATCGAAGCGTCCACTGGTAAAGAGGCAGTAGACATATTTCATGTGATAGAGCCAGATGTTATTTTAATTGACTATCATATGCCAGAATGGGATGGGTTACGAACGATCAAGGAGATTCGTAAGCTAAATGAGCATGTACCAATCATTATTTTGACAGTTGATGATCGGCAGAAAATCGCTGATAAATTTATAAAGGAAGGAGCGACTGATTTTGCGTTAAAACCGATAAAGGCGCCGGATTTAATATCACGAATTCGTGTTAATTTGAAAATTGGTCAGCTCACAAAAAAGGATAATAATGTATTTGTTGAGAAAGGAATTAATGAGAAGACGTTACGCTCTATTAAATTGTTTCTTATTAAACAAGACAAACCAGTCACGATTGAAGACATGGTCGAAAAACTTCCAGTATCTTATCAAACGATTAATCGTTATTTAAATTATTTAGAGGCAGAAGGTATGCTTCAAGTCATCCTAGAGTATGGTCGTACAGGCAGACCGAAGAATTGGTATCGATTGCAAATTACTCAAATAAGTTAGAACAAAAATGGGGTTAAAAGGAGGCTTTGTACGAAAGGCCTCCTCTACTTTATCGTTTTTTGTAATGATTTTCTTCCTATTTTCAGTTTTGTAACTGTGACATTTAAAGAGCGAATCGAATCTTTTGTTAATTCGACTTTGCCGTCTTTTTGTAGCCTTTTCCAATCTTTGATGTGCTTTCGATAAACATGTTCCGACAAGCGGAAAATATCAATGTCTTTATTTAAGGCTTCTTCGTATGTCATAAGAATTTCGGATTTGACTGTGTTAGCAATATGTTCTTGAAATTCAGCATCTGAAACTTTCTCTGTTACAGTACTGACAACAGCCTGCACTTTGACATCAATATCAAAGTACACAACATCATTTTCAACAATAGGTGTAACTTTCACCTTTACATCATTTAAAGTGGCAGAAGTTATACTATTTTCATCTGATTTATCTAATAAAAAAGAAACGGTTCCACGCCTTGTATGATTATTCATCCATTTAATACCCCTTGCTTCTTCATTTAATATAAATCCTTTAAATTTGTCTGGTGTTATAATTCCAACACCAGCTAAATGAGCAGTTCGAGGTATTCTTTCAACAGTTTCCCAATTGTATAAGACATTAATGGTTGGAATAATCATTTCGTGATTCGGCTCATCTAAACCAATAATTAATCTTCTTATATCAACTGGCTCTACAAAAGATTCTTGTTTAAATGAATTCATCGGATCACTTAATTTAGAAAGCGTTAAAGTTGTACTGGTGATAGGAATGGTAAGAAGGACATCTTTTATATCCTCTTGTGTACTATATACCCAAATGCGATATCTTGTTTCAGCAAAACGAATAAATACATCGATACTTGCATTAAACTGATCTTCCTCCAATACATTTTTTGAGAAGACAATATAAGTTAAGTGCCCCCAAGAGATTCTTTCATCTGCAGATCGATATAAATTGAATACAGCATCCTCTAATGTATTTCCGCTTGCATATCCTACTTCTGCTTGAACAATCTCTGTTTTTGGTTCTTCTGACTTTGCGACATTGGATAAATTAATGACTTGAGCATATACCTCATATTTTCCATCTTTATAATCAATCCCTAAACCATGAACATATAACATTCTCTCAGGTTCATGTTTATCCCAACAACCTGATAATAATACGACACATAAACAGACTAAATATAGACTAACTTTTCTCATTATTCATCCTCATTAATTCGTGTGATATCATTTGTAGCTACTTCTACAGGACGTGTTTTATAAAACTTTTGTAAGGGGCGAAACAGTGTTTTCTTTACATGATCTGAGTTTAAATTGGCGCTAATATTTAAATAAGGAACACCAAAGACTCTGATATTCGCAACATAAAGCAATGTGAAATAAAAAACCATAAAAAAGCCAAATAAACCAAAAAGGGATGTGACTATAATGGAAATAAAACGAATAATACTAACAGCTGCAACGAGTGATTGATTTAATAAAGTAAATGTTGCTACAGTTGATACAGCGATGACAACAATCATTGCCGGACTTGTGACGCCTGAACGAATAGCAGCATCCCCGATAATTAATCCCCCAACGACACTTAACGTACCACCTATTGACTCTGGTAACCGTAAGCCTGCTTCACGAAAAAGTTCAAATAAAATTAACATAATTAACATTTCAATAACTGAGGGAAAGGGAAGTCCTGTGTTTGATTGGAAGACAGTAGCCAATAATAAGAGTGGTAATTGGTTTTGATGATACGTTATTAAGGCTAACCAAAATGCAGGAAGTAAGCCACCAACAAAAACACCAAAGACGCGTAATAAACGTTCAAATGTACTATATATAGATGGATATTCATTATCTTCTGTCGTTTTAAATAACTGGAATAAACTAACAGGTGTAATCACACCGTACGCTACACCGTCAATTAAAATTAAAATACGTCCTATTACTAATGATTGAATGGCTAAATCAGGGCGACCTGTATAATCGTGTCGTGGAAATAATCTGGAGTTTTTATCGATATGTTCCATTAGAATATTTCCACTAAATACAATATCTACATCGATTTTATTTAGTTTATCTCTAATACCTTTTAATATTTCTGGTTTTGCTATATCGTCGAAATAAAGCATAGCGATTTTTGTTTTTGTTCTTCTTCCTATATGAAAAGTTTCGACACATAATGAGTTGGTCGGAAGCCGTTTTCTTATGAGTGCGACATTTACAGATAAATCTTCAATAAAATTATCTCGAGGTCCTTTAACGGGCACCTCTGTTTTTGTTTCTTCTGGTTTTCTATTCGGTTGATTTGTGATATTACTTGCATATAGCTCTCCTGTATTTGAAAAGTAAATCAAAACAAACCCAGAATATACTTTATTGATAACATCAGTCTTTTTAGTTATTTTAGTTAGTTGGGGAAGGTGGAGGTTTTTAACATCATGTTCTTCACTTTCGAAATACCGTCTTATTCGTTCAATAATAATTTGTTGCAACATTTGATGGTCTATCATAGCATCACATGTGATAATTGTAATAATGTGCTTATTGAAGGTGTAATCTTCAAATTGAATATCATCTGATTTTTGAAAGAGATTCTCCAATGTTTTTAAATCGAGCTTTTTCCTCCTTCGACTTCTCATGGTAGCTCCCTCCTTTTGCTAATAATAAATGTCAATATTAAAGAGATAAGAAAAAGTAGATAAAACGTTATCGGTAATACATAGTTTCCCTTAATGTTAGTAAAGGTTTGATCGTCTATTAAGATTAAGGCGAAGCAAGTGATAAAAAAGAATGGAAAAATACGTGTCCATATTTTTTTTGTTTTTCTTTCAATGTTAAATAAAAGAGTCACAATGTATAAAATAAATCCGACGCGGATAAACACACCGGTTAACCATTGATAAATAGATAAAAAATCGAGATGTTCAATATAGCGTCCAATGGAAACAAGTCCCCATTCTTCATAAGCAGGGTAACGTTGACTGGCAGCTTCTACAGGACCAAACTCAGAGATTGCTCCGATATACGGTCCTAGCGTAAGTGAGGTAAGAATACCGATAATGATTACATAATGAATTGTTCGCATTTTTCCGTGAATTTTATGCTGGATAAATAAGAATAATATGATTTCTACAAAGCCAGAGGCAGGATAAATCATTCCTTTTAACACTGGTTCATATCCGTGCTCAAAAAATGGCCGTAATAAATTGTAATCTTTCACTTGTAAGTTCGTAATAGCTACAAAAAAACCAAATACAACGACACCGAATAGTGTAAAGGCATTAGCTATGACAATCGTCTGTATATTTGTACATGCTAATAAAATACATAGCACAGTGTAGATGATTAATAATATAAAAACAGGCGTTTCGGTTAGAAATGTTGCATTAATCCATTGAAGCACTTCACGCATTGTAAAAGCTGCTAAAATAATTAGAATCAATCCAAATCCAACTAGAAGCATGTTGGCCATTCTTTTTCCTAATGTTTGCTTTAACAGTTCCATTAAATTTTCTTGATTTGTTTTTTTGTGTAAATAACTCGGAACAAATAGCCAAGGTAAAAGAAAAAGCGCTGCCATCAATACAGATATCCAACCATCCCTACCAACATGTATTAAAAGTGGTGGAATGATTGTAACGTGATTTTTTAATCCTATAAAGGTCATAGCAAGTAATATGACGTGTAATATACTAATTAAATGTCCCATCATCGCAACTCCTCACTATCTATCTTTTGATAAATAAGCTGAAATATGTAATAAAAATAAATATGACATCTTTTTGTATTGTTATTTTAAAGTCCGCTTAGGCTTGAAATATTTGATATAGTATGGTTAATATCTGATTATGTTATGGGAAACAACATAGTAATTAGTTAAGTATAGAAAGTATGTTAAGGATGGAGAGATTAGGCGTGAATACAATTACCGTTTCCGAACTGGTAAAAAAGTTTTCATTAGAAGTTCTTGTAGGAGAGGAATATTTAGATCGAATGATCGTTAAAGCACAAACACGACGACCAGGATTAGAATTTATTGATTTCTTTGATTTTCTACCTACACAGCACGTTAAAGTACTTGGGAAGAATGAAGTGACTTATTTACACTTACTGGATAAGAATGAACGTGCCCTAAGAGTAGAAAACTTACTTAAATATGAACCACCTTGTATTATAGTCACTGATCAACAAGAGGAACTCACATATTTAACGAAATATTGTCATCAAAAAAAGATACCACTTTTAAGAACAGATGAGACAAATTATGAATTTATCGGTAAATTAGACGCGTATATGATTAAAACATTAGCTCCGGAAATTGCGATACATGGTGTTTGTGTTAATGTATTTGGAATTGGTGTGTTATTGCGTGGTGAATCAGGTGTTGGAAAGAGTGAAACAGCCCATACGTTAATTGGTCGAGGACATCGTCTTGTTGCTGATGATATCGTAGTGATTAAAAAGCTCAGTCCACAGACGATTCTCGGCACACATAATGGAAAGAATAAAGAATTTCTCGCATTAAGAAGTATCGGATTATTAAACGTGACAAGACAATACGGTAGAAAAGCTTTTCAAGACGAAACACGTATTGCGATGGACATTGAATTAACAAATTGGAAAGATCACTCTTTATATAATGATTTGGAAGTAGAGCAAAAGTACACGGAATATATGGGCGTTAAAGTACCGCATATTCAAATTCAATTGCAACCCGGACGTGATGTCGCTGGACTCATTGAAGCAGCTGTGAATAATTGGTATTTAAAGCAACAAGGTTATAGTGCTGCAGAAGAGTTTATGAAGCGAATTAAAGAGGATCAATAGAAAAATCTGATTTTATATGATAAAAGTTAATGAGATAGTCTGAAAGCAAATTATGCACATAAAAGTATACTTCAAGTTATATAAGTGCATGCCCATGTTGGTAAGAAATGATTATAAAATCCTTACTTATGAAAATTAAGGGGAATAAAAGGGTTACGATTGTTCGAGCCATCACACGCCAAACTTATTTGAAATAGGTTTATTTCATGATATGATGAGATATGTTCTTGGAAAAGAGAAGAATCATGTATCTCATTAATACTAGTTTTATTAAAGAGGATTTGGGACAAAACGAGTCTTAAATGAGAAATATTGCGGAAACATTTTAATGTTGTTTCCGCAATTTCTTTTTGTTTTGGATTGTTATGATTATTATTATTTTGTGTTTTGGCGGTATACTTCTTAAGTTTACTCTACCAGAAAACATAGATTGGGAATATGCACATAAAATGATTTTCAACATCATGTGAGGATGATCAGAAGGACGACCTGTTTTACGAAGAAAATTTTCAAAAGCCTCTTTAGGAATACTCTCTACTAAATCATTAATGACTCATTTTCTTGACGTTTCACTTCCAAATCCATGCAGAGTGGTTAGCTCTACCCCTCATGGTTACGCTCAAATCTTAGAAACCATGCAGAGTAGTTAGCTCCACCCCTCATGGTTACGCATAAAGCATCAAAACCATGTAGAGTAGATAGTTCTACTCCACATGGTTACGAACAAATCTTCAAAACCATGCAGAGTAGCTCTCTCCAACCCACATGATTTCATCCAAAACTTCAAACGATAGCGAATAATAGTCGATAATAGTTTACTATTTAAACAAACCCCAGCTCTCTCTACTCATGATTCAATACTATCATGATCATTAGGAGAAGGAGACTGGGACATAAGGAAAAAGTGAACAAAAATAGTTTTTCATCATCAGAGGCTTTGCACCAGCCACTTTTATATTTTACAAAAAAGTGGATGAGTTATTTTTAGTAGAAAAAGCTCTTCCGAGAAATCGAGAAGAGCTTTTAATGATTATTTATTTACTTTTTTCTTCAATTTGTCTTGCAAATTCATTTTTTATATCATCTAGTAACCGTTGATCTGTCAGTAAGCGATATCCTGTTCTTGCTAATGCTTTGGCACCAGTAATAATCGCTTGATTGCCACGCTCTGATTGAGCTGCTTCGCGAAATTCAGTAGTATGACCGATTAAGTCGTCGGGACCAATTTTGATATAACCATGAACGGTCGGTACTTCATAACTTATATTACCAGCATCAGTGGAACCTATTCCTTCTCCGCGCTCTGTAATGACAGTTTCACCAAGTGCTTCGAGTTCTTCTTTTAATACATTGTCAAAAGTATCGTTTAGTACAAAGTCTTTTACTTCGTTTTGGAACCGTTTGATTTTTACTTTGGCACCCGTAGCAAGTGCAGCACCGTTGGCGACTGCACGAACCTTATGAGCAGCTTCGACTGTCCTTTTCCATGTAGCTGCCCGAATGAAGAAGCGAGCCGCAGCATATTCAGGAACAATATTCGGCGCATCACCACCATGTGTAATAATCCCGTGTATTTTAACATCAGATGGCAAATGTTCGCGTAGCGCATTAATCCCATTAAATAATTGAATAACCGCATCTAGCGCATTAATACCTTGGTCAGGCGCTCCTGATGCATGAGCAGCTTTTCCATAAAAGTGAAAATCTAAAGGGTCAACTGCTAATGATTCTCCTGTTATACTTGTTTTTCCAGCAGGATGGAGCATAAGGGCGGCATCAATGTTTTTTAGAAAACCGTGTTTCACAAAGCTTCCTTTCGCACTGCCATCTGGTCCACCTTCCTCTGCAGGAGTACCGAGGACAACGACTTTACCTCCCGTATTGTCAATTACGTCAGCTAAGGCAATTCCTGCAGCTACACTTGTCGTTCCAATAATATTATGACCACAAGCATGGCCAATACCTGGAAGAGCATCATATTCAGCAAGAAAGGCTACGGTCGGACCTTGTTTTTCACTTACCTTTTCAGCATAAAAAGCTGTTTCATGACCAGCTACTCCAGTTTCAACAGTAAACCCAGCATCTTGTAAAAGCTTCGTAAGTGCTTCACAAGCAAAATATTCTTCATTACCTATTTCTGGTCGTGCATGGATAGCTTGACTCGTTTGAATATATAGTTCTTTATGCTTTTCCACAGATGCATTCATCTTATCCAGTTGGTCTTGAACAATGCTCATAAATAAATCCTCCTTATTTTTTCATTTCTTGAAACACATCGTTTAATTGCTCGGGTGTTAATTTAACGAGAAATGCGCCGTCATTCGTGTCTCTTTTAATCGCTTCTTCTATATCTGCTTCTTGATATAGCTCAACAATTTTTAAATAGGTTTCGTTATCTTTATCTTCGCCTCGTACAGCAAGGACGTTAACGTAAGGGTGTGTACTTTCATCAGTTGCTTCTTCTTTAAAAATTGGATCTTCGTTTGGTGAAAAACCCGCTTGACCTGCAATTCCATTATTAATAATTGATGCTGCAACATCCGGTAATACACGTGGTGTTTGTTGCGCTGTCATAGGAATGATATCTAAGTTTAGTGGATTGTCACTAATTTGTGATGGATCACCGAACATACCGAAGTCATCTGCTAACGTAATGAGTCCGGCAGTTTCTAATAGACGAAGTGCGCGTGCTTGGTTTGCCGGGTCATCCGGGATAGCAATCTTATCTCCTTTTTTAAGTTCTGATACGTCTTCAATTTTTTCGGAATATAATCCCATCGGTGCTAACATCGTTGATCCAATCGGCACAATATCTTCACCACTTTCTTTAACATATTGACCGAGAAATGCAATATGTTGAAATGCGTTCATATCAAGGTCTCCTTGTGCTAAGGCATTGTTTGGCAATGTATAGTCTTGGAATTCGATTAATTCGATTTCAATGTTCTCTTTAGCAGCTTTTTCTTTTAATTTAGGCCAGAGTTCACCATCAGCACCATTAACCCCAATTTTCACTTTAACTTTTTCCCCTGAATCCTCTGCTTTACCATCTTCTGAACATGCAGCTAAAAATAATACAGACACAATTGATAAAAAGACTAAAAACTTTCTCATGTTGATTCGCTCCTTTTTATGCTTTTAAAAAATTATCGTCTCATGACGAGTTTAGATAATGTATTTCCAATCCATTGTGCTAACTGAACCATGACGATGAGAATAACGACTGTAACAAGCATGACCGTTCCGTCAAAACGTTGATAGCCATAAGTCATGGCAATATGACCTAGTCCACCGCCACCGACAGTGCCTGCTACTGCTGAGAAATCAATTAAACCAACAGAAACAAAGGTTAGCCCTAAAATGAGTGGCCCTAATGCTTCCGGAATTAACACAGTAAATATAATTCGTAACGGACTTGCTCCCATCGCTTGTGCCGCTTCAATGACACCAGGGTCGATACTGACAAGGTTGTTTTCAACAACTCTGGCAATTGTAAAACTTGCTACAATCGTCATCGGAAATATTGCTGCAGCTGTCCCAATCGTTGTTCCGACAACGAGTCGTGTTAATTGTGAAATAGCAACAATGAAAATAATAAAAGGAATTGGACGAATGATATTAATAATGATATTTAAGACTTGAAAAACAAACTTATTTTCCAAAATATTATTTTCTCTCGTTACAAATAGTAATAAACCAAGCGTAATCCCAATAATTGATCCAAATATAAGCGTCATAACGACCATCGTAATTGTCTGGCCAGTAGCTTCGACGATTTGTGGCCAGAAGTTAGACCAATCCACTTTCATCTTTAGTGACCTCCTTAATATCAACAATACTTTCTAATTCTTGTAATACTTGTTCAATGGCTGATTTATCCCCGGTAAACGAAATGAGTAAATTACCGAATAACTTTTCTTGTAACTCTTGGACAGAGCCATAAACAATATTGAAATCAACTTCATATTTTCGTGTCACTGTTGACAGTATCGGTTCATTTGTGATATCTCCTTTAAAAAGAACGCGATATAACGTCTCACCACCATTTGATTGCCATTTTTCTAAAATATGTTTCGATGGTAAATCTTGCTGTACTGATTGGACGAAGCGCTTTGTTGTCGGGTGTTTAGGAGCTGTAAAGGTCTCAAATACATCCCCTGCTTCGATCACTTCTCCTTTTTCCATCACCGCCACTTTATTACAAATTTGTTGTATGACGTCCATCTCGTGGGTAATGAGTAAAATGGTAATCCCCAAATCCCGATTAACGTTTTTCAATAATTTTAAAATGTCAGCGGTCGTATCGGGATCTAATGCTGATGTCGCTTCGTCGCAGATGAGTATATCAGGTGAGTTAGCGAGTGCACGAGCAATGCCAACTCGCTGTTTTTGTCCGCCTGATAATTGATCTGGAAAGTCTTTCGCTTTATCTTCTAGTCCGACAAAGCGAAGTAGTTCCATGACACGTTTTTCACGTTCTTGTTTTGGCGTACCCGCTAACTTCAGTGGATAAGCGACATTACCTGCAACTGTCCGTGCATTAAATAAGTTAAAATTTTGGAAAATCATGCCGATGTTTTGCCGTTGCTTACGTAAATCCTTTTGGGATAACTTTGAAATATCAACCCCTTGAATATAGACAGCGCCCGAAGTCGGGCGTTCTAACATATTTACAAGTCGTAGCAATGTACTTTTTCCTGCTCCACTGAATCCGATAATGCCGAATATATCACCTCTTTCAACAGTGAATGATACATCGTTTACAGCATGTACTTTCCGTTTACCAGATGTAAAAGTTTTAGATACATTTTTAAACTCAATCATTAATCCATCCCCCTTAAGTGCCTTACTTGCTGTCAATAAAAAATCCCTCTTTTCTTATCAAGTAAGAAAAGAGGGATTCTAGTTTGTCATAGAATCATTCTTCTCATCTTTCAAATACGAACGGAACGTATTTGCAGGAATTGGCACAGTTTTCTTAAATAGAATCTGCTGCCGAGATGTCATCGGGCCTGTCCCTCAATCTCTCTTGATAAGAAATGATATCTTAGTATTTAATTTTTTAAAAAGATTTATATGCTAGTCTAAGCGGAAAAGAATAGAAAGTCAAGGTCTTTTGTAAAGTAAAATGATTCAGATAAATCAATCTAAAAAAAGGAGAGAAAAATTCTCCCCTTTTTTTAAGTGTTATTTATCTAAATTTACCCATACAGATTTAACTTCCGTATAGTTATCTAAAGCATAGCTACCCATTTCACGTCCGATACCTGATTGCTTATATCCACCAAATGGTGCAGCCGCATCAAATGCAGTATACGTGTTGATCCAGACTGTCCCAGCTTTTAAGTTGTGTGCAAGATAATGTGCATCACGTAAGTTCTCTGTCCAAATTCCTGCAGCTAATCCGAAATCTGAGTCATTTGCTTTAGCAATTAAATCGTCCATATGATCAAAAGGAATCGCAGCTACGACTGGTCCGAATATTTCCTCTTGGGCTATCGTCATTTTATTATCAACGTTAGCGAAAATCGTCGGTGCAACGAAATATCCATTTTCAAATGGGATATGTCCCCCTGTTACTAATTCTGCGCCTTCTTGTAGTCCTTTTTCTATATAGTTTGTCACTGTTTGTTGCTGTTGTGCGGAAATTAATGGCCCCATCGTCGTATCTTTATTTAAACCATTACCTTGCTTAATTTGTTTAGCATGACTTTCTAATTCAGCTAAGACATGGTCATACATCTCTTTTTGAATGAAGATACGACTTCCTGCACTACAAACTTGTCCTTGGTTAAACATAATACCCTGTAGAGCCCCAGGAATTGCTTTAGATAAGTCAGCATCAGGCAGGATGATGTTTGGTGATTTTCCACCTAATTCTAATGTCACGCGTTTCATTGTATTCGCTGCTGATTTCATAATGGATTTACCGACAGGAGTCGATCCAGTAAACGCAATTTTATCTACTTTTGGATGATTAACGAGTGCATCTCCAACCTGACTTCCTCTACCAGGAATAATATTAATAACCCCATCTGGGAATCCTGCTTCACTTATAAGTTCTGCTAAATATAAGACAGATAATGGCGTATTCATAGCTGGCTTCATAACAACTGTACATCCAGTAGCAAGTGATGCCCCTAACTTCCACGCTGCCATCATAAGTGGAAAGTTCCACGGAATAATGGAACCAACAACACCGACCGGCTCATGACGTGTATAGTTAAAATAATTACCTTGTACAGGAATGGTCTGACCGACAATTTTAGTCGCCCATCCTGCATAATAGCGGAAGTGTTCAATAGATAAAGGAACATCTGCATTCATTGTTTCACGGATTGGTTTACCGTTATCAAGTGTTTCTAGTTGAGCAAGTTCAAGTTTATGCTCTTCCATTAGGTCAGCAAGCTTGTAAATCAAGCGGCTTCTTTCGGCAGTTCCCATCTTTGACCAAGGTCCACTGTCAAATGCTTCTCGGGCTGCTTGAACCGCTAGATCTACATCTTCTACACCTGCTTCTGCCACTTCGGCAATTTCTTCACCCGTTGCGGGATTATATGATTTAAAGGTTTTCCCTGAAACAGAATGAACAAACTTCCCATCAATATACAGTTTTTTGACGCCTTTTAAAAAGTCCTGTAATCTTGGACTAAGTTGTTCTGTCATTGAAATCTCTCCTTATGAGTTAATAGGATTTTAAATACATCTTAATTATAATACCTATAGGGGTATATATAAAGTAATTGAACTTATGGAATGAAATTCGTTTAGACGAATAGATTGGAAAAAGCCTATGAATATGTTAATTTCAATGGAGACAAAGTAAATGTGATGGAAATGTGAATAAAGAAAGAAGGTAAAATATGACTACCATGCAAATGGGTACGATTCAATTAATGACTGTTCTGAGAAAAAGTGACCAAGGTTATATATTACAGAAGGGAAAAACAGAAGCCTTTCTCTCTGAACAAGAAACAACACGAAAATTATTAAATGGAGACAAAGTTGATGTCTTCGTTTACATGGACAAACAAGATCAAATTGTAGCTACGATGAATTTACCACAAATGGTAATGGGCACGTATGGCTGGGCTTCTGTCGTTAAAGTTGTTCCAAATCTTGGAGTCTTCGTTCATATTGGAAGTTCAATTGAAGTACTCGTATCTGTTGATGACTTACCGATTGTGGAAGCAGTCTGGCCAGATGTTGGTGATAAGTTGTATGTGACACTAGGTCAAGATAAGAAAGGTCGTTTGCTCGCCATCCCAGCATCTGAAGAACAGTTAAGAGATGAATGGGAGATTGCAGATAGTGTTAAATTAAATGATCGTGTGAGTGGTTATGTTTATTTAACGAGTAAAGAAGGCAGTGCGATGCTTACAGAACGAGGAAATCGCGCATTTATTCATCATACAGAAAGAGAAAGAGAGCCACGATTAGGAGAGTATGTTAACGGACGCGTTATTGATGTGAAAGAAGACGGTACACTTAACGTATCACTTCTACCATTTAAACATGAGCGGATTGCTGATGATGCTGAGGCGATACTTACTTATCTCAAACAACGAGGAGGGGTCATGGTATTTCATGACAAGAGTAGTCCCGAATCGATTCAAGAAACATTTCACATGAGTAAGTCTGCCTTTAAACGCGCAATGGGACGATTAATGAAGCAACGTCAAATCATTCAAGAAGACGGCTATACGAAGTTAATTGATAAATGATATTTTTTAAAAAAGACTGAATGATTAATACAGTCTCGTTTCGTTATTGGAATGAGACTGTTTTTGTTATACTTGTATTCTTTCTTCTTAATAGTATGATAGATGATTAGATAGTAGAATAATTAAAAGAACATCAAGAATAGGGGAAGAAGAAAGTGGTTGAGAAAAAGTTTGATCAGTTATTGGGGATTCGAACAGATGGAATCCGGGAATGGCGTGGCAATGTGCCGTATAATCGTTATGAACCGACACCATATGTCGCACTAGAAAAACTGTTTCAAGCGTATCGTATAGAGGAAGAAGATGAGGTTGTTGATTTTGGATGTGGAAGAGGACGGGTGTCATTCTATATCCATCATCGTTTTCAAGTACCTGTAACAGGGATTGAAAACAATGATAAAACATTTCAAGAAGCGCTGGATAATGAAGCATCGTATCGGCGAGGTCGGGAACATATTAAGGCACCAATTGAACTTGAGTACGGTCTTGCTGAAATGTATGAAATAGAAAAAACGGAGAACTGCTTCTATTTTTTCAATCCATTTTCCGTAAACATATTTAAGAAAGTCGTCGATAATATTATGACATCCATCAAACAGCATGATAGACCGGTAGATCTCATTCTTTATTACCCATTGCCAGAGTATAAGCGATTTCTAAAACAAAAAACACCTTTCCGTTTGATAAATAAAGTCCGTGTGCCAGAAGCGAATCACGGAAAGCGTGGTAAATTTAAAATATATCGTTATGCATAGAAAGGAAGCTTCAGAATGGTTATTTAAGTATGAGAAGGTAATTCCATGAAGTCAAAGGAAATACCTTCTTTTTTATATATGAAACTTTAAACTGTAAGATACGTACATATATATGAAAAGAGTCTGGGGGAATTTTAGTGACTTTACTAGCTGTTCATCCATATGTTAAAATCCAACGCGACGTCTCAAGCTTCAAACAAATCCAACGAGAAGACATGCGGGAAATTCGTCTGTATACAGATCGTATTGAGACGAAATATCACACATTTGCCATTCAAGATGTGTTAGATATATCTTACCATGCGATAGGCCATAAAAGTGGACTTCTTTATTTACATACGATTAGAGGAATTTATTCGTATCATGTCTATCAAACACCACAAACATTTATCGACTCCTTTAAAGCACATCGTAAAAATCTCTAAGAGACAAGGTTAACGCTCTTCTAATTGATCGAGTTGTACCTCAAATTCCTTGGTCGGATCATCCAGTAAATACACTTTTGCCATATCACTTGTTTTATGAACATGTTGGATGTAGACACGTTTTCCTTGATATGTGACATGTTTGAGATTTGGTGATTTTGAAATTTCAATGGCTCGATTTCGATTCATTATATATTTCCTCACTTTAATATTAAATATCAATCCATAACTGTTCTACATTTTTTAGTTTATGTCGTTATCATATGATTAATCAGATACAATAACTTCTTAATCGACTATTTATGAACAAATGTGAGTATCATACAATGTAAAGGAGATGTGTAGAAGATATTTCAATAGAATATTTAACGAAGAAAAGGAATTATATAACTAGGCTTAGGAGAAGATCCTATTCCTAAAAAAGTTCAAGTACTTACTATTTCATGCAAAAACAAGAAGGATCAATAAAAGGCAGAGTCCATAAGTTCAGCCTTTTATTTTTTAGATTAATTATTCAGAATAGCGTGATTGTTAAATTAAAAAATCCATTAAATGTAGAGAAATATTTGAGCTTAACGCTCTATCATTGAAGTAAATGGAGTTTTATTGAAAGTATTATGACGTGGGGTATTAATATGAGCAACAAAAGAAATCGTCTTTCTGAAAAAACCTATTATGGAAGGGTAAAAAGTTAGACAAGGAGGTCGTTCTATTGAGAAAAGTGAGAAGATTACCTTTGATATTTTTAATCATATTATTGATTTTTACTCAAGGGGTTCAACCATTTATGTTTGCTTCGGATAAAGAAATGGATAGCAAACAGAAATTAAATATTAAAGTTGATCCTGAAGCAACAAATCAATATACAGTAGTAACACTATTAACAGAAGACCCCATTGTAGATGAAGTACATATCAAACTACCAGAAAAATCAACCTACGACCAAGAACAAACAGCACAACTTAAGCAAAAAAGCACGACTTTTCAATATGATGAAAACAATCAATTGTTAAAAATTGAATGGAGTGGAGATTCATCAGAATCAAAGAGAGAAGCAAAATTTTTATTGAGTGATTTAGAAGAAGCAGAAAACAACATCCAAGCTATTGGATTGATAGAGAAAAAGAAAGTGGCAGAAGCTGAAGAGACGTTTCAGGTTAATATGGTGGAAGAAAATAAAACTACCGATAGTAAAGAAAATCAGAGTGATGAACCTGAGAAAGAGACTGATAAGCGACTAGAAGAAGATGGAAATAAAGCTGAAACCAATAAAGAAGAGAAGCCAGAAAAAACGAATCAATCCAACATAAATGAAGAAGATAAGAATGAGACAGCTGAAGAGAAACAATCAAAAGACGAATTAACAAAGACAGAGAAGGAAAGAACGACAGAAAATAATGTAATCAAGGAAATAGAAACACCAAATAAAAAGCAAACAGACAAAAAAGATAAGAAAAAAGGTTCAACTGACGAAAATACAAAAGTCGTAACCCCCTTTGTCGGAGATTTAAATACAGATATCGATCTTTCTCCTTATAAAACAACAGTCGAATCTGGAAAAGCAGCAATGTATAAACTGGTTTTAAAAACAACAGGTTCACAAAAGTTATATGAAGATTCGACACTTACTGTGAAATTGCCAATTACTGATTACACTCAATTTACACAAGACGTTTATGAATTTAGTGACCAATTAAGAGCCGGAGAAACTTACGAGAAAATTATCAAGGTGAAAACAGAGAACTTAAATTCTCCTAATGGTGCTGAGTTAAATGCCATTGCAACACTTCAGGTAACGGATAAGGAACAAACGCAAGAATTCATCGACGATGCTACGGTAAAAATAAATTCTTCAGGTGCTATAAATATTTCTAAAGAATATATAAGGGCCGAGAAAAATCAAGAAACTATATTAGCCCCAACTTTAAACAGTTATATACGTTGGGAAATCACAGTGGATATCCCTAAAAAAGACATCGGACAGATGTATTTAAAAGAAGGATCTAAAATTGTGATTACAGATACACTCCCACAAGGGATTGAATTTACAAAGATGAATAGGCAAAGTGCTCCACAGCCCACACAAAATGGGAATAAATTAACCTGGGAATTTGATGCACCAAGCCTCTTAGGACAAGGGGAATCCGATGAAAATTTTTTCACTCAAACCTTAACTTTTTGGACAAAAGTTGACAATGATAAGAAATTAGTTAACACAAAAATAAATAATACGGCAACTGCAACCGCGACTTTTATTGATGGAAAACCTATTGATCCGCCAGAAATGCAGAAGTCGGCATTTTCGAATCCGTATCATCAACAGGAGATATTCAAGGTACTATTTTCTATTCTGTTCACTATGGTCCCAAAGATGGAAAAGGTGGCCAAGGAACCCCTGAGGGAAAAAACCCAAATCCCCCTGTTCATGATGATGCATATTTACATTTTTACCATGGTGTGACATCCATGCATCCAGGACAAAAATACGATATGGATGAATATAGAACGATTTATACGGTAGATGAAAATTTAATCTTAGATAAAGTTAATACTCCTGGGGACTGGATATTTGCGAGAAGTAATCCTGAATATGGCTTAAATATACCATTGGCTAGAGACCCTGAATATAACCTTGTACTTAAGATAGACGGTAAACCAGATATAATAATTGAAAATGCTAAGCATAATCACGAGTATACGAGAAGTGACTTAGGTTTATCTGATACTGATCAAGTTACTGAAATTTTACTAGATTTCACCTATGCTCCTGCAGGAATGCATGCTAAAAGACAAGTGCATTATTATTTTAATGTAAAACCTGGTTATATAGGAGAAGTGGAGAATAGATTTAATGTTCGAATAAAACCAGATAAAAAAGCTATAGAAGACTGGAATGAAATGGTGGAAAACACCAAGGATAAAACGAGATATAGATCCATAAGTGACAGTGGTATTTGGTGGTATCGATATAATAATCCTAATACATGGGATAGTTTAGCATCTGATAGACATGCAACGATAGTTCCAAAACCAACTAATCAACCACCTATTGCTACAGTCGGTGTAGAATTATTAGAACATCATGGTGGACAAGTTCATCATGGAGAAAACAGAATGAAGGTTAGACTGCAGCAGGCTGAACGGGCTGAACAAGAAGATGATAAAAAAGAAGAGAAGAAAGCTGATTAGCTCGCTTTATAAAACATAAAGCTCCCCATATATGAGGAGCTTTATGTTTTTTTATTGTTTTGGAACGTCAAATAAAATTGTTGTCCCTTTATTTGGTGTGGACTCAATCTCTAAACCTTTACCAAAGAGTTTCTTCAACCGTTCATTCGTGTTAGCAATGCCGATTCCACTTTTAGAACTTGCTTTGTCAGTTAATAGCTTTTCAACTTTTGCAGCATCTATCCCCACACCGTCATCATGAATTGATATTGTTACTTCGTCTTCCTTTTCTGTTGCAGAAATTTTAACAGTACCTCCAGCAGCGCGTTTTAAGACACCGTGTTGAATGGCATTTTCAACTAAAGGTTGAATGGATAGCGGGGGTACATCAATTTTTAAATCGTCATCAATATCCCATTCAACGGTTAATCTGTCTCCAAATCGTTGCTGCTCAATATAAACATAAGAGCGAACTATTTCTAATTCTTCTTCCAGTGGTATGAGTTTTTCTGTATTTCTTACGTTAAAACTTCTCCGTAAATAGTTTCCAAAGTGATTTAACAAGGTCGTCATTCTCGCTGTATCAATTTCACTTAAAGATGCGATCGTATTTAATGTATTAAATAAGAAATGTGGTCGTATTTGAGCCTGGAGCCAAGCGGCTTCCATTCGTAACTGCTCATGAATCGCAAGCTTTAAATGTATTAATGAATGCACACGTGCTGATAATTCGAGTGCATCAACAGGTTTGACGACATAATCATTTGCCCCGACATTGAACCCTGTTTGTATATCTTCGATTTGGTTACGAGCCGTTAAGAGTAATATCGGTAACTCAGATAAAGTATATTGTTTACGTATATGTTGTGTTAACTCATATCCAGACATTTGAGGCATCATCACGTCTGAAATAATTAAATCAAATCGATTGTCTTTTAAATATTGTAATGCTTCCTGTCCACTTGTTGCTGTCATCAGATGATAATCATGGTTTAATATATTACTCACAACCCTTAAATTAACAGGGTCATCATCCACAATGAGAATTCTTGCAATTTTATGTTTTTTCTTTTGTTCTGAAATAGGTTCCTCTGTAATTGTTGCTGCGTGTTCTTTAGTAACTAACGTTTCTTCAGTTTCATCTGTCTGATGAGTCATTGATTGATCAGCTAAAGGAAGTGTAAATGAGAAAGTTGAGCCTTCATTTGGTTTAGATTTTACAGATAAGTTACCACCATGTAGTTCAACTAATTGTTTACAAACATGAAGACCTAAACCGATGCCACCCCCAATGGCTGTCATACTGGAATCTTCTTGTTCATAAGGTTTGAATATGTTATGAAGAGCATCAGGACCAATTCCAATCCCAGTATCTTTAATATAAATTGTCGCCATATTACCTTCAGACCGAGCATCAATTGTAATAGAGCCTGCAGGTGTATACTTTACCGCATTATGAATTAAATTAAATAGTATTTGGATGAGTCGATTCTCATCAGCATATACTTTTGGAAAGTCAATCGGTATATTGAAATGAAACTTTAAATCTTTCTCATCGACCATAAAAGAAATCAAATCGAGTACAACTGATGTAACGGTATGAAGGTTAACTGGCTGTTGATAAAACTGCATCTGATTTTCCTCTATTTTTGTTAGATCCGAAATATCATTTAGGGTAAATCGCATATTTTCACTAATGCGAATAAGTAATTTTAAGTCGTCTTTGTTTTTTTGCGTTAATGTATCTTCATTATTGTGTAACATCGTTTGCGCAATATTAATAATACCATGTAATGGGTTGCGTAGTTCATGTGATGTATTAGCTAAAAACTCATCCTTCTTTCGATCAGCTTCTTTTAATGCTAATGTTTGTTGCTCATTAACTTGTAGCACATTCATGTACCGTTTTAATAACAGTAAGGCAATAGCGACGACATATATAATAAAATCAAAGGGATAAAATGGAATTTTAACAAGTCCACCGTTAATCATGGCACCCCAAATCATATTAGATGTATATCCTGTAATAAAGAATAAAACATATATGCCCTCATCATTTCCCTTTTGGATAATTTTTATTGTTTGGGAAAATAAATAATAGAAGGATGTAAAGAAAAGTATCATCGTGCCGATATTTATCCATTGGAAATAATCCAATGGAATAAAGATAATACTAATAGCCAAGACAACATATAAACTAATAAGCACTGGAAAAAGTCTTGTTTTAATATTAAATAGATACTTTATCGCAGTGATTAAGGTAATCAGTGTACTAATAAATAATAAATTGAGTAATTTATGATATGTCTTAGCGCCGATTGATAATTGTAGAACGATGTCATCATCAATTAATACGGTAAATCCAGCTAGCAAGAGCATAAGTCCATAAAACAACAGCTCTTTTTGGTTGTATTTTCTCGCTAAAAAAAATAAGACAAAAGCATAGACACTATGCAATAGATAAACGATAAAAACAGCTAATTGATAATTTTGTGAACGATGGTCTTCTTTTATGATAGCTGTTTCAGTTCCAATTTTAATAGATCCTGTCATACCTCCGCGGTATGAAATATCGTAATTAGATACGTGAATCATAATTTCTATTTCATCTTGATTCGGATTTAAAAAAGTTAATTTTGGTCCGCGGTTTCCAATGGATGTATTAGCGGATGTTCCAGGTGTCCCATAGTCAGTAACTTTCTCTCCATTTACATAAATTTGGGCTGCGTTTGTTATTCCTTCCACTCTTAGACCGTACAACCTTTTGCGATCATCTGGTAAAGTGATTTTTAAACGATACGTTCCATGTCCAATATTGCTTTTATCAGGGCTGTTTATGCTATCTTTCCAATTTCCTGGGACTTTAATATAAGAGTGTTTATCTAATTGATTTACTTTACCATTAGGGTCAATAAATACATTTGGATAAAATTCCCACTCCCCATCTAGCGCTACTGTATGCTTGTCTGTGAATGTCCAATCTCTTAAGTCAAGCACACCTTTTTCCACATAGGGCTGCTCAGGCGTCTTGTGGAACATAATCCAACCTATTCTTAATCCTGTTAAACCAATAAATAATAAAATTATAAGAAGGAACACCTTTGTCTTTGTCATTGGTTGATTTTGGGGCATCATGATTTCCATCTTTCTTTATGAATTAAATAAAAAAATATAATTACATTAATTATGAATGATTTTCTATACTGATACAAGCTGTAAATATTATTTATACATGGAATTAAGTAAAAAATTCCCATTTGTCATGCTTATGTTATTTTTTGCATATAGTATAAGACATCATGAACTGAGGTGGGAAAGACGGATGGACATTTTGCAAAAGGTAAAACAATTTCGTGAAGAAGAAGAACGATTGAAATGGAAAGGGACATTTCGTGAGTATCTAGATATTGTGAAGCAACATCCCCAAGTTGCACAAACGGCTCATTCACGTGTTTATCGTATGATTCAGCAAGCTGGTATAACAGAAATCGATGGAAAGAAAGTGTACCACTTCTTTGGTGATGAGATATTTGGTATTGAAGATGCAATTGAGAGATTAGTAGAGGAGTATTTCCATCCAGCAGCAAAACGGTTAGATGTGAGAAAGCGCATATTACTGTTAATGGGACCAGTTAGTGGTGGGAAATCGACGATTGTAACGATGCTAAAACGTGGATTAGAACATTATTCTCGCACGGATGAAGGTGCTATTTACGCAATAAAAGGTTGTCCAATGCATGAGGATCCACTGCATTTGATTCCACATCATTTAAGAGATGATTTTTACAAGGAATATGGTATTCGCATTGAAGGAAGTTTGTCTCCTTTAAACATGATGCGCTTAGAGAAAGAATACAATGGACGGATAGAAGATGTGATGGTTGAGCGTATTTTCTTTTCTGAAGATAAACGGACGGGAATTGGAACATTTAGCCCTTCAGATCCGAAGTCACAAGATATTGCTGATTTAACAGGAAGTATTGACTTTTCAACCATTGCTGAATATGGTTCAGAGTCGGATCCACGGGCGTATCGGTTCGATGGCGAGCTAAATAAGGCAAACCGTGGATTGATGGAATTTCAAGAGATGCTGAAGTGTGATGAAAAATTCCTCTGGCATTTATTGTCGTTAACGCAAGAAGGAAACTTTAAAGCCGGGCGTTTTGCTCTTATTTCAGCCAATCTTCTCATTGTTGCCCATACGAATGAAGCAGAATATCGCTCATTTATTGCTAATAAAAAGAATGAAGCGCTTCATTCACGAATGATAGTGATGCCTATTCCATATAATTTGCAAGTAAGTCAAGAAGAACGAATCTATGAAAAAATGATTAAAGAAAGCGAGATGGCTCATGTACACATAGCGCCACATGCGTTAAGAGTGGCGGCCATTTTCACGATTTTAACAAGACTAAAAGAATCGAAGAAAAAAGGTATTGATCTCGTTAAAAAAATGCGTCTCTATGATGGAGAAAGTGTCGAAGGTTATAATCAAACAGATATAGATGAGTTACGTCAAGAGTTTCCTGATGAAGGGATGAGTGGAATTGACCCACGGTATGTGATAAACCGAATTTCTTCAGCCATTATTCGTAAAGAAGTACCATCTATTAATGCATTAGATGTTTTACGCTCTTTAAAAGATGGACTGGACCAACATCCATCGATTACAAAAGAAGATAAAGAAACGTATTTAAATTATATTTCAATTGCTAGGAAAGAATACGACGAAATTGCCAAAAAGGAAGTACAGAAGGCTTTTGTCTACTCTTATGAACAATCAGCTAAGACGCTGATGGATAATTACTTAGATAATGTAGAGGCATTTTGCAATCGACATAAACTAAAGGATCCATTAACGGGTGAAGAGATGCTTCCTGATGAAAAACTCATGCGTTCAATCGAAGAGCAAATCGGCATCTCAGAAAATGCAAAACGCGCTTTTCGTGAAGAGATATTGATCCGAATCTCTGCATATGCTAGGAAAGGTCAAACTTTTGATTATCGTTCTCATGATCGACTTCGTGAAGCCATCCAGAAAAAGCTGTTCGCTGATTTAAAAGACGTTGTAAAAATTACAACATCTACACAAACACCAGATGAACAGCAATTAAAGAAAATAAATGAAGTTATTGCCCGATTGATTGATGATTACGGTTATCACTCCATTTCAGCAAATGAATTATTGCGTTATGTAGGTAGTTTATTGAATCGTTAATGTTGTACGGGTGTTCTAAGTTGAACACCCTTTACATAATGTGAATTAAGAAGAAAGCCTTAATACATTCTTAAGAGTATAGTTGGAGTTTGTAGAGAATTTGTTGAGTTGAACAAAATATAATATATGTAATTAAAGATACTTTTTAACGAATGACGCGTCTATACAAAGACTATTTTATGAGATGTTACAGGATTCCTTAAAAAAAGCGCAGGTGTAAATATTGTTTTATTTAGAGGGATTTTCCTTTTTGACTGTTTTTTTAAATCCGTTATTGTACTGGTTCATTTTATTAATGATTATCTCTAGTTACATACGTGTCCGTTCCGAACGAAGTGATTATGGAAGAAAATTATTCCCTATGTTATCTGAGATGAGTCATACGTGGGTCATATCTATCGTAGCAAGTATGATATTGTCGATGTTTATTTATTTAACAGGTATCTATATAACGTTTGAAGCAATCCTTTTAATTAGTATCGTCACTGTTATTCTATCATTTAATTATCGTTATCGTTTTTTATCACCAAGTTATACATTAGGTCTTTCGTTTTTAATGATATTAGTGTATTCCAAACTAGGAATAGACACCAGTCGATTTCCAATTGAATCCATATCAGGATGGCTTATTTTAACTGGTATGTTATTAATTGTAGAGGCATTTCTTTTTTATAGTGTTCAGCGACAACAACTATACTCGGAAATTTCTCCAAGCTATCGTGGACTTTGGATAAATCAATTATATATTCGCAGATCCATGTTTGTGCCATTTATTGTTTATTTGCCTAGTGGAACAGTGGAAACAGCTTCCACCTTTTCAACTGAATTGATTTCATTTCAATTGACGATTTTTCCTTTTTTTATCGGATTGAATGAGGTCGTTGAGCAACAAGAGGAAGTACCTCTAGCACAAAGAAAGGCTAAGTATATTGCTTTACTCGGTGTTATTGTTATGAGCTTAGCGATTGGAAGTTATGTTATTTCGTGGTTTTCCTGGGTGACATTATGTATTGCTATTTTAGGAAGGTTGTTCATTCAGTACTATGTCAAGGCAGATACAATGCGGTCTTATTATTTCGCATTAAAAGATCAACTTAAAGTCTTAACGGTCATTCGGGACTCATATGCTGATCGATTAGGCATAGAAAGTGGTGATGAAATCATACGTGTCAATGGCTCACTTATAAAAAACATCGATGACTTTAATGAAGCACTTTATGATGAGAAGAATACGATTAAGATTCATGCTTATAATCCGATTACAAAAACAAACAAACAAATTAAACGAACAATCAGTCAAAAGGATAAACGAAACTTAGGAATCGTTTTTATTATGAAGCCTTATTCTGATGGAGGTCAATCATAACAGAAATCTAGGAGTGATGATTTATGCAGAAAAAAAATAACTATAGCAATACTAAGGGTCAAAACGAGATGTTAAGAGTTGCTCTTGTGGATAAAAGCTTGTTATATAGGGACAGTCTTAAAGTGTTATTTGATGCCATTGGTTCATCGAAACTCGTTGCTTATGCCCCAACATTTGAACAGTTAAACGATTTATATAAAAAAGAAACAAGAGAACCATTTGATATTTTGCTAGTAGAAATCGGTGATAAACCTATTTATAGTATCAATTCAATTAAGCGTATGATTGAGAAAAATCCTGATTTAAAGATAATCGTCTTAACGGAAGAAACAGATGATATATATGCAGTATATTCCATTCGTGCTGGTGTTAAAGGATATGTGTTAAAGACGATGGGATTCTCTGTTTTACTAGAAGCTGTTCAAGAAGTCTATGGTGGTAATTTCTATTTTAATGACGATATTTTAAAAAATGTTATCTATGATTATCAAGATAAACATTTGAATCATAGTGAGCAAGTGGCGGTAGACTCATACGAGGAATCACTGATGTTGAGTCGGCGTGAAAAGGAAGTATTAGATCTCATTATAGATGGTAAAACAAACAGTGAAATAGCAAAAGCGTTATCGATAAAAGAAGTGACTGTTAAGAATCATGTCTATAACCTAATGAAAAAAATGAATGTCGAACATCGTACAGGAGCTGTATTAAAAGCAATCAAACAAGGTTGGGTCGCTATTTAACAGAGTATTGTATGGATGAACAATAAAATGATTAACAATCATATGTTTTAAGAAGCAGATCTATGATATATTGGTCTGCTTTAATTTTTCTATCATATTTCCTATATGAAGGGATAAGAAAAGAATGAAGCAATCCGTTTTTATGAATAAATACTATCATCGTCATGATGAATCAATAAGTTTAAAAGAAGTTGAATCATCCTATCCGGATTTTTATGAGTTTTTATTAAATACTGGTGATATGAGACTCGTATTTTTCGTCACGGTTTCTGTTATATTAATTTTTATATTATATAGAAAAGGTCTCATTCGTTTCTTATTTACTATTCCACTATGCTTACTAGCAGTTGTCATGCTCGTTTTTGGTCATATTTATGTTGAATCATCCATTTTAGAAAAGAAAATAGAAGCATGGGAAGATAATCAATTGGGAAGTTATATTGCTCAGTTAGACGCAAAAAAAGTGAAAAGAAAAGATATAGATACGTTTTCAATAAAAGATAAAACGGTTAAATTTTTCCATAAGGATAAGTTAGTGACTGTTGAAGACATAAGTATAGCTGATTCACCAAACAATGAGATGTATGTAGAGTTTATTTACTTTAATAAAGAAGTAAAAGGTAAAGATATTTATAAAGGATATTATAATGTCGTGTTATATAAATAGTAAGTCCAGAATGGAAACAAATCCATTAATCGTGTAAGATTCCCCCTTTCTTTGCATATTGTAAAGTAAAGGATAAGGAAAGGTGAGGAAACCGTGAAAAACAAGCAACATCATTTTGTTGTTTCTAGGGAGGACTGGTCACTCCATCGTAAAGGATTTCGTGATCAAGAACGTCATATGGAAAAGATAAAAGAAGCGATTCAAAGTCATTTACCAGATTTAATAACAGAGGAAAGCATCATTATGTCGAATGGGAAAGAAGTGATTAAAGTACCAATTCGCTCACTTGATGAATATAAAATTCGTTATAATCATGAGAGGTTAAAACATGTCGGTCAAGGAGATGGAACGAGTCAACAAGGTGATGTCATCGCACACACATCGGATAAAGAAGCAAAAGCAAATGGTCTAAGCGGAGAAAAAGGTGGTAATCAACCGGGTGTCGATTATTATGAGACAGACGTCTCAATCGCTGAACTGGAAGAAGCGTTATTTAATGAACTTAAGCTACCTCAATTAGAGAAAAAGGATAATGAACAGGTGACGGTTGATAGTATTGAATTTAATGATGTCCGTAAAACAGGCTTAATAGGGAACTTAGATAAGAAGAGAACGATTTTATCGGCATTAAAACGAAATGCCACGAAAGGGAGAACTTCGATTGCACCGATATACGAAGAAGATTTACGCTTTAAGACGTGGACAGAAGTGACAAAACGAGAATCCAATGCTGTCATTTTAGCGATGATGGATACGAGTGCATCAATGGGAAAGTTTGAAAAGTATTTAGCAAGGAGCTTTTTCTTTTGGACGACACGATTTTTACGTTCAAAGTATGAGACGGTAGATATCGTTTTTATATCTCATCATACGGAGGCAACAGTCGTTTCTGAAGAGGAATTTTTTACGAAAGGTGAAAGTGGCGGTACAATTTGTTCTTCCGCATATAAAAAGGCACTTGAACTAATTGATAAGAAATATTCACCGACGAGTTATAATATTTATCTGTTTCATTTTACGGATGGGGAGAATTTCTATTCTGATAATCAGGATAGTATTCGTTTAGTAAAACAGTTACTTACCGTTTCTAAATTATTCGGGTATGGTGAAATTAATGAATATGATCGGTACTCAACATTGATGAGAGCATTTAGTGAAATAAGTGACCCAGCCTTCAAACATTTTGTGTTAAGAGGAAAGCAAGATGTCTATCATGCGATGAAGCATTTTTTTCATCCACAATCTGCTTACAATAGGTAATTGATGTTTGAGCTGATTCTGAGTCACTAGCATTTAATTAGCCAAAAGGTAAGGTAGTATATTTTATAACAACTTACTTTCTACTGAAATGACAAGTGGAAAGTTTAAATGCAATTCAGCCCTTGACATTAAATTTCTCTGGCAAAAATTTGTCAGTAGCTTTATTGTTAATCGATGATTAGGGGCTGCCTTAGTATAAGTGAAATTAAATAATATGTTAAATTATAACGTAATAAAACAAACAAAATGCGTACGATCATGACTACTTTATAAATCTAATTTTTTATTTTCTAAATCTCTTTATAAAGTTTTGGAATAAGAGGTTTTCTCTTTATTCTTTAAAAATCAAACGGTCTTTTTCTCTCTATATATAAAGTATTTAGCACTTCCATATTTCTGCCTTAATTCTGCTTTAATTCTGTTTTATAATAAAAATAAGCTAGAAGAAGCTAGCTAATTGTGAATGAAAAATTCATAATTTGTTCATAAATACAGATAAATGCCCCAACACTAATTGTTATTTTGTGTTATGATATAACATAAGTTAACTAACAGGAACAACTTATTGTAACATGTGTGGGAATGTTCTCCCTAATATAATTCGTAACTCCCTATACGAAATTTGTTGTCTTCAAAGTTCCCTTGAATATTCCTTACACATACCTTGTCTAGTAAAAAACCCTCGCTTTCATGTGAGGGTTTTTTACTGTTTTAAGGTTAATTTGTAGACAGCACGGTCATTTATGAGAATTAATTTATCACCACTTTTTCCATAGAGAGTGGTTGTCTCTAACGGAATATCATCCAATTTCTCTAGTAAGATTGTGAACATAAACTCCCCATAAATATTCCCTAATCCATTTAGTTTTAAAGTATATCTTGATACATAACCATGAAGCTTATGAAGATTTGTTTCGTAATGCGTTGATTGCAATCGTTATTCAATGATTTCATGTTCAGATTCAATTTTTTCAATTTGAATGGCATTTTCTTTCCGACTTTGCAATATTTCATGTAACTCTTCGATAGATATAAAGGGAGAGGACAATTTCTATTCTCTTTGTTGGAAGTTCAAAATTCAAGATAGTTCTCATACACTGTATAAAGCATAAATGGAGGGATTGTTTTGACTAAGGAATTGGAACGTGCCATTCATGATATTACGGAAATTGCGAAAGGATTTGGGCTTGATTTCTTTCCGATGCGTTATGAAATTTGTCCAGCGGATATTATATATACGTTTGGAGCATATGGTATGCCGACTCGATTTACTCATTGGAGTTTTGGCAAACAGTTTCATAAAATGAAACTGCAGTATGATTTGGGCTTAAGTCAAATATATGAACTCGTCATTAATTCGAACCCATGCTATGCCTTTTTATTGGATACGAATACTTTAATCCAAAATAAAATGATTGTCGCACATGTCTTGGCACATTCTGATTTTTTTAAGAATAATGTTCGCTTTGCCAATACGAGACGCGATATGGTCGATAGTATGACGGCAACTGCTGAACGAATTGCTCATTACGAGCATGTATATGGTTATGAAGTTGTAGAGAAGTTTTTAGATGCTGTGTTAGCGATTCAGGAACATATAGATCCCTCACTTCTGCGGCCGACATTATATGATGAAGAAGATGATGAGCAAGAGAGTGATATAAGAACGACACCTTATGATGATTTATGGTATTTAAATGAACCTAAACCAAAAGCGAAAAAGACACGGTCGGCAGGAAGGAGAAAAGCTCCTAAACGACGAGAAAAAGATTTATTACTTTTTCTTATTGAGCATAGTCAAGAATTAACTGATTGGCAGTGCGATATTTTAACAATGATGCGTGAAGAAATGCTTTATTTCTGGCCACAACTAGAAACGAAAATCATGAATGAAGGATGGGCATCATATTGGCATCAGCGCATTTTACGAGAGATGGATTTGAGTCCAGACGAAACAATTGAGTTTGCTAAATTAAATGCGAATGTGATTCAGCCGTCGAAAACATTTATGAACCCCTATTATTTAGGTTTAAAAATATTTGAAGATATTGAACAGCGTTATAATCACCCAAGCGAGGAAATGATAGCACATGGCATTAAGCCATATTCCGGTCGAGATAAAATATTTGAAGTACGTGAATTAGAATCAGATATTTCATTTATTCGAAACTATTTAACGAAAGAGCTCGTGCAGAAAGAAGACCTTTATTTATTTGAAAAAAAAGGCTCTGTATATCAAGTTACAGATAAAGACTATGAGAATATACGCAATCAATTAGTTTCTATACGAGTGAATGGAGGGTTTCCGTACATCACTGTAGAAGATGGAGACTATTTAAAAAATGGTGAACTCTATTTGAAGCATCATTATGAAGGAATTGAACTAGACATTCCTTATTTAGAAAATGTTTTACCGTACATTTATCAGTTATGGGGCAGAGTCGTTCATGTGGAGACATATTTGAACGAAAGACCGCTTCGGTTTACGTATAATGGGAAAATAGTGACTCGACTTGCTTTATAGTGAGAGGTAAATTCACAATACTTATAATGCAATGGATTTCTAATGTGATTTAACCTACCGATCGTTAAATAAAACTCAAGAAATATAAATGAACCAATTGGACCTATATAGCGATGCTTAATCTGAAGAAGAAATAAACATTTACAAGATGTTTATTTCTTCTTTGGTTCAGGAAATGTATTTCCCTTTTTATCGACAGTAGCTGTTTTTATTTTTTGGTCTTTAACCGGCTTATCCATCTCATCTCGTTCAGCTTGAACAATTTGGTCTACAACATCCATTCCCTCAATTACTTTTCCAAAAGCGGCATATTCTCCATCAAGATGTGTGGCCTTATCAGTCATAATAAAAAATTGTGATCCAGCTGAATCAGGATGAGCGCTACGTGCCATCGATACAACACCACGTACATGTTCGAGAGAGTTTTCAAACCCATTAGCGGTGAATTCACCTTCAATCGCATAGCCCGGTCCACCTGTACCATTGCCATTAGGGTCTCCACCTTGGATCATAAAGCCAGGAATCACACGGTGAAAAATCAATCCATCATAAAATTGATCTTCAACGAGTGAAATAAAGTTATGGACAGTGTTCGGCGCCACTTCTGGATACAACTCCATCACAATTTCACCACCATCTTCCATGGTCATAGTAACGACTGGGTTGTCTCCGTTAAATGTTGAGTCAGCTTGTCCATCTTCTTGAGTAACGCCACATCCGGTAAGCAGGATAACTACAAACATAAATCCAATTAACATAAATACTAAACGTTTCATACTCTGTTTTCCTCCTTTAATCCTTATTATAATGGTATTTAATAAAATAGGTAAGCATTTCCTTAGTAGGTAGAAAGCGTTAGTAACATTTTATAATCCAAATTCTTTATCATGAAAAAAATCAGAAAATACAGCTGTTTTTTGTTAAAAAGCCATCCATTTTTCTACATTTATGATAGTATAAATGATAAGACTTTTGTGAAGGAGTATTTAATTGTGGAAGAGAATAATATAACTAGGATTGACCTAGATGATAAACAATATATATTAATCGGTACGGCTCACGTTTCTAAGCAAAGTGCAGAACAAGTTAAACAAGTTATAGAAGAAGAACAGCCGGATTCAGTTTGTGTTGAGTTAGATGACCAGCGCTATCAATCGATAACAAATAAAAGTAAATGGAAGGAAATGGACATTTTTCAAGTTATAAAGGAGAAGAAAGCAACATTATTACTGATGAATTTAGCGATTTCTTCTTTTCAGCGGCGAGTGGCTAAACAATTTGGAATTAATCCTGGACAAGAAATGATCCAAGGAATTGAATCGGCAGAAGAAGTAGGTGCCGAACTCGTTCTAGCTGACCGCAATATCCAAATTACGTTTAATCGGATTTGGCGTAATTTAGGTTGGAAAGGTAAAGCCCTTCTTCTAACACAAGTCATTGCGGGTATCTTTAGCAAAGAGACGATATCTGAAGAAGAACTAGAGAAAATGAAATCCCAGGATATGATTGATTCAATGCTCGAAGATTTCACAGAAAATTTTCCACGTTTAAAAGAACCACTAATCGATGAGCGAGATCAATATTTAGCCCAAAAAATAAAAAACGCTCCAGGTGAAAAAATCGTAGCTGTTCTGGGAGCGGCCCATGTACCGGGTATTACGAAAGAAATTCAAAAAGATCATGATCTTGAACAGTTAACAAAGATACCACCTAAATCAAACGTACCTAAAGTCATTGGATGGTCGATTCCGGTTATTATATTAAGTATTATTATTTATACCTTCTTAGCCAATCCATCAGCGGGTTGGCAACAAACCGTTAGCTGGATTTTATGGAATGGTTCATTATCGGCAATAGGGACAGCTCTTGCATTCGGTCACCCCTTAGCTATTTTAACTGCTTTTGTTTTAGCGCCGTTAACTTCGTTGAATCCACTTCTGGCAGCTGGTTGGTTTGCTGGGTTTGTCCAAGCGTACATGAGACGTCCGAATGTAAATGATTTTGAAAAATTAGCAGAAGATGTTTTTAGTGTAAAAGGATTTTGGAATAATAAAGTCACACGCGTTCTTCTTGTCATCGTTTTAGCCAACTTAGGTAGCTCTCTCGGTACGATTGTTGGGGGAGCCGATGTCATCCGTCTGTTCTTTCAAAATATATCATGAATGATGGGCTGCATTCTTTGTCATGGGCAAAATGAGTATGGTACAATAAAGATGTTAAAAGAGCTCTTGAATGTCACATCTCGAGACCTTTGCCACTTGTGTAAAGCTCTCGTTTTTTACTCAATAATGAGGAATCATTTGCAACCGATAAGGAATAATAAATGAATGAACCTTTTTAGTCATAGATTACTATTGTTAACGTAAAATAGATACAAGGGAAGTGATGACATGAACGTATTTATGACAAAAATGCCAAGTTTTATTAAAAGAGAAATTGAACAACTTCAAAGAATTATCGGTCCAGTGGCGAGAAAAGCATCAAAATATACATTTTGGTCATTTCCGCTAATTATTATTTCTGTTGTAAACCTTGTCTTTCTACTATTCATCCTCCCTGAAGAGTATCGCAACTCGTTTACACTCATTCTCTTTGCGGTGATGGGAGCCTTCGGATTAGCTTTATCAAAAGAAGCTAAACATCAAAAAAGAGAGATTCATAAGTTAAGTACAGATTACATGATTAAGCGAATTAAGCGAAGTGAAATCGTTTCACAGAGTTCACAAAATCGGTATATCCGTTTAATTAAAGAACAGCCTGTTCATATGATGCATCATTTTGTCAGATTTTTAGAGGAAGAAAAAAGACAAGAATAATAAGAGTACCCAAAAGGTCTATAGGACTTATTGGGTACTTTTTGTTATGTTTTATGTTGATTGAAAAAGGGCGACAAGTGTTCATTGTGATATCCGATTTGTAGACTATGACTTTATAAATGTTTCCAAAATTTCTAAGGACGTATTTATTTACATTTTAACGATTTAAGTCTAATATATTTAGGGTATCGAAGTAATTTTAAGGTGATTTACTCTCACGTTCAATATTTAAAGGTAGGGAATTAACTTGACGTTCATTCATGAATGGTCGCGACAGTTTCAAACATATAATAAAAATATTAAATTAGCGATCTGGGCTAATGTCTTTTCGCAAATTGGCCTCGGTATGTTTATGGTTATTTATAACTTTTACATACGTGCTCTCGGCTTAAGTCAAGATGTTAATGGACAAATTATTTCATTAACCGCATTAGCAACGGCGATTATTTTAGTGCCAGCAGGGATATTGAGTGATCGACTCGGTCGAAAAAAAGTGATGGTTTTCGGTGTGGTTTTTTCAGGTATTGTACTTATTTTACGAAGTATTGTCGAGCCACAATCGCTTTTGCTCGTTACAGGATTTTTAACAGGGTTATTTACGGCTTTTTTACAAGTTTCGTCGATTCCATGGTTAGCAGAAAACTCATTACCGAAACAACGGGTTCATTTATTTAGCTTACATTCCGCATTAATGATGGTTGCTAACGTATTAGGTAGTATCATTGGCGGATTATTAACAGATATTTTTTCAATGATGACGACTGAACTATTAAGTATTCGATATACATTACTGATAGGAAGTTTCCTATATTTACTTGCTTTCTTTCCGATTATAAAAATGACTGAGAAAAAGAGAAAACAACCTATTCCATATGGGCAGAAAGAAACAAAGAAGCAACGTTCAATTAAACAGTTTGTCAAACATAATCAAACAGGGCTTAAGGTTATAGGTCTCTTTGCTATTGCGCAACTTATTATTGGCTCTGGAAGTGGGCTTGTTATTCCATATTTAAATCTCTATTTTGCTGATCGTTTTGAAGTATCTAATACGATCATCGGTGTTATTATTTCTCTTGGACAGGCGGCAACTGCTGTCGCTATGTTTATTGGTCCACAAGTCGTTAAGAGGTTAGGCGAGGTTCGTGCAGTTGTCACTTTACAATTATTATCTTTGCCGTTTTTACTCTTAACAGCTTATACACAACAGTTTTGGTTAGCAAGTATTGGTTTCTTATTTAGACAAGCATTAATGAACGCCGGTAATCCTATTCAAGCTTCACTTGTTATGTCAAAAGTGAATAACTCGATTAAAGGTCTAGCTAATTCAGTTAACCAAATGGTCTTTCAACTTGGCTGGGCGTTTATGGGACCGATCTCAACCTCAATCGTGTTACGTTACGGGTCTTACTGGGGATATGCACATGTCTTTACAATAACAGCTGGATTGTATCTCATCGGATCACTTTATTTTTATTTTGTTTTTCGTTCCTTGTCATCAACTCATGAAACTGAAACATGAACCATTCATAGAAATATATAATTATAGGCGTGGTATTTTGCTAAGTCATATTCGAGATCCACGCTTTTTGTTTTTCCTAAATATGAAAAAAGTCATATGGTCTTTTTTGCTTCTTATAAAAATAAGATATATAGGCGAAACACTTGAAGCAATTCAAAAAAATGGTGCGGCTTATTTCTATGATGAAATTTTACAAGAACGATTTCATTATGATGAACAGTTGGTGAAAGAAAGACTTGTCGTAGAAAGAGAGCCGGCTTCTGGAGAGTTTAATGGTAAACAGATTTATAGTGCACCACCACCATTTTCAGGTGTAACCTTTATACAAATGATGAAAATGATAGAGCTTGAAGAGATTCAACCATTAATAGGTTCAGATAGCGAAAATATAAAAAAATACCTTCATATCGTTGAACTTGCTTATAAAAATCGAAAGCAAAATATAGGTGATCCATCGGTTCAACAAATTGATTATGATGAATTAACGACGGACGAATATGTGAGAGAATTAATGTCGCAGTCTGTTAGTTCAGGTGAAAAAGATGAAGAAGAGCTTGTGAGTACAACACATTTTTCAATTACAGATAAAGATGGATTAACTGTATCAGCAACAAATACACTTGGCCAATTCTGGGGTACGGGTGAAGCATATAAAGGATTCTTTTTAAATAACGGATTAGATAACTTTAATACTGTAAAAGGGTCTTTAAATGAGTACATGCCTTATAAAAAATCACGTTCTTTTATGGCACCTACTATTATTGTAGAGGATGAATCTATAATGGCCATTGGTACTCCTGGTGGAAACCGAATACCACAGATATTATCACAAGTTTTATTAGATTATCACTTTACCGGTGATTTAAAAGAGAGTATTACCGTGCCAAGAATGACACTTCATAATAAATTTATTGATTTTGAGTCATATCCAGAAAAAAGTCTGATCGACGAATTAAAGGAAGTTGGCTATACATCGCGTGTCATTGATTTAGAGGACCATTTTGGTGGCATTAATGCTATCATCGATACAGGTGATAAGATTATTGGTATATCTGATTTTCGTAGAGATAAGGAAATTAGTCAATAAATAGGAGAGGTAGCATTGTTTAAAAAAATCGTTCCGTTTATATTTTATCCGTTAATTATACTTGTTTTTCTATTTGCAATGACTAATTTAAAACATAGTGAGGCCTTATCTCATTCTGAACAGGCTGAGATTGATCGATATTTAATGGTAGAAAAACGCTTGAAACAAAATGATGACAAACGTCAGATGGAGACAAAACAGCATACAGAATCAGCATTTAATAGTAAGAATCATTTACCTACAGTTAGTATGAATGATGAAAATAAGTATGTTCGATATCTCCAATCTTTGCTCAATATTTCGGAAGACGGCGTTTATGGTCAAGAAACATACGAGAAAGTCGTTGAGTTTCAGTTAGCAAACGATTTAAGCCCCAATGGGGTTGTAGATCAGAAAACGTGGAATAAACTTTTAAGAAAATAACCTTCTTAGGAATTTGGAATATACTATAAGTTTATTAAGAAGACCGCATGAGATAGATGTTAAATCTCATGCGGTTAAATCATTCCAGAATACGTTGTCTATAAATGCAAAACAACAAGACGATTGGCTATGACAGTTATCAAACGATCATAAGTGACTTTATTCCTTTAATAACTCAATGGCTTCATCAGGGGAGATTTCTCCTTTTTCTAGCATAGAAACAACCTTTTCTTTACTCATTTTACTCGGAGCATTTACTTCATAGCCGAGGATTGAAATAATGTTTTTCAATTTGTTTCGGACTGTAGGATAGGAAATACCTAATTCTTTTTCAACTACTTTAATATTGCCACGGTTAACGAGGAATATTTCAATGAATCGAAGTTGCTCTTCATTTAATAAAGAAAACTTTGATAAAGTAAATGAGTTTTCAATCGTTGTTTGACATGTTCGACATTTTAACTTTGTTGCGACTAATGGGCTACGACAAACCGGACAATTCGATAGTACAGGATACTCCATAACGAAATAAACCTCCATTAATAATATAAAGCACCTTATAAAGATTTATGTATGACTTTATTCATATAGTAATTTAGTTTATTTTATCATAATAATTAAAGCTTTGCTTTATTAACAATAAGTTTTTCTTAAAAGTTAAGAGACACTTCCTTTGACACACTTCAATAGATATGATAAATAAAATGATGGGATTATCACTCTAGTGAGGAGAGTGCTAATTTAATAAAACATTGAAAGGAAGGAATACGATGACAAAAAAGCAGTTCCAAGCAGAATCAAAACGTCTTTTAGAAATGATGATAAATTCCATTTACTCGCAAAAAGAAATTTTTCTTCGTGAATTAATCTCTAATGCGAGTGATGCCATTGATAAAATTTACTATAAAACGTTAACAGATGATTCATTAACATTCGATCGCTCCAAATACTACATAAAAATAGAAGCTGATAAAGAAAAGCGGACATTAAGCATAATTGATACAGGGATTGGTATGACTAAAGAAGAGCTGGAAACAAACCTTGGTACAATAGCTAAGAGTGGCTCATTAACATTTAAAAAAGCGAATGACATTGAAGATGAATATGATATTATCGGTCAGTTCGGGGTCGGCTTTTATGCTGCCTTTATGGTTGCTGATGTTGTTACAGTTAAAAGCCGTGCATTAGGTAATGATGAAGCTTATAAGTGGGAATCTTCTGGTGCGGACGGCTATACAATTGAACCTTGTGAAAAGGATGATGTCGGAACGGAAATTATTTTACAGCTTAAGGAAAATAAAGATGAAGAAGATTATGATCAATTTCTTGAAGAATATCGTATAAAAGAAATAGTGAAGAAGTATTCTGACTTTATACGTTATCCAATCAAAATGGATGTGACAAAAAGCAAGCCGAAAGATGATGACAGTGATGAATATGTGGAATATACTGAAGAAGAAACGATTAATAGTATGGTTCCTATTTGGCGTAAAAATCCAAATGAATTAACAGATGAAGACTATGAAAACTTTTATAAAGAAAAGCGCTATGGCTTTGACAAACCATTAAAACATATTCATATTAAAGCGGATGGAACGATTCGTTATGATGCGATTCTTTATATTCCGGAAACAATCCCGTTTGATTATTACACAGCAGAATATGAAAAAGGACTTGAGCTTTATGCAAACAGTGTCTTAATTATGGAAAAGAATGGAGATTTAATTCCGGATTACTTTAGCTTTGTCAAGGGAATGGTCGATTCAAGAGATCTATCATTAAATATATCCCGTGAAATGTTACAACACGATCGGCAATTAAAGTTAATCGAAAAGAATATTACACGTCGGATTAAACGTGAATTGCTAAAGATGCTACGTAATGATCGTGAAACGTATGAGAAATTTTATGAAGCTTTCGGTCGTCAATTGAAATATGGTGTCTATAGTGACTTCGGTGCTAATAAAGAAACATTACAAGATTTACTCTTGTTCTATTCATCAACTGAAAAGAAACTAGTCAGTTTAGAAGAGTATGTCGAAAGAATGCCGGAAGATCAAAAGTATATTTATTATGCGACTGGTGAATCAAACGAGCGTATTGAAAAGCTTCCACAAACAGAGCTTGTTGCTGACAAAGGATATGAAATTTTATATTTCACAGATGAAGTGGATGAATTTGCCATCAAGATGCTTGCAACTTATAAAGAGAAAGAATTCCGTTCTGTATCAAGTGGCGATTTAGGTATTGATATGGAAGAAGAAGATAAGAAAGCGAAACAAGAAGCAGATGAAAATAAGGACCTTTTCGCTGAAATGAAGAAACTCCTTGAAGGAAAAGTAAAAGATGTTCGCGTTTCTAAACGTTTGAAATCACATCCTGTCTGTCTAGCTGCTGATGGAGACATTTCTTTAGAAATGGAAAAGGTGTTACGCAATATGCCGAATAACCAACAAATTGAAGCAGAAAAAATCCTTGAAATTAATCCAGATCATGAAGTCTATCAGTCATTAAAGAACGCATTTGACAAAGATAAGGAAAAGTTTGCTCTATATACAAACCTATTATATAATCAAGCTTTACTCATCGAAGGTATGCCAATAAAAGACCCAGTAGAATTTTCCAATGATATTTGTAAAGTGATGAATTAAATCAATTAGAAGTGACAAGAGACTATTTTTAGAGATAGTCTCTTTTTTCTTCTTCAATATGTTAACCTAAATAAAAATATGTTGACAAAAAGAAGAAAAATCATTTACTCTATAAGAAATAGAAAGAATGGGGTGATTTATTTGAGCTCTACTACAGTAAGAACGAAAAGTCATTTTAGAGCGTTAGATATTGCTTACATTGGAATGTTTGCAGCACTGATGATGATAGGGGCTAATATTACATCATTTGCACCATTTATGGTTGTCGGAGGCGTGCCCATTACACTACAAGCCTTTTTTGCAATATTAGCAGGTATTATTTTAGGCAGTCGGTTAGGTGCTATTTCTATGGCGGTGTATGCAATTGTCGGATTAGCAGGTGCACCGGTTTTTGCACGTTTTACGGGGGGATTTGCTCAACTCATGAGCCCGACGTTTGGATTTATTATTGCATTTATTTTTACAGCTTATTTAACTGGAAAAATTGTTGAACGATATAGTAGCCGTACGGCCTATATCATAGCAGCACTTATTGCTACAGTTATAATATATATTTTTGGGACGAATTGGATGTATTTTGCTTATCAAATTTGGGCTGATGCACCACCTGAATTTACTTATAAACTAGCTTGGCTTTGGATGTTGGCTCCACTACCAAAAGATATTATTCTTGCGGTCTTTGCAGGGGTATTTGGTTATCGGATGAGACACATCATCAAAAAAACATCACAGAAAAGGAGTAGGAAACAATGACTCTATATGATCAATTAGCTGACAAAGTTCTACATGGAGAAGAAATAACAAATGCAGAGGCCCTATCGGTTCTGGAAAGTCCAGATGCGGATTTGTTACCACTTCTTCATGCAGCCTATAAAGTACGTAAACATTATTTCGGCAATAAAGTAAAATTAAATATGATCATCAATACAAAATCAGGGCTTTGTCCTGAAAACTGTGGTTACTGTGCTCAATCAATTGTGTCGAAAGCACCGATTGAAAAATACCCGCTTCTTGATCAGAAAGAAATTGTCGCTGGTGCACAACGAGCTAAAGATTTAAATGTCGGTACATACTGTATTGTGATGAGTGGAAGAGGACCGACAAATCATGAATTAGATGTCGTTGTTGATTCTGTGAAAGAAATTAAAGAAAAGCATCAAGATATGACTGTTTGCGCTTGTTTAGGTATTTTAAAGCCGGGACAAGCCGAGCGCTTAAAAGAGGCAGGAGTCGATCGCTATAATCATAACATTAATACATCAAAGAATCATCATAAGAACATTACGACCTCACATACGTATGATGACCGTGTTAGAACGGTTAATTATGCGAAAAGCATGGGAATTTCACCATGCTCTGGTGTCATTATCGGAATGAAAGAGACAAAAGAAGATGTTATCGATATGGCTCGGAGTCTAAAGGTGATGGATGCAGATTCCATACCAGTAAATTTCTTACATGCTATTGATGGAACACCATTAGAAGGTACAAATGAGCTTAATCCACGTTATTGTTTAAAAGTACTTTGCTTATTCCGTTTCATTAATCCGACGAAAGAGATTAGAATTTCTGGAGGTCGTGAAGTGAATCTACGAAGTTTACAACCATTAGGACTTTTCCCAGCAAACTCCATCTTTATCGGGGACTATTTAACAACTGAAGGTGCTGAACGCAACTATGACTATCAGATGATGGAAGATCTAGGCTTTGAGATTGATATGGAACCATTAAACACCGAAAGAGCAACAGCCAATTAAAAGAGTTAGAATAAAGTAAAAAAGTGCATGAAACCGAGTTTAGGACATTTGGCTTCATGCACTTTTATTTTTTAGGAGTGAACAACACGTATTATATTTTGTCTAAGTCTCTCCTTTTTATCTCTGTTGTGTTAAAGTGACGCCATAAAGCGAGTTAATTTAGAAGGCTTCAGTTGAGTTACCTATCATTAACGTGTTCAATGTAAGCTAACTGGATTAGTTAAAGCTGATTAACCAACTATTGTCCACTCCAATAGTAAGTCTATATAAACACAACGATGATCTATTATTAAATACGACCTTCCTTGACAATTAGACCAAGTAATATATATATTCTAGTAAGTATCTTATTTGGGAGCAGACAACAATTTTATTACTTAGTAAGGGAGAAGACACGACGTGCGAAAGCAAGAACAAATAACAACTTATCAAATCTTAGCCCAAACGATTAAAACGGGAATTATTAAATCAAATTTAATTCCCATGATAGCTGGATTTACATTAGCACTTTATACATATAATGTGGGATATTCTGAGAAATTACCCGAATTTATTTTTGCTATCATTGGTACGGCTCTTGTGATTGGTTCAGCGGGAGCATTTAATAATTTATACGACCGAGATATTGACAATATTATGCAACGAACAAAAAAACGACCGACAGTCACAGGGGCAATCACACCGAAAGCTGTTCTGTGGCTAGGAATTGTGATGGCTGTTATTGGAATTGGTGCACTTTTATTAACGACACCATTAGCAGCTATGTTAGGACTTTTAGGCTTGTTTTTTTATGTTTTCCCATATACCATGTGGACGAAGCGAACAACTGTTTATAATACAGAAGTTGGTAGCATCTCAGGTTCGATGCCAGTTTTAATTGGTTGGGCAGCTGTCCATCAAGATATTACGCACCCCGCAATTTTAGGTCTGTTTATTATTTCAGTCATCTGGCAAATGCCACACTTCTATTCAATTGCCATTCGAAAACATGAAGAATACAAAGCTGCTAATGTTCCAATGTATCCCGTTGTCAAAGGGATTAAAAAGACATATATTCGCACGAATATTTATTTAATCCTATTAATCGCAACGAGTTTTTTGTTTAAATCACTTAGTCTCGGACTCATGTTAGTAGCACTTATTTTAAATGTCTCATGGCTTATCTTAAGTGTTTATGGTTATCAAAAAATGGACGCAGATAAATGGGCTAAAACAATGTTCGTTTATTCTCTTTTCCATATGACAATTCTTTTTTCAACAGTTATTATTTATGCATTGATAGGTATATTTTTTAAACTATAAAAGAAGCTTTTATATAAAGTATGCGAAGAAAACACGAGATTTTCTTCGCTATTTTTATGGACTGGTTTTAGAAGATTCAAGTGTGTCACTCATTCTCGCTCTATTGACATCTTATTTTCATAAAATAGATCCTTTAAGCTTATAACGTACCGTCTCGTGTGAATTTTAATCATGAGAGTCTAAATTAAAGGCTTTAACGTACAGTCTCACATATCATTTCCGTCCTGAGAACTTGTGCTCCGTGTCCACATGGTTTTAAATTCAATTAGATACATCAATAATATGAGATAACATAAGATTGACAACTTCATCACATTAAAAGATAATAGAGATTAATTCTTTTTAATAAACGACAATTATCAGAAAGGAGTAGCGGCATTGAGTCAACGTGAACAATTTAGAACGAGATTAGGTTTTATTTTAACAACGGCAGGATCTGCTATCGGCCTTGGGGCAATATGGAAGTTCCCTTATGTGGCTGGGCAAAATGGAGGGGGCGCCTTCTTTTTTATTTTTATCTTTTTTACGTTTGTTTTGGCACTTCCACTTATGATGGCAGAGTTTGCGATTGGGAGAACGGCTGGTGCTGATGCCGTTACTTCTTTCAAAAAGATAGCTCCAGGAACGAAATGGTATGGGATTGGAATCTTGGGAATGGTTACAACATTCATCCTGCTATCGTTTTATAGTGTCATTGGTGGATGGATTATCACATATCTAGGCAAAATTTTTACAGGTGAACTAATTGGTTTACAATCAGAAGAGTATGCACTATTATTTCAAAAAACGATTGAAAATCCTTGGCTAAGTTTATCACTTCAATTCATATTTATCTTGATGACGATTATAGTTGTCGGGCATGGGATTCAAAATGGAATCGAGCGAGCTTCAAAAATAATGATGCCTGCTTTAGCGATCTTGTTTCTTATTCTCGTCATTCGATCTGTTACATTGGATGGTGCGGTAAAAGGAATGGCTTTCTTATTTCAGCCTGACTTTTCAAAACTCACATCAAAAGCCGTGCTTGATGCAATGGGACAGTCTTTTTTCACTTTGAGTATCGGTGTATCCGTTATGATTACGTACAGTTCTTACTTGCCGAAGACAACGAATCTTCCACGTTCTGCGTTGTCGGTTGTGAGTATGAATCTACTCGTTATTATTTTATCAGGTCTTTCCATATTTCCAGCTGTGTTTTCATTCGGACTAGACCCTGATGCTGGTCCTGTCCTTTTATTTAATGTATTACCAACTATTTTTAGTCAATTACCATTTGGGATGTTTTTCTTCGCTGCTTTTTTAATCGTGTTTTTCTTTGCTGCTTTAACAAGTGCCTTCTCGATGTTGGAAATCATCGTTTCGGTTCTTTCGAAAGGTCATCTCGATAAGCGAAAAAAGTATGCTTGGATGATTGGAATTGCAATTTTTATTTTTGGTATTCCTTCTGCCTTATCATATGGGGTATTAAGTGATGTGACTGTTTTTGGTAAATCCTTCTTTGACCTTGCTGACTATGCAGTAAGTAATGTCCTCATGCCACTTGGCTCATTATTAATTGCGATTTTCGTGTCTTGGAAGATGGAAAAATCTCTACTTTTCGATGAGTTAAAAAGAGGAAGCAAGCTTAAAAGGGGAGCATTTCAAGCTTGGTATTATATTCTGCGTTATGTAGCTCCTGTATTAATCGTCATAGTTATGTTAGATGTGCTTGGTGTATGGCGTAGGGTGTTTTAAGTAAATAATCATTTGAGAAGTCTCTTTCCAACCTTTTTGTTGGTTAGGGACTTATTTTACGTATAAAAGGAGTTGATAATTGACAATTTGCACAATTAATAATAAAATTTTCATAAAATTATCATTTATTACATACTTATTATTAAGGAGGTGAATAAGGATGAAAAGAAGCTTGTTTTATCAATTTTTATTCATTTCTTTTTTAGCTATCTTATTAGTTTTTGTAGAATTATCTAGTGTACTTGCCGCAGATAGCCTTCCAAATTCATCTAATGATACTTCTTCTACAATAATTACTCCTGCTCAAAGTTACCATCATATTAAAAATGACAACACACTAAATGCTTATATATCAACCCATACTTGGAGTAAGTCATATAAGAACAAATTAGGAATTACTGTTGCTATTCATCGTGCAACTGTGCAGTGGACATGGGATAAAGGCAGAATAATTCGATACAACGGTATGTGGCAAAGAAATTGGACAGCACCTTTGTTTAACTACAAGTCTCAGAAAAACAGTTGGAATTATCGATATACTTCTAATGGTGAAACGAATCAAAGTGTTGTTTTCGAAAGTAGCCTTCCTACACCATGGGGCCACATACGTGGATCAAAATTCACAAGCCGAATTCGAATAGCTATTAATGGATACGGTAAATCTACAGCTAGATAATTGCCTATGTTCTTTCAAAAGATTTGATCAAAAATCACCCATTACTCAACTAAATAGTGAATATTGTGTTAGCGAACAATTTAGCCAGAGACTCGTCGACTTAGGCCTGCTATATTATATGGTCTAAGTCGACACAAAATGAACAATCAGTTGTGGAAAAGGAAGTGATGTACGGGGATGCATATAAGTAACAATCTAAAAGAGACGTAAAATTTAGCAGCCATAATCTATGCACAGATTTTTTTCTCTATAAATAAAACATTTGGTCCTAGTTTATGAGATGACTTAAGATTTGAAAGGAGTTAAGTTATGTCAAAGCCAATGCTGCAAGTGAATCAAATTAGTAAAGATTTTGCTACATATTCGGTCTTAAAAGACATTTCTTTTACGATAAAACGTGAAGATATTTACGGTTTAGTCGGTCGGAATGGATCAGGAAAAACGACCTTATTAGCTATTATTTGTGGTCTTCTAAAACCTGACGAAGGAACAATTAAAATAAACGGTAAGTCGTACGATCCGAAGCAAATAAGTATGTCCTTTCAACCAACATCGCTATATGGGTATTTAACTGGCAAGGAAAATCTCTATTTACTTTCAACACAACCAGAAAAGGCAATAAGCATTGTAAAGACTTTACATCCTGAACAAAGTAGTGATGTTCTTAACAAGAAAGTAAGAAGTTTATCATATGGTCAAAAGCAAAGACTTGGTTTGGCTATAGCCTTATCGAAGAAGGCGTGTCTCTATCTATTAGATGAGCCAACGAATGGATTGGATGTTTTATCAAGTGAAAATTTATCTACCTTAATTCACGATATGGCGAAAAAAGGAAGCAGTTTTATTATTGCGAGCCATGAATGGGGAATTATTGAGGCTAATTGTACCCGTTTAGGAATGATTCATGAAGGCCAAATTATAAAAGAACTTCATGTACATGACTCAAAAGATGAGCCTACCGTACGAATAAAAACAACAAAGAGCGTAACGAAAGAACAATTCATGCAGATTTCAATCATAAAGAGTGCGTTGGAAATGAGTCCATCTGTTTGGCATATTAAACTCGTATCTAAACAGGATATAAGCACTTTTCATAAGATATTGACTGATAAAGGCATAAGCATTGAAGAGTTTATGTTTATTCATCCGACTAGAGAGTGGGAATGGACATATCAGCAATTAAGTAGAGGAGAAAGCGTATGAAGAATGAATGGACGAAGCTCATTAAGCATCCAGCTATTATTTGGTCACTCGTAATCATGATTTTGATTGTGATTTATTCTTACATAAGTGTTGCTCATATGTTTCAGAACATGTACCCATCATTTATGGAAGAAGCTTCATTTACAGAACAAGAAATGATTGACTATATCAAACAGGCTGATCGAACAGAACCTTTTCATTCTATGTTATTTGTTTTAAGCTCATCTATGGCGATAACATATGCATTGGCTTCTGTTAATGCAGTAGGTCCAATCATTATTTCTATTTTGGCAGCAATTCTTTTTGGGATTGAATACCGATATGTAACACTTCGACAGTTATGGGTTAATGGTTTATCACGTATTCAAATCATCATTAACAAAATGTCCAGTATTTTATTAATCATTTTGCTTCTCATGTTATTGTCTATTATTACAGCTTTTATAACAAGTTTAATTGTGCCAGAACTCTTTAATTTACCGATGAATTTAATAGAATATCCAACAATTGTAATAAGTGATATCGTTCTACAACTGAGTGGAACAATCATTAGCTTGTTACTGTGGGGTATGTTTACTGCGTGCATGACTGTCGTTACAAAGAGTATTGTCGGGGGACTAATATTGGGTCTTGTTTATCCGATACTTGAATTTAGCATAATTGATCAGTGGTTAATTGGTAAGTACTTTCCATTATTTATACAAAAATCAATGCTTCCTATCTTATTTCATGATACGGATCCTGGAGGGTTTGTCTCATTCTATCCCATGCCTGAAATTTATCAATTGCATGAGAGCTTCTTATTGACTGGTGCTTATACAGGATTATTTTTTATCATTATGCTTATCGTTCTTAAGCGTCAAAAAGTTCTTATGGCATAAAGTGGTTCTAGTTAATAGTAAAACGACAGTAAAAACATCTTCGCTCACTTTAAGCTGAGCGAAGATGTTTTTTATTCGTTTTTTTTAATGGCTTTCTTAGGAATCTTATTTTCGTCAAGTTTTAAAATTAGATACATAGCTTAAATCATGATCTACAAATTTACATAACCTTTACAATCGCTTTATACTTCCTTAACACTCCATCTTTATACTTGTAATTGAAGGAGAGAGGCCTTCGGAAGATATTTCCTACAAAAAAGGGAGGACATTTTTTATGAAGTTGAAAAACATTTTCATGGCCTTGATGATTGCTGTATTAGCAATTGCACTTGTTGCTTGTCAAGGAGACTCAGAGAAAGAAAAAGAAGGAGAAGACAATAGCAACACAGAACAAAAAGATAATGAGAATAATGAAGAAGAAAATAATGAAGCAGCTGCTGATTTAGAAGGCAGTGTCGTCATCGATGGCTCTGGTACAGTTTATCCATTAATGGCGAAATTAGCTGAAGAATATATGAGTAACGAACAACCGAATGTATCAGTAGAAGTTAGCCGTGCTGGTACGAGTGCAGGATTTAAGAAATTCTTAGTAGAAGACGGAACAGATTTTAACGATGCTTCTCGCCAAATTAAAGATGAAGAGCAGGAAGAAGCTGACAAGCTTGGCATGGAAGTAAAAGAATTAAAAGTAGCACTTGATGGACTTACTTTTGTTATTAATAAAGAAAACGACTGGGCAACTGAAATGACAGCTGAAGATTTAAAGAAAATCTTCCTTGCTGATGGTGGCGTAACAAAATGGTCTGATATTAATCCGGATTGGCCAGATGAAGAGATTAACACATATGGACCAAATGAGAACCACGGAACATATGAATTCTTCTATGAAAATATTTTAGAAGAAAAAGATCTCGTAGATGATGTTGACTTACAACAAGATTACCCTACGCTTGTAAAAATGATCGAAGAAGATAAAAACGGAATTGCATTCTTTGGATTCGGTTACTATGTAAACAACCAAGATAAATTACAAGCAGTAAGCGTTGATTTTGGTAATGGAGCAGTTGAACCTTCACTTGATACAATTGCAGAAGACGGGGACTACGCACAATTTACACGTCCAGTATTTACGTACTTAAACGTGGATAATGCAAAAGAAAAACCACAAGTTCTTGATTATGCGATCTATGTTATGAACAATGTCAATCATGTCGCTGGTGAAACAGGATTCGCTCCAATTCCAGACGCTGAAGTTGAAGAAAGTGTTTCATTCTTAGAAGGTCTAAAGTAATTTACAGACAAGCATATAATCATACAAGATGAGGACAAATTATCGTTCTCATCTTGTTCCATTCATTAGAAAAGGTTGGAAATCATTGGTTTGAAAGGAAACTTATTATGCGAACAAATAATGAGCCTGTTCATGTTCAGGAACTGATATCTAAAAAGAAGCAGTCAAAAAATTTATTTCTTAAATTTGAAAAAGCGATTCCGATAATATTATTTCTCATTGCAAGTGTTTCTGTTTTTACGACAATAGGGATTATTTACACATTGTTTTCTGAGACAATAGAATTTTTCAAACAAGTGTCTGTCGTTGAATTTTTTACAGGTACGGTCCTAAAGCCACTAAGCCAAGACCCCAAGTTCGGTGTTTTACCATTAATTATGGGAACCCTAACTTCAACCGTTATAGCGATGCTTGTTGCAGCGCCAATAGGGCTAATGACAGCAATTTATTTAAGTGAATTTGCTTCTGAACGTATACGAAAGACGTTTAAACCGCTGCTAGAAATTTTAGCAGGTATTCCAACGATTGTATATGGTTTTTTTGCATTTACTTTTGTTACACCATTACTGAAACATGTTATACCAGGACTAGAAACGACAAATATTTTAAGCCCGGGGATTGTAATGGGAATTATGATTATCCCTATGATTGCTTCGCTCTCTGAAGATGCGATGAGTTCTGTTCCGAATGCGATGCGTGAAGGTGCACTTGCACTAGGAGCAACGAAATTAGAAGTAGCGACACGTGTTGTTATTCCAGCTGCTTTTTCTGGAATTGTCGCCTCATTTGTTCTCGCTATTTCAAGAGCAATTGGTGAAACGATGATTGTTACAATCGCTAGCGGAAGCTCCAAAAACTTCACATTTGATCTGACACAATCTATGCAAACAATGACCGCTTATATTGTAGAAGTAACTGGCGGAGATGCCCCAGCCGGATCGACTATATACTACAGTCTATATGCTGTTGCGATGACATTATTTGTCTTTACATTGCTAATGAACCTATTTGCTCGTTATGTCGCACGTAAGTTTAAGGAAGAGTATTGATATAACTCAGGAGGAATTGTAAATGAAATATGTTGATGCCGTCCAAGTGCAGAAACGAATGAATTTCCGACTTATCGTAAATACAATTGCTAAAATAATTTTCTTTCTATCAACGGTTTTCGGCCTTGTTGTTCTAGGCATATTAATCTATCGCGTATTTTCTGATGGAATAGGTTGGATTAATATGGATTTCTTAACAGGAAAGCTATCAACTGACCCAGAAAAAGCAGGGATCTTAGGCGCTATACTCGGAACGTTATGGTTAATGGTTGTCGTGGCTCCTGTGACTATGTTTTTTGGAGTAGGAACAGCAATTTATCTTGAATTATATGCTAAAAAAGGCAAGCTACGGTCATTTATTCAAACAAATATTGCGAATCTAGCAGGTGTCCCATCGATTGTTTACGGAATTTTAGGAATGACGGTATTTGTTCGCGCATTAGATATGGGTAATATCGTCCTTGCTGGTGGATTGACGATGTCCTTACTTATTCTTCCAATTACAATTGTTGCTAGTCAAGAAGCCATTCGTGCAGTTCCTAATCATTTAGGTGAAGCGTCGTATGGACTGGGTGCTACAAAATGGCAAACGATTAAAAATATTATTTTACCAGCGGCACTTCCTGGTATTCTAACAGGTGCTATCTTATCTTTATCACGTGCTATCGGTGAGACGGCACCACTTGTTGTCATTGGTATACCAGCATTACTTATTCCGTTCCCTGGAAGTATTTTTGATAAATTTACAGTTTTACCGATGCAAATATATTATTGGACATTAGACTCATCTTTAGTTGAGGAGTATGCATATCTTGCATCCGCAACAATCATTATTTTATTACTTGTCCTTCTTTTATTAAATACAACGGCCATTATAATTCGAAATAAATTTCAAAAACGTTATTAATGATAAAAAAGGAGTGTTTCTTATGGCAGGTGCAATGACAGCCATTCCACAAGCAGAAGTGAAGAAGCGAGCTAATATTGAAGTGTTAAGAACACTTGAACAAGAGAAAGAGGTCGTGTTTGATACACAGAATTTAAATTTATGGTACGGCGAAAAACATGCATTAAGAGATATTAATCTTGATATTCACGAAGAAGAGGTCACAGCGATTATCGGCCCATCTGGATGTGGTAAATCAACATATTTAAAGACGTTAAATCGTATGGTTGAACTCGTTCCGTCCGTTCGCACGACAGGCGTCATCCAATATAAAGGTAAAAGCATATTTGATAAGTCTTTACGTGTTGAAGAGTTGCGCACTCAAGTCGGCATGGTTTTCCAAAAACCAAACCCATTTCCAAAATCAATTTATGAAAATATTGCCTACGGACCTAAAATTCATGGGATTCGTAATAAAATGATTCTGGATGAAATCGTTGAGAAGAGTCTTAGAGGTGCCTATATTTGGGATGAAGTAAAGGATCGCCTCCACGATAATGCTTACGGTTTATCCGGTGGTCAACAGCAAAGGCTCTGTATTGCTAGGTGTTTAGCCATTGAACCAGATGTTATCCTTATGGATGAACCAACATCAGCATTAGACCCGAAATCTACCTTGAAAGTTGAAGAATTAATACGAGAGTTAAAAAAAGACTACGCAATCGTTATTGTCACGCATAATATGCAACAAGCATCACGTATTTCAGATCGAACGGCTTTTTTCCTTGATGGAGAAGTTGTTGAATATGACCGGACAGATGTCATTTTTAATGAACCGACTGATCAGCGTACTGAAGATTATATTAATGGACGATTTGGTTAAGTTTTTTCTGCTATCTCTTTGTATTTTAATATATAGATGAAAAAAAGACCGTATCTCAACGTGTGATGGGAAAGCGGTCTTTTTTTTATGGCAAACTTGATCAAACGGTGCTGCACCAAAATCGCGCGACCCTGGGCCAAAATCGCGCGACCCCGAGCCAAAATCGCGCAACCCCGGGCCAAAATCGCGCAACCCCGAGCCAAAATTGCTCGCCCGACTTCGACTTAGTATACATATAAAAAGAAGGTGCGGGATTCTTTCCTACACCTTCTTACGTTTCATAGAATTCTTTTATCATCTAAATCTATTAGCCTAACATGAGATAGACGAGTTTTAATAGATTCGATTAAAGGTTTAATTCTTGAGCGTCATCAATAACATCTTGTGGCACTTCGATAGGATCAACGCCATTGATGTTTTTGTACTTGGCATTTACCTCTTGAGAAATAGTCAATTCTTCGCCATCAACTTTAATTGACATATCCATATCGACGTTGAGTTTATTTAGATGGTATGTTTTTTTATCAATAAACATTTCATAATTTAGTTTACTTATTTCCATATTTTTAAAGATTTCTTCAGCTTCTTCTCCTAATGCTTCCATGATTTCTTGAGGCATAAATTGCTTCACCAACTTATCTGTGTCACCTTTAAGCTTATCACCATCAGCTTCTAATTTTAAAATAAATGCGTTATCATCTTTTTCAAAAGAAAGATCTTTAACGTATTCTTCTAAAACTTTAAGCTGTTCAGCAGGGTCTTGTTGTTGATTAAGCATTTCTTCAGACAAGGTGGAGTCCATCTTCATCCATGTACCAGACATTGAATCATACATATACATCGCATCGTCAGTGACATATGCTTCCACTTCCATATCAATTGGTAGTAAATCACCCATATCAATCGTACCTTTTTGATACATTGTTAGCGGGTCAGTTGTCATTTTGATATCCATTTTTGTAGAAATGTCCATTGTCATATCTTCACTAGGGACACCCATTGACTGTTTTATATCCATATCGACTTCAGCGCTTTTAAGTTCTTTTGAAGCTTCAAGCGCTTTGTTGTAAACTTCTTCAGCGTTTTCTTGACAAGCAGAAAGTGTGAAAGCTAAAGCGATTACAACAAATGTTGTGATCCATTTTTTCATAAAATAAAACACTCCTTAAAAATTTTCTTTGCAATAAGTCATACGTATCATATCACAAATGGTTTCGATTATAAGCGATGTTTTAAAATTTTTTAAAAATGATAAAATAGAACTAATTTTTATATCTACTATTGTCTAAAATATGATACTTTCGACTTATTCGTGTAAGAATCGATAAAAAGTGAGAAGAAAAGACAAGTAGTAAGACAACATTAGATAAAGCATGTGATAAATCAGGGATGAAACTAGCCACATAAATAGATATGACAAGCTCTAACGTTAGATTATCAATCTGAGTTGTTAAGACCCATAGATTCATTAGCCAACCAAATAAAAAACCCCATATAAAACCGAATATGATTCGCGCCCAATTTCGTTGTAAATAACGTGACACCATACCAGCTGTCATACCCATCATCCCCCAGGCAAGCATTTGCCAAGGTGTCCAAGGACCATGTCCAAGCACTAAGTTCGATATGAATGCACTCGCAACACCAACAATGAAACCACTTTCCACTCCAAAAGCGATCCCAACGATAATGATAAAAAAAGATGTCGGTTGGATGCTCGGTAATGCTGCAAAAGGAATGCGACTAATGGCTGCGATAGCACTGAACATAGCAAGTAAAACGATTTCACGTGTGGATACGAGACGCTTTTCAAAGCGAATAAAAAAAGGAAGCATCATACAACCAATGATAAATATACTTAAGAAAAAATAAGCTTTCTCAGTTATAAAAATAGATAATATGAATATTAAAGCAACGAAAAGGATGGGGACTATTTTTCTGGCCATGCTTGTAATGCCTCCTCAACTGTTAAAACATGTGATAAAGCGGTCCCCCTTGCCGCTCTATTTATATCCGTTGTATAAAAAGAATTATCTTGTAAAATTGTTTTTGTAGCTCCATCAGCAGTGATTTCGCCATCGAATAATAATCCAACCCGTTCCGAGTATTGAGCGACGAAATCAATATCATGAGAAACCATCACAATTGTTAATCCTTTTTTATGTAATGCAGTTAAATAACGACCGAGTTCATCCTTCGCAAAAGGATCTAACCCTTTAGTTGGCTCATCAAGGAATAATAGATCAGGTTGGCGAAGCAATAGGCAAGCGAGAACAATTCTTTGCATTTCTCCATACGAACAATCAAAAGGATGTTGATGTAAAAGATGTTCAATATGAAAGTGTTTAGCCATTTGTATCATTATTTCTTCATTATTATTATTTAACATGGATTGCATTTCTTTTTCTACAGTATCATACATAAAAAAAGCTTGTGGTTGCTGTGGTAAATAGCCAATCCTTTCTAACGTCTTTTTATTAAGTTGCTGTTGAAAAAGTTCCAAACGTCCTCGTTTAGGTTTTTTAATACCGAGACAAATTTCAATCAATGTTGTCTTTCCTGAAGCATTTCCTCCAATAATGGCATAAAAGTCTCCCTTATAAACAGTTAAAGATAAACGATTTAATATGGAAGGTTCATTTTTTGAGTGATAGAAAGTGACATCATTTAATGATACAATCTGTTCTGTCTGTTTAATCTGTTGCTTCGGCTTTTGAAGTCGCCTTCCCATTGGTAAAACACGTTTTAACCATACACGTCCTTCATTGACAGTGAGAGGGATGTCATTATTTACAGGTTGTTTCGTTTTCTTTATATATAAATGAGCTATATCAGGTAGATAAGCATCGTATCTTAAGTCTTGTGATTGAGCCAGCTGATATAAAAATTCTCGGCTATTTCCAGTAAAGCATACGGTTCCTTCATCGAGCATGAACACACGATCACACATCCGAAGAAGGGTGGCGTATCTATGTTCAGCAATAATAATGGTCATCCCTAAATCATGATGCAACTGTTCTAACATTTGAAAAACAAGCGTCGCATGCACAGGATCTAACTGAGAAGTTGGTTCATCAAGAATAAGTACCTTTGGACGTAATAATAACACGGATAATAAATGAACGAGTTGTTGTTCACCGCCAGATAGGGCATTTGTTTTCTTGTTTAGTAGATCTTCTATTTTAAAGTAGTGCCCAAGTTCGGCAACCCGCTTTCTCATTTCTGCCGTCGATAAGCCATGATTTTCCAAGCCAAAGACAAGCTCTTGCATTACAGTTGGCATAACCATTTGCTCTTCAGGATATTGAGAAATGAAGCCGATTTCTTCTGTCAACTCTTTGTCAGACCATAAATGAATGGGCTGATTCTTATAAAATATCTCACCAGCTAATGTTCCGTTCGGACGTAAAACATAAGTTAACAAACGTAAAAGCGTTGTTTTCCCGCAACCGCTAGGACCTGTTAACAGAATAAATTCACCCTCACCAATGGATAAATGTAACTGTTTTAAAACACTTTTATCCATATCAGGATAACGAAAAGATAAACCGGATAATTGAAACATTCAATTTGTACTCCTTTCAATTAGAAGCGGCATTAAATAAAGAGGTATCATAATGATATACATAACCCAATCTAGTGGATAAAAACGTAAGGTACCAAGTTGTGGATAAATATAAATATTGCCATAACCTAGCATGCTTCCTAAAAAGAAAAGTAAAAATAATAAGGTCAGTAACATTATGACCACCCAATCGCGTTTTTCCATCCGATAAGGTGTATACATCGTCCGTTTTTGGTTACCGTAACCACGTGCTTTCATAGAATCTGCTGTTTTAATGGCTTCTTCTAAAGACCAAGTGATTAATGTTTGCATCTGGAACATGGCTGTTTTAATAGGTGTTGTATTTGAACGACGAACACGATGTACAGCGCGAATGGTTTCTAGTCGATACATTAATAATGGAACAAACCGAAGTGCTATCATGATTAAAAGCGCTGTACGTGGGAGAAGATTAGCAAATAAGTATAAAAACCGCTGTCCATGTAGGACATGTTGAAAAGAGATAAACAATAAAAGCATGCCGCCGATCATAAATGCAAGACTAATACCATAAATAAGCGCTTCAAGCGTTATTTGTCGCTCACCAAGATAGAACAAAATATAACGACCACGTGAAACAAATAGCGGATTAAATAAAATGATCAACCCCATCAATAGAAGAATATGGAGCAGTCGTTTTTTCGCTGTTTCTCCTTTATCCTGTATCCAGACAATCGTGAACAATAACAAAAAGGAGGTGCCAATGAATATAGGATGATTTATATGAAAAAGTGTCACACTAATAAGAAGATAGTATATCAATTGAACAAAAGGGTGGATGCTCAAAAAGCCTTGCTCACTCAAAATCCATACTCCTTTCACCCTTGTTAATATGGTAAACGTCACGCTTGACCGTATATGATAGTATTGCTTTACGGGGCATCAAGATCTTGACCTAAATCTTTAGTGTAAAGCCATTCGATATGATCGCCAGATGACAGTTTAATGGCACCAGCACTTTGATTAACAAATTCCCCGTTAATACGAAACATCCAACCACTTCCAGGCCCGTCATCCATTTCATAAACGTTAGCAATACCTCTAATATAGGCAGAAGCGCCTTTTCCAGATATGTCTCGTTGAATATTTTTTTCCTTCGTAATACGTAATAAAGCATCCAAAGCAGTATCATTTTTGTAAATAGTGACATTGGTCTGAGCTAATGGGATATTGTTATCTGATATTTTAATGACCATTGTCACGGTGCCAATGCCGTGTTCAAAATTCGTCGTCTTTTTCTGTTTCTTTTGTTGCGTCGGCTTAGTTGGAGAATTGCTCTGTGTTTTTATTCGATCTTCAGTTTTAACAGTTTGTTTCATATGTAAAGCTGTTTCATGTTCCTTATGATCTGTACTCGAAAAGTCAAGTCCGCTTGGTTTCTGTAATGATTGACCACAGCTACTCAAAATGATTACCAACATCAACATGATTAATATTCGTAAGCGCATAGAATCCCTCATTTTACCATCATATCTATAGAATAGAGTGTATAGTTAAGTTCTTCAACTTATGAACAACATAAAAAGAACAGAAAAAAGGTGGGTTATTTCCCACCTTTTTAAATATTATGCAGCTTGCTGTCTTCTCTCGGATGTATTTGTAATGAGTTGCGGCGCTTTATTAATAAGTAAAACGAGAATAATGGCACATAAAATTGAAGCACCGAGGAACGTCATTCCATTCATCGTTAAAGAGAAGATAACAGGTGTTTTTCCGGCTTCAATAGCGTAATTTTTAAAGAAGATGACGCCAGCGACAAAGTGCCAGAAATAACGAGCCACACTACCAATGAATGTCGCAATGACAATCCATACAAATGTTGCACCTCTTTTTTTATCTTTTAAACTACTTTTAATCAAGTTAGAGAACAGACCAGCAAACCCGATACATGTAAAGGCGATAAAGTATTCTATAAAAGCTTGTGTAGGAGTTAAAATCCAGGCATCACCTGTCGCAATTTGCAAAATTCCCCATAGAAATCCTGATATCGAAGCAGCAAGAAAGCCACGACGAAAAGCTATAATAAAAATAGGTACCATCGCAAACGAGATGGAAATGGATGGATTGGGCTTAAATGATGGGAACAGATCAATTACCATCGCAAACCCAGCGAAAATCGCTATTTCTAACAATGTTTCTAAATCAAATCGTTTCATAAAAAAATGCCTCCTCTAATGAGCCACTGAGGGAGACATCGTGAAAAAAGGAAAAAGGTTACCTTAGGGCATACCTTCTCCACTTTATTTCACCACATCCCTACGTTAGTATTAACTAAACAGGTTCGAAGGGTTAGAACGTGTGAAACGTTCACTCTCAGCGAAAAGCTCCCCTTGTGGTCACTTCATTATGTATTCCTTGCCATCATAACAAATATATATCCGATTTAAAAGTAAAGAACCATGTCACCTGCAGTAGGGACATGGTTTAATCATTATGAATTAAAGAATGTCAATTCGTTTTGATTCTGGTTCTTTCGTTTCTAGTTTTGGAAGTTTAATTTTTAACACGCCTCGTTTTAATTTAGCTTTAATCTTATCTTCATCAACATTGTCTACATAAAAGCGTCGAATAAATTCGCCGTAGTGGCGCTCTTTACGAATGATTTTATCTTCTTCATCTTTTGCTTCTTCTTCTTCTTCGCGTTTGGCATGAATGGTTAAGTAATTATTATCTAATTGAATCGTAATATCATTTTTGTCAAAACCAGGTAGTTCAGCTTCAACATGATAAGCATCTTTTGTTTCCCTGACATCCGTACGGAAAGAATTGAAACTACCGTTTAAAGGTGCAATTCCTTCCTGGTCAAACACTTCATTGAAGGATTTTAACATGCGTTCGAACAAATCTAGCTCTTCACTCTTTCTTCTAAATGGCTTTAAGTCAAACATATGATTTTCCTCCTTCTTTTTGTGTACCTTTCATTTTTATTATACCTTATTTTCCCAAGTTGTTCGGTTAATTTTGTTATTTTTCAATGAAATGTCATAGTTCACACCATTGTAAAATTCATCATTATTCGACAAGAAATTCAATATGGATGACAGATAACAATTTATTTTGTAAAGTATATACAGATGTTGTTTTTGCTGTTGTTTATTATGGAAATTTAATCAAGATAATGGACATGTTAAACATTACAGCAATGAGTTGAGAATGATCTAAGAGGTTAGGGTAATTAATTTCCAAAGGGGGAAGAGCAATATGGACTTGCAAAAATTGTATAACGAAAAACTTTGTTCTGTAGAGGAAGCGGTTTCACTTATTAAACCAGGGTATGATTTGATCACACCGATATTAGCTGGAGAACCTTATAAATTAATGAAGCAATTAGAATCTCATGAAGGTCTCTCGGGGAACCGTTTAATTCAAATGTTTTCGACTCGTGATGTCATCGATGTTGAACCAGAAAAACTTCAAATTATTAGTACTTTCTTAGGGGCATCAGAAAGAAAAGCATTTAAAGAAGGAAAAATTGATATCTTACCAAATCATTTTTCTGATATGCCTAAATTATTAAAGCAATTTACGAGAAATCAAGTGGCGATGGCAGTTGTTTCACCGATGGATGATGAAGGGTATTTTTCAATGGGGACAAACTGTGACTATGTATCGACGTTATTTCCTTATGCTAAACATATTATTTTAGAAGTGAATGAACATATGCCACGTACATACGGAGAGAACCGTGTTCATATCTCTGATGTAAGTGCATTAATCGAAAACCATGAGCCAATCCCAGCATTACCTGATTTAAGAGTATCAGAGAAAGACCGTATCATTGGTGAATATGTAGCTGAGTTGATTGAAGATGGGGATACCATTCAAATAGGATTCGGCTCTATTCCAAATGCGATTATCGAACAGTTAAAATCACATCGTAATCTATCTGTACATACAGAGATGATTCCGGAGAAGATTATCGATTTATTTGAAGCTGGAGCTGTCACAAACGAAAACAATATATTTAAAAAAGGAAAATTGACTGCAACATTTGCATTTGGTTCACAGCGCTTATATGATTTTATTCATGAGAATGAAGATATTTATATGCTACCTGTTAATAAAACAAACAATGTTATAGATCTATCAAAAATGAAAAGCTTAGTCACAGTCAATGCGGCAGTTGAAGTAGATTTCCTTGGTCAAGTGAATTCAGAAATGATCGGCGGTACTTATTGGTCTTCTTCAGGTGGACAAGCTGATTTCCAAATCGCTTCACATCTTGCTGAAAATTCAAGAGGTATTTTAACATTACATTCAAGTGTAAAAAATGATACGATCTCAAAAATTGTGCCGACATTAAATCCAGGAACACCAGTCACAACATCTAAAAACGATGTAGATTATATCGTGACAGAATATGGTGTAGCCAGACTACGTGGAAAAACAATCCGTGAACGTACGAAAGAACTTATTCGTATTGCACATCCTAAATTTAGAGAAGAGCTTGAATTTGAAGCGAAGAAGATGGGTTATTTACTATAAATTATTTCCCCTGGACAAATGCTGTCCAGGGGTTTTTATATAAAAAAGAAGGTTTAATCATATAGACGCTTATCGTTGTTCATGTTAAAATGATGGTATTATAAGTAAGTAGGCTCGTGACATAAAGTTCAATGTAAAGAGGGTTGTTATATGAAACTTTGGTTGCGAAAGCTTGTCGTTGCTTTCGTTGCGGTTATGACACTGGGGATTTACATTCCTCCAATTACATTAACGGCTGATGCGGATGAAAGTAAAGACACTATATCGGAAAAATCGAATATCAATGACGAACGTTCAACGACTGCTGTTAGTGAAAATGAGATAGAAGAAGAGCAGTGGGATCAAGAGACTTTTGGAGACTTTCCTGATCTAAAAGAAGTCTATCTCGAACAACTAACAGAAAATGCGAAAGACCAAGCCTTTATGAAGTTTGGACCACGTATGATTGACCGCTTAGAAGATGAGTTTATAACGGATATTTTACCAGCTATTGAAGATGTATTAGAAGCGGTCATCGCCCAAGCTGATGAAGATGAGCTACGTTATTATGCGATTACTGAGGAACCAGCTCGTGGTTTCGGAGAGCGTATTTTTAACGTATATGATATGAGAAATCAATCGGATATAGTTCGCTTTCATGTTCGCCGTGAAAATCGTCCATTAGAAGGCTATTGGTTTAATTTCCATTATCATTTAAGTGATGACCAATTTGAAACACATCATAATATTGGTGAAATCTACTGGGATAAAAACATCCCGCCTAAGTGGATGTCTTAAATTCAAAAATAAAACCAGATGACTCCCAGATAAGAGCCATCTGGTTTTATTCCTTTCATATAACTTGCATGACATTCTTTTACGGTTAAATAAGAAGGATTGTCATGCGAGTTTTTTATTTTTCTTTGCGAAAGACAAGCCAAAGATAAAGAGCAATTCCACCGTATGTGATGAGAAGACTGATTAACAGCTGCATTTCTAATTGTAATGATGTAAAACTTAATAAATATTCAGGGAGAACAAGCAATAACAAAACAACAATAAGTATACTTGTCTTTGCCCAAAGGGTCATCCCAATAATAAGAATGGCAGAAAGTGCGACTACAAGCCACGTCCCTGTTTCACCAAAATGAATCATCGGAGAATCAATACGATCATTAAAATAAAGGATAGCTACAAAAACTGCAACGGGAATGGACATGACAGGTGTCAACATGATGATTGCCTTTGTGTCACTTATTTGCCGTTTTGCGACGAATTTCATGGATGCAAATACAAGTACAATAAATAGAATACTATTGGCGACATGACCAACAATTTCAAAGACCGAATAGGCTAGCTCACCTTTTAAAACATCGCTGAAAACTCTAAAGGTAAAAGAACCGACAATAATCAGTAAAATATATTTAAACCACCCAGAAACATCCATGTCCATTTCCTCTGAAATCATTTCCATATATTCGGCAGGTGAGTTTCCGACAATTTTTTCAATCGGTTTTCCATTTTTTTCAGCCTCTAGTAAGTGCATTTCTAGTTCATTTGTAATGTCTTTAATCTCTTCAAACTTCTTTCCGTTTGCAAATAAATAAGCATGTAAGTCTTCTAAAAATTTATGACTCTTCTTAGATAATTGTGGATTTGTCATTTGTTTCAACTCCTTATTTAAGATTATGAACTATTTACTCCATTCTGAAGTACTTGATTGACACTTTGCTGTAATTGTTCCCACCGAGTTATAAAATGTTGAAGTTCTTTTTCTCCTTTCTGGGTGAGCGAATAATATTTACGGCGAGGTCCAGCCGTTGATTTTTTAAATGTTGCTGATACAAGTTCCTCGCGCTGCATCCGCATAAGCATTGGGTAAATCGTACCTTCGCTGAATGACTCAAATCCATAAGCTTCAAGCTTTTCGGCTAACTCGTATCCGTATACTTCCTTATTTTTAATAATCGCTAAGACACAGCCATCAATAATCCCTTTTAGCATTTGTGTCGATGACAAGCACATCATCTCCCCTTCACTCACTACATTGCAATGCAAGGTATATATTTAGAAAAAATCTTGTCATACAAGGAAGAAATATACTTATATTTATTACCTTGCATTACAAGTTAGGTCCATTATAAAATATAAACTCTTGTCATGCAAGGGTTATCTATGTTTGACATCTATGTTAATTGTAACGTATTTGTGAAATAAATCACAAACCACTTCCTTTTATATAACAGATTTGCTATAATAATATTGCATCATAAAAACGAAGGATGGTGATCACGTTGAACAAAGGTACAGCTATTTTATTAAATGATGATCAAACGGTTACATGCATAGAAGATGTTGAACGTTCTATGTATAAGGAAATGAAGGAACTAGCAGGTTGTACGGATTACCATATTAAAATGGGTGATAGAGAGATTTGTTTTGCGGATGTTCAGTTTGTTTTTTGGTGCGCTAATGATGTTGACTGGGATTACGGATACTAACTGTTATATAATAGATTGCTATTATTACCCCCTGCATACTGAGCACCATCATATATGTACCGAGTGTATGTTCTGCATTCGGTATTTTTTTATTTTTATGAGCAATCAAGTACCGTTTGTATCAAAGGTATGAATGGATGTTAACATGATATAATAGAAAATATGGTAAAAATGATATTTTATTGAAGGGGGAAATCATGTGTCAAAAAAAGTAATTGGCTATGTAGGTACATACACAAGAAAAACGAGTAGAGGTATCTATCGTTTTGAACTTGATATAGAACATGGGAAGTTTACAAAGCTAGAATTAGCGTCACAAATGAATAATCCAACATATTTAGCGATTAGTGAGGACAATAAATATTTATATTCCGTTGCTCAAGACGGAGATATGGGTGGAGTAGCATCATTTGAAATTAATCAACACAATGGTGAATTACGTTATATGAATCGAAAATTGGAAGAAGGCGCACCTCCTTGTCATGTTGATATTCAAGGTGATGCACTTCTAGCTGGGAACTACCATAAAGGAACGGTTAAATGGTTTGAAGTAAGTGATCACCGAAGTATTAATAAAGAAGTCGTAACCGTTACACATGAAGGACATGGACCCCACAAACGTCAAGAAAAGCCGCATGTTCATTTTACAGGGCACACACCAGATGGAAAGTATATTGTTGTTGTCGATCTTGGAACGGATGAACTAGTTACTTATAAAAAGGAAGAAAAATCACTTAAAAGAATTGAAATGTATAAGGCGAAACCTGGAAGTGGACCACGTCATATGGCTTTTCATCCGAACGGAAACATAGCATACTTATTAACGGAGCTTAGTTCTGAAGTGATTGTGCTTGATTATGATTCAGAGACGGGTGCATTCAGAGAGAAGCAAATCATCCGTGTCATTCCTAATGATTTTACAGAAACAAATGATGCTAGTGCGATTCACATCTCATCCGATGGAAAATTTGTATATACTGGAAATCGTGGTCATAATAGCATTACAACTCTTAAAGTAGATGAGGTAACTGGTCAGCTGACACTTATAGGACATACGCCAACAGGTGGAGAGTTCCCAAGAGATTTCTCACTTGACCCGAGTGAGAAGTATATAGTTGTAGCGAATCAGCATTCAAACAATCTTGTCCTTTTTTCACGTGATGAAACGACGGGTCAATTAATAGCACTCGATTCTAAAATTCACGTACCAGAGGCGGTATGTGTTAAGTTTCTATCTTAATAACTTTGCTCATAATGTGTTATGAAGGGCTGCTCAACAAGTCTTGACTAACTTGTTGAGCACTTTTTTTATTTTAGTTTTAGATGTTCCTTTATCGTTCAACTTCTCACGATCCCCCTTTTAAAACATTTTCAACTATATATAAAAATTCAGAAATATTAGTTTGAACAGTTGACAAAAAGTCACTATGTATTATATATTTAATTCAACAATGTTGAATAATAGTAAACATAATTGAAACAAACTCATTTTAAATAATAATTTATAAGATGAACACGTGAAAGCGCATACATTTTAGTAGATATAGACGTTAATTTCGATCATAAAGGAGGGGTTATAAGTGAGACGTTGGCCAGAATATGTTCAGATTAAAGAAGTCGGGCCAAGAGATGGTTTGCAAAATGAGAAAAAACGTGTTCTGACAAAGGATAAAATCACTTGGATTAATAAATTATCTGAATCGGGAATCAGTGAGATTGAATACTCATCATTTGTTCATCCCAAATGGGTGCCACAACTATCTGATGCCCATGAAGTCGGAAAAAGTATTAAGCGCCATCCACATGTTCGCTACTCAGCACTCGTTCCGAATATGAAAGGGTTAGAACTCGCACTTGATGCAGGCATTGACGGAGCATCTGTTTTTATGTCAGCAAGTGAGTCTCATAATAAGAATAATATTAATAAATCGATTGCCGAGACATATCCTGTTTTAAAAGAGGTTATTGTAGAGGCGAAAGCGGCTGGAAAACATGTGACAGCATATGTGTCAACAGTATTTGATTGTCCATTTGAAGGGAGCATTTCCCCAGATCAAGTGGTTGCTGTTTGTGATCGGCTTCTTGAGTTTGGAGCAGATGATATTTCATTAGGTGATACACTCGGTACTGCTGTTCCTTCACAAGTAGAAGCATTGCTAGATGAGGTGCTTCGTCGTTATCCAAAAGATAAAATCATCATGCATTATCACGATACAAGAGGGATGGCCATCGCTAATATTATGACATCACTTGAATATGGTGTGACGCGCTTTGATAGCTCAATAGGTGGTCTCGGCGGATGCCCATATGCTCCAGGAGCGGCAGGTAATGTGGCGACGAATGATATTTTATATTTACTTCATGGCTTGGGAATTAAAACAGGTATAGATGAAAAGAAAGTCGATGAAGCAGCACTTTATATTCAAAAAAAATTGGGAAAGACACTGCCTAGCAAATCACTTGCATATGCAAGTGCACAGCAATAAAGACACGTTTGCTAGGAGGAGACGGATAGAACCATCTTCTGCATTTAAAGGAAGATGGTTTTTTTATATGATTATTGTTTGTTATCAATAACATGCCGGTCTTAATGACATTGACTATGACAGATAACCTAGGAACAAATCTTGACTGAATCACGCGCCTCACTTATGATAAGAACATCATACATAGTACGTTAGTAAGGGGGAAATAACAATCAACCTTCAAGATATCGGTAAAAAAATTAGACAAGCTCGTCATCGTAGTAAGAAGACACAGCAGGAAATCGCCGACCAATGTGGTATTTCCAAAAGTATGTTGTCAAAAATCGAGAATGGTCAGTCAGCTGCAGCCGTAGCCACACTTTCAAAAATAAGTGAAGCATTAAATATACCACTTTCTTGGATTCTTGATAACCGTCCAGAAACAGATCTCGTCTTACAACCGAAATCGATGCGGCAATCTAAAGTAGGACATGAAGATATGGGTTATTCATATGAGCTTCTAGCGAAATCACGTTTTTCTAATATTGAACCAGCAATTGTTCATGTTACCCCTAAAGATGCAAACTTGCGCCATGAACCATATACACATTCAGAAGATGAATTTATATACGTTTTAGAAGGAGAAATATATCTACTTTACGATCAAGATAAGCATCATCTTAAGGAAGGAGATACAGCTTACTTTAAGGGAACGAAACCACATTTATTTATACCTGTCGATAATGATGGCGCCAAAGTGTTAACGGTTTTTATTGAGGGAATAGAATAGACAGTAAGACGGGTTCATGACGATTTCTGTTCATTAGGAAGTTGAAATAACGGTAATTTTGGCGGTTTTAGCTCTATTATGTTAAAGAGCCAAAACCGTTTTAACTTTTTTGATATCCTTTAATTTGATAATAACGATTGAGTTCAATATGTTGATCAGGTGTATTAAAGCAATAAGCATTGCCACCTTTCTTTTTGGCATAGCTCATCACTGTCTCTGCTTTATTAATAAGTGATTCTATAAAATAGATTTGATTTGAGCATTGCTCTTCCATCATACCTGTACTAATGCCAACACTAATTGATAAGCTAACTTTTAAACCTCTTACATCATAAGACATACTAAGTTGTTGGATGAGTTTTTTAACAATGGCTTTAATGTCATTTTGGCCGTATGATGACGATAAACTCGTCCCAGCCAAGCCGAGAAATAAAGTCTGCTTTACCTAGACAATATTTGAGACGTCGTGACACTTTTTTAAGAACAATGTCCCCCATATGATGATCGAACTCATCATTCACTGCTTTAAAACGATCAAAATCTAAAAACAGGACGGTAAATTGCGGGTGATTTGTTCCTGAATCAACATCGAGCCACTGGCTAAGTGCATTTCGATTAGGTAATGCGGTTAAAGGATCATAGAATGCCAACTTCTTAATGATTTCTTCATATTCTTTTCGCGCAGTAATGTCGTGGTGAAGCGCTATACATTGATATAACTCCCCACCGTCATTAAAGAAAGGAACGATTGTCGTGTCTACCCAATAATAAGATCCATCTTTTGCACGATTTCTTATCTCTCCACGCCATACTTGACCATTATGAATCGTTTGCCAGAGGTCTTTAAAAACTTCCGAATGATGAAGTCCAGAGTTGACAATTTTATGTGTGTTACCAATTAATTCTTCACGGTTATATTTTGAGATTTTACAAAAATTATCATTTACTGATTGAATCACACCATGTTGATCTGTAACTGCGACAATTGTGGATTCATTTAATGCCTTTTCGATGTTTTTTAGACGTCTTAATACGTTATCCAACTTAGTCTAATGATCCATTTGTCAGTTTCCCCTTTAATTAACATTACAACAAAATCATACCATAAATGTGACTAAATTCACATAAATGAAGCAGGATTATGGTGAAAAATAGCCCTTTTTATCGATATTTATGTTAAATAATTATTTACAAATGGTATTAAAAATCCGCCCCTATTATTAAAATAGACGCGGAGTACCTTTATTTTCTTAATATGACTTGAATTACATGACCAGTACCAGTATGTCCTGTACCTTCAATTCGTTCAGCTTCACCGTAATAGAAATGGAGACATTTATAAGGGTTAATCCAATTCAGAATATCTACTGGATCATATAAATGATCGAGAACAGGTGGACCGCCTGTTTTATAGTCAAATTGCTCTTTAGAATAAACTTCAAATAAAACATGACCACCAGGTTTCACTGAACCAATGATATTCTGGATAAACTTTGCTTGTGATTCCCCAGGAACATGGCCGAATACCATGACAGCTGCATCAAACGTGTTAGCAGGTACTTTTTCAGCTATCAGGTCCTTTTGTACAGTTTTTACATATACTTCATGTTCAGCTGCTAATTGTTCGGTTTTTCTTAATCCTGCCGTTGCTTGATCATATGATGTCACATCATGTCCGAGTGTTGCGAGGTAAACGGCATTTCGCCCTTCCCCTTCAGCAAAACATCCAACCTTTGATTTTTCAGGTATCAATGAGCTTTTTTCACGGATAAATTCATTTGGCTTTTTACCATAGAAATAGCCTTCCTTTGAAAAACGTTCATTCCATTTATTTTTAGACATTAATCTGTCCCCTTTATCGATTATTAAGCATTGTTGTTATTATTTTATCATGTATGAAAAATATGTTTAACAATGTGCTTGCATAAAAAACCCCACCTGTATTTGGTGAGGTTTTTTGAAATAAGTTATTGTGCATCTTTATTATTGAAAGGTGCTAGTAAGATTATTAATCCAAAATAAAACATCATTAGCCCCATAAAAGTATAAAAAGATAAGAAAATATCATTTTTAAACATATAGACAGAGGCTGAAACGACTAAAGTAATGAGAATGACAAATAAATGTTTAAAGCGTTTCATGACTATCCCCCAAATCTTGTAAAGTCACTCTAACATAATTATATCAAACAGCATATCAAAGGTCATAGCAAACTCGTGACAAGTTTGTGAGATAATGACCATAATAATCACCTGCTTTAAAAAAATAGGTCTTTAAGCATATTTACTTCTCAAAAAATATGTGATAATTATGATTATACACGCTATTAAATTATGTTAGTTAGTTTTGATAACTAACAAACTTCGTGTAAGAACATTAAGGGGGTAAAATAATGCAATATAAAAATGTAAGGGCTTACAATTTGTGTCGATTTTGTTCTGTTGTTTTATCAGTAGTGCTTTTATTAACAATGGTGACAACAACTTTTGCGAAACCGAAAGATTATACTACTACAGAAGATAGAGAACTGTGGAATGAATTGAAGCCACTTAGTACAACTGTCACATTTCTTAACACGGGTGCACATCCAGATGATGAACGTAGCGATTTTTTAGCATATTTATCTCGTGGTCTAGGTGTAAAGACGGCTAGTTTGATAGCAAATAGAGGAGAAGGGGGACAAAATGAGATTGGTAATGAGTTAGGAGATGCCTTAGGAATAATACGTTCCAACGAGATGATTGAAGCATCTAAAATAACTGGGGTAAAAGCATATCATTTAAGTAATACAACATCTGATCCTATTTATGACTTTGGTTTTTCAAAGTCACCGGATGAGACATTAGAAAAGTGGGGCGAGGAATTAACTTATGAACGCTTCATACGCTTCATAAGAACGTATAAACCTGACATTGTTATGCCTTCATTTAGAAACGTTGATAGTCAGCATGGACACCATAGAGCGATTACAATATTAAGTGAACGCGCATTTGAAGATGCGGCAAACCCTAATGTTTTTCCTGAACATTTTGAAGAAGGATTGTCAACATGGCAAATAAAGAAACTTTACTTACCAGCAGAATCCAAGGAAACAAGTACCACGTCTATCGAGATTGGTAACTACGATCCAATTTATGGGATGACTTATCCACAATTAGGCGAAATGTCTCGCTATATGCACAAAAGCCAAGGAATGGGAAGGGATATACCAGTAGAACCAAGGCAAGTTCATTTAGAGCTAGTTAAAACGTCTGTGGAGTCTAACAATCAAGAGCTATTTTCAGGGATTCCGTATGATTTCCGCGAATGGGGTCAACTTATTAATTATAAGGGATTAAGTAATCAATTAAGTCAATTACAAGAAAAACTAGATTATCTCGTATCGCTTTATCCGAACAGAGAATCTGTTTACAATGAGTCCTTGTTAGTATTAGATGAAATACAAAAGCTGATTACAAAAGTAAGGAAAGCAAAACTGAATGATTCTTTGAAAGAAGATTTATTGCATAAGCTTGAAATAAAAGAATCCCAATTAAACGATGTCATATTCATATCATCTAACTTGGAGGTTACTTTATCAATTGATACCAATGTATTAACTCGTGGTGAAGAAGTAACGGTAACAGTAGAATTATTGAATAATGGATCTCAGCGCATTAAACATATTCAAACGACTCTCGAGACACCAGCTCAGTGGTTTAATGAAGGAATTGTAAAATTAAAACATTTAGACCCTGGTAAAAAGGAAAGACTTCAGTTTAAAATAACGGTGTCAGAAGACGAAGCATTTTATCACCCCTATAAAGAGGATTTTATTAAATCTTTAATTACTTTTAAAGATAAGGGTGTGGAAGTAAAGTCATTGATAGAATTTGAAGATACTGTAGCAGTCTTACCTAAATTAAGTCTTTCAACTCAACCTGAAAGTATCATTGTTAATACACTGGATATACAAGAAGAAATACCAGTAACAGTAAAAGTGAAAAATTATGCTTCAAAAGGAACGAGTGCAACCGTTTCTTTAAATTTACCAGAAGGCTGGACGAGCAATCCTAAACAAAAAGATGTTTTCTTGGAGGAAAGATTATCTGAAAAAGAAGTGATATTGAACATAAAACCACCAAAACATGTAAAAAAAGGTGAATTTAATATCACTGCGAAAGCAGAAACAGATGGGGAAATTTTTGATAACACTGTGCAGGAAATATCATATGATCATATAAATAACGAATATTTTATATATCAATCAACAATAAAGGCAGCTGCGTTTGATCTAAATATCCCCGACCAATTAAAGGTTGGTTATATTGAAAGTGGATTCGATAATATAGCAAATCATTTAATAGATCTCGGATTCGATGTAACGAAACTATCTGAAACAGAGTTATCTAGAGGAGACTTGTCTATATATGACACGATTGTTGTAGGTATTCGTGCTAATTTATCGAGACCAGATTTAGTAGAAAATAATCAAAGCCTTTTAGATTATGTAAGAAATGGTGGTCATGTCGTGATGCAGTATCATAAACCGGGTGATAATTGGGATACGATACGTACACCACCATACCCAATCAAAATTGGGACACCTTCAATTAGGTGGCGTGTCACAGATGAAACAGCACCAGTTACGATGTTAAATCCAGATCACAAACTATTTAATTATCCAAATAAGATAACTGAAAGTGATTGGGATCATTGGGTACAAGAGCGTGGCCTTTATTTTCCAATGGAATGGGACAAAAAATATGAGACATTTGTCAGTATGGGAGACCCTAATGAAGAGCCACTTACAAGTGGTATACTAATGGCCAAGTATGGACAAGGAACCTACTTATATACAAGCTTGGTGTTTTATAGACAGCTAGATCATCAAGTAGCAGGGGGTTATCGAATTTTTACCAACTTAATAAGTTACGGCTTGGAACAATAAAGTTTTGCGAGCCCTTTTAAATTGATATAAGAGGGTTCGCATAAACCTATTAATTTTTTATTTCGAAAACTTTGCAAAATCCTTTACAAATGTAAGTGCTTTCATATATAATAAACATAACGGTTGGTTTGTAAGTAAATTTAATTAACTAAAACAATGAGGCAATATGTAAAGAAATTAATCCCATTTATTTTATCTGAATAAGTCATGTTAGGGGACGTAACAATGCAAAAAAAGAATGCAAAACTTATTAAGCAAATCAATAAGCGACTCGTATTAAAATGTATTCGTGATGACGAGCCGATATCAAGAGCTGATATAGCAAAAAAAATTAGAATTAGCCGTCCGACCGTATCAACTTTAGTTAATCAGTTGATTGAGGATGAATGGGTAAATGAAGTTGGACAGGGCGATTCTACAGCAAGTGGTGGGAGAAAACCTATAAATTTAATGTTTAACCCGAAGAAATATTATATTATCGGGGTTGATATTGGTGGAACAAATGTATCAGTAGGGATGACTGATTTAAATGGTGAAATATTATCTTATGATGAGTTTCCTACACCACAAAACACTACAGATGAATTGTTTGAAAAATTACAATCTACTGTTGAACAGATGATTAAGAAAAAAAGTATACCACAATTTAAAATATTCGGAATGGGAGTTGGTGTACCTGGAATCACAAATGTTCAAGATGGATTTGTTTATGATGCTCCAGCGTTAGGCTGGCAAAATTACCCTGTTAAAAAAGAGTTAGAAAAATATTTTGATTTTCCATTTTACATAGATAATGATGTGAACGTAGGTGTATTAGGGGAACATTGGAAGGGAAAAGGAAAAGACAAGAAAAATATCATTTATATCGCAATTGGAACAGGAATCGGAAGTGGAATTATCATAAATAATGAATTATATCGCGGAACCAACTATAGTGCTGGTGAAATGGGTCATATGGTTACAGATCGGTTACACGCAAAAGACTTTCAACCAACCTATTCTGGATATGGTTTTTTAGAAAGCATTGCAGGCGGCTCGGCAATTGGTCAAATGATGACTGAACGAATTAATAAGAAAGTTCATGCAAAAGAAGTATTTAATATGTATCAGGAGGGAAGCGGGGATGCAAAAGAAGTAGTAAATTTCGCTATTGAAAATTTAGCACTTGGGATCGCAAACTATATATCTCTATTAAATCCGGAAATTATCATTCTAGGAGGTGGTGTGAGCGGAGCGTATCCAATCATTAAAAATCAGATAAACGATATTTTAAAGCGCTATACACCGCAATCATGTGAGTTAGCGCAAACTGCTTTTGGTAAAGAAGCAGGGGTGGTTGGGGCAGCAGCGTTGTTTTTGAAAGAGCATGATAGTATTTTAAACATTTAAAGAAAAGGGGAATAAAAATGCAAAATATGTTTAAAAGAAGTTTTTTATTCATGGCACTATTATTATTCGGTATGTTTTTAACGGGTTGTATGGCAAGTGAAGATAAAAAAGATACAAATGATAAGCAAACCACTGGAAATGAAGACTTAGAAGAAAAAGTAGTTGTGTATTCGCCGCATGGAAAAGATATTTTAAGTGATTTTCAGAAACAATTTGAGGAAGAGTATGGTATTAAAATGGAGTTTTTAGATATGGGGTCTCAGGAAATCCTTGACCGTGTTCGTTCAGAAAAAAATAATCCTCAAGCCGATGTTTGGTGGGGTGCTCCTCAGGTAAACTTTGATCAAGCTAAGGAAGAAGGATTGTTACAAGAATATAAGCCATCCTATGCTGACGCATTAGATGAGATGTATTATGATCCAGATTGGATGTGGACAGGTACTTCCATTACGCCAGAAGTGATTTTATATAACTCAAAAGAACTATCAGAAGACGAAGTACCGAAAGATTGGGATGATTTACTAGATCCAAAGTGGAAAGATGATATCATTATTCGCTATCCACTTGCTTCAGGAACAATGAGAACGATTTATTCAGCTATGATTTATAGAACATATAAAGATACAGAAGATCCTAGCGAAGGTTATGAATGGTTAAAGAAATTAGATGATAACACAAAAGAATATTCCGCAAACCCAGAAATTATGTATAACGATATCGCTAAAGGGGTAGGTAAATTAACGGTTTGGAATATGCCTGATACTGTTATGTTAGCAGAGGAAAAGGATTACCCATTTGACTATGTTATTCCCGAAAGTGGGACACCTGTTCTTACAGAAGGAATTGCAATAATTAAAGACGCACCACATCCAAAAGCCGCTGAGGCTTTTTATGAATTTGTTAATACGCCAGAGGCTATGCAGCTTTTAGCAGAGAAGTATTATCGTATTCCTACACGAACAGATGTAGAGAATTTACCTGATTGGATAACAGAGACGGAAATTAAACCAATGGATATAGATTGGGCTCTATTCCAAGAAAAATCTGATGAATGGATGGATTATTGGGATAACCATATCAAAAATGCCAGTAAGGATAAGAGTGAATAACATGCTATAAAAGGGGTTGCTGTTTAATGTCAACAGTACATTTATCACAAATTACAAAGCAGTTTGGAAAGGTGACAGCAGTCAAGAATCTAGATCTAGTTATAAATGAGGGAGAATTCTTTACGTTTCTAGGCCCGAGTGGATGTGGTAAAACAACAACTCTAAGAATGATTGCTGGATTTTACTATCCAACAGAAGGGGTCGTTAAGTTTAATGAGAAGGATATGACGACCGTTCCACCAGAAAAACGTAACACGGGCATGGTTTTTCAGAACTATGCCCTCTTTCCTCATATGACTGTTTATGAAAATGTTGCTTTTGGTTTAAAGGTTAGAAAAATAAGTAAAAAGGAGACAAAACAACGTGTTGAAAGTGTGCTTGAAAAGGTACGATTAAAGGAATATATCAATCGTCAAGTAAGTCAACTTAGCGGTGGTCAACAACAGCGAGTTGCTCTAGCCAGGGCGTTAGTGATAGAACCTGATATTCTTTTATTAGATGAGCCATTAAGTAATCTTGACGCTCGTTTACGTGATGAAATGCGAGCAGAGCTATTGAGATTACAAAGAGAATTTGGGATTACAACTGTTTATGTCACACATGATCAAGTAGAAGCACTGACGATGAGTGATCGGATAGCAGTCTTTAATTTCGGGGAATGTCAACAAGTTGGAACGCCAACAGAAATATATAATAAACCTGTTAATGATTTTGTTGCTCAATTTATTGGTGAAACTAATCTCTTACCAATAATATACGAAAAAACAATAGATTCACAAAGAGTTTACCGTTATAAAGAAACATCTATTTATGTAAATGAATCAAGTCATAACATAGCTAAATATCAGGAAACAGATGAACTGTATATTTCTGTACGTCCAGAAGCTGTGATAATATCAGAGAATAAAATTGAAGGTAACAATGTGTTTGAGGGAGTCATTGATCTTGTTCAATTTACAGGAGAATCTTTACATCTATTAGTGAAAATAGATGATAATACAACGATAAGGGTGACAGAATTAAATCAAGGCATTGAATCTTATAAAAAAGAAGGCACTAAAGTCTACGTACAGTTACCTGAAAATCGTGTCCGTGTAGTTCCCAAGATGAAGGAGTGACCATTTCATGTTGAATGCTGAAAAGCGAAAGACAATATTTCTTTTAATACCTGTTGTCGTCATATTAACTGGCTATGTTCTTTATCCAACCTTTGAAACATTTCTCGAAAGTATTAAAAGAAATGGTGTATTCTCTCTTCAAAATTATAAAGATTTCTTTGGTGCAAAATCAGCAGCAAATTTTGAAGCTTTATGGAATTCTATATGGATTTCATTACTATCTGTGTTGTTTAGTGCATTAATTGGTATTCCATTGGCCTATATCTTTAATCGATATGATTTTCCAGGCAGGAAATTTTTTTCGAATATTGCGATTATGCCGATTGTGCTTCCGTCGCTTGTTGGAGTCATTGCGTTTATGTTTTTGTATGGAGAAGCTGGACTTGTTCCAAATGCAATTAAAGATATATTTAATTTATCGGAAGTTCCATTCAGTATTGGGGGCATATCTGGTATATTAATTGTTCATGCTTATACGATGTATCCATACTTTTATATCACAACATCATCAGCATTAAATAATATTGACCCATCTATGGAAGAATCAGCATTAAGCCTTGGAGCGAGCAAATTTAAAGTATTTTGGAAAGTTACATTTCCGTTACTGACACCAGGAATTGTCGCTGCATCATTACTCGTTTTCATGGTATCTATGGCATCTTTTAGTGCGCCATTCTTATTAGCTGGTGGCTTTCGTGTATTAAGTCTACAAATCTATTTCTCTAAGATTAATGGTGATTTGGAAATGGCGGCTACTCAATCCGTCATCTTATCTATTGTGTCTATTTCTTTTCTACTATTTATGCGGTGGTATCAAGGAAGAAAAGATTACCGGATGGCATCAAAAGGAATTGGAGCACATCGTAGTGAGGTGAATAATCCTTTTATTAAATGGACAATGGTGTCAATAGGTATCATAGCGATGATTATTCTATTATTACCACATGCAACTTTATTAGTATTATCACTTGTCCCTGATGGTGCATGGACATGGCAGACATATCCAACGGCATTAGGTCTTGAAAATTTCCGTTTGCTTTTTGAAGATCCCCATATTTGGGAACCAGTTAGAAATAGTTTATTCATGGCTTTTATTGCATGTTTAGGTGTTCTTGTATTTGGTGTTATTACATCTTATGCATTAGTAAAGAGAAGCTTTATTGGTAAAAATTTACTAGATATTCTAGTCATGATCCCGTGGGCGTTACCAGCAACTGTAGTTGGCATGAACTTAATTTTAGCATTTAATAAGCCATCTGTTTTCTCATTTGGAAACATACTAGTCGGAACCTTTTGGATTCTGCCACTTGCTTATTTCGTACGTTTTCTACCGCTCGTTGTTCGTTCTACGAATGCGGTTTTAGAACAGTTAGATGATTCTATTGAGGAGGCAGCTCAAAACTTAGGGGCAAAATGGTTTTATACTTTTAGGAGAGTTGTTATTCCAATCATTTTACCAGGTGTCTTAAGTGGTACACTGTTAGCATTTGTGCAAGCAGTTGGAGAATTCCCAACATCTGTTTTACTTTATACACTAGGAAATCGTCCAATTTCAATTGAAATCATGAATCAGTTACGTATGTTCAATATCGGTCAAGCGGCCGCTTATGGCATGATTCAAGTCGGGCTAATCGCTATCGTTATGTTTATTTCAACGAGAATTTTTGGGGTAAAAGCGGATAAAGCGCTATAAATTTGTGAAAAGGTGGATTTATTAATGACAACATTGAAAGAACAATTTGAGGAAAAGGATGGAAAACATTTTCCAGGAAAAGAGTATGTTGAATCACTATTAAAGCCGGTTTTCTATGATCAGAAGACATATTTATTCGAAGCTATGTTTCAAATTCATAAGGCACATACAACGATGTTATGTGAACAAGGGATACTAAAGAAGTCCGAATTGGAGAGAATTCTAGAGGGTGTGCAAGTGATTGAACAGAAAGGTAAAGATGATTTAGAATACTCACCGCAATATGAAGACTTATTTTTTCTTGTTGAATCTAAGATAGGCGACTTAATCGGTGAAGATCTAGCTGGAAAAATGCATATCGCAAAAAGTCGTAATGATATGGGTGAAGCTATGTATCGCATCGTATTAAGAACCTATATACAACAAACAATTGATAATGCTAGGAAATTAGGAGATGCGATTCTTTACCAGGCAGAACAACATATTGAATCCATTATGCCTGCACACACTCATACTCAACCAGCCCAACCAACAACTTTTGGGCATTATTTGGTTGCGATTTATGATGGACTTTTACGTGACATAGATCGGTTGGAGAATACCTACACTACAGTTAATCAGTCTCCAATGGGAGCAGCAGCCATTACGACGACAGGTTTTAATATTAACCGTGAACGGATGGTTGAATTATTAGGATTTGACGGGCTCGTTGAAAACTCTTATGATGCGATTGGAGCGGCAGATTATTTACTAGAGGCTGCTCAAACGCTTATCAGTTTAATGACGAATATGGGACGCTGGTTACAAGAATTTTTACGTATGACTTCCAAAGAAGTAGGATTGTTGCGTGTTTCTGATGCATATGTACAAATAAGTAGTATTATGCCACAAAAGAGAAATCCAGTCTCAATTGAACACTCTAGATCACTTGCTAGTAGTGCAGCAGCTGAAGGTTTAGCTGTTGTACATATGATTCATAATACACCATTTGGTGACATTAACGATACTGAAGATGATTTACAGCCACATTTATATCAAGGTTATGAAAAAGCTAATCGTGTGTTACGACTCATGCATGCTGTAATGTTAACAATGGAGTTTAATAAAAAGCGTGCTTATCAGCAGGCAAGAGAAAACATGATTACAATTACAGAATTAGCAGATGTACTTGCCAGAGATTATGGGATTTCTTTTAGAAAGGCACATCAAATGGCTAGTAAAGTTTCTAAGAAGGCAATTGAAAAAGGTAAAGAATTATATGAAATTGATGTTGAGCAAATTAATCGCTGGTTAGATGATGTTGAATTAACTGAAGAGGATTGGGAGGGTATAATTGACCCAAAGCATTTCATCAATAGAAGAAAAGTAACAGGAGGGACAAATCCTCAAGTTGTTAAACAAATGATTGCCAATCGAAAAAAATAAAACACCGATATTTATTCCATCCTTTCTAAAGAAGGATGGTTTTTTGCTGAGTTGTTTCTATATTTGAACTATACTATATTTAATCATAGAAAACGTTTATGAGGAGTATATTGCAATGAAACGGATAGAATCGTCTTCTAATAAGAAATCTCCACATCAAAGTTTACGTTCTTTATTTTTACATGATATTCATATAGATCATATCGCTGAGGAATTGGTCGTCTGTCAAGCAGATGAGCGGACCGCTAATGCTTTACATATTATGGATACCCACGATTTTGATTGCTTAGGTGTTGAAGAGAATGGGAAGGTCATCGGATATATTGAAAAGCATGACCTTAGTGATGGTATTTGTCGAGATAAAATGAAATCGTTTATTACGACAGAAGTTGTATCTGACTCCACTTCATTACTTAAAACACTTTACTTATTCAAAGAAACAAAGCGCATCTTCGTTTTAGAAGAAAATCGAATAAGTAAACTTGTCACCCATGCAGATTTGCAAAAGGCACCTGTCCAGCTGTTTCTCTTCGGGCTTGTGTCGTTAACAGAAATGTACTTATTACAATGGATTAAGAAGTATTTACCTTATGAAGAATGGAAGCCTTATTTAAATAAGAGTCGATTAAGAGAAGCTTATCGCCTCTTCAATGAGAGGAAAAAAGTGAACGAAGAAATCCAGCTGATAGACTGCTTACAACTTTGTGATAAGCGTGATATTGTGTTGTCTCTGAAAGATATGTATACAATTCTTCCTTTTCCATCGAAAAATAAAATGCGAGACTATTTCCGACGAATAGAAAGTTTAAGAAACGACCTTGCACATGCCCAAGATTTTATCGGGAAGTTTACTAAAGAAGAAATCATAGATCTCGTGCTACAAACGGAAAAAGTGTTAAGGATTTTAGAGGAAGAGTTGTTGGGTGGTTGAATAAGACTAACAATTAATTTCAGAATTTGTTGTATAATATACATAGATATGTATGTTTTTGTTTTATTAAGTTATTTCAACGGGGTGAAAATAATTATGATAGAAATATCGGAAATACTTCAAAGTAATAATTTATTAACACTAACTGTACCTTATTTCAATTTATCCAGTAAAGAAGATAGTGAATATTTTTATGTAACATCAACTTATCGAAAAAGTCAGGGATGTTCACCAACAGAAGAAGAGATTAGTGAAAATAATACATTGTTAGTTGAAATGACTGGTTTACCATTTCGAAGTCAATCAAACACTCAGGGAAACCATTTGTTAAGAATAAAAAAAAGTGATGAAATAAGTAATCGTATTAAGTTTTTTAATAAATTATATAAACGGATACAATTATTAAAATTTGAAGAAGACCCCTCCGAGTTTCAACGTAAAATAATACTTAGTCTTTTTAGTTTAAGAGGGTCAATTGATTGTATGTATAACTTTTTTTCAGTTGATATATTAAAAGAAAACCAGAGTAGGGAATATTTATACCAAATATTTAATTTATTGACATCTATTGATGATATAAAACAATTAAATTTAAATTTTCGTGAATTACAGGATCAATATGTGGAAGGAATAAGTAAAAGAAATACTCAAATAAGAATTAATTTGCGTTGGTTTTATGATAAGTATAAATATGATTTAAAAAATATGAATATATATAAAGCGAGAATATTAGATGAAAATTCTAGTATAATTCGTACGAAGAATATTGCGCAAAGGCTTAAGCCACAATTTATAGAAAGAATGATGTTTTATATTAACACTGTATATGAATCGTTAGCAGATGAGGAAGCTCACCCTAGTCTAATTAGGGAAAAAGTCAAAGAATATAGATCAATTCTTGATTTTAAGGATAGTAACGAAAATAAAGAAGAATACGCTAGAAGTAACAGTATAAGAGATTTAGCAAAAGCATTACTTCCAGATGAATGTGTTTGTTGCAAAAATGAGTATTCCTTAAGTGATCGGACATTTAAATATCGAGATAGTGAAAGATATTATTTAGAGATTCATCATGTCATTTCATTTGCTAGTGATCGATCAGGTGATCAATTTGATAACTTAGTAAAGGTTTGCCCAGCTTGTCATCGAGCATTAACAAAAAATAGAGCCGATGAATCTTATCAAAAAAAATTGATATCAAATATCTTGAAAAATAGTGCTACAGCTAATAATTATGTAGAATTCTTGTTAGAACCTCCATTTAATGAAAAGGATAAAGTTGATTATGTGTATGAAAAGTTGAAATAAATGATTGCTTTTAATTTATAAATAAGGCATAATAAATTGAGGGACAAATAATTTGTCCCTCAATTTGTTTGTGAGGAGATTAAAATGAGTTATAGAATATTAGATTTATTTTCAGGTGCAGGTGGGTTTTCACTTGGACTTGATCAACTAGAAGTATATAAAACAGTAATTGCAACAGACTTTAATAAGGCAGCTTTAGAAACATTTAAGAAAAACTTTCCAGATACAGAAACTATACTTGGTGATATAACATGTAAAGAGACTAAGAAAAAAATTATTGAAAAAGCAAAAGAATTAAATGTAAATATGGTCATAGGCGGTCCACCATGTCAAGGTTTTAGTAATAAAGGCAAAAAACTTGGTTTAAAAGATCCAAGAAATTTTCTTTTTCTTGAATTTTATGAGATTGTAAAGGCTGTTAATCCGGATATTTTTGTAATGGAAAATGTAAAGACAATGATAACTGCAGCAGACGGATATTTTATTAATGAAATAACTAGATTGTTCGAAGAATTGGATTATTTAGTCAGTTATAGTGTTTTGAATTCATATGATTATGGTGTGCCACAGAAGAGAGAACGTGCATTTGTTATTGGGTCAAGGAAAGCTGTTTTTAATTTTGAAAAAATGAAATATTCGAGAATACGCTATAGTGTTAGAGATGCGATCAGTGATCTATCTTATTTAGAATCTGGGGAAGGGAGTTTTGAGTCAAAATATAAACTCAAAGCAACATCTCAATATCAAAAGGAATCAAGATTAAATGCTAAAAAGCTTTATAACCATGTTGCTACTTCACACACAAACGAAACCCTATTTAAGCTTTCGCTAATTCCACCCGAAAAAGGTAAAGAATATTTACCAGAGAATTTAAGGGGAAAACAAAAATTTAAAACAACTTGGGGAAGATTAGAGTGGGATCAACCTAGTCCAACAATAGATACTCGTTTTGATACACCGTCAAATGGGAAAAATACTCATCCTGAATTAAATAGAGCAATAACACCTAGAGAGGCTGCTAGAATACAAAGCTTTCCTGATAAATTTATTTTTTATGGTAATCGGACGAGTATAAATACTCAAATAGGAAATGCAGTACCTCCTAAAATGGCCAAAGCAATTGGTGAATCTATTATTAACCAATTTGAGAAAAAACAGTTATTTGAGTCTAATAATGCTACTTTGTATAATGATGATGCTTATGATAGAATTAGAGTTCTTCAAAAGGAAAAAATAATTGTAGATCACATAATCACAGATCCCCCTTTTGCAATATCACAAAAAAATAATTTTAATACCATGAAAAATCCTAGAAAAGGTGTATATTTTGGTGATTGGGACAATAGCTTTGATCTATATACCTGGATAGGAGAATATGAGAAAATATTAGATAAAAATGGCTCGTTTATTGTTTTTTGTTCCTATAGGTATATAAGTTTTATTATTGAGGAAATGGAGTCAAATAATTTAATTGTTAAAGATGTAATTCGTTGGAATAAAACAAATCCTATGCCAAGAAACATTAATCGCAGATATGTTCAAGACACTGAATTTGCTATTTGGGCAGTGAAAAAAAATGCAAAATGGGTATTTAATAAACCAAAAGATGTACCATACCTAAGAACGGGGTTTGACTTTCCAGTTGTATCTGGTAAAGAAAAAACAGATCATCCAACCCAAAAAAGTCTCCAATTGATGAAAGAAATTGTGCGAATCCATACAAAAGAAAATCAACTAATTATGGATCCTTTTATGGGAAGTGGTACAACAGGGGTAGCTGCATTAGAATTAAATAGGAGATTTATTGGGATAGAGATCAATCAGGATTATTTTGAAATAGCTAAAAAAAGAATTAAAACTACTACAAAATATAAGCAAATTTCACTTATATAATTTGAATAGATCGGATGTTTTTAAATCCGGTCTATTGTTATAATTACGCACTAACATCCAACAAGGAAATCTTATTGCTAAATTATCCTCTTTTTTGTGTTTGTGCATTATCGATTCTAATTTTTTCCACTTGTTCAATTGATGCACCGTGTATGTGGCTAAGTGCATGGATGATTTCAAGTACGTCAGCAAGTTCTTCTAATGCTTCGCTCTTATTTTGTGCGCTTAGGTATTCAGTCACTTCTTCCTTTAGCTTCTTTTTTAATTCCTTTTCATATTCCCCATCGTTTAACACTTTCGTTATGCATGCTCTGCCATCGTTATGTATAATTTCAGGAATTTTGTCGCGTACGAGTTTGTTATAAACAGGCATTCTTTCATCTTCCTTTACGTTTGTGTTATTTAAATTGTAGGAAAAATAAATTCACAGTGCAAACAGATTCCTTTAAAATTATTCCACCCTGTAACAAAACGGTGTATGATGGTACTAACATATTGAGACGGTTGTGAAAGAGGCGGGTGGCATGAAGGAATTAGAAAATTTATATCGGGAGATTCATCCGAAAGTATATGCTTTTTTCTATGCGAAGACGGGGAGTCAAAGTGTGGCGGAGGATCTAACGCAAGATACGTTTTATGAAGCAATGAAGAGTTATCACTTATTTCGTAAGCAAGCAAGTATTAAAACATGGGTGTTCTCGATTGCACGTCATCTCCTTTTCAAATATTATCGCTCGAATAAATATAAAAAGCATCTAGAAAAACGCCTTGTCTTACAACAGGACCACCCGTTATTACTAGAAGATGCTTTTCTATTAAAAGAGGAAAGTACGACACTCTTAAAGTGTATTGAATCATTAGGTGAATTAAGACGAGAGATTGTGACATTAAGGGTTTTTGGGGAATTATCGTTTAAAGAGATTGGTGAATTAGTCGGAAAAAGTGAGAATTATGCTCGAGTTCATTTTCATCGGGCGAAACTACAGTTACAAAAAAGAATGGAGGAGGAAGATGGAAAAACAATGTCCGATCGTTGAGGATTTATTGCCATTATACAATGAAGATTTACTAAAGCCGGAAACGAAGAAATGGATTGAAGCACATTTGCAGGAATGTAAACAATGTCAGGCGTTATTAACATTATCACAAGAACCACTTCCTACAGATTCGATTCAATCATCACTTGAAGAAAATGAGATGTTTAAGAAGATTAATCGTAAATTAGCAATTTATCAAATGGTTTTTGTCGGATTATCACTTATATTAGCGATGACGACATCACTTGTAAATGGGGGCTTCCATTTTATCCTAACGTATCCGATTCTCGGGTTAGTGACATTTTTATTTTATAAAGATATTAAACTCGTTTTCTATTTAGCGACGATACCGCTTTTTATCTGGAGTATCGCTGTGGATATATCGGATTATACGAATGGATATTTTATCGAAGAAACGACTATTACAGAAATGATTAGTGATATAACTTTGAATAGTATTTTTGCTACGTTTGTTCATTTGCCATTCGCTTTAATAGGTGCATTAATCGGATTTCTCATTCTTAAATTAACAGGGGGTGGTGATCAGCATGATGACGAAGAAAAAATTAATTTATAGTTTCTTTATAGTCGTTTTAACAGGTGGAATTTTACTTTTATATAATGCGTTTAATGGGAATCCTATCAGTAAATTTTTGGCCAAAAAGGAATTAAAAACCTACTTAGCAGAAACATATCCAGATGAAGAGTTTTATATAGAAGATGGTTTTTATAACTTCAAGTTTGGTAGTTATGATTTTAACGTTGTTCTAATTGGTGAAGAGGATGCTGAATACGAGGTCACATTGACCGGCTTCATTAAGCCAGAAATATGGTATGACGACATATATGATAGTCGGCTAGATGAACCACTGATCGAAAAACTCTCCCGTGAAGCAAGTGAAGAAGTTCTAGAATTATTAGAAAAAGAAGTCGACCACATTGTTGCGCTAGATGTAGAAATTGAAGTATCTCAAGGCACATATCCAAAAGATACATCATGGAATAAATCGTTAACACTTGAAAAACCACTGAATTTTTTTATTGTATTAGATTCGACAACAAAAACGAAAGAAGATACATTACAAAGTGCAATAGCGATTCAAACGTTATTAAATGAGGCTCGTTATGATTATGAGCGTGTGACGATTAACGGGAATATACTTGATGAGGAAGGGAAGGAGATTGCCGACACAGGTTATGTTAAATACGCCTTATCTTTCGGTCCGAACACAAAGTTAAAAATAAAAGACATTTCAGACCATGAATAACAAATATGGAGAGATGATTGACGTGAATCTGCTCTCCTTTTATAATGGAGTAGAAAAATTCATTCATTTCAGTAAAAGCCGGGTGTATTAGATGATTAAAGTGGATACGTCATTGACTTATGTTAAAGCGCTAGACTAGTCCGGTGTGAGCATCTTATCTCGCATTAACGTCATTTTACACCAATAAAAAGGATAGGCTAGGACACCAATTGAACAACGATACAGCAGGTTTATTTCTAAAAAGTAAAAGCGCATGAAATCAACCATACAACCTTTGACTTCATGCGCTTATTACGTTTTTCTATATTTTGTACTAACTTTTATAGGTATTAACTATTGACGAGTTCATGTCTTTCTTCGTGTTTTACGATATATTCGACATGAGCATCGTGTGGTGATGCAGTTTCTTCAACATAATCAGTAAATTTTTTAACATCATTATCTGCCGTTCTTAGAACTACATGTTTTTTACTGAATTTCGAAGGTGATGGAATCCCGCAGGAAGCTCCTAACATAAAGAGACCTTCACGCATCGTCGTTAAGTAATTCGCCGTGCGGAATTTCTTCTCTTCGACGACAACTCCAGCTTCTAAATGTGGTAAATGTGATGTAATTCCGACAGGACAAAGGTTCGTATGACATTTTCCAGCATTAATACAACCTACCGTATTCATCGCTGCACGAGCAATATAGATTAAATCAGCCCCAAGTGATAAGGCGACCGCCATTTTATTTGCTGTGGCAAGCATACCAGAGGCGATGATTTTAATCTCATCACGAAGACCGTATTTCCTAAGTGTTTGATCGAGAATCAAAATACCCGAGAAAATCGGCAGTCCAAGGCTATCAGCCATTTCTTGATAAGTTGCTCCTGTTCCACCTTCAGCCCCATCAATTGAGATAAAGTCAGGTTTCTGACCGGTTTCTTTCATGTAGCTCGCTAACTTATCGAAAGAATGGTTGTCTCCAGCGACAACTTTTATACCAACAGGCTTTCCAGTAATCTCTTGCCAGTGCGTAATCATCTTGAATAATCCTTTCATGTCAGAAAAGAGTGGGAAACGGTTTGGACTTTCGACATCTTTCCCCATTTCAACACCACGAATTTCTGCAATTTCAGGTGTGATTTTTTCTTTTGGCAGTTTACCACCGCGAACTTTTGCACCTTGAGCTAATTTAATCTCAATGGCCTTCACTTCAGGCTTTAAGGCGTTTTCTAAAAACGTTTCTTCATGATATTTTCCGTCTTTTCTAGCCCCGAAAAGTCCAGAGCCCACTTGGAATATAAGGTCTGCTCCACGCTCACCGATGATTCCTTTTTCAAGTAAGTCTGTAACGATCTGAGGCGCGTTTTCCCCAAAGCGCTTTTCCAATTCAAAATTTGATGCGTGAGGATTATGTTCGATGTATTTAAGAAGCCGTTTCGTCTGCCGATCACTAGGTTCGTAAGTTGAATCGATAAGATGGTATACTTTCGACAAATGATATGGCGAAATGCCACCTTCTCCTGTATTCATAAAACTTCCGCCACTAATGGCTACTCCTTGAGCGAGCGCTTTAACAGCGCTTTTAGATAAAGCACCATAGCTCATAGCGGAAATTCCGACTAAGCCTTTAACACGAAAAGGGTGTTCTCTATCTTTACCAATGATGATACTGTTTTCATCAGTCAGATGCCATGGTTTAATTTGAACTTGATGACGCTTTTCTTTCCGGCTAGTCAGTGATTCATTAACAATTCGATACGTGTATGTTTCAATCGGCGTGGTATTGTCTACTTCTAATTCATTGACGTTCAACGGGAACAGCGAGTTGGTTAAATAAAAATCCGTTTTATCAAAATTTTTCTTAGAACCAAATCCAATAACCGTGTTAGCATATTTCCCAGCTTTAGCAATCGTCTCTTGCGTATCACGATCGACCGGTCGACCTTCTTTATCATTTAAAAACCAATACTGCCGAAATTCAGGCCCGATCATTTCGAAAATATAGCGCAACCTTCCTAAGACAGGATGCGTTTTCAAGATAGAGTGCTGATTTTGATACTTATCTTTTAAATATAAATAGATTAAAAGAATAATAAGACCGTAAAAAACAATTAATGGAAGCTTCTCTAAAAACGAAATGATGATAGACAGATGAAACACCCCTTTGTCATGTAACATACTGAATATTTCCACAGTGGATAACTGTTATAGTGTATAAAAATATTTAAAAATATCTCCGGTGATAATTATATGGAATAATACATTAAAATTCAACTAAGTTTGACGAAATCGTGTAAAAAGAAAAACGTGCTGTTGAATACTATGTAGAGCTATTTGAATAAACTTAAAAATGTTAATCATAAAGGTTCATTTAACGTACAAGATGGTCAATTAAGGATTGTTTAAGGAAATGTAAAACAAGCGGAAAAATGGCATCATTTCTCCGCTTGTTAACTGATTATTTAAATTGAATCGGTTGCATACTTTCATCAAGTGCACGCATGTCATAGCCGTTCTCCTTATAATATTTAAGGAGTCGTTCTAGATGGATGGCAGTTGTATCTTTTTCATGCATCAGTATAATAAGTGGTTCTTTACCTTCTAGTTGTTTCGTTTGATAAATAGCTACATCAACGAACCTTTCTCCAGAATGCTTCCAATCAACGGTGTCAATATTCCAATCCCAAAGGATAAATCCCTCTTCGTCTGCGGCTTGTTTAAATGCAGATGTTACATAGGGATGTGAACCGTATGGTGCTCGAACTAAATGGGTTCGAATACCTGTTACATCTTCTATATATGAAATAGCTTGATTCATTTCTTCGACAAAAGCTTTAGGTGATCGATAGACTTTAGATACTTCATGTGTGACACCGTGTACACCAAGAGCATGTCCTTTTTCCGCCATTTCTATGACGATGTCTTTGTTTTTCTTCATATTCGGTTCAAGCATAAAGAAAGTTGCCTTTGCATCATACTTGTCTAATAGATCTAAGATTTTTCTTGAAGCAGTATGACTAGGACCATCGTCAAATGTGAGATAGACAACCTTATCTTTTGCTGGGGGGGTTATATCTGTATTATTTTGTTTCGTTTTTCTTCGTTTTTTCTTCTTAGTTTCCCCTGCTGTGTCGTCTGTAGTCCCTTTAACCTCTTTTTTGGATTTAACTTGTTTTGGTTGAGTTGTTGCTTTTTTATCTGTGTGTTGCGTGTGGGATTTCGCTTCCTTCTTTTCCGCATCAACATTATGACTCGAATAAAGATCAGCTAAAAACAATGTCGAAATCATAGTTAAAGCAATAATTAAACCAATTGTTATTTTTCTTCTTTTGTTTAATTTATTCTGTCGTTTTCTTGATGTCCGCAACTTGTCTCAACTCCTAAACTGATTAACAATCAATTAATCTATTACTATCGTAAACTTAATTTCTTATAAATGTGTTACAAAGAAATGACAATCATAACCTTCTGTTAAAATCAATGGGATATGCCAATTAGCGCAACATAAAAAATATGATGATAAATGATTGTAACCTAATTGCTATTATTTCCTTCGTAAGAATGAGTATAATATAAGTAAATCTGTATAAGGAATGACAATAATGAAGCGATATATAAAAGAGCTTTTTTTATTTGTTGTGTTATTCGGTCTAACGGGTTGCTCCATGCTTGAAACGAATACATCATTAATGGCACCACCGACTTTACCGGATACGAAAGAAGAGATTCTTCACGCTATAGAACAATATGTTCCGAACTCACAGGAATTACTGATTCCATTAAATGATAAGAGAACGAACCCAATTATAATGGAAGACCTTGACGGTGATGGTAAAGAAGAAGCAATCGTTTTTTATAAAAAGAAACCAGGCATCTTAACCGGTGTTGTATTGAAAGATATGGATGGCTGGAAGCAATGGGTAACATTTGATAGTGGTGGAAAAGTGCTACATGATTTAAAGTTTTTTGACTTGACTGGTGATGGGAAGAAAGAAGTATTTATCGGTACGGCATATACAAAAGAGTATGACAGCAGTCGTGTATTATATGTTTATCAATTAGATGATGAAGCTGAACGATTACTTGAGGAAGCATGTCATTATTTTATAATGGATGATTTCGGTCCGACAGGTCCAGCGTTAATACTTGTCACCTTTAATAAAGGAAAAAACAATACATTGACAATGTATCAAACAAAGGATATGAAATTAACAGTTACGGATACACTTGCATTAGATGAATATATTAATGGTTATGAGCATCTAATAAGTGGTCGTATAACACCATCAACATGGGGGCTCATGCTTGATGTAGGCATCGGAGCCCACTCTGGGGCTACATTTGTCATTTCCATCCAGAATGGAAGAATGGAAAATGTCTTTCCGCATGGTGAAGATGATCCTACTTTTAAAGCATCAATGACCTATAGTAATGATACAAATAGAGATGGCATTTTGGAGTTTTCAGTTTTAGAGGAGCCAGTAGTAGAGAAAGACTTATCCCATGCAGAAATGCCCTATATCACAGCATATTACCAACTAACTGATGCATATGAACAACATCTTGTGTCAAAGAGATTTGATAATGACACGTATAATTATCAAATCCTTCTTCCGTTAAAATGGAAAAACATTAAAATAAACATGTCAGATGATTGGAAATACGTCGAAATGATTGATGCTAAGACAGATCAAGTTTTATTTGATGTTTATGTGTCTGAAATTAAACGGATCGAAGATGATTGGACATTATTAAAAGAAACGGATCAATACGTTTACTTATCTAAGACGGTAAATGAAAAAAACAAACATTTATTTCAATTCATACATGATTCGATTGAGTGAGGGATATGGTTTATGGAGAAAATATTAGTCATTGAGGATGAAGATAATATTCGTGGATTTTTAACCGTTCATTTACGTAGAGAGGGTTTTGATGTAATCGAAGCGGGATCTGGAGAAGAAGGATTACGTTTATTACATGAACATCAAGATACGAGCCTTGTGTTATTAGATATTATGTTACCAGGAATAGATGGCTTTCAAGTTGCTGAAGAAATACGTAAACAAAGTCAGACAATCGGTATCATTATGTTAACAGCTAAGACGATGGAAACCGATCAAGTTCATGGTTTAAATCAAGGTGCAGATGATTATATTGTGAAGCCATTTAATTTAAATGAGTTGACAGCTAGAGTGCATTCACTCATACGACGTATACGAGTTCACCAAGCACCTAAGGAAACAGGGATTCGTTTAAATAGGGCAGAACGTTGTTTGAAAAAGGACGGAAAAATCATCGAACTATCGCCAACGGAGTATCAAATTCTGTCCATTTTAGATATGGCGAAAGGTCAAGCAGTTAATCGAAACGATATTTTAGATGAAGTATGGGGGCTGGATTTTCCAGGGGATCCAAAAATAGTTGATGTTAATATTAGGCGTATCCGTCAGAAAGTAGAGGATAACCCATCCGACCCAAAATTCATTGAAACGGTATGGGGCTATGGTTACAAATGGAAAAAATGACAAAACATAAAAAAGGTATCCGTTATTATTTAATGTTACAGCATGTCATTGTTATTTCTGTAGCTGTTCTTTTGTTTGAGTTTGTCGTATTTATCGGTCTTTATCAATATTATTATCGTAATACGGAGGAAATCTTATCATCACACGCGAAAAATGCGGTTCATTTTGCCATGCGTTCGACAGAATTATCGCCTTTTAATTTGCAATATATTATTCCGGAAATGATTAATGATTATCAATTAAAGGGAACTGAAATGCAAATTGTTTCTCCATCCGGAAATATTCTCGCTTCTTCGTCTGGATTTTCTCCAAAATATACGGTTGATCGACGGCTTTTACAAGAGTCAGAAGTGAATCAACCAGTCGTATGGAAAGGTCATAACGAAGGAACGGAAGAGCGGGTCATGGCTGTTGTCGTTCCTTTAGAGAACGAAGAGGAGCGACTCATTTACTTTCGATATATAACATCCTTAGAACGGATTGATAAAGTGTTTAAAAAGCAAATGTCTTTGTCGCTTGGGATTGGTTTGGCAATTATTTTAGTAGCCTCCCTATTAAGTCTAGCTTTTGCAAAGCAAATTACAACTCCGCTCATCCAATTAACGAAAGCATCTAAACGGCTAAGTAAAGGTGAATACGATGCGATGATTTCTCAGGGGAAATATCTTGGAGAATTAGATACATTGGCAAAATCCTTTAATGAAATGACTCACGGCTTGTTACAGCATGAGAAGATGAAAAACCAGTTTATTTCATCGGTCTCTCATGAATTAAGAACACCATTAACAAGTATCAAAGGTTGGAGTGACACATTATTAACAGGCGATTTAAAAAATTGGAAGGAAGTACGTCAGGGCTTACATATTATTTCTGAAGAAGCTTCTCGGTTAACAGAAATGGTTGAGAATTTACTAGATTTTTCAAGTATCAATAATCAATCGTTTACTTTAAATCCAACAACTTTCCATGTCCCAACATTTTTATCAGATGTCATACTGCAATTTGAAAAATTATGTAAGAAGAAAGGCATTGAAATAACCGTCCAAACAAGTCCAGATGTTTCGATTTATGCAGACCGTAATCGTATGAAGCAAGTTTTTATTAATGTCATTGATAATGCGATTAAATACAGTCAGCCAGGTGAACTTATCGAAATAAATGCAACAGTTCAATGTGGACGCATCATATTCTCTATAAAAGATGAAGGTCAAGGTATGACAGAAGAAGTTCTTGAGCAAGTGACGACACCTTTTTACAAAGGGAATTCGAATACATCAGGAACGGGCTTGGGGTTATCGATTTGTAAGGATATTGTCGAGTTACATCATGGGGAACTTCATATTGAAAGTAAGCTAGATAAAGGGACAAATGTTATCATATCTCTTCCATATGACGGAACGCAAGACGGCTTGCAATCGTTGCCTTAAGCATATAAAATATATGGCAATATTTGTATTTGGGAGGTCATAGAATGGCGCAATTTGAAGACTTTAAAACGTTAGATATACGTATCGGCACCGTTATCTCAGCAGATCCTTTTCCAGAAGCAAGAGTACCAGCCATTAAGATGGTGATTGATTTTGGCACATTAGGTGAGAAACAATCATCTGCACAAATTACGAAGCGTTACACGCCAGAAGATATGGTTGGGAAACAAGTGGTCGCTGTTGTTAATCTTCCACCGATGCGTATTGCGGGGTATCGTTCAGATGTTTTAGTGTTAGGGGCCGTTCCAAACGAAGGGGATGTCATCTTATTATCACCAGATGAACATGTAGCAAATGGAACCCGTATTTCATAATAGAAAACAAGAAGAGACTGGGCAAAAATGATTTCAATTATAAAGCTAAATATTGTGTATGATTTCTTGATAAAAAACTTTATCCCAGTCTCAATATGATGAACAAGTTACTCTGTTACAGGCCAGTTATTTTTCCATTGAAATTGCGGTCATAAAGTAATCACGTACATGAAGCCAATCGTCTAATTTAACATCAAAGTCTTCATAGCGATTATGTGGTGCAGAAAACATAATGCCCTGTCCTTTAAATATTTCAAGTTGTTCCAAACTATCATCAATTAAATAATCGGTGTGGACAATGCTTTTGACGCCGCAGAAAATAAAGTTATGTGGTGGAATAAAAGAAAAATGTTCTCTTAACCATTCATACTTTGCTTGTAGGGATTCAGGCGCAAACATGGCTGCTGTCGCAATAAAAATATCGTAATGCTCACTAAGCTCTTGAACGACTTCTTGACTATGTTCAATGACAGGTAAATGCCTAAAGAAGTCATACGTGTTAACCATTTGATAGATCTCATCTTTTAATTCTGGATATTTTTCTACTAGGGTCAATCCAATCATATCTTTTTTTGTTAGTTGTTTATCATACTTTTTATTAAAACGATCAAGTTTTTCTTGAACTAAATCGGCTAATACTTGGTCCATGTCAAGAGCAATTGTTTTTTTCAATCATATACATCCTCTCATATTATTATTAAGCTATGAAAATCACACACTCTTTTATTATTATAGACATCTTCTAACATAGATTCATCTATTATGTTGTTATCAACTATTTCTATAGGTAAAACGTGGCGGCAAACAAGAATTTTTCAAATGATGGATAAGTGTACTATAATACATTTATATATATAAGAAAGAGGGGATATGAATGAGTGGAAAAGCAACAATTAAAGTTAATGACAATGGATCACTACTCGTAACAGGTGATGTTGAATTAGTTGACAAAGAGGGGAATGTATTTGAAACGAAAAAGGCATTTTCACTATGCCGTTGTGGTTATTCGAAAAATAAACCCTTTTGTGATGGAAGTCATAAAAAAGAAGGGTTTGAAAGTGCACCACGTGCTAAATAGGAAGCGAAAGGCAAGGGTAAAGAAGAATAATCTCCTTTATCCTTGCCCTTTCTATTTTCAATCGTTAGCCAAATTTCCGATCTATCACCAACGAATTTGTAGTCAACTTGTGTAATCGTAATATGTTCGATCTCTTGAATAGATATTATTTGTTCTGTATTTTTAATATCCATGGGCGGTGGTTGGTTTCGATCTTTTTCAGCTTTCATATAAGTAAAGACAAGTCGCTTTATGTCAAGTCCATACATATTCATGATTTGTTCAATTTGTTGAACCTGATCTTCTATTTGTAATATATCTGTTTCATGAAGTGATTGACCGATAGTCTTGCCCCAATCCGAAAAAGCACTCTCTTGTATATGACGAAAGATTCGCATTTTTTGTTGCAAAAAAATAAAATGGTGTTCTGAAGTGGAGACAGTTTAAGTCAGATCCTTAGAAGACACCATTTTTTAAAAATATTAAATTTAATGTCGTTTACTAAGCCATAGAATGCCAGTTTTAACCCAGCGCGGAAATAATCCTGTTAGTGGCTGTTGAAAGACACTTCCGAATCCATCGCTTTTACCTAGAGAACCGAGTGTACCACGCAGTTTAATTTCTTTCGGTTTTTTCGGCTCTTTTCCATTTAAAATGTCAACTAAAATATCGGCAATTCTTTCTCCTTGTAAACCAGCAAGTTGTGCACTTGGTGAAAATTCCGAAGATGCATTATCACCAACGACATAGATATTTGGCTGTTCAGGCACTTGGAAGAATTCATTAACAACAATTTTATCGTAGCGATCTTTTTTAAAAGGAAGTTCACGGACTAAGTGATGTGGTTGTACACCTGCAGTCCAAATCGTCACGTCATTAACATAACAAACCCCATTATTACAGACGCCATCTTTTTCAACATATTCGACATTAGAATGGTGAATAACTTCAACATCATTTTTTATAAACCAGTCATGAACATGTGCTTGAATTTTTGGATCGAAAGCTTTTAAGACGGATGCGCCACGATCTAGCAGTCTAATATTTAAGTCCGCACGGCTTTCTCTTATTTCTGAAGCAACTTCGATTCCACTTAATCCTGCTCCAACGACTGTAACTTTACCATAGGCTGGCAAGTTTCCAACAGCTGTCCCTGCTTTTCGAGCTTTTGAAAAGGACTGCACACTATTTGTATATTCAGCTGCACCAGGTACACCGTGGTATATATCTTCACAGCCCAGACCAATAATAAGCTTATCATATTCAACAATATGACTAGAATCACTGAAGAAAATCTGTTCGTTCTCGACATCAATTTTGCTAACAGTTCCAAAAATATACTGAATGCGATCACTTTGTGGAAAGTCTAAGCGAACATCGCGATCAGCTGCTGTCCCTGCTACGATGGTATAAAATTCAGTCTTTAAAGAGTGGTATGGATTTTTATCGACTAAAATGATTTGCACATCGTCTGGAAGGTTAGCGTTATTTAATCCTAGGGCGACTTTTAGACCGCCGTAACCCCCACCTAGAATAACTATGTTTCTCATGATATGAACCCCCTACCCCTATTAAGTGAAAAGATTGTTAAAAACTTCACATCATCCCTTCTTATAGATTATCAAAAAAATGTATCTCTGACTAGGAAAAGATAGATGAAACGGTAATGACTCAGCTAACGATGTAAATAGGATGTATAAAGTATGTTTAAAAATATGGCAAAATGCTTTTTTAATCCCATTGCGCGTTTTTGGATTACAAACTTTTACTGAGATGATGTATTGACTTTTCTATGTCATCTCTTGTGTCAACATATCTTTCTAATCTTATATGTAAAGTGGTTAACAACTTCTCTATAGATATATTCGCGACATGCTACACGTCTTCATATAATAATAACAAGCGGAAAACGTATTCTTGTTTTCCGCTTGTTTGTTCACTTAATAAGAACTTAGTCGTTCAATACGTTCATCTAAATCTGGATGTGTAGAAAAAAGGGATGATTTTCTCTTTCCACTAATTTTTAGTGTTGCAACAGCAGTTTGTTCTTCATTTTGCACACGATCGACATAGTTCTTCAACATTTTTAAAGCATGTGTCATTTTATCTGTTCCAGCTAAGTCGGCACCACCTTTATCCGCATGGAATTCACGATGTCGAGAATAGGCAAAGACAACCAGGCTTCCTAAGATTGAGAATACAAGTTGAAAGACAATAATAGCAACAAAGTGTACAATCGGTGCTATATCATCTCTAACGACTTGAGAGACTAGAAATGCAACAATTCGAGCGAGGAAGACAACGAATGTGTTCACAACACCTTGTAATAAAGTCATCGTTACCATATCACCATTGGCTATATGAGCAACTTCATGAGCGATGACACCTTCAATAGCATCATCATCCATTTCATTTAATAACCCACGTGAAACAGCAACTAAAGAACGCTTTTTAGAAGGTCCTGTTGCAAAAGCATTAACCTCATCAGACTCATATATTCCAACTTCAGGCATATGCATCATGCCTGCAGCACGTGTTAAGCGATGTACTTTCTCAACAACCATTTCTTCTTCTGCTGTAAGTGGTCCGTTTGGGTCTAGAATACGTACACCCATAACACGCTTGGCCATCCAACGTGACATCCACAATGAAATAAAGGATCCTGAAAATCCAATCGCTGCACTAATAATCAGTAACGGCCCGTAAGCAATTTGTCCATCTATAATATACCCACCAACAAATGAAAAGACGATACTAATAGTGAGCAATACTAAGATGTTCGTTAATAAAAAGTAAAAAATACGTTTTCCCATGTTTTCCCCCCTGTTTACAATCATTTGTTAATTCTATTATATGGGCAAATAAACAATAATACAACTGTAATTATGGTGCGAAGGATAGCGCTTTCATGGTATGCTAAAAAGTAAAGTAAAGAAGGGGGAAAAGACATGATTGAACATGCGATACAAGATGATTACGCAGATGACTATGCATGGTGTTATGGATGTGGACGGTTAAACAAATTAGGCTTACAGTTAAAAACAGGCTGGGATGGTGATCAAACGGTCACCTGGTATACACCGAAAGCAGAGCATACGGCTATTCCGGGTTTTGTATACGGTGGCTTAATTGCGTCATTGATAGATTGTCATGGAACGGGCTCGGCTGCCTTATACGTTCATCGTAAAAACGGTCACGAGCCTGGTGATGGTGTAGATGCACCACGTCTTGTCACAGGATCACTCACAGTGAATTTCCTCGCTCCAACTCCTGAGGGCGTTCCATTAAAAGCAGTTGGAAATGTAGAGGAAATTCATCCGAAGAAGTTTAAAGTGACTACAAAAGTGTATGCAGGAGATGTATGTTGTGTTGAAGGTATAGTCATTGCTGTTATGATGCCAGATACGTTTAAAAAATGAGGAAATCACGCCGTATATTTCTTATATGGCGTGATTTTTTTAGTATATTTTCAAATTTTTAATATAAATATTTAAAAATGTCGAAAAAATGGTGAATTTAATTGTGAAAAGTAGCACATATAGGAACAATATATTATGATTAAAGAAGATAAATAATTCATATCAAAGTCGAGCAACTGATTGGGAGGAAAATGAAGTGGAAATCAGTTTTGATTCTTTATTAGATATTATAGGTGAATTGTTTTCAGACGAAGTTTCGATTGCGATTACGAATAAAGAAGAATACATTTATTTTCGTCCGAGTAAACGGATTGATTTAAAAATTAGCCCTGGAGATCCAATTAAACGAGGAACAATTGCTCATAAAGCATTAGAGAAAAAGCAGAAAGTATCAGAATTTATTGATCGTGAAATATTTGGTGTTCCTTACCATGGCATGGCTGTTCCGTATTATGAGAAGGAAGAATTAAAGGGAACGGTTCTAGCTGTCTATCCAGCCATGACAGAAGGAAAGTCAGTTGTGACTGTTCGAACATCTGATGGATGGAAGCCAGTCCCATTTGAAGACGTCATTTATATAGAAGTGAAAAATCGAAAAACCCATATTTATTCATTAGATGTGACTGGAACGCATAAAAACACATTACAAGAGTTCGAGTATGCCTTACCACGAGAAATGTTTATCCGTTGCCACCGCTCTTTTATAGTCAATGTCCATCAGATCAAAGATATTTTTCCGGATTCACATTCGACATTTGTTCTTGAATTAACAAATGGTGCTCGAGTCCCAGTTAGCCAAAATTATTCCAGTTATTTTAGAAAATTACTAGGATTTTAAAAACTTATGTTAAAATCCACTTATCAGAATAAATTAAAGCAATTATTTTCTATTTAAAACGACATATAATATGATTGAGACGTGAAAATTGTCGATTTAACGTGTTTCCCCAAAAAGTACTTTTAGTAAGTTACAATAAATATGGAGTATATTACAGTAAGAAGAGGGATGATTATAATGGGGGAAAGGCTCAAACGCATTAGAGTCAAGGCTTTACATGATCGCATCGTCTCTAAAGAAGAAGCAGCAAGCTGGATAAAAGACGGTATGACATTAGGCTTAAGTGGCTTTACACGTGCAGGCGAAGTTAAAGCAGTTCCATATGCTTTAGTTGAACGTGCAAAGCATGAATCATTTAAAGTCAATGTGTACACTGGGGCGTCTTTAGGTTCAGACATTGATAAGCTGTTTACTGAAGCAGGTATCGTTAACAGACGTTTGCCATTCCAAGTCGATCGAACAATGCGGAAAGCGATTAATGATGGACAGATTAACTTTGTCGATCAACATTTGTCTCACACAGCCGAACTCGTACGTTCCAATGTCATGCCGATTGATTATGCTATTTTGGAAGCGATTTCCATAACAGAAAACGGTGAAATTATTCTTTCATCCTCTGTAGGTAATTCTCTTTTATTCGCAGAACATGCTAAGAACATCATTATTGAATTAAATACAGCATGGCCAGAAAATCTTGAAGGCGTTCATGATTTATATAGTCCAGATCCGCAAGGAGAGCGTACACCGATTCCGTTAACTAAGCCGGATGATCGCATTGGTCAAACGGGGATTAAAGTGGACTTAGATAAAATTAAAGGCATCGTGTTTACTGATAAACTTGATGAACCTTCAGATATCGTGCCGCCTGATGAAGAAACACAAACAATGGCAAACCATTTGCTTGATTTTTTACGGAAAGAAATTGCTCAAGGGCGATTAACTGAGAAGCTTGCTCCAATTCAGGCGGGAATCGGTTCTGTCGCTAATGCGGTATTACACGGTATGCTTCAGTCTGAATTTGAAGGCTTAGATGTGTACTCAGAAGTATTGCAAGATGCCGTATTTGATTTGATTGATGCTGGCAAAGTAAAAAGCGCCTCATGTTGCTCATTTGCGATTTCAGAAGAGAAAATGAAACAAGTTTACGGTGATTTTGAAAAGTATAGAGATAAATTAGTGATGCGTCCGCAAGAGATTTCTAACCATCCAGAAATCATTCGCCGACTCGGAACGATTTCAATTAACACTGCATTAGAATTTGATATATATGGAAACGTTAACTCAACACATGTGACAGGAACTAAGATGATGAATGGAATTGGTGGATCTGGTGATTTTGCACGAAATGCACGCTTAGCTATTTTCGTTACGAAATCCACTGCAAAAAATGGAGAAATATCTAGTGTAGTGCCTTTCGTATCACATGTTGATCATACTGAACATGATGTTGATGTTGTTATTACTGAGCAAGGCTATGCGGATTTACGTGGTCTAGCACCAAGAGAACGCGCGCCGTTAATCATAGAAAACTGCGTTCATCCGATGTATCGCGAGCAAATGCGCGAGTACTATGAAGAGGCTTTAAAGCGCGGTGGTCATACACCACACGTTTTAGAAAAAGCTTTTTCATGGCATGAAAATCTAATTAAACATGGTACAATGCGTGAATTAGTTCATGCATAATCATATTGATTAAAAGCATATAGACAATAAAGGGGAAAAAAAGCACAAGCTCAATGTTGGTTTAAATAGATGAAACGAAAAAAGCAAGCTGACTTTCTTTGGGGAGGGAAATCAGCTTGCTTTTATTATTTATTTTGATTTACGATTCATTTCCAAAATAATAAAGCCGAACCATAGGGGAGGGCATCGGCTTTAGACAATGGGGATGGGCACCTAAAGATAAAATAATATCACTGTAAGACATATGATGACTTTCAAGGGGAACTTCATCTGACGACCTCCAAATCAGGTGACATTATTTATCTTACTTATAATGTATAACATAACTGTTAAAATAGTATGTCAGTAAGGTTAACTTTATGTAAAGTTCAATCAATGGTTTATTTACAGTATAAAAAGAGTATGACATAATAGACGTATACCATTTTGTTGAAAGAGGAATCGACATGGAATTAGTTTACATGGGTAAAACGAAGGACGTATATCAGTTAGATGATGGAAATTATTTACTTAAATTTAAAGATGACGTGACTGGTGAAGATGGGAAGTTTAATCCAGGTGCTAATACAGTTGGCTTAACGATAGAAGGTGCAGGAAAAGCGGCACTTAGGCTGACGACATTTTTCTTTGAACGATTAGAACGAGAAAATATTCTGACACATTTTATATCATCTGATATTGAGCATCAAACAATGAAAGTAATCCCTGCCAAATCATTTGGAGAGGGTTTAGAAGTCATTTGTCGTTATCGTGCTGTAGGTAGTTTCTTACGTCGATATGGTAAGTATGCTGAGGAAGGTCAAGCTTTAGATGCATTTGTAGAAGTTACGTTAAAGGATGATGAACGTGGGGACCCACCAATTAGTAAAGATGCTCTAGAGATGCTAGGAATATTATCAAGTGATGAGTATGAAACATTAAAAGAAATGACGATACAAATTTCATCTCTAGTTAAAGCAGAACTTGCTAAAAAAGGGGTCGAACTGTATGATATTAAACTTGAATTCGGTCGAAATGATGCAGGTGATATAATTTTAATCGATGAAATATCTGGTGGAAATTTAAGAGCATATAAAGACGGAGAGTATATTGAGCCAATTGCTTTAACGAAGTTGATATTAGATTAATTTAAAAGTGGTTTTAAAACAAGTGAGGAACAATTTCTTCGCTTGTTTTTATTTTACTTAGAAACTGGGTACCTGCTCCACTGTGTCGTCTCGTTCAGTTATTATTATGCGATATATCCCATGTTGCGTTCTGTCTAAATACCATTTCGTCTTAAATATGACTTTTTCATTTACTGTTTTTGAAAGAGGTACCACTTAAGTGTCATTCTTATGAAAATCTTTGTAAGTAGTGACAACAGCTCGTCACATTAAAAGGTTATATTGCATAAGTGAGCGAGAATAGGGAAACATGACATAAGAAAAGATATTCTAAAAGGGAAAGTGATATGAATGAGTCAAGTTAAATTAGCATGTATTTATTATAGTTCGACAGGAACAAATTATCAGATGGTGAAATGGGCTCAGGAAGCTGCATTAGAAGAGGGTGCTGAAGTAAGGGTGGTTAAGGTAAAAGAGTTAGCTCCTGAAGAAGCGATTCGTTCAAATCCCGCATGGCAAGATCATATGAAGAAAACAGCAGATATAAAAGAGGCAACATCAGAAGATATTGTCTGGGCAGATGCCATTATATTCAGTACACCAACTCGTTTTGGCGTTATGTCATCACAGATGAAGCAATTTATTGATGAGCAAGGTGGACTTTGGGCAAAAGGTCAGACAATGAATAAAGTAGTGAGTGTCATGACATCTGCGCAAAACGAAAATGGTGGTCAAGAAGCTACAATACTATCTTTCTACACGGTGATGATGCATTGGGGTGCCATTATAGCTGCACCGGGTTATACAGATCCGGCTATTGCACAAGCAGGTGGAAATCCTTATGGAGTAAGTGTAACTGTTAATCAACATGGCGAAATGCAAAAAAATGTTGAGGCCGCTGTCAAACATCAAGCACGACGTGTCATTCATGTGGCCAAAAAAATGAAGGATTAAGATTCGTAAAAGACAGTATCCGATGAAAGGATTTTTGTTAGAAACATTTACATTAAACATAAATTGAGTTGTTATTACCGTGGCGGGTAGTGTTAACAAAATTACTTTAGAAGTAACTACATCTTCCCGCCGCGATTAGCATGCTTAATCGTTATTCCCCTTACGGATACTTTATAACGAAATAATTGTAATGGCAATACGAGAATAGATGTTAATCATTCGTACTTTTATCAAAAGTAAATGTACGAATGCTCTCTATGAGTTTTCATCTATTTTCATTTGCTTTTATTAAATCTTTCTAGTATAATGAATGACTGTCAGTCACTTTTATGATGGCAGATGCTTGTGAGGGGGAGACAGGTATGACGGATAAAAAAGGGCGTATTGTTTATTCGGCAATTGAAGTTTTTTCGGAAAAGGGTATTGATAAAACAAAAGTATCGGATATAGTGAAGCGAGCAGGGGTAGCACAAGGAACATTTTATTTATACTTTTCATCTAAATTAGCAGTTATGCCATCTATTGCGGAAGTGATGGTTGAAAAAATACTGGAAGAAGTAAAAGAACATATCGATCAAGCGGCATCTTTTTCGGAACAACTGAGACAAGTTATTCATGTTGTTTTTAAAATAACGAAAGATTACCGTGATATTTTTGCACTCATTTATGCAGGTCTTGCATCTACGGAATATTTACAGGAATGGGAAGCTATTTATGCTCCGTATTACGAATGGATGAGTGATTTTTTAGAAAAAGCGGTTAAAGACGGTGTCATTCGTCAGTCGATACATCCCGATCAAACTGCTGTCCTATTAATTGGTCTTATTGAATCGGCAGCTGAACAAACTTACTTATACTCACATGGTGATCAAAATGCAGCCAGTTTAAAAAAGCAGGAATTACTCCATTTTGTAGAACATGCTTTAGGAATAACGCAGTAAACGATTAAGCATCACTTGAAGTGATTGATTATTAAATGAAGTATGATAAAGATGCTTGGGATTACCAGGCGTATTTTTTATTTATAAAATGACTGATAATCAGTCAAAAATTGCAACAAAAGGAGAGAGCAATGATGGTAGTAAAAAGAGAGAGTAAAGCGAAATATTGGGTTTATGTCGCTTTAACGAGTTTTTTTGAATTAGTATGGATCTTTGGATTCAATGTTGCTTCTGAATGGTGGCATTGGATATTTATTATTTCATTTATATTCCTTGATTTACATTTCTTAGCTCGAGCAGTGGAAGGATTACCAGGCGGAACGGTTTACGCAGTATTTGCAGGAGTTGGAACGATAGGGACATTTTTAATGGATGTGTATTTATTTGGTGAACATATTAGTTTGGCTAAGATTTTCTTCATCGTTCTCATTATTATCGGGGTAATCGGATTGAAGCTTGCTGATGATAAAGCGGAAAAGAAAGAGATTCATGAACAGGCAGCGCAAGTTGAAGGAGTTGAGCAATAATGGGTTGGGTATACGTATTACTAGCAGCTACTGCGGAATTGGTAGGTGTTTGGGGATTGAATGTATTTAGTCAAAGACGTAATTTAAAAAATGCACTCATTTATTTCGGCGGATTAGGGTTATCATTTGCCCTTATTTATCTTTCATTTAAATACTTGCCTGTCAGTATCGCTTATGCTGTCTTTATGGGGCTAGGAACTGCAGGGGCAGTTATTATTAATATGCTATTCTTTGGTGATTCAAAAAGTTGGTCTCGTGTAGCGAGTTTAGTTCTCATTATTACAGGTGTTGTCGGACTAAAAGCTCTTTCCTAATAAAAGCCAATAAATAAAAAAGGCGGAGAAACATGTATTTGTTTTCTCCGCCTCATTGATTTCTATGACTTCTATTTCCTATGCCTCCATGAACTCAGCAATAATTTCATAGGAGCGAAGTCGTGCTTTATGATCAAAAATTTGTGTATGAATAATGAGCTCGTCTGCATTTGTTTTTTCTATAAAGTTTTCTAATCCACGCTTAACCGTCTCTGGACTACCAACGATTGTTGAGCCAGATGTTAAGCTGTTTTTAACAGCTATCCATTCAGAAGGTGTACACATTTCTTCTAAGTTAGACACAGGTGGTTTAAGCGTTGTCGGTCGACCGCGGCGTAAACTTAAAAACTGTTGTTCTGAAGACGTGGCAAGAAATTGAGCTTCTTCATCAGAATCTGCGGCAATAACATTTATGCCAAGCATTGCATACGGTTTTGCTAACTGTTCTGATGGCTTAAATAAATCACGATAAATATTAAGTGCTGGGATTGTATTGTTAGGTGAAAAATGACTTGCAAATGAGAAAGGAAGTCCTTTTTCTGCTGCTAGTCTGGCACTAAATCCACTTGAGCCGAGTAACCAAATTGGAATATCTAAACCTTCACCTGGAAAGGCACGCACGATTCCTGTACCAGTAAAATATGCTTCTAATTCTTCTACCTGATCAGGAAATTCTTCGACACGTTGCTTTAAATCACGTCTTAAAGCATAGGCTGTCATTTGGTCAGTTCCCGGTGCTCTTCCTAGACCAAGATCAATTCTTCCAGGAAAAAGTGATTCAAGCGTGCCGAATTGTTCAGCAATGACAAGTGCGGCGTGGTTGGGTAGCATAATGCCACCAGCACCGACGCGCAAATGCTTCGTTTTCTCTGCAACATGGGCAATTAGAACAGATGTTGCTGAGCTAGCAATGCCAGGCATGTTATGATGTTCTGCCAACCAATATCGCTTAAAGCCCCATTTGTCAGCATGTTGAGCTAAATCAACGGTTTCTAATAAGGCATCTCTAGCAGTTGAACCTTCCTTAATAGGGGCTAGATCAAGGATGGATAGTGGAATATGTTTAAATCGTTTAGCTATCAATGAAATATCCTCCTAAAAAAACCTATTGTCTTTATTATGCAGAATACACAAATACAAGACAAACTTCTTGATTTTTGTTAAATGTTTAATTTGCGTTCAAATGATATTTTGATACTATAGATAGATGGTATACGTTTTTGCAGTGAATATGAGAAAAGAGGTTTTTTCAAATAATGAAACAGTCCATTTATGGTTTCACATATGAACAATTACAAGAATGGCTCGTTGAACATGGGGAGAAGAAGTTTCGCGCTCAACAAGTATGGGATTGGCTTTATAAAAAGCGTGTGAAACATTTTTCCGAGATGCATAACGTCAATAAAGAATGTATAGCCCTATTAGAAGAACATTTCACGATAGAAATTCTTGAAGAACAACTAAGGCAAGAGTCGAAAGACGGAACAATTAAATTTTTATTTAAGTTGGCAGATGGCAATTTAATTGAGACGGTCTTAATGCGGTTTAACTACGGTTTATCGGTTTGTGTAACGACACAAGTCGGTTGTAATATTGGCTGTTCTTTTTGTGCGAGTGGTTTGTTAAGAAAGAGCCGTGACTTGACTGCTGGTGAGATTGTCGGACAGATTATGAAAGTTCAAGCCCATCTTGATCAACAAGGAAAAAACGAACGTGTTAGCCATATTGTTGTTATGGGGATTGGTGAACCGTTTGATAACTTTGATAACTTGGTTAATTTCTTAACGGTTGTAAATGACCGAAAGGGATTGTCGATAGGAGCACGTCATATTACCGTATCAACGAGTGGTTTAGCTCATAAAATTTATCAGTTTGCAGATTTAAATTCTCAAGTGAATTTAGCTATTTCGCTTCATGCACCGAATAATGATCTAAGAACACGGATTATGAAAATTAATCGTGCTTTTCCAATTGAAAAATTAATGGATGCAGTGCAATATTATTTGGATAAGACGAATCGTCGGATTACGTATGAATATATTATGCTTAGAGATATAAATGATCGAGAAGAAGAGGCGTTACAGCTTGCTGAGCTATTAAAAGATCATCGTCACTTAGCGTATGTCAATCTCATTCCATACAATACAGTCGATGAACATAGTGAATATCAGCGGAGCCATTCGGAGACGATTCAAGCTTTTTATGAAACATTGAAAAGAGAAGGTATTCCATGTGGTATACGTTGGGAAAATGGTGCTGACATTGATGCAGCCTGCGGTCAGCTTCGCAGCAAACAAATTAATAAAAGACGTCCACATAGCTAACAATGATATTAGTAGAGGCGTTGACATCCAATGGAACGATCTAAATTTGCATCAAATATACAAGCAGGGAAGTGGAACTTTCCCTGCTATATTAATAATGAGATGAATAGAACGATTTAATCATTAACAATTCTTTTGGAATGAGAATAGACATTCATTTTTTCTCCGCGAATAAAACCTGCTACTGTAATACCTAAATCATTTGCTAATTTAATCGCTAAATCTGTTGGTGCCGATTTTGATAGCAAGATGCCAACGCCTATTTTGGATATTTTTAGTAGGACTTCTGAGGAGACCCTCCCGCTAAAGACTATGACCTTATCACGAACACTTAATCGATTACGTATGATACTTCCGTATATTTTGTCAAGAGCATTATGACGCCCGATATCATGGCGCATAAACAAGATCTTATCAACTGTACATAAAGCAGCATTGTGCATGTTTCCTGTTTGGTGAAATATATTAGACATGGCTTGCATCTCGTTCATCAAATGATAACATGCTGAAGGGGTAATGGTTAATGCATGTCTAATTGTTTTGGCTGTTCGAACATCACTTTTAAAGTAAAACTGTCGACTTTTCCCACAACATGATCCGATAAATCGCTTTGACTGATCGTATTTTTTAGGATCAATCGTGCGATTTAATGTGACATAGGCAAATCCACGTTCTATATCAATAGATAGCTCTTGAAGCTCATCTAACGTGTATATAATACCTTCAGATGCCAAAAATCCACAAACTAAATCAGCCAAATCGCTAGGAGAACACACCATGGTGGCAAACTCATGGCCATTTAATTGAATCGTAAGAGGTAACTCTACTGCTAATGTATCTTGTTTACGAATTGGGGTGTTCTCTTCATAGCGTATGATTTCCCAACCGTCGTGAGTGATGCGCAATTTCTCCCCCTCCATATACTAACTTGGTTCCGTTTCAAGTTCGGCAACACGCTTTTCAACATATTTCGTATCTTTCTGTGCGTAATATGTTTCAGCTTTTTCTACAATGGCTGGTGCTTGATATTCTGGAATTCCCGCGAACGTCTCATAAACACCTTTTTCAATTAAAACGTTACCTTCTGGCCAATGGAGCCCGATATTTCCCGTTTTTATCGGGGCAAATTTGGCATGTCCTGTAAACGACCCGAGTTTGTTGTAAACAACGATGGCCTCTCCATTTGAAATATCGAGTTCCTTAGCATCGTTTTCATTGATTAATACATCATAGCGATCTGCATCATTAAAGGGATCTGTTTCACCATAAATCATTGAATTAAACTGCTTGCCTCGACGCGTTGTTACATAAAAATGTCCCGCGGGCTTTCTTAGTTCCGGAATTTCAACAGGTATTAAATTACCTTTTCCATCTGGTGTTGGGCACACACCATCTTCACATAGCCATGCACCGCCCCACTGAAATACATCACCCTTATTCTTCAAGTGTTGAATACCATCATAGTTAGGTGCTGCTTTAGCAATTTCTTCACGTATTTGTTCGGCATCTGTAAAATCTATTAAATGAGCTAACTCTGGTTTTACACGTTTAGCCAAATCAACGTAAATTTCCCACTCGCATCGTGCTTCTTCAATGCGAGGTCCTTTAATTTCAGGAGAAAAATAGACCATTCTTTCAGTAGAAGTTGATGTTCCTCCTCCAGGTTGTTCATAGCGTGTCATAGCTGGAAGTACAATGACTGCTTCTTTCGCATCTACAAATGTTGAAGTGTTAAAAATAATATCTTGATGTACACGGATATCGACTTGGGATAAACATTTTTCTACAAATTCAGGATCAGGCATCGTTTCTAAAAAGTTTCCACCAGATAAATAATATAGCTTTAATTTTCGCTCATGATCTTCAGGAAGTAAGGCATTTTCTAATGTGACACCAACGATATCACCTTGCCATTTCGGAATCTTAAACCCCCATACTTTTTCAACTCGTTTACGGTTTTCTTCATCCATATTTCCACCTGGAAGGACGAATGGGTCGGCTCCCATTTCTCCCGAGCCTTGCACACCCGAATGGCCACGGATTGGCATTAGACCACAATGTTCTCGTCCTATAAAACCTCTCAGCAGGGCAAGATTAGCCACTTGTGAAATATTGTCCGTGCCAAAACGATGTTGTGTTAATCCCATGGACCAGACGAAGACAGCTGATTTGGCATGAGCGAGTAGTTCTGCTAATTCTTTCATTCGTTTTCGGGATAGACCAGAAGATTTTTCAAGTGTTTCCCAATCATAGCTCATGACTTTCTCACGTAATGCGTCATAATGATTAACATGCTTTTGAACGAAGTCATGATTGATAGCAGAGCCTTTTTTCTCTTTCTCCATTAAAAACCAATGTTTCATAATACCGTGCATAAAGGCGATATCACCACCGATATTTACTTGATATATATCATCAGCAATTTTTGTCCCGAATAAAGCTGATTCAGCAACGGAAGGAATCCAATATTTTTCCATTGATGGCTCATAATAAGGGTTAATGATAATGATTTTTGTTCCTTTGCGTTTTGCAGCATACATATACTTTGTCGAAACAGGTTGGTTATTAGCGGCTACAGAGCCCCAGAATAGGAGGACATCTGTACCAATCCAGTCTTTATAATTACAGCTTGATGCGCCAATTCCAAGTGAACGATTTAATGCTGTTTTTGATGGTGAGTGGCAAATACGTGATGCATTGTCAATATTATTTGTACCTAGAAAGCGTGCGACTTTCGCGGCGGTGTAATATACTTCATTCGTAATCCCACGCGACGTTAAATAGAACGCGTATTGCTTTGGGTTAAGCGCTTTCATTTTATTGGAAATGGTATCCAACGCTTCATCCCAAGAAATCCGCTTAAAACGGCGTTCGCCTGCTCGACGAATAAGTGGGTACGGTATGCGACCGAGCTTTCGTAATTCGGTACTTGATAATTGACGAAGGTCGTCGATATCTTTATGAATGATATCTTCCTTCATTGGTCCCATCGTATTTAAACGAAGGACATTGAGTCTTGTCGTACAGAGATGTGGCCCTTTTAATGTTTGATCCTTCAGTCCAGAAACACCAAGTGCACACCCATCACAAACCCCTTGTGTTAAAATACGCGTGGCATATGGGAGATTACCTTTATTTTCCCAAATAACTTTTAACGTATCACGCACATGATGCGGTTTTATTTTACCTAAACCGAACGGCACTTTGCTCACCCAAAGACTTGGATCAGGTTTTTTAGGAAGCTTCATTGGTCCTGTATGTTTTGTCTTTCCCATGTTAACCCCTCCAATTAAAGATATTATAAAGATAAGGTCTATTATTTAGAATAATACTACAATTGCTTCGAGAAAGAAACATTAGGGCTTGATTTTTGCTGTTTCTTTTGCAGTTTTTTCAAATCAATACGAATCCATAATGAGATAATTAACGCCAGTGAAAAGAGAATGGCAAATATAAGCATTGTGACATTATAACTATTCGACGTATCGTAGATGAATGACAGTAACAGTGGACCAACTATACCTGCCATTGCCCAAGCGGTTAAAATATAACCGTGAATTGCTCCAAGTTGTTTCGTTCCAAAAATATCACCAATATAAGCAGGGATTGAAGAAAAACCGCCTCCATAACATGTCATAATAACAAAAGTTAATATTTGAAATAAAATAGGCTGACTTGTGAACGGTATGAGTAGAAAGGCAATCACTTGAATAACGAAAAAGACTGTGTATACATTTGGTCTACCAATATAATCGGAAAGAAAGGCCCAGAAAATTCTACCCGCCCCGTTAAAAAGTCCCATAACACCGACCATTGTAGCAGCAGCTAATGCAGTCATACCGGTAATTTCTTGAGCCATTGGTGATGCGACAGATATAATAGCAATCCCACATGTAATATTGATAAAAAGCATAAACCAAAGCATCCAGAAGCGTCGCGTTTTTATCGCTTCTTGAGCAGTTAGCTGAGCCAAGTCTTGTTTTATCTTGAGTTTGTTAGTTTCTTTCGCTTGGATGAAGCCTTTAGGTTGCCAATCCTTTGGTGGTGGTGCTAAATAGAGAGCAGATAGCGTCATAATAATAAAATAAATTGACCCGAGAATAAAAAATGTATGTGGTATGCCAACTTTTGTTATTAAATATTCGCTTGCTGGACCACTAATAAGTGAAGCGAATCCAAAGCCCATAATTGCTAGTCCAGTAGCTAGACCACGTCTGTCAGGAAACCACTTAACAAGTGTTGATACGGGCGCAATATAGCCTATTCCTAAACCAATTCCACCAATTATTCCGTAGAAAAAATATAAAAGATATAATGATTCCAATAATGTAGCTAAGCCTGATCCAGCGACCCCCAGTCCAAAAAATAACGCTGCTAACATCCCAGATCGTCTAGGCCCGTGTTTTTCGACGAACCTTCCCATAAATGCAGCAGACGTACCTAGGAAAAAAATAGCGATACTAAAAATAAGTGAAATTTGCGTCGTCTCCCAGTTATATTGAGTTGCTAGTGGATTTGTAAAAACACTCCATGCATAAGCAGAGCCGATTGACATATGGATACCAAGTGCAGCCGCAGCAATGAGCCAACGATTTTTAACCTTTTGCATTTAGATACCCCTTCCTAAACTCACTTTATTTAAATTTTACCATTATTTATAAAAAACGCAATAATCAACAGGGACTTAAGCTCTTATCTGTTTTTATAGGTGTAAAGAGAAAGGGTTTGGGTGGAGATATGCAATCGGTCGTTATGTTTTTACCGACTGTAAGAGAAAAAATTCAACTGATAAAGCTATCTACTTATAGGAGATTTATTGAGTAACCAACTAAAAATAAGAAATGCGATGTTCTCAAGATGATTCATTCATATGAGACATCGCATTGAAGTGTTTTATGTTTATTTTTATCGTTTATCTTTAAGTGATTCGAATTCCTTATCGTCCATTAATAATCTTCGGCTTGGAATGGCAATTGTCACTTCTTCGTCATCAATTATTTCTAAAATATCTAGATTAATTTGTTGGCGGATATTTAGGTATGCTTCCCAATCTGTTGTTTTTGTAAAGAAATATAGAAATATATCAATTCCATCTTCCTGGTAAGTATCAGCAGAAACGAGAATGGTTTCTGGATGAATATCTGGGTTCGATTTTAATAACTGTTCAATTCGCTGGACAATATGTTTAATTTTTGAAGCCGGGTTATCATACGTCACGCGAATTGTAAATTTAATTTGCCGTTTGCCCATTTTACTCCAATTCGTAATCGGCTCATTCGCTAATGTCGCGTTTGGAACCGTGACAATTGCTTGTGAAAAGGTACGTATTTTTGTACTGCGAAAGGAGATATCTTCGACTGTTCCTTCAACACTTGGTGTCATAACCCAATCTCCAATTGTAAATGGTTTCTCAGTGATTAATACGATACCTCCAAAAAGATTGGCTAATGCTTCTTTAGCCGCTAGTGATATCGCTAATCCACCGAGACCGAGTCCAGCAATAAAACCATCTATTTTATAATCAAGCTCTTGTAAAATGACACTAATGGTTAGGGCAACGACAATAAATTGCAAAATGCGTGATAAAAATGGAATTAAAATATCATCAATCTGTATCGTTGTTGTTTCATTGATTTTTCGAAAGAGATGATGTGACCCAGAAGATAAATTGAAAAAACCCCAACCAATCAGTGCGATGATTGATGCACGTAGCAGCTTAACAAAGCTATCACTTTGATGATTTAAGTATGGATAATATCGAACGGCGATATATAATCCAATGGTGATAAACAACCACTGTAGCGGTTTTTTAAATGATTCGAATAGATATGAGAAAAAATCGTTCGGGGCTTTTTTACTGATACGTAATAGGAAAGTATAAATATATTTAGCAAAGATTTTTCGTAACAGAAGAAACAATAAGAATATAGTAATGGCAATGCCTAGCTTTTTTAAATGTTGTTCTGATAAAAATAATTCCCAAGTCATCTGACACGTCCCCTTTCGATTGTTTGATATGATGAATGGGGGTATATGAATACGATTCTTTATGTTCTCTTATTTTAAGGAATTGCCTTGTTTTGTGTCAAGTATAGGTCTGTCGTTCAGATGACCGGATTTTATTATGAATTAATATTTATGAGCGAACCGAAGACGTTCTTCTTCATAATCATAATGCTTAAGCTTTGATTTAATTTTAAGTTGTTTTTGTTTTGGGTGCTTTTTTTTATAGGTTTCGTTTTTCAGTTTTTTAATCCGTTCATGTGCTATACATTTAAATAATTCATACTCGATTAACATGATACTCCTCCTTTTTTTCAATCACCCTACTATATGTATGATAGCTTAGGAAAAAAGATTCGTCGTCTGTACTTCGTTTGCTTTTTTTGTACAATAAACCATTAGGGAGACCGAATAATCATCCGACTTTGGAAGGAGTTATCAGCTTATGGTAAAATACTGTTAGCTATAAAAGTGTTAAAGAAAGGAAATAAGGATGGAGAAGTTTTTAATAATTGTAATCGTTCTTTCATTAGGTTCTGCCATGGTCTTGTTCACTGGGCATTTTATTAAACATGGACTTTCTAAAAGCTTGCATTTAAGTAACTTCTTAAAAGGAGCTTTGGCTAGTTTTTTGATATATCTCATTACATTTATAAGCTATATATATTTTATGAATTAAACTAGGGTATGTAGAAACATACTCTTTTTTTGTCTGAACGAAACTTTTTTACTATGTTAATCGTAGCAAATAATGTAGATTTTTTTAACAGGAGTGGTACCTATGTTTTCAATTCATGAACCAACAAATCGAATTTCCAAACAAGCCGTTGACGTTTGGAAAATCAGTAACTTTATTGGTCATCTCATCTTTTTATCTATTTTAGCTGGACTGATTTGGGCAGGTTATCATTTTACTTGGTATCACTGGATTATTGTTGTCCTTTGGGTGTTAAGTGGATTGACAGTCATTTCTGGGGGATGGTCTATTTTCATTGAACCCCCTCTATTATATAAATACTGGCGTTATGGGATAGATGAGGAGTATGTGCGCTTAACACATGGTGTATTAACGCGAAAACATCATGTCATTCCTATGACAAAAGTACAGTATGTCAGTGCAGAGCAAGGTCCGATTCTTCGAAAGTACAATCTTTATACAATTAAGATAGGTACGATGCGATCATTCCATGAAATTCCTGCACTTCCCGAAGAAGAAGCCTTTAAACTTCGTAACCAAATTGCGGATCACGCCAAAATTAAGGAAGTGGAATCATAATGGAGATGGAAGTTAAACAGAAACGCATGCACCCACTGAAAATGTTAGATAATTTTATAGAACTCATAAAAGACGTTTTTATTCCTGCACTTTTTGTATTTGTTATTGCCAATCCTGATAGTCGTTTCATTCCTTATCTTAAAGTTATTTTTATCGCTTATGTCATTATACGATTATTCGGCATTGTCATAAGTTGGCTAAAAACAACTTACAGCATAAAAGAAGATGCCATTCATATTTCAAGAGGTGTTTTTAAAAAGAAAAATCATACGGTTCCAATTGAACAGGTGCAAAATATTCAGACGAAAACGCCTGTTTATTTTAAGCCTTTCCATGTAACATCGGTAACGCTTGTAACAAGTGTTTCTGGAGATGAAGCTGCTTTGAAAATAGAAGCCGTCAAATGGGAAGAAAAAGAATGCATCGAAGACCGTATTCTCGCATTCCGTCAACATGAACGAAATGACCAGATTGAACAAACGAATGAAGCGGAAATCATTGGGACAACAGTGCCAAAACGGATGATTCATTTCCGCCCAACGCGTAAAGATTTAATTAAGGCATCTTTTCTATCGCTTAGTTTCTTAGCGATTATTCCTATACTGGTAGCGGCTTTTGAAAAGATAGAAGATTTATTTGATTTAGAAGGAACTCTTAACCATATTTATCAATTTATAATGAGCTCATGGTATACGATTGCATTGACGATATTCATTTTTATTGTCATCGCTATTGGCTTCGGTTTAGTACGTACATTTTTAAAATATGGTAAATTTGAAATCGCTTCTGATGATGAGCGAATTTATATTAAGCGTGGGACGTTAAATGAACGGACATTATCGATTCGAAAAGATAATGTACAAGCAATCGAATTCGTACAAAATCCAATCAAAAAATGGCTTCGCTTAACAGAGGTTAAACTTGTTAGTGCTACAAGTGAAGAGGGGGAAGAATCTGCTGAGATTAACTCTTTATATCCTTTTCTTCCGACAGAGCGGGCATATAGTTTGATGGAGGAATTATTTCCAGCATTTAAATTGTCACATCAAATGAATCACTTACCGAAACAGGCTCTATATATGAAGTTTTTACGCGTGCCGTGGGTATGGCTTGTTTTTTCAGTCGTTTTATTTTGGTGGAAACCGTCGTTCTGGTACTTATCGATTGTTTTATTTATTTTGACTTATATGATGCGATATTTTCGTTATAAAAACGCACGCTTTCTCATTCAAGACGAGTTTGTTCAATTTAAAAAAGGGGGCCTCTGGTCATCTTTATATATAACCAATCGAAAAAAGGTGATTGAAGTAGAAGTGGCCCAGTCATATTTGCAGAGGAAGTTAAACTTAACGACAATTGGTATAGTGAACCGAACAAATCCTATCAACTATGAGGAAATGGAAGAGATCCCCATTTCCTCAGCAAAACATTTTCTTGCGTGGTATTATAAAAGAAGTGACGATGTTCAATTAGAACAAAATGAGTCATAGCCAAGAAACTAGGGCATAACTAGCATTGAATACTGATTATTATAGATTGGTACATTATCTGTTTTTCACTGGAGAGAAAGCAGTATTTGGAGTAGACGTTGTAATTTTTTTAAAAAGATAAATGATCTAGCAATCACTAAAAATATTAATCCACTTTTTTTAAAAAGGGTGGATTTCTTTTTATAGGTGTGATCATTACGGCTCAAAGCACAGATTTTTATATCTTTGAGTGGTCCAAAATGATATAACTCCAACTAAAATCATCGACTTATATACGATTGAACCCTTCAATGTGGCCTAACCTGAACAAACATCGCCGGTTTATATAACGTTGAACCCTTCAATGCGAGTTAACTTCAATTAGCACCACTGACTTACATATGATTAAACGGTTTTAACTCTCTTGAATACAGAGCTAAAACCATTCAAGTCGTTTTTATCATTTCACCTGTCTACTTGATAAGGGATCGTCAGTTTATTTTGTTCCGGCTTCTTTGGTTATGATACTGCTGCTAATCTTTAGCTTTCTTCAAAAGTGTTACCCTTTAATCAATTCATCCCATTCCTGTAGTGTTTGCTTAATCGAACGGTCACGGATGATGTGATCGGCCATGGAATCAAGTGGTGTTGCATCACGATTAACAATGACTAGTTTAGCTCCGTTTTCTTTGGCGAGTATCGGAAACATATTAGCAGGGCTTACCGTTAATGAAGAGCCAAAGACGATAAATAAATCTGCTTGCATCGTTTCGTCCTCAGCTTTCATAAAAACATCTTGTGGTAAGGCTTCTCCAAATAATACAATCCCAGGTCGAATGGTACCGCCACATGTATCGCATTCATCCATTCCATCAAAAAACTGTTGGGGTTGAAAAGGCTTTTCACATGAATGACAATGGAAGGAGCGGAATGTGCCATGGAGTTCCATAACATGTTTACTTCCTGCATCATGGTGAAAGCCATCAACATTTTGTGTAATAATCCCTTTGATGAGACTTTGTTTTTCCCAATCGGCTAAAATGTCGTGTCCTTCATGTGGTTTGTACGATTGAATCGCTTGCAAACGGTAACGATAAAAATTGATGAATTCATCGCGATTATGCTCTAATGCATGCACATTGGCCAATTCATCTGGATTAAATTTTTTCCATAATCCATCTTTAGCTGAGCGGAAATCTGGTAACCCGCTCTCTGTTGACATGCCCGCGCCTGTGAAGACAACAGTATGTTTACTTTCCATGATTAAATGAACAGTCTCATTCATTTATATCACTCCTTATTACCGTTATCGTACATGATTTAACTAGTTATTCCTAGTGAACAACGTTTTTTGAGTATAAAAAACCCTTCTGTTACAATACAGAAGGGGAATATATTAAATGACACCTAAATCAATCATTGTATCAGCTACTCGAGTAAAGCCAGCAATATTTGCTCCGACCATTAAGTTTCCTGGTTTATGGTAATCTTTAGCAGCTGTAACACTGTCGTGATAAATATTTTTCATAATTTCTTTCAACATGTTGTCAACTTGCTCAAAAGACCAAGTGACACGAGAGCTATTTTGCGCCATCTCTAAGGCAGAAACGGCAACACCACCAGCATTAACCGCTTTCGCAGGTGCAAATGGAATATTGTGATAGAGAAACACGCCGATTGCCTCTGTTGTAGAGGGCATATTAGCACCTTCTGCTACGAGCATTACTTTATTCTCGACGAGTCGTTTTGCCTCTTTTTCGTCAATTTCATTTTGTGTTGCACATGGAAGTGCGATATCACAAGGTATTTTCCAAATATCTGTACATTTTTCTTTATAAGTAGCGTGTGGATGTTCGTCAAGATAGTCCTTAATTCGACGTCTTTCAACTTCTTTTAATCGCTTAACTGTTGCAAGGTCAATCCCATTTTCATCATAAATGTATCCATTGGAATCACTACAAGCAACGACATGGGCTCCCAATTCGATCGCTTTTTCCATCGTGTGAATCGCGACATTCCCTGATCCAGATACGACGACTGTTTTATCTTTTAATGTTTCTCCGAGGTCTTTTAGCATTTCTTGTACGAAATATATGACACCGTAGCCAGTTGCTTCTTTTCGTCCGATGCTTCCACCATAATGAAGCCCTTTACCAGTTAAAACACCAGCTTCATACTTCCCACGTAATCTTTTGTATTGACCGAATAAATACCCGATTTCACGTGGACCTACACCAATATCACCGGCTGGCACATCAATATCAGGTCCGATATATTTATGGAGTTCTGTCATATAACTTTGACAGAAACGCATGATTTCAGCGTCGGATTTTCCTTTTGGATCGAAATCTGCCCCACCTTTTCCCCCTCCAATTGGTTGACTTGTTAAAGCGTTTTTAAACGTTTGCTCAAAGCCGAGAAATTTAATAATACTTGTATTAACAGATGGATGAAATCGTAAACCGCCTTTGTACGGACCGATTGCACTGTTTGTTTGGACACGATATCCACGATTTACATGAACGACTCCCTTATCATCCATCCAAGGAACACTAAATGTAATTAAACGTTCAGGTTCAACGAGGCGCTCTAGTATATTATATTTGATGTAATCCGTATTTTTCATCAGAACAGGTCTAATGGAAACGAATAAATCCCTTACAGCTTGATGGAACTCTTTTTCGTATGGATCGCGACTAACCATTTGCTGAAACACGCGATTCATATAGTTATTAACGAGTTCTTCTACTTTATGCATCGATAACTTCGGTCTATTTGTTAATGTCATAGGACACCTTCCTTTAAGTTTGTCATCATGACAATGTATTTCTCTTTACGGCGTGACTAAGACGTATTCGTTCGATATGTGAGTAGTAAAATAGTTGATATTTCTTAATATGATCATTTTTTCACATACTTATCCTATTACCATTTTAGCGAAAACCATTCATCTAATCAATATTAATAATAGATGAGATCAATGCCGATATGAGATAATAGAAGAATAAAGAGATGATGATGTGAAAAAAGGTGATAAGTAATGGAATTAAGACAATTAATTTATTTTATAGAAGTTGCTAAGCGTGAACATATGACAGAAGCTGCTGAAGCGTTACATGTTGCTCAATCAGCTATTAGCCGACAAATAGCAAATTTAGAAGCAGAATTAGAAGTTGATCTATTTATTCGTGATGGTCGTAATGTTCGCTTGACCCGTGTCGGAGAGGTTTTCTTAGAACATGCGGAGCGTGCTGTGCATGCCATTCATTATGCGAAACGTGTTGTTAAGGAACATACAGATCCAGAGCGAGGGATGATTCATATTGGTTTTACGAGTAGTTTGGCTTCTTTAATTCTTCCGACATTAATTTCGGCCTTTCGCAAAAAATATCCACATATTAAATTTCAGTTGAACCAGGCTTCCCACAATGAATTGGAAAAGCGTCTAGTACTAGGGGAGATTAATTTGGCTTTATTAGGACCCGTTCCAACAAAGAAAGAACGCATAAAGGGAACGATTTTATTTCAAGAAAAAATCGTTGCTTTACTGCCTGAAGCCCACCCATTAGCAAATGAAAAAGCAGTCTCATTAGATCAATTAAGGAAAGATGTATTTGTTTTATATCCTGAAGGTTATGTTCTACGAAAAATGGTAACCGATGCATGTAAACAACTCGGATTTAAACCAGAAGTATCATTTGAAGGGCAAGACATTGATACGATTAAAGGACTTGTATCTGCTGGTTTAGGAATCTCATTAATTCCAGAAATAACGATTGCAAATGATATGCCAAAAGGAATCGCAATCGTTGATCTTAAAAATCCAAATGTAAGGCGAACGGTTGGTATGATTACACCAGCTGAAAGAGAGTTGCTACCAGCTGAGAAACTTTTTTATCATTTCGCTATAGATTTTTTTAGTCGCTTAGAGCGATTCCAATATCAAAATTTGTCGATATAGGCTGTTTTAATAATAATGATAGGGCAGATGTTACTAATAAAGTGTAAGACATATTTAACTAGAGTGTTAATAGGTTTATCAAAAAACGCTAGACATCAATCATGAATTATGATAAGCTAAATACACAACATCTTGATGATTCAAATCATCAAGACACTATATATGGTATTGTTAATATATTAATGGTAAATATGAAAAAAGGAAATGAACTATAAAAGGTAGGAATGTTGGAGAGCAACAAAATCAAATATACCATTTTACAATGCATAATACAAACAAATCGTACCAATAAGACATGTCAAACGTTTCACTTCACAAATTAGTAACAAAGCTTTCATAATTTGAAAGAAGTGGGCGATTTTTTAGTGCAAAATTAGCTAAAAACAGATAATAAATATCAATTTTCTACAACTATTCCTAAATAAAGGGAGGATCTTATTCATGACACAAACGCTTCAAAAACACGAGTCACTCGTTAGAAATTGGGTTAGTCAAGCGCAAGAAGGATTAAATGTTAATACGGAAAAATATCTTGAGAAGTCATTTCGTACCATTACAGAGGAATCAACACCGAGCTTTATCGCAGACACATTAATTAAAAATGCGCTTGAAAACATTGATGAAGTCAATACGGATTGGACATATCTTGCTGCACGGATATATTTATATGATTTATATCGAAAAGCAGCTGAAAATCGTGGCTATGATGCCGAATTACGCTATGGGGATTTTTATGAATTGATTCAAACCTTAGTTGATAAAGGCATTTATACACCAGCATTATTAGAGAAATATTCAAAAGAAGAGATTTCTCATTTCGGTGAACATATTAAGCCTGAACGAGATCGACTATTTACATATCTGTCAATATATACACTAGCAACGCGTTATCTTGCGACAGACCATGATAAAAATATTTTTGAATTACCGCAAGAACGTTGGATGATCATTGCGATGCATCTTATGCAAGATGAACCGAAAGACAAACGAACAGCACTTGTTGAAGAAGCCTATTGGGCATTAAGTAATCTTTACATGACAGTTGCGACACCGACGATGAATAATTCTGGTAAAACACATGGACAACTATCAAGTTGCTTTATTGATACGGTTGATGATAGTTTGCAATCCATCTATGACGTGAATACAGATGTTGCTAAACTATCAAAAAATGGTGGCGGAATTGGTGTCTATATGGGGAAGGTTCGCGGACGTGGCAGTTCAATTAAAGGCTTTAAAGGTATGTCTAGTGGTGTTGTACCGTGGATTAAACAGTTGAATAATACTGCTGTTAGTGTTGACCAATTAGGGACGCGAAAAGGTGCCATTGCCGTATACTTAGATGCTTGGCATATCGATATTGAACCGTTTTTAGATTTGAAATTAAACAATGGGGACGAAAGAATGCGCGCCCATGATATATTCACAGGCATTTGTATTCCAGACTTATTTATGGAGCAAGTGGAGAAACGTGGTGACTGGTACTTATTTGATCCACATGAAGTTCGACAAGTAATGGGTTACTCACTTGAAGACTTTTATGATGAGAAAAAAGGCGACGGTGAGTGGCGTAGAAGATATAAAGAATGTATTAATAATGAAAATCTTCGTAAGAAAAAGGTACCAGCAATCGATATTATGAAACGGATTATGATTTCTCAGTTAGAAACGGGAACACCGTTTATGTTTTATCGAGATGAAGTAAACCGTCTAAACAACAATCCACATAAGGGTATGATTTATTGCTCTAACTTATGTACTGAAATCACTCAAAACCAATCACCAACACAATTTATTGAAGAATATGTAGAAGATGAAGATATCATTGTAAAAAAATATAAAACAGGTGATTATGTCGTTTGTAACTTAAGTTCTATTAATTTAGGAAAAGCTGTTCCAGATAATGTACTAGAACGATTGATTCGTATACAAGTACGTATGTTAGATAATGTCATCGATATAAATACACTACCAATCAAACAAACAACATTAACAAATCAAAAGTACCGTGCCATTGGTCTTGGTACATTCGGCTGGCACCATCTCTTAGCTTTAAAAGGTATTAAATGGGAAACGGAAGAAGCCGTTCAATTTGCGGATGAGCTTTACGAGAAAATATCTTACTTAACAATCCAAGCAAGTATGGAATTAAGTAAGGAAAAAGGACATTATCCTTCATTTGAGGGTAGTCGTTGGAGTACGGGTGAATATTTTGAGATGCGCGGTTATTCGGATGAAAAATGGACGAAGTTAAAAGAAGAAGTTAAGGAGCATGGCATTCGTAATGGTTACTTAATGGCTGTTGCACCAAACTCTTCAACATCAATCATTGCGAACTCTACTGCAAGTATTGATCCTGTATTTAAGCCATTCTATTATGAGGAGAAGAAAGACTATAAGATCCCTAACACGGCACCCGACTTAACACCAGAAACATATGATATCTATCGTCGTTCAGCATATATTGTGGATCAGCGTTGGTCTGTAAAACAAAATGCGGCACGCCAGAAACATATTGACCAAGGTATTTCCTTTAACTTCTATGTACCAAATACGATTCGTGCCTCAGTTCTTTTAGACTTGCATTTACGTGCGTGGAAGCAAGGGTTAAAAACAACATATTACGTTCGTTCAACATCAACAGATATTGAGGAATGTGAGTGGTGTCATTCATGAGAGCTCTCATTGCATATCTATCGTACAGCGGGAACACAGAAGAAATTGCTGAAATTATTGCTGACAAATTAGTTGCAGACGGTATGGAAGTGGAGATGCATTCGATTGGGATAGATCCCCCAATCGATCCATCTCGCTATGATTACTTCTTTTTCGGCACATTTACATGGGATGTCGGCAGCACACCAGATGAAATGAAAGATTTTGTGTTAGAAGTGGGTTATAAGCCAGATAATGTGGCCGTCTTTGGCTCCGGCGACACACAGTTCGGTGGCGATGATTTGTTTTGTAGAGCAGTTGATCGATTAGCGAAGTTTTACAATAGTAAATGGGAAGGTTTGAAGATTGAACAATCCCCAAGAGGATCACAAGAAGCATTAGTTGAACAATGGGTGGAAGGAGTTTTACATGATGTCAAAAGTCTTGCTTGAGAAGGCGAAAACATTAGAACCACGTTTTCCAAATAAATCAACAGGTTTATTCGGTGGAAAATCAAGTGGGATTTTAAACTGGAATGATATTGCTTATCCACATTGGTACAAAATGTATAAACGTTTAGTAGGTAATTACTGGCAAGCCGATGAAGTGAATATGGGAAGTGATGTGAAACAGTTCCCAACTTTATCAGAAGCAGAGCAAGATGCTTATTTAAAAATTATTGGCTTACTGTCAACATTAGATGGGCCTCAGACGCGAATTGCATTATTAATTTCATTATATGCAACAGATCCGTCTGTACAATCTATTATGGCTGTTATTGCACAACAAGAAGCGGTTCATAATGAAAGTTATTCATATGTTCTATCTTCAGTCGTATCGCTTGATGAGCAGAATAAATCATTTAATTTCGGTCGAAAAGACCCAGTACTTTTAAAGCGGAACGCGCGCATTATGGAACATTATAATAATTTCGCTAAAGAGCCGACAATCGAAAATATTTTAAAAACAATGGTTTATACGGCACTTTTAGAAGGACTATTCTTCTATTCTGGTTTTGCGTTTTTCTATAATTTAGCACGTAGTAATAAGATGGTCGGAACATCAACAATGATTAGTTATATTAATCGTGATGAATTAGAACATGGTCGATTTATTTCTGAATTATTCCGTGCAACACTCGCAGAAAATCCTGAACTCAATAATCCTGAGTTTATTGAGTGGGTTTATGACCAGTTCCGTACTTCAGTAGAATTAGAAACCGAATGGTCAGAATATGTCTTGAAAGATATAAAAGGTATTGATTTAGAAGAAATGGCAGGCTATGTCAAGTATCGTGCGAATAAAATGCTCCGGATGATGGGATTAAGTGAAATTTATCCAGAATACGTGAACAATCCAATGAAATGGATTCGTGCGTATGTTGATAACTTTGACGGAACGAAAACAGATTTCTTTGAACAGAAATCACGTCAATATACAAAAACAAGTGATTTAAACGGTTTTGACGATCTGTAAATAAAAAAAGTGGAGCTGGGACAAAGCCAGTTTTTAATGAGAAAAATTGCGGAAACATTTCCATGTTGTTTCCGCAATTTCTTTTTTGTTTCGGATTGTTATGATTACTATTTTGTATTTTGCCTGTATACTTTCTTAAGTTTACTGCCATTAATGCAAATGCTCATTCATTTTCTAATTTCTATTTTCCACTGACGGAAAATCGAGAGAATGACAAATTAGTCTTCAGGAATCCAAAAACTGGTTCAACATCTAGAATCCATGCAGAGTAGTTAGTTCCACTCCGGATGGTTACGCATAAATCTTCAAAACCATGCAGAGTAGATAGTTCCACTCCGCATGGTTACGCATAAATCTTCGAATCCATGCAGAGTAGCTCGCTCCACTCCGCATGGTTACGCATAAATCTTCAAAACCATGCAGAGTAGCTCGCTCCACCCTGCATGGTTACGCACAAATCTTTGAATCCATGCAGAGTAGCTCGCTCCACTCCGCATGGTTACGCATAAATCTTCGAATCCATGCAGAGTAGCTTTCTCTACTCCACATGATTTCATCCAAAAGCTCAAACGATAGCGATAATACTCGACAATAGTTTGTAGTGTCTCTTCACTATATAAACAAACCCCAGCTCGCTCTATTGATCATTCACGTACTGTCATTATCATGAGGAGAAGTGGGACATAAGGAAAAAGTGAATAAAAATAGCTTTTTCATCTTTCAGAGGTTTTTTCCCGACCTCGTATTATTTATTCATTCAGTATTCTTTAAATTAATTTGACCTTTCCCTTGTTGCAGCATCTACTTTGTAATGGCAAATCTAATCGATTTCTACCATATTGACAAACAGTTCTTTTGAATCAATTTTACCTTTGATTTGTTTGATAGGAAAGTCGTGACCTTCTAACCAGTCGTTGAAAGGAAGAATGACTGGTTTTCGATCACCACCGAGTGCAAACCATACAGACATATCTTTAGGGAAATACCCAGCCGTATGTAATGTACCAGCCCATGCCCCATATTTATTTGAGTAGACACCATGCTCTGAATGATTGAGTAAGCGAAAGGCAGAGTAAGAATCTGTTACATGGACTTGTCCTTTTTTCAGCGCTTTTTCTCGTTTTAAGGAATCATCTAAACGATAGCGATTTTCCTCACGAAGCTGTTCAAAATGATTCGTACATATATGTCCTTTCCGAGCTTTCACTTGTCGTGAAGATGCCTCGACGATTACACTGTCTCCACTCTGGTCAAGCATAATATAACTAAAAGCATGCCGATGGGGAATGTTTTTTAATAGTGTCACGGCTTCTTCGATCGTCGCGCATGTTTGCAAAATAATGCGCCCAATCATATTACAAACAAATCCATCGTTAGACCCGATGCGGTTTGTAAAGTTATAGCCCATTGCCAGACCTTTTTCGTTCATACCATCTGTTCGCCCAGTGATTTGCATTGAAGGTCCAATCGTCGCATACCCGCCATCTGTCGGTTGAAAAAGTACGAACCGGCCTTCATAAGAAGCAGGTGCATTATCGTAATTGCGCATCATATAATCAGAACTTGTAAAAACGGAGCAACCGCTTTGTCCATATTCTAGATAATAGCCACCAAATTCTCGTATGGCGGTTTCTATATCATAATGAAGTCCATCAGCTAACCCTTGAATCTCTGCCCAAATTTCGGGTGCAAATGTTACTAAGGCTTGTTTGACTTGATTGACATCAACGATAAAATGGCGTTTATATTGTTTCTCCCATTGTTTACGACGGTTCGGTAAAATGAAGGAATCGCTAAGTTTTTTACCTTGCCAATAACCAAAATCATAATGTGACCCTCTAAATTGAATAACATCACTATAGACTGCTTTCATTAATAGGGCTTCCTTTCATAGTAAGTGCTAACTTAACTATACTTGAATATGTGTTCATATGAAAGAAGAGCGCTTAATGGGCGTAAAAGTGTTGATGAAGTCCTTGAAAGATTGCTTCGGCAACTTTTTCTTTATAGTCGTTCGTTTGGATGAAGCGAAAATCATCAGGATTCGTTAAAAAACCTAATTCTATTAAAATAGCTTTTTGCTTGTTTTCTCTTAACACGTAGAACTGAGCCTGTTTGACACCTCGGTCATTCATTCCTGTCTGATTAATTAAATACATTTGAATAGTGTGAGCAAGTTTTTCAGATTGACGATCTGTATAATACGTACTTAAGCCTTTTACATGTGTATCAGTATAGGCATCAAAATGAAGACTAATAAAAGCATCTGCTTCTCTTTGTTCTGCAACATGAACGCGGTTTTCTAAGCTAAGGAAATAGTCATTGTTTCTAGTTAGCGTGACATTTGCCCCAGCATTTTCTAAATGATTTGCAACTTGTTGTGCCATCTGTAATGTTAAATCTTTTTCGCGTATGTTATGATGCACGGCACCAACATCTTCTCCACCGTGACCAGCATCAATGACAATATGAAGCTTATCTAATGATGTCTCTGTTGTTAGTGTATCTTTAGAAAGTTGTACAGGACGTGGCTTAACAACCTGAATATCAGTCGCTTTTCGCTCAGGTATAAAGTCAGTGACGTTATGTTCGACCCTTTCTGTTTCTTGATTACGTTCTTCGTTGTCTATTTTTGATTGTTTATCGGTTTTGCTTTTCTCTTGTTGTATATCTGTCTCATTTCGCTCAATAAACTGACGTGCGACCCATACAGGCTGTCCATTGAAAAATGTCTTCACCCAACCATTGACTTCTTCAAAGATCATTAATTCGCTACCAAACCCAAGTTGCCCTACTATTTCCGCATCTCCTGATGGTTGAGTCCGCATATTTAATTGAGTTGATTTCACTTGATATACTTCTCCTGATTCTGCTTGTACTTTAACAGTTGGCATAAAGATAAAAATGAAGACAAAAATGATTGTCATAAATATAACGACTCGTATATTCCCCATTGTTTTTTTAACCTCCTATGAAACTCATAATCTTGCAAACTAGTATGAACAAAAGAAAAATAGATATACCTATTATTTTTAAAAATAGGTTGAAAAGAAGCGTAGATACCGTTATTTTTAATGAGACTGTTTTATTTATAAAGGAATGGGAGAAAGAAATATGGGAATCAATGACATCATTGTTTATATCGTTGTCTTTTTCTTAATCATAGGTGCTATCGATAAAATACGCGGCAATAGATGGGGGCTAGGTGAACAGTTTACAGAAGGATTTAAAGCAATGGGTCCATTAACATTAGCCATGGTCGGGATTATTTCTCTTGCGCCGGTCATTGCTCATTTCTTGACGCCACTTATTACACCTGTATATGGCTTAATTGGTGCTGATCCAGCGACATTTGCGAATACCATTTTAGCAATTGATATGGGAGGATATGCCCTTGCGAAAGAAATGGCTTTAACGCCAGAAGCGGAAGTTTTCTCGTGGGTGTTTTTAGGAACGACGATGGGAGCGACTGTCGTTTTTACTATTCCGGTCGCATTAGGAATGATTGAAAAGAAGGACCATCCATATTTCGCCAAAGGAATATTAATCGGTATGATCACTGTCCCAATAGGTAGTCTAATAGGCGGCATCGTCGGTGGTTTAAGTATTCAAATGATTATCATTAATTTAATACCTATCTTGTTGTTCTCTTTCGTCATTGGCTATGGTTTATGGAAACATGCGGATAAAATGATCACAGCGTTTACACTGTTTGGCAAAGTGGTAGAAGTGGTAGCGATTCTCGGATTAACGGTAGCGATCGTCGAAACGTTAACAGGTATTGTCATCATTCCGAATATGACACCATTAAGCGAAGGTATTCAAATAGTTGGGCAAATCGTTATTTTCTTAGCAGGTGCTTTTCCAATGGTTACTTTTATCCAAAAGGCTTTAAAAAAACCATTAACGAAACTGGGGAATATGTTAAGTATTGATCCGACGGCGACAGCAGGACTTGTCGCGTCCTTAGCTCATAGCATTCCGATGTTAGCGATTTTAAAAGACATGGAACCTAAAGGAAAAGTAATAAACGTTGCATTTACTGTAAGTGCGGCTTTCGTACTCGGGAGTCACTTAGGGTTTGTTGCAGGTGTTGAAAGAGAGATGGTTTTCGCGATGATTGTTGGTAAGCTTATCAGTGGTTTGAGTGCGGTAATGCTTGCGATGCTCACTTTCAGAACATCGCAAGCATAGAAGTTATGATAGAGTGAAGAATAATTTTTATAAAGTGAGACCGCATGGGGCCGAATAGACAATGTTCGTTCTCATGCGGTTGTTTATGTGTAACTTCATTTATCTTCGTGAGTGTGGAGCTGTGTGTTTGATTTGAAAAATGGATGATTAGTCAAACAAAAAAGCGTCATGTCGAGTTGATGAACGAACATCGACATGACGCTTAAGCTAAGCTATTTTATTAAGCGCGCAGCCATTTCCACATTTCTTTAAGGGAAGCATTTTTTCCATACATTAAAATACCAACTTTGAATATCTTTCCAGCTAACTTCATCATGATAATGGTGCTAACAACTAAGATGACAAGTGCAATCGCGATTTCACCCCATGGCCATTCTTCCATAACGGTTAAGCGCATAAGAAGCACTCCCGGAGAGGTGAATGGAAAATATGTGCCGATTTTAGCGATCATGCCAGTTGGATTCATAAAAACGGATGTTGCAAAAATGAACGGTAAAAAAGGTAACATTAAAACTAAACCTTGAAAATTTCCCGCAGTCGAAACATCAGCCATCGTTGCGCCAATCCCAACATAGAGAGCAGCAAACAGTAAGTAACCAATAATCGCAATGAGTACGAGTAATAATGTTTCTGGTACGAGTAAGTATTCAATAATTGGAATATCCGTTTTCCATAAAGCAACAGGAATGGCAAAAGCTAATAAGACGACAGCTTGCAGCAGACCTAAGACGAAATAACCGATAATCTTACCTTGCATAAGCTCGCCAGGTGTCACCGATGATAAAATAATTTCTGCAATTTTATCTTTCTTTTCTTGAGAAGCGCTTTGAAAAATATACATACCAGCAATCACGATAGAAAAGAGTATGATTCCTGCAAAAATGCCTGGCACGGCCTTCTTAAATGGATCTTCTTCAAGTGTGGCACCTTTGCCATCTACCGCTTCTGTATTTTCTCCAGCTACTTCCTCAGAAAATACAATAGGTGTCGTTGCTTTAGTGAGTTGTTCTTCTGTTAAACCGAGCTTACTCATTTGGATTGATTTTAGAGGTGTTTCTAAAACCATTAACTCTGTTGAGAATAAATCATAAATGGCATCACTTGTGAAAACAGGAACAATCCCTTCGCTTAAAGCCTCCTGATTGATAAAAATATATGCCGTATCTTCGGTATCCTCTAATGCTTCATTCACCTCATCTTGAGAGAGCTCCGTCTGTTGAATGTCCCAATCTAATTCCACGGTATGAATCGTTTCTTTAAGAGCATCGTAGACACCAACTTCATCATTGATAAATACGGTTGTGCTTGAACCATTCTCAGCGTCCTCACCCATTAACGATCCTAAAAATCCGAATAATAAAATAAGTGCAGGCGTCATAAAAAGGCCAATTAAATACGTTTTATTTTTTAAATTTCGTCTCATTTCCCAGCGAGCGACTTTTATAGCGTTACGCATGTTGTTCACCTACCTTTTCGTTTGATTGATTACTATTTGCGATATCGACAAAGATCTCATGGAGCGAGATTCTATCGATCGATAGTTCTTGAATATGCAACTCAACTGGTAAGTTTTTCAGCCATAGCGTAGGAGTGACATCATGATCCAAATATAAAACTGCTCGGTCGGGTTGATGGTCAATCCTTTGTACTTGTGGAAGTTGCTTTAGAACAGTTAAGTCATTATGACCCCGAATGGTACATTTGAAATTCGCATACTCTGTTTTCACATCATCTAATGAGCCGTAAATCACTTTTTCTCCTTGTTGAATCATGAAGAGTCGATCACAGATTTCTTCTACTAAGTTCATTTGATGTGATGATAATAATATGGCTGTCCCTTGATCAGCTAAATGGCGAATTTCATCTTTGAAAACATCCTGGCTGACAGGGTCCAATCCAGAAAACGGTTCATCTAAAATTAATAATTCAGGTTCATGCAGAATCGAAGAAATGAATTGGACTTTCTGATTCATTCCTTTTGATAACTCTTCTAAATTAACATTTTCTTTTCCTTTTAAATCGAATTTTTCTAAGTAGGCAAGTGCACGTTCTTTGGCTTTTTTTAGTGGATAGTCCTTTAAGTCAGCTAAGTAGAGGAGCATATCCATCACTTTAACATTTTTATAAAGTCCACGTTCTTCAGGTAAATAGCCAATTTTGTGACGTGGAATATCTTTATACTGATGGAAAATAACTTCCCCTCGATCAGGGTAAATAATGCCCATAATATTGCGGATGGTTGTAGATTTTCCGGCACCATTAGGTCCGAGTATGGCCATAATCTCGCCCTGTTTCACTTCAAAAGAAATGCTTTTTAATACTTGTTTGTCTTTAAATGATTTTTCTAAGCCTTGAACGGATAATATCGTTTCCATCTTAACACCCTTTCTTATTTGCTTTCATTAACTAAATCAATACGATATAGGAACTCACCATTAAAATGAAGGAGTACACCTTTTTCATCTTTTTCAGCATGGATATGTAAATGGGGTTTAGTTGAATTTCCATAGTTACCGATTTCCCAATTTTGTCACCCGTTTGATATCGGCGCCGACTTATACAAGAACACTATTTTTACTAAGATATGCAAGGTATACAATTGTATCGTTATCATTTTTACATGATAGTCCAACATAGTTTCCCAAAGGGTCCTTCTTCGTAGCTTCACGTGGAATGAAATCGGGTAACGTGCTTTCAACTTCGATTACTTTAGCATCACACGGGCTATACATATTTTCATAAAACGTTCCTCATTAACATGTAATACGTAAAGATCTATTAAAAGTTTCCTTATTGATCATTTTTTTAAAAATAAGTTTAAAGAAAGTTCGTTTTCTTGGATGATCTAACTACGTTTATTCTGCTCCATATCTGTTAACAATAAAGAGGATAGTAGAATGGAGGGATTCATTTGTATAGAAAAAAGCTGATAACGGTTTTGACTCTTCTTTTTCTTTCAGGAATCATGGTCGGCTGTCAGATGAATACAGAGAAAGAAAGAGATGGTCATCAACATGAAAAAGATGTGGAAACAGTCGTTCCAACAGATGAAGGCGGAAAGAAAGCACATGTAAAAGTAACGATGCAAAATACAGAAGGTGAAAAAATTGGTGAAGCATCATTAAGTCAAGTAGAAGATGGTGTGCTTATTTCGTTACAAGCAAGTCATTTACCTCCAGGGTTACATGGCTTTCATATTCATGAGAAAGGTATGTGTGAAAAGCCAACCTTTGAGTCAGCTGGTCCTCACTTCAATCCGACAAATAAGAAGCATGGATTTGATCACCCAGAAGGTCCCCACGCAGGTGATCTACCGAATATTGAAGTGAAAGAAGATGGCACGATTCAAGTTGAAATCGTAGCAAAGATGGTCACATTAGAGATGGGTAAGGAAAATTCATTGCTTCAAGATGGGGGAACGTCACTCGTCATCCACTCTGAAGCAGATGATTATTACTCGCAACCAGCAGGGAATGCAGGGGACCGAATCGCTTGTGGTGTTATTAAAAAGGAATAAAAATAACGGCTCGGACAAACATGCTAAGCTCAACTGAAAGCCGAATATTATTTTAGTGATGACAAGATACCGTTACCTTCTAGCTGAACATGAAAAGGATCACTGTTATCTGCTAAAAAGGGATTATATAACTAAATGATATGATGCGTTTTTTGTTCGGATTTTTGTAAATAAGTATCATTTGTATCTGCTTCTTCTGAAACAATCGTTTGATTTAATCATAAACAGAACAATTCAATTTAGTACTAAACTCATGTATAATAGAATATATTTCGAGTAGCGAAAGAAGGGATAAACACATGAGTTTCTCGTCTAAAGCAGAATCTATTCCGGCGTCTGAAAAAATTTGGACGCGGGATTTTATTTTAATTTGTATCGCTAATTTTTTTGTCTTTATTGGATTTCAAATGACATTACCGACCATCCCCTTGTTCGTTAAAGAACTAGGTGGAAGTGATCAAATGATAGGTATTATTGTAGGTATTTTTACGTTTTCTTCTTTAGTTATTAGACCTTATGCAGGCCATGCCTTAGAAACAAAAGGGAGACGGTTTGTTTATTTATTTGGTTTAATGATTTTTACGATATCATTAGCCTCTTTCGCTTGGATTGCGAGTATAGCCTTATTAATCATCTTTCGTCTTATCCAAGGAGTTGGCTTTGGTTTTACTTCGACAGCGACAGGAACGATTGCTACCGATTTAATTCCACCTAAGAGACGTGGAGAAGGAATGGGATATTTCGGTTTGTCAGGCAATCTTGCCTTGGCTCTTGGACCATCACTCGGACTTACATTAGTAGGCGTTATTTCATTTAAACAATTATTTTTAATAACAGCGATAACAGGAGTGATTGCATTACTTCTCGCTACAAAAATTCGTTATAAAAAGGTGGAACCAGTAACAAGGGACACATCAAGCTCGTTTAAATTTGATGTTTTTGAAAAAACAGCGCTTAATCCATCTATTTTATTATTTTTTATTACGATTTCTTTTGGCGGGATTGCTTCTTTTCTTCCGCTTTACGCTGCACAGAAAGGCGTATCAGGAATTGAGGGTTATTTTCTAATGTATGCCTTATTCTTGATGCTTTCCCGAGTCGTTGCTGGAAGAATTTACGATTTGAAAGGTCATATTTACGTCTTTTTACCAGGGGCTATTCTTATTTTTATCGCTTTATTATTACTTTCCTGGTTACCGAATACATTGACATTGTTATTAGCCGCTATGATTTATGGGTTCGGCTTTGGTAGTGTTCAACCAGCACTTCAGGCGTGGGCAGTAGAAGAAGCTGCACCTAACCGTAAAGGAATGGCAAATGCGACGTTTTTCTCTTCCTTTGATTTAGGGGTAGGCGTAGGGGCAATTGTTTTCGGACAGATGGCCTATTTATTCAATTATCATGTGATTTACTTAGCGGCAGCTGGATCGGTTATGATTGCGATATTTTATTATATGATTATTTTATTTCTCACGTGGAAAAAAGCTAAAAATTAACGACCATCTATGTTACGCTTAAACATAGACATGAACAACCTTAAAAAGGGAGGTCCCTTTCGATTGAATAAAGTGGGCGACATAAATATTCGACAACTCTTTCCTTCCTATGTTTATAAACGTGGTTTAGATTATTACAATCATGACAGAGTTGAAAATTTATCCTTTGATATTAATTTCCATACATGGTCAGCTAATGTATGTGGGAAAAACGATGATTATTTCGTTGAGATTGACACAAGTCAAATTGAGAAAAATAAAATAAGCACACATTGTTCATGCCCTGCGTATGCAACGTATGGACCATGTAAACATGTGGCGGCTGTCTTACTAGCGATTCAAAATAAAGAGTCTTTATCAGATGTTAAGGAAATCCCATCTTTTCGCTATAAAGTGACAGAGGATTTTATGCGTTCTATATCAGCGACACAACAAACTGAAAGCCCAGTTGAGGTGCTACAAAATAAAGTGCCACTCCGTTTTGAATACTTTTTACATCGTAGGTATGATAAACGATTACTTTTAGAGCTGAAAGTGGGACCAGAGCGTACATTTGTAGTGAAAGATGTGAAAGACTTCTTTAAAGCGATTCTCAGTAATCAAAGCTATCCATTTACAAAAACATTTACATACTCTCCAGAGCAACATTATGTCCTAGAAAAGGATTTAAATATTGTAAAGATGATTCATCAGATGATTGAAAGTATGGAAATGTCACGAGACACTTATTACTATGAAACAAATGCGTTCGATAGAAAACGATATGTGACGATTTTACCTCTAATCGCCAAGCAATTATTGACATCTCTTAGCGAACGTGACTTTCGGTTGAAAAAGAACCATACTGTATTAGAGCGTATCGAAGTAAAAGATAGTCAACTTCCATTTGAATACCAATTAGTAAAAAATGACGCTGACCATCTAATATTACAACTTGAAGATACATCACAAATTGACTATTTACCAACGTATCATTTGTTAATGGAAGAAGGGAATTTATACTTCTTAAATGCTGAACAGCAACCCATTATTGAACAATTATTTAGTGTACAAGAAATGAAAGAGCTTCCTATTGCTAAGGAACAAGCCGATCAATTTATTTCGGAAGTCATCCCATCATTAAAAAGAGTAGGACATGTTCATGTATCAGAAGATGTGGCATCAGAGATCGTTCAATTTCCACTCGTTGCTAAACTTTATTTAGATATGCAGGACGGAATCATAACAGGTGATTTAACATATCATTATGGTTCAGAAGTAATAGATCCTTTTAATCCAAACGCAAAGGTTAAAGATGTCATTATTATTCGAGATGTTGAACGAGAACGAAAGATCATGGCATTAATTGAACATGTTAACTTTCATTTTAACGGAAAGTTTTTATATATTGAACCTGATGAGGAGACATTGTACGAATTTTTATATCATATGTTACCGATTCTTGATGATTATGTCGAATTGTTTCTAACGTCACATTTACGAAACATGATGTTTGAAGAGCGGGTAAGACCACATACATCGATTCGCATCGATTCTGAAACGAACTTATTAGAAATCGGTTTTGAAATGGACGGCATTGATGAAGAAGAAATCGACCATATATTAAAAGCAGTTATTGAGAAAAAACGTTATTATCGAATGCCTTCAGGGGAGATGCTTTCACTAGAAGGTGAAGAGATATCATCGATTAACCGTTTTTTTACTGATCTTAATTTAAAACATGCTGATATAAAAGCAGGTCGAATGACAATGCCCGCTTACCGTGGGATGCAAATTGATCAATTAATTGAAACAGAAAAATCATATGATACGTCTTTTAGGAAGTTATTACAACATCTTAAGGCGCCAGAAGAACAAGTGTATGAGTTACCAGATAACTTACAGGCAGAATTAAGAAACTACCAAATGACTGGTTATCAATGGTTTAAGTCACTCAGTGAATATCACTTCGGGGGTATATTAGCAGATGATATGGGATTAGGAAAGACATTACAAAGTATAGCCTATATCGCCTCAGAACCGAGCAAGTTACCGCATTTAATTGTTGTTCCGTCATCTGTCGTTTATAACTGGAAAAATGAGTTTGAGAAATTTGCCCCGACATTATCAACTATCGTGTTAACAGGAACACCAGAGGAGCGACATGAACGGATTGAAAAAGCAGATGAGATCGATGTATGGATTACATCTTATGCGACATTAAGACAAGATATTGCTTATTATCGTAAGCGAACGTTTCAAACGATGATTCTAGATGAAGCTCAATATATTAAAAACTATGCAACGAAAACATCTAAAGCAGTTCGCGAAGTTGTAGCTACTCGTAAATTTGCTTTAAGCGGTACACCGATTGAAAATTCTATTGATGAGTTATGGGCCATCTTTCAAGTCGTTTTACCGGGGCTTATGCCAAATCGTAAGACCTTCCGCCAACTAGATCACGATAAGATCATCACATTAACGAAACCATTTATTTTACGTCGATTAAAAGCAGATGTTTTAAAAGAACTACCTGAAAAAATCGAGTCTGTTTATGTATCAGAACTGACACGTGAACAGAAAGAATTGTATGTTGCCTATTTGAAACAATTACAACAGGAAACAGCGCAATCCTTTAAAAATAATAGTTTTCAAAAAAACCGTATGAAAATATTAGCTGGACTCACAAGATTACGCCAGTTATGTTGTCATCCAGCGCTTTTTATTGAGAATTATAAGGGGCAGTCTGGAAAGCTTATCCAATTGATGGAGACGATTCACCATGCTTTAGATAATGGCAAGCGTATGCTGATTTTCTCACAATTTACGAGTATGCATGAAATAATTGCTAAGTGTTTAGAACAGGAAGGTATTGAGTATTTCTATTTACATGGGGAAACACCATCTAAAGAGCGCGTTCATATGAGTGAACGCTTTAATCAAGGTGAGAGGGATGTTTTCCTTATCTCATTAAAAGCTGGTGGTACGGGCTTAAACTTAACAGGTGCAGATACCGTTATTTTATATGATTTATGGTGGAACCCTGCTGTCGAAGATCAAGCGACAGGACGAGCCCACCGTTTTGGCCAAAAAAATATCGTCCAAGTGATTCGTTTAATTGCAGAAGGCACCATTGAAGAAAAGATTTACGAATTGCAACAAAAAAAGCGTGAATTAATCGACCAAATCATTAAGCCAGGCGAGAAGATGTTGTCTAGTTTGAGCGAGGATGATATTCGGGAAATATTAAAGGTTTAATGGTCATGGAAATAACATATGCGACACGGTAAAATATAGCGAATAAAAGAGGAGTTCAGTTGAGAATATAACTGACTCCTTTTTTAATAGATTTATGTTCCATATATAAATTGTCAATCATATAAGTTTGAATCATTCTACTTTGTATAATTTTCTCGGTCTTCCTCGTGTATAAGGCTTTTCTTCACCAACAATTTTAATAACGTTTCCAGATAGCAACTTATTAATCGTTCGTTCTGCACTGCGCTTTGTCACTTGATAATAATCAGCTACATCATGTGAGGAGAATGGTTCATTATTTCTAAGTGTTATAAAATCAATAAAATGATAAGACGTTTCATTATTAAGCCTTGCTTTATGAATGAGTGCTTGATAGAGTTTCGCCGTATCGACATGTTTTTTAACTCCAATTGGTCCAATCGTTTCTTGTTGTTCATTAACTAAATAACAGCATGTTTTTGGCGATTGTTTACATGAATCAAGTGCTATTCTGGCGTGTGTTTCAGCTTGTTTAGCATTTAACCCTAAGCCAAATCCGATATCGATAGACATGGCTACATGTTGCTTTAAATCTTCGAGTAAAGGGAAATGACGGAAATGCCTTTTTATATATTGTAAAATGCCCTCTGTGCCAAACATCACATACTCGCTCTCGTTAATTCGTACGAGTGATGCATGTGTTTGCTTAGCGAAGTTCTCGAGAATCGTTTGCAAATTGTCATATGGTGTACGCTGTTTTGGAAGTGTTGATTTTTGCTTCACACGAAAATAACCAGCTACAATTTGTCCATTCGTTTGTTGATTGAGTTGCACTAAAGAAATACAACGGTCAATCGCTTCTATCATATTAATCATTGGAACAGGAATACGTTTGTTTGGAATATTAAGTTCATTTAAACGTTCCGCAACATCGTAAACCGTTGTCAAGACATAATCTATTTTTCCCTCATTCCATAGTTCTTGATGGAAAGATACGATTCGGTTGACATCAACAGGGGATGACTCGCCATAGTCGATGGAATAAATATCTTGCGATTGAATGTTTAAGTCTCTAAGTACTTTTTTTACTTGTAATCGGCTGACAGCATCGATTGACAGCCGTGTTAATGCTTTCCTACCTTCTTGTAACAAATGAAACAACGCTGTTAATAGCATGTATTCATCATAGGCAACAGTAACAGCTGGTAATCTTTTGTCTTTTACAATATGTTCGATGAATCGATATGGAAACGCTTCTGTAAATAAATACACGTCGTAGTGAATAACGTGATCAATCAAATTGGCTATGTCATTCACATAATGATACACAATAGGGACAATTTCAATGTGATCATTATCTTTCGCATACAATAATAATCGGTCGGTACTCTCCTTTCTACCAAAAGCAGCAATTTTAATCTTACCCATATCAATGACCTCCCTACGAACATAGCTCACCTTAATAAAACGTGCTAAACGAAGACCAATTATTTATAACTACTATAGTGAATTTTCGTAATATTGTCAAGAGCGATATAGGTTAAATTTTATAAAATAAATATGATTATTTCAATATAATGTAGGGGGTTAGTATGATGAGTCAATCCTTTTTGGTGGAAGCAAAACGAAGAGAAATTCGTGACTATCAATCGCTCTGGGCAGGACAAGGTGTTGGAGGAATAACAAAAGAGGAAACAGCAGCTTCAATTGTATACGATTTAATAGCGACTAATCTTATTGATTTTTTTCAAAAATTGTTTATAAACAGTAACATAACTTATTTTATAATCAGTTTAGTCTGTCAATTGGGAATGTAAGCGCTTGACATGAATAATAAACTTTATGTACACTATTTATACTTATATTTTTTGATAAGAATAAGGGGGAGTTATCATTGAAAAAGAGACATTTTCTCATTTCTATTGTGATGTTACTAGCAATGTCACTTTTTTTAGTGGCATGTGGTGAAGGGAAAACAGGTGGAGATGAGTCTGAAGGTGGTAAAAAAGACGAGAAATTTATGAACTTCTTAACAGGTGGAACGGGTGGAACATATTATCCACTTGGTGGTGCGATTGCTAAAGTCATTTCAGATGAAACGGATTATCAACCTGATGCTGTTTCATCAAACGCTTCCGCAGATAACGTGGTGGAATTATCAAAGGGAAATGCTCAATTAGCATTCGTTCAAACAGATGTTATGTCATATGCGGTTGAGGGGATTCATGCATTTGATGGTGAGCCAGTTGATAATGTTTTAGCATTGGGATCATTATATCCAGAAACCATTCAGATTGTGACAACACCAGAGTCAGGTATTAAATCTGTTGAAGATATGAAAGGGAAAAAAGTTTCTGTTGGAGCGCCTGGTTCAGGAACATATGTTAACGCAGAGCAAATTTTGGAAATTCACGGTATGACAATGGATGATATTAAAGCGCAAAACCTTAGCTTTGATGAGTCAACGAGCGGCATTCAAGATGGTACAATAGATGCAGCATTTATTACAGCAGGAACACCGACAGGCTCTGTTGAAGGTTTATCAGCAACAAATGAAGTATTAATTGTTCCAATTGCTAAGGATAAAGTAGATGAATTAGTTAAGAAATACCCATACTACGCACCAGAAACAATCCCAGCAGGAACATACGGTTTAGAAGAAGATGTTGAATCTGTTGCTGTTCTTGCAATGATTGCTGTTACAGAAAGCTTGTCAGAAGAAGCGGTTTATGAAATGACAAAAGCATTATATGAAAACACAGATAAAATTGCTCATGATCGTGGAGAGTCGATTACATTAGACACGGCCCTTGATGGAATTGGTATTGATTTGCATCCAGGAGCAGAAAAGTACTTTAAAGAAAAAGGCTTAATTGATTAATTTAAGTATATATTCTTAAATGATAGAAGGCCAGTTGCTAAAGCCACTGGCTTTCTTTTAATAGAACGTGGTGGTAAGACATGAAAAAGCGCATTTCTATTGTGCTTATAAGCATTATTTTGGTCATTAGTTTAATTCATATTCCATTTTCTAAGTCGCTTGTTTTTTATCAAGGACAGACAAAGAAATTGATTGCATATTTACCACTACAACAAGATGATACATTTCAAATTGTTTTTACGCATTCAATTCATTTGTCAGATGTTATTGAGAAATATCGAGTGACGACTGAAGATGACATTCAACAATTTGAAATCGTTTATGAAGCATATGGGATAGGGATGCCATCAAATGCTGAAGGTGAAGAAGAGTTTGTTTACGAAGATGGAAAATATCATATAAAAAATATGAAGCGTGTTTTCCCAAGTATTCATATAAGAAATGGTAAAACCGTATCAAAACACCGTCTTATTTGGGGAGAGAATAAAGAACGTCAAGTATTTTTTAACGATTATTTTTCACCTGGGGAATATTTAACGCTTCAAATTAAAAATCTATCATTATGGGAACGGTTGAAAGGAGTGAAGATCAGTGACTGATTCAGAAAATAATCAAAAACTTTCAGAAAAAGAACAAGAGGAATTACTAGAAAAATATGATGCTGAATCAAGAACACGTCAATTATCAGGAATCACTGCGGGAATCATTTTTGCTATCTTATTAGGATTCTCATTATTCCAGTTATATACAGGTGCATTTGGACAATTAACAGCTTATTTACAACGTACCATTCATTTAGGATTTGCGCTTGTATTGATATTTTTATTATATCCAGCACGTAAGTCCGCGCCCAAAAGAAAGGTTACCTGGTATGATTATGTGCTCGCCCTTTTAGCAATTATTGTAACAGGTTATTGGCCAGTCTATTATGAAACACTTGTCCAACAATTTGGTGGCATTACAGAAGCACAAATGATCATCGGTGGTTTGGCCATCTTGCTCGTTTTAGAAGCGACTAGGCGTGCAGTTGGATTACCCATTATGATCATCGCGATTGCCTTTTTGCTTTATGCCTATTTCGGACCATATATGCCTGCAGCTATTGCACATGGTGGTTTGAATTTAGAGCAATTAATTCATGCCATGTACTTTACAACAGAAGGTATTTTAGGGACGCCATTACAAGTATCATCCACTTATATTTTCTTATTCCTCCTTTTTGGAGCGTTTCTCGTGCAAACAGGTGTAGGAAATTATTTTAATGATCTAGCTATATCAATTGCTGGACGACGCACTGGTGGACCAGCTAAAGTTGCTATTTTTTCAAGTGCATTACAAGGGACAATTTCAGGAAGTTCTGTTGCGAACACTGTTACAACAGGATCATATACGATTCCACTTATGAAAAGACTTGGATATAAGAAGAATTTCGCCGGTGCTGTTGAAGCGGCTTCATCGACCGGTGGACAAATAATGCCACCGATTATGGGGGCAGCAGCGTTTTTAATGATAGAATTTGCTGGAGTTGGCTATTGGGAAATTGCAAAAGCGGCTCTTATACCGGCTCTATTATATTTCTCAGGTATTTGGATTATGACACATCTTGAAGCGAAAAAGCTTGGATTATTAGGGCTTCCGGAAGAGGAAATCCCACCTAAAAAAGACGTATTAAAAAAAATACACCTATTAATCCCGATATTAGCAATTATTTGGTTTCTATATCGAGGGTTCAGTATTGAAAGAACAGCTTTATATGGTATTTTAGCAACGATAATCGTAAGTTTGTTTTTAAAAGAAACACGCATTACACCGAAAAAATTTATTCTAGCTTTAACATCTGGAGCACGAACAGCTCTTGGAGTGGCAGCAGCAACAGCTTCCGCTGGTATTATTGTCGGAGTTGTAACAAAAACAGGGCTTGGCCTAAAATTAGGAAACAGTTTAGTCGGCTTAGCCGAATCGGTTACACAATCACCACAAGCTCTGCTATTACTAACGTTGTTCTTTACGATGATTGCTTCATTAATTTTAGGAATGGGCTCACCAACTACAGCTAATTATATTATTACATCAACGATTGCTCTACCAGCTATTCTCGCATTAAATGATCAGTTTGAATTTGCAATCCCGATTTTAGCAGCACATATGTTTGTTTTTTACTTCGGTATTGTAGCTGATATTACACCACCTGTTGCTTTAGCAGCTTTTGCAGCGACTGGTATTTCTGGTGGAGAGCCTATTCGAACGGGCCTAAATGCATCGAAATTAGCGATTGCGGCTTATATTATTCCGTATATGTTTGTCTTACAACCTCAATTATTAATGATTGATACGACATTTTTAGAAGTACTGTGGATCATTATTACAGCTATTATCGGTATGATTGCAATTGGATCTGGTTTAATTGGTTATTGGTATCGTAAGTTACATTGGATAGAAAGAATTATTTCAGCATTGGTCGGTCTCATGTTGATTTATCCAGAAACAGTAACTGATTTTATCGGTATAGGCGCTTTTGTAGTGATGCTCATATTACAGTTTGTTATTAAAAAAGACCAACATGAAAATCAAAATGAGAAACAGTCCTTACAGGCTTGAGGTTTAAGAAAAAGTAGGGATAATAAGAACTTTTTCCTATCGCACAATTTTAATTAAGTTATCCCCAATCTGTTGATAACTTAGGCATTAAATGACTTTCCTGTGTAAAACTCATCCTTACTTATCCACAAGTGGTGGATAAGTAGGAGGATAACTCTATATTTTGTATATGAATAATAAAAATTCTAGATATAGTAGTATGATAGTGAAATATATTAAGAGAACTTGTGAATAACATCAAAAAAGAATTTTGTTCGTCATTGTTCGATAGAATATGAAAATGATATAATGAATGTATCTATTGAGTAGGAGGGAATGTCAATGATGAAAGAAATTCATTCACAAGATGCACCTGCTGCTATTGGTCCATATTCACAAGCGATTCAAGCAGGAGATTTTATTTTTGTATCAGGACAATTAGGTGTTGATCCTAAAACGGGAGAAGTTGTATCTGGTATTGAGGCTCAAACGAAACAAGTTTTAGAAAACCTAAAGTCAATCTTAAAAGAGGCAAATACAGATTTTACAAAAGCTGTTAAGTTCACTATTTATTTATCTTCTATGGATGATTTTGCAACGGTCAATGAAATATATGGTCATTATTTAGAGGAACCATATCCAGCAAGAGTAACCGTTGAAGTAAGCCGTTTACCGAAAGATGTATTAGTAGAAATGGATGTCATTGTTTATCATAAATAGAGTAAATACGACAGATTATTTCCACGGAAATAATCTGTCGAAATAACAAAAAAGAACGCGCTTATTCATATTTAGCAAGTTCTTTTTTTATTTCTTGTTTTATTTTTACTAAACATTGTTCAGGTGTGTCAGCAAAGATACGTTTATTATTAACGATAGCATATGGTCTCACACGACATAATCCACAAAACGATAAACAGTCATGGATGAGTACGGCAACTTCAGGGAATTCTTCTTCAAGAATCGTTTCAACATCTAATGACATCATTGCATTTCCATTGCATACTTCGACAATAACAATTCCCACACATATCACTTACTTTCTATTGTCTATCAAGTGAAAGTTAATTTAACATAAATAAACCTGAAAATCAATATGTTAGCTTAAAAGGAAAAAAGGTTATCCTAAAAGCTATGATGACTTTATTTAGGACAACCAACTGCTTCAAGATAATTTATTATTTTTACCATCATATAAATGACATGCTACCCAATGATCTTTTTTATATTCTTTAAACTGTGGCTCAACTTTACGACATATATCCATTGCTAATGGACATCTCGTTCTAAAACGGCAACCACTTGGTGGATTTACTGGGCTAGGCAAGTCACCTTCTAAAATAATTCGCTCCCTTGTTCTTTCTACTTTAGGATCTGGTAACGGAATGGCGCTTAATAATGCTTTTGTATATGGATGCAATGGCTCCTTATATAATGTATCACTTGGAGCTATTTCAGCCATTTTACCTAAATACATGACACCGACACGATCACTAATATGTTTAACCATTGATAAATCATGAGCGATAAATAAATAGGTGAGTCCGTGTTCTTTTTGTAAACGTTTTAATAAGTTGACAACTTGTGCTTGAATGGAAACATCTAAAGCAGAAATGGGTTCATCAGCTACGATAAAATCAGGATTTACAGCGAGAGCCCGGGCAATCCCAATCCGTTGACGCTGACCACCACTAAATTCATGTGGATAGCGATTGCCATGCTCACTATTTAAACCGACTGTTTCTAATAATGCATTGACACGTTTTATTCTTTCCTTATTATTTTTTGTCAGTTGATGAATGTCCATACCTTCAGCAATAATGTCTTTTACAGTCATTCTAGGATTAAGAGAAGCATATGGATCTTGGAAAATCATTTGCATACTTTGATTGAATTTTTTTAACCTTTTTTTAGATTTAATAGCATGAACGTCTTCTCCACGAAATTTCACTTCACCATCTGTTGCTTCGTATAAGCGTAAAATTGTTCTCCCGACAGTCGATTTACCACAACCTGATTCACCGACAAGCCCAAACGTTTCACCTTTATATATATCAAAAGTGACTCCATCAACGGCTTTTAAAATGTCTTGACGATTTAGTTTAAAATGTTTTTTTAAATTGTTCACCTCGAGTAATTTTTCCTTAGAATGAGTCATGAACTTTTGTCCCTCCTACGACCGCAGTTTCTGGTATATCAACTTTAGGAGCGCGTTCATCTAAAAGCCAGCAAGCGGTTTTTTGTGTATCAGATAACTTCGTATACTCTGGCATATGATCTTTACATACCTTCATGGCATATGGACATCTTGCTACAAAAGGACATCCTTTTGGTGGGTTTGCCAAATCTGGTGGTGAACCAGGAATAGCTTGGAGCTCTTCATCTTTATTTTGATCTAGTTTTGGCATGGAACCGAGTAAGCCCCACGTATATGGATGTCGTGGATTGTAAAATATTTCATCGACAGTGCCTGTTTCAACGACTTTTCCACCATACATCACTGCTACACGATGAGCAATATTAGCTACAACTCCGAGATCGTGTGTAATCATGATGATAGCTGTTCCAGTTTTCTGTTGTAAATCACGCATTAAGTCAAGAATCTGTGCTTGAATCGTCACATCAAGTGCTGTTGTTGGTTCATCAGCGATGAGTATTTTTGGATTACAAGCAAGTGCGATTGCAATCATGGCACGTTGTCGCATACCACCAGAATATTGATGCGGATATTGGTTGATTCGAACATCTGGATTTGGAATTCCGACAAGCTTGAGTAATTCAACCCCACGTTGATGAGCAGCCTTTTTGGACATGTTTTGATGTTTGATAAGACTTTCTGCAATTTGTTTCCCAATGGTCATTGTTGGATTTAATGAAGTCATCGGATCTTGGAAAATCATACTGATCTCTTTGCCTCGAATATTTTCCATTTGCTTTTCGGATTTTTGAGTCAAATCTTCTCCATTAAAAATAATGGAACCGCCGACAAACTTTCCAGGTGGCATCGGTATTAATTGCATGATAGATTGAGCAGTCACACTTTTTCCTGATCCAGATTCACCAACAATTGCCAAAGTTTCCTTTTCATTAAGATGAAACGTAACCCCTCTGACAGCTTTAACTTCTGCATTATATGTGTCAAACGATATGGAAAGATCGTTAACTTCTAATATTTTTTTCATTTTGCATCTCTCCCATTATTTCCGTTCTTTTGGATCTAGTGCATCCCTTAATCCATCACCGACAATATTAAATGCCAGCATTGTTAAACAGATAAAAAACGCTGGAAAGAATAACTGGTATGGATAATATTGAAATGACGCTAACGCATCTGAAGACATTGTCCCCCAGCTTGCTTTTGGAGCGGGTACACCTAAGCCGAGATAACTTAAAAATGCTTCAGTGAAAATAGCGGATGGAATAGTTAAGGTAAGTGTGACGATAATAGGCCCCATCGTATTTGGCACTAAATGTTTAAATAATAAACGAGCATTGCTTGCCCCAAGAGATTTGGCTGCCATGACATATTCTTCAGAACGTAATTGCATCACTTGCCCACGCACGATTCGCGCCATATTTATCCATCCTGTAATCGTCATGGCAATAATTAATGTCCACAACCCTTGCGGCATAATTACCATCAGTAAGATAACCACTAATAGATATGGGACACTATAAAGGACATCAGCAATTCGCATCATATATTCATCAATTTTTCCACCGAAAAAGCCGGCGACAGCACCCCATATGACACCAATAACGAGGTCAATAAGTGAAGCCATAAGACCGATAAACAAAGAAATTTTTGCACCATACCATGTTCGAGCGAAAATATCTCGTCCAAGATTGTCAGTTCCAAACCAATGTTCAGAAGAAGGGGGCTTGTTAGCATTCATCAAATCGTTATCACGATAATTTTGACCCGAAATAGATTCACCAAAAAGAGCCATAAAGGCTAATAAGATAATAATAATCACGCCTGCTAAAGCAAGTTTGTTTTTGCGAAAACGTCGCCAAGCGTCTTTCCAATATGATGTACTTTGACCGGATATTTTTTCTGTTTCTTTTTGATCAATTTGGATAGATTCAAAATCGGAGTCACGTAACTGTACTTGAGACATTATTTTCCAGCCTCCTTCGATGTTACTTTAATTCGTGGATCTATGAGACCATAAATGAGATCAACGACTAAAATAGATACTAATAAAAGAACGCTAAAGAAGACGGTGGTCCCCATAATAACTGTATAATCCCTGTTAGTTACACTGACGACAAATTCATTACCTAAGCCAGGAATACCGAATATTTTTTCAATGACGAAGCTCCCAGTTAGTACGGATACGACTAAAGGTCCTAAATATGAAACGACTGGAAGCATGGCGTTTCTCAAAGCATGCCTATATGTGACGACACGCTCACTTAGTCCTTTAGATTTAGCTGTTTTAATATAGTCAGCACTCATTACTTCTAACATACTTGAGCGCATCAGTCGGGCGATAAATGCAAGTGGTGTCGTAGCTAATGCGATAGCTGGAAGTATTGTATGTGCAAATGATTCAAATCTAGCAATCGGTAATGCTTGTAATTTAATAGCAAAAATATATTGCAAGATTGTAGCCATAATAAAGCTTGGTACCGATATACCTAAGACGGCGATAACCATCGCGGTATAATCAGCAAATTTATTATGACGTATAGCAGCAATGACACCGAGTAATACTCCAAATGCCAATGCAATTAGGATGGCTTCTGCTCCTAATATTAATGAATAAGGTAAACTTCTCTTAATAATATCTGTGACTTCTTGTCCGTCATATTTGAATGATGGTCCAAAATCAAACTTGGCTGCTTTAATTAAATAATCGATATATTGTTTGTGTATTGGATCGTTTAACCCATATGCTTCCATCATTTGTTTCTCAATGGCCGGTGATGTTTTTCTCTCAGATGTGAATGGTCCACCCGGAGCAATCTTCATTAAAATAAACGTAATCGTAATAATAATGAATAAAGAAACAACAATTGATCCTAATTTTTTTAATAGATATCTAGCCAAGTGTAACACCTCCATACACAGTTCAAAATGAATGAACCTTTATATCAAGCGATTGTTCTACTTTTTTACATCGTTTATAAAGCATGTCTACAAAAAGAAAAAGAGGAATGATATTCATCACTCCTTTATTTCTATTAATCTTGTATACATGAAATAGAAATAAATATCTAATTGTTCATTTATTCTTCAAGGAGATGATGGTCTGAGTTGTATATTATATTTTCTATTTCATGTTGCTATCTTTTTGTAAGTCGTCAATTAGAAAATACAAGGTATATAGATTTCTATATACCTTGTCATTTATTTTTAATTTATTCTTCCGCAATGTAACCCCATTTGTATTGAACGACGCCAAGTGGTGACACTTCTACATCTTTAACGTAGTCTTTTTTAGTCCAAACGTTTGTATAGAAGTAAATAGGAGCGATTGGTAATTCTTCCATAAAGATATCTTCTGCTTCATGTAATAATTCTTCACGTGCATCGAGATCTGTTTCAGTACGTGATTTCTTAAGTAATTCTTGGAATTCAGCATTTTCCCAATTTGTATAGTTGTTACCACCAACAGTTTCAAAAATCTCTAAGAAGTTAATCGCATCGTTAAAGTCTGCAATCCATCCCATACGTCCAATTTGGAAGTTACCTGCTCCCATAGAATCGAGGTATACTGCCCACTCTTCATTGTTTAGCTCAACTTCTACACCGAGGTTTTCTTTCCACATATCTTGAACAGCCTGGGCAATCGCACCATGTGCTTCACTTGTGTTATACGACAGCTTTACTTTTGGTAAGCTATCTAAACCAAGCTCTTCTAGTCCTTTTTCCAGATACTTCTTCGCTTCTTCAACATCGTTATCATTGAAATAGCCTTGTTCGTTTTTAGAGAAAATAGCAGGTGGTACTAATGCCATAGCAGGTTGTTGTTCACCTTGAGTAATGTTATCAATAATGCCTTGACGGTTTATAGATAATGCAAATGCTTTACGGATATTAACATTATTGAAAGGTTCTTCTTCTACATTAAATGCGTAATAATAAATACCTGATTGCGGTGCAATATTCAGAACACCTTCAGATTTATATGCTGGAATAGCAGCTAATGGAACGGAATCTGTTGGTGATCCGAGCCAATCTAATTCTCCACTATCAAACATTTGTTTAGCTGTGTTTTCATCATCAATCATATACATATTAATTGTTTCGAAATTAACCGTATCTGCATCCCAGTAATCTCCATTTTTCTTAAGGACAATTTGATCTTTATGTTTCCATGACTCTAACAAGAAAGGCCCATTCGTTACATAATCTTCTGATGCTTCTAAAGCCCATTTGTCATTGCCATCAACGACTTTGTGATTCACTGGAAAATACGTGTAGAATGCTGTTAATTCTAAAAAGTACGCTGTTGGCTGCTCTAGTTCTACAACTAATGTGTGATCATCCTCGACTGTGATACCAACATCATCTAACGATCCACCATTTTCTTTAGCATCTTGAGCTCCCTTTATAGGATAGAGCTGATATGCATAGTCTGTATCAGCATTGTTAGGATCAAGTACCCATTTCCAGGCATATTCAAAATCATGCGCTGTTACAGGGTCTCCATTAGACCATTTAGCATCCTCGCGAATTTTAAACGTATAGGTCAATTTATCATCTGATACCTCATAACTCTCCGCCATAGCTTCTTCAACTTCATTATCTTGGTTTACACGCATTAACCCTTCAAAAACCTGATTTAGGACAGCTCCAGACGTTGTATCTGTAGCAAGTCCAGGGTGCAGTGAAGGTGGCTCTTCGCGGATATTCACATTAAGTGTCTGATCCTCTGCTAGTTGACTACTTCCCCCATCTTTTGAGGTACCTTCGCTTTTGGATTTCCCCTCGTCATCACCACCACATGCTGTTAAAAAAATCCCCACTGTTAAAACGAAAGCTAGTAATAACGATAATTTTCTCCATTTCATACTGATGACCCTCCCGTTTTTTTATTGTCATTTTTTCGACAAACTGAAATATATTTCAATTTATCGTTGTGACTATTATACAACAAAAATAATTTTTTTACAGCAAAAATTCACTAAATTTATAAGAATGAGAAGTGATGGTGGAATCAAATTAGTTCGTCTAATACACTTACTAAAATGGTTTTCAACTTCAATAAATGAAAAATATAATTACCGTCTATTTATTATGTCTTAAGACCATTTATATGCCTATCAGATAAGGGAATATACATAAAAAAACGTCTATATATCAACCCTTTGATATATAGACGCTTTTATACATGATGCATATCATTTTATATTTTAAGAACTCCAAGAATGAGACTTGCTATCTGTGTATTCATATTTATACCAAACCATCAATGTGAGCACGCCGCCAAGAATGAGTATGCCACTAGTCACAAAAAACACAGCCTCAAATCCGAAGAAACCAGATAGCATACCACCAAGAGCAGGTCCTGCCATATTTCCGAAGAAACGCAGGCTCGTGTTGTATCCAAGCACCTCGCCTTGCATCGCCACTGGTGCTTCCTGTCTAATATAGGCTATTCTAAGAGGTACGATACCACCTAAAGAAATACCGAGTAAAAATCTTAAAATAATTAACTGCCAAACATTCGTGACAAATGCACCAGGTAAATAAACAAGCCCAGAAATAAATAAAAGAATAATTAATATTTTCATATAACCGATTCGATCACCGAGCTTTCCCCATCGTCGACTCATAAACAAATTACCAAGACCAGCTGCTGAGAATGTCATCCCAGCAAATAGAGCGATATGTTTTAAACCATTCAATTCAGCTACATAAAGTGGCAGAATGGGTTGGATACTAAAGTGTGCAATCTGAACGACTGCAGACATTAACATGACAATAAGGAGTACTGGGTGTCTTATAATATGCAATATAACTTCTTTAGAAGAATAGGATGTTTTTTCTTTATTACTTACTTTCAACTGCATTTCTTTAATGCCGAAAGCTACAATGATTGCTGATAATAACAAGGCTAGAGCAGTCCATTTAAATGTTAATGCAAAGCCGAATGAATCAGCAAAAATACCACCAACCATTGGTCCTAATAAAGCACCAGTTATACTACCTGTTTGTAGTGTACCGAGTATTCGTCCGGCAATTTCCTGTGGCGTCTGAACCGCAATCAATGCTTGTGACATCGATACGAATCCAGTAAACACACCCATTATAAATCTTAAAATAAATAGTTGCCAAACGTTTGTGGCATATCCCATAAGAAAAACAGATAGGCTCATGCCAAGTGCAAAGAGAACAAGAATTGCCTTTCTTCCGTGTTTATCGCCAAATCTTCCCCAAATTGGTGAAAAGATAAAGGCAGTCACAAATGTAATCCCAAATATCCATCCCGACCAATTTTGTACATAACTTGTAGAAAAGTCTCCAAGAGAATGAACATACAAAGAGATAAACGGAAGAACCATAGTCATACTGCCTGAAACGAAGAAGTTAGCAATCCACATGATGACCAAGTTACGCTTAACATCTCGTATTGGATAATTAATAAATATACACACTTCTTTCCATAATATTTCGTTGTTCTAAATATCTATTATAGAGTATAAGGATAGAAAATAAAATGATATGCTTACTATTCGTAGAAGTAATCATTTGGTTAAATGAATGGCAAGCGTTAGAATGGATATGTTAGTAAAGAAGTCCATCCAAAAAATAACAAGTGGATTTTAACTATATAATAGGAAGAAAGTCGATTAAGACAGGAGTGTAAATAATGGAAGAACAGGAAAAGATACATACATCACATGTATGGGCGATTGTACTATTTACGATTGCCGTTTTTATGTCAGGATTGGATAATGGAATTATTAGCACCGCATTAACGACGATTAGTGATTCCTTCCATGTATCTCCATCATGGGGAACATGGTCTGTAACGATATACACATTCGGGATTGCCATTAGTGTTCCTATTATTGGGAAATTATCGGATCAGTATGGAAGGAAACGATTGTTTATAGTTGAAATTACATTATTTGGTATTGGATCTTTATTAGTTGCGTTAAGCCCGACTTTTTCTTTCTTATTGGTGTCGCGTTTTATTCAAGCGATTGGTGGTGGTGGTATTTTTGTTATTGGAAGCTCCTATATTCTCGCCACCTTACCTAAAGATAAACAAGGAAAAGTACTAGGTATCTTTGGCGGGATGCACGGTCTTTCAGCTGTTATTGGCCCCAATTTAGGCGCATTTATTTTACAGATAACTGGTAAATGGGAATGGATGTTTTTAATTAATATTCCAATCGTTATTTTCCTCATCATCTTTGGATATGTAAAAATAGAAGAAACCAAGGTGACACATGCAGGAAAATTAGATATTATCGGATCACTTATTCTCGGTGCGAGTATATTAGCGGTTATGTTTGGTTTAACGAATATTGAAAATGAATTAAGTGTCTGGCCATATCTTGTTATCGGGATCCTTCTGTTTTTATTACTCATTCGTTACGAAAGAAATATTGAGCAAAAAGGTCAGGAACCGATTATTCCGACATCACTTCTTAAAAGCAAATTATTTCGCATCACGTTATTTATTGGATTTATGTCAGGCGGTTTTTTAGCTGGTATTATATTTATACCTGCATACGTACAACAAGTATTACAAGTTCCGGTTGAGCAGGCTGGTTATTGGTTAACACCAATGGCACTAGCTTCAGGAATAGGTGCGGGATTAGGCGGTATACTAACTGATAAAATAGGTGCTCGCAAAACGCTCATCTTAGCAGGGGTAATAGGGCTATTCGGATTTATTTCATTTCCTATTTGGGTCAATGGATTTATCTCATATTTAGTAGCCAGTGTGTTCGCTGGAACAGGATTAGGATTTTTACTTGGAGCACCTTTAAATGTATTAATAGGAGAAAGTGCAGGAAAAGCTCATAAAGGAACAGCGATCGGAACGTTATCTCTCGTTCGTCAAATCGGGCTCACTATATTTCCAATATTATATGGTGGATTTTTAACGAAGGCTTACATCCAATTAGAACATGTATTAGAGACGAATTACTCTGGGAAGCTTAAGCTCGTTGGTACAGAAAATTATTCTATGTTGATTGAACAAGTTGAACGTTTAACAGATGCAAATTTGAGATCAAAAATATTAGCGACAATTTCAAATATATTAGAGTTAGGTTTTTCGATGATGTTTATCATTGCTGCTTTTTTAGCTTTTATTACAATTATAATCGGTATTTATTTAACTCAAAAAAAGCATTATAATGTCGTTTAATATAGATGAATAAAATAATCACTCATAATAAAAACTATCTAATTTTTGACTGAAATAAACTAAATTAGATAGTTTTTTTCTTGCATAATAGTTATAAATGTCGTTAAATAGATAAGGAATGCGCTTTCAGAAAGGCCCAAATTTGTTTAACTAAAATAGTCCATCCTATTTTTTTTGGAGTACTTTTAAGTTTTAATTATTAAAGAATCAAAAAATTAAAAACAAAACCTTTTATCTATTTGTAATATAAATTTAAAAAAGTAGTGCTTTTTTTTATGAAACATAGTATAATGGACAACATAACATTTATTTAGGTTAAATTGACAGAATATTTAACATGATAAAAATAAAAGATAGTGATAGATGATAATTGTAGTGCTTTATTTAAATAAAGTATTTAGTTTGAATTATTTGTAGATTTGAAAAATAGCGGTTTTTGTCAGTAATCAGAGGAGGATCTGGAAAATGAGTCAAGCATTGCTGAAAATAAAAAATTTAAAAACATCGTTTCGCATAAAAGACGATTATTATGCAGCAGTTGATGACGTTTCTTTAACTGTTAATAAAAATGAAGTGCTTGCTATCGTTGGTGAGTCTGGCTGCGGAAAAAGTGCGTTAGCCTTCTCTATTATGGGTTTACATAATAGGGCAAAAATAGAAGGAAATATTCTTTTTAAAGGTAAAGACCTTGCCAATGCTTCGCCTACAGAGTGGAGTAAAATTCGCGGTAAAGAAATGGGAATGATTTTCCAAGATCCACTAACGGCATTAAATCCGTTAATGATTATTGGTGATCAAATAGGTGAAGCGATATATCTTCATAATAAAAATATATCCAAAGAACAGAGAAAACTTAAAGTGATTGATTTACTAGAAAAAGTTGGTATTCCACATCCGGAAAGGGTTTATGACCAGTTTCCACATGAACTATCAGGTGGAATGAGACAAAGAGTTGTAATTGCGACAGCTATTGCTAACCAGCCAGAGCTCTTGATTGCTGATGAGCCGACAACAGCTCTAGATGTGACCATTCAATCACAAATCCTTGATTTAATGAAACAATTAAAAGAAGACATGGATGCAGGGATTATTATGATTACACACGACCTTGGTGTGGTTGCAGAAATGGCAGATCGTGTTGCTGTTATGTATGCTGGCCAAATTGTTGAAATAGCAGATGTATATACATTGTTTGAAAATCCACAACACCCATATACGAGATCATTATTAAATTCGGTGCCAAATAATAAAGAGGCATCTTCGAAATTGCACGTTATTCAGGGGATTGTTCCTTCATTGCAATTTTTACCTCGAAAAGGATGTCGATTCAGTGCACGTATACCGTGGATTGATGTATCGGCACATGAAGAAAATCCACAATTGCATGAGATTGAACCGGGACATTTCGTACGCTGCTCATGCTATAAACATTTTCACTTCCCTGAAGAAGAAGTGCAATAAGGAGGAAATATCGAGATGTCAATTTTGAAAGTAAAAGATTTAAAGGTGCATTTTCCTATAAAAGGTGGCATATTCGGAAGAACCGTTGACTATGTGAAAGCAGTAGACGGTGTATCATTTTCCATTGAAAAAGGGATGACATATGGTCTCGTAGGTGAATCTGGTTCAGGGAAAACGACAACAGGTCGCGCTATAATCGGTTTGAACAAAATTACTTCAGGAAACGTATTATTTGAAGGAAAAGACATTACTTCTTATAGAAGAGCGAAGGCAGATTATTATAAAGATGTACAAATGATTTTCCAAGATCCTTATTCATCACTTAATCCTAGAAAGCGTGTATTAGACATTGTAGCGGAACCGTTACGAAACTTTGAGAAATTATCACGTCAAGAGGAGAAAAAAAGAGTTCAAGAGCTATTGGAATTAGTCGGATTAAGCCCAGAGAGCATTTTGAAATATCCACACCAATTCTCAGGAGGTCAGAGACAGCGGATTGGGATTGCTCGTGCCATTGCCTTGAAACCAAAATTAATAATCGCTGATGAACCTGTATCTGCTTTAGATGTATCTGTACAAGCACAAGTTCTTAACTTTATGCAAGATATTCAAAAAGAACTTGATTTAACGTATTTGTTTATTAGCCATGATTTAGGTGTCATTCGTCATATGTGTAATCGGATTGGAATTATGTATAAAGGACGTTATGTCGAAGAAGGCACGACAGAGGATATCTTTAATAACCCACAACATATATATACGAAACGCCTTGTAGCTGCTATTCCAGATATTGACCCTAATAAACGGAAAGAACATGCTAAATTTAGGCAAGAGGTCCAAAGAGAGTATGAGCAATCATTTAATGACTACTTTGATGAAAATGGCTTAGCATATGATTTACAATCCATCTCTGATACACATTTAGTAGCTTTGCCTAAGAAAGGTTGATAGTTTATGTGGAAATTTACGGTACGTCGAATATTAATAATGATTCCGCAAATTATTTTATTAAGTGTACTCATTTTTATCATGGCAAAGATGATGCCGGGAGATGCACTATCAGGACTCATTGATCCAAATATTGATCCAGAAACGATTGCGGAACAACGGGAGAAGCTTGGGTTAAATGACCCGTGGCATATTCAATATGCTAACTGGGTAAAAGATTTATTTCAGGGCGATTTAGGTATGTCCTTTCGCTATAAGATGCCAGTGACAGAACTTATTGGTCAACGCTTAGCCAATACTGTCTGGTTGTCTTTATTAACACTTGTCTTAATATATGCGATATCGATACCTTTAGGTTTAATTAGTGGTCGCTATAATGATACATGGCTAGATCGCGTTATTACGGGATACACATATATCGGCTTTGCAACACCATTATTTATATTCGCTCTTGTCATGTTATGGTTTTTCGGTTTTACATTAGGATGGTTCCCAACAGGCGGAAGTGTCCAGCCAGGGGTGGAATCAGGAACGTTTGAATATGTTATGAACCGGATCTATCATATGCTTTTACCTGCCTTATCTATGGCGCTTATTACGACAGTTAGTACGGTTCAATATTTACGTAATGAAATCATTGATACGAAACAGAAGGATTTTATTTTAACTGCAAGAGCCAAAGGGGCTTCGGAATCTCGGATATATAACCGTCATATTTTACGCAACTCTCTCTTACCAATTGCTGCTTTCTTCGGTTATGAGATTACGGGACTAATTGGCGGAACTGTGTTCGTTGAAAGTATTTTCAGTTATCCAGGAATGGGACAACTATTTTTAGAATCAATTGTACAACGTGATTATAGTGTAGCAACTTCGCTTACATTATTATTCGGTATAGCAACAATTTTAGGAGCTTTATTATCAGACATTATTTTAAGCTTGGTGGACCCACGCATCCGAATTAAATAGAACGAAAGTGAATAAGGTAGGTGAACATAAATGAAAAAAGATGATACAACAATGGTAGAAACAGTAGAACAACCAGAACAAATAAATAGTGAGAGTCCAACCGGTTTAAAGATATTGTGGCGTGAAATTGTCCGTGATAAAGTCGCTCTTATATCACTCATTTTTATCGTTTTAATTACGACGATTGTATTTGGGGTATCGTTAATCTTAGATCAAGATCAAATTGTAAAAGTAGATTTATTATCGATTCATCAACCACCTTCAGATGAATTTATACTCGGAACAGATTATGGTGGTCGTGATGTATTCGGTCAATTGATTATCGGAACAAGGAATTCCCTTGCAATTGGCTTCTTAGTAACGCTGATGACAGGCGTGTTTGGAATAATTTATGGCTTAACAGCAGGATATTTTGGCGGTCATGTAGACAATATATTAATGCGTATCCTTGATTTTATGATGGTCTTACCATTTTTAATGATCGTTATCGTATTCGTTGCATTAGTTCCTAAATACAGTGTTTGGACATTCTCATTAATTATGACTGCTTTCTTGTGGATGGGTATTGCAAGGCTCATTCGTTCGAAAACATTGGCGGAAAAAGAACTCGATTATGTACAAGCATCGAAAACACTCGGTTCATCCAATTTAAAAATTATGTTTACACAAGTTTTACCGAATTTAAGTTCAATTATTATTGTGAATATGACATTAAATTTAGCTGCTAATATTGGTTTGGAATCTGGACTTTCTTTCTTAGGCTTTGGTTTCCCAGAAAGCACTCCGAGCTTAGGAACTTTACTAAGTTATGCGACAAACCCACAAACATTGCAATATAGATGGTGGATTTGGGTACCTGCAGCACTCTTAATTTTACTGTTAATGTTAAGTGTTAATAATGTTGGACAAGCATTAAAGCGCGCAACAGATGCAAGACAGCGAAGAGGTTAAACACCTAAGAGGGCCAAATTTGGCCTTCGCTTTTGCCAATTAAATTCTGAATATGAGCTGATTTTTGAATGTTGCACGGTTTTTTACAAGTGTTTCATCGATGAATGCAGTTCCATTCGCTGCAGGAGATCTTAAATAGAATGGGTTGATTCTGATACCACCACCCTAACTCATCTTAGTGGTGTGTATATATAAAACGGGTAACCGTGAAAATCATATAAATTAGGAGGAAAATAACATGAGTAACAAACGTTTTGGTAAAGTGCTCCTAGCACTTATGCTTGCACTCGTACTCGCACTTGCTGCTTGTGGCAAAGGCGGAGACGATGCAGACAAAAAAAGCTCCGACAAAGCAAAAGAAGAGTCAAAAAACGAAGAAGGTTTATATTCAATCGATGACTTCTCTAAAGATACATCGAACGATGGAGAGCCAATTGAAGGTGGAGAGTTTATTTTTGGTCTTGTAACAGATTCTCCATTTGCAGGGACTTTAAACTATAACTTCTATTCAGATGCAGTTGATAATGAAATCCTAAAGTGGATGGATGAATCATTACTTGATATGGATGAAAGTTATAATTTTACACAAGACGGAGCAGCTACATTCGAAGTAAGTGATGATAAAAAGACATTCACATTTACAATTCGTGATGAAGTTAAATGGCAAGATGGTGAGCCAGTAAAAGCAGAAGACTGGGCATTCGCTCATGAAGTCATTGCACATCCAGATTATGACGGCGTTCGCTTTGATGCAACATTAAGAAATATTGAAGGTATTGAAGAATACCATGATGGTAAGGCGGACAGCATTTCAGGTATTGAAGTTTTAAATGATAAACAGTTAAAAATTACGTATAAAGAAGCGACACCATCACTTTTATCAGGTGGTATTTGGACTTATGCACTTCCGAAGCATATTTTTAAAGATATTCCTGTAAAAGATATGTCATCATCAGATGCCGTGCGTAAAAACCCAATCGGTATGGGACCATACCAAGTTGAAAAGATCGTACCAGGCGAATCTGTTGTCTTAAAGAAGTTTAAAGACTACTGGAGAGGTGAACCAGCACTAGATAAAGTAACAGTTAAAGTCGTTGGACCTCAAGTAGTTGTAAATGAGTTGGAAAATGGTTCTATTGATATGGCAAGTTCTTTCCCAACAGATCAATATCCTGATAATGCGGATATGGAAAACGTAGAATTTTTAGGCGATGTTGATATGGCCTATACGTATATCGGCTTTAAACTCGGAACTTGGGATAAAAAGAACAAACGTGTTAAACCAGATCCAAATGCTAAGATGGCAGATGTGAATTTAAGAAGAGCAATGTGGTATGCAGTTGATAACGATGCGGTAGGTAAGAAGTTCTATCACGGCTTACGTTGGAATGCGACAACATTAATTCCACCGTCACATCCGACATACCATGATGAAACAATTGAAGCACCGACATATGATCCGGATAAAGCAAATGAAATCTTAGATGAAGCAGGCTATACTGAAAGAGATGAAGATGGCTTCCGTATGACACCAGATGGTGAGAAGCTCGTGATTAACTTTGCTTCTATGGACGGAGGCGACACAGCTGAACCGTTAGCACAATATTATATCCAAGCATGGAAAGAAGTTGGTTTAAACGTTCAGTTACTAGATGGCCGTCTACAAGAATTCCAAACGTTCTATGAGCGTGTAGGTAATGAAGGTAACGATGACCCTGAAGTAGATGTTTATCAAGGGGCATGGGGTGTAGCAAGTGACGTAGACCCATCAGGTTTATACGGTCCAGAAGCTATCTTTAACTTCCCACGTTATCAAAGTGATAAAAACGATGAACTGTTAGCGAAAGGTTTATCAGAAGAAGCATTTGATGAAAAATACCGTCAAGAAGCATATAAAGAGTGGCAAGAATTTATGGTAGAAGAAATTCCAGTATTCCCAACACTTTACCGTGCTGAAATTGTACCGGTTAATAAACGTGTCACTAACTACTCAATTGATAAAGCATCTGATTTAAGACTGTATCAAATGGGAGTTACTGAAGAAGAACCAGTTAAGTAATAATGAAAAAGGTCCTTATTATGAGGGCCTTTTTTATTTTGTCAATATAAGCGATTGTTAAACAGAAAATAAATAACAACATGAATCAAATAAAAAATCAAACAACCGTCATATAAATACACTTATATTACAAATCTAGCATGTTTGTTATATTTTTTTCTAATTGTGGTAACCCTTGTAATAGACTTTTAAAAGTCTTGTAACCGCATAGAGGCGTTTTCTATGTTAAGCTTACCTAGTGTATACTCAAGGAGGGACTACAATGAAGAAAATATTTGCATCCATGTCAATGGGGCTATTGTTAGTAGGTGCGAGTCTATCTACCGCATCAGCAGAAGATTATTCCGTACAAAAAGGGGATAACTTATGGACTATCGCTAATCAATTCGAACTTACAGTCGATCAATTAATAGAGATGAACAACTTAGATACAACCGTTATTCAACCAAAACAAAAACTTGTTGTTCAAGAAGCATATACAGTTAAGAAAGATGATACATTATACGGGATAGCGAAAGCCCATCATGTGACGGTTGATGAATTGAAGGAGTGGAATGGTTTAGACTCGGACATTATATTAGTTGGCCAAAAATTACACATGAAGAGTGAAGGTCATGAGATTAAAAATGAGTCTATGACGAGATCTAAACAGCCGAAGCAGCAATCAAAACAAGTCAAAGAAAAAGCAACTGGACAACAAGAAAAAAATCAATCAAATCGTCAAGAACAACCAGAAGGAAAAACACTAACTGTCACAGCAACTGCATATACAGCACAATGTAAAGGGTGTTCAGGAGTTACGGCAACAGGAATTAATTTAAATCATGATCGCAACAAAAAGGTTATTGCTGTAGATCCTAATGTTATTCCACTCGGTTCACGTGTCCATGTTGAAGGTTATGGTTATGCGATTGCTGGTGATACTGGTGGAGCAATAAAAGGAAATAAAATTGATATTCACGTACCAACTAAACAAGAAGCAAAAAAATGGGGCGTACGTACAGTTAAAGTTACAGTATTAGACAAGTAAATGAATAAATTTGAGTATGGCAGGGAAGCATTAAAAAATGCTTCCCTTTTAATATATTGTTTTTTCCAGATAAACATTTTAATATGTATATGGTAGACTATAGATATAATAAGATGTATTTAACAAAAAAATGTACACCAGACAAAAACAAATGTTTATAAAACGCTTACAAATAAGGAGGAATAAGTATGTCAAGTAAAATATTAGATGCATTTTTAAATGATGGCATTCAAGATCTGAAGGATCGTGGTATGTATAATACAATCGATCCTGTAGAGGGGGCAAATGGCCCAGTTATAAAGATAGACGGCAAGTCGCTTATCAATCTTTCTTCTAATAACTATCTAGGTTTAGCAACAGATGAACGTCTAAAAAAAGTAGCCAAAGAAGCAGTGGATACGCACGGCGTTGGTGCTGGTGCAGTTAGAACAATTAATGGAACTTTAGATCTCCACCTTGAATTAGAGAAAAAAATAGCTGAATTCAAAGGCACAGAGGCAGCGATTTCATATCAATCTGGTTTTAATTGTAATATGGCTGCTATCTCTGCCATTATGAATAAAGAAGACGCTATTTTATCTGATGAATTAAACCATGCATCCATTATTGATGGTTGCCGTCTCTCTCGTGCAAAAATTATCCGCTTTAACCATTCAGATATGGATGATTTAAGAAAGAAAGCTAAGGAAGCTGTTGAATCTGGACAATATAAGAAAATTATGGTTATTACGGATGGCGTTTTTTCAATGGATGGTGATATTGCTAAGCTTCCAGAAATTGTTGAAATCGCTGAGGAGTTTGACTTAATTACTTATGTTGACGATGCACACGGTTCAGGTGTACTTGGAAAAGGAGCAGGGACAGTTAAACATTTTGGTTTACAAGATAAAGTTGACTTACAAATGGGGACACTTTCTAAAGCGATAGGTGTCATCGGTGGTTATGTCGCTGGAAAACAAAATCTTATCGACTGGCTTAAAGTAAGCTCACGACCATTTTTATTTTCAACAGCTGTTTCACCTGCGGATGCAGCAGCTAGCCGTAAAGCGATTGAATTATTAATGGAAAGTACAGAGCTACATGACAAACTATGGGATAATGGCAACTATTTAAAAGCTGGTTTGCAGAAATTAGGGTTTGATATTGGGGAAAGTGAAACACCAATTACACCATGTATTATTGGTGATGAAAAGAAAGCACAAGCATTTAGTAAACGTCTATTTGAAGAAGGCGTCTATGCAAAATCAATTGTGTTCCCAACTGTTCCAAGAGGTACAGCTCGGGTTAGAAATATGCCAACAGCAGCTCACACGAAAGAGATGCTAGACGATGCCCTCAAAATATATGAAAAAGTTGGAAAAGAAATGGATATTATTTAAAGTGTCATCAGGGCAATCGGAGTAAAGAGAGGTTTTTAGGATGAAGAGAATTTTAGTAACTGGTGCATTTGGCCAAATTGGTTCAGAGCTCATTAATAAATTAAGTGATATTTATGGGCAAGACAATGTGATTGCAACTGATATTAAGTCAGGTAACTATTCAGGACCATTTGAAAAAGTTGATGTTACAGATGGGAAACGTTTGTATGAAGTTGCCAAACAATACAAAGTAGATACCATTATGCATTTAGCAGCGTTACTATCTGCTACGGCTGAAAAGATGCCAAAACGTGCCTGGGATATTAATATGGGTGGTTTAATTAATGCATTAGAAGTAGCTAAAGAACTAGATTTACAGTTTTTTACACCAAGTTCTATCGGTGCATTCGGTCCAACGACACCGAAAGAACACACACCTCAAGATACGATTCAACGTCCAACAACGATGTATGGTGTTAATAAAGTATCTGGGGAGTTATTATGTGATTATTACTATTACCGTTTTGGGGTTGATACGCGAGGAGTTCGTTTTCCTGGATTAATTTCTTACGTCACGCCACCTGGTGGAGGGACAACCGATTATGCGGTAGAAATTTACTATGAAGCTATAAAACAGAAAAGTTATACATCATATATTAAAGAAGGCACATATATGGACATGATGTACATGCCAGATGCATTAACAGCTATTATTCAGCTGATGGAAGCAAATCCTGATCAATTAAAGCATCGTAACGCTTTTAATATTTCCGCCATTTCTGCTGCGCCTGAAGACTTTGCAAAGGCGATTCAAGTGTATATTCCAGAATTTACACTCGAATATGATGTGGATCCAGTACGTCAACAAATTGCTGACAGTTGGCCGAATTGTATTGATTCAACAGCAGCTCAGGAAGAATGGGGTTTTAAGGCCCAATATGATTTACAAGCGATGACAAAAGATATGTTGGAAAAATTAGCTGCTAAGTTAAAGTAAAGTGAAATAAATTGCATGAGGTTGCGTATCGTACCAACTTCATGCGATTTTTTATTATATTGATACATGTTCGTAATCTGCTGTTGTAATTGTGCCATAGTTAACATCGGCAATGCATACTTTATTAAGAAAATGTCGGTCATGGGACACAATTTTTCTAATCATTGGATGATTAGGATATCCAAACCGTTTGTTGACTCATCTAATCATAGAATATCTGGATTGTCGAATAGATCTTGTGCTAATAATACTTTAACTTTTTCTGACTCTGTTAATCCCATCATTTTTTCTCGTGTAAACGTTCATTAATACCTAATCCTTTAAGGAGAATTGCTGTATCAGATTCTGCTTCTCAACCACCCATCTCGGCAAACTCACTTTCTAATTCATTAGCCCGCATGCCATCCGCTTCTGAAAAAATGTCGAATATATTGCATTGTTTTCTTACATAACAGCATATAATTTTTCATGTTTCATTAAAACAGTTTCAAAAACTGGTACATCTATATGCAAAGTGATCTTGTTTTAACACAGCTAATCAAAGATCAGGCGGGCATGGAGATACTGCCTGTTTGTGGCTTGATTTATCCTAATAATATTTATGAAAATGTTGATTTCCGAGCTCCATTTGCCCTAAACCCCGTAACAATGTCCTAGCATTTTCAAACAACTTCTTATCACCGAATCGTAAACTGACTTGATACACTGTAATCATATTTGTTTTCCTCCATCATATAAAATAAAATAATAATAAGGAAAGTTTAACGGATAAGTTACTGATTTATCAATGATGTTTTATTAGACATTGTTTTGAAAGTGAAGAGAATAATTTATGTCTTATCATGGTGAATGAACATGTTACGAGGAGGGATTTGTAGATAAGTGAAACCTTTTCCTATCTTAACCGTATCATCACATAGAAGCCGGAGGTAATTCTATGCATGAACGAATCATTTATATCTTATTCATGGATACAGGGACTTATCTATCCCGATTAATCCATTTATATACAAAACAATCATTAAACCATGTTTCAATAGCTTTTGATAAGGAATTAACGGAAGTGTACAGTTTCGGAAGAAAGAGGCCGCGTAATCCATTTAGTGGCGGATTTGTAAGGGAAGACATTCGTAGCAAATATTTAAGACATGCTCGTTGTGCACTTTATACATTCCGTTTGACAGAAGCGGAATATGAACAAATCCGACATCTTGTTAGTCAGTTTGAAAGAAACAAAGATCAGTACCGCTATAATTTTCTAGGGTTGTTAGGCTTTTTATTCCGTATTAAGATTAAACGTAAACGTGCATTTTTTTGCTCACAGTTTGTTGCAACACTTTTACGTCATAGTCAATCTTTTAAACTAACAAAACCAACTTGTTTTACAAAACCAGAGGATATTCGTTGTCAAGAAGGTATGACATTAATTTATCAAGGTATTTTAGGAGATTATGATAGGCAACCAATGATGGTCAACGAAGAAATAGTCCATATGAAAAAAGCTTCCCTCATGTTTTTATTAAAAAATAAAGTAAGAGAAATGGTGATGAGATAGAGGTGATGTCATAATGAAAACGGGAAATAGTTATCGATTATTAAAGCTTAAGGATATTTTATTTTCGGAGACGGATAAGAATCATGAACTAACAATTAAGGAAATCAATGAAAGATTGCAAGCCGTGATGGATGAAAATTTTGATGTGCGGACGATTAAGCGTGATATGGAAGTGTTAGAAAATATGGGATTTGAAATCATCCAAAATAAAGGGAAATACGGAAAGCTTTACTATAGTCATCAATCACGCTTGTTCGAAACATATCAACTACGCCTTTTGAATGACGCCATTTTATCAGCACGGTTTATTACATCAAAAGAGAAAAAGCGTTTAATTGAAAAGATAAAAAAGCTTACCAGTAGACATATTGCAAAAACATTACCGAGCCCACTTCTTTTTAGTCCATCTTCGAATATCGACTATGAATTAGTCAAAATTAACATTGATTTAGTCCATCGAGCGATTCATAATAAACATGTTATTACATATCAATACGGGAAATATAATGTGAATAAAGAATTTACATATAACCGCAACGGTGATCGGTATGAAGTGGAACCATATGCCTTAATTTGGCAAAACGATTATTATTATTTAATCGGACGATTTATAAAAGAAGATGAAATTCGCCATTATCGTCTCGACCGGATTCGTAACATCGAACTAAGTGAAAAAAGATTTCGCAAAAGAGACTTTGATTTAGGGTCTTATGTTAACCAATCTTTTCATATGTTTGCAGGTAAGGATACGTGGCTTAAAGTCCAGTTTAAAAATGACTTAATCAATGCTATCCTAGATCGATTCGGCCATGATGCTCGCATCCGTCCCATTGATGACGAACATTTTATGTTAACGACAAAGGTTAAGCTATCAGACGGTCTAATCAGTTGGCTACTAGCTTGGGGTGACCAAGCGAAAGTCTTATCGCCAGACCATGTCATTGAAGCCCTGAAAGAAAAAATAGGACGAATGAAAAAAATATACGATTGAATGATAACGACAAAAAAGCGTGTTGTTTAAAAGCACGCTTTTTTCTGCTTACTTTCCTTGTATTTCATCTCTTTGACTTCTCGGAGTGGAGTAAACTTCTCGTTTAACGTATCCTCTCGTTGCGTTAGAAATAGTTGAGCGTGTAAGTTTGTTTGTTTAACGTTTACTCTCGTTGCGTTAGTAATAGTTGAGAGTGTAAGTTGTTAGTCTAACGTGTCCTCTCGTTGCGTTAGAAATAGTCGAGAGTGTAAGTTTGTTCGTTTAACGTGTCCTCTCGTTGCGTTAGAAATAGTCGAGCGTGTAAGTTTGTTCGTTTAACGTGTATTCTCGTTGCGTTAGTAATAGTTGAGCGTATAAGTTTGTATGTCTAACGTGTCCTCTCGTTGCGTTAGAAATAGTCGAGCGTATAAGTTTGTATGTCTAACGTGTCCTCTCGTTGCGTTAGAAATAGTCGAGAGTGTAAGTTTGTTCGTTTAACGTGTATTCTCGTTGCGTTAGAAATAGTCGAGCGTATAAGTTTGTTTGTTTAACGTGTCCTCTCGTTGCGTTAGAAATAGTTGAGCGTGTAAGTTTGTTCGTTTAACGTGTATTCTCGTTGAATTACTTACAGTCGAAAGCCTATGTTGCCGGTTTAACGTGTTCTTTCGCCTTACTAATCACTGCTGAGACTTCATATAAACAAGTTTTAAGCACGTAGAACGACTTATTATTTTAGTGGGTCTTCGGAATATATGGTGGAATTACTTTTTTAACAGTTTGAAAACAATGGATGCCTAAATCGGATTATTTGGTGGAATGTTGAGTGATGTGTTGTGAGAAAGTTTAAATATTCTAATGAACAAGAGTGTTGCAAATAAATTTTCCAATGCCTTGTAAAAGTGTTACGACATACTGGAAAAAAGAAATTTATTGTTATGACTGTATTAGGTATTCAAATTATTATTGTATGGAGGAATTTGGTAAGCACCCCACTGAATATTTCTCGAAGCATCTCTGTCTAAAAAAAGAGATGCTTTTTTATTTCACACCAACAAAAGAAATTACAATAGTAAAACAACAATAATATATTAATTAATAACAATAATTTATTGCAAAACAATAAACTTTGTATTAGGATAATAATAACGGTAAATAAGTGAGGTGCTTTTATGGAACGAGGAACAACACTCTTTTTAAAGATAGCTGTTTTTCTTATTGGGATTACGGTACTTGCTTTGTGTATATTTTTGTTACCTTGGTTAGCAAATTATACCGCAGAAATGTATCCAGAATATGCTTATTTGCAATATCCTGTATTAATTGGTTTGTATGTAACTGCAATACCATTTTTCTTTGCTTTATATCAGACTTTAAGACTTTTAAACAACATTGATAAAAACAATGCTTTCTCGGAGTTTTCAGTAAATGCGTTAAAAAATATAAAATACTGTGCAAATGCCATTAGCATTTTATATGTAATAGGTAGTATTTTTCTTATATCACAAAATGCCTTACACCCTGGAATAGCACTTGCGGGATTTATAATTATCTTTGCTTCATTTGTGATTGCAGTTTTTTCTGCGGTTCTTCAAAAGTTGTTAAAAAATGCCATAGAAATAAAATCAGAAAATGATTTAACGGTCTGAGGTGAAAAATATGGCAATTATAATTAATATTGATGTGATGTTAGCAAAAAGAAAAATGAGTGTAACAGAACTATCTGAAAAAGTTGGAATCACTATGGCTAACATTTCTATTTTGAAAAATGGAAAAGCAAAAGCGATTCGATTATCAACTTTAGATGCTATTTGTAAGGCTTTGGATTGTCAGCCTGGGGATATTCTTGAATATCAAAGTGATAAGGATACCCAAGAATAAATAATCAAATAATTAATTTAATAAGGGGTTGAGAATTTATGAAGAAATCGTTACTTTTATCAATTTCATTTTTGATAGTTATGTTTTTTTCGGCTTGTACGGATAATTCTATGGAACCAAATGAGAATAACATGATTTTAAGTATAACAAATAATGCTAATTTTGATTTTTACTCAATAGAAATCAGCATTGATAAAATTACAGGCGGTATGAGTAATGCTGATGGTTCCAAAATACAAAAAGGAGACACATTTAGAAAAGAATATATTAATCAAGAAGACTTTGACTTAGAAGGAGAAGCAACATTTGAATTTGTATTAATAGGTAAAGAGGAAAATAGAATACCATTGAAAGAAATTACACTTGAACTAATGACGAACAAAGAATACCTCTTCGAAATTACTGGTGATTCGATAAAGGAAGCCGATTTAAAAAGAGTAAAATGAGTTTATCTATCAGAGTAATTTAATAATGATGATTTGTTTTCAAATCTATACTTGATACCTTAACACCACAGCGTAATAAAGGATGAACAATATGTCAGACCTATTATTCCTACCAGACCTTAAAACAACAGAACCACTACAAGAAAATGAAACCGATATGATGTTTAAAGTGGAGGCGATCAAACCTCCCGAACATTGTTCCGAATGCGGATTTGATAAATTGTACAAACACAGTTTACGAAAACAACTAATCATGGATTTGCCTATTCGTTTAAAGCGAGTGGGCTTACAATTAAACCGTAGACGTTACAAATGTCGTGAGTGTGGTTCCACATTTTGGGAACGCCTTATATCCATTGACGAAAAGCGTAATATGACTAAAAGGTTGGTAGAGTCCATTGAAGAACAATCCATGTCTAAGACCTTTGTGGAAGTAGCCGAAAGCGTTGGTGTAGATGAAAAGACCGTTAGAAACGTTTTTAAGGATCACGTGGCATTCAAAGAACGAGAATACCAATTTGAGACCCCTAAATGGCTTGGAATAGATGAAATACATATTATCCGTAAACCCCGTCTTGTACTGACTAATGTCGAACGAAAGACAATCTTTGATATTAAGCCTAACCGTCAGAAAGAAACTGTTATACAGAGACTTTCAAATATTAGTGATAGACATTACATTGAATACGTCACAATGGATATGTGGAAACCTTATAAAGATGCAGTAAATACTGTCTTGCCACAGGCTAAAGTAGTTGTAGATAAGTTTCATGTAGTCCGTATGGCTAATCAAGCCTTGGACAACGTCAGAAAGTCACTTAAAGCGAATATGACTGCAAAAGAAAGGCGTACTCTAATGCGTGAGAGATATATCCTTCTGAAACGTAAACATGACTTGAATGAACGGGATTCATTCCTCTTGGAAACTTGGTTAGGTCATATCCCTGAACTGAAAGAAGCTTATGAACTCAAAGAAGAGTTCTACTGGATCTGGGACACAAATGACTCCGATGAAGCCAGAGATCGTTATAGGTATTGGAAACAACGTTGTTTATCCAGTAAATCTAAAGACGCTTATAAAGACCTTGTGAGAGCCGTAGACAATTGGCAGAATGAAATCTTCAACTACTTCGACAAAAGACTCACTAACGCTTATACAGAGTCCATAAACAGCATTATTAGGCAAGTTGAACGTATGGGTAGAGGCTACTCATTTGAAGCGTTACGAGCCAAGATACTGTTTAATGAAAACCTTCATAAGAAACGTAAGCCACGATTTAATCCAAGTGCTTTCAACAAAGTTATGATATACGATACTTTCGGTTGGGATGAAGTAACAAACCATGTCATAACAGGAAACTATGGTGTCGATTTTTCCACACTTATTAAGAAATTGGAAAAGGGAGACTTTTAAGCCCTTTTCCACCATAAAATCCGAATACCCATTTTAGTTTTCTACAATATTTTTAATATCATAATAGGAATGCCGACCTGTTTTAACAAGAATGAGGTTTTTCGATAGAACTTTTCTTATAGTTGATTTAGGAAAGATATTTCCACACCATTCACATATAATGTTTGTTGTGATATTTTTATTGGGGAATAGTAAATTAAATTCTTTTATATTTCTTAAGATGGCATGTTTAACGATTTCATTAAAACCACAATTTTTACAAATTAGCGTTCTCAGGGTATGACGATCTAAAAAGGAAAAACAAGTAGGACATAAGATTCCTTTTTTAAGTTTTTTAAAGGTATAGTTCGGTATTTGTTCAAAGGAGGAATGAGTGTTATTCAGCTTTTCTAAATCGGTAACTAATCGTTGTTGCTCTTGACTTGGGGGAGAGAAGGATCTATTTAACTTCTGAACGAATCGGTTTAGCTGTGTTGGCATGATAATAGGGAGATTGAGAGGTAGTTGAAATAACGTAAATTCTGGATTAATAAATACTAGATAAGATTTTACTCGTATGTTATAGCCAAGCTGTTGGACTAAATGGCGCAATAAATAGCTGCTTTTTTCTAATTGGAGCAAAGGATTTCTAATTTCTTTTTGAGTTGCTTTTACATACCAAAGGTTATTGTTAATATAATATTCGCCTTCAAAATTCTTTATTTCAAAGTGAAAAATCGTATTGGCATTTACGAGTAAATGATCAATTTGGAAAAGCGAATGATTACTTTTAAGTAGCAAGTCATTGAGGATAAGAGCGTTTTCTGGAAGGTTGTATTTTAATAAATTATAAAATTTATTTTCTCCGTGGTATCCTTTCATTTGTTTGTGAAATATTTGCTTTTCTTGTTTGGAAAATGTCATTCGTGGAAAAAGTAACTGCATTTTTTTGAGTGTTTTTGACCTCTCTAATTGCCACTTGTTATCCGTCATAATATCACCTTTCTACTACTTTCTTTGATTAAAATAAATTATATAAATTTTAAAAGGCATTTAGCTTTTATGCAAATATATAAAATGATAAATTTCAACAGATATAAATATGAACATTAAATTTTATTCACTATAATATATAAAAGTGGTGTAACCGTTAAATTACTAAGAACAATTTCAATAAACCATTACTATATACTATTTTTTATGATCAGTTCATATTGCTCCAAGTCTAGTGCTCTCTTTATTGATTAGTGAAAATGGCCCCTTAAACATTAACTAATGATGAATAGCCGTCAAACAATCGTGTCTGAGAAGTTTAGGCCTAATCAAAATAAAAGGCGTGGTCATATGTAGTTTTAACATGACCACACCAGTAAGATTAGCCTATATTGGAAAGACAGTAACACGAAAACAAGATATATAGGAATTTACATTCATCCGAATTAATCCTCAATCCCTAATGATTCATATGGAATCTGGATATTTAAATTGATATCATTACGCGTTAAATCAAATGTCTCCACTTTAACGCGAAAATTACTTTTGATATCCATTTCGGTAACTGCGACATAAATTTCTTCTTTATTAGGATCAATATAGACCCAGTTTGGAACGGGTAAAAATGTTTTCATATATTTCATAATCTGTTTATTAGGCAGCTCAAGTAAACCGAGAGAGATAGACTTTTGTTTTAAAACGATATCTCCATTGGGTTGAACTTCAGGCTCTAAACGAACAGATAAAGGAACCTTAGTGGAAAAAACAGGTAACTCTCCAAGTAAGCGAACATCTTCCCCTAATGAGATTTGATAATGGTGTTCTGTTTTTCTTAGTAAGTTATCAAGATAAGCGTTGACTAATTCATTGACATTTTCTTTCGACGTACGAATGGTAAATTCAGAATATCGGTCATTAGAGTTAATCTCACTTTTGGGCAAATTTAGCGGTTTTGTCGGCCAAAGAAAAAAGAGACAAACACTACCGATAATAACAAGGTTCACAGATAGCAGAATAAAAAAAAGCCGTTTCCAGTTTCTTTGTTTTGTTTTCACTTTTTTTCTTGATAATGACATCGCCGTTCGCCCTCTCTTTATTTACCGCTCCATTTGATTCAAAAATTGGATAATTCGATTAGCAATCACTTCATAGCCTGCTTTATTCGGATGAAAGTAATCATCAGCCAACAATTGACTTGTTCGCCCGACAAATAAATCTGCCGTAGGGATAAAATATGCTCGGGAATCATGAGCAGTTACTTTCTGTCCAACTTCATTCCACTGTTTGGTTATTTCTGTTAATTCCTCAATTTCATTGAAATACGCTTCAAAAGGATTATAGAAGCCAATCAAGTAAATTTCCGCATCCTCATTTAATTCACGAAGTCGTGTAAAAATATCTCTTAGCCGATCTTCATAACGTTTCATTTCTTTCATAAATGGTTGAATCGTAATATGAGTAATATTTTCTTTTAGTACATACATCAAATCATTAGCACCGATTGTGATGAAAATCATATCAGCCTGCTCAATTGACTTGGCAATATCTTCGTTATCTAATCGTTTACGTAATTGGTCTGTTCGATTACCGCTTTTTCCAAGATTTTCAATACGAGCAAGGATTTTTTTATCTTGGAATGTTTGATTCAATATGCCAACATAACCACTTTGCTTCGTTTCGTCACCAACTCCCACGGTTAATGAATCACCAATGGTTACAATTTGCACAGGTTTATTTGCAAAAATATGTTGGGCATGATCGATCAGATATTGCAACCGTTCTTTGTATGACGATGTAGTTGATTGACTTTTATCCACGTTTTCTTCAATTCTCTCCACCGATTGATCAACAAGTTTTTCTTTAAATTGGGAAACGTTTGTATCAAATTTATATTTACTAACAACGAATACACCGATCATGATTGATAGGAAGATAAATAATATGCTGAACCAGAATATTTTCCTTTTCATATATTATCACACCAAAATAAGACTTAATAATTGTTCGCTATATTATCATTATAACTCTTTTTAATAAAGAACATGAGTAACATTTTTATGATTATTAAGAAAGGTATTTAACTTTAGGTGTCTTATCCATAGCAGGCTGTCTATAAATAGATATGAGATAAATGATTAATGCAATCCATATGAACGAAAAAGCTAATAAATGTATTAGAGAAAAAGTTTCATTATATACGAAGATACCGAGAATCAGCATAATGGTCGGTGCAATATATTGTAAGAAACCAATTAAAGATAAAGGAATGGACTGTGCTCCTTTTGCAAATAGAAGAAGCGGTATAGCTGTCATCACTCCCGCACCGATTAATAGTGCATGTGTACTTGTAAAGACATTCAGTGTAAAGGTTTGTTTAGGAAGTAAAGAAAGATACACTAAAGCTATTGGTGTTACCATCATCGTTTCAATTGTTAAGCTGAACATAGCTGACATATGAATCACTTTTTTAATCAGTCCGTATATAGCAAAAGATACAGCTAACCAAATAGACACCCAAGGAAAGACGCCTGCATGAACGGTTAATAAAATGACACCAACACTCGCAAGAATTACAGAAAAGACCTGTTGAGCTGAAAGCTTTTCTCTTAATACGACAACAGCTAACAAAATACTAATCAATGGGTTCATATAATACCCAAGACTTGCTTGAATAATGTAATCATTGTTCACCGCCCATATATATGTTAGCCAGTTTAAACTAATTACTAAAGAGGCACATATAATCGCTAATAATCTCCTTTTATGTAATAACATATCACGACATGTCGAGACAAATTCTGGCCAAGCCCGTACAATTGTTATTAAAACAATCATAAAGACAAAGGACCAAATAATCCGGTGAGCTAATATTTCACCTGATCCTACATGATCAATAAATTTCCAATAAATTGGTAAAACTCCCCATAGTACGTAGGCAATAATAGCATATAATGCTCCTAGTTTAGTCGATTGATTCTCCTTCAAGTGATTACCTCCCTGTTTGTATCATTGCTTAGTAGTTGCTTACACGTAAAAGGTAAATTAATTAAATTTTAGACCATTTCTCTAAAAATGCAACGATTCCGCTAAATAATAACGAACATCTATTCCGTAAGATTATTCGGAAATAGAAAAAGTGATTATTTATTATTTTAAGAACAAAAAACCAAGCATAACAATGATGTAAACGCTTTCATTTTTGTTTTGAATGACGTATGATAAGAATATAATAAGAAGAAGGGGAGGATAGATTGGATGACTAAAACATATAAACATTTTGAAACAGCTGTTATTCACGAAGGTTATGCTTCAGAAGAGATGTTTGGGAGCTTAGCCCCACCGATTTTCCAAACGTCTACCTTTGCTTTTACATCAGCAGAACAAGGTGAAAGACGTTTTAGTGGAGAAGAGTCAGGTTATATTTATTCTAGGTTAGGAAACCCGACTGTAAACATATTAGAGAAACGCATAGCCGCATTAGAAGGTGGCGAAAAAGGGCTTGCTTTTGCCTCAGGAATGGCGGCTGTTTCAGCTGTTTTATTTGCGTTAACAAAGGCAAATGATCATATTCTATGTTCAGTTGGTTTATATGGTTGCACGTTCGGTTTACTAACGATGATGAAAGAAAAATATCATATCACCCACGACTTCTCACCAATGCGTACAAAGGAAGAAATACGCTCCCTCATACGTCCAGAGACAGCATGTATTTATATCGAAACACCTATTAACCCTACGATGCAGTTAATTGATTTACAAATGGTCAGTGAAGTGGCTAAAGAATATCATATCCCTGTAGTTGTTGATAATACATTTTCATCACCTTATTTACAGCGTCCACTTGAATTAGGCTGTGATGTTGTTGTACACAGTGCGACGAAATATATTGGCGGTCATGGCGATGTCATTGCTGGTCTAGTTGTTGGTAAAAAAGATTTTATTGACGAAATTGCTATGACAACTCAAAAAGATATCGGTGGAGTTATATCTCCGTTTCAAGCTTGGCTTTTATTACGCGGGCTAAAAACATTACCTGTTCGAATGGATCGTCATTGTGAGCAAGCCGAAACCATCGCTAAAAAGCTCGCCCGCCATCCTGCTGTAACGGCTGTTTATTACCCAAATAATGATATCCAGAAAAAACAGATGCTTAGAGGAGGGGCGATGATTTCATTTGAAGTATTAGGCAATAAACGAACCGCGCAATTATTACTCAACCAGTTAAAGTTAATTAAAGTTGCTGTTAGCTTAGGTGATACAGAAACATTGATTGAACATCCAGCGACTATGACGCATGCGATTGTACCAGAGGATGAGCGGCTTAAAATGGGGATTACTGACCAAATGATACGGCTATCAGTCGGCCTAGAAGCGTGGCAAGATATTTGGTCTGACTTAAAACAAGCACTGGATCATATTCAGGCAGAAGCACAATCTGTTGTGTCAAAATAGACGGGGCAAAATTAAGGCCCCTTTTTTATGTTGTTTATGAGTCTTTTTCCACCAGTTTAACAACAGTAACAGTGTGGAAAAAAGGTAAAAAAATACAATGATCAATGTAACGATGGTTTGTTATTTATGCTATATTAATGAATAAGAGATTAATACTTTGTATGTCGGCTCGTTTGGAAGGAGAGTGCTGTTAATGGAATTATTACCTTTACTCATTGCTCTTATTTTTATTATTAACATTGGTTTAGCTATTTCAGTCATTTTTTTAGAGAGAAAGGATGCACCGGCAGCATGGGCATGGTTGATGGTTTTATTTTTTATTCCTATTGTCGGTTTTTTTCTCTATTTAATATTTGGTAAGCCATTACGAGGTGCACGAATTTTCAAATGGGATAAAAAGAGTAGACTTGGAGTAGAAAAGGCCGTCCGTGAGCAAATGAAGGCTTTGGAACGAGACGAATTTGATTTCAGACAAAAAGAATTAATGGAATACAAGGACTTATTTTATTTGCATTTACGTAATGATGAATCTATTTTCACACAAAATAATCAAGTTGATATTTTTACAGATGGACAAGATAAATTTTCAGCTTTAATTAACGATATGGAGCAAGCAACTGATCATATTCATTTATTATATTATATTTTACGTCATGATGAGCTTGGACAACGGATTGCTAAAGTGTTAATTGAAAAAGCGAAGGCTGGCGTGGAAGTACGTGTACTCTATGATGATATGGGTTCACGTCTGTTAAGGCCGAAATATGTTCGGCGGTTAAGAGAGGCGGGTGTATATGTTGATTCGTTTTTTCCGCCAAGCATACCGAAGATTAACTTTAAAATAAATTATCGCAACCATCGTAAGCTTGTTATTATTGACGGAAAGATTGGTTATATTGGCGGATTTAACATTGGAGATGAGTATTTAGGTAAGAGTAAAAAATTTGGCTATTGGCGTGACACGCATTTACGTATAGAAGGTGATGCTGTTCGTAACTTACAAACGCGCTTTATTTTAGATTGGAATCAAGCATCGCAAAATAGAATTTCATATGAAAAGCGGTTCTATGATGCGACTCCAAAAGGAAATACAGGGATTCAAATTGTCTCAAGTGGACCTGATTCAGAGTGGGAGCAAATTAAAAATGGGTACATCAAGATGATCATGTCTGCTAAAGAATACATATATCTTCAGACACCGTATTATATTCCAGACGAGAGTTTGCGAGATGCATTGCAAATCGCTGCTTTATCTGGAGTAGATGTGAAAATAATGATACCGAATAAGCCAGACCATCCTTTTGTTTATTGGGCAACATTTTCGCATATCGGTGACTTATTAAAGGCTGGAGCAGAAACATATATTTATCAAAAGGGATTTATGCACGCTAAAACGATAGTTGTCGATGGAAAAATTGCTTCTGTCGGCACTGCAAATATTGACGTGCGTAGTTTTAGACTGAATTTTGAGGTCAATGCCTTTATCTATGATATTGATATCGCAAGACAGCTTGCGGATATTTTTGAAAAAGATATGACGGATTCAACACAAATGTCTAAATCATTGTATGATAAGCGTTCTTTAGGTATTCGCTTTAAAGAATCTATCTCAAGGCTTTTGTCACCAATTTTATGAATGAGTGATATGATGGGCTATTTTGTCATAAAAGGTTGAAAAATGTTAAAATAGAAGTAGCAAGACTTACTATGAATGGAATAGGGAGGAAATGACATCATGAAGGCAAAGCCATGTTCAAATTCATTAGCAGTAAAAATTTCACAAGTGATGCCACCAGATACAAACCCTCACGGCACATTATTTGGTGGAAAATTAATGGCATACATTGATGATGTGGCTGCTATTGCCGCCATTCGTCATGCACGAAAAAATGTCGTTACAGCTTCAACAGATTCAATTGACTTTATTGCGCCAGTTAAAGCAGGAAATTCAATTTGTGTAGAAGCATATGTAACATGGACACATAAAACATCAATGGAAATATTTGCCAAGGCGATTACGGAAGATTTAATTACGGGTGAACGTCAAGTATGTGCGACTGCTTTTTTAACATTTGTAGCTGTAGATAAAGATGGACGACCAATTCCAGTTCCCCCAGTTTATCCAGAAACAGAGCATGAGAAATTACTTCATGCGGGTGCTCCAGTTCGAGCAGCACAACGTCGCGAAAGAAGACAACAGTCAAAACAATTCACAGAGATTTTCGGGGCAGATTACCCTTGGAATCGCTCTAAGTAAAAGAAGGATCCCGGACGGTTTAAGTTGTTCGGGATTTATCCGCTAAAAATAGATATGAAAAAAGAATTCATAACAAGAGATGCATTTACATCTACATCTTTATGTCACTGCTTTACTACAAAGAGGTTGCCATAAATTAAATGACAACCTCTTAAAACATAAAATATAATTATTTCTCACACTCAAGTGTGACCCATTTCTCTGCCCAGTCTTCGATTTCTCTAATAACTGGTTCCAATGCTTTTCCTTTTTCAGTTAATGAATACTCGATGCGCACTGGAAATTCAGAATATACTTTGCGATTGACAATGCCCTCTTTTTCAAGTAATTTTAAACGGTCAGAAAGCAGTCTTCCACTAATAGGCAAGTCCGCCTCCATTTCAGAAAAACGTCTTTCACCTTTTAATAATTCAGAAAGGACAAGTCCAACCCATCGCTTGCTAAATAACTGCATCGCTTTTTCAAACTTCGGACATAATGGTGCCAACAATATCCCCTCTATCTATATGATATCTAAACATGATTCACTCTATAATAACTTACAAAAAGTAACCTATATCAATCATAACATATAGTAAACCAACTGTAAAATAGGGTCATCCATTACTTCTCTCATCATTGTACTATTTTCCGTTTTGTGAAATAATTAAAGAATGATAATTAATGGAGGAGATTCGATGATTGATCAAAAAACAATGGAAAAATATGCAGAATTAGCATTGAAAACAGGAGTAAACTTGCAAAAAGGCCAACCGATTATGATTACGGCTCCAATTGAAACAGCAGATTTTGCAAGAATTGTCGTGCGTAAGGCATGGGAAATCGGTGCAAAAGACGTGCTTATGAACTGGGTTGATGATGAACTACAACTTTTGAAATTTCAGCATGCTCCAGAAGAAGTGATTGGTTCATTTCCAGAATGGCGCATAAAGCAGTATAATTCATTGGCGGAAGAAGGCGGCGCTGTTTTAAATATATACTCTACAAACCCAGACCTCTTAAAAGACGTTGATCCGAAACGCATCGCATTAGCGAATAAAGCATCTGGTGAGGCATTAACGAAGTTTCGAGAGTATACGATGACTAACCGGATTACATGGTCAATCATTTCAGTTCCGACTGGTGATTGGGCTCAAAAGATTTTCCCGAATTTATCAAAAGAAGAAGCGATAAAAAGTCTTTGGGATGCGATTGTAAAAATTGTACGCGTTGATCAAGACGACCCAATTGCAGCATGGGAAGAACATAATAAGACACTTTATAAAGCACATACTATTTTAAATGAGAAAAAATATAAGAAACTTATCTTTAAAGCACCTGGAACCGATTTAGAAATCGAACTTCCAGAAGGACATATTTGGGCAGGTGGTTCTGAGAAATCGACAGAAGGAATTACGTTTAACCCTAATATGCCAACTGAAGAGGTATTTACAATGCCACATAAATACGGTGTCAATGGTACAGTATCAAGTACAAAACCATTAAACTATGGTGGTAGCTTGATCAATCATTTCAGCTTAACATTTAAAGATGGAGAAGTCGTTGATTTTAAAGCGGAACAAGGTGAAGATACATTAAAGCATTTGCTTGAAACGGATGAAGGGGCAAAACGTCTTGGTGAAATCGCTCTCGTTCCACATGAATCTCCTGTTTCGCAATCAGGATTGATCTTTTATAATACATTATTTGATGAAAATGCTTCATGCCATATTGCACTTGGTAAGGCATACCCGATTAATATCGCGAACGGTTCTAACATGACAAAGGAAGAGCTTGATAAGCACGGTGTCAATGATAGTATGACCCATGTAGACTTTATGATTGGCTCTGAAAAGCTTGATATTGACGGTGTCCTTCAAGATGGTACAACAGAACCTGTCTTTCGAAATGGAACATGGGCTTTAGATATCAAATAATAAAATGGACAAATCATCCCATCAAGATAAGTCATAAAACATAGCCTATAACAATAAATAAACAGAACTGCCTTCTGGTAAGGAGACAGTTGAGAAAAACGGTTTTAGCTCTGTATTGGCGAGCTAAAACCGTTTTTATTAGTATCATACGAAATGAAACAAAGACATTCTTAAGTTATATTAAGCTATGTTTTACTAAAATAGCTTTAATTTTCGTATAACTATATTCTTCAGGCAAGGCTTCTTTTAATGGCTTAAGTCGTCGTTCATCGATTTCACGTTGTTTTTCTAAAACGAGTGTCTCTTCTTCTTCAGTGAAAAAAATATCCCAGATGACTGTATGACCTTCTTGGTATGCTTTAAATATATGATTTACAATCGTCATTAACGATAAGTCTCTTATGATGGCAATTTCCTTTAGAGTTTTTCCAGACTTAAAAAGATCATAACTAATCATATGACTGCTTCGTGTATCTTTTTTCGGTGATGAATCGTTTGTTCTTCTATGATCTGTAATTTGAATGCGCGCTTTTTTATCTGGATAGGAAGCATGCCACAATGCAATCCTTTTTAAGAAAGCTTCACCATATTGTTCATATTTTCGCTCTCCCACCCCTTTAATTTGTAGAAACTCTTCTTCTGTTTTAGGTAGATAACGGCACATATCTTTTAATGTCGCATCAGAGAACAATACATATGGTGGCACAGCCATTTCGTCTGCTATTTGTTTACGAAGCTGACGTAACTCCATGAATAAATCGTAATAATAATCAGCTGTTTCCACTGTTGGTATCGGTGCTGCATACATCGTTACATGTCGCTTTCCTTTTAACACTTCGACCGATTTTGCGTTTAATTTTAAGGTAGGATAACGTCCGCCTACAGATTGAAGTAACCCTTCTGCAATTAAAAATTGAATTCGTTCTGTTATATCTCTTTCAGTATAATGTGAAAGCAATCCATAAGTTGATAATTTCGTGAATCCAAGTTCACGAACTTTCTTATCCTTTGATCCTCTTAATACTTTAGCCGTTAGACTGATTCCATAACGCTCATCCATTCGTTTCACACAGGATAAGATCATTTGTGCTTCTTCAGTTATATCTATCTTTTCCTTACGATACGTACAATTACTACATGTTTCGCATGCTTCTATTGCCTCTAGATCATTAAAATATTGTAAAATATATGAGGCTAAACAGCTATGTGTATGACAGTAATTAATCATTGCTTGTAAATGTTCGTATTCTCTCTCTTTTGTAACATCGTCCATCATCGATTGTTCGATGAGAAACTTTTGCAATTGTACATCTTGTGGAGAATATAATAAGATGCAATCACTCGGTTCACCGTCACGACCAGCACGTCCTGCTTCTTGATAATAAGATTCGATATTCATTGGCATTGCATAATGGATAACAAAACGAACGTTTGATTTATCAATACCCATTCCGAATGCATTCGTCGCAATCATAAGATTGGTTTCGTCATGAACAAACTGTGTCTGTGCCCGTTGTCTTTCATTTTCAGATAAACCTGCATGATATTTCCCAACCGAATAACCTTCTCGCCTTAACCATTCATATATGCCATCAACTTGTTTTCTTGTTGCAGCATAAATAATGCCAGATTCTTCCGTGCGTTTTTCTAAAAAATGACGTAAATAATTGCGCTTATCCTTACCTTTAACGACATGGAAGGATAAGTTTTCTCGTTTAAAGCCTGTATTAACAATATGTTCTGGATGAATGTCTAGTAATTCTTGAATATCTGAAATAACTGCTTCAGTCGCAGTTGCTGTTAAGGCAACATAGGTGTCAATATGATGTAGTTGTTTCAAGATGGGTACAATTAAGCGATAGCTCGGACGGAAGTCATGCCCCCATTGTGAGATACAGTGAGCTTCATCGAAAGCTACAAACGATATCGGAATCGATTGAATCGTATGTAAAAACAAGCCTGATTCAAAACGTTCTGGTGCAACATAAACAAATTGATATCGTCCCGTCTTTATTTCCTTCAGTCTTTTTTGTTGTTCACTATTAGATAAGGAAGAATTAATGAACGTCGCGGAAATGCCTAATGATAATAAAGCATCGACTTGATCTTTCATCAATGATATAAGGGGAGAAATGATAATAGCAGTTCCATCCATAATAAGCCCTGGTATCTGGTAACATAAAGATTTCCCACCACCAGTAGGCATAATGGCAAGTGTATGTCGTTTATGTAATATATGATCAATCACTTTCTTTTGACCTGGTCGAAAAGATGCGTAACCAAAATAGGATTGTAGGATTTTCTCCGGTTGATTAAACATGGAAATCCCTCGCTTTCTTCTATTCAATCCTAACATATTTCACAAATAAACTTCCTGGTAATTTATTTTTTAAGAGGTCTTCTTCGTTAGACATTTATCTAGAGCATGTTCTTCTTGCAAGTATGTTGTATTAATTGATGTTATAAACATAGCTAGATAGATTAATCTGATAATTAATTTAAAACCTTCTTGTTTATTTATACTTTTCTAGCTAGAATATTTTTGATATAGATATTAAGATTTCATATAAAAAATGATAATAAAGAAGTCTTTAGAACTGCTATAGAAAGAAGGTGTATTTTTTTATGGGAATCATTTTCAATATAATTATTGTTGTTATTGCTTTATTACTAACTATTTTTGTTTTAAATCAGAAAAAAAACAAAAATAAATTGGATATAATCATCCTTGTTTTAGCTGCTACAATTATAATTATTGTTAATAACCCCTTAGTATGGATATCTATTTTTGCTTTAACTAGCATTTATTTTTTTTACAAGAAAATCAGTAATATTTAAAGCAAACAAATCATTAAAGCATATTTTAAATTATTTTTATCTTAGACTGGAATATTAATTTTCAGTTTATGCGATTTACAGTTGATTAAAAAGATTAACTAATCAACTTCTCTACGACAATTGACATAGTTTGACTTTGGCGTTATAGACCATATGTACTAATAATAAGTCTTTCTATATTAAGACTGTAATATGTAAAAATTAATTTAGATGTTACATGAATATAAAAACATGTTCAATGTTTGATGAAGAAGAAACGAAGACGAAGTGATACTAGTGTTTAAAAAAAGTTAAAGATGGGAAAGTAAAAACTAACGCAATATTGATATTAAAATGACACACAATGAGTATGAAAAAGAATATTTTTCGAGTTACTGTTTACTTTTTATTCAAATCCATATACAATGTTTTTATATTTTATAAAAAAATGGAAATCACAGGGGGATGACATGAATCCAACATTATTATTTGAGATTATGTTAATTGGTCTTTTGGGGATTGGTTCACAATGGATTGCATGGCGTTTTAGGATGCCAGCAATCGTCGTTATGTCGATTACTGGGCTTTTAATCGGTCCCATCTTTGGCTGGATTAATCCACAAGAAGACTTTGGAAATTTATATGATCCATTTATTTCCGTCGCCGTTGCGATTATTCTCTTTGAAGGGAGTTTAAATTTACGCTTTAAAGAATTAACTGGTATTGGTCGGCCAATCTTTCGCATTGCTACATTAGGGGCGTTTATCGCTTGGATACTTGGATCACTTACAGCGCATTATATAGCAGGCTTATCATGGGCGGTCGCTTTCGTTATCGGTGGCTTATTCATCGTCACTGGTCCAACGGTTATTATGCCACTTTTAAGACAATCGAAGCTTAAACCACGTCCAGCGAAAATTTTAAAATGGGAAGGAATTATTGTTGATCCTATTGGTGCCTTACTGGCAGTTTTCGCCTTTGAAATTATTTTGTACTTGACTGCTGATGACCCGAGTGGAAAGCGTCTTATTATATTCTTTGTTGCCTCTTTATTTGCTGCACTCTTCGGCTGGTTATGTGGACGTTGGATTGGTTGGATGTTTGAAAGAGGGTATATACCTGAGTTTTTAAAATCTCCAACTGTCTTTATCGTCGTCATTTTATGTTTTACGATACCTGATGAAATTGTTCATAGTACGGGATTGCTTTCAGTTACAGCGATGGGCCTTACTTTAGCGAATATGGGTGTAAGCTCAGTCACAGAGATGCGGCATTTTAAAGAAAATATGTCGATTCTTTTAATATCGGCTATCTTCATCATGTTAACGGCATCTTTACAGTTAGAGACATTATTGCAAATTTTTCAACCGAATATTATCGGTTATGTGTTACTTATGATGTTCGCCGTTCGTCCATTATCCATATTTCTTTCGACGATTGGAACGAATTTAACATTAAATGAAAAAATGCTTGTCGGTTGGATTGCTCCTCGCGGAATTGTTGCATTAACTGTATCGAGCTATTTTGCAGGTATTTTACTTGATGCAGGTTTTGAAGATGCAACTCTCTTAACGACGTTAACATTTGGGCTTGTATTTTTTACCGTGCTAGCACATGGTTTTTCAATCGGGCCTTTGGCGAAAAAGCTAAATTTATCAATGGAAGGTCATCCAGGAACACTTATTGTAGGGTGTAATCGCTTTACGGTTGAACTGGCAAAAACATTGCAAAAAGCAGATATTCCAGTCATCATTGTTGATTCATCATGGCGAAAATTACGCCTTGCTCGTGAAGCAGGAATTCCATTTTATCATGGAGAAATGCTTTCCGAACAAACAGAATTCCATTTTGATACGATGCCTTATGATTATTTAATCGCGGCGTCAGATGATCCATTTTATAATTCACTCATCTGTACAACGTTCATGCCTGAATATGGGCGGACGAATGTCTTTAAAATCAGTCCATATGATCAAATGAATATTAATACGACACGTGAAATCGTACCGAAAGTTGCCGGGCGTGTATTATTTAAAGAAGAAGTGACGATGACTGAATTAAATCAGATGCTAGAAAAAGGCTACGTCTTCCGGCATACAACGATTACAAATCAATTTACGTTTAAGCAATATATGGATGAGAAAGACGATCAAACGATTTATTTATACTTGATAAAGCCATCTGGCGTTCTGAAGTTTTTTACTGAAGATATGAAGCCAGTGCCAGAAGTCGGTGATGTTATTGTTAGTATCACACCGCCGACGAAAGAAAAGGCAAAAATTCAAGCAAAGATTGAAAAAACGCGCTCTAACAATGGATCTAGAGAATCATAATAAAAACGCTTGGACTGCTTGTCTAAGCGTTTTTTATGTCTATTCATATTTCTCTAGTTGCTTATAAACTTCAGCAATTTCTTTTTCTAAGCGGATGAGTTGTTCTTCTGCTGAAGAAACTCTTCCTTTAACATATTCTAATTTATCCATATCACTTTGGATTCTTGCGTAATCTGCTTTTAAATTATCTAACTCATCAAGCAAAGCTTTTTTTGACATATCAAATCACTCCCTTGATTTTAAGTGTAGCAAGTCATCACGATAACTGCAATTACTATCGTAGGTGCGGGAAGAATGAAACGATTAATAAGACATTCTTATCTGCCCAAAAGAATAAAATCTTTTGTAAAACTTGGACAAGCTAGCCATCTTAGTTCTCTAACTTAAGTAAACGGTGTTAAAGCCTTTTATGCTGTTAATAAAAAATATAAATGATAATTGACAAGGTATGAAAAAAAGTGTTTAATTAAATTAATAATATATTTATTCCTAAAGGGGAGTAGCTGTACAGTTTAAGTCGTCATGACGAGAAATTTCTCCGGCTTAAATTGGCAATGAAATAGATTGTTAGCGAGACCTTTACCAAATGGTAGAGGTCTCTTTTTTTATTAGGCCTTTACTGATTATTACAGTAAATGGCCTTTTTATTTTTAGAAAGTAAGTGGAGGGGAATGATAACAGAGAAACCACTGGACGATTAATTGGTAAACGTAGGATGTCATAATAGAGGAGTGATCGAGATGGATATGCAATTATTGATAGAATATATATGGGTATTAGCCATTTTAGTCGGATTAGAAGGATTATTAGCAGCTGATAATGCTCTCGTATTAGCAATCATGGTTAAACACTTACCGAAAACCCAGCGTAAGAAAGCACTATTTTACGGATTGCTCGGTGCTTTTGTTTTACGTTTTGGCTCATTATTTATCATTTCTTTTCTCGTGGATGTTTGGTGGGTACAAGCAATTGGTGCGGCTTATTTACTAATGATGTCGATTCGCCACCTTTATACGAAATTACGAGCGAAAGATGATCCAGATGAAAAAACGTTGCTAGAAGTAGAGCCACAAAAGGAAGTATCTAAAGCGAGCTTTTGGATGACTGTTGCCAAGGTCGAATTTGCTGACTTAGCCTTTGCGGTTGATTCTATTTTAGCTGCAGTTGCATTAGCAGTTGCACTTCCTAAGACTGGGTTAGGTCAAATAGGTAGCCTTGATGCTGGGCAATTTACCGTTGTGTTAGCAGGAGGAATGATTGGCCTAATTATTATGCGGTTTGCAGCAAATGTGTTCGTTGATTTATTAAATAAAAAACCTGGTCTCGAGATCGCGGCGTTTATTATCGTTGGTTGGGTCGGTGTAAAATTAGCCTTACTCGTTTTCGCACATGAAGACATTGCTTTAATTCCACATGATTTTCCACATTCTACATTATGGAAAATTATTTTCTATACTGTTTTAGTAGGCGTAGCTGTTCTTGGTTGGTTTTTATCAGGAAGAGACAAACAGAGTAAGCGGGTATAATCCGCTTGCTTTTTTTATAAATGTGTAAATGTAAGCGTTATTCGTATTTTATTAGCAGCCTTTTATGATCCAGTTTTCACAAGTTCAATATTTAGCGGTGCTGACTTTGCTTTAGCACTGATTTTATTATTCTACTGAATATATGGAAATTACTTGCTTGGTCAATGGTCATCCCTGGAATTGTATTTGGTGAATGACTATCTATCATCTGATGAATACTATAAAGGAATTATTCGATATTTAGGAAAAGGTATGATTTACACACACTATAAGCTCCCGGATTGATAAATTTTTTACTCGGGAGCTATATCTTTTTTGTAAAAAAAATATGATTTACTTGAAATTTTCCGCAACCCTTTGTATAGTTAATTCGTAGTATGTCTATCGGAATTATATGTGACACATTTGTATTCTAGGACATAAGATGAATAAAACATGAGGAGGAAAGAAAATGGATTCATGGTTTGTACTTATAAACGTTATTATATTACTCGCTTTTATTGGTCTCTTAATTTATATGCAAAAGAAACACGTATCTTTTACTAAACGTGTCTTTACAGGGCTTGGAGTTGGGATTGTTCTCGGTGCTTTTTTACAGTACTTTTATGGTGCTGATTCAAAAGTTTTAACTAAAACAGTTGATTGGTACAGTATTGTCGGGAGTGGTTATATTCGTCTTTTAATGATGATTGTTGTGCCATTAGTGATGGTTTCAATTATTCAATCGATCATAAATATGGAAAAATCGAGTGAATTAGGGAAAATTTCAGCCTGGATTATCGGTATTCTTGTTACAACAGCCATGGTTGCAGCACTCATAGGTATTGTAACATCAACTGTATTTGATTTGGATGCCTCCCAAATTGAAGCAGGGCAAGCAGAAGAAGAACGCGGACTTATGATGGAAGAGCGTTTAACTGAAGTTGAAGATTTATCAACACCACAAAAAATATTAAATTTCATTCCATCTAATATCTTTTTAGATATGACAGGGGAGCGCCCGACATCTGTCATTTCGGTTGTTATTTTTTCAATGATTGTTGGTGTTGCCGTTCTTGGGCTTCGACGAAAACATTCAGAGCACGCTGAATTTTTCACGAAAATTGTAAATGCCGTTCATGCAGTCGTAATGCGTATGGTTACTTTAATTTTACGCTTAACACCATTTGGCATCTTAGCTTTAATGGCTAATACCGTTGCGAAAACGAGTGTATCTGGCATTATAGAACTAGGTAAATTTGTCATTGCATCATATGTTGGTTTATTCGTTATATTTATTTTTCATCTCGTCTTACTTGCATTGTTTGGTTTAAATCCGTTCACTTATTTGAAAAAGGTCATGCCAGTTTTGACGTTCGCTTTTACATCGCGATCAAGCGCTGGAACGATTCCATTAACAAGTCAAGTACAACGTGAAACTCTCGGTGTAGAACCAGGTATTGCAAATATGGCTGCTTCATTTGGAGCAACTATTGGGCAAAATGGCTGTGCGGGCTTCTATCCAGCGATGCTTGCTGTTATGATTGCTCCAACGGTTGGTATAGACCCTTTAGCACCTGAATTTATTGTAAAACTTGTTCTTATTATTGGTATTAGTTCATTCGGTGTCGCTGGTGTTGGTGGTGGGGCAACATTCGCTGCATTAATCGTATTATCATCTATGGGCTTACCTGTCGCTTTAGCGGGGATCTTAATTTCAATCGAAGCTTTAATCGATATGGGGCGTACGGCAGTTAATGTCAATGATAGTATTTTAGCAGGGACGTTAACAGCTCGCATTTTGAAGAAATTAAATATGAAGCAATTCCATGATAAAACAACTCTTGATGAGAAGATGGTACTTTAATATGTAGAGTCAGTAAATTTTAGAGGAGCGACCGGTTATTAAACACACTAAACAAGTGTGGCTCATTTCCGGTCGTTTTACTTCATCCATTTTAATGACGTATCATTTTTAAAAGTTGATTCAGTGGTTGTTTATCCCGAACGATATGATAGGTCATAAACGGACATCCCTTAATCTTCACCCGTTCTAATACATGTTTAAGAGTCATCTGTTCGGGTTTGAATGATTCTGTAAGTTCTTCCCAAAACAAAGGGGTTGCAACACTTGCCTCATTCGTTCTCCGTGGAGAGTACGGAGCGATAATCGTTTTATTTTTACCGTGTTGCACATAATCCAAGTATAAACGTCTCTCTCTTTTATGAATGAAACGTTCAGTTGTGAATAAGTTAGGATACTGCTTTTCAACGGTTAAAGCAACCGCCTTTGTAAACACACTTGTTTCTTGATAAGAAAGGCTACCTTCGGGAATTGGAATATGAATCTGTATACCTTTGTTCCCTGATGTTTTAACAAAAGCATGTAACTGAAAATGATCAAGCATTTGCTTAATTAACCGTGCTGCTCGTACAGCTAAATAAAAATGTTCGCGATCAGGTGGATCAAGATCAAACACCATTTCATCGGGGGCATTTGCTTCAACCGTTTGAAATGGGAGATGGTATTCAATAGCTCCGTGATTGGCATACCATAGAAGGGCAGTTAAATCATCACAACGAATCCGTTCATCATTGGTTAAGTCATGAATAAATGGTGGGGCATAAGATGGTACATGTTTTTGATAAAAATGCTCTCCAAAAATACCATCGGGAGAACGAATAAGTGTGACGGCTTTATTTTTTAAAAAAGGTAACATATAAGGAGATATTTCACGTATATAAATGAGAAAATCCAGTTTCGTGACCTTTTGCCAATAAGCTTTTTTCAGATTAGTAAAGGAAATCCTTGTTGGAAACATCGCCATATCTTGTTTAAGCTGTTCAATGGTACATGTCTTAGGCTCAATTTCAGGAAGAAGGCGAACGAATTGTGGTTCACGAAGTTCATCACCATGTAAATCTAAAGTGTGTATTAACGCACAAATTGCCGGTGGCATATAAAATATGGAGCCGGATTTCTCACCATATTTACGAAAAAATTGCCGCAATATGTCAGCTTCTTCATCATGTAAACCGTGTTTACATTTTCCAATATAAATCAACTGATCATCATCATAAACATAGACAGAAAAATAACCATTCTTCTCGTTATAAGCTGTTAAGCATCCTTTTATGACTCGCCAGTTTTTAACTTTTATCCAATCCCGATGTGTTTTACCAGAACGATACAGACTGCTTTTTCGTTTGGCAATGATACCTTCACTTTTATTGGTAAAGACAACATGTTGAGCCTCATCGGCATGGGAAAAAGTATGAATCAGTCGTAGCGGTGAAAAAGGATTATCGAATAGACGTTTAAATAATGCTTCTAATTGTTGTCGTCTTTCATTATAAGTTTTATTTCTAAGTGATTTCTCTCCTTGCAATAATAAATCAAAAGCAATAAACTGTGCCGCTTTATTTATTTTTCCTGATTTGGCCCGTGATTGGATAAGTGAGAAATTCGCTTGATATAGATGATTTAATATAACCAATTCGCCGTCAAGCGTCAGTGGCAATATGGCAGAAACATTTGGCGTATTTGCACGACAATAGTCAACAATTTCAGGAAATTTATCTGTTAAATCGTGGTTATTTTTACTCAAAAGACTAATGTCTTGTTTCGTCCATTTTAAGACAGAACGAAAACCGTCATATTTAATTTCATAGGCCCAATCATCCCCCATCGGTAAATCTAACGAAACGACAGGTTTCATGATATTCATATACATACACTCCTTCCTTGATAATAGGTTATGTCATGACTGAGAAATCATCCTAAGTTAGGAATAGATTATGAACTCTCACACAAACTAAGCAAAAAAGGAGCAATCATTATGCACACGATGTGGAAAGGTACAATTAGCTTTGGGCTTGTAAATATTCCTGTAAAAATGCACGCCGCTACTGAAAATAAAGATATATCACTTCGTCAACTCCATAAAGAATGTCAAACACCAATTAATTATGAAAAAACCTGTCCCGTATGTAAACGATCAGTAAAAAATGATGAGATTGTCAAAGCGTATGAATACGTGAAAAATAAATTTGTTCTATTAGAAGAAGATGACTTAAAAGAGATACAAAGAGAACAACAAGATAAAGCGGTGGAAATTATTGATTTTGTAAAATTGGATGAAATTGATCCGATTTATTTTGATAAAAGTTATTATTTATCACCGAATGAAGGTGGAATAAAAGCGTACGGTTTACTACGTCAAGCACTTCACGAAACAGGGAAAATTGGTGTTGCTAAAATGATGATTCGTTCTAAAGAGCGACTTGCTGTAATCCGCGTTTATAAAAATACAATCGTAGTAGAAACAATCCACTATCCGGATGAAGTGAGACAAGTAACCGATGTTCCAAACGTTCCAGAAGATGTAGAGACTGTAAAGAAAGAGCTTGATACAGCGAAATTATTAATCGACCAACTGACAACAACATTTGACCCAGGAAAATATCAAGATGCATATCGTCACGCTTTAATTCATTTAATTGAAGAGAAAAAAGCGAAGAAAGACGTGACGACAACAACAAAAGAGCCAACACCTGATCATGTGGTTGATCTTATGGACGTTCTTCAAGCTTCTTTAGAAAAAGCAAGAAAAGAAAAAACAAAACCTCATCAGCCTAAAAGAAAAACAGTAAAGAAGCAAACAGCTGAATAATTTCATCGCAGTCACATACTGATTGATATCGGCTTCTTTTTGTCCAAAACTACCTATTGCCAACATTCGACTGAAAGTAAGATACATCGAGAGTAAATCTCGCTAGAAGTGATAGCAAATGATGGTTAATTCTATCTTTAATCTGAACAAGGGCAACATTTTCCATTGCAAATTAGGTTTCTCATGTTATAATAAAAACATTCAATTAAACATTCATTCTCATATAATGGCGAGAATATGGCTCGCGAGTTTCTACCGGTTTGCCGGAAACAAACCGACTATGAGTAGCTTTTTTGAGATAGATTTTTTAAATCTATCTGCTTCCTGTTTGTACGTATTTAGTCTAGGAACATAGCTCCTCATAGATTGGAGTTTCCTAGGCTTTTTTTATTTTATCGGGTCATGTGAAAGGAGAAAACAATAGGATGAAGCTACTTGAGGAGAAGATTTTAAGCGAAGGGAAAGTGTTATCTGATACGGTGTTAAAGGTCGATACATTTTTAAATCATCAGATTGACCCACAACTCATGCAAGCAATTGGAAAAGAATTTGCCGAACGATTCAGTGATGCGAAGGTGACAAAGATTGTAACGATTGAATCTTCAGGTATTGCCCCAGCAACAATGACTGGATTAGAATTACAAGTACCTGTTATCTTTGCTAGAAAAAGAAAGTCACTAACTTTATCTTCCAATCTATATACAGCAACGGTCTATTCGTTTACGAAACAAGAATCAAATGATATTTCTATTTCTAAAGATATGATTGGTAAAGATGATGTCGTTCTTCTTATTGATGATTTTTTAGCAAATGGACAGGCATTAAAAGGTCTGTATGATTTAGTTAAACAAGCAGGTGCTCAAGTTGCAGGAGCAGGTATAGTGATTGAAAAAGGGTTTCAATCCGGAGGTAATGATATACGTGAAGCGGGTATTCGTGTTGAATCTTTAGCAATTATTGACTCTCTTTCTAATGGTCAGATTCGTTTTAGAGGGGAGAAAGCATCGAAATGAAGACGAATATAAGATTGACAGCACTTGGTCTCCAACATTTATTAGCTATGTATGCTGGGGCTGTCATTGTACCACTTATTGTTGGACAAGGTTTAGGATTAACGACTGAACAACTTACATATCTCGTTGCTATAGATATATTAATGTGTGGAGTGGCAACTTTACTACAAGTTATTCGTGGAAAAGTCATAGGCATCGGCTTGCCTGTCGTGCTTGGCTGTACATTTACAGCAGTTGGTCCGATGTTAGCCATAGGTGATGAATATGGCGTTTCTGCTATTTATGGGGCAATTATTATTTCGGGCATTTTTGTTATGATAATCAGTCGTGTGTTTGGCCATCTCGTTAAATTTTTCCCACCTGTTGTCACAGGATCAGTCGTTACGATTATAGGAATTACGTTAATACCAGTAGCGATTAACAATATGGGTGGTGGTCAAGGGGCGAGTGATTTTGGTTCACTTACGAATATAGGTCTTGCATTCGGAACTTTATTGCTTATCATTTTAATTTATAAATATACAAAAGGCTTTACTCGCTCAATTGCTATTTTGTTAGGGATGACTGGAGGAACTATTGTCGCATTTTTTCTAGGTAAAGTTGATTTTTCTCCTGTAAAAGAAGCGTCAGTCTTTCATATGATTCAACCTTTTTATTTCGGGACACCGACAGTCGAATGGTCAGCTGTTTTGACGATGATTCTTGTCGCTATCGTTTCTCTTGTCGAGTCAACTGGTGTTTATTTTGCTCTTGGGGATATTTGTGAAAAAGAAATGAAGAGAAATGATTTAGTCCGTGGTTATCGTGCAGAAGGATTTGCTATTTTATTAGGCGGTGTGTTCAATGCTTTTCCCTATACGGCGTTCTCACAAAATGTCGGACTCGTACAAATGACAGGTGTCCGTTCTAGAAAGGTCATAGCGATAACGGGTATGATGCTCGTATTATTAGGCTTCTTCCCGAAAGTCGCTGCATTGACGACGATTATTCCATCAGCCGTTCTTGGTGGAGCAATGGTTGCCATGTTTGGTATGGTTGTTGCTCAAGGGATTAAAATGCTTTCAAAAACAATTTTTGAATCACAAGAAAATGCTTTAATCGTTGCTTGTTCAATAGGGCTTGGTCTTGGTGTAACGGTTGTACCTGAAATCTTCGGAGTGTTACCTACAAGTGTGCAAATTTTAACGAGTAATGGTATTGTAGCGGGAAGTTTCACCGCTATTATATTAAATATCGTTTTTCATATGTTGCCTTCTTCACGTAAGGAAAACGACCGCAGCATACCACATAAAATATAAAACATCATTGTGCTAACATGAAGAGGCTGAATAAGCCTCAAATAATGAATAAAAGGATTGAATGAGTCTCTTTGAATCATTCGATCCTTTTTCTATTCTGTATGTTGTCTCTGCCTTTAATATTTTTAGTCGTTTTCAATTGTTATACTGTCTTTCTTCAAAGTTTACTTGATATACGAGCTTTTTATATGAAAGAGTGACCATAGTCTGTTTGAATCTCACGTTATTTGGTACTCTTTTATGAAATATTGCAATTAAAATAATATGTGAGCCATTCCTACAATGATTGGCAATGTAATAAGTGTCCGTAATAGGAAAATGATGAATAAATCTTTAAATGAGACAGGTACTTTAGAACCGAGTAAAAGTCCTCCTACTTCCGACATATAAATTAACTGTGTGACAGAAAGAGTAGCAATAATAAATCGCGTCATTTCAGCTTCGATTGAAGCACCTAGTACAGCTGGTAAAAACATATCGGCAAAACCGATTAACATAGTTTCGGATGCTTTCGTCGCTTCTGGAACTTGCATCAGTTCAAGGAGTGGGATAAATGGATACCCTAACCACTGGAATAAAGGGGTATACTCGGCCACCATAACGGTAATGAGTCCAAATGCCATAACAACTGGTGCAACTCCCATCCACATATCAAAGACATTTTGAATGCCTTCTTTTAAGAATTGAGCAAAACCTTTTTCTTTTTTAGCACGTTCAACAGCATTTTTATAACCGTATGAGAAGGAGTTATAACCTTCAGGAATCGATTCATCAACAGGTTTAATTGACTTTCGAATATACGTATCTTCTTTTTTCGAAAGTGGTGGAATGCGTGGCATGATGATTGCTGCGATAAACCCAGCCAAAAGAACTGTTAAATAGAAAGGTACAAACATATGTTGCAAATCAACTTGTTCAATTATGACAAGGGTGAACGTAATGGAGACAATCGAGAAAGTCGTTCCGATGACAGCGGCTTCTCGCTTTGTATAATAGCCTCCTTCATACTGTTTACTCGTTAACAATACGCCTATTGTTCCATCACCAATCCATGATGCAAGTGCATCGATAGCTGACCGCCCAGGTAATTTAAATAGAGGACGCATAATCTTTGTCATCCATGTTCCAACCATTTCTAACAATCCAAAATTTGTTAACAACGGCAGAAACAATCCAGCGAATAAAAAGACAGAGAATAAAACGTGTAATAAATCACCAAGTAACAGTTGTCCTGTATTTTCTCCGTAAATGACTTCAGAACCTAATTTAAAATAAACCATTATAGCAAAAACAGCAGCTAAAAAGCGTGTTATAACCCAAAATGGACGAACATAAAATAGTTTATAAACGAAAGGCCATTGTCTTATCTTTTCTTCTCCTATTCTTCGCGCAACAAGCGTTAAGATAGCTGTTATAATAATGATCATCATCATAATAAGAGATAATTCATCTTTTAGAACTTCTTGCACCTTGCTGGCAAATAGGGCAATTAAAATAGAATACCCACCATTAACTTTAATGGGAATCATAAAGAGTAATACACCTATCAAAGACGGTACGATAAACCATAACTGGTCACTTATTGTAAATTTTTTCATTAACTATCTTCCAATCTAAATAAAATAACACCTTATTATTATACAAAAAAATGCATAATATAAAAAGAAAAAATGTTTTTTGCATTAGAAAGATTCAATTCCAACTGTTATATAAATTCAAAATCTTGCCTTTTGTATAAAATAAAGGTACAATAAACAAAAATATGTGTGTGTGAAAAGGAGGATCTCCCATGGAATCTTTATTAGAGTGGAAACTCAATATAGAAAAAGAACTTGGTCGTTCCTTAAAAAAAGAGGAATCGGAGTTTGTGACTGAACTATATGAACGCCACCTCATAGAAAGACAAGATACACGCACACCTAAAAACTATACATTAACTTGTCTTTATCATACATCTTTTTATCAAAATTAACTTTCTCGTGAATCACTTAAGAACGTGCTATACTAGTTTATAAATGGGAAGGAGTTGTAAAGATGGCGGTAAAAAATACGATTATACTACAAAAAATGCAGGAAGAATTAACACGTGCAAAAAAAGCAGATTCCCAAACATTCATAAAACATATAGAAAAAATAAAACTGTTATGTGAACTATTTCTTGATGCTGAACAACATGATAGCGCACCGTCATCACAGCACATATCTAAAGAAGAAATGAAAGTGATGCTTGGTCAACAAACAAAGCAACCTCCCATTCAACATGATGAAGCAAATGGAACGTCAATTTTTGATTTTTAAATATGATGTTTCAGGACAGAACATAGAAAAAGAGGGATATTAAACATGAAATTGTTTTTACTATTTGGTATTATTAATGGATTTCTTGCTGTTGCTTTAGGAGCATTCGGTGCCCATGGCTTGGAAGGGAAAATTTCTGACCATTCATTAAAAATATGGGAGAAGGCTGTCAACTATCAAATGTTTCATACGGCAGCATTACTTGTCACAGGCTTACTGTTAGCTAAAAATCAAATTGCAAGTTTAACATGGGCTGGTTGGGCATTTTTCATTGGCATTATTTTATTTTCTGGAAGCCTCTATTTTTATGCGACAACAGGGATTCGTGCATTAGCAATGATTACACCTTTTGGTGGGGTGACCTTTTTAGTCGCTTGGGTCCTTCTAGGATATGCTGTTATGAAAATGGTATGATCTAATACTATTGAATAATTAAAGTGACGATTACGATAAAGATGAGCACACTTCGTAAAATTTGCTTTAAAGCAGATTGTGATCGGTTTATATATAATAGTAACAGAACATGACATACAAGGCTTATGATGGTTAAGAAGAGAGTCATAATTGTAAATAATAAAGAACCTCTAATAAGCGCTATAAATCCAATTGGAAACGCAAGACCGAGGGATATGACTTCCCATAACATAAGTCTTTCTAGTGGATATCTCATCATCATCGCCTCATTTTTAGCTAGGTAAAATAAAGGATAGCATAAGTTATGATGCTATCCTTTATTTATATTACCTCGGTGTGTATGTTGCCATTTGACCTTGAGTTTGATAAGGGTATTGATAATTAATTGGTTCATCAAATACGACATAATCAAGATAGACCATCAACAGTAAATAACGTTTATTCGTTTCGGGGTCGCTTAATATGAGATGGTCCCGTCCAGCTGCTTCAATTCGGCCTTTGAATGCTTTTTGATTACCGTTAAAGCGTAAATAAGCTGTGGCGTGTTTCCCGCGATTTAGTCGCAAAATATTTTCGATATACGATTGTTCTGCAGGTAACATACCCGGGACATTAACTTGAGAATTTGTTTGTGATGACTGTGGCTGTACAAATTGACGATAAGCATAGGCTGGATAGTAAGCAGGCGAAGACGCTGGATAATAAAAATAAGGGTAATTTTGTTGACTCGTATATCCTGGTTGATGTTCACTCATTAAAAAACCTCCTCTAATTTTAATATACTGTTGGACACTCAGATTGGAGAGGTGTATAGAAGCAATGGGATTTAAATCTGCCACTGTTCCATTGATTAAACCATTGAGCTGGGCAATCTCCTTCAGGCATGAAAAACCAAAGCGCGTTTGTTGCTGGATGATATCGCTTTCCCATCATCACTTGACGTGCAAGTTCTTTATCAATTTCTCTGGCCCGTTGATAAAAGTAACCCTTTTGAGTCGCTTCAAATCCACCTGGACTTTGAAAGACCATTTGTGGAACCGTACGGATATCTGTAAAATCTAGGCAATCAGCTAAAACCCGGTTAACACCGACATTTCCTACCATAAGCATGCCAAGTTTGCCGTCACCTTCTGCCTCAGCGCGTATTAATCGTGCTAATAGATCAACGTTTTCATCAGTCATTGGAACAACAGCCAAACACTCCACCTCATTTCTGACTATAAATTCAACATGCCATTACTGATATGTATGTATGTGAGAAAAAAATATGATTCGGAATAAAATATAGCAGAGGTTTTAAGTTGTTAAATAAAAAACGTCCACAAATCCATACGATTTGTGAACGTTTAAAGATTAATTAAACATGTAGAAATGCTGGTACAGCTTGTTTTTTCAAGATATTTCCAACGAAGAAATATCCGAATTCTCCGTAGCGTGAGCTCACTTCATCAAAGCGCATTTCATAGACAATCTTCTTGAACTCCAAAGCGTCATGCGCAAATAAAGTGACACCCCACTCCCAGTCATCAATACCAATTGATCCTGTAATAAACTGTTTTACTTTTCCAGCATATTTACGTCCTGTTTTACTATGCTCATAAAGTAATTTTGCACGAACATCTTTTTCAAGCGTATACCAGTTTTCATCACCGATACGACGGCGGTTCATTGGATAAAAGCAAATATGTTCCCATTTCGGTAAAATTGGTTTTAAACGAGCTTGAATTTCTGGCAATGTTTCTGGATCAACACCGTCTTTTGACTCGCGATATTTCGCTAATTCAATAATGGATACGTAAGAATGTGCCGGAATGAGGAACTCTGCCATTTTTGATTTATTGAATTCTGTTTCTAATTCATTCAGCTCTTCCATGGTCGGGCGAAGAAACATAAACAACAGATCAGCTTTTTGACCAACGACCGTATACATAGCATGACTGCCGTTTTTAGCTTCTTCTACCGCTTCCCATTTTTCAATTAAATTGAGAAAGCTAGTGATTGCTTCTTCACGTTCTTCTGCAGATGCCATTTTCCAAGAAACCCAATCAACAGTACGCATATCATGTAATGAATACCAACCGTCCATTGTTTCGACAGCTTCTACCATTTAAATCTCTCCTTTATGTAATATAAAATGATAAATAACATGACGAATCGGTTATCTATAGCATAACCTTATTTTTACTATATCATAACGTCCAAAGCAGATTCATTTCAGACGCTATAACAAAACACATGATAGACATTAAATAGATACTTTTGTCACTAATTTGTAAAAAATTAGTGATGAATTGCTATAGTACCTATATAGTAGATAATTGTAGAAAATCGCGCGACCCTGGGTCAAAATCGCGCGACCACGGGTCAAAATCGCGCGGTCCCAGATCAAAAACTTAAGTTGAAAACCTATTCTATTTACCCTAGCTCTTGTTCGCTTCTTATAAACTTAAACTTTGTCATTTAAAATCTCTTGAATTTTTTCGTTACGTTTTTTCATCATATTCATGCGATACTTGAATGTCTCCATTTCACCTGCAGACAGATCACCTTTAACTAGTTCTTCACTTAAGTCCTGTAATGTTGATGTTGCTCGAAGAACCATCTCATCGACGGTCACTCTTCGGCCAATGAGTTCAGTTAAAGAAGCCATTTTATTTGGTTCAACATGAGGATAGGTGAATGTTGTCTCTTTCCCTTTAATAGCAATTCGGTAAAAGTCGCGGATTAATTGTGCTCGCCTTTTGCTATTTCCATTCACATCTAAATAAATTTGTATCGCTGCTGCATCCTTAATTCGTCGTTGGGAGATACCAGCGAATTTTCTTCCGTTAATACTTAAATCATAGTCACCTGGACAATAGGACCCGACAATTTCATACGCCTCGATATCCCGAGTCACATCCTTTAACATATGTTGAACAAATGTAACCATTGCTTCATAACTATCATAGATAGAAATACGCCCCATGTTAGGTAATATTAATGAAATATTTAAAATACCTTCGTCTAATACAACAGCTAAGCCACCTGAATTACGGACAATAACATGATATCCTGCATCATTTAAAAATTTAATTCCTTCATTTAAATAAGGAACACGGGTGTCTGGAATTCCAAGTACAACAGTATGTGGGTGGACCCATAACCGCATCGTTGGAGGTGCTGTATGCTGACTAACAGCAGTTGCAATGGCATCATCAATCGCAAAAGATGTAGCTGCTGTATAAGGTCTATCTTGAAAAGTCATTTCCTTTGTATGATCAACATAGCGAAAAGTTGCGTGTTTAGTGATATTATGTAATGTCTTCATAAAAATTCCTTTCATAGTCTATTCATTTTGAAAAATAAGTGACGTCTCTCATTTGCCCTTTTAACTCTCAATACACTATTATATAATAATACATAATCATCGTCGAAAAGAAACGGGTTGAATGGTATAAATGGCATATAAAGATGAAAAATTACATGAAGTAAAAGTTTTTAAAGATCCTGTCCATCGCTATGTCCATGTGCGTGACCGTGTCATATGGGACTTAATCGGTACGCCAGAGTTTCAAAGATTGAGACGAATTAAACAGCTCGGTACGACATATTTAACATTTCATGGTGCAGAACATAGTCGTTTCAACCATTCTCTTGGTGTATATGAAATCGTTCGACGTATCATCAACAACTTTAAAGATAGAGAACATTGGAATGAAAAGAATCGTTTACTCTGTCTTTGTGCAGCTTTATTACACGATTTAGGGCATGGGCCGTTTTCTCACTCATTTGAGAAGGTCTTTAAGCTTGACCATGAATATTACACACAACAAATTATTTTAGGTGACACGGAATCAAATCGAATTTTAGAAAAGGTATATCCTGGCTTTGCACAAGAAGTAGCAGATGTTATTAATAAGACGCACTCTAATAAACTCGTTGTTAGCCTTATCTCAAGTCAAATCGATGCAGATCGTATGGATTATTTACAACGTGATTCTTATTTTACAGGTGTGAGTTACGGTCACTTTGATATGGAAAGGATTTTACGAGTGATGCGACCTATAGAAGATCAAGTTGTGATAAAATCAACAGGTATGCATGCTGTAGAAGATTATATAATGAGTCGTTATCAAATGTACTGGCAAGTGTATTTTCATCCGGTAACACGAAGTGCAGAAGTCATTTTGACGAAAATTTTCGACCGGGTGAAATTTTTATACGAAAGTGGCTATCATTTCAAATTAAAGCCAACACATTTTATTTCATTTTTTAATAAAGAAGAAAACCTTCAAGACTACTTGAATTTAGATGAAGCTGTCGTCCATTACTATTTTCAAATGTGGCAACATGAAGAAGATAAGATTTTAAGTGATTTATGTGAACGGTTTATCAATCGGCGCTTATTTAAATATGTCGAATTTGATCCGAATAAGATGATGAACAGTTGGGTTACACTTACACAATTATTTAAAGATATGAATATAGATCCAGAATATTATCTCGTTGTTGATTCTTCATCTGATTTACCGTACGATTTTTATCGACCAGGCGAGGAAGGTGAACGCTTGCCTATCCATTTACTCATGCCAAACGGTGAATTGCGAGAATTATCACGTGAATCAGAAGTTGTTGAGGCGATTTCAGGAAAAAAACGAACAGATCATAAATTGTATTATCCACTCGATCGATTAGAACAGGCAAAGAAGAAGGACAAAAAAACGGTTCAACAGATCATGAGAATTTTACACGGTCAAGGAGATGTATAACATGTTGACAAATCATACGAAAATCATGCATTTTTTTTCCATCGTTGGTGAAGTAACTGGTCGGAAAAAACTCCAAAAAATGATCTATATTTTACAAGCATGTGGTGTTCCATTTGAAGAAAAATACAATTTTCATTTTTACGGCCCATACTCAGAGGAACTTTCTTTACGTATCGAAGAATTATGTAATCTCGGATTTATCGAGGAAGAAAAGGAAGAAAAAAGCAATTATTTTCAATATCATTATCAAATTACAGAACAGGGAACACAATTTTTAAAACAGTTTCAAACGGACATGCCAGATTTCAGTTCACAAGCTCATCTCTTACTAAATAAAAGCTCTCGCTTCCTTGAGCTTGTCGCAACGATGTTGTTTTTTAAAGATTTACCGAAGGAAGAAGTTGAAAAAAAAGTTCATCATGTGAAACCAAAACAAAACTACAGCCCGGATGAGTTTAAAGAAGCATGGGAATTAATTCATACATTGAAACAATAAAGAAACATAAGCGGTTCTAGCCCGTCATGCTAAAACTGTTTTAATTTCTTAATCAATCTATCGGAATATCTTATGAGGCACTCTTTATCGTGTCATACTTGCCATAAATAAACCGTTAGTTAACGTAAAAGTGCTTTAATGCGCATGAACCTCGGACAGATGCTTGTTATTACCTTTCTAAAGAAACAAAGAGGTAAGCAAGCTATTGAATGGTGTCACTGTCCATGTTAGAAAAGCTAATCTGTGCTACAATAAAGCCAAGATGAAACATCAGAAGGAGGTCTAATACATGAATTCAAAGCAATCTTCTAATAAAAAGAATCGCTTTACTATAATAAAAGATGACTCTGTCGATGGACATGGAGGTTATGGTGCGGGTTCGATTAGTTTAGAGAACATGTCATCTGTGATTGTAGATCCAAATGAAGAAAAGGCTTATCTTGATATGGACGCCATGCATGCACGTAGTGAAATTGAAAGACGTGTTAAATATATGCCGAATCGCGAAGACGTACCAAACCCAAAAAAATATTGGATTGTATGGGTCACTGTTGAACAAGGAGAAGAAGGTCCATATTATGCAGGAGTTGCAGGTTGTGAATTACTTGTAGATAAGCCAAATAAACGGGCCTACAAATCGATGCCAGAGCATGTTAAAAATATGGAGGCCTCATTAAAAGGAAAAATTGTCGTTGAACATATGGACGATTTATCGAAAAAACTATTGGGAGATTATTTAGCAACTTTTAATGAAGGATTTTGGGAGCGCTCATCAGAAGAATTAAAGAAAAACTTAGGCTATGAATAATGTCATAAATTATTCACATTTATTTTTAGAAACTTAAAGGTGACATCAAACCCTTGTACTTTTTTAAGGAAATTTGTAAAATAAACAGTACATGGACAACCTTGGATTACTAGGACAAATAGAAATCGACTCTGTTGTAGCTAGGACACTACAATCAGAGTCGATTTCTATTTATGATTGTTTTGAGTCAAAAAACAACTCAAACCATTTTTTAAAAAATCCTTTCTCCTCCTCTTTAACATCCTTTTCATCTGGCTGTTTTGTATGTTCAGTACAATAGTCAGAAGGTTCAGTACCAATTTCAAAATACATCACCCGATTCGTTGGGCATTCTGGTGTCGCTCGTTTACCAGTTACTGGGTCAATAGGAAGTCCAATGACGCCCTTTGGTGGTAAAAATGTACTCATTGGAATCGTATGATGGGCCTTTTCCATAAACTCAGCCCAAATTTTCTTGGCGTATTGTTTTTCAGTCGGACGTGTTATTCGTCTGTTGTCATCGTATCCAACCCAAACGCCAGTGACGATATGCGGGCTAAAGCCTATCATCCAACTATCAAATTCAGTCGTACCTGATTTTCCCGCATAAGGTCTTGATAGTTGTTTTATAATCGGAGTACCTGTAACAGGCATATAACCATCCAATTGCTCATCAAACATTCCAGTCATTAATTCAGTTAAGATAAATGCTTTTTTTTCATCAAGTAATTGCTCTTTATTCAAGCGCTTTGAGTAAAGGACATTCCCATGTCGATCTGTTATTTTTTTAATGACATGGCTGTCAATTTTATAACCACCATTACCAATCATGCCGTATGCAGTGACCATTTCCTGTAATGAAACAGAAGCAGTACCAAGTGCCAAAGAAGGAACAGCAGGTAAATCTTTTGTAATGCCAAAGGTACGGGCTGTTTTTACTAGCGTATGTTCACCTAAAAGAAGATGAGTTTTCACAGCATAAATATTATCAGAAAGTGCCATCGCTTGTGCTAGTGTAATGAAGTCATTGGCATAGTAGCCATTAAAATTTTGTGGTTTATATACATCATTTGTAGCAATTTTAAATTCAGTCGGTTCACTTAATAGATGTGTGTTTGCTGTGAAGCCGTGCTCGAGCGCAGCATAATATAACAAAGGTTTAAATGTGGAACCTGTCATACGCTGTGATTGTGTTGCTCGATTGAATGAACTAGAATTGAAGTCACGTCCGCCTATTAATGCAAGGATTTCTCCATTATTCGGATCTATAGCTAATGCTCCGACTTCAATATCACTCTCTTGATTAATTGTTTTAGTCATCGTCTCTTCCAGCTCTTCTTGTAGGTGGGGATTGAACGTCGTATAAATTCTGTAACCATTAGATTGAATATTTTCACGACTAAGCTTTAGAATTGCTTGTGCCTCGTCTAGCACCGCTTCTTGGAAATAACTCCGTGAGATTTGTTCCTTTGTTGTTCTTGCATAGTAAATGGGTTCATTCATTGCCTTTTTATATGCACCTTCTGAGATATAACCTGCCTCATGCATAACTTGCAAAATGATTTCTTGTCTTTTTTTTGCACGTTGTTCATCGTTAAAAGGTGAGAAATAACGTGGGCCTTTCGGTATACCTGCTAACATCGCGGATTCTGCTAATGTTAATTGGTCGACGCCTTTATTAAAATAAACACGGCTTGCTGCCTCAACCCCATATGCCCCATGTCCATAATAAATTGTATTTAAATAGCCTTCTAAAATGTCTTCTTTTGAATAAAACATTTCTAAACGAACGGTATAGATTGCCTCTTTTATCTTACGTGACCATGTTTTTTCATGAGTAAGATATAAATTACGAGCATACTGTTGTGTTAATGTACTTGCGCCTTCCTTGAAAGATCTCGCGCGAATGTCTTTTAAGGCAGCGGCGAATATTCGTTTTAAGTCAAATCCTAAATGATTAAAAAACCGCTGATCCTCAATCGCTATCGTTGCCTGTATCAAATGATGAGGCATGTCATCTAAACTGATCCAATGCCGATTGACTTTAGCATAGTCTTCGGCAAATGGCTCACCAAATGTATCAAAGTAAACAGTGTTTCTTTCATTATTAACAGGAGGTGGTCCTAATAGATAGATAACAATGAGAAATATGCCACCAAGCAATAAACACCACATTAAAACTTTTAATAATCGTCGAATATACATATTCATTGTGATAAACTCCATTTGAAAAAATTCACTATGTGTCTCTATTATGGGAAAAGATCCAAATAAATAAACAAATAATCGAAAAAAATAACCGTGTTCGGTATAATGAATAGGAATTGTAGTTAAAAGTTGAATTGAGGGATAAGATGGGTGAAAAAATCAACATTACGATGAACATGGTGATTGATGACCGAGGACAAACTGAAAAGACAACGTTGAAGGAGACAGGCTATTATTATAGACGTGAAAAATTTGATGTTCTAATGTTAACTGAACACCATGGTGAAAAAATTGTCCAAAGTCGTATGACCATTCATGATAATTATGTTAATATTAAACGATCTGGCCATGTAGAAATGAGTCAACAATTTCGCTTAAACAAATGGACGGAAAATGTATATCATCACCCATATGGAACCATCCACATGGAAACGTATACGAAAGCCATTTCGTACCATCGTCCGGAAAATGTTAAACGAGGAGCACTAATCCTGGAATATGATGTGAAATTAAATGGGCAAGATCCACGTCATCATCGCCTAGAACTATCATTTCATCCAGAATAGTCTACAATTTATTACAAAAAAACGAAACGTTCGACAGTAAGAATGTTGACTGAACAGTCGCTCATATTTTATAGTATAATATAAGCGCACAACAAAAAAGGACGAATCTATTAAACACTATAAATGTAATCGTTGTCATTTTTTGTTACTATATTCAAGAGGGGGAGTATATGGTGAAGGGATTCTTGCTTGTTAATACACTCGTATTTATTGCCATAACCATTTATGCGGTTTATCTATTCGCTAAGGTTGTTGCGACTCGGGTTAGCTACATCCGTTTAGGGAAAAAATCTGAGTTTGATGGTCAGGTCAAAGAACGATTAGGTAAAATATGGACAATCGTCTTTGGTCAATCAAAATTATTAAAAGATAAGAAATCGGGAACCATCCATGTGATGATGTTCTACGGCTTTATTCTCGTCCAATTCGGTGCGATTGATATGTTTGTCAAAGGGTTGGCACCTGGTAAACATTTACCATTTGGACCGCTCTACCCAGGGTTTACTTTCTTCCAAGAACTCGTGACATTGATGATTTTAGTTTCTGTTCTATGGGCATTCTATCGTCGCTATATTGAGAAGCTCGTCCGCCTAAAGCGTGGTTTAAAGGCAGGTTTAGTTTTAATTTTTATTGGAACATTAATGCTATCTGTTTTAGCAGGAAATGGTATGCTTCTCATTTGGGAAGAACAAGCGTTGACATGGACACAGCCTGTTGCTAGCTTAATAGCTTTAGCATTTAGCTGGTTATCACCAACAGCTGCAATGGTTATGTTCTATGTATTTTGGTGGATTCATACGATTACACTACTTGTGTTCTTAGTATATGTGCCACAATCAAAGCACGCACACTTGATTGCTGCGCCAATCAATGTGTTTTTTAGCAAGCGTGTTCCAGGAAAGCTGAAGAAGCTAGATTTTGATTTTGATGATGATGCAAGTGAAGAAGATATATCATTTGGAGTCGGTAAAATAGAAGACTTCGAAGAGTATCAATTGATAGACTTATATGCATGTGTTGAGTGTGGTCGTTGTACATCTGTTTGTCCAGCTGCGACAACTGGAAAGATGTTGTCACCAATGGATTTAATGTTAAAACTACGCGACCATTTAACAGATAAAGGAGCTGCGATTACCGGAAAGTCACCATGGGTCCCAGCTTATGCATTTTCAGGAACTGCCGGTAACCAACTAGCTAATCAAGGTAGAGAAGAAGCAATGGCTTCTATGGAAGGTATTAATTTAATTGGCGATGTCATTACAGAAGAGGAATTAAATGCATGTACAACGTGCCGTAACTGTGAAGATGCTTGTCCAGTTATGAATGAGCATGTTGATAAAATTATTGATTTACGCCGTTACCTCGTTATGACAGAAGGTAAGATGGATTCTGATATTCAACGTGCAGTAATGAATATTGAACGTCAAGGTAACCCATGGGGCTTATCGAAAAAAGACCGCATCAAATGGCGTGAATTAGATGATTCCGTATACATTCCAACAATTAAAGAACTTAAAAAAGAAGGAAAAGAATTCGAATATTTATTTTGGGTTAGCTCGATGGGAGCATATGATAGCCGCAGCCAGAAGATTGCCATCGCTTTTGCAAAACTAATGAATAAAGCTGGTGTGAGCTTTGCTATTTTAGGTAATCGTGAAGCGAACTCTGGAGATACGGCACGTCGAATCGGAAACGAATTTTTATTCCAAGAAATTGCAGAGAAAAATATAAAGACGTTTGAGAAAAATGGCGTTAAGAAAATCGTTACAATTGACCCTCACGCTTATAATATCTTTAAAAATGAATATCCAGATTTTGGATATAAGGCAGAGGTTGTTCACCATACACAAATGTTATACGACCTTGTGATGGAAGGTAAGTTAAAGCCTACACGTCCAATTAATGAAAAATTAACTTTCCATGACTCATGTTACTTAGGTCGCTATAACGGTGTTTATGACCCACCACGTGAGATCTTAAAAGCGATTCCAGGTCTCGAATTAGTCGAAATGGATCGTACGCGCGAAAATGGAATGTGCTGTGGTGCAGGTGGTGGTTTGATGTGGGCAGAAGAAACAACAGGTACTCGAATTAACGTCGCTCGTACCGAACAAGCATTGGCAGTTGATCCATCTGTTATCTCTAGTGCATGTCCATACTGTCTCACAATGTTAAGTGATGGAACAAAAGCAAAAGAAGTAGAAGAAGATATTAGTACAATGGACGTTGCTGAAATCTTAGCATTATCTGTATTTGGTGAAGAAGAGGAGTCAGAAGATAAAGTCACGGCTTAAGTTTAGAAATGGGAAGGCTCATATGAATGTTCGCGTGCTGCCTTCCTATTATAAAATATAATTACGATTGAGCGTTCAATCGAAATAAGGAAAGGTAGGTCAATAATCATGACAAAAACAGTCATCGTATCTGGTGCGAGAACACCTTTTGGAAAACTTGGTGGTAAGCTGAAAGGGTTTACAGCTTCAGAATTAGGGGGAATTGCCATTAAGGAAGCATTGGAGCGGGCAGGTATTGAAGGCTCCGATGTTGATGAAGTGATTATGGGAAATGTTTTGCAAGGTGGTCAAGGTCAGATACCTTCACGCCAAGCAGCGCGTCACGCTGGTATTCCTTGGGAGGTAAAAACAGAAACGATTAACAAAGTGTGTGCTTCTGGCATGCGTAGTGTCACAATGGCAGATCAATTTATCCGTCTCGGTGAAGAGGAAATTATTGTAGCCGGTGGCATGGAAAGTATGTCGAATGCGCCTTTCGCTTTACCGAATGCACGTTTTGGCTATCGTATGGGCGACCAAAAAGTCGTTGATTTAATGGTTCATGATGGTTTAACATGCTCATTTAACCATGTGCATATGGGTAACTACGGAAACGCCACTGCAGAGGAATTGAACTTATCGCGTGAAGAACAAGACAAATGGGCTTATCGTAGCCATAAACTTGCGATAGAGGCGATAGAATCAGGTAAGTTTAAAGAAGAAATCGTTCCAGTTGAAGTACCTATGCGTAAACAAGATCCAATTTTAATGGAACATGATGAAGCACCACGTAAGGATACGAACTTAGAAGTGTTAGGTAAATTACGTCCTGTATTCGGTAAAGACGGCACGATTACAGCTGGTAACGCACCTGGTATTAACGATGGGGCATCAGCATTTGTATTAATGTCAGATAAGAAAGCTGAAGAGTTAAACAAAAAGCCATTAGCAACGATTTTAGGACATGCTGAAGTAGCAGTAGAGGCAGAAAATTTCCCGAAAACACCAGGCTATGTGATTAATAAACTATTAGAAAAAACAGGTTATAAAAAAGAAGATATTGACTTGTTTGAAATAAATGAAGCGTTTGCTGCTGTTAGTCTAGCTTCTATGAAAATAGCTGATTTACCTGAAGAAAAAGTAAATGTTAACGGTGGTGCAGTCGCTCTTGGTCACCCTATTGGAGCAAGCGGATCACGCATCATTTTAACGATGATTTACGAACTGAAACGCCGTGGCGGTGGCTTAGGTGTTGCTGCTATTTGTAGTGGCGGTGGTCAAGGAGACGCTGTATTAATCGAAGTACCAAAACAATAGTAAGACAAATTAGGGGGATTGCAACATGGAAATTAAAAAAGTAATGGTTGTTGGTGCAGGTCAAATGGGATCAGGAATTGCCCAAGTATGTGCTCAATCAGGTTATGACGTTTTACTCAATGATATGAATAAAGAAGCGTTAGAAAAAGGGATGAATCGAATTGAAAAGCTATTGTCTCGTTCAGTAGAAAAAGAACGCATTACAGAAGAAGATAAAGAAGCGACAATGAACCGCTTAACCCCTTCATCTGATTTAAACGATGCAAAAGACTGTGATATTGTTATTGAAGCAGTTATTGAAGATATGGATGTGAAGCAGTCAGTTTTCCAACAGTTAGATAAAATCGCACCACCTCATGCGATTTTAGCATCTAATACATCATCATTACCGATTACGGAGATTTGCGCCGTTACAGAGAGACCAGAAAAAGTAATTGGTATGCATTTTATGAATCCGGTTCCAGTGATGAAATTAGTCGAAGTCATCCGTGGATTACAAACAAGCGATGAAACATTTAAAGCTGTTGAAGAGATGTCTAAGAAGTTGAATAAAACATCGGTAGAAGTGAATGATTTCCCAGGATTTGTTGCTAACCGTGTGTTAATGCCGATGATTAATGAAGCGATTTATACAGTGTATGAAGGTGTTGCTTCTGTTGAAGATGTTGATACCGTTATGAAGTTAGGTATGAACCATCCAATGGGACCGTTAACATTAGCTGACTTTATCGGCTTAGATACATGTCTTTATATTATGGAAGTACTCCATGAAGGGTTAGGGGATAGTAAGTACCGTCCATGTCCATTACTAAGAAAATATGTCAGTGCTGGATGGTTAGGACGGAAATCTGGTCGCGGTTTCTACACATACGAATAATCTTAACTTTATATTAAGGGGGGTTTTCAATGAACCTAAAGTTTACTGAAGAACAAGAAATGATGCGCACAATGGTTCGTGATTTTGCTCAAAATGAAGTGGCTAAAGAAGTAGAACGAATGGAAACAGAGGATCGTTTTCCAATAGAAGTCATTAAAAAAATGGGTGAACTCGGATTAATGGGGATTCCGATTGATGAAAAATACGGCGGTAGTGGCATGGACTTCACATCATATATCATTGCCATTCATGAACTATCAAAAGTAAGTGCATCTGTCGGTGTTATCCTATCCGTTCATACATCCGTTGGAACGAATCCAATTCTTTACTTTGGAACGGAAGAACAAAAGCAGAAGTATATTCCGAAATTAGCAAGTGGCGAATATATTGGAGCTTTTGCATTAACTGAGCCAAGTGCCGGTTCAGATGCAGCAAGTCTCAGAACGACTGCCAAGCGAGATGGTGATGACTATATTTTAAATGGTTCCAAGATGTTTATTACAAATGGTGGTGTAGCCCAAACATATATCGTTTTTGCTCGCACAAGTGAAGAAGAACGATCAAGAGGCATTAGTGCCTTTATTGTGGAGAAAGATACGCCAGGACTCATTATCGGCAAGAAAGAAAGAAAAATGGGACTACATGGTTCGAATACAGTTGAATTAAGTTTTGACAACTGTCGTGTCAGTAAAGAACAATTGCTTGGTGAAGAAGGCGAAGGGTTTAAAATTGCGATGTCTAATTTAGATAGAGGTCGAGTAGGGATTGCTGCTCAAGCATTAGGAATTGCTGAAGCTTCTTTAGAACATGCCATTGCCTATGCTAAAGAGCGTGAACAATTCGGCAAACCAATCGCCCACCAACAAGGGCTATCGTTTAAACTAGCTGATATGGCAACTCAAGTTGAAGCAGCAAAACTATTAACGTATCAAGCTGCTGAACTTGTAGGAAAAGGTCTTCCTGCTGGTAAACAAGCGTCAATGGCTAAGATGTACTCAACAAAAACAGCTGTTAAAACAGCCATAGAAGCAGTTCAAGTTTTTGGCGGCTACGGCTATACAGAAGATTACCCTGTCGAACGTTTCTTTAGAGACGCTAAAGTAACCGAAATTTACGAAGGGACGAACGAGATTCAACGTCTCGTTATTGGGAAGCACCTTTTAAAGTAAACGTTTTTACTGATTATGTTAAAATAAAGTAAGAAACACCTTTGAAAAACAGAGAGGAGCATATTAAATGCAATTTCAACTAACTGAAGAACAAGAAATGTTACGTAAAATGGTACGAGATTTTGCAGAAAATGAAGTCGCACCAACAGCAGCAGAGCGTGATGAAGAAGAACGTTTCGACCGTGAAATTTTTGATAAAATGGCTGAGCTTGGTCTAACAGGTATTCCGTGGCCTGAAGAATATGGTGGAATCGGTTCAGATTTTGTTAGCTATTGTATTGCCGTGGAGGAATTATCACGTGTATGTGCATCAACAGGTGTTACTTTGTCCGCACATTTATCACTTGCAAGTTGGCCGATTTATAAATACGGAAACGAAGAACAGAAGAAAAATTTCTTATATCGCTTAGCAACCGGACAAGCAATTGGCGCCTATGCTTTATCTGAACCTGGTGCCGGAAGTGACGTGGCATCTATGCGTATGACAGCTAAAAAAGATGGCGACGATTATATTTTAAATGGAAACAAAGTATGGATTACTAACGGTGGAGTAGCGGATATTTATATCGTATTCGCTAAAACAGACCAAGATGCGCGCCATCGCGGTATCAGTGCATTTATTGTTGAAAAGGGAACAGAAGGCTTCTCATTCGGTAAGAAAGAAAAGAAATTAGGTATTCGTTCATCACCTACGACAGAACTAATCTTTGAAAATTGCCGCATCCCTAAAGAGAATTTACTTGGTGAAGAAGGCGAAGGATTTAAAATTGCGATGACTACTTTAGATGGTGGTCGAAATGGAATCGCCGCACAAGCACTCGGTATCGCCCAAGGTGCTCTTGATGCATCGATCGCATATGCTAAAGAACGTGAACAATTCGGAAAACCAATTGCATACAATCAAGGGATTTCCTTTAAGTTAGCTGATATGGCAACAGAAGTTGAAGCTGCTCGATTATTAACTTATCAAGCTGCTTGGTTAGAATCGAATGGCTTACCATACGGGAAAGAGTCCGCTATGTCAAAATTATTTGCTGGAGATGCAGCAATGAGAATTACGACAGAAGCGGTACAAATATTCGGTGGATACGGATATACAAAGGATTATCCAGTTGAGCGATATATGCGTGATGCGAAAATCACACAAATCTATGAAGGAACAAATGAGATTCAGCGTCTCGTTATTGGTCGTATGATAACGAAATAAGTTGAAGATTAACATAAGCAGGCATGTGTGGCAATTGCCATACATGCCTTTTTTCATAACATCTCAGTTTAGACGATTTAAATCAACAAATCGGTACATTTGAGATGTGATTTACATTTCTTACTGGTTCATGAAATGATCTATTACTTTTACGACAGGCGTATGCATTTTGTAGCAAGTCATGAGCATCCAAGCTTCTAAAAATTTATTATAGAATCTCAAGACTCATGCACTTATGACAAACACCGTTTCAAATAACTTGATTTAGATCGTTTTATATGAATGAATTCAATTGAAATAGAGAAAAAGTAATGTTTAAATATTTTATACGAGGGGGTTAGGGTCATGACAAACAAACAGATTCTTTCCTCAGTTAAAGACCGACAACTTGTTGAAAAGCGTCGTCAACAGATAATAAAAGCAGCGATTACGCTGTTTAAACAAAAAGGATTTCATCGAACGACAACACGTGAAATTGCAAAGCAATCAGGCTTTAGTATTGGAACATTGTACGAGTATATACGTACAAAAGAAGATATATTATTTCTCGTTTGTGATTCAATCTATGAACAAGTAAAGAGACGATTAGAAGAAGTTATTCAATTACAAGCTTCTACAGAAGATACATTAAGCCATGTTGTAAGGGCTTATTTTGAATTAATAGATGACATGCAAGATGAAGTGGTTGTCATGTATCAAGAAGTGAAATCGTTAAAAAAAGAGTCTCGTGACTATGTCTTACAAAAGGAACGCGAAATGGTAGATATGTTTAAAGCCATGCTCTATAAATATTTGCCGTATAAAATCTCGGAAGTTGACGCAGAATTAGTAGCAAATAATATTTTTGTACAAGGACAAATGTGGGGTTTTCGCCGTTGGATGCTACAAAAACAATTCACATTAGAAACATATATTGAGCGGCAACTTTATTATTTAAGGAAAGCTCTTGCAGTTAAAGTGCCTTAATGCACTCTCAAATAATTAAAAAAAGAGTTAAAAAAGGCTTGTCTACCTATTTTCTAATCATTTTTCAAAAAAATATTCAATATAATTTGATTATCATGTATGTTATAGTTTATACTTCATTAATGGAAAATAGAAATCGCATATAAATAACGCTTTTTAAATAGGCAAGTCGCCTTAATAACATGTGAAAAAAGGGAGTGCAGGTTGATGAGTTTGAAAGATGCTAGCCCGGACAAATTAAAGCATTTGTCAATGATTGATTTGGCTAACTTGTTATTAATGGATCAAAAGAAAGCATTAGATTTTAAAGAAATATTTAACGAAATTAGTAAAATAAAAGGTTTTTCTAAAGAAGAGGAACTTGATAAACTAGCTCAGTTTTATACAGATTTAAATACGGATGGACGTTTTATGACCTTAGGACCTAATGAATGGGGTTTAAAACGTTGGTATCCTGTTGATGAAATTAATGAAGAAATTAAAGTAAGACCGAAGAAAAAGAAAAAACGCAACGTTGAAGACGATGATGACGATTTATTATTAGATGATGATATAGAATTTGATGATGAATTAGATCCTTTAGATGAAGATGATGATGAGGTCGATGCAGAATTTGCCGTTGACGATGATGACGAGTTTGCTAGCATTGACGACGACTTAGATGAAGATCTTCTCGGAGATGATGACGAATTTGCTGACGATGAATTTATTGACGATGAGGAAGAATTTAAGTAAGAGAACTTGACTTTTTTCTGCTTGATAAGGTAGTATTTTTATTGGGCACGTTAAGTTTGATTAATAAGCGTTTCCCCTGTTTATTGGGGAGGCGCTTTTCTTATGAATAACTATGATAATGAATAGAGAAATCCCATACTTATTTGATTAAAAGTATGTTTAACTGTGCTTTTCCCATATTAACTCTACAATCTTAGAAAGAGGGATGACTGAATGACTAAATATATTTTTGTCACAGGTGGTGTCGTTTCATCACTAGGAAAAGGCATTACGGCTGCTTCACTAGGCCGTTTATTAAAAAGCCGTGGATTAAAAGTAACATTACAAAAGTTTGACCCTTATATTAATGTAGATCCAGGAACGATGAGTCCATATCAACATGGAGAAGTGTTTGTAACAGAAGACGGAAAAGAAGCTGATTTAGATTTAGGACATTATGAAAGGTTTATCGATATCAACTTAAATAAGTATAGTAATATAACAACAGGCAAAGTGTATTCTTCTGTAATCCGTAAAGAACGCCGCGGAGAATTCGGGGGAGCAACAGTTCAAGTCATTCCACATATCACGAATGAAATTAAGGAGCAAGTGTTTCGCGCAGGTGAAGCAACAGGTGCTGATGTTGTAATTACAGAAATTGGTGGCACGGTAGGAGATATCGAATCATTACCATTCTTAGAAGCGATTCGTCAAATAAAAAGTGATGTCGGTCGTGAAAGTGTTATGTACGTTCATTGTACACTCGTTCCGTTTATCCAGGCAGCTGGTGAAATGAAGACTAAACCGACCCAACATAGTGTGAAAGAATTGCGTTCTCTCGGTATTCAACCTGATGCCGTTGTGTTACGAACGGAACAACCAATTAGTAAAGAAAACAAAGAAAAAATCGCTCTGTTCTGTGATATTGACTTTAATGCTGTCATTGAAATGCAAGATCAAGAGAATTTATATCAGATTCCAGTTGAACTCCAAAAACAACAATTCGATCAACTTGTCTGTGATCATCTACATTTAACATGTGGTGAAGCCGATATGAAAGAGTGGTCTAAGCTCCTTGACATGGTTAATCAGTTGTCTAAAACAATCCATATCGGCATTGTCGGTAAATATGTTGAACTTCCTGATGCTTATCTATCTGTAGTTGAAGCTCTTAAACATGCAGGCTATGTTTATGGTGCTGATATTGAAATACAATGGATTAATTCTGAGACATTAGATCAAAATACAATTGATCAAGAATTAGCACATGTCGATGGCATCATCGTACCAAGTGGTTTTGGTAAACGTGGAATTGAAGGAATGATTGAAGCGATTCGTTATGCAAGAGAGAATCAAAAACCGTTTTTAGGTATTGGTCTTGGCATGCAATTAGCTGCGGTAGAAGTTGCCCGTCATGTCCTTCGTTTAGAAGATGCACATACAACAGAAGTTAACCCAAACACACCAAATCCTATAGTAGATGTGATTGTAAGTGATGAAGATGCTGAATTACGACTCGGCAACAAAACATGTCAACTCATAGACAATACAAAAACAAAAGCAGCTTATAACAATCAAGGCATTATCCATGAGCGCCATCGTCATCGTTATAAGTTAAACAAAGCTTATATCGAACAGCTTCAAGAACATGGATTACTTGTTTCAGGTATTAGTGTGGAAGATGATATGATAGAAATTATTGAATTAAAGGATCACCCATGGTTTGTCGCTAGTCAATTCCATCCAGAATTTAAATCTCGTCCAACGAAACCACAGGCGTTATTTTTAGGATTTATTGGTGCGATAACAAAATCATAATCAAAACTTGACCGTCTGTTTAATTTAGTTAAGGCTGGGACAAAACCTCCGAAAGATAAAAAAACAATTCTTGTTCACAATTTCCTTCTGTCCCAGTCTCCTTCTCCTAATGATCATGACAGTACGTGAATGATTGATAGAGCGAGCTGGGATTTGTTTATACTATTGTCGGGAATTATTCGCTATCGTTTGAACTTTTGGATGAAACCATGTGCGGAGTGGAGCTATCTACTCTGCATGGTTTTGAAGATTTATGCTTAACCATGCGGAGTGGAGCTAACTACTCTGCATGGATTTGAAGATTTGTTCTTAACCATGCGGAGTGGAGCTATCTACTCTGCATGGTTTTGAAGCTTTATGCTTAACCATGCGGAGTAGAGCGAGCTACTCTGCATGGATTTGAAGATTTGTGCTTAACCATGCGGAGTGGAGCTATCTACTCTGCATGGTTTTGAAGATTTATGTTAACCATGCGGAGTGGAGCTAACTACTCTGCATGGATTTGAAGCTTTATGCTTAACCATGCGGAGTAGAGCTATCTACTCTGCATGGATTTGAAGATTTGTGCTTAACCATGCGGAGTGGAGCTATCTACTCTGCATGGATTTGAAGATTTGTTCTTAACCATGCGGAGTGGAGCTAACTACTCTGCATGGTTTTGAAGCTTTATGCTTAACCATGCGGAGTGGAGCTATCTACTCTGTATGGTTTTGAAGATTTGTTCGTAACCATGCGGAGTGGAGCTAACTACTCTGCATGGATTTGAAGATTTGTTCGTAACCATGCGGAGTGGAGCTAACTACTCTGCATGGCTTCGAAGATTTATGCGTAATTATGTGGAATAGAGAACTTTACTCGTTTCCAATTTGGAT
>NZ_JACHHA010000003.1 GCF_014202495.1 Cerasibacillus quisquiliarum | reverse complement strand
CGTCGCTTATGGGTATAGAAACTTTAATTATTTCAAAAATCGAATCATACTTCACTTTAAATTAAGAGCTGTAGTGAAACAAAAAGAATCATTATGTTCTGTTGCTTAAGCAACAGAACATGATGATTCAAATAACCAATATCTCGATTTTAATTTTACTGACCAACACCATTTGACAAAGAGCCAATTTTTAATGCTTGGAACCATTTTTTATACTATTTTGAGCTAGTTTTGTCCCAGCCCCTTTATGATTAGTTTCCAATAGGCCAGCTAAATGGTGGTGAACCAGGAGGTGAATACTGGATCATGTCGAATACTGGAATAGAGTATGCGAATAAAATTAATGCTACTGTAATTCCAATCCACATTTTCCAGTTTTCAAACCATGCTGGAGTAGGTTCTGCATCTGGTTCTTCTTGTGCAAGCGGATATTCTGTAACACCTTTAGGTGCAAAGAAAGCTAGTTTTACGAAAATGTAAAGCATGAGTAAAATAGCAATGAACAGAATTGTTCCTCCAACAGCTTGTGCCATTTGATACCCAATCCATTCTTGTGCTTGAGCTGTACCACCGTACTCTGAGAACTCAGAACGACGTGGACCGCCTTTTAAACCTTGAATGTGCATGGCTGTAGACATAATCAGCATACCAACTGACCAAATAACTGATTGAATAATACCTAATTTGTTTAGTTGAGGTGTTAGTTTTCTACCAGTTAAATGTGGTACTAACCAATAAGTAACACCAAAGAATGTTAAGAGTACAACAGTTGCTACAGTTAAGTGGAAGTGTCCGGTTACCCAAATTGTGTTATGAACAACCATGTTTAATTGGTGTGATGCGTTAATAATTCCACCAGCACCACCAGGTATAAACCCGATCATACCTAGGAAAGGTGCTAAGAAACGTACGTCACCCCAAGGTAACTTTTTCATCCAACCAAAAACACCTTTTCCACCTTTTTTACGCCCTGTAATTTCGAAAGTTGCAAACATAGAAAATGCAGTCATTAACGTAGGAATAACAACCATCATTGTTAATGCAACTTGGATAAACTTCCAAGTAGGGTGGATACCTGGTTCAGTTAACTGATGGTGAAACCCTACAGGAATTGAGAAGAATAATAGTAATACGAATGACATTCTTGCTAATGCATCACTGAAAATTCTTCCACCGATAATTTTCGGGATAATAACATACCAAGTCATATATGCTGGTAATAACCAGAAATAGACAAGTGGGTGACCAAAATACCAGAATAACGTTCTACTTAAAAGAACATTAATTGTTGATGCATAACCTAGTGACCATGGAATAAATTGTACGAGAACTGCAGTTGCAACTCCCAATGTAGCAATAAACCACATGATCATATTAATGGCTACCATAAATGCAGGTAGTGGTGTTTTTTCACCAGGATGTTTCTTTTTCCATACAGAAATTTGATGGAAATTAGTGAAAGCAGCAATCCATGATCCAATAATAACTAATGCTAATCCGATATAGAAAACTGGATGCGCTTTAAGTGGTGCATAGAATGTATAAAGCACACTAGCTTTTCCAAGTAAAATCATTGTGGCAGCCATAATCGTACCAATTAACATGACCCAAAAACTTAGCCAACCAAATTTACGTTGTTTATCAGACATTCCAACTGATTTTTCCATTAAAGAGAACTGGAATCCAATAATGAAGAACGTCGTCATCACAAGTGCAAGAATAACGCCGTGAACAGTAAGGATTTGATAATAGCCAATTCCCCAAGGTAAAGTTAATTTACCTGAACGTACTAATGTTTGTAATAATCCCATTAATCCCCCGATTAATAAGGAGATGAATGTCACATACATAAAAGACATATATAATTTCTTACTTTTCTCATGAATTGGATAGACACCAATTTCTTGACTCGATGTTGTTTCTGCTTTTGCTAATGCCATTATTCATACACCTCCAGTGTACCAAACATTAAGTGGTGACCTACACCACAATATTCATTACATACGATTGTGTATTCGCCAGGATTATTTAGTACTGTTTCCATTTTACTAACGTATCCTGGTTCAATCATCATGTTCACATTTGTTCCAGCGATATTAAAACCATGGACAACATCTGGAGAAGTAACTTGGAATAAAACATTTGATCCTTTTGGAATACGAATTGTTTTAACGGCATTTCCATCTTTATCTGTGCCAAAATCGTAGTTAAATGCTGATGCGACAACGTTTATAACATAACGCTTATCATCTACTTTATTAACACCTAAATTTTCAGGTTTGAAAGCATCATATGCTTCAACATTATTTGGGTCTATAATTTGACCGTGACTCTGTGGGTGAGTTCCTTTCCAAAATGCTCCATATCCTAGAATAAGCATAAATACAACTAAGGAACCGATTCCAAATACGAGCCATATTTTTTCAAATCTGTGTAAATGCATAAAAATTCACTCCCTTGTCATTATCTTGATAAGAATATCCCTAATACTCCAAACCAACTGATGACGATAAATGCGAGAACGAACATCACTGAGACTAATGTACCTCTCAAATCTGGTTCGTTTTTATCGCCGATATTCTTCTTTGTTTCAGATGCCATGTTTTCCACTCCCTCTCAGTTGTTGTTGTCTTCATTACCATCATACAAAATTTATGAGCGTAACTTAAGGTTTTATCATAGATGTCACATTTTAGTCAAAACATCGCCGTAACACTATCTGCATAGGCTTTACTAACGATTAAGTTAAAAAAGAATGTGACTACTATGTGAACAAATTATTAATAAAATTTGAAGAAGATGGGCAGTATAATTATAAAAAGGTGAAAATATGACAAAAATTGCTTCTGTTGGTATAGGAGTTCCTAGCCACACATTGGATCAAGAAACTGTTAAAAGTTTAGTAAAAAAAATCTTCGTAAATGAAAAACGAATGATAAACCGATTATTAACGGTTTTCGAAAATGCAGCGATACAGTCACGTCAATTTGTTGTAACACCTGATTGGTTTGAGACCACTCAAGACTTCAAAACCCGTAATGATTTATATATCAAGCATGCTGTCGATTTATCATTAATAGCTATTGAAGACTGTTTAACAAACCAATCGTTTTTGCAAAAAACAGTTCCTATTTCAGATATCGATCACATTATTTTTGTTTCTAGTACTGGGATTGCTACACCAACAATTGACGTACATATTATAAATCGTCTCCCATTTAGAGAATCGATATCACGCACGCCGTTATGGGGACTTGGTTGTGCTGGTGGAGCAATCGGTATTTCACATGCTCATCACATATTACAAGCTCAGCCAACTACCAATGTTCTTCTCATATGTTGCGAATTATGTAGTTTAACTTTTCAAAACAATGATATAAGAAAAAGTAATATTGTAGGCACGGCATTATTTGGAGATGGAGCAAGTGCTGCATTATTAATCGGAAATAAATCGCATTTAAATCGATATGTTCAAGCAAAACAAACACCTTCTATTAAATCGACAAGTTCTTTTACTAAAAGGCATACAGAAAATGTTATGGGGTGGAATATAAATACAAACGGCTTTAATGTTATTTTCTCAAAAAGAATTCCAAAACTTATTCACACGTTGTTTAAACCGCATCTTGAAAAATTTATGGGAGAACATCTTCTAGTAAACGATGATATAGATTCATTTATAGCACATCCAGGTGGAAGAAAAGTGTTGGAATCTATGGAGGAAGCTTGTTTGATTCCGAGTGAGAAATTACGACACTCTTATGACGTATTAAAAAATCATGGAAATATGTCATCACCAACTGTGTTATACGTATTAAGGGAATGGATTAAAGATTCGGAAAGCAAACATAGAAGTATCTTATCAGCATTAGGACCCGGATTTAGTTCCGAATTATTATTATTGGAGTGGAGTTAAATTGAAGACGTGGATGTTGATTTTATATCTTTGTATTATTATGCAACGGTTAATTGAATTAGTTATTGCTAAAAGTAATGAAAATTGGATGAAAGAAAGGGGAGGAATAGAGACTGGACAAGAACATTATAAATGGTTTGTCATCGTACATTGCCTATTCTTTGTAGCAATTTACTTAGAAGCTTGGCTATTTGGACGAGAAGATTTTTCGGTTAATTATATTTTACTTAGCATATTTCTATTAACGCAATTCCTTCGGGCTTGGTGTATCGTTTCTCTTGGTCGATTTTGGAATACGAAAATCATTGTCTTGCCTCGTGTAGCATTGATTCGGAAAGGACCTTATAAATATGTTAAACACCCGAATTATATTATCGTGGGTATCGAATTATTAGTGATTCCATTACTTTTTGGTGCCTATTTGACTGCTGTGATTTTCCCAATTATTCATCTTGTTTTATTAAAAATACGCATCCCAAACGAAGAAAAGGCTTTAAGAATGTCTTATGATGTTCAACGATAACAACAGAAAAGCGGTAGTCCCTAGGGACTACCGCTTAATATATGTGTTTACTTATTTCTTTTCGACATTAGCAGCTTGTGGACCACGTTCACCTTCAACAATTTCAAATGTCACTTCTTGACCTTCTTCTAATGATTTAAAACCTTCTTCTTGAATAGCGGAATAATGTACGAATACATCATTTCCTTCTTCAACTTGAATAAAACCGTATCCTTTTTCTGCATTAAACCATTTTACTACTCCGTTTTGCATTTAAATAATCCTCCTAAAAACTTTCACGTAAAACGTGTTAATACAAAGTGAACGTTCATCCAAAACAAAAATTGCCTGTTAAAGATGTAAATTCGCTTTGCTTAAATTTACTATAGCCTATTAAAGTCATTACGTCAATGATCACGCATTAAAAAACATGAAAAATCTGTGAATTAATTATATAATGATAAACATTTTATATGGTATGATAAACATGAATAAACAGAAAGATATTCATTTAATAAGGAAAGGATTAGGAGGTCGTGTTATGAAGACAGATATACAAATTGCACAGGAAGCTGATTTAAAGCCTATTGAAGAAATTGCTGAAAAGTTAGATTTACAAAGGGATGATTGGGAACCGTATGGTCGTACAAAAGCAAAAATATCTGACCATCTTATCGAAAAATTAAAGCATAAAAAAGACGGTAAAATTATTCTTGTTACATCGATAAACCCGACGCCTGCAGGTGAAGGAAAATCGACTGTTACGGTCGGATTAGGACAAGCTTTAAATAAGATCGGTAAACATACTGTAATTGCCTTAAGAGAACCGTCTCTTGGTCCTGTTATGGGCCTAAAAGGTGGTGCAGCAGGTGGTGGATATTCACAAGTACTCCCGATGGAAGATATAAACCTTCATTTCACTGGAGATATTCATGCGATTACAACTGCCAACAATGCTTTAGCTGCTATGATAGATAACCATATCCATCGAGGGAATGCGTTAAATATCGACCCAAGAAAAATAGAGTGGAAACGTGTAATGGATATGAATGATCGAGCCTTAAGAGAGATTGTTGTTGGACTAGGTGGTCCCCTTCAAGGAATCCCAAGAGAAGACGGCTTTAATATCACTGTCTCTTCAGAAATAATGGCAATACTATGTTTGGCAACAAGTTTAAAAGATTTAAAAGCGCGCCTTGCAAAAATCGTAATCGGTTATACGTATGATGATGAACCTGTAACAGTTAAAGATCTTGAAGTTGAAGGTGCGTTAACTTTATTATTGAAGGAAGCGTTTAAACCTAATTTAGTCCAAACGATAGAAAATACCCCAGCGATCATCCATGGCGGACCATTTGCAAACATTGCCCATGGATGTAATAGTATTATGGCAACGAAGACTGCTGCTAAATTAGGGGATTATGTCGTAACAGAAGCAGGATTCGGTGCTGATTTAGGAGCTGAAAAGTTCCTCAATATTAAAACACGAGCAGGTAGCTTTGAACCTGATGCAGTCGTTATTGTTGCGACCATTCGGGCATTAAAAATGCATGGCGGCCTTAAGAAAAATCAATTAACAGTGGAAGACCTTGATGCTTTAGCAAATGGAATGGAAAATTTAGAAAAACATATCGAAACGATTGAAAAGTTTGGTCTACCATATGTCATAGCGATTAATAAATTTCCAACTGATACAGACCGTGAAATTGAATATGTCGAAAAATGGTGTGAAGAAAGACAAATCGACGTGGCACTAGCCGATGTTTGGGCAAAGGGTGGCGATGGTGGTATTTTACTAGCAGAAAAAATTGTGCAAAAGATTGATACAGACAATAAAAATTTCACCTATCTATATGATTTAAATATGTCACTTGAAGAGAAGATAAAGACAATAGCTCAACAAGTTTATGGAGCAGCAGATATACAATTATCAGCAAAAGCTAAAAAACAACTTAAGGCATTCACTTCTAGAGGATGGGATCAGTTACCTATATGTATGGCTAAAACACAATATTCCTTATCAGATAATCCAAACCTACTTGGACGACCGAAAGATTTCACAATAACTATTCGAGAATTAAGTCCTTCCATAGGAGCAGGATTTATCGTTGTCTTAACAGGTGAGATGTTGACGATGCCAGGGTTACCAAAAAAACCTGCAGCTTTAAATATGGATGTGACAGATGACGGAAAGGCTGTCGGATTGTTCTAATGGACAGAAAAAAGCAATTACAACTCGTGCAACAATATGTTTATAACATATTTTCTAATGATACAACAGGACACGATTATTACCATTTAGAGCGCGTAGCCATGTTAGCAAAATCAATTGCCAAAAAGGAAAAAGCAGATATTTTTATATGCCAAGCAGCTGCTTTATTACATGATATTGGAGATTATAAATTATTTAAACATCCTGAACATGCACTTTTAGAAATGGAATCATTTCTATACAACATTCACTTTACAGAAAGAGATGTAAATACTCTCATATTAGCGATTAATGATATTTCTTACTCAAAAGGAAAAACACCTCGAACATTAGAAGGTAAAATTGTTCAAGATGCTGATCGGTTAGATGCGCTTGGTGCGATTGGCATTGCACGGACATTTGCATACGGTGGTGCTAAATGCCAACCTATTTACGATCCATTAGATCCAAATCAGACGAGCATCAATCATTTTTTCAAGAAGTTAATCCATTTGAAGGATACGCTTCATACGAAAACAGCAATTCAAATAGCGAATGACAGACACAAATTTTTAGAGCAATTTTTACAGAGATTTTTTTCGGAATGGTATTTGCAAGATATAAAAAGAAAGAGCCAATTATAGATGGCTCTTTCTTTATTGTATAATGCGCTTCGCACCAAGAAACCTATTTTGCCAATAGTCTAAATTAATATCACTAATTTCCACACCGCGAGAACTACCCGCATGAATAAATCGACCATTTCCCAAATAAATACCGGCATGAGAAGGACCAGGTTTATACGTTTCAAAAAAAACGAGATCTCCTATTGAAGGGGCTGAGATAGGTTCCGCAAAGTTCCATATTTCTGATACAGTACGGGGGATTTGGATGTTCTCTGTTTGATAGACAAACTGCAAAAAACCACTACAATCAAAACCATTCGGAGTCGTTCCACCCCATTCGTATGGTGTTCCAATATATAATTGGGCTGTTTGGATGATTTTTGTGGAACGAGACTGAGTTGTTGCTACAGGTTGAGAAGGGGGGATTGTATGTTCGGCTTTCTTAAATTCTTGTGAATCAGCATTTGATTCATTTGTTTTTGTCGATTGTTTTAATTGTTGCTTTTCTTTCTTTTTCTTTTCATGTACTTTTTTTAAAGGTTGTTGCAAATGTACATTAACTAATGAGATATGATGTTCCGCTTCAACTCGTTGAATCGCTTCGGTCGTTAACGGGCCATAAATCCCATCAATATGTCCGTGATAATAACCGAAGAACTGTAAAATTTCTTGTGTTTTTCTAACATCTTCACTTTGTAGACCGGGATAAATTTTTTCAGAAAGTTGTTCAATTTTTTTTAGGTATTGGTCCATTTCAACTTCAATCATCATATGAACGGTATCATCGTCAAGTATACCCGAAGTTGGTAATTGATTTTTTCTTTGAAATTGTTTAATCGCATATTCGGTCAGGATACCGAAATCACCATCAATATCATCATGATAAAAATTGAAATCATATAATTTCTTCTGGATCGCTTGAACACGTTCACTATGCTCACCATATCTTGGAAATTCTTTAGCTTCTATTAAATCATGTAAAATATAACTTGGCATGATCATAGGTTGACTAAGGACGGCACCATACATGAATGAATGTTTAACGATATGTTGTAACGTTTCATTCATCATAAAACTCCTTTCTTTGTCAACTTGTTATATTACATTTTATGGGAGAATCTAGTCACTTATGTTTTACGATTAGATTACAGATTTGATAACAAATGCGTTAAACAGTAAAATGAAACTTACAGTATAAACTGTATTTTGGAGGGATAGAAATGTATTATGGTGAAAAAGCCTATTTAGATTTATGTCAATATGTTCTTAACCACGGAAATAAACGCGACGATCGAACAAATACAGGTACACTTTCATCATTTGGACATCAAATTCGCTTTGACTTAAGCAAAGGGTTTCCATTACTGACAACAAAACGTGTACCATTTCGTTTAATCGTTAGTGAATTACTGTGGTTTATTAAAGGCGATACGAACATAAAATACTTACTTGAACATCGTAATAATATATGGAATGAATGGGCATTTAAAAAATGGATAGAAAGTGAAGATTATAAAGGGCCAGATATGACTGATTTTGGCATTCGCAGCCAAAAAGATACACTGTTTCGTCAGGAATATGAGAAGCAAATGGAACGTTTTAAATTACTTATTTTAACAGACGAACAATTCGCTAAGAAGTTTGGTGATTTAGGATTTGTTTACGGAAAACAATGGCGAGCATGGAAGACGAGTAAAAATGATACAATTGATCAATTAAAAGATGTGATAACATCAATCAAGACGAATCCAAACTCAAGGCGCCATATCGTATCAGCTTGGAATCCTGAAGATATTCCACATATGGCTTTACCACCATGTCATACTTTGTTTCAATTTTACGTAGCAGACGATAAATTATCATGTCAATTGTATCAAAGAAGTGCGGATCTTTTTTTAGGTGTGCCTTTTAATATTGCTAGTTATGCTTTATTAACACATCTTATCGCTCGTGAATGTCATTTAAAAGTCGGTGAATTCGTTCATACATTTGGAGATGCACATATATACTTAAACCATATGGAACAAGTTAAAACACAATTATCCCGGTCACCGAAATCATTGCCAACATTAATCATAAATAAAGAGCGAGCTAGTATATTTGATTATGAAGTCGATGACTTTATTCTAAAAGGTTATGATCCACATCCAGCAATTAAAGCACCCATCGCAGTATAGAAGGAGTAGATATGAAATGTTATCAATAGTCGTGGCTATGGGACGTAATCGTGTCATTGGAGACAATAATAAAATGCCGTGGCATTTACCTAGAGATTTACAACATTTTAAAGAAACAACTATTGGGCATACGATTATTATGGGAAGAAAAACATTTGAATCAATAGGTAGACCTTTACCTAATCGAAAGAATATCGTTATTACAACGAATGAGCAGATTCATTTACCTGAAACAGTTGAAAAGATTAATGATATTCAAACAGTTCTTAATTGGAATCAAGATCATCCAGATGAAGAATATTTTATTATAGGTGGAGGAATGATTTATAAACAAATGTTGCCTTATGCTGATCGATTACACATTACGTTAATTGATCACGATTTTCAAGGTGACACGTTCTTTCCTGATTTTGATCGGAAAGTCTGGAACTTAACTAAAAAAACTAAAGGCGAAAAAAATGATAAAAATCCATATGATTACTATTTCCTCCAATATGATCGATTAAATTAGTAGGAGGGAAGTTAGATGGAATTTAGTTCTGTTATTTTAGCAGGTGGTCAGTCATCGCGTATGGGAACAAATAAAGCACTATTAAAATTGAATAATGAATTTGTGATTGAAAAGATTCTTAAAGAACTGCGCCAACTATCACAGGAAGTTTATATCGTCAGTAATGATACTAAAATATATGACTTTCTAAATGTGCCTGTTATACGTGATCGTTATCCCGGTAAAGGACCATTAGCGGGAATTGAAACAGCTTTATACCATATAGATAAAGATATCGTCATCATCAGTCCATGTGATACACCGTTTATACATAAAGAAGTCTATCAACATTTATTAAATAAATTAGACACATATGACGCTGTGATTCCTTATGTCAACAACCGCCCACAACCTTTATCTGGTATATATAAGAAAAATGTACTACCCGTTGTTCAAAAACAACTACAATTAAATAACTTAAAAGTTAGAAGCTTTTTCTCAAAAATAAATGTTAAGTATGTGTATGATTTTGGACAAATAGCTGACGGTATAGTAGAAAAACATTTCTTTAATATGAATTACCCAGATGAATACAATCGAGCTAAATCATTTTAAACTTGTACACAGACAGAAAAACATGATAAACTAATGATAAATTGAAGTTAAATGACGTTCACTAATTTATAGAGGGTGTTTATATGTTAGCAAGCATCGGTGTTCCAGGCCTCATTTTAATATTAATAATCGCATTAATTATTTTCGGACCGTCTAAATTACCAGAAATAGGTAAAGCCGCTGGTGAAACATTGAATGTATTTAAAAAAACAACAAATGATCTAACAGGCGATGTTAAAGAGGAACTTAATGAAGTAAAAGACATGATTAAGGAAAACAAATAAATATATGTTGGAGTGAATCATCATGTTCAGTAATATTGGTATACCAGGGCTCATTTTAATTTTAATTCTTGCTTTAATCATATTTGGGCCATCAAAATTACCTGAGATTGGTAAAGCATTTGGTACATCATTGAACGAATTTAAAAAAGCTACGAAAGATTTAACAGACGATTCTAAAAAAAGCTAAGTTGTTTTAGTGGAAGGTGTAGGGGATAAAACCTTACATCTTCTTTTCTGCTAGGAGTGAAGTATAATGAGTGAAGATTTAAATTCAAATGAAGCGAAAGAAATGAATGTCACAGAACATCTGTCAGAGTTAAGAAATCGGTTAATTGTGACAGCGATTATGTTTATCGTTCTCTTCATCGTTGCTTTTATTTATCATAAACCAATCTATCATTTTTTTGAAAAAGACATCCCATTTAAATTGGCTGTAACGAGCCTAGGAGAAATAATTTGGATTTATTTTACGTTAGCTGGAGTTGTTGCGCTTGCTGGGACTATTCCCTTTTTGAGCCTTCAACTATGGTTATTTATTAAACCAGGTTTAACAAAGCGAGAGCGTAGAGCATCATTAATGTACATACCAGTCATTTTTCTATTATTTCTAGGTGGAATTATTTTTGGCTATTTTATGTTTATAAAACTCATCCTTCCATTTCTCTTATCACTAAATGATGGGATGTTCAATGAAATCTTTACTGTAGGAAACTATTTCCGGTTTGTGTTTAAAGTTAGCTTGCCATTTGCACTCTTTTTTGAAGTACCGATTATTGCTATGTTTTTAACTCAGTTAGGGATTCTAACACCATCATTTATGAAAAAAATTCGTAAATATGCTTATTTTATTATGGTAATTATTGGAGCAGCAGTTACACCGCCTGATTTCTTTTTACAAATTGTCGTTGCAGTTCCATTAATCATCTTATATGAAATTAGTATATATTTATCTCATTTCGTTTACCGTAAAAAAATCGCGAAACATGAGGCGTTTATGGAAGATACAAATTAAGGAATGATTAGATGCGAACATTTTATCAATTTATTATGTCTTATCGTGGTAAGTTAGTTGACGATGATGAAAGTCGTTTAGCGGAATGGATCTTTAATGAACATCAATTTCCTAAGTATTCTACAAGCTATGATGAAATAAGTCGATATTTAGAAATGAATAGTCCGTTTATTAACGCTTTATCTGTTTTTGATACATTGTGGGATGTCTATCATAGTCAAGATAAGGGAAATATATGATATGCTAACTAATGAATAGCAGATTTTGACAAGTTAGCCGTCATCATGACAAGATAAATAGATGATTTATGGCGAAGGGTGTTGGATTATGCGCTTGCCTGGGAAATAGTTCATGCTTAAAATGCCTACACGCTTTTCTAGGCACAACGTATAATAGTCTAGATGACTTTCTGAAGAGAGGGATTGAGATGATATTTCCACCATCATCACGTCATTATTACCAACCACCAAGTTATCAATATATTCAACAGCCGAGCCATAATACGCATCCGTTACAATCAATTTGGAAAAGATTTTTACCTAATATAAATTCAACTCGTACAACGGGAACCATTTCAAACGTCTTAACACATATGCAAAGTATCTTGAAAGTTGTTGAAACGACAGCACCATTAATTAAACAATATGGACCAATTATACGAAGTTTACCTACGATGTTCCAGATGTTAAAAGCATTCCAAGAGATGGAATCTGTCGATGAAACTGAAAATAACAGAAATAGTGAAGCCGATGTTCATGTCAATGAAGTGACTAACTCAGATAACTCTGACACTAACAATGTAGATGAGAACATTAAGATGAAACAACAAACTAGACAATCAGGTGAATCAGTGCCAAAACTGTTTATTTAAATACTATGGAGGGATAATTATGCGAGAACTTGCAACTTTTGCTGGTGGCTGCTTCTGGTGTATGGTCGAACCGTTTGATGAACGCCCTGGTATTTATGATGTTGTTTCAGGCTACACAGGTGGTCATGTAGAAAATCCGACGTATGAACAAGTCGTCTCACAACAAACAGGTCATGTTGAAGCAGTGCAAATTGAATATGATCCACATATCATGTCATACGAAGAACTTGTTTCAACTTTTTGGCAGCAAATTGATCCAACTGATGCGAATGGACAGTTCCATGATCGCGGTCCGTCATATCGAACGGCAATATTTTACCATAATAAAAAACAAAAAGAAATAGCCGAAAAATCGAAACAACAACTTGCAAAAAGTGGCAAGTTTTCTCGTCCTATCGTTACGGAAATTTTACCAGCTCAACCATTTTTTCCAGCTGAAGAAAATCATCAATATTATTATAAAAAAAATGCTTTTCATTATAAATTGTATAAAAGAGGATCGGGGCGAGAATCGTTTATAAAAGATAATTGGCAAATTAATAATCGTCAACTTCAAGAAAAGTTATCGCCTCTTGCTTATCATGTCACACAAGAAAATGGTACAGAGCCCCCATTTGCAAATGAATATTGGGACAATGATGAAGAAGGAATCTATGTCGATATCATTACAGGTGAGGTTCTTTTTTCATCAACCGATAAATATGATGCGGGTTGTGGTTGGCCGAGCTTTACTAAACCAATCGATCCCTATTATGTGACAGAACATCTTGATTTATCTCACGGTATGAAACGGACAGAAGTAAGAAGCAGGCAATCGAATGCTCATTTAGGACATGTCTTTCCTGATGGACCGAAAAAAGCAGGTGGTTTAAGATATTGTATTAATTCGGCAGCACTTCGTTTTATTCCTAAGCAAGACATGAAAAAGGCAGGTTATGGGCATTATTTATATTTATTTAAAGAAAATAATGAGTAGAAAAGAGGAATAAAAATGATTCATTTAACATGGGAAAAACGACCAACTATTAAGCAAGTAAAATGTGTTCATGCAGATGCAAAAAAGTTTATCGTAAATCGCAAGCTTACACCAGGTAAATTGTATGATGTTAAAAATGAAACAGATGAGTTTTATTTTATTATAGATAATAGTGAGCGGATAGGTGGCTTTTTTAAGGCGTATTTTGAAGAAATAAAATAAGACGTATTTCCTTGAAACTGTGATTTCATTTTTGTAAAATTAATAAATATGCTTTACTTTTTTTAATTAATATTGCAATAAACGCTGTTTCTGTATGATAAAGGAGGAAGAAAGATATATGGCATTTGTTATCACATCACCATGTAAAACTGAAAAAGCAGCTGAATGTGTTGAAGTATGTCCTGTTGATTGTATAGAAGAAGGGGAGGATATGTTTTATATCGACCCTGATGTTTGTATCGATTGCGGAGCATGTGAAGCTGTATGTCCAGTTGAAGCTATTTTCATAGAAGATGAAGTACCTGAAGAAGAAAGTGAATATATTGAATTAAATCGCAAATTCTTTGAGAATTGATAAGCTTGTTTTAAACACCTACTTTAATTAAGTAGGTGTTTTTATTTCCGTATATTTAGAAGATAGATGGGGTAAACTACTCTTAATGTCATATGAGGAGTTGAATCCAATGGCGAAAGAAAAACCTAATACGGAACCGATTTGGCGACAAGAGATCCATTTACCATCATTCTCTACACTAAAGGAAAATATTGATGCTGATGTAGCCATTATTGGTGCGGGCATTACTGGTATAACAACAGCTTATCTATTAACAAAACATCATGGCTTAAAAGTTGCTATTTTAGATTCAGATGTCATTTTAAATGGAGCAACTGGACACACGACGGCTAAAGTAACAGCTCAACACGGTCTAATCTATGATGAATTAATCAACCATTTTGGTGAAGAGCATGCTCGTTTATATTACGAAGCTCAAGTTGAAGCGATTGAAATAATCAAACAATTTATTAATACATTAAATATAGATTGTCAATTAACCGAAGAAGATGCTTACATCTATACAAATAACGAAAAGTACGTTGAAAAATTAAAAAAAGAGAAAAAAGCTTATGATTTGTTGAATATTAAAGGTGATTTACTAGACAAAATTCCATTAAATTTGCCGATCAAATTAGCTTTACGTATGAATAATCAAGCCCAATTTCATCCATTATTATATTTAAAACGTTTAGTTGAAGAGATTCAACAATTAGGGGGAAGCGTGTTTGAAAACACAACAGCAGTCGATATTGAATTTAATAAGCGACCTGCTGTCATTACTGATCAAGGCATTCGCGTATTTTGTAACTATGTCATCGTAGCAAGTCAATTTCCTTTTTATGATGGTGAAGGCTTTTATCCGATGCGTATGTATCCTGAAAGAGCATACGTTCTAGCGATAAAGTCTTCATTTAAATACCCAGGTGGGATGTATATAAATGCTGAATCACCGTCACGTTCGATTAGAAGTGTTCAATATAATGGGGAAGAATTGTTATTAATTATTGGTGAAAATCATAAAACAGGTCAAGGGAAAGAAACGCGTTATCATTATCAGGCGCTTGAAAACTTTGCGCAAGATCTTACGCAATCTTCAGAACCATTATTTCGCTGGTCGACACAAGATTTAACAACATTGGATAAGCTACCTTATATCGGTCCAATTACACCGACACATCAAAATGTTTTTGTAGCAACTGGATATAGAAAATGGGGTATGACAAACGGAACGATAGCAGCTAAAATAATAACTGACCAAATCATAGGAAAGAAAAATCGTTATTCTAAATTATTTACGCCAGCAAGGTTTAAAATAGATCCTGGTTTAAAGCGATTCGCAGCTATCAATTTAGATGTCGCTAAACATATGTTAAGAGGAAAATTTGATCATACAAAAGATATAAAAGCAATAGAAAAAATGCGACCAGGTGAAGCATTAATTACACGTGTGAACGGTAAACGAACAGGCGTTTATATGGATGAACATCATAAAGTGCATCTAGTTAATACGACATGTACACATTTAGGATGTGAAGTAGAATGGAATTCTGGCGATCATACATGGGATTGTCCATGTCATGGATCACGTTTCTCTTATACAGGTGAAGTTATAACAGGTCCAGCAAAAAAACCATTAAAAAGAATCACTGAATAATTTTTATATCTCAATATCATAAGTTTACTTATATATTGAGATATTTCATTTATAGTTCCTATAATATATATTATGTAAACTAGAAATAAAAAATTTACTTCCTTTAAAAAGCAACTGACCTATCACTTTATAGTCAGTAGTTTTATCAATGATTTACTCTTTACTCATTCATCGATTATAATCAATCAATATAACATATTGCGAGTGAATTTCTAAAAAATAATTCCCTATTGATACCCGTTTTATATAGTAAAAAAGCTATCATAAAAGTGTATTTGCACGCTTTTATGATAGCAATATATTATATTATATTATATGTTTGTCTACTTCTTTTACAAGTTCTACTATCTGTGGTTTACTTACTTGTGAACTTGCACCTACTTGTATACCTTTATGATATAAATCTTCGGTAATCAATGATGAGAAAACAATAACAGGAATGTCGCTTAATCGAGAATCACTTTTAATCCTTTTTGTTAGATGATGCCCATCCATTTGTGGCATTTCGATATCTGTTATAACTAATTGAACTTTCTCTTTCGGATCGATGTTTTCATTTTCTGCTACCGAACTTAAATACATCCAAGCATCTTTTCCATTTTCGTAAAATCGCACATTTTCATAGCCAGCTTCTGCTAACGTATCCTTTAAAAGTTGTCTTAACACAGCCGAATCTTCTGCCACAACGATATGTTTTTGCGAACGTTCACGTGGTCCTAATTCTTTCAACGTATCGATATTTATACCAGCTTCTGGTGTAATATCAATAATAATTTTTTCAAAATCTAACAGAATCGGCATCGTTTCTTCTAATTTTATAATACCTATGGCATAGGCTTGTTGTCCGGTTGATAATTTGCTTGGTTTTTCAATTTGTTTCCAGGAAACTCGATGTATTCGTGACACATGATGCACACGAAAAGCAATTTTTATTTGATTTAATTCGGTAATAATAAATTTATCTTTTGAAGGATCAGTTGATGTCGGAACATTTAAAACGTTTGCTAAGTTAATGACGGGAAGTACTTCCTCACGTAACCGTATCATTCCTTCGATATTTTCTGGAGAATTGGGAATCTGTGTAATCGGTAATGGATTAATAATTTCGCGGACTTTAAGCACATTAATACCATATACCCCTCCTCCTACTTCAAACATGATGACTTCTAACTCATTTGTTCCACTTTCTAGTAATATATTTGTTTTATTAGTCATATCTAACGCTCCTAATGATTCAAAATAATTGTTATATATATATGATATCGGCATAATCGAATGAATCTATTAGGAAAAGCTCCATATTTTATTTAATTTAATCGATCTTCTATTAGTTTTAAAACATATTGTTCTAGAGATAGATATTGTTTTTGGGCTAATTTTTTTAATTTATGTTTCTTTTCTTTTGATATGTGGACTGTTAATAGTTCTAAATTATTATCAATCAGTAAGCCATTATGTCTTTTTTCCATGATTCCGTCTTTAATATGATTTTCTAATAATTTTATTTCATAAACATGTGTATCTTCATAGATGTCTTCAAGTAAACATGGTTTTACTTCAAGATTAATGACATCATCTGTTTCTGTTAACTTCATATTGCGATAGCTTAATTTGCTGTAAAAAAGCTCAATGACATTAAATACTGGTGCAGCGATATGTGATGGCTTTTTAAATGAGAATGATACGTATCCTTTCTTTGTTATGTATGGCCTTTCTTTATATCTTTGAAAGATAAAACCTCTCTCTTTCAATTCTTTTAATGGGAAAATTTCACCTTGTTCTGTCCATACTTTACCACCATCACCATTTAATTCCATAATGCGTCCCATAACTCGATCTTGTTGATGATATACTTTTTGATATAAATATACATGTAATGGCTTACTATAAAAACGTTTCTGTTCTCTCTTTTTTTGTAGTGGATGTTTTACTTTAAATCTTTCTAATGCTTCTTCTGTAATAAAATATAACTCTCTTCCTTTATAAGGTTTTTTTTCCGCTTGTAAATCGCCTCGTTTTATATAAGAGAATACAGTTGTCGGATGTACTTGTAACTGTTTCGCAACTTCTCCTGTCGTTAAACCAGGTTTTTTAAGTGTTTCTTTTAGTGCTATAACATCTTCTCTTTTAAATAAATGTGTCTCATCAATTTGCCATGAATCTTCGTATATAGGTACCAGCTTTTTTTCTCTTATATATTTATAAATCGTTTGAACCGATACATTAAGATAATCAGCTACTTCTTTCGTCGTTAGTAATGTTTCATTCATATATATGATTCACCTTTCATTGTCTATAATGCTACATAATATTAAGTATAGCATATATTTGTATGTTCTTATATCATTAAATACATTGATTAATTAACATATATTAAATATATGTATATATTGTAATAGGTGACAAAGAGACTATTTTTCACCTATTATGTTATAATACATTTATATTAACTGTAACTATATCAGTATTATTAATCTATAGTAAACTTATATTCTATGATTATGTTCGTTAGTTTATATATATAAATGTAAATCTATGTGAACTATTAAAAGGAGCATCATATTATGAAAGATTTATCATTAAATAAAACGTCACAATTAAATAAGTTAAATAGTTTACAAATTTCTAAAATAGTTGATTCAATGCTTGATAAATCACTTTATTCTCATATGTTAGATATCATTGATGAAACGGAAAACTTTAATCATTTTAATGATTTAGAAATGATATATTTATTTGTCCATGAAGAAAAGGACCAGGATGAGCGTAAAAATAGAACAGTAGATACAAAGCGGGAGTATTTTCGTGAGCTGCTATGGATCTATCATTTATTCATTCATCAGGGGAAAGAAATTGGCTACGAACCTAGATCTTTGGACATTTATACAGTGTTTAAACAACTTCAGCGACAACACATCCGTAAATTTCAAGATTGGTTGAAGTCCGTTCCATTAGGTAAAGGGGGAAAAACTTATTCTGTAGCGACCATCTCACGTAAAACAGTCATATTTAAAGCATTTTTAAAATTTCTTTATGATCGAGACTATATAAGGGATCCTCTTCATCAGACATTTAAGAGTGCACAAGTGCATATGCGGGATCGTCCTAATCGTGATCTTTATACAGATGAGGCGATACAATTATTGTCATACTACGAATCACACCCAATCATTTATGGTTTTCTAGCTGTCTTGTTAACAACGGGGGCGCGTATAAGAGAAATCGCTCAAGCGCGGATGTGTGATTTAACTTATGAATCAGAAGGCTATTGGTTAGAAGTGATTGGAAAGGGAAAAGAGAGACGAGAATTGTTTATTTTTCCGAATGTATTTACAGCTATTAAACGTTTTCGCAGGCGTCGTGGACTAGATACGGTTGTTGATAAAAACGATCGATCACCAATATTTGTTACAGCGAGACATAATGCTTATTCATATAAATATTTATCCAAATACTTATCTAATGCTTTACAAAATGCAGATCTACCGTTTATTCAAGATGAAAAGCGTTCGATTACGCCACATAGTTTAAGACATGGTTTTGCAATTATAAGTGCTGACCAAGGTGCAGATATTTATCGAATTATGCAAGCGTTAGGTCATAAAAAAATCGATACGACGATGATATATTTAGAAAAGTATCAACGGAGAAAAAATCATGTGGCACATACATGGAAACAATCATCGGTTATTAAAAATATTTAAAAACGGCCCAATTTAAGGGCCGTTTAACTATAAATTATCGACTTTTAACGAGTAATTGAATTGCTTCATTAACTGCGTCAGATGTCTCTTCGCCTTTTTCATACTTTTCTTTAACGCAAACTTGCAAATTTTCCGCAACGATTAAAGCCATTGCACGATCAATCGCTGAACGAGCTGCTGAAAGTTGGCTAATAACATCTTTACATTCTTTTTCTTCTTCCATCATACGAAGTACACCGCGAACTTGACCTTCCACTCGTTTTAAACGATTTTTCACTTGTGGTGTATACTCCATGTCGTCTTCCTCCTTTATACCTCTATAGGTATTATATCGTAATAAAACATATCGGTCTAGTTTATTATTAGATCATATCGATTAAACGGTGAAAGTTAAGCTTTTCAAAGGCAGAAGCTACTTTGGTTCGATCGTATGTCCATTCAGCATGTGAAATATCACATGTAAGTGGTAAGTCACATTGAATTTCAGCTAATTGCCTTGACAAATGTAACATATCTATATCGGTTTTGATTCTTTTTTGCATCGAAGTTGATAGATCAGCAAAATGATTTAAAAGATTATCAATCGTTTTATATTCATTCAATAATTTAATTGCCGTTTTTTCTCCAATACCTTTAACACCCGGATAATTATCAGCTGAATCACCCATTAAGCCTTTTGCATCAATAATCTGATGTGGGTATAGACCGACTTTATCATAAAAGTTGTCCTTATGATAAATGTCATAATTTCCTTGCCCTTTTTTCATAATGGCCACTTGAACTGAATCATGTATAAGTTGCAGAATATCACGATCTCCAGTCAAAATAAGCACATCATATTCCGTTCGATATTGTTTAGCAAGTGTTCCAATACAATCATCTGCCTCATAGTTTTTCAAACCAATATTCGGGACATCAAACAAAGATACCACTTCTTTAACGAGGTCAAACTGTGGTACGAGTTCTTCAGGAGGCGCACTTCTATTTGCTTTATAATCTTTATAAATGTCATTCCGAAATGTTTTAGCCCCCATATCCCAGCAGCAAATGACATGAGATGGTTGAAATGTTTCAATCGCATTTAAAAAATATCGTAGAAATTGATAAACACCGTTTGTTGGCATACCTTCAGCAGTTTTCATGAAATTTCCACGATAACTCGTCGCATAATAACCACGAAACAAAAGCGCCATGCCATCAACGAGCATTAATTGTTGTTTCGTCATTGTTTTTTCTCCTTTTGATCAATGCTTCGTAAAATTTGTGTCATTCGTTCAGACACATCAATATAGATTGGTAAATCATTTGTATCTTCCATGACTTCAAGCTGTTGCTTAATATATAAATGGACTTCATCTTTCATTTTTTCTTTCACCGTATCTAATACATTAAGCCACTGCTCTTCATAAGATGTCGCCATTATTTGTTTGATTAATGCCGTATAAGCTTCTATTTCTGGTTCTATAATAGTGAACATACTGTCACGCATTTGTTCCCTTTCATTGTCAACAAAAAAAGCTTTTGTCCCGCGATATCGAGCTAACACCTTTTTAAAACGTGACAATGATAAATCATTAAATGCTTGTTGAAATATTGGCGTTTCAAAATCACCAATTTCTAATTCACTCATTGTTAACGATTGATCAATTGACCGTATCTTTGATTTCATTTTTTGATCGACTTCAACGATTAAGTCATTTAATGTTTTCTCAACACGTAAACCGACTGCACGCACTTCCTGTAATAGTTCATAGCCTACATAATCTAACAATTGTTCTGTACATTGTTTCAATTGACGCATACCATCTTTACCAGACTTTGTAATCGTCGTAGGGTTAAAATAATCTTTAAACATATCATGGAAACGAATAGCCATCCGTTCACGTAAATAGTAAAGCTGTTTATCAACTCTATCACGAATCTGCTCTTTATACGTTGTCGTATCAAATTCATTTAAAAAAGTTATAATTTGTTTTTGTGAATTGTTAAGCTTTTCTTTAAATCTCTCTTTTTCAGTTTCATCAAGTTGTAATGTGTGTATATATGCTTGGATTGATTGTTCAATTCGGTTTATATCGTAAATTAATGATTCAATCATAATCGAAGACAAATCTTCATTAATAAACTGATAAAAATCATGCTCAAAATGGCTCATTTGCTTATTTAACGTTAAACCTTTCATTTTATCCTGTAATGATTGTTTACTAGAAATAGGATAAATTCTTGGAAAGCGAACACCTAATTGAATTAGCTGATCATTTACATAGTCAAGAACAAGTGTTAATTCATCTTCATCTTTTGCTAAATCACTAGCATTCACGACAAAAAACATTTTATCCCTTTCAAACGACTCTTTAACACGACCTAGTTGCATAAGAAAGTCTTTATCCGCACGTGATAAAGCGTGATTATAATAAGTTACATACAAAATCGCATCCGCATACTTAATATAATCAAATGAAACATCAGTGTGTCGTGCGTTCATAGAATCTGCCCCAGGTGTATCAACTAAAGTAATGCCTTGTCTTGTCATTTCACAATCATAAAATAAATCAATCGCCTTTACATATGCCGCTTTTTTCTCGTCTACTGCATAATCTTTAAATTCATTAATCGTAATGGTAAGCTTTTTACCTATTATTTCTTTCATGTCGTCATATCCATCAATTAAAGCGACTAAGTAAGCTTGATACATTTTATTTAATGCATTTTTTTTATAAATCTCTTCATTTTTAGCCCAAGATAGCAATTCAGCAAATTGATCCGTATTTGGTGGAGAGAAGCGCTTGACGATTTCGAATAAATCATGATATAACCATGTTTCATCTTTTAAATGAACAATTCCTGTTTCATGGGCAACGTCTTGTGTAACTGGATTAATACGATTAATGACAGCAGTTGTCGGATTTGGTGACGATGGCATTAAATCTTTTCCAATTAAGGCATTTATAAGTGATGATTTCCCTGCGCTAAATGCACCAAATAGAGCAATTGTCAATTCCCTATTCTCTAACCTTTCCCTTTTACGACGAATATCAGCAACAATTTGTTCAACACCATGAATATCTTTAACAGTTTCTAAAGTTTGTTTAACGTAAGGCATGATATAGTCAATCGTATATGAGCCATTATCAACTTCTTCTTCACCGCTTCGAATTTCAACGGTTCTTTTTTCTGTTAGATTTTTACTTTTTAACGTTTCAATAACGACTTGATTACGCTTTACAATCATTTTTTCTACTACAGCCTTTGTATCTTTCGTAAATTGAGGTGATTGTAACTGACTATTAATCTTTTCAAATGCATCGTCAGTTGATTCAGATATAGATTCTTTTTTTATCGCTTGTTGTTTGATGAGAATGAGTTTCTCTCTTTCCTTTATCAATTGAGTGCGTTGATCATTTGTTTTATCTTCATAGAATGCTAAAATCTGTGATAATAAGTCATTGGTTTTACTTTTAAATGTTCGTTTAATTTCTTGACTAATATTTTCTGTATAATTTAAAACGTATTGGCCGTTTAATTGTGCACCTGGATGAATCGAGTCAATAATATCTGCTTTTGTTAAAGTAACAGTTAGTTGTTGAATGTGTGTCATCAACTGATGGTCATTTAATTCATTTTCTTTAAGCAATGTGAGTAATTTATCACGTAAAATCCACTGGACATTCGATTCTACAGATTTTTGTAAAGCTGTTAAAAATTGTTCTAACCGGCGTTTCTTCTCAATCTCAGTTTTCTTTTTCGCACCAAAAAAACCAATTTTAAAATCTTTTTGTTGTGACTCTAAAAATAATTTTGCTAAATCCCTTATATCACGCGGCATCATATAAGCATTTTTTAACGTTTGATTAACTTGGTTTTGAAATGATTGTTTAAAGTTTAAAAGATTTTCTTCTAATGTTTGTAATTGTATTTCGACATTTTCTAATTTTTGTTCGATATCAACAGTTGACTCATCTATATGACCAATTTGTAAGATTGCTTCTTCAGCTTGATCTTTTAAAAATTCCTTATGGTCATCAATGATTTGTTGAACAGCTTCATCTAGTCGCGAATGTGTACGGTATCCTTGTACAAACAAGTCTTTAATTTTATTTTTGATATGAGTAAATTGATTTGTAGATAAAGTAAAATCATATAAAGACGAATAATAAATATCCTCAGGTGTTAATCCCCAATGTGAAAACGTTTGTTCAACTTTTTGCTGAAAAATCGAAAAGGGTAATTCTTTTTCATCATGTTTATCAATCTGATTAATAATGACATAATAAGGAATCTTCATCTGTTCCATTTTTTTAAGGAACTGTAAATTAACTTCTGATTGAACATGATTATAATCCATCACATAAAAGAGAATATCGACAACATGTAAAGATGATTCAGTCATGATTCGGTCGGCATCATCTGCCGCATCAATACCTGGTGTATCAACAATTGCACATTGATCTGGAATGACATCGGTTGATGTGCTAATGTCAAGCCGTTTAATTGTATCTTTATTCATACAGAAATCTTTTACTGCTTCAATATCGTACGGTTCATTATATTGAATAGGTGCATCATGCTTAAAGTAGACACGAACGTATCCTTCACCTGAGGTTAGTTTGACGATATTAGCACTTGTTGGTATCGGACTATTTGGTAATATGTCTCTACCTAATAAAGCATTGATCATCGATGATTTTCCAGCAGAAAAATGTCCAGAAAAGCTAATAATAAGTTCTTTATCCATTTGCTTTTTATATAAATCAACAAGCTTATTCGCTTGGATATGATCATCATGTTCATGCATCGTTTGGTATAATGCTAGTAGATGTGATTGATTAATATTTGTTTTATGCATCATCGTTAATGTCAAGATACACAATCCTTTCTTTCAATATACTAATCCTCATTATACGTAAACTTAAACGCGTTATCTACTATATTAATGTTATAGAGATTTGTACTATTTAACATAAAAATCCCCATTTATTAAAGAATCGGGGATCATTCGTTTAATCATTTTTATTAATTGTTCGGTAATCTCCACCGAAATATAAAAGAGGCTGTCCTTCCCTTTTTGCTAAGTCAATCACTTCAGCAATAAATATCGTATGGTCTCCCGCTTTAAATGAATCAGTTATTTGGCAGCTAATTGTCGCTAAAGCATCTTTAATGACAGGAGCTCCGGCTAAATCAATATATGGAATATCGCAATCTTTCTCTTTTTGTCTTGAGAATATCATCGAATAATTTTTTTGTTCTTCACTTAAAACACTGATACCAATTTGCTTTGATTTAACAAATTGCTTGAATAAACTTGCATTCTCACCAATCGAAATGGCGATTAATTTCGGTTGTAAAGAGACTGACATAAATGCATTAACAGTCATGCCTGAAATTTCACCTGTATCATCTTTCATCGTCACAACAGTTATTCCAGTTGCAAATTTCCCCATTGTATCTCGAAATGTTCGATCATCCATCATAATTCCCCCTTAAATCCAATCTAAAAACAACTTTAACAATCTCAATGTATCATTAAATGAGTAATATTTGTATTAAGTTGTCTTATTTTGTTGAAATTATTATTTTTTACAATAGATAAACGAAAAACCGCCCCTTTTTTCTTTCGAGGCGGTCTTTTAATCAAACTGGATAAACACCGTGTTTTCGTTCTGTAAAGGTAACGTTTTTATGATGATATACGCGATAACGTTTAATCAATTCCTCTCTCAAATGATTCGGATCAACAACAGCGTCAACAACCATATCACTAGCAAGACGATATATATCAATATCGTTTCGGTATTCTTCTTGTTTTTCTTTCACAAATTCACTCCGCTCTTCTTCAGGTAACTCCGCAATTTTATTTGCATAAACAGCATTAACAGCTGCCTCTGGACCCATAACAGCAATTTGTGCAGTCGGTAGAGCCAAACAAGCGTCTGGCTCAAAGGCAGGTCCAGCCATCGCGTATAGACCAGCACCGTATGCTTTTCTAACAATGACGGAAATTTTAGGCACAGTTGCTTCACTCATTGTTGCTAACATTTTTGCACCGTGACGAATGATACCTTGTCGTTCTACTTGTGTACCAATCATGAAGCCAGGGACATCGACTAAAAATAGTAAAGGAATGTTAAATGCGTCGCATAGCTGAACAAATTTCGCTGATTTATCTGCGGAATCTGGAAAAAGAACCCCACCCTTTACGCGTGGTTGATTAGCGATAATACCAATCGTTTGCCCATTTAATCGTGCCAGACCAGTAATTAATTCTGGAGCAAAACGTTTCTTGATTTCTAAGAAACTGTCTTCATCAATTAACTTGTCGATTAAATGATACATATTGAATGGTGCATTCTGATTGACAGGAATAATATCAGTAATCGATTTTTCCATTTCCTTGATCGCTTTTCCTTCAAGGACAGGTGGTTTATGGCGAAAATTAGCAGGGAAATAGGTTAAATATTTCCGCGCATAGTCAATTGCTTCTTCTTCTGTTTTCGCTAATACATCACCACAGCCTGAAACTGTACAATGCATTCTTGCACCTCCCATTTCTTCTAACGTTACTTTTTCACCGATAACCTTCTCGGCCATACGTGGTGATCCAAGATACATCGATGCGTTACCCTCAACCATAACGACGATATCACAGAAAGCTGGAATATATGCACCCCCAGCTGCAGATGGACCAAATAATAAACAAACTTGTGGCACACGACCAGACATTTTTATTTGATTATGAAAAATTCGACCTGCACCTCTTCGGCCTGGAAACATTTCAATTTGATCTGTAATACGAGCACCAGCTGAGTCAACAAGATAAAGCATAGGTATTTCTAATTTCATCGCCGTTTCTTGAATGCGGAGTATTTTTTCGACCGTTCTTTTCCCCCATGAACCTGCTTTTACTGTTGAATCATTTGCCATGACACAAACATCTTGACCATTCACTTTCCCAATTCCAGTTACAACACCATCAGATGGTAATTCATCATCCATACAGTTAGCAAAAAAGGCATCTTCCACATCGACACCATCATCAAATAAAAGTTCGAGTCGCTTTCTTGCAAAAAGCTTCCCTTTTTCGGCATTGCGTTGATGATATTTTTCTTTTCCGCCTTTTTTTATCTGTTTAATACGTTCTTGTAATACGTCGACGTATGTCATGTCATATCATTCCCCCTATTTACCGTAATAAATTGGCTTCCGTTTTTCTTTAAAGGCTAATAAACCTTCTTGACGATCTTCAGTAGGAATTGTTTTTTCATAACAAAGATATTCTATACTTAAACCCGTGGTTAAGTCTGTCTCAGCACCTAATTGAATCGCACGTTTCGCTTGCTCTAGTGCAATCGGGCCATTATTAGCAATTGTTTGGGCCATCTCTAAAGCTTTATCAACAACATCATCTGTTGTCAATTGCTCCACAAGACCGATTTCTAAAGCTTCAGAAGCTGTCATAGGTTGAGCGGTAAAAATGAGTTCCTTTGCTTTTCCTATACCAACTAAACGGGAAAGCCGTTGTGTTCCGCCAGCACCAGGGATGATAGCCAAAGATGTTTCTGTTAATCCCATTTTTACTCCTTCTTTAGCTATCCGAATATCACAGGCTAATGCTAATTCTAATCCACCACCGAAAGCTGCACCGTTTATTGCTGCGATGACAGGCATTTTCATCAATTCGATACGTTGAACTGTCTTACCGATCTGTTTAACGGCTTGAATAACTTCTGTATCTGACATACCACGTCGTTCTTTTAAATCTGCTCCTGCACAGAACGCTCGATCGCCTGCTCCAGTAATCACTGTACAATAAATTTCTTTGTTATGATCAATCTTTTCAATTTGTTCGGCTAATTCATACAATAATTGCTGTGATAAAGCATTTCGTGAAGCTTCACGATTTAATGTTAATAGAGCTACATGATCGATCACATCACATTTTATTAAATGAGTCATATGGCACACCTCCTGCATTATTCTAACGTTACTAACACATCACCTTCATTGACAAAATCACCTTCTTTAACTTTAATCTCTTTTACGATCCCATCATCTTCTGTAGCAATTGGAATTTCCATTTTCATAGATTCTAAAATAACAACATCTTGATCAATCTCAACTTGTTCTCCTTCTTGAACCAATACCTTCCAAACACTTCCTGCCATATTCGCTGTAATTTCTTTCATGTTTATCCTCCTTTATTTTTTTAACATAGGTAAATAATACTCATCAACAAATGAAATTTTTGTATTTCCTTTTTTGAATTGATCATGTTCAATAATCGTTTTTAACATCGGTATATTTGTTTTAATTCCATCAATATGATAATTGTTTAAAGCATCTTTCATTCTTTCAATCGCTTCCTCTCGTGATGCTCCAGACACAATGAGTTTAGCAATCATCGGATCATAGAATGGCGTGACTTGAAAAGAGCTAGAAACACCTAATTCATGTCGTATATGTTCACCTTCTGGTAAATCTAAACGCGTAATCTGTCCAGGAGATGGGAAAAAACGCTCAGGATCTTCTGCATAAATACGTGTCTCAATAGCGTGACCTTTTATCTTGATGTCATTTTTATTTAAAGACAATGGATTCCCACTAGCAATAAGCAGTTGTTCTTTAACTAAATCAACACCTGTTACTTCTTCTGTAATCGGATGCTCAACTTGAATACGTGCATTCATTTCTATAAAGTAAAAGTTTTCCTCACTATCGACTAAAAATTCAACTGTACCAACATTTGTATAATCAACAGCTTTTGCTGCACGAATCGCTGCTTCCCCCATTTTTTCTCGGGTTGCTTCCGAAATAAAAGATGATGGGGCTTCTTCTATCACCTTCTGGTTCCGGCGTTGGATTGAACATTCTCGTTCAAATAAGTGCATCACATTTCCATGTTGATCTGCTAAAATTTGTACCTCGATATGACGAGCATCATCGATCTTCTTCTCGATAAACATCGAACCATCACCAAAGAATTGTTTGGCACGTTGTTGATTATCAAGAAAAACATTTTCCAACTCTTCATCTGACTGAACAACTTGCATCCCGATACCGCCGCCACCGAGTGAGGCTTTTAACATAACTGGATAACCAATTTCCTTAGCAAATGCTTTAGCTTCATCAATAGTATCTAATGCTTCTATTGATCCAGGAACAACAGGTACACCTGCTTCTTTCATTATCTTCCGTGCTTCAATTTTACTTCCCATTTGTTTTAGAACCTGACTATTCGGACCGACAAATATGATACCTTCTTTTTCACATTTCTCTGCAAATAAATGATTCTCACTTAAAAACCCGTAACCTGGATGAATGGCATCTGCTCTATATTCCTTTGCAATCTCGATGATTTTATCTATATTTAAGTAACTTTCATTCACTCGTGCAGGACCTAAAAGGTAACTTTCATCAGCCATCTGAACAAAAGGACTATTTTCATCCACCTCAGAAAAAACAGCAACCGTTTTTATTCCTAATTGTTTAGCTGAACGAATAATACGTGCGGCTATTTCCCCACGATTAGCAATTAATACTTTTTTAATCATGGTATCACTTCCTTTAACATCCTAATTGTCTTGCAATGACTAAGCGTTGAATTTCTGATGTCCCCTCACCGATTTCTAACAATTTAGCATCACGTAAATACCTCTCAACCTCATATTCTCTCATATATCCATATCCCCCATGAATCTGTATAGCTTGATTAGCAGACCGGACAGCTGTTTCTGTCGCAAAAAGTTTTGCAAAAGCCGCTTCCTTCGTAAATGGTTTATTTTGATCTTTTAACCATGCGGCCTTATAAACCATCTGTCTTGCGAGTTCAACCTCCATTGCCATATCTGCTAACTTAAATTGAATCGCTTGAAACTTCGATATCGATTGACCAAATTGCGTTCGTTCTTTCGCATATGCCAATGCTTTGTCTAAAGCTGCTTGAGCAATACCTACTCCTAACGCTGCAATCGATATCCTGCCCCCATCTAATGTGTATAAAAATTGTTTAAACCCCTTTTGTGGATCACCTAATAAATAATCTTTCGGAACCCTTACGTGATCTAAAACGACTTCTGCTGTATCTGAACCACGAACACCCATTTTATCGTAATGACTCGTAATCGTTAATCCCTCACGATTGGTTGGAACAATCATTGCAGAGATTATGTTTTTTCCATGTTTATCTTTTCCCGTAACGGCTGTTACGATAATTGTTTGAGCAAAACTAGCATTTGTAATAAAACATTTTTCCCCATTAATCACGTATTCATCTCCATCTAATGTAGCCGTTGTCCTTGTCCCGCCTGCATCTGAGCCAGCATTTGGTTCAGTTAAGCCGAATGCTCCAAGTGTTTTTCCACTAGCCATTGGGACTAAATATGTTTCTTTTTGTTCTTCAGTACCAAAATAATAGATTGGACTTGCTCCTAATGAGACATTGGCTGCATAACTAAGTCCAGTGCTAGCACATACTCTAGCAATTTCTTCAGCGGCAATCGCATAGGAAATCGTATCACCCCCAGAACCACCATATTTTTCTGGGAAAGGGATCCCCATTAACCCGAGTTCACCCATTTGTTTGAAGATATGCTTAGGGAACTTCGCTTCTTGATCAATTTGAATCGCTTCAGGTTGGATTACTTCTTCAGCAAATTCTCGTACCATTTTTTTAATCATTGTTTGCTCACGTGTCAGTTCAAAATTCATAGATGTTAAACCCTCCTTTTCATAGCATGTTATAACAGACTGATTGGTCTGTTGATATTAAAAAATAATTCGCATCAACAAAAATGACTTTGTAAGTGCTTACATTTGAAAGTATTATTTAATGACCGCATGAATAATCATATCTTCATAATATTGAGCAATTTCTTCAATTGATTTCTTACCGTCTTTTCGATACCATCTATAAATCCAGTTTACCATTCCAAGTATTGCCATTGCTGTAATAACTGGATGAAGCTCTTTACGAAATTCATCAGATTCAACACCTAGTTGTATCGTTTTAATAATAATATCTCTAAATTGGTCTCTTTTCTTTTTTATCATCATCTCATAGGGATTAGGTAAGTAGATTTGTTCTTGATAAAAGACGGTAATATGTGCATGATACAAATCAAATACTTTTACAAAGTTATTAATGATATCACGAAGTTTATTTGTTGGACTTTTATGTTTATGAAAGCTTTCATATGCTTTTTTAAGAGCATATGAAATAAATTCATCATGTATTAAATAAAGCACTTCGTCTTTTGAAGAAAAATAATGATAAAATCCCCCTTTTGATGTCCCAACTTCACTGACTATTTTATTAACACTTACTCCATGGAAACCATACTTGTCAAAAAGTGTTAACGACGTTTGAATAATTTCATTTTTTAATTCAGAAATTTTATACCCTCCCTTCAATCTTTGCTAATATCTTATCACATTTTTCAGATTATACAAGAGTGATTTAACAAAAAAGACCGAGACAAATCATTTAACGATTCAAGCTCACGCGATGATCGTTATTGTTTTGTCTCAGTTCTTTTTAACTTTAAGATTTGTCATCCTTAAAAACAGGTATTGGCTCTGTTTGCTTGATCCAGACATCTGTTATTTCTCCATCATTATCTGAATCAATGATAAATGATCCATTACTTTGTCGTTCACTTATTGGTAATTCGAATGGATGAATATCTCGTTCTATACCTTTTGTCGTTGTAAATTTTAGAACATCTGATTCTTTAACGAGATACAACCCTTTTATACGATGTGGTTTATTTTTCAGTTCTCTTAACATCGGAACGCCACGCCGTGCTCTCGTTGTACGCTCAAACTGATCAATTGTCATACGTTTACATGCTCCGCGTTGTGTCACCGCAATTAAAAATGGTGTCTGATCAGGTGTAAATGCTTGACCCGAAATGACTTTTTCACCTTCTTTTAAGTCAATGGATTTTACCCCTCTTGCCCTTACACCAATTGGCGTTAGTTCCGATTCGTGAAACCAGAGACCATACCCTACATTGGTTGAGATAAATATGTCCTCATTTCCATCTGTTTTAAACACATTGATCACTTGATCACCATCATTTAAATTTAACGCGATTAAGCTCCGAGTATATCGTTGTGCCTTATATAAATCAAGTTGGCTTTTCTTAATCATTCCTTGTTCAGTTATAAAAATTAAGAATTCACCCTTATTAAACTCTCTTATTGGTATAGATGTGACGATTTCATCATCACCTTCTTCTAGTGTGACGATATTTGATACGTGTTGTCCGATTTCTTTCCAGCGAATATCAGGTATTTTATGAACAGGAATGTACAAATAATTCCCCTTATTCGTAAATAGCAACAAGTCATCAGTCGTGTTCACTTCAATAAGTGAAACGATATGGTCTTCATCTTTAATGGGAAAATCCTCACCATTTGATGCCGAATATGAACGAAGACTCGTTCGCTTAATATAGCCGTCACGTGTGACAGATACGATTGTATCTTCACTAGGAACAGTAACTTCTATATCGATTTTTAATTCTTCTATTTTCTTTTCAATCGTCGTTCTTCTAGCACTTTTATATAATTTTTTTAACCGCCTTAAATCTTTTTTTATCGTCTGAAGTAATTTTTTTTCACTGTTTAAGATGCTTTCGTAATATGTGATCTTTTTTTGTAATTCTTTAGCTTCTTCTTCCAAAGAAACGATGTCAGTATTTGTTAAGCGATAGAGCTGTAATGTCACAATCGCTTCTGCTTGTTGTTCAGTAAAGTCGAATGTTTTCATGATGTTACTTTTTGCATCTTGTTTATTGTTAGAAGCACGAATAACAGCGATTAACTCATCTAATATGGATACGGCTTTAATTAATCCTTCTACAATATGTGCACGTTCTTTCGATTTTCTTAACTCATAAGATGTTTGCCGCGTAACGACCTCTTTTTGATGCTGAATATAGGCATCTAATAGTTGTGGTAATGACAATTGTTTCGGTGTTTTATCTTGTATAGCCACCATATTAAAATGATAGGTTACTTGTAAATCTGTATGTTTATATAAATAATTCAAGATCCCTTCACTATTTGCACCTTTTCTTAGTTCGATAACGATGCGAAGTCCTGTTCGATCTGTCTCATCACGTACTTCAACGATACCTTCTACTTTTCTATCTAAGCGAAGTTCATCGATTCTTTTTACTAAGTTCGCCTTATTGACATCATATGGTATTTCATCAATCACAATTTGTTCACGATTACCACGTATTTGAACGATTTCTGCTTTCCCACGAACAATGACTTTTCCTTTACCTGTTTCATAGGCTTTTTTAATCCCGTCGATACCTTGAATAATACCACCAGTAGGAAAATCAGGTCCTTCTATGACAGTCATTAATTTCTCTACACTTGCATTCGGATGATCAATTTTCATAATAACAGCGTCTATCACTTCTTCTAAGTTATGTGGCGGAATGTCCGTAGCATAACCAGCTGAAATACCAGTTGAGCCATTGACAAGTAAATTAGGGAATTTAGCAGGTAATACAGTAGGTTCTTCTGATGTGTCGTCAAAATTAGGGATAAAATCAACCGTATCTTTCTCTATCTCTCTTAATAATTCCGATGCGATATTTGATAAACGTGTTTCGGTATAACGCATCGCCGCAGGAGGATCACCATCAATACTTCCGTTATTACCATGCATTTCAATTAGGATATTGCGCATTTTCCAATCTTGACTAAGACGCACCATGGCATCATAAACAGACGTGTCGCCATGTGGGTGGTAATTACCGATAACCGTACCTACCGTCTTAGCTGCTTTACGATAATTTTTATCATGTGTATTACGATCTTTATACATCGCATACAAGATTCGTCTTTGTACTGGTTTTAAACCATCTCTTACATCTGGGAGAGCGCGGTCTTGAATAATATATTTACTATATCTTCCAAATCGATCGCTCATCACTTCTTCTAATGATAGATCTAAAAATGTCTCCGATTGTGTCAAATGATAGCCCCCCTATCATACAGTATGAATATGTTCGTTTTCTAAAATACTACCCTCTTCTTCAAGCCCAAATTCTACATTGTCTTCAATCCATTTACGTCTAGGAGCAACTTTGTTCCCCATCAATGTCGTTACTCTTCTTTCCGCACGTGCTAAATCATCTATTGTCACACGAATTAATGTTCTTGATTCGGGATTCATCGTTGTCTCCCACAATTGTTCGGCATTCATTTCTCCTAAACCTTTATAGCGTTGAATCGTATAACCATCTTTAAATTGTTTAATCGCATCATTTAATCCAGCCTCATCCCATGCATAGATAACTTTTTCTTTTTTGCCTCGCCCCTTAGCAATCTTATATAAAGGCGGTAACGCTAAATATACATGCCCAGCTTCAATTAACGGTCGCATATAACGGTAAAAAAACGTTAAGAGTAACACTTGAATATGGGCACCGTCCGTATCAGCATCCGTCATAATAATAATCTTATCGTATTGAATATCATCAATATTAAAGTCGCCACCAACACCAGCACCGATTGTATGAATAATTGTTGAGATTTCTTCATTTTTAAGAATATCTTCTAATTTTGCTTTCTCGGTATTGATGACTTTCCCTCTCAACGGAAGAATCGCTTGAAACTTTCGATCTCGTCCTTGCTTTGCAGAGCCACCCGCAGAATCGCCCTCTACGAGATATAATTCATTTCTCTTAGGGTTTCTTGATTGAGCTGGCGTTAATTTACCACTTAAAATACTATCACGACGGCGACGTTTTTTACCTGAACGTGCTTCTTCTCTTGCTTTTCTTGCTGCTTCTCTAGCGTCACGAGCACGAAGCGATTTTTTAATTAATAATTGAGCAATTTTTGGATTTTCTTCTAAAAAGAAAGAGAGTTGCTCTGAAATGATGGCATCTACGCTAGAACGTGCTTCAGAAGTGCCTAACTTACCTTTAGTCTGTCCTTCAAACTGTAGTTTTTCCTCTGGGATACGAACTGATACAATCGCCGTTAATCCTTCACGAATATCAGTTCCTTCAAGATTTTTGTCTTTTTCTTTTAATTCACCGATTTTTCGTGCATGATCATTAAATATACGAGTAATGGCCGCTCTTGCACCCGACTCATGTGTTCCACCATCTTTCGTACGCACATGATTCACGAATGATAGCATGCTTTCTGCAAAGCCATCATTAAATTGAAACGCAAAATCAACTTCTATACCTTGATGTTCGCCTTCAAATGAAACAACCTCATGAAGCACGTCCTTTTCTTCGTTTAAATAATGAACGAAAGCCTTTAAACCATCAGGATAATGAAACGTTTGCTGTTCATCTGTTCTTAAATCAGTAAAAACTAATTTCAGACCTTTTAATAAAAATGCTGCTTCTCTGAGTCTTTCTTTAATCATTTCAGATTGAAACGAAGTTGTTGAAAATATGTCTGGATCAGGTTTAAAATGGATGATTGAACCCGTTTTACGTGTTTTTCCTTTGTTTTCAGGAGGTTTAACAGGATGACCACCTTTTTCAAATCGCTGATGATATATTTGACCATCTCGATAGGTTGTGACCTCCATCCATTCTGATAAAGCGTTTACGACAGATGCACCAACTCCGTGTAATCCGCCACTTGTTTTATAGCCACCTTGGCCAAATTTTCCACCTGCATGTAACACCGTAAAGATGACTTCAAGCGTCGGTTTTCCTGTATGGTGCATCCCAGCTGGAATACCTCTTCCTTCATCTTCTACTGAAATGCTCTCATCTTTATGTATAGTGACACGGATGATGTCTCCATAACCTGCCAATGCTTCATCTACTGCGTTATCCATGATTTCAAATACAAGATGATGTAAACCTCTTATATCCGTACTTCCAACATACATACCAGGACGTTTCCTAACTGCATCTAACCCTTCCAATATTTGAATCGAATCGTCTGTATATTGTTGAGGATCCTTGTTCATATTCCATCGAACCCCTTTCATCCTCGAATCACTTCTACTATAGAACTAGCGCTCTTATTTATAGTCGTCTCATAAACTTGTTTTAGTATACTATAATTATTTCATAGACTAAAGTAAAAGGGTGACAAGTAGGCCACCCTTTTGCTTTGAGATAATCTTTATTTAACTAGTACAGAATGGGCTACCTTAATACACATGTCCATAATAACTGTAAATCCTTTTTGTTTTAAATAGTTATATGCTTCTTCATTTATAATACCTTGTTGAGCCCAAAAAACATTACATTTTGTTTGGGCTGCTTCTTTAGCAATCTCTGGTAGAAATTCAGAACGGCGAAATACATTAATTAGATCAAAGTCTTCTTCAATCTCTGTTAAAGATGAATAAGCTTTTTCGCCTAGAACTTCATCAACCATAGGATTTACAGGAATGATTTTATATCCCGCATCTTGCATCGCTTTAGCAATTTGATAAGACGTACGTTCTGGATTATTAGATAGCCCGACGACAGCTATTGTTTTCGCTTTTTCTAAAATATGTTTTATCTCTTCGTTTTCTGGATTTTTCCAACTCATTATATATCCTCCTAATAACATGCTTTATTTTATTCTATCATAGGTTACAAAGCACTGTAAGGTCCACATCTAAGAATGAACGTCTCATGACATATTGGAAATATTTTATTCATTCATATCCCTGTTCATGGTAAAATAAAGGATAAGAGATAATAAACGAAAGTAGGAAAGTACATATGGAATACATAATCTTTGGCTTGGTTGCTTATTTATTAGGTTCAATTCCCTCTGCACTTATTATTGGAAAGTTAAGATATAACATAGATATTCGAGAACATGGTAGTGGGAACATGGGTGCAACGAATACTTTTCGTGTTTTAGGTATAAAAGCAGGAACGATCGTCACAATAGCTGATATTTTAAAAGGAACAGGCGCAACGCTTTTACCACTTTTATTTGATGCTGATGTCTACCGATTAATAATTGGTGTGTTTGCCGTATTAGGTCATACATATCCTATATTCGCTAAATTCAAAGGTGGTAAAGCCGTCGCTACATCTGCCGGTATTATATTAGGTATTCAGCCGATTTTATTCCTAATTATGATTGCTTCTTTTCTTTTAACACTTTATTTAACAAAATATGTCTCACTTTCTTCAATGATAACAGGTGTAGTAACAGTGATTGTAACAATTATTATGAAAGATACTGGATTAATCATGATTACTTCCTTCCTAACTATTTTTGTTTTTATTCGTCATAGAGAAAATATTAAACGAATAAAGAATAAAACAGAACCAAAAATAAAGTGGATGTAATAACTCATTTTTAGTCTTGTTTGTTTGAATAAACCAAATGAGTTCAGTATACTTTAGAGTAAAAATATGATTCATTTTTAATATAAGAAAGGGACTTATAATGGAAAAACATGTAGATCTTATTGAAAAAAAACAACTACCTCATAAAGAAGAAAGACTTAAACTATTTGGTTCAGTAAAACCAGGCCCGAAAACAAAACCTGTAGATAAATGTCAAATGACTGATATTCAAAATATGAAAAAAGATTTTTTATTTGAACTTGACGCTGTCGGTATTGATCGTGTTAAGCATCCCATAACAGTCACGAGCCAATTATCTCCTCAAGAGCAAACGACTGTAGCTCAGTTCACTTTCACATCATCGATTAAACAAACAAGCAAAGGAACGAATATGAGCCGTTTTATGGAACAATTACAAGCTTATCATGAGCGAGGATTTGTTGCTAACTTTAATTCATTAAAGCATTTTGCAAAAGAGTTGTCTGAGCGTTTAAATCAAAGGGATGCTACCATATCGGTAAAGTTCCCTTGGTTTTATGAACGGCGAGGTCCAGCGTCTCGTTTGGCTGGATTGAACCATGCAGATATCACGATGACTGTCAACTATGATCAAAAAGAGGGATATACATTATCAGCTGGAATGACAGTCCAAGTTACAACCCTTTGTCCATGTTCTAAAGAAATTAGTGAATATAGTGCCCATAACCAGCGTGGCAATGTCACAATGGAAATCTCTTTTATAGATGACAATATCGATGACTATATGAATTGGAAAGAAGAGCTATTAGAAGCTGCCGAAAGTAATGCAAGTGCAAGATTACACCCTGTGTTAAAACGCCCAGATGAAAAAATGGTAACCGAACAAGCATATGAAAACCCACGTTTTGTTGAAGATATGGTACGTTTAGTCGCTGCTGATCTCTATGAATTGGATTACATTAGGAAATTTAAGGTTTCATGCCGTAACGAAGAATCCATTCACATGCATGATGCAATTGCGTCTTTAACATATGATAAGTTAAAGGAAAAAAACGCATGAAATTTATTCTAATTAAATTAATAGAGTTTTATCAAAAAATAATCAGTCCTCTAAAACCACCGACCTGTCGGTTTTATCCAACATGTTCAACTTATAGTTTAGAAGCTATTAAAAGATTCGGTGCCTTAAAAGGTGGTTATTTATCTATAAAACGAATTGCTAAATGCCATCCTTTCCATCCAGGTGGTGTTGACTTCGTTCCTGAGAAAAAACAAAAACACCGTAAAGGGGTCATGTCTGATGAAACTACACATCACTGAAGCTGCAGCAACTTGGTATGAAACAGAATTAGAAATGGATAAAAATAGTTGTTTAAGATTTTTCGTAAGATATGGGGGCGTGGGGAATGTACCTGGTTTTTCATTAGCGATTAAACAGGATGAGCCATATCAACCACATGCTACAGTCCAACTCAACGGCATCACATATTATGTTGAAGAAAGTGACGCTTGGTATTTTGAGGATAAAGATTTAATTGTTGATTTCGATAATAAGCGAAATGAACCCGTTTTTATTTATAATAAAATAAATTAACAATCATCTCTTTAAAAAAACAGGCATCTATCGCCTGTTTTTTTAAAGCAATCGGAACCTCTTCAGTTGCTCCCATTGTTTTTCTTTTATTAAGATGTCACGTTGGCGTTCTCCAAATAAATCAAAATGTGGATATGTATTGCGTTGATCGATCCATTCTGGTTTTAAATCATAACGCTGTCCCCATTGAATTAATTTCTCGATATCGTAACAGCCAACTTTTGTAACGGTATATGCATGAGGGAATCGTGCATCTTGCCAATAATGTGTTAAGAAACAGATATTCCCTTTAATAACGCAGTCTTTCCACATTTTTAGTTCTTGACGATTAATTCCAAAGGCCATTATACATCACCTGTTTTTTCTAAAGCGCTCATATACGCTTCATGCCAATCTGGAAAAGCTTTTCTAACGGATAGTGGCCGGAAATTTTCCTTTTTAACGATTACATGTTCTGTTTTACCACTAACAGCTATTTCATCTACTTCATTTAAAATGTGATAACCATATACAGTTCTTAAGCCATCATAATGGTCTAGCCATGTTTCAATTAACACCTTTTCACCATAGCGAATAGGTTTTTTAAAACTTATTTGAGCATTCGTAACTGGGGAGACAACTCCGTCTTTTTCCATATCAGCATAACAAAAACCGAGAGATTCAATAAATTTTGTCCGACCTATTTCAAACCATACTAAATAATTTGCATGGTAAACAACGCCCATTTGATCTGTTTCTTGATATCTAACTTCTATTGGTGTCGTCGTTTTCATATGTTTCCTCCTCACTTAAGCCATTTAAAAGTAGTTTATCATATTCAATTCATTGGAATCAATGTCATAACAAATGGCTTTGTAAGAAGATTTACTGAAGTAGGAATCATGTTCTATCGCTGTATATATAGTAAAATAAACGATTCATGATAAAAAATATGTTAAGACTTCGTTATGAATTAAAAGAGTCCAGTTCTATAATGAACTGAACTCTTTTTTCTAATTTGGCTATTAGCACGGATATGTTCTCAATGATACATTTACTGATCTCTATCATGCTCATATTCGTCTTTTATTTCTTCACGCATTCCTTTTATCGCTTGTTTTCGACGCGCATTTTTTGCCATAATTTGTTCTCTCTCCTCACCCGTTACATTTTCTAATGTTTCTTTCGATGCATGAATATTTTCGATTGTGTCATGTACCATTTGTTGTAACTTCTCAACATTATCAGAGCGATCATCTGGTTTTGGGCGCTTATCATTCATCATTAAATCCTCCTTTAAGATGTTGATACATGTATACTTTATCCTTAAATTTAATCGTTATTCATTGGAGATAACACATATAGAAAAGCATCGTCTAAGACGAGACGATGCTTTTTTAACATTCATTTCAGTTTGTTCTTAATATCAACCATTTCATCAAACGTCATTGGCCCAATTTTTCGTTCAAGTTGGATTTTTCCATCGGTCCCGATAAAGTACGTTGTAGGCAACGCTAATGCTTTATATATATCGCCGCCTATTTTCGAATCATCATCAATTAAGATGGGAAATGTAAAACCATTTTCTTCTACAAATTTTTTTGCGTTATCTGGGTTTTTTTCAGCAGTGTTAACAGCTAATATGACGATTTCTTCATGGTATGCTTCATAAAAGGATTGCATTTCTGGCATTTCCTTTTTACATGGTGGACACCAAGAGGCCCAAAAGTTCAATATAACTTTTTGTCCTTCTAAATCAGATAATCTAATCTTTTCCCCTTCTAGTGTAGATAGTTCAAAATCTGGTGCTTGCTCCCCGACAGCAATACCTGCTGCTTCTTCAGGCATAATGACGCCACCTTGATCCATTTGATTATTTGATGAAGTTGGATCATCGTTTTTTATAAAAGCATTATAGGCAAAAATACCACCTAACACAAGTAGTAGTATGACACCAAAGATGCGTTTATTCATTCTATGAACTCCCTTATCTAAATTAATCTATAACCTATTTTACGCGATTATTTTAGAGAGTAAAGTATTTGCGACTTTGTTCATGAAACTGTCGAAAAAATAAAGCGCTATAACGAGCTTCAAAATAATAAATAAATATTATATTGATAAGTTTAAGTTTTGAAAAACTATAAAGAATGAAAAAGCGGTCTTAGCTCTTTAAATAATAGATCTAAGACCACTTAAATTATGTTGATGTTCACTCTGTTTACTCTAACACGTGAGAGTCACTTAGCGTTAAGCTCGTTTTACTTATTTAACTTTTGACGTAATACCATTTGTAGGATTCCACCATGACGGTAGTAATCGATTTCTACACTACTATCGAAGCGTACAATTGCTTTAAATGTCGTTTCCTTTCCATTTTCATCAACGGCTGTGACGTTAACAAGATCATGTGGTTTAACATTTTCATCAATTTCAACGTTAAATATTTCTTTACCTGTTAAGCCTAATTTATCAGCGTTTTGACCTTTTTCAAATTGTAGTGGTAACACGCCCATCATAACTAAGTTTGAACGGTGGATACGCTCATAACTTTCGGCAATAACTGTTTTGACACCGAGTAAGTTCGTACCTTTAGCAGCCCAGTCACGAGATGAACCCATTCCATAATCTTTACCAGCAAGTACAACTAAGCCTGTGTCATCTTCTTTGTACTTCATAGCTGCATCATAAATTGGCATGACTTCTTCTGTTGGCCAATAAGTTGTATAACCGCCTTCTGTTCCTGGTGCAATTTGATTACGAATACGGATATTCGCAAATGTTCCTCGCATCATGACTTCATGGTTTCCACGACGTGAACCATATGAGTTAAAGTTACGTGGTGTCACACCTTTTTCTTGTAAATATTTCCCTGCTGGCATATCTTTTGCAATTGCACCAGCTGGTGAAATATGGTCAGTTGTTACAGAGTCGCCGAATTTACCAAGTACACGTAGGCCTGTTAATGGCTCAACTTTACCAGCTTCTTTTGATAACCCTTCAAAGAATGGCGGATTTTGAATATAAGTTGATTCGCTATCCCACTCAAATAGTGGTTCATCTGTCGTTTCGATTTCATTCCACTTCTCATTACTATCGAAAACTGTTTCATATTCTTTGCGGAAAATCTCTGGTACAACTACGGATTCGACAGCCTCTTTAATATCTTGCATGGATGGCCATATATCCTTTAAGTACACATCTTCTCCGTCTGCATTTTTACCGAGTGGATCTTCTGTTAAGTTAATATCAACTGTACCTGCTAATGCATAAGCAACGACTAGTGGTGGCGATGCTAAGTAGTTAGCTTTTACGTGTTGGTGAATACGCCCTTCAAAGTTACGGTTACCTGAAAGTACGGATGCAACTGTTAAGTCATTTTCTTGGATGGCTCGTTCAATCTCAGGACGTAATGGTCCAGAGTTACCAATACAAGTTGTACATCCATAACCAACTGTATTAAATCCGAGTTCATCTAAGTACTTTGTAAGTCCAGCGTCTTCTAAATAACGTGTAACAACTTTTGAACCAGGCGCTAATGATGTTTTAACATATGTCGGTACTTGTAATCCTTTTTCTACCGCATTTTTAGCTAGCAAGCCTGCTCCGAGCATAACATATGGATTGGAAGTATTTGTACATGATGTGATAGCTGCAATTGCTACAGATCCTGTTTTCATAACAGATGTGCTACCATCTGGATGATTAATTGTTACTTCCTTTTCAAATTCTGATTCATCTAAACCAAAGCCTTGATTGCCTAGTGGAGCGGTAATCGCTTTATTAAATTCTTCTTTCATTTTTGTTAAAGGAATTAAATCTTGCGGGCGTTTTGGTCCAGATAAGTTTGGTTCTAATTCAGAAAGGTTGATTTCTACAACTTCTGTATATTCAGGCTCCTCATGGTCTGGTGAATACCATAAATCGTTTGTTTTACAGTATGTTTCAACTAACTTAATTTGTTCCTCACTACGGCCTGTTAAGCGTAAATAATTCAACACTTCCTCATCAACAGGGAAGAATCCGCATGTTGCACCGTACTCTGGTGCCATATTAGAGATTGTAGCCCTGTCAGCTAAAGGCATATCACTTAAACTAGGTCCAAAGAATTCAACAAATTTACCAACAACATTTTTCTCACGAAGAACTTGTGTTACTTTTAGTGCTAAGTCAGTAGCTGTTGTTCCTTGTGGAAATTCTCCTGTGAACTTAACACCAATGACATCCGGTGCCGGGAAATATGATGGTTGTCCTAACATACCAGCTTCTGCCTCAATACCACCAACACCCCATCCTAGAACGCCTAATCCGTTAATCATCGTTGTATGTGAGTCTGTACCGACTAATGTATCTGGATATGCTTCATACTCACCGTTCTCATTTTCAACACCGTGAACAACATTAGCTAAATACTCTAAGTTAACTTGGTGCACGATACCTGTTGCTGGTGGAACCGCACGATAATTATCAAATGCCTTTTGGGCCCAATGTAAGAACTCATAACGTTCAGCATTACGTTTGAATTCTAATTCCATATTTGCTTGTAACGCGTTCGGTGTACCATATTCATCGACTTGTACAGAGTGGTCAATGACAAGATCTACTGGTACTTCAGGATTAATACTATCTGGCTTGCCTCCCATATCAACCATTGCTTTACGTAATGAAGCAAGGTCAACTACAGCTGGTACACCTGTAAAGTCTTGTAAAATAACTCGGGATGGTTTGAATGGAACATCGACTGTACTTCCATCACTTTGACCCCATTTTGCTAAACTTTCTACATGTTGATCATCAATCACGTGGCCATCATATTGTCTGAGCAATGATTCTAGTAATACACGAATAGAATAAGGTAAACGAGAAATTTTACCAATATTGGCTTCTTCAAGTGCTTTTAACTTGTAATAGTTATACGTTTTACCATTAAGCTCAAACTGCTTTTTTGCATTGTACTTAGCCATTTTCATTTTCCCCTTTCTTGTTCTCTTTATCAATTACAAACCATAAAAAAGGGAAGAATCGATTTTCTATCTCTTTATTTTAAGAAAATCTTTTCCTTCCTTTACTAAAGCGTAGGAAGTATTCTATCATTAAACACTTCTCTACTTCTATATTAAATCATATATTATGATAAGACAAATGAAACAAGCCTACTACCTGATATTAAAAACTTATTTATCATGATAACTTTTCCTTATATAATATGACATATTTATATGTTGTTAATAATCAATTCAAATATGATTAAAAAACAATACGAAACGTACTCCCTCTATCTTTATTTTGAAATACTAGTAATTTAGCATGATGTCTTTCTAAAATTTGCTTCGTGATGACTAGTCCTAATCCAGTTCCATTATCCTTTGTTGTAAAAAAAGCATCTTCTAAACGATCAATATGTTCTTTGTTAATACCTATACCTTCATCAATAATATCAACAATGATTTGTTTACTTTGTCGTTTTACTAAAATTTTAATTAAGCCTTTATCATCCATTGCTTCTATTGCATTTTTAATTAGGTTGATAAATACTTGTTTTATTTGGGAACGATCACATGTAATCATTATATTTTCTTCGGCAATATGTATTTCTATTGATATTTGTTGTAAGTTCGCTTGTGGTTTAAGTAATTCTACTACTTCATAAAGCATGGAATTGATTGATTCACATTGAACACGATTTGTAGTAGGCTTTGAAATGTAGAGCAATTCTGAGGTGATGAGTTCAATTTTTTCAATCTCATCTATTAATATATTAAAATAAATATCCTTCTGAGCTATTCCAGACTGGATAAGTTGTAAGAAACCTTTAAGTGATGTTAATGGATTCCGAATTTCGTGGACGATTCCAGCCGCTAATTGTCCTGCTATTGCCATTTTTTCAGAATGTGACATCAAACGATGGACTTCTTTACGTTCTGTAATATCTCTAGTAATAGCAATAAAATAGGAGCATTTTCTCTCCTTAATAAAACATTTCATTATACGTGCTTCACACCAGACATAATGACCTTTAGAATGACGAACTCGAATTTCAAATTGTTGAAGATGTTCATCTTTATCTTTATATGCACGTAAGATGCGTTTTGCTTCGTCTTTCGGCAAAAAATATCTCCATGATTTCATCTTAAGCTCTGAATCATTATATCCTAACACTTGTTTATGTGCATCTGATACAAATAACAAATGTCCATCTTGATCCCATATCGATATCACATCATATGTATGACTAATAAGTTCAATCCAATTTATATATGAAAGGTCGTTTCCTTTGCGACTCAAAGTAAGCGCTTTTTCTTTACCTAGTTCATAATGGTGCTCTGACAATTTGTTACCTCCTTTTTTCATTTTAATAAAGGGATAGCTGTTACTTGTTTTTATCTATCATCATTCTCTATAATAATGGTGTAGCGTATTCTTGTTATTATTTCCTTTTTAAAACATTTGTTTATTAGTAATATACTATAATTGAATTAATAAATAAATATATAAATCAAAATATGTATGCAATATAATAAAAGGGTGGTAAAATGTCAGGTATTATGAATTATATACTCATTTTTTGGGGGTTTTTTTTAATTGGGACGATGGCAATCGGTGGCTTCTTCATGTTTCGAAAGTTTTTAAAACAGCTTCCGAAAGCGGATGGAAAGTCCGATATGGATTGGGAAGTATATTATATGAATAAAACAAAACATATGTGGGAGCAACCAGAAATAGATTTCTTGGAAGAACTCGTTTCACCTGTACCAGAACTTTTTAGAGATGTCGCTCGTCACAAAATTGCTAGTAAAATAGGAGAAATCGCACTTAAAAAAAACAAAGATAAAATTAGTCAAGAACTTATAATTGAAGGATATATTGTGGCAACGCCTAAACGGGATCACCGTTTCCTACGTAAGCGACTACGTGAAAAAAATATCGACATCACACCTTATGAGCCTCTTTTTCATATGGCTAAGGAAGATTACGCTCCAAATTGGCAAGAACGATATAAATAAAAATGCGCTTTCTATAGCGCATTTTTTTAATCGAGTGACATTTTTTCATTTAACTTTGTTTCTAACTTTTTATATTTTATAAGCATTGCGATGCGCCATGTAGCAATCATCCCAAAAGCTAATAGAAAAAACATGCCACTCGTTTCTCCAAGTGATACTTTTGTCCCTAAATATGTTTTCGCTAATAATCGAACAGCAAGTAAACCGAATAATATGAAGACAAAAGCCTTGGAAGGTATTAAGTATATCTCATTGTCTTTTATTTCAAATCGAGATGTTTTAATTAAAAAAATAGAAAAGATCATCCCAACAACTAAAGCTTCCAATACTTGAGACCAAGAAACTCTAAAAACAGGAAAGATAAACATGAATGCTCCTGTACTCATAAAAATAGGAGGTAAAATAATTTTTTTAACGGAAGCAGGTTGTTGTGATGCCTTAAGTCGTACGAATATCATCGTTGTAGCCATGAAGGCAGCTACAACCGTACTAGCAATAATCCAAAACATGACAAACCACTCTTTTCAATTCAACGCTTCTTTATATAAATTGTTGAACGGTTTCCAAAACCCTATTTTCATCAAACGGTTTAACGATAAAATCTTTCGCACCTGCTTCAATCGCACTAACGACAACTTTATGTTGACTCATTGCCGAACACATAATGATGACTGCATTTGGATCTTGATTAATTATCTTTTTTGTTGCTTCGACACCATTCATGACCGGCATCGTGATATCCATAAAAACAAGATCAGGGGTTAGCTTTTCATATTATCGAATCGAACAGCCTCTTCACCACCTTCTGCCTCTCCTATTACATGATGATTTTCGTTTTCTAAAATATTAGTGAGTGTTAACCGGATGAATTTCGCATCATCAACGATTAAAATACTCACCATAGATTTCCCCCCCATATTTCCACTACATTATCCTGATGTCGCTTCTCTATCATCGGCTATATTAATAATAATCGTAATCGTTGAACCTAAAACTGTAAAATACACTCCCAAATCAAACAACATTGCTGTTGCAAGTTCAATATCGCCAAATATTGGGACATGTATAGAGCCGAATGTATGTGTTAAAAAAGGAAACCCAAAGAATAATGCACCTAATCCTGTTAAAAGGGCTAATAATAAACCAACAGGAATTAATAAACGAAAATTAATCGGCAACATACTGTTTACTGTATCGCGGCCATATGCCATATATAGGAGAATAACTGAAGCTGATGTGACTAACCCTCCAACAAAGCCACCTCCTGGTGAATTATGACCAGCAAGTAATAAGTATATGGCAAAACCTAATAAAATGAAAGCGATTAATGATGTTGTAGTTCTTAAAATGATATTGTTTGGTTTGTACATACGAAACGTCCCTTTCACAAGTAGTACTAGATTATAGTTTATCATAGTTCAATTGTAATTTGCATTATATAATGGGCACTGTAAAAAGAACAACTCCTACACTGTAGTAGCATGGGAGTTGTATGATTAAAAACCTGAAAAATTAAACAAACTTGAAAGGTAGGAGGTCAGCTTCGTCATCCAATCAAAGAATAAAGCAACTCCCATGAAGATCATGATATAACCACCAATTTTTACTATTTTTTGATTATGTTTTTTAATCCAATTCATCTTCCCAATGAAGAACGACAAGATTAAGAATGGTAAAGAAAAACCGAGTACATAACTTATCATCATGACCATTCCTAATTGAGGTTGGGTAGCTGCCAGAGATAAAACAATCGCTAGTATAGGTCCAGTACATGGTGTCCAGCCGAGTGAAAAGGCCATTCCAATAATAAATGAACCGAAGTAACCGGCTGGCTTATTCTTAAATGTGATTTTTTTATCCTTCATGAGGAATTCAAAATTAAAAATACCAACGATCACAAGACCGAAGAAAATAATTAATAAGGCCCCTATTTGTCTAATAATGTCTTGATATGTTATTAAGAACTCGGAAATAGCAGAAGTTGCAAAACCGAGCATAATAAATATACTTGAGAAACCGAGTAAGAAAAAGATCGTATGTAATAGACTTTTTCGATTTAACATTTTATTGTCATCCGTCAGTTCAGAAACACTCATACCAGTAATATATGATAAAAATGCTGGGTATAAAGGCAAAACACAAGGTGAAATAAATGATAAAAAGCCTGCCCCAAACGCAATAAACACATTAATATCCGCCATTAAAAAACCCCCAAATTTCATAAGCTGTCTATATTTTACCAAATCAATGGTCCTGAAACAAAAAATGAATATGACAATTAAACGACATCTTAGAGTAGTGACTCACTCATTCTTACACAATAGAAATCATAAAACAACAAAAATCACTGATTCATTGTTCATAAATCAGTGATTTTATGTCGATGCTTTATTGAGATCACACTTATGAGTGATTATTTATCCATTTGATTATTCATCGCACGCATCATTTGGTTGATTTTCTTTTGTGACGGTTTTTGTCCCATTTGCATCATTAATGTACGGAGCATTTGCTCGTTGATAGGTGGATTTTCTTTTAAGTACTTCATCATATATTTTCGAGCGATAAAGAATCCGAGAGCAACACCTGCTACGAGTGCTGCAATGACTAGTAATACTACCCAATACCAACTCATTAAAACATTTCCTCCTTCATGTTGTTCCTAGTCCAGTATAGTTGATTCATGCTAGGAATACAATACTTCATTTCGACTTATTTTGTCTTTTTTATCCATAAGCGAAGACATCCAACCGAAATGATGATGTGTATGACTTAAAATAAAGAAATTAAAATCCAATAGACGAAAAATCGGAAACAAGATTGTCTCTGCGTCAGCTAGTGACTGACAATACAATACAATGTATTTCTCAAAGATATACAGTGTAATTGTTTTATCTGATGATGAAATCATAATACTATTTCCTTCATATTGAATCTGATAGTTATTCGATAAGTGCTTGTTAAGCTGTGAATGGACCTTCGTTTGTGAAAAAGAATGAGTGATATAATGAAACTGTTTGACTAAATCATCTCGTTTCGTAGCGTGATATGTTTTAATAAATCTGTATACGATATCACTTTTATAGAAGAAATGTTTAGTAAACGTTTCCTTGATCCAATAAATAGAATATATACGCATCATTGAATCTCCTCCTCTATTATATATTCAATTATATATAATAGAGAAGGAATAAATTGTCAGTAACTGTCTACTCTATTTAACTAATTTTGTCGAAAGATCACGTGTATGTTCTTTCTCTAATAAAGCCTAATTTTCTTTTACTAATCGTTCTACTGTCTCAACAACACGTTCTTTCGTAAATCCAAATTCTTTTATAAGTTTCGTTCCTTCAGCCGATGCACCGAAGCGATCAATTCCTAAAATCTCACCATACGTACCTGTATATCGCTCCCACCCTAAAGTTGAACCCATTTCTATGGCAACCCTTTTTGTGACATCTTTCGGAAGAACCTTATTTCGATATGCTTCATCTTGTGCTTCAAAACGATCCCATGAAGGCATACTTATAACAGATACATCAATGTCCTTTTCTCTTAATAGTTGTTGGGCTTTTAATCCGAGTTGAACTTCAGATCCAGTTGCAATGATTAGGGCATCTGGTTTATCTTTGTTACTCGGTCCAATCACATAGGCACCTCGTTTTACCCCTTCATATGCTATTTCTTTAGTTGAAGGTAGAGTTGGTAAATCTTGACGTGTTAGTACAAGAACTGTCGGTTTATTTTTTGATTCAAGTGCTAAACGCCAAGCTGCTTGTGTTTCATTTCCATCTGCTGGGCGAATAACTGACAAATTCGGCATAGCTCGTAATGAAGCAAGCTGTTCAATCGGTTCATGTGTTGGACCGTCTTCACCAACTGCTATTGAATCATGTGTGAACACATATGTTACTGGTGTATGCATTAAAGCTGACATACGAATAGCAGGACGTAGATAATCACTAAATACAAAAAATGTTCCTCCGAAAACCTTTAAACCTCCATGTAAAGCCATCCCATTTAAGGCAGCACCCATTGCATGTTCACGTACACCAAACCAAACGTTTCTTCCTGCATAATTTTTATAAGAAAAATCGTCTTCATCAACCATCATTGTTTTGTTAGAGCTGGCCAAATCTGCACTTCCACCGAAAAAATATGGAACAGTTTTACTTATTGCATTAATCAATTTGCCGGAAGCCGCGCGTGTTGCTAGTATGTCTTTATTTGTATGAAAGCTCGGCAAGTTTTTATCCCATTTGTCTGGTAGCTCTCCCACAATTGCTCGTTCTAATTCATTTGCTTCTTTTGGGAACTTTTCTTTATACGCTTTAAATAATTGATTCCAACTTTCTTCAAGCTTTTTGCCTTTTTCAACCACTTTTTTGTTAAAATCATCATAAACCGTTTGTGGCACTTCAAACGGCTCATGTTCCCAGCCGTAATATGATTTTGTTAACTCGACTTCTTCAGCACCTAAAGGTGATCCGTGTGATTGAGAAGAACCCGCTTTATTTGGAGAACCGTAACCAATCACAGTTTTAACTTCAATTAATGTAGGTTGTTCTTTATTCTGTTTTGCTAATTGAAGAGCTTCACGTATCGCTTCAAGATCATTTCCATCTTCAACTCGTAAAACTTGCCAACCATATGATTCGAAGCGTTTAGAAGTATCTTCCGAGAATGCTTGGTTTAATTCACCGTCTAATGAAATGTCATTAGAATCGTATAAAGCAATGAGCTTATGCAATTTTAAGTGTCCTGCTAAAGATGCTGCTTCATGAGATATTCCTTCCATTAAATCGCCATCACTCACAAGAGCATATGTATAATGATCAATAATTGAAAAATCTTTTTTATTATATTTTCCAGCTAAATGAGCTTCTGCCATAGCCATACCGACCGACATGGCAATCCCTTGTCCTAAAGGTCCTGTCGTTGCTTCTACCCCGTCTGTATCTAACACTTCTGGGTGACCAGGTGTATTCGATTGCCATTGACGAAAGTTTTTCAAGTCATCAATTGTAACTTGATAGCCAGAAAGATGAAGTAAAGAATACAATAACGCTGAACCATGTCCAGCCGATAACACAAAACGATCACGATTAAACCATGAAGCATTTTTTGGATTATGATTCATGAAATCAGTCCAGAGCACATAAGCCATTGGAGCCGCACCCATCGGTAGGCCTGGGTGACCAGAATTTGCTTTTTCGATAGCATCGATTGAAAGTGTACGTAACGCATTTACAGATTGTTTTTCGATGTCCATTAGATAAACCCCTTTCTAGTACGATAATAACCTTGTATCCTTCATATTATAATGAATTCGAATATACGACAAGTATTAATAAGTGACGAAAGCTATAACACGAATGGTTTTAACAATTCAATGAATTTTCTTTAATGTTTGCGACTACGTTCTTGTAGGTCACGAACTTTTTGTGGTGTGACATCCTTTCCTTCTGGATCGATAATGGTCATTGATTTCAGTTGGTTTTTAAACGATTGACGAATATTTTGGAGATATTCTTTTCTTAATTTTTGTTGTTCTGTCTTCTCTATCTTTGTTAAACCTTCTTTCTTTTCCTTTCTTGCTAACTCATTTATTCGATCAATTTTATTTTTGTCTAACATTTATATCACCTCATTCATAAGGACATTCATTTATTTAGATTATGATAAAAAAACAAGAGTATAGTAACTCTTGCTTTTTTATCATACGCGTATCTACTTATCGATTCAAGTCTTTCGATATTCTTGATATCTTCGGTGGACGGTCGCCTTAGACACATTATAACCTAAACCTTTTAAAGTATGAGCAATTTCTTCAAAAGTTAATTTCTTCTCACGTAATTTGATGACTTCTTCTATCGGGAATTCTTTACGCTCACGTCCAGGAGCTTTATTACGATTAGAAAGGTTCTTTTCTGGATGAAATCCATTGGCAATCGCTCGTTTCATACCACGCTTAATTTTAGCATTGTGAATTTGTCTTTGATATTCTTCTACAATACTAACAATTTGTAAAACCATCGAATCAGCTTCAGAGACTTCTAATTTTCCATTATGCATGACAGTGTAAACAGTGACGTTTAATTTATTCAATTGGTGTAATAATGCAATCTTTGTATTTCCACGTCCTAAACGTGTTTCATCTTGAACAAGAAGACAATCTGCTTTCTTATCGGAAAATAATTGTAAAATATATAATATGCCTTCCCGTTCAATATCATAACCACTGGCTTTTTCTTTAATAAGATCAATAACGTTAAAGCCGAGTTGTTTAGCTAACTCAGTTAACTCCTGTTCCTGCCTCATTAAAGATGTCTCTTGAGCCTTTTTATCTGTGCTCACACGACAATAAATAATAGCTTTCATTGATAATCCCCTTAGAAAATAACTCATTACTTCTAAGCATAAAATTCTATCGAAGTAAAATGTATACCACAACCATCATTTATTACTTATGTTTATTTCTCTACACATATATCATTATATCATAGTGTTCGAACTGTCTATTTAACTTAAGAGAATATGATTACGCTGTGATTAAAGAGAAATATAAAAAGATTAAAGAAATAATGAACATAATAACATAAATCAAATCTGTTCTAAATAATTTTTCAAACATATTTCTCACTCCTTCTCATAAGAACTTATGTTCCATTATGATTATACCAGAACAATCGTTCCTGTCAATAGATTTTAGAACGAATGTTTGCTTTCATACTTATAAAATGATAGACTATTGATAAATCTATATGAGTGAGGTGGATAGATAATGACTAAAATGTCAAAGAGACAATCCGCTATTTTAAATTTTATTAAAAGCGAAGTACAAACAAAGGGATACCCACCTTCTGTACGGGAAATTGCTAAGGCTGTAGGTCTTGCTTCAAGTTCAACTGTTCACGGTCATCTTTCACGTTTAGAAAAAAAAGGCTATATTCGTAGAGATCCAACTAAGCCACGTGCTATAGAGATATTAGATCAATCAGCGGATAATCAAATTCCAAAAGACAAAGCTCGTTATGCACCAGTTATTGGTAAAGTAACGGCTGGATTACCGATTACAGCTATCGAAAATGTTGAGGAGTTTGTACCTGTTCCGAATTCTGCTGCAAGTCCAGATGATCAATTATTTATATTGATTATTGATGGTGATAGTATGATTGAGGCAGGTATTTTGGATGGGGACCATGTGATTGTGAAACAACAAAACACTGCTGAAAACGGTGAAATTGTCGTGGCTATGACCGAAGATCATGAAGCTACTGTCAAACGATTCTATAAAGAAAAAGATCATATTCGTCTACAACCTGAAAATGCCTCCATGAAACCACTTATTTTTGAAAATGTATCTATTTTAGGAAAAGTCATCGGGCTGTATCGACAAATCCAATAAAAAATCCGCCCTTCATCGTAGGGCGGATTTCTAATTAAATGGATTGACATAGCCTTTCTCAAGCATATGTTTTACTGCGTCAATAATGGCAATTTTAACATGATGGTAAGTAAGTCCTCCTTGAACATAAGCTGTATAAGGTGGACGGACAGGACCATCAGCTGACAATTCAATACTTGAACCTTGAATAAATGTACCAGCAGCCATGATGACTTCATCATCATATCCAGGCATTTCACTTGGCACAGGTAAGACATAGGCATCAACAGGTGAATTTTTTTGGATCATTTGACAAAAAGCAATCATTTGTTCACTTGTATCAAAAGTGACAGATTGGATTAAGTCTGTACGTTGTGCTTTAAAATTAGGTGTTGTTTCAAATCCCATAAGCTCGAGAAAGCGAGATGTAAACACAGCTCCTTTTAACGCTTCCCCAACAACATGTGGGGCTAAAAAGAACCCTTGAAACATTTCTTGAAGCATATTAAAAGTCGCTCCCATCTCGTCACCTAAACCAGGAGCTGTTAAGCGATTAGCACATTGTTCGACCCATTTTTCTTTTCCTACAATATAACCTCCAGAACGTACAATACCACCACCAGGATTTTTAATTAATGATCCGGCCATTAAATCAACTCCCACATGAGTTGGCTCAAGTTTTTCCGCAAACTCACCATAACAATTATCAACAAAGACGATAAGCTCAGGATTAATTTCTTTAACAAACCGAGTCATTTCTTCAATTTCTTTCACTAAGAAAGAAGGGCGATTATCATATCCTTTAGAGCGTTGAATACCAATGACACGTGTTCGATCATGGATTGCTTGCTTAATACCTTCATAATCAATCGTTCCATCAGCTTTTAACGGAACTTCATTATAATGGATGCCAAACTCTTTTAATGAACCTGAAAAGTGTTCGGTCGATGTTCCGATAACACCTTCTAACGTATCATATGGTTTGCCAGTAATATATAATAATTCATCACCTGGACGTAATACACCGAAAAGCGCTGTTGATATCGCATGTGTACCCGATACGAAATGTGGTCTTACGATAGCACTTTCTGCACCAAATACATCGGCATATACTTGATCTAGAACTTCACGCCCCATATCATTATAACCATAGCCGCTTGTCGATTGAAAATGACTGTCACTCACTCTATTATTGCGAAAGGCTTCTAAGACGCGTCTTTGATTATATTCAACAATTTCATTTATTTCATGATGTTTTTCTTGAATATCTTTTTCTGCTTGGGCTACTATTGTTTCTATCATGTTTTCGTATCTCCTTTGATTCTATTTAGTGGAGAATCTTCACGCATATAGCCAGATAGAATATATTCGTTACTCTGTTCGTTAAATTGTTTCTCCACAACGATCGTTTCATGTAAAATCCGATTTAATAACGAACCTTGATCAGGTTCTAATGCTATTGTAAATGGTTCCCAAATTTGTTTCAAGACAGCTTCTATTTTTAACAATAAATTCTTTAGATCTTCTGATTCATATGCACTAATTATAATGGCAGGCTGTGCCATCGGTATCAAATCTTCTGTGAATTTATCTTTTTTATTGTAAACAGTTAATACTGGGATCTGTTCAGCACCTAACTTTTTCAAATGTAGGTGAACAGTATCTTGATGTTGTTCCATATTAGGATGTGATCCATCGATAACGTGTAAAATAAAGTCAGCTTCCGTAACTTCCTCCAATGTAGACTGGAATGCTGCAATTAAAGTAGTAGGTAAATCCTGAATAAAGCCAACCGTATCCGTCACTAATGCGTTCATACCCGATGGCAATCTAATTTGCCGAGTAAGAGGATCTAAAGTGGCAAATAGTTTATCTTCCTGTAAAGAAGCACTATCTGTTAATTGATTAAACAGCGTCGATTTTCCAGCATTCGTATATCCTACAATCGCTATTTGAAATACATCATTTCTTTTTCTTCGCTGACGATAGAGATGACGTTGTTTATCCGCAAGTGTTAAACGCCTCTTTATATCGTGAATACGTTGTCGAATATAACGTTGGTCTGTTTCTAGCTTTGTTTCTCCTGGGCCCCTTGTGCCTATCCCCCCACCTAGTCGCGACAGTTGAATTCCTCTTCCACGTAAACGGGGTAAATTATACTCAAGCTGAGCTAATTCAACTTGTAATTTACCTTCCTTCGTTTTCGCACGACTAGCAAAAATATCAAGTATTAACTGACTGCGATCAATTACCCGAACATTAAAATGACCTTCTAAATTACGTAATTGACCGGGAGAAAGCTCATCATTCGAAATAACAAGATCAATTTCATGTGCTTCAATTTCACGCTTAATTTCTTGAATTTTTCCCGTTCCAATATAAAAGGCTGGATGTATATGATTTCGATTTTGTGTCATCACTTGCTTAACGACCCCACCAGCCGTATCAGTAAGTGAAACCAATTCTTCTAAGGATGAATTAAATTGCTCTAATGGCTGTTCTTGTTGTTTAACTGCAATAATAATTACTTTCTCTTTGGTCATATCTTAACCTCTTCTTTCTATATCCATTAAACTGATGATATCATAGCAAAGATTGAAAGAATCTACAAAGAAGTATCACGGTTTTTATCAAATAATATATCTTCTGCTTCAATTGTAATGAGTTGATCAAATGAACAATTCGCCTGATAAATTAACCTTAACGCCTGATTCCTAATGGCATCTTCTATCAGATTACGTACTAATCTTCCGTTTGAAAAATTTGCTTTATCTTTTTTTAATTGATCTGTTAAATACATATGCAGTTTCCACTCTGCCTCTTTGGTTAATTTATATTCTCTATCTTCAATCATTTGTTTGGCAATCCCTAATAATTCATGAGCTGTATAGTTTGGAAAATTAAGTATAAACGGAAATCTTGATTGTAAGCCAGGATTTTGTAATAAAAAATGGTCCATTTCGTTTGGATACCCTGCAAGGATGAGAACGAAGTCATGTTGATAATCTTCCATTTGTTTTACTAATGTGTCGATGGCTTCTTTACCAAAATCCTTCTCTCCACCACGAGCTAATGCATAGGCCTCATCAATAAATAATATACCGCCTAATGCTTGTTGGATTAATTTTCTTGTCTTTTGAGCGGTCTGCCCGATATATTCACCGACTAAATCTGCTCTTTCTACTTCAATTAAATGACCTTTCGATAAAAGGTTCATTTCTTTAAATAATGTAGCTAGTTTTCTAGCTACAGTTGTCTTTCCTGTTCCTGGATTACCTTTAAATAACATATGCAAAACTTGCTTCTTTGATTGAAGTCCTGATTCGTAGCGCCGTTGATTAATAACGATTGTTGCATATATTTCTTTAATCCTTTTCTTTAGTTGACTCATGCCGATAACAGAATTAAAAGCTGTTTCAATTTTTGAAAATGGATTTTTCCCATTATAGCGATGATTATTTTTTGTTAACCCTCTGCTATTATGTGGATCAAGTACGATATTAATTTGACCAATTTTGTTATTTGTTACTCTTGTAGTCACATCATCACCCCTAGTCACCAACATTATACGTTAGATGCGAAAAAGGGTGACAATCGCCCATTATTGTTTAAAGTAAAAAGTGAACACAGACGTGTTCACTTAATCATTAATCTATGGAAATATTTTTAATGGGTGCAAAAGTAGATATCGCATGTTTGAAAATAAGTTGTTGTTTACCTTCAGTTTCTAGTAAAATTGTAAAATTATCAAAAGCTTTGATGACGCCTCTCAATTGAAAGCCATTGGTTAAAAATACAGTTACGAGTACATGTTCCTTTCTTAACGTGTTTAGATAATGGTCTTGAATATTACCAGTCTGTGCCATAATATTTTCCTCCTCTTTTTCTCTATATATAATTAATTCTACTTATCTTTTAATATTCCTGCTAAATCTTCTAAAATGATTTGAAGTTGTTCATCAAACTTTTCTGGATGAATATGATACCAATTCACTTTCATTTTATTTTTAAACCATGTAAACTGGCGTTTAGCATAGCGTCTTGAGTTTCTTTTTAAGAGTTCTACAGCACGTTTATAATCATATTCATTTTTAAAATAAGGAATAAATTCTTTATAGCCAATGGCACGCATCGCTTGAGTATTTTCATAGCCATTTTTATAAAGTGAATAAACTTCGTCTAATAATCCATCTTCTAACATCTGATCAACACGTTTGTTGATTCGTTCGTATAAAAGTTCACGTTCCATTTCCAAACCTATTATTATAGGATCATAAGGAGATGTTTTCTGTTCTTGCTCTTCTATTAATTGACTCATAGTTTTACCTGTTTGATGATATACTTCTAATGCACGAATAACACGTCGATGATTATTCGGATGAATTTTTTTAGCTTGTTCTGGATCGATGTTTTTTAATTGTTCATAGATTTTAGTAATGCCTTCCTGTTTAATTTGCTCTTCTAATTTCTTTGTATAAGCCATATTTCGTTTATGATTTGTAAATTGATAATCATATAGAATTGCTTGAATATATAAACCACTCCCACCGACCAAGATCGGTAACTTTGACTTGGAATCGATGTGAGTGATATATGAATGAACATATTGCTTAAAATCTGCGACTGAAAATGCTTCATCAGGTTCTTTTATATCTAGCATATAATGTGGAATGCCAGCCATTTCTTCTTTTGATATTTTGGCTGTTCCAATGTCCATTCCCCGATAAACTTGCATAGAATCGCCACTGATGATTTCTCCGTTAAAGGCTCGAGCTATTTCGATACTTAATTTTGTTTTTCCTACAGCTGTAGGACCGACGATAACGACGATTTTAGGCTTCATATTTATTCCCCTAATATTGTAATTCCTCATAACTGATGTAAGTAAGCTTTTGACATCCATAGCATCTTTTCATAATACTGTTGGAAACCGATTAACATATCAATCGTCACTTCATCTCGATTATCATGCGCTGCTCGTAATCCGAGATCATGAATTTCTGTTATTAACTGATTGAGATCGTCCTGTAGTTGCATCAGTATTTCTTTCTCTTTATCATCAGCTGATGCTTCAACAAGTGATGCTTCTTTAATGTATGACGCCATCGTTGCCAAAGGTTTACCGTTAATCATTAATATGCGTTCAGCTGTTTCATCAAGCTGTTTAGCAAACTGTTCATACATTTCTTCAAATAAATCATGTAATTGGAAAAAGTGACTTCCTTGTATGTACCAATGATATCGGTGTAATTTGACATACATAACAAACTGATTAGAAAGTAATTGATTAAGATAATGAATTAATTTTTGATTATCCATCTATGAATCGCCTCCTACTATGAACATAGTTTGAACCGATTCATACATGATTATACATTATTGTATACGTTTAAACATTTTTTCAATTTCATAAGTCGTAAAATGGATGATAATCGGACGACCATGTGGGCATGTAAATGGATCTGTCGTACTTCTTAAATCTTCTAATAACTGAAACATTTCATCTTGATTTAAATAATGGTTTGCCTTAATTGATCGTTTACATGACATCAAAGCTGCCATGTCTTGGCGAAGTGATGCTATATCAACCTTTCCTTGTTCAATCACTTGGTCCACAATCTCACGAATCACCTGCTCTGCATATCCTTCTGGAAACCAACTTGGATAAGACCGAATAACGAAAGTTTGCTCACCAAACGGTTCGAAAAACAGTCCTATTTCCTGTAGTTTTTCCTGATATGTTTTAATAAAAATAGCCTCTTGTTTGGAAAACTCAAATGTTAGTGGTAATAACAGCTCTTGAACCATTGAATCAGGTTGACTTAGTTTTTTCTTATAATATTCAAACTTGATACGCTCTTGGGCAGCATGCTGATCTATCATATATAGACCTGTCTCGTTTTGTGCCAAAATATATGTCCCATGTAATTGGCCGATTGGATACATAGATGGTACCCGGTGTTTTTGTTGTTCTACATTTTCAGTCATGGTATTTGCATTCAAACGAGTAGGTAATTCATTAGTAGCTATATCGTTTGTTGGCTTTTCTTTCTCTTTCGCTGCTTGTTCTTTCTTATTAACTTCATGATGTTTAACAAGGTCAATTGTCGGTTGCTTAGATTCCTGAATAAGAGGAATTTGTTTGCTTTCGTTAACTGGAAAATCCATTTTGTATTGGATTGATTGGGTTTTAGTCGGTTTTGACCGTATAGTAGGAATTAATGTTTCTTTTTGAAATTGTTCTCTTATAACTTTTTCAATCGCAATCATTAAGTCTTTCTCTTTACTAAACCTTGCCTCTAGCTTCGCAGGATGAACATTAAAATCAACGAGATACGGATCCATCTCTATTGAAATAACTGCAATAGGAAAACGTCCAATCATAAGTAGTGTATCATAAGCTCGAATAATAGATTGAGTGAGTAAATAGTTTTTGATATAACGACCATTTACAATAATCGTCATAAAGTTTCTATTTGAACGGGTTATCTCGGGCTTGCCGATATAGCCTGTGATATAAAAGTCCAGTGTCTCCTTTTTAATTGGTAACATGCTTTTTGCTACATTCATGCCGTACACATCACGTATAACTTGTAATAAATCCCCTGAACCAGATGTTTGGAATAATTGTTTTCCATTATGTGTGACATCAAAACGAATATCTGGGTGTGAAAAAGCAAGTCGATTCATAACGTCTGTTACATGACCTAATTCTGTATGAAGCGTCTTTAAATATTTCAAGCGAGCAGGCGTGTTGAAAAATAAGTCTTTCACTGTTATTTCTGTACCTTTTCTAGCATCACTAATATTTTTCTCTTTTATTTGCCCACCTTCTAATACTAGGTATGTACTCGCTTTATCACCGGTTGATGTTTTAAGTGTTAGCCGGCTAACCGAAGCGATACTAGCTAGAGCTTCACCACGAAAACCTAGTGTATGAACACGGAATAAATCATTTTCATCTTTTATTTTACTCGTTGCATGGCGTAGAAACGCCTTTTCACAATCTGTATCAGAAATACCATCACCATTATCTGTAACTTTTATCTCCTGAATACCCGCTTCTTTTAGTTCGACTTTAATCCATGAACTATTTGCGTCAATGCTATTCTCTACTAATTCTTTCACAACTGATGCAGGGCGTTCAACAACTTCACCAGCGGCAATCATATTTGCTAATGATTCTGGCATTTGAATAATTGCCATTGATGCACCTCCTTTACTTAAGTTAAATTTTATTATGATTTTAACCGTTTTTGTAAGCGATATAGTACATTTAGTGCATCGATCGGCGTCATGTCGAGTAAATCTATTTCTTTTAATTCATCGATCACTTTTGCTTCTTCTTTATGAATTGATGCTGAGTCTTTTTGTTTAACGACTGGATCTGGATCTTCGAAAAATGATAGCTGACCTTGGGCTTGATGCATATTTTCTTTTTCAGGTTGTGATTCTAATTCGCTCAATATATCTGTTGCCCGTTTTATCAATGTATCTGGTAGTTCAGCGAGTTTTGCCACATGAATCCCATAGCTTTTATCAGCAGCACCTTCTCTTACTTGATGTAAAAAGACTACTTTACCCTCATATTCTTCCGCACGAACATGAATATTTTTTAACTTGTTTAATGTTGTTTCTAATGTTGTTAATTCATGATAATGGGTTGAGAATAATGTTTTTGCATGTACATGGTCATGAATATATTCAATAATGGCTTGTGCTAAGGCCATTCCATCATACGTACTTGTTCCACGCCCAATTTCATCTAATAAAATTAAACTTTTTTCTGTTGCGTTTTTTAATGCATGATTTGCTTCTAACATTTCGACCATAAATGTACTTTGTCCTGAGACAAGATCGTCCGCTGCACCAATTCGGGTAAAAATTTGATCGAATATAGTCAGTTTTGCTTTGTCAGCAGGTACAAAACAACCTAATTGACCCATTATAATTGTTAAAGCGAGTTGGCGCATATACGTACTTTTCCCTGACATATTCGGTCCTGTAATGAGTAATATATTCGTCTCATTATCTAATGTAATATCATTAGGGACATACGAGCCGTCTTGCATCACTTTTTCCACGACTGGATGCCGCCCATTCTTAATGTGTAATACTTGTTCATCATAGTCAGGTCGGACGTAGTTATTCGCTTCACTAACAGTTGCAAACGATTGTAAAACATCTAGCTGACTAATAGCGTCTGCTAATGATTGCAGTTCTGGAATATGTTCTTTGATCTTTTCACGGATACTGATAAATAAGTCGTACTCTAAATCGATGCTTTTCTCTTCTGCTTCTAATATCAATTGTTCTTTCTCTTTTAATTCGGGTGTAATAAATCGTTCTGCATTCGTTAATGTCTGTTTTCTTTCATACCTACCTTTTGGTAACAGATGGAGATTCGGCTTCGTTACTTCTATATAATATCCAAACACACGATTATAACCTATTTTTAAGGATCGTATTTTCGTTATTTCTTTTTCTCTCTTTTCTAATTCTGCAATCCATTTTTTCCCGTTCCGTGTAGCGTCTCGATAACGATCAAGCGTATCATTAAAGCCATCTTTAATTAATGAGCCTTCTTTAATTGAAACAGGGGGATCGTCTTTAATACTCCTTTCCAACAAATCTACTACATGTTTCGGATAAATAAGCCGTTCTTTAAGCTGATGAATTTCTCCTTTATTAAATTGAGACATTGTTTCTTTTATTTTTGGAATTTGTTGAAGTGACTGTTTCAATTGGATTAAGTCACGCGCATTGACATTGCCATAAGCAATCCGACCGGCTAACCGTTCTAAATCATAAACAGACCGTAAATCTTCTCGTAACTGATCACGCTCGATAAAGCCTTCTAAAAAACCTTCCACAATATTTAAACGCTTTTCAATATGTTGTTTATTGATTAATGGACGCTCAATCCATTTCTTTAGTAATCTTGCTCCCATTGCTGTCACAGTTTGATCGAGCACCCATAATAAACTACCACGTTTTCCTTTACGCATAATCGTTTCAGTTAATTCTAGGTTACGTTTAGAATACATATCTAATGACAAAAAACGATTTAGTTCAATCATTTTCGCTTGTTGCAGATGATCGAGCGAGCGTTTTTGTGTATGTTGAATATAATTTAATAAACGACTAAAACCTTGCATTAACCGTTCATCATTTAAGTTTTCACATAAATAACGATATTCTGCACTAAAATCGACATTGTCTTCATAAGAAAGTGTTACTTGTAAACGGTTAGCAAGTTGTTTTTGATATGTTTCTGGTAATGTCGAGGCAATGACAACTTCTTTTATTGGTTGATTATACAGTTCATGTATAACTTGCTCCCAACCGTTTGTTAATAGCGCAAGACGATTCTCCCCTGTAGATAGATCATTATAGGCAACCACAAATGAACCATCATTAAAATGAGATAAACTCGCAATATAATTATTATCACGTTCATCTAGCATGCTACTTTCCATGACGGTCCCAGGTGTAATAATTTGAATGACTTCTCGTTTGACAATTCCTTTCGCTTTTTTAGGGTCCTCTACTTGCTCACATATGGCCACTTTATATCCTTTATCGATTAATATTTTTATGTAATTTTCAGCCGAATGATAAGGTACACCACACATTGGGATTGGTTCTTTTTGACCTGAGTCACGTTTTGTTAAAGTGATTTCTAACTCCTGAGCAGCTTTTATAGCATCATCAAAAAACAACTCATAAAAATCACCGAGCCGAAAAAATAAAAAAGCATCTTTATGCTCTGCTTTTATTTGTAAATATTGTTTGATCATTGGTGTATGGTTTGTCATATTTGATCCTCCAAAGCAGTCTTCTTTGTTATGTCATTATAACATAAAATGAATGTTAAATAGAATTTGCATCAAATGGTGGTAAACAAAAAACAAACTTACAGGATTTTTCCCGTAAGTTTAGTTATGTCTTATTCATTTTTATTTAAAAAATCTGGATTGACGTCAGCTAACTCTTCATCAATGACTTCAAAATCCCATTGATCTTCTTCATCTACATATTTATAGCCTTCTGGATCAACTTTGACATAGACTTTCGTTTCACCAATCACTTGTATAATGAATTCACGTTCTGTTTCAACCTTTATTTCATCACCCTTATCAGTTATTTCACATTCTAAGCAGTTTGGTTGCTGAGTTGTTCGACAAACAACATCAAAATCATCGCTAATCGATTGATCATCTTTAATTGATAAAGGAATGATATCTTGATAGTTGACACGATCTCTTACAACTTCTGTTTTTGTATTATTATGATAGGAATACCATATGTTAATGTCGAAATGACCATTTACTTCTACAGAATCTTTCGTTTTTTTCTTTGAGTGGTAACGATGATTTATTATCCAGCACCCTAGAATACTCGATGGTTTTTGTGGCGGTTTTACAGTATGTGTTTCGTTCGTAAACTTCTTTCCTTTACCACATACTGCTTTTGTGATAATTTCCCGATACTCTTTATTTAAAAAGCTCATATTTTTGTTTACCTCCTCTTTTTTCATTGTCATTTTATGCAAGGCGAATACCTAAGGTGCATAGCTTTTGAAGATTGTTCTAAATTCATCGGTACATGACTTTAAAAGAACATAGATGAGTCGATTTTAATAAAATCTGTCAAGAAAGAGAAAACGGCTTTAGCTCCCTTACTTAAATATGGAGCTAAAGCCGACGAAGTAATTTTCTTTTACTTGTTACTGTTTTATGAGCAAAGACAACTTTTGTTTATTAAGAATCTTTTCACTAATTACCACAACCACATGATGTCTCATCTCTATTCTTTAACTTTGATCCTGTTTCACCAGCTAATACATCACCGCCAGTTGATTCAATGACTTCTTTTGTTACTGAACGAGCAATCGTACCTGAAATAAGTTGTAAAATATCGTTCACAATAATCTGTGTTTCCTTAAATTCTTCTACAATAGGGATACGATCCAATTCATCTTGCAAGCGTTCTAGTTGTTCTTCAACTCTTTTTAACGCTTCTTCTTTTCCGTAGGCTTGTAAATTAACAGCTTGTTTTTGTAATGCTTTTATTTTCGTCATGAGTGATTGAACTTTTTCGTTTTCGTTAATTTTTGCTTCTACGGCTTTGAAACGTTCAATTTCTTCTGTATTTGCAATCATATTTGCTAGTTTCTTTGCTTGGTCAAGTACTTGTTTACGCGTATATTGTGACATTTAATTCACCTCTAATGATTTTTCTTCAACCATAACACCATCTAATGACCATGTCTTAGCTTCAGTTATTTTAACCGGAACAATTTGACCGATTGCTTCTTTAGGACCTTTAAAGTTAACTAGTTTATTTTTCTCAGTGTAACCTGCCAAAACATCAGGGTCTTTTTTACTCTCACCTTCTACAAGAACATTAACGACTTGGCCTTGATATCTTTTCATCGCTTCACGAGATTGTTGATTCACAAGATGGTTAAGACGATATAAACGATCTTTCTTCTCCTCTTCTGTGACATCATCTTTTTTCCGTGCAGCTGGTGTTCCTTCCCGTGGTGAATAAATAAACGTATAGGCTGATTCAAAACCTACTTCTTCAACTAATGATAATGTCTCTTGAAATTGCTCTTCTGTTTCATTAGGAAAGCCGACAATGATATCTGTCGTAAGTGTTACATTTGGGATTGCTTCTTTAATTTTACGCACGAGCTCTAAAAATTCTTCTCGTGTATACTTCCGATTCATTTTTCTTAAAATCTCATTACTTCCTGACTGAACAGGCAAGTGAATATGATCAAGTAAATTTCCACCTTTAGCTAGAACTTCAATCAAATGATCGTCAAAATCACGTGGATGAGATGTTGTAAATCGGACACGTGGAATATCAATTTTTCTTATATCATCCATTAAGTCACCGAATCGGTAATCAATATCTTCAAAATCTTTCCCATATGCGTTAACATTTTGTCCAAGAAGTGTGATTTCCTTATAACCTTCTGCTGCTAGTTGGCGCACTTCTTGTAAAATATCTTCTGGGCGACGACTTCTCTCCTTCCCACGTGTCATTGGAACGATACAGTACGTACAGAATTTATCACAACCATACATAATATTAACCCATGCTTTAATCTTACCGTGACGAACTTTAGGAAGATTTTCAATAATATCTCCTTCTTTGGACCATACTTCTACAACTTGAGCTTTGCCAAACATCGCTTCTTTTAATAAATGTGGTAAACGATGAATATTATGTGTCCCAAAAATTAAATCGACATGTTGGTGCTTTTGCATAATCCGATTGACAACTGACTCTTGTTGCGACATACATCCACATACACCAAGAATTAAATCAGGGTTTTCTGTTTTTAAAGGCTTTAGATGGCCGATTTCACCAAAAACTTTATTTTCAGCGTTTTCACGAATAGCACATGTATTAAGAAGAATAAGATCCGCTTCTTCTGTTACAGTTGTCGCCTCATAACCCATTTCTGTTAAAATACCTGCCATAACCTCTGTATCATGCTCATTCATTTGGCATCCGTATGTGCGAATTAAAAACTTCTTCCCACGTCCAATTTGTCTCATATCTTCTGGGATATTAAAATCATAATGAACCTTTACTTCTTCTCTTCCCCGTTTGCGTGCTTTATTAATATTCGGTGGCTTATATGTTGTTTCAAAATATTTAGCAAAGTCTGCGGTTGTTTTTTCATGAAGCGGCTTTTGTTGTACGGATTTTTGGTCCGGTGCCACTTCGACTTGTTTAATTTGCGCTTGCTCTTTGCGTTGTTGTTCGTTCATTTTTCTACTCCTTTCTTAAAAAACGAGTTCGTATAAATAATTTGTTTCCATTACAATAGTATAAAGGTTAATCAATAAATAAACAACAGATGTTCATGTAGTAATAAAATAAAAAAGACAATGCCATGGCATTGTCTTTACATTCATACTATTTATCTCTTTATCTAGGTTCTACAATTAATTTAATAGCTGTACGCTCTTCGTTGTCAATCATAATATCAGTAAAAGCAGGAATACAGATTAAATCAACTCCACTTGGGGCAACAAAACCTCTAGCAATGGCTACTGCTTTGACGGATTGGTTTAAAGCTCCCGCACCAATAGCTTGTATCTCTGCTGATCCACGTTCCCGTAATACATTTGCAAGTGCACCCGCTACTGAATTTGGATTTGATTTAGCTGAAACTTTTAATATTTCCATTCCTAGTACCTCCTCATTTGCTAATATCTTTCTTACCCTATTCTATTCTAATAAATGATTTCTTATTACCTTATTATGAACGAAGTAGTCACAAAATTCAAATACTCAATCTAAAAAAGGACGATCAGGGGTAATAGAAATACGTTTAACATCAGTTGCTAGTCCAGTTTCTTTGTCAAGCGTTACGAAAACGGCATTTAATTGATTACGGCCTTTTTCATCAATATTAAAACGAGCGGGCAAATTAGTAAGAAAGCGTCTTAATATGATTTCTTTCTGTACACCTAATATGCCGTCGTAAGGGCCTGTCATTCCGACATCTGTAATATACGCAGTTCCTTTTGTCAGGATACGCTCATCTGCTGTTTGAACATGTGTATGTGTACCTACAACAGCACTCACTTTACCATCTAAATACCAGCCAAGAGCCTGTTTTTCACTCGTAGCTTCGGCATGAAAATCTACAAAAATAAATGGAGTCCTTTTTCTTGCTTCATGAACTAATTGCTCTGCCTTTTTAAATGGATCTTCAATAGCCGGTAAAAAAGTTCTGCCCTGCAAATTAATGACAGCCACTTCAGTTCCGTTAATATTAATATATACAATTCCTTTTCCTGGATTATTCTCGGGAAAATTAGCGGGTCTAATCATATACTTAGCGTGATCAATAAAGTCAAACACTTCTTTTTTATCCCATGTATGGTTTCCCATTGTGATGACTTGTGCACCCCATTCTAACATTTGCTTGTAAATCTTTTCAGTTATTCCTTTTCCACTTGCTGCATTTTCTCCATTTACAATTGTTAAATGGGGACGAAATTTATTTTTTAATTTTGGTAAATATTCTTGCACCATTTTTCTACCAGGAGAACCAACAACGTCTCCTATGAATAGTATGTTCATTTCTATCATCCTAAAGTATATAGTAAGTATAGTCTTTCATAACATAATTATCTTGTCAAAAAGTATAAAAAAAGCGGAGAACACTCTCCGCTTTAAATCCCTTTATTTTGCATATTCAATAGCTCGGGTCTCACGAATAACCGTGATTTTTATATGACCTGGATAATTAAGCTCTTTTTCAATTCGTTTACGAATATCTCGAGCGACATGGATCGAAGCATCGTCATCAATTTCGTCAGGTTTAACGATAATGCGAATCTCTCGTCCTGCTTGAATCGCATATGATTTTTCTACCCCTGGGAATGATTCAGAAATGGCTTCTAGTTTTTCCAATCGCTTTATATAGTTTTCTAACGATTCACTACGAGCGCCAGGTCTTGCCGCAGATAAAGCATCTGCCGCAGCAACTAGAACTGAGATAATAGATGTTTGCTCTTCATCACCGTGATGTGATGCGATCGCGTTGATTACAACTTCGTGTTCTTTATATTTAATAGCTAGTTCCTTACCAATTTGAACATGACTACCTTCTACTTCATGGTCTATTGCTTTCCCAATATCATGAAGTAGTCCTGCTCTTCTAGCTAGTGTTTCATCTTCTCCCAGTTCAGCAGCTAAAAGCCCGGATAAATGGGCTACTTCAATTGAATGCTTTAAAACATTTTGACCATAGCTTGTCCGATATTTCAAACGACCGAGAATTTTAATTAAATCAGGGTGCAATCCATGTACACCGACTTCAAAGGTTGCCTCTTCACCAACTTCGCGAATATACTCATCGACTTCACGACGAGCTTTATCTACCATTTCTTCAATTCTCGCCGGATGAATGCGTCCGTCTTGAACGAGATTATCCAATGCTAATCGAGCAATTTCTCTTCGAATTGGATCAAAACCAGATAATATCACAGCTTCAGGTGTATCATCAATAATTAAATCAATACCAGTAAGTGTTTCTAATGTGCGAATATTACGGCCTTCTCGTCCGATAATACGGCCTTTCATTTCGTCATTAGGTAAATTGACGACAGATACCGTTGTTTCAGCGACATGATCGGCTGCACAGCGTTGCAACGCCGTAGATAAAATTTCTTTAGCTTTTTTATCGGCCTCTTCACGTGCACGGTTTTCTGTTTCTTTAATCATCACGGCTGATTCATGACGTAATTCTTTTTCTATCCGCTTTAGTATGATTTGTTTTGCTTCTTCAGTCGTATATCCAGAAATTTCTTCAAGCTTAGTCTCTTGTTCTGCAATTAGAGCTTCCACTTTGCTTTCCATTTCTTCAATTTGTTGTTGTTTTTCTGTTAGTGAAGTATCTTTCTCCTCTAACATCAGCTCTCGCTTATTTAGCGTTTCGCTTCTTTTATCTAGATTTTCCTCCTTTTGCATGAGACGGTTATCCTGCTTTTGCAGTTCCGCACGACGTACTTGTAACTCTTTCTCAGTTTCTTGGCGTAATTGATATATTTCATCTTTAGCCTCTAAAAGAGCTTCTTTTTTAGCCGCCTTTGCATTACGATCTGCTTCTTCAAGTATCTGTTTGGCCAGTGTTTCAGCACTGGAAATTTTAGCTTCAGCAATTTTTTTACGAATTAGATAACCAACAACAATACCGACGATCAGGAACAAGGCAAGCAAAATGGAGATGATTAAGGGATGGTCCACGGTTCTCACCTCCTATTGCTATAAAATTGTTAAAAATTCATATTGTCGGCATGTACCATATTCAATAAATAAAAATACAGCATGTATAATTTAAAACATATAATTATACATATTCAATTTTAATTGTCAATTGTATGATTGTCAAGAAATCTTCACAAGTATTGTGATCATAACTATCTTTTAGTGATAAACTTCAACTTTCACATACAGTCCTGTATATAAAACTATAAAGAAAAGGATTGAATCAATCTTTTACACTGATTCAATCCTTTTTCTGTTCGGTCTCAATGTATGTCGTTAAAATAGAAATACCTCTTAAAAGTTATATTAGACATCTAGTGTTGCTTGATTCATCTCTTCAACTTCTTCAACTGATTCATCTGATTCAATTTCATCATCTAGTTGATAATGTTTGCGAATCGCTTGATGGATTTCATCTAACATATCAGGATTTTCTTTTAAAAATTGTTTTGCATTTTCTCGACCTTGCCCGAGCCTTTCTCCATCATATGAATACCAAGCACCACTTTTTTGAACAATATCTAAATCAGAACCAATATCAAGTAATTCACCTTCTTTAGATATTCCTTCTCCATACATAATATCTACTTCAGCTTGCTTAAACGGCGGAGCGACTTTGTTTTTCACCACTTTAATACGTGCACGGTTCCCGACCATATCTGTTCCTTGCTTTAATGTTTCCGCACGTCGTACTTCTAAACGAACAGATGAGTAGAATTTAAGTGCGCGACCACCAGGTGTCGTCTCCGGATTTCCAAACATGACACCGACTTTTTCACGGATTTGGTTAATAAAGATTGCTATTGTTTTTGATTTATTTATTGCTCCTGATAATTTCCTTAAAGCCTGGGACATGAGCCGGGCTTGTAAACCGACATGAGAATCTCCCATTTCTCCTTCAATCTCTGCTTTAGGGACGAGTGCGGCAACAGAGTCTATGACAATGATGTCTATCGCGCCACTGCGGACTAATGCTTCTGCAATTTCTAAAGCTTGTTCTCCCGTATCTGGTTGTGATAACAAGAGCTCCTCTATATTTACTCCTAAAGCTTTTGCGTAGTTTGGATCCAATGCATGCTCGGCATCGATAAATGCAGCTTGTCCGCCTAGCTTTTGTGCTTCTGCTATTGCATGAAGTGCAACGGTCGTTTTACCTGATGATTCAGGTCCATAAATTTCTACTACACGGCCTCGTGGATAACCACCAATACCTAATGCAACATCTAATGCTAACGATCCACTAGGAATTGTTTCAATTTTCGTATTTGCTTCCTCACCTAATTTCATGATGGAACCTTTACCGAATTGTTTCTCTATGTCTCGTAATGCTTTATCTAAAGCTTGCTTTCTATCACTCATGGCATAGCCTCCTTTATAAACTATCTCTATCATACATCTTTTTTGTAATTTTGCCAAGAAAAAACCGAATGAATGTTCTTGTGTTTTTAAGGCAAAAAATATATAGAAATAGGCAATTTTAATCAATAATAACTTAATTATTCAATTTTTCAGTGCTCTCTTTTTAAAAATTTGAAAAGCATGTCATATCCTTTTCGTACTGATTTTCTTCGGATTGCTTCACGGTCCCCGGTAAATAAATGCTCTTTAACAAGAAACTTACCTTGTTTATTTGCGATAGCTATAAAAACTGTTCCAGCTGGTTTTCCTTCTAATGTATGTGGACCAGCAACCCCAGTAAAACTAATACCAATATCTGTTTTTAATAATTTTAAAATAGATTGTGCCAATTCAATCGCACAAGCCTGGCTTACTGTTCCTTCGTTTTGCAATGTTTCTAGTGAGACGCCCAGTATATTCCGTTTAACCTCTGCATCATAACATACGATACCGCCTTTACAAACTTCTGATGCTCCTGGAACAGAGATAAGCGTTTCAGTAAACTTACCACCTGTTAAACTTTCTGCTGCAGCGATTGTTTTTTTATGTTGCTTTAACATAAACAATGCTTTCTTTTCGACTGTTTCATTATCTGACCCGACATAAAAGTCACCGACTCGTTGCAAGATTTGCCCTTTACATTGCTCTAAAAGCTCATTTGCTTCATCATTTGATGTTGCTTTTACAGTTAAGCGGATAATTAATCCATCTTGTTGAGCCAATGGCGCAATTGTTGGATTTGTTTGCTTACGAATTAAATCTTGCAATTCATATTCTAGCTTTGCTTCACCAATTCCGATAAAACGCAAAATCATCGACTTAATCAAATGTGTTTGACCTGTTCGTTCACTAATATACGGTATAACGTCGTCTGAAAACATACGCATCATTTCGCTTGGAACACCTGGTAGAAAGATCCATGATTTACCTTTAAATTCAACAATCATACCTGGTGCCATACCAATTTGATTAGTTAAGACATGTGCTCCAGAAAACACACGCGCTTGCTTTATATTATTTGACGTCATTTCTGAATCATGTTTTTTAAAATAATCATGAATTTTATTTAAAGAAGGTTCATGTATAACGAGATTTAATCCACTAATCATTTGGAAGGCTTCCCGTGTCAAGTCATCGTCTGTCGGTCCAAGTCCACCCGTAACAATAATAATATCAGAACGCTCTTGTGCTTCCAAAAACGTTTGACTAACCCGTGCTAAGTTATCACCGACGACTTGATGAAAATGAATATTAACACCATTTTCCGCTAATTGTTTGGAAATCCATTGAGCATTTGTATTAGCAATTTGTCCGAGTAATAGTTCAGTACCTACAGCTATAATTTCCGCTTTATAATCACTCATTATTTCGAATCCTCCATCACATGCCAATTCTTAATGAAATAGTCCAGACCAGATAAAACAGTAAAAAATAGCGCAATATATAACATAATAGTTGCCAATGGAAAATTTATATAGGAAAAAGGAAAATTATGTAGTAGCAACAAAGTAATTGCTATTAATTGTGTTGCTGTTTTAATTTTACCAAGATGACTAGCCGCTAAGACAATGCCTTCACCTGCTGCAACGAGTCTTAAGCCAGTAACAGCAAATTCCCGACTGATAATGACGATGACAACCCAGGCAGGTACTAAATTAATTTGTACTAATAATATTAGCGCCGCAGATACAAGTAATTTATCTGCTAATGGATCAAGGAACTTACCTAAGTTTGTCACAAGTTGATACTTTCTTGCATAGTACCCGTCAACCCAATCGGTCAAAGATGCAATTGCAAATATAATAGCCGCTACAAAATGTGAGACAGGAAGTACATCATAACCAATTTTCCATTCTCCCCATTCAAAAGATACACTCATAATAACGATAAATATTGGTATTAACAAGATTCGTGATAAAGTAATACGATTTGGAATATTCATTTGTACAATTTCCTCCTTTTATTAGAATCACTTTAAAAAACCCTTCCGCGTGGGGAAGGGCTTAAACATAGTGTTTCAATTTTCTTCTACTATATGAACCCATATTTTTTGTGTCACTGCTTCATTTGGATCAACAGGATACTCTAACTCCTTACCATTGACGGTGATGGTCAAGTCAGGAGCGTAACCAACTTGAAAATAAACCTTTTCTTCATTCGTAACATCTAATTCTAAAGGTGACGAATCATTTGTTAAATTATTATAAAATAAGCGTTCACCTGCCGTATTGGTTACTTCTAGCCATGTTTTTTCTTTTGATTCAAATGATATTTTTACTTCATCACCAGGATTAATGAGCTCAAAAGTTGATTCAGGACGATTTCCTGAGCCTGTTTCGACTAATTTTAATTCTGATTCAGTATCTGTCGATTCTTTTTCGTCATTCTGTTCGACTTTTTTACTATTAGAATCGTCTTCAACAGGTTGTTCATCTTCATCTTTGTCATCTGGGTCAGATACGTAAAACTCATTGTCATCTGTCTGACCATTCTCATTTTCTATCGTTGGTAAATCTGATTTCTGATTCATAAAGTAAAAAACTAATATTATAATCCCAATAATGAGTAAAACAACGATAACTGTAGGTATAAATGAAAAAATTGAATTGCCTTTACTTCTGTCTTTTTGCGAGCGACTAAGGCGTGTGTATTGTACTTGTTCTTCTTCGTTCGGTGTTGGCACTTGTGATTTATATTCTTCTAGAAGTTCATCAGGATCAAGCCCAACAACGAGGGCGTATTCTTTAATAAATGCCCTAGCATAAAACTTTCCCGGTAAAACGTCAAAATTACCTTCTTCAATAGCGACTAAATAGCGTTTTTGAATCTTGGTAATATCTTGCAAGCTCTCTAAAGAAATGTTTTTTTCTTTTCTTGCTTCCTTCAATCTTTCTCCGATTTCCATGAACAACACCATCCTAATACAGCTACATATATCCATGGTCATGTGGGAATTGATTAAGCTCTAAATCTTTATACGTTATTTCTTCCTCTTCATGACTACGCAGCTCTATAATGTAATCAAAGTCTTCCATAGTATATTCCGTAGCTTGGACAAAAATGTCAGGATGCTCAATCACTTTGACTGCTGGAAGTTGCATGATTTCTCGAATCAAGCGCCAATGTTTCTCATTTGCTCGATGTTTCGAAACAATTCCATCAATAATATAAGTGTTTTCAGGACTATATTCCCCTTTTACCAATTGATTGCGTACAGTTTGTTTTAATAGCGTGCTCGATACAAATACCCAACGTTTATTGGCACAGACACTTGCGGCAACAACAGACTCTGTTTTTCCAACTCTCGGCATCCCACGAATTCCAACAAGTTTATGTTCGTTTGTTTTAAATAATTCTGCCATAAAATCAACTAAAATACCTAAATCATCCCTTACAAAACGAATAACTTTACGATCGTCCTGATCACTTTGTATATACCTACCATGTCGGACTGCTAAACGGTCTCTTAGCTTAGGTTTTCTTAATTTAATTAATTGAATGGTATCCATTGTTTCAAGAATGGTTTTAAGCCGTTTAATATGGACATCATCTTTGGTTAAAATTAATAATCCTCTTCGTGCATGTTTAACACCATTAATCATGATAATATTTATAGAAAGCATTCCTAAAAGCGATGAAATTTCTCCTAACAATCCGGGACGATTAATTAAAATTTCGTATTCAAGATACCACTCTGTTTTTTTCATCGTTTTCTCCTTTAAAAGGTATACTCTACTATTATATTTATGTTAACGAATCAATTTAATAAATGCAATCCTATTATTTATCATAAATGATTTTCGCTATGGATGAAAGTAAAGTCATATAAATGTCACCAATTTGTATGATTTTCTATAAAAGATAAAAAAGAAGCTGTTCACCAGCTTCTTAATTTGTAAACTGTTTATCCTTTCTGAACGAGTTTTATCATTGCATTAGCAATAGACTCTTGTTCTTCACGAGAAGCAGCATTCCACAATTCACGTAACATGGCTTGTTCATCATTTTTCGCATCGACGCTGCTAGCTAAATAGTCACCAATTTCATAAGCCATATTGGAAATTGTATCTTGAGTCATACCCTCTTGTTTCGCTTGTTCTAACCGATTGGATAAAAAATCTTTCCATGTTTCGAAATTATCTAATACAGACATCTTTTCATTCCTCCTTCATTTAATCGTGTATAGTATTTGATTTTGTTAATTGTTTATACATCATGAAGGTAGGAATTTTTTATTTTATTGCCAACCACCATCTATCCGAATAATTTGCCCATGAATATACTGTGCTTTATCCGATAACAAGAATTGAATAAGGTCACTCACATCACTCGGTGAACCTGGACGCTGAAGAGGAATTTCCATTTCTAGTTGTTCTCTCTCTTCATTAGATACTTCATTTATCTTTGTATCAATCCAACCTGGACTGACCCCATTCACTAATATACAAGATGAGCCAACTTCTTTAGCTAATGCTTTAATAAAACTCACTTGTGCCCCTTTAACTGATGAATAGGCTACTTCATAACTAGCACCCACTTCACCCCATACAGAAGTGATGATGATAATATGGCCACTTCGTCTTTTAATCATTTGTGGTAACAAAGATTTACTAACAAGCCAAGGTACTTTAATATGGAGCTGCACCAGTGTATCCATTACTTCGTCAGGGGTATCTTGAAATAGACCGTAATGCGCATTCCCACTTGCAAAAATAACCGCATCAACTGAAAAGACAATTTGTTTTATAAATGTTTTAGTATTTTCTGCTGTTCGTAAATCAGCTTGTATAACGGATAAAATTGTGTCATCTCGTACAAAAGATTTAATTTCCTCGATAGCCTTCTTATTATCATTATAATGTAGGATGAGATGATACCCAGCCTTTCCTAAAGTGATTGCGATTTGTTTTCCAATATCTCCACTTGCTCCAATAATTAATACGTTTTTCCCCATTATATTCTCCTCATTGTGGCATAATTGTACATATAGCTATCCGTTCATCAACTATCCAATTTTCAAGAAAGTCTGCGATATCTTGTCGTGTTATTGCTTGAATAGCTGGGATCATCTTAAAGAAGTCTATGCCTTGGAAAGTGTAATGAATATAATTATTTGCGATATATTCAAGAGAATTCATTGAGCGTAAGAGCTGACCAATTTTTTTTCGTTTCATTCTCTCTAGCGCTTCCACGGTTATATTTTCCGCTTTAATTGACTTTAAGCACGCTATCACTTTTTCTGAAAATAATTCAGGATTTTCAGTATTACTACTAATTAACGAGTAGCCAAAGTTTTTATCTAATGTTGATTGATATGAAAAACTATCATCGATTAGCTGCGCATCATATAACCTCTCATAACAATGACCACCTTCTGAGAAATAATGGTCTAACAACATTGTTTGTAACAAATCTTTTTTTAAAAATGCTTCACCATGCAATAATTGGTGAGATTCTTTAATACCAACTGTACATTTCGGAACTGAAACAGGCATCATTATTGTATGTTCTTTTATTTTGACATGATTCGGTTCTTCTGGATATTCTGAATCTATTTTTGTAAAGGATGAAAATGTCTTCTCAGCTTGATTTTTCTGTATCAATTCAAACATTTCATCAATATCAAATCGACCAGCAATAAATAGTATCATGTTTTCTGGGTGATAAAACGTATGATAAGAGTTGTATAAGTCTTCTTTCGTAATTGATGAAATAGATTTAACTGTGCCAGCAATATCAATTGTGATAGGATGTATATGAAATAAAGCTTGAATGGTGCCCATAAACGAGCGCCAATTAGGTTGATCATCATACATTTTAATTTCTTGAGCGATAATCCCTTTTTCTTTCTCAACAGATTTATCCGAAAAGTAAGGTTCTTGGACAAAATCAAGTAGAATATTGACATTATTTTTGATATGACTTGTTGCTGAAAAGAGATAAGCTGTTTTTGTAAAAGATGTGTACGCATTTACAGATGCCCCATACTTACTAAAATCAGTAAAAACATCACGATCTTCTTTTTCAAATAATTTATGTTCCAAAAAATGGGCGACACCATCAGGGACAGTTATTTTTTGCCTTTTTCCAATCGGAGTAAAAGTTCTATCTATAGACCCATAATTTGTCGTAAAGATTCCATATGTTTTAGACATATAAGGCCGTGGTAATAAATAGACAGAAAGCCCATTATCAAGCTTCTCTGAATAAAGCGTCTCATCAATTAATGAATAATATTGTTTATGCATCGGTCTCAATCCCCTCTTTTGTTAACAAGTAAACCGTATCGAGTTGAATAGATTTCGCGACACGAATGACATCTGTTTTTGTCACTTGTTGAATAGATTCTAACAACTTTTGTGGTGATAATTTTGTTCTACCAACAACTTGTTGATATAACATTTCGATGATACCTTGAGGGTGATCAAAGGTTTCTTTCAATTGGTTCATAATAAGATTTTTTGTTTTTTCAATATCACTTTCTGTAAAATCACCTTCTTGCAACGCTTGCAATTGTTCATTAATAATTGTCCTTGCTGGAAGATAGTCCTCAGGGGCAATACCGCTAAAAACGAATAACAATCCTTTATGACTTTCTATTCTTGAGGCCGCGTAATAAGCAAGACTATTTTTTTCTCGAACATTAATAAACAATTTCGAACTTGGAAAAGCACCGAATAAACCGTTAAATACTTGTAAAGCTGGATATAACTCGTCTTTATATGTTATAAAAGTACGATATCCCATGTGTAATTTAGCTTGTTGAACATCATGATATTCAGTACATGTTTTTTCTTTCACTGTTGTGATCACTCGATCTTCTATTGTCTTGTTATGGTTGTGACAGTTATTCTCTATTATTGTTTCTCGACTTAAAAGACGTGAAAAATGATTTACAATCTCATCTTTATGCACATCACCTAAAACATATATATCTAAACGATCCTTCATTAACATTTCTAAATAATACTGATAAACAGCTTGTGATGTCAAGCGATTTAAGTCTTCAGAAAAACCATGTGCAGGCATACGATAACGTTCATCAGCACACATTTCTTCAATTAACCTTAAATTAGCATAAGCCATTTTATCATCAATAACGGATTGAATCCTATTTCTTAATGTTGTTTTTTCACGTTGAAATATATCTTTAGGGAAAGCATGATTAATGATATGCGGATTAAATAAGATGTCTGAAAACAAACGAAGAGCATCTTGAAAAAACGTCGTTGATTTTACATATTTTTCGTTGGCCATATCTAATCGAATACTAATAATATGCTCATTTCCTTTTTTACTGCTGTCTGCTGTTAAAATAGCTCCATATAAATCGTCAAGCTTTTCTTCTAAAACTTTACGAGATGGATTATTCATAGTTCCTTGTACTAAAAGATAAGGGATTAGCGCTCGTATTGTTATATCGTTTCGATCTAAAGGAGCTTTAAATTTAGCTACGAGATGAATTGTTTTAAACTTCTTTGTCGGAATTACGTGTAATGAATAACCGTTAATATTGGTTACATATTCTGTTTCTTGAATCATAGCACGACCTCCTAAGTAAATATGTATATTTAATATTTTAGACTTTCTCTTTATTCTAAGCAAAAATCGACTTGCAATACACAAGTCGATTTTTTATTTAATTTATCTACTTCCTTTAATATACGGAACACCGTTTGCTTTAGGAGCTTCGGCACGGCCAATAAATCCGGCTAAAGCTAAAATAGTTAATACGTATGGCGCGATAAGTAAAATGACATCTGGTACATTTGATAACAGTGGAATACTTGAACTAACGACACTTAAACTTTGTGCTAATCCAAAAAATAAAGCTGCACCCATGGCACCTAATGGATGCCACTTACCGAAGATAACAGCTGCTAATGAAATAAATCCTTGACCTACAATTGTTGTTTGTGAAAAGTTAGATGCGATAGTAAGTGCAAATACGCCACCACCTAATCCACCTAATGCACCAGAAATGATAACAGCAATATAGCGCATTTTATAAACATTTATTCCATTCGTATCCGCTGCCATTGGATGTTCACCCACTGAGCGAAGTCTTAAACCAAATGGTGTTTTATATAGAATATACCAAGCAACGATGGCAAATAATATAGCAACATATGAAGTTGTATAAATTCCTTTAAAAAACATTGGGCCTATCACAGGAATATCGGATAGGATTGGAACCTTATTTACCGTAAAAAATGGTTGTGCAACCATGTCTGTTTGCCCTTTACCATACCATTGTTTTGTTAAATAAATCCCAATACCTAACGCAAGGAAGTTAATGGCAACTCCACTGACAACTTGATCTGCTCGAAATGAAACTGAAGCGACGGCATGGATTATTGAAAAGATTGCTCCGACAATCATCGCAATTACGATTGAAACCCAAGGTGTCCAACTTCCAAATACGTCTGCAAATGTAAGGTTAAATACAACGGCAACAAAAGCCCCCATAACCATTAATCCTTCTAAACCGATATTTACAACACCAGAACGTTCGCTAAAGACACCACCTAATGCCGTAAAAATTAATGGAGCTGAAAAGAATAACGCTGTTGGGATTATTGATTGCAATACGTCAATCATTTTGCTTTCCTCCCTTGATAACGAAGTAAGGCCCAGCGAATAATATAACTTGATGCAACAAAGAAAATAATTAACGCAATAATAATATCAACAAGTTCAGTTGGTACCCCTGCACCAGTTGGCATCTCATTTGCTCCTTCTTTTAAGGAACCAAATAGTAAAGCAGCTAAAATAACACCAAGCGGTGTATTCGCACCTAATAAGGCAACTGCAATACCATCAAAGCCTATATTTGAGAAACCAGACATCACCGAAATATTTCCATATGTTCCTAGACCTTCCATTGCGCCCGCTAATCCGCCGAGTGCTCCTGAGATAACCATCGCAAGAATGATATTTTTGCTTACATTCATCCCAGCGTATCTAGATGCATGTGGATTGAAACCGACAGCTTTAATTTCAAAGCCTAATGTAGTACGTTCAATAATAAACCAAATAATAACAGCTACAAATAAAGCAAGCAAAATACCATAATGGAGTCTTGAATAGTATGTCATACTGCTTAACCATTCAGAAGACATTGAAGCTGAATCTTTAATAGATTCTGTTGTTGTTTTATGATCTGTTAACACATTACGAATAATTTCATTTGTTGAAAACAAAGCAATATAATTCATCATAATCGTTACGATAACTTCGTGAACGCCTAATTTCGCTTTTAAAAGACCTGGAATAAACCCCCAGATTGCACCAGCAATTGCTGCACCTAAAATGGCAAGCGGTAAATGAATAATCATTGGTGCATCGACACTTATACCTATCCATACAGCCGTTAACCAACCTACAATAACTTGGCCTTCAGCACCAATATTAAATAAACTAGCACGAAAGGCAAAGGCTACTGCCAATCCGGATAAAATATATGGTGTTGTACGACGTATCGTTTCACCAATGGCATAAGCATCACCGAAAGCACCACGAAAAAGAGCTGAATACCCTGTGATTGGATTGTATCCTGATACGAGCATAATAATTGCCCCTGCAATGATACCAAGTAAAACGGAAATAATTGGTATTAATATGGCAGATCGTTTATGATTTGTCGTCATTTCCCTTCACCCGCCTTTTGAAGCTCACTACCAGCCATAAGTAAACCTAATTCTTGTTCGTTGGTCTCTTCTGGTTTGACATCAGCAACAACTTTACCATCAAACATGACAGCAATACGATCACTTACATCTAATATTTCATCTAGCTCAAATGAAATTAACAGAACGGCACGTCCTTTGTCACGCTCTTCGACTAACTTTTTGTGAATAAATTCAATCGCCCCAACATCTAACCCACGAGTTGGTTGTGCGGCAATGAGCAAATCAGGCGAACGGTCGACTTCTCGACCAATAATTGCTTTTTGTTGATTACCACCTGATAAAGACCTTGCTTTTGTATATGCATCCGGTGTTCTTACATCATAAGCACTGATCATTTTCTTCGCATATCGATATATTTCTTTTAAATTTAAAATTCCTCTTTTGGAGAAAGGCTCTTTATAATATGTTTGTAACACCATATTTTCGCCAACCGAATAATCTAATACAAGACCAAATTTATGACGATCTTGTGGGATATGTCCGAGACCGCTTTCAGTAATTTTCCTTGGGCTTTTATTCGTTATATCTTGATCATTTAATAGTATTTGACCTGATTGGACACGTGTTAAACCAGTAATGGCTTCAATTAATTCCGATTGACCATTACCGTCAACTCCAGCAATACCGACTATTTCGCCTGCACGGACTTCTAAGTCTAGTCCTTTTACCATATCTACTTTTCGTTTATCTCTAACATGGAGATTATTTATTTTTAACACAGTTTGCTTCGGTTTCGCTGGTTGTTTATCGACTTTGAAATTCACTTCACGTCCTACCATTAGTGAAGCTAATTCACTTTCAGTTGTTTCAGAGACATTAACCGTCCCAATTCCTTTACCACGTCTTATAATCGTACATCGGTCAGCTACTTGCAAGATTTCCTTCAGTTTATGAGTAATTAAAATGATTGATTTTCCTTCTTTAACTAATGATCGCATAATATCCATCAATTCATTTATCTCTTGTGGTGTTAGAACAGCTGTCGGCTCATCAAATATGAGTACTTCTGCTCCTCTATACAACGTTTTTAAAATTTCTACACGTTGTTGCATACCGACTGAAATATCCCGTATTTTTGCCGTTGGATCAACCTTTAAGCCATAGCGATCCGATAGCTCACGGATTTCTTTCTCAGCACGCTTTATATCAATGCGACCTGTTTTTGTTTTAGGCTCCTTTCCTAAGATAATATTCTGTGTTACAGTGAAAGGCTCTACTAACATAAAATGTTGGTGTACCATCCCAATACCTAGATCATTCGCAATATTTGGATTCGTGATTTCAACTTCTTGGCCTCGGATACGAATATGGCCTTTTTCTGGTTGATATAATCCAAATAAAACGTTCATTAAAGTTGATTTTCCCGCACCATTTTCTCCTAATAATGCGTGAATTTCTCCTTTTTTTAATTGCAGTGTAATATTATCGTTTGCAACGATACCTGGGAATTCCTTTGTTATATTCAACATTTCTATGACGTATTCCACTGTTTAATCACCCCTTTATGGCAATTAAGCTTATTTTGTTTTGTACTAGTGTATAAAATCACCAGATCAAATAAATTTCTTTCATAATAAATTTATTTGATCTAATGACTTTATTCTGCACATCGTCACATAGACATTCGAGTAGTCATTCAAGAACGATATGCTTTATAATGGATTTTCAGCTTACTTAATCGGAAAAGGTTGTATATACAACCTTTTCCGATCTATATTAAAGACCTTTAATAAATTCTTCTGTTTCTTCACGTGTTTTCGGAGCCTCAATTTCTCCGCTAAGGATTTTATTCTCCCATTCCTTAACTGCGTCTATAATGTCTTGAGTCATAGCATCCTCGTTTGTTGTTGCAACACTAATCCCGTCTTCTTCAATCCCATACTCAAGAGTTTCACCACCGTGATGTTCTCCGTTCATCGCTTTATTCGTTAAGTCATGAACAGCGACATCAACACGTTTAACCATCGACGTTAACGTTACGTTATGGTCACCAATTTGTCCTTCTTCATGCTGATCACGGTCAACTCCAATAACCCAGATTTCACGTTCTGGATCGCTTTTCTTTATATCTTTTGCTTCATTGAAGACACCGTTACCTGTACCACCTGCAGCATGATAGATAACATCAATATCATTGTTATACATATTTGAAGCAATAATTTTTCCTTTATCTGGTGCACCGAAGCTTTCAGCATATTGAACATCGACTTCAATATCAGGGTTTACAGATTTAACACCTGCGATAAAACCTGATTCAAACTTATTAATCAATGGGGAATCAATTCCACCAACAAATCCAACTTTATTTGTTTTTGTTTTCATTGCCGCTGCTACACCAACTAAGAAAGAACCTTGATGCTCTTTAAACACAACGCTTGCCACGTTATCTTTTTCAACAATATCATCCACAATAGCAAAATGAGTGTCAGGGTATTGATCTGCAGCCTTTTCAACATCTTCTTTAAGCTCAAATCCAATAGCAAAAATTATATTATAGTCATCACGAACTAAACGTGTGATATTCGGCATATAATCTGCTTTAGTTGTTGATTGTGCATAATCGAAGTTTTCTTTTTCTTTTAATCCATGCTCTTCTCCCCATGCATTTAAACCTTCCCAAGCAGATTGGTTAAATGATTTATCATCAACTCCACCAATATCCGTCACCATTGCTGCTTTAAAATCTGTTGCCTCTGTTTTTTCACCTTTTTCAGCATTGTCTGCTGGCTCTTCTTTTTTATCTCCACCGCCACAAGCCGTTAACACCATGCCTAATGACAATAGTGCTACGATAAGTAAATACCATTTCTTCTTCATAGTTAAACCCTCCTTGTATTTTAAATACCTTGTCAAAAAGAAAAGAATTGTCATCCTTCTATAATCTTTCGAATATCACCTCCTTAAAGGATTAAGTCTTATACTCTCTTTCTTAGGACATGGAAGTGAATCATGTCAGAGCGAAAGTAATTTAGTGAATATAAGACAGGCTTGTCCTCATTTGTATAATGCATTTGCTTTAGAAGAAGAACACCTTGATGGCTTTGACAATTTAATATATTATAAAGGCGTTCGTCATAAGAAACTGGTTCGATATATGTAACAGCATAATCAATGCTTATTGTTGTATTATTTTCCAAAAATTTAAACAGCGACTCTTCTTTAGTTATATGTTCGCTTGGAATCATATTTTCTGGAAGATAATCGATACAAAAAACGATAGGTTCACCATTAGCTGTACGGACTCGCTCAATTTTTCTCATTTCTTCATTAGGAAAGTAACGTGAAAGCATATTTGACGTCTTAACAATGTCCGTTGTCAAATATAATGTACCAGGTTGCTTTCCAGATTGTCTAATCATATCCGTTACGCTACTAAGTTGTTCTATTCCAGAAGTAAACGGTGGTTTTGGATTAACAAATGTTCCAACACCGTGTTTACGTGTAATCACATTTTCTTCTTCAAGGATACGCAATGCTTCTCTTAACGTTGCTCGTGACACACCTAATTGCTTAGATAGTTCATACTCTGAAGGAAGTTTTTCATTTTGCTTATATTTACCTTTTCTGATATCATCCTTTATTTTATCAATCACTTGTAAATAGAGATGACGTGAATCAGATCGTATACTCATGAAAAACACCCTCCATTCTTAATCTTGTGTCGTCAGACATCTGACATGAGAACAATCTATTATAAATATACCATTACACCATTAATAAATAAATACTTAATAAATTGTTTCATAAAGTTTTCATTTATCTGTTAACATTTTTAAAATTATTTAAACATAAGTGTAACAAAAATCGACAGTGTGTATAAACACACGACATACACACTGTCATTGTTTTATATATGAATTTTATATATTCACTTCTTCCGTTTCGTTATTAATTAATACAGTTCTAGGCTTACTTCCTTCATATGGACCGACAACGCCACGCTCTTCCATGGCATCTATTAATCGAGCAGCCCGATTATATCCAATACGAAATCTACGTTGTAACATTGAGATACTTGCACTTTGCATGTCACAAACGAGTTTAACAGCATCTTCATATAGTTCATCATCTACCTCAGTCAATTCTTCATCGTGTTCTTCAGGAATCATTTCTTCTTGATAATTAGCCTTTTGTTGTTCAATGCAATGATCCACAACTCTTTTGACTTCATCGTCAGATAAGAATGCACCTTGAACGCGAATCGGCTTCGATGCTCCGACTGGCATAAAAAGCATATCACCACGTCCGAGCAACTTCTCTGCACCGCCTGAATCTAAAATCGTGCGAGAATCTGTTGCTGAAGATACACTAAAAGCAATTCGTGATGGAATATTTGCTTTAATAAGACCTGTAATCACATCAACAGAAGGACGTTGTGTTGCAATAATGAGATGTATACCCGCTGCACGTGCCATTTGTGCTAATCGTGTGATAGATGCCTCGACATCATTGGAAGCGACCATCATTAAATCTGCCAATTCATCAACAATAACGACCATATATGGGAGTGTCGCATCTTCATCTTTCATTTTTTTACGTACATAGTCATTATACCCTTTTATATTACGTGTTTCTGTTTCTGAAAACAATTCATAACGCCTCTCCATTTCAGCAATGACTTTCTTTAATGCACGTGAAGCCTTTTTTGGATCTGTAACAACAGGTGCAATTAAATGTGGTATACCATTATAAATACTTAGTTCTACTTTTTTTGGATCAATCATCATCATTTTTACTTCATGTGGCTTTGCTCGCATTAAAATAGATGTAATGATACCATTAATACAGACACTTTTTCCACTTCCTGTTGCACCAGCAATTAATAAGTGTGGCATTTTATTTAATTCTGCAACGACAGCTTTCCCAGAAATATTACGCCCTAAACCGATTAATAATTTTGATGCTTTTTTATCTGGAATATCTTCTAATACTTCCCTTAAAGAAACCATTGCGACGTCTTGATTAGGTACTTCAATTCCGACAGCAGATTTTCCAGGAATAGGTGCTTCAATTCGCAAATCTTTTGCCGCTAAAGCTAAGGCTAAATCATCATGTAAACTAACAATCCGACTCACTTTAACACCTGTTCCTGGATAGACTTCATATTTCGTAACTGCAGGTCCTACATGGACTTTCGTTACTTTTGCTTGTACACCGAAACTGTGAAAAGTGCGTTCTAGTTTTTTGACTGTTTTTTGAATGTTGCTTTTCTCGCGCTGTTGTGATTGATGAACTGGATCCTTTAACAAGTCAAAGGGTGGTAAGGTATAATCATGGTTTTCTTTTTCCGTCATCGAAAAAGAATGGTCTTGGGTATTGTCTGTTCGCTCATTCTCATTTGTTACGTGTAAAGGTTCGGGTTCTCTATCTTCATCTTGAGTATAGTTGTCAGTAAAATTACGAATGACTGGTTCATTAGTAAATTCACTAGGAATGTCATCTTCTTTATCTAATTTATCATTTTCATTGTTATACCGCTTTTTATCTTGATATATCATCCATTTAGATTTAATAAACTCAAAAAAACGTAAACACTGTTGATAGACTTTTTTCGTTACATCTCCAACAGACAATTCAGTTAAAAAGATGAGACCAACAATCATTGCAAATAAGGCGACAATCTTTGTCCCTACAGATGAGAATAAATAATAGCTAAAGGTTGAAATAAGTGCGCCCACCATTCCACCACCAACTAGCAGTGAAGATCCATACCCATTCACATAAGATATATATAAATCCCAAGAAACTTTAATAATTGATCTATCTTGGTCTAGCATATCCACTTGTTCAAGCGTATAAATATGTGTTAATAAAAGAATACCAGCAAACAAAATATAAAAGCCAATCATTTTTTTATGAGTGAAATCGGGATATTTACGTTTTACAAGTAAAACCACTCCTGTTATGAGTAAAAAAACAGAAGCGACAAAATACCAAATACCTAGGAAAAAACGGAAAATGTAATCTAATCCTCCTGGAATGATACCATCACTTATTGCAGAAGCACCACTTCCGAAGATTGCTAAAAAGATAAAAAGTAAGCCAAGTAATTCAAACTTAACTTTCTGTTTTAATTTTTTCCGTTTCCTTTTTCCTTTTCTTGCCATCTAAATACCTCCACAAAAGGCTCACATACTTATTTATAAAGTTGTAACTGTATCATGTTTAAGTATAACAGAAAGAGCGTATGTTTTCTTCTTTTTTCAAATGTAAATTTAATATATGTGCATGTTTCCATATCATGTAGAACATACTATAAATAGAAATTATAAAGGAGCATGATGATGGAAAAGAGTCAAGTGGGAAAAAAACAACAAAATAACGAACAAAAAGAACAAACGTCTGATTTAGTACACAAAATACAACAGTTAGGACAAACATCTGTTGCAGAAGCCCCAGATACGAATATTCATGTACTTTCCATTATCGGTCAAGTGGAAGGACATATCCAGTTACCACCACAAAATAAAACAACAAAATATGAGCATATTTTACCACAATTAATTGCTATTGAACAAAATCCAAAAATTGAAGGTCTAATCATCTTACTTAATACAGTTGGCGGTGATGTTGAAGCTGGGTTAGCTTTAGCTGAAATGATTGCTTCATTATCAAAACCGACTGTTTCAATTGTATTAGGGGGCGGACATAGTATCGGTGTTCCAATAGCGGTTGCTGCTGATTATTCTTATATCGTTCCAACAGCTACAATGACGATTCACCCGGTTCGATTAACCGGATTAGTAATTGGTGTTCCACAAACATTTGAATACCTTGATAAAATGCAAGAACGTGTCATTCAATTTGTTGTCGAACATTCAGGAGTTAAAGAAGATCAATTTAAGGAATTGATGTTTGCTAAAGGGAATTTAACACGAGATATCGGGACGAATATCGTTGGCACAGAAGCCGTAAAACATGGGTTAATCGATGAAGTAGGTGGCGTAAAAAATGCAATGGAAAAAGTAAATCAATTAATTAATATGAGAAAAACTCAAGAGGTGATTCAATGATTTTATACACCCCTCTTTCAGAATTAGATATCTTTCCAATTTCTGAAACAGATTATACAAAGCTCCGTTCTATATCCTATAAAGGAAAAAATATATATGTAGAAAACATATCAGATGGGAACTATAAAATTATCCAGCTCATCTCAACAGATCCAAGCGATTTTCTAAATGAAAATTATTCCCCTGGCACTTTAATATCTTATCAAGATTCGAATGACATTTAAAAAGTAAAACATGAAAAAGCCGAACAATGTACGTAGCAAACCAGTACATTGTTCGGTTCTATATTAAGCATAACTTATTTAGTCATTAAATGTTCTAATGTTTGATATTCTTCTTGATTCAATTCAACTAGTGGTAAACGCACACCACCGCAATCGACACCCTTTATTTTCAAGGCCGCTTTAACAGGTGCAGGTGATGGTGCTTGGAAAAGTCCATTCATGATAGGAAGTAACTCTTGATGTAATGTAGCAGCCTTCCGATGATCACCTTGTAAAAAAGCTTGAATCATTTCTTGCATTTCAAGTCCAATAACATGGGAAGCTACAGAAACAATACCATTTCCCCCTATAGACATCATAGGGAGCGTAAGGCCGTCATCACCAGAATAAACGGTAAAAGATTCATCTGTTTCTGCAATGATTTTTGTCGCTTGGTCTAGATTACCTGATGCTTCTTTTACTGAGACAATCTGCTCGACTTTACTTAATTCAATAACAGTTTCAGCGGTCATATTAATACCAGATCTTCCTGGTATATTGTATAACATAATCGGTAACGTTGTTTCTTTAGCAATCGTTGTAAAATGTTTATATAATCCAGTTTGACTCGGTTTATTATAATATGGCACGACAAGCATAATGCCATCAACACCACATGCTTCAGCTTCTTTTGTCAATGTAATTGAATCATCTGTACAATTACTACCCGTACCAGCAATGACAGGAATTCGTTTATCAACAACTTTAACAACATGTTTAAACAATGCTATTTTCTCTTCATATGTTAGTGTTGGTGATTCACCAGTCGTTCCAGACACAATTAAACCGTCCGTACCATGATTTATTAAATGCTCGATTAAATTTGACGTTTTATCAAAATCAATGGCACCATTTTCATCAAATGGTGTGACCATTGCGGTTAAAACATGACCGAAATTCATAACTCAAACACCTTCCTATGTTAAGCTAATTTAATTTGGAACCATTAATCTTATTTAATTGAAATGCATTGTGAAGTGCATTCACTGCAATTTTTAAGTCTTTTTCATGGACTAAAACCCATATGGTTGTATGGCTATCTGCTGATTGTAAAATCTGGACACCAGCACTTGTTAAAGCCTGAACAATTTTTGAGGCAACACCTGGTACTCCTGTCATACCGGCTCCTACAGCTGACACTTTCGCACAGTTAGGTGTAATGGATGGGTTAAAACCTAATGTTTTTAAGATTTCAATAGCCTTTTCTGTATCAGCTTCTGTCACTGTGTAAATAACACCTGTTGGCGAAATATTAATAAAGTCAACTGATATACCAGCATCAGCCATTGCCTTAAATACGTCTGATTGTCTAGCATGACCTTCTTCCATATCAACGCTTATTTGTGTAATTGAGGAAATATGAGCAATCCCTGTAATTAAACGATCTGTAATATCGGTTGATGAAGTGACCAATGTACCGCCATCTTCTGCATAAGTTGAACGGACACGTATTGGAATTTTCGCTTGCATGGCTATTTCAACTGCACGTGGATGGATGACCTTTGCCCCTTGATAGGCAAGGTTACATATTTCAGTATATGTCACTGTATCTATTGGACAAGCCGATTCTACGACTTTAGGATCAGCTGTCATGACACCATTCACATCAGTAAAAATTTCAATTCGGTCTGCTTGTAGTGCAGCACCTAATGAGGCAGCAGTCGTATCACTTCCCCCTCGACCTATCGTCGTTATTTCCCCTGTTTCTGTCTGACCTTGAAAACCAGCAACAACGATGACATCATGTGATTTAAATTCATCTATAATACGCTTCGGATTGATTTGCTTTATCTTCGCCTGTGTAAAATCATCATTTGTAATAAATCCTGCTTGGGCACCAGTTAAGGCGATAGAGCGAATATGATTTCTCTGTAGTTCATTGGATAAGACAACCGAAGCAATGATTTCACCACACGACATAAGTAAATCCAGTTCACGCTTTGAATTATAATTTGCTGGAAATTGTACTAGATCAAGTAATGAATCGGTTGCATAAGGATCTGGTTTACGACCAAGAGCAGATACAACCACAACTATTTTATAATTTTCTACAAGCGCATGTTTTATATGTTTCAAAACATGCGCTCTGCTTTTTTCATTTTGTACAGAAGTACCACCGAATTTTTGTACTAAAATTTGCATATTGTTAATCACACCTCAATAATGATCGATAATTGAATTCATTATAACCACTTGTTTTTAATTAAGCATTCAGCTATTTGAACCGTATTTAATGCTGCGCCTTTTAATAAATTATCCGATACGACCCAGAGGTGAAAACCTTGTTTATTATCTAAATCTTGCCGAACCCGACCTACAAACACATCATCTTTATTAGCTGCACTTAATGGTGTCGGGTACGTTTGTGTATCAGGATCATCTTGTAACTTTAAACCTTCAGCCTTCTTTAATACATCCCAAAAGTCTGATACATTCACTCCATCTTTTTCAATTTCAATGTATATACTTTCTGCATGAGATGTGAAAAATGGTAAACGGACACAAGTAGCCGCAATCTTCAGATCAGGTCTATTCATTATTTTTTTGGTTTCATTTATCATTTTCATTTCTTCTTTCGTATATCCATTATCTTCAAAGACATCGATTTGTGGTAAAGCATTAAACGCAATTGGAAAATGACGCTCGTCACCTTTTACTGGTAATATTTTTGCTTCAAACGGTTCATCATTTAAAGAAGCCTCAGTTTGTTTAATTAATTCATCAACCGCTTCTTGACCAGCTCCTGAAACAGCTTGATATGTTGAAACGATAACACGTTTTAAACCGAATGCATCATCAATTGGTTTTAAGGCAGCGACCATTTGGGTCGTTGAACAATTTGGATTAGATATTAAACCATTATGGTCCTTTAAATCTTTTGCATTAACTTCAGGGACAACTAATGGGACATTGGCGTTCATCCGGTATGCACTTGTATTATCGATGACAACAGTACCGTGTTTTATTGCTTCTGGAACGAGAGATTCTGAAACAGTTCCTCCCGCAGAAAAAAATGCAATATCAATGCCTGCAAAACTTTCGGGAGTAGCTTTTTCTACAACGATCTGTTTATTATTGAATTCTACTTTTGTCCCTGCTGAGCGCTCTGAGGATAAAAGTTTCAATGATTGAATAGGAAACTTTCGAGCCGCTAGCACATCCATAATCTTTTGTCCTACTGCACCCGTTGCTCCAACAATTGCTATATGATAAGCTTTTTTATTAATCATTCTATGACTCCCTTTCTATCTAGTCCTACTAGTTTATCATACAACATTTAGCTTTCAAATGGTATAATAACTGGCTGAATTTGCTCTCCTTTTAATGCATGCATAACCGTTTTTGGTAATAATTGCATATCTGCAACGAGAGAATTTGGTTTTTTAATAGGATCATCTTGACCAAATGGTATAAAATATATGAATTTACTTGACATCAATCGCATTAAATTTACTCCATTTAAACCGAGTGCATCATTCGTTGATATACCTAGAACAACTGGTTTCTGATTTCGCATTGTTGCTTTTGCAGCCATTAATGGTGGGGTATCTGTAATAGCATTTGAAAGTCGACTCATAGAATTGCCTGTTAACGGTGCAATAACCATTACATCTAGTGGTGTTATTGGTCCGAGTGGTTCTGCTTCTGGTATCGTAGCAATAACTTTTTTACCTGTTATTTCTTCTATTTTAGCAATATGGTCTTTTGCTTTACCAAATTTTGTATCTACATTAAACACATTATATGAGACAATCGGCACGACTTCGGCACCTAAATCAATTAACTTTTCCATTTGTGGAAAAACAGCTTCGTACGTACAGTGAGATGCTGTTAAACCAAACCCAATCCGTTTCCCTTCAAGATTCATTTGTTGAACCCCTTTCTTGTAATATTTGAATAATAACATCTGCTAGTATTTTACCAGCTGTTTTAGGAGCGACAATACCAGGTAAACTTTCCGATAAAATAGCCTTAATGCCGCGTTGTTTAGCGAACTTAAAGTCAGTTCCACCTGGTTTTGATGCTAAATCAAATATGAGCGCGTGTGATGGTAAATGTTGAATGACTTTTTCATTAATGACTCGTGCGGGTACCGTATTGATTAATATGTCACATTCATTTGTATATTGATAAAGCTGTTCAATTGGAATCGCGTTAAGCCCCATTTCAATGATACGTGCCAAATCTTTTATTCGTGATGCGGCGACTGAAACATGAGCTCCTAATGCTGCAAATTTATTTGCTACAGTGTGACCAACCCTTCCGAATCCAACGACAATGACACGTGAAGAATGAATGGTATAATCAGTATGCTTCATTGCCATTAATATCGTTCCTTCTGCTGTTGGAATTGAATTAAATATCGCCACATCATCACGATCTAATAACGGAATAACTTGTGCATACGTATTTGTAGTAATAGAAGTTAAATAATGATTTGTAATTCCTGTAAATACAGGAGTCGGCTTTTTTAATCGTTTAAACCATTTCTCGGTTAGTATAATCGTTTCATCTGAAAAGATGGTTTCTACTTGACCTTTTTGTTTCGTGCCAGTAATTGGCAAAACAATGGCATCGATATGTTCAATGTTTAAGTCAGAAAAATCGACATGTTGTGCACCGATAAAACCTTGTTCCAATTTATTGAAACCAGAAATAACTATATTTATCTGTGGAATATATTGCAGTTGTCTTATTAATTCAATATACCTTGCATCTCCACCAATGATAGCGACGGTATACTCCGACATACTAACTCATCCTCTCCACATCTATGAGCTATGCCCCTAAAATCACTTCTATATAGCTTATGTTAAAGGTGTTAGAGAGTGTCTAAATAAAGGTACACTTAATAATAATTGGGCATAAAAAAGAGACTGGAACAAAACCTCTGATGGTGAAAAAAACTATTTTTGTTCACTTTTTCCTTCTGTCCCAGTCTCCTTATCCTAATGAAATGCCAGTACGTAAATGATCAATAGAACGAGCTACTCTGCATAGATTTGAAGATTTGCACGTAACCATACGGGGTAGAGCTAGCTACTCTGCATGGATTTGAAGATTTGTTTGTAACCATGCGGGATAGAGAACTTTACTCGTTTCCAATTTGGATTTTTTGTGTTTTATCATCTAAAAGATGATAACAAATATAAAACCGTGAAATAGATGTTGAACCAGTTTTGGATTCCTGAAGGCTAATTTGTCATTCTCTCGATTTTCGATCAGAGAAAACCGAAAGAGAAAATGAATGAGCATTTGCAGTAATGGCGGCAAACTTAAGAAAGTATACCGCAAAAATATAAAATAGTGATCATAACAATCCGAAACAAAAAAATGCGGAAACAACATTAAAATGTTTCCGCAATTTTTCTCATTTAAGACTGGTTTTGTCCCAGCCCTTCGCTTCTTATTCAAATTCAACGATAATCATATCTTCGCCAATTTTCTTTATATCATCCCACCGTATTTTCATTTCTTCTCCTTGCTTTTTAAGACCGAACCATTTGTAATCAGGTATAATAAAAGCATGAATCTTTCCTGTTTTTGTATCAATCTCTAAGTCTGTTTGCCCAAGAATCCCGAGCCTTGTTCCATTATGAATGTTCACAATTTCCTTACCACTTATCTCCCTATATCTCATAAACGCCTCCCTTTATATTTAATATCATTATATATATTCATGATGTTATAATTTATTTCTCCATTTTTGGGGCAATTAAGGCAGAAGCGTAATCTTCGTTAAAGACCTGTTCAATAACTGATTGGATACTTTCTAATGTGACTTGATCAATCATTTGAATCATTTCATCCATTGTTCGATGCTTACCAAGTATAAGTTCATTTCTTCCATTTCGACTCATCCTACTATTCGTACTTTCTAGACCTAAAACAATATTCCCTTTAAGTTGTTCTTTACTATTTCGAAGTTCTTTTTCCGTTATACCATTTTCGATAAGTTCATCAATCGTTTGGAAAATTGTTTCCTTTAGTAGTGGTAACTGCTCATTTCCAGTACCTGCATAAATCGTTAATAGCCCATTATCTAAAAATGATGTATGATATGAATAAACCGAATAAGCTAACCCACGTTTTTCTCTTACTTCCTGAAACAAACGTGAACTCATACTACCACCTAACACATTATTTAGAACAATCATACTATATAGAGAATCATCGTGAACTGATAATCCATTAAAACCTAACGTAAGATGGGCTTGCTCAGTATCTTTATCTTTTCTAATATGATTTGCAAGAAAAGATGGTGTATCCATCTGGTTATTTATTCCTTTTTTCTCAAAATGTCCAAACAGATCATCCACTAACTGAATAAATTGTTCATCAAAATGACCTGCAACTGAAATGACTACATTTTCTGGATGATAACGTTTTTCCATATGATTTACAATCGTTTCTTTAGTAAATGATTGTAAATGACTTTCTGTACCTAATATTGGAAAGCCCAATGGATGTTCTCCATAAACTGCTTTTGCTAACAAATCATGAACGATATCATCTGGCGTATCTTCATACATTTTTATTTCTTCCATAACCACTTTTCTTTCTCGATTCATTTCTTCTTCTTCATAAAGAGAGTTAAAAAACATGTCAGCTAATATTTTTAGTGCATCCTCTTTATGATTATCTAAAATCCTAGCATAGTAGCACGTATATTCTTTAGATGTGAAGGCATTAATTTGGCCACCAATTGAATCAAACGCTTCAGCAATTTCTTGAGCTGTTCTTGATTTTGTCCCCTTAAAAAACATATGCTCAATAAAGTGTGAAATCCCATTATTTTCTCTCGTTTCATGGCGTGATCCTGATAAGACCCATATGCCAATTGTAACTGAACGTACAGTTGGAATGTATTCTGATACGATTCGCAATCCATTTTTACAAATATGTTTTTCGACCACTCATATATCCCCCTAATTTGTCCTACTTTATCTTTTTTCTGATAGTAATTCGTCGATTGAACCTATTTTATATCCTTCTCTTTTTATCGCATCAATTAATTGTTCGAGCCCTTTTTCTATCACAGGTGTTGGATGCATTAACACAGTTGCTCCTGGATGGATATGATTCATCACGCGATTCAGCATAACAGAAACAGATGGTTTCTTCCAGTCAATTGTATCCACCGTCCATAAAATAGTTTCCATATTTAATTGATGTGCCGCCCTGACAACGAGATTAGAATAACTTCCACTCGGTGGAGCAAACCATTTAGTTTTTTTCTCAGTAATGGTGCGTAATATTTCATTCGTCTGTATGATTTGATATTCAATTTCTTGTTTTGACATTCGAGCCATATCTGGATGGTCATAAGCATGATTACCAATCGTATGTCCTTGTTCATCGATCATTTGAACATATTCAACATGTTCTTTTGCCCATTTTCCCTCAATGAAAAATGTCGCTTTAACATGGTTCTTTTTTAAAATATCTAAAATTTTCGGTATATGCTCTGCTCCCCATGACACATTAATTAATAAGGAAACCATATTTTTCTTCGGATGACCACGATATATCGGTGAGGCACCTATATCTTCAAGTGATTTTTTTGGTGGGACTTCTTCAAAGACGAGATATGATTCATTAAATTCACCTGTCTTTAGCATTTTCTTATATGATTCATTTAAGTTCACTTTTAACCCGTTACGCCCTGGAGTTTTTTTCCATACATCATCAATATAAGCATTTTCTGGTTCTTCTTCATATTGTTTTGCCTTAGCTTTAATTTCTTTATAGAGTAAATCATTCGGTTTACTTACGGTCATATATGATACATCTTTAACTAAAGGATGATTAGGCACATTCCATGTCAATATGACTAATATTATAAACACTAATAATTGAGCAAATTGTTGCCATCGTATCATAACTTGTCCCTCCCCTTGCTTTATTGATATGAAAGAGAGGGAGGAGATATGATTTTCATTGAAATAAAAAGAAACTGGTTTTCCAGCTTCTTCAATGTTTATTTATTGATTTTGTTTTGCTCTTTTTTCTTGATCTTTTAACACTGCTTTTCTTGATAAATTAATGCGTCCATGTGAATCAATTTCGATTACTTTTACCATAATTTCATCACCAATATTAACGACATCTTCAACCTTATTCGTCCGCTTAACATCTAATTCAGAGATATGAACGAGACCATCTTTACCTTTGAATAATTCAACAAATGCACCAAACTTTTCAATCCGTTTAACTTTTCCTAAATACATTTCACCAACTTCAACTTCACGAACGATGTCTTCTATAATTTTCTTAGCTCTTTCATTCATTGCTGAATCATCTGACGAAATGAAAATGTCACCGTTTTGTTCAATATCAATTTTTACTCCTGTTTCATCAATAATTTGATTGATTTGTTTTCCACTTGGTCCAATAACGTCTCGGATTTTCTCAGGATTAATTTCCATCGTCAAGATTTTTGGAGCGTACGGTGATAATTGTTCACGTGGTCTTTCAATTGTTTCTAACATAGATTTTAAAATGTGCATCCGACCGACTTTCGCTTGGGCAAGAGCTTCACTTAATATTTCCTTTGATAAACCAGATATTTTTATATCCATTTGCAGAGCAGTAATTCCTTTTTCAGTTCCTGCGACTTTAAAATCCATATCGCCTAAAGCATCTTCCATTCCTTGGATATCTGTTAAAATTGTATAATCAGTGCCATCTTTTACTAGGCCCATTGCAATACCAGCAACAGGAGCTTTAATTGGAATGCCTGCATCCATCATCGCTAAAGTACTTGCACAAATACTTGCTTGTGAACTTGAACCATTTGATTCTAAAACTTCAGATACAAGTCTAATCGTATAAGGAAATTCAGTTTCAGATGGAATAACATATTCCAATGCGCGCTCTCCTAATGCACCATGACCAATTTCTCTCCGACCTGGTCCACGAATTGGTCCTGTCTCACCTACACTAAAATGTGGGAAATTATAATGATGCATAAACCGTTTAGACTCTTCTAAATCTAATCCATCTAATATTTGCACATCGCCTAAAGCACCTAATGTACACACGCTTAAAGCTTGGGTTTGTCCACGTGTAAATAAACCAGAGCCATGTGTACGTGGTAATAGACCGACACGCGATGAAAGAGGACGTATTTCATCTGGTTTTCTTCCGTCTGGTCGCTTTTTTTCTTGTGTAATTAAACGACGCACTTCATCTTTAACAATTTGTTCGAGAACAACATTGACATGATTAAGTATCTCAGAGTCTTCTTCGGCCTCTTCCACATATAATTGTAGGATTTCTTCTTTAACCTGTTCAATCGCTTCTTCACGAGCATGTTTTTCGTGTATTTGAATGGCTTCATTAAGTTTACTCTCTGCCTTCTCTCTAACTTCTTTAGCTAATGATTCATCAACTTCGAATAGGTCGACTTCCATCTTCTCTTTTCCAACTTCTTTGATAATTTTTTCTTGGAAAGTGATGATTCGCTTAATCTCATCATGACCGAACATGATTGCCTCTAACATAATATCCTCTGGCAATTCATTAGCTCCAGCTTCGACCATATTTATCGCATCTTTAGTTCCAGCAACGGTTAAGTCAAGATCACTTTGTTCTGCTTCTTCGACGGTTGGATTAATAACGAATTGCCCATCAATACGTCCGACTTGAACACCTGCAATCGGTTGTTCAAAAGGAATATCGGAAATGGATAAAGCAATTGATGAACCAATCATCGCAGCGATTTCTGTAGAACAATCTTGATCAACACTCATGACCGTACTAATGACTTGTACCTCATTACGAAATCCTTCTGGAAATAAAGGACGTAAAGGTCTATCGATCAAACGTGATGCAAGAATGGCTTTTTCACTTGGACGCCCTTCACGCTTAATAAATCCGCCTGGGATTTTTCCGACAGCATATAAACGTTCTTCATAATTAACAGTTAAAGGAAAAAACGGTAAGTCTTTCGCTGTTTTCGATGCTGTTACTGTTGCTAAAACCGAAGAATCTCCATATTGAATCATGCAAGCACCATTTGCTTGCTTTGCTAATTCTCCAATTTCAACTATAAATTTTTTTCCAGCTATCTCCGTGGAATATACTTTCTTTGTTTCTGACATATATACAAGAACTCCTTTCAAAATGTTCCTATCTCTATACTATAGATATTTATCGTAATTGTAAATGAAGTAAAAGTTTAAGATACAAAAAAAGCAGGATTTCTCCTGCTTTTTTATATTATCTACGTAAACCAAGTTTTTTAATCAAATCGCGGTAACGTGTAACATCTTTTTTACGTAAATATACGAGAAGATTCCGGCGTTTACCTACCATCTTCATTAATCCACGACGTGAATGATGATCACCTTTATGCGTACGTAAATGTTCATTCAAATTATTAATTTCTTCTGTAAGAACTGCAATTTGTACTTCTGGTGAACCTGTATCATTCTCATGAATTTTATACTCATTGATAATTTCGTTCTTACGTTCTTTTGTTAATGCCATTTGGCACACCTCCTAAAATTATTAGAGCACCAGTCCCCTAGCAAACGTCGGAGTTACGATTTGCCAAGCGACGGTTCCATAATCTATAGTTTACCTGCTTTTTATCTAAAATGCAAGTCTTTAAAAATGACTATGACTTATAAGATTGAAAATATGCCCGAATCGTTTTTTCATCATCTTCTAATTGATTAATTAATGCTTCTACAGAAGGAAATTTTTCTTCATCTCTAATGTAAGCATACCATTCAAGAAGTAGTTCTTCACCATAAATATCTTGATTATAATCAAAGATATGAACTTCTAAAGATAGGCGAAATTCATCTTCCGGAAATGTAGGATTTGTTCCTAAACTTGCCATACCTTCATATATACGATTCTTAAAGAGAACTCTAACAGCATAGATGCCTGGTTTAGGTAATAAAATGTCTTCATCAACTTTTAAGTTCGCTGTTGGGAATCCTAGTTTTCGTCCGCGTTTGGCACCAGATAAAACGGTACCGTATAATGATAATGGTCGACCTAATAGTTGATTGACTTGAGCGACATCTCCACGAGCTAAAAGATGCCGAATTCTCGTTGAACTAATTTTCTCTTCATCACTTTCAACTTTAGAAACTGTCGTATATGTAAATGATTTCCGTGTATACTTACTTATATTTTCCATATTTCCGCTACCTTTATGACCAAAAGTAAAGTCAAAACCGGCAACAACATGTTTAATACGAAGTCCAATAATAAAGTGATCAACAAACTGTTGTGGTGATAAGCTAGATAATTCTTTATTAAATTTAATAATATATAAGCGATCGACGTTCATTTTCTGTAAAATTTCCTGTTTTTGACGAATCGGTGTAATATACTTTACGTTTTTCTTATGCTTGTTCAAAACAACTGATGGATGTGGATGAAATGTAATGACAGCACTTTCCATATTTTTTTCTTTAGCTTTTACAATCGCTGTATGTATGACCTCTTGATGCCCTTTATGTATTCCGTCAAAAAAGCCGATTGCAGCGACTGTTTCTGGCAAACAATCTTCTGATAGTATATGTGGATATGTTAATTCTATCGTTCTCATTTTACATCACCTACGCTTTCAGCATCAATTTAAAACGCGTAATGCCCGTATCTGTTCAGGATTATTAGCATCTTTTTGGTAGATTGCAAGCAATTTGTTTTCATGAAAAATTGTAAAAGGTTTATCTGTTGTTAATTGGTTAGGTATGGGTAATTTCTGTCCATATAATACCCTTTGTTTCGTCTTTAAGTCAACTGTTATTCGTTGTAAATGTTTAAGGCCTTCACTCATTGGAACTAATAAATTACTATGCGAATGTGTTTTTATTTCTTGTTCAATGATAGAAAATGTGACACAGTCTTCTTTATAAAATCCGCCAGATTCAGTTCGAACAAGGTGAGACATATGTGCTGGATATCCTAGCTTTCGACCAATATCAACACATAATGTACGAATATACGTCCCTTTAGAAGCAACCACTTCAAAGGAAAAACGGCGACAATCATCTGAGACTTGTTTACGAGTTATCTGATATATATATACATTCCTTTTAGGTCGCTCCACCTTCTTGTTTTCTCGTGCGTATTCATAAAGTCGTTTTCCTTTAACTTTAACAGCTGAATACATTGGTGGGATTTGCGTTATTTTCCCTATGAATGACTCTAGTGTCTTATCAATTTTATCAACGGTTGGTGGTTCATTAATGTCTACTTGTTCAATAATTTTTCCATGTGAATCCTCAGTTTCAGTCGCGACACCTAATGTGACTTCGGCTATATAAGTTTTAGTTGTTTCCATTAAATAGGGAACAATTTTTGTTGCTTTTCCTATACAAATAGGTAAGACACCCTCCACCTCAGGGTCAAGTGTTCCTGTATGGCCGACTTTCTTTGTTTTAAACATTTTTCTAATTCGAACCACACAGTCATGAGATGTCATCCCTTTTGGTTTCCAAAGTGGTAAAATTCCGTCCATCTTTCCACCTCATTTAGCGTGTTATGGAAAAATCTGACTTATCTTCTCTGTGATAAGTCAGATTTTTCATGTTTTTATGACCATCTACACTTTTTATGAATCCAATTTTTTTAAAATCGTTTCAATACGATTACCATATTCCAATGCCTCATCAAATTCGAATGTGATATCTGGTGTTTTCCGTAAGCGGATACGACGACCAATTTCAGAACGTATAAACCCTTTTGCCTTTGATAAGCCGAGAAGAGTTTCCTTTTTTTCTTCTTCACTTCCTAAAATAGAAACATAAACTGTAGCTTGTTGTAAATCACCTGTTACTTCAACATCAGTTACTGTTACAAATCCAATGCGTGGGTCTTTAATTTTCCGCGTTAATATATCACCAAGTTCTTTCTTCATTTGCTCGGCAACACGATTTGCACGAATTTTACTCATCGTTCTCACCTCACCTTTATACCTTATCACACACGTTCGATTTCTGTTATCGTCCGTTCTAACTCAGGAAAGGTATCAATCATTTTTAGTACAGATTGTATCACTTTTTCTGCACGCGCCTTTTCATTAGAAATCGTAACAATACCTAATTTTGTCCGTTGCCATAAGTCATGGTAATCTAATTCAGCAACAGAAACATTAAAATCATTTTTTATTTTTGATAATACTTTTTTTATGAGAGAACGTTTTTCTTTTAATGAATTGCTCTCATACAAGAGACATTCTATTTCAGCATAGATAATCATACACGTTCAATTTCCTTCATAACAAATGCTTCTAGGATATCTCCTTCTTTAATATCGTTAAAGTTTTTAATCGTCAGCCCACATTCATAGTTTTGACTAACTTCTCTAACATCATCTTTAAAGCGTTTTAATGTGCCGATTTCACCTTCATAAAGAACGATACCGTCACGAATTAACCGAACCCCTGAATCCCGGGTGATTTTTCCATCCGTGACATAGCAGCCAGCAATCGTACCAATTTTAGAAACTTTAAATGTCTCACGTACTTCTGCTTGACCAATCACTTGTTCCTCATATTCTGGGTCAAGCATTCCTTTCATAGCTGCTTCAATTTCTTCAATGGCTTTATAGATGACACGGTGGAGGCGTACATCAACTTTCTCAGTTTCTGCTGCTTTCTTTGCATTTACATCTGGACGGACATTAAAGCCAATAACAATTGCATTTGAAGCAGATGCTAAAGATATATCAGATTCATTAATTGCTCCAACACCTGAATGGATAATATCTATACGTACACCTTCTACATCGATTTTACGTAATGAAGCAGCTAATGCTTCAGCAGAACCTTGTGTATCAGCTTTTATTATAATTTTAACAGCTTTCATTTCACCTTGTTTAATATGCTCAAATAAATCGTCAAGGCTTACTTTTGTATGTTCACTACGTGTTTCTAAGATAGCTTGTTGATGCCTTGCTTCACCGATTTGACGCGCTTTCTTTTCATCGGCAAATACTAGGAACTGATCTCCAGCTTGAGGAACTTCATTTAAGCCTGTAATTTCTACAGGTGTTGATGGACCTGCTTCTTTAACACGTTTACCAACATCATTAAGCATAGCTCGAACACGACCAAATGTATTTCCTACAACAATCGAATCACCTACATGTAGCGTTCCATTTTGAACTAATAATGTGGCTACTGCTCCGCGACCACGGTCAAGCTCTGCTTCAATGACTGTACCAAATGCATGTGTGTTAGGGTTTGCTTTAAGTTCCTGCATTTCAGCAACGAGTAAAATCATTTCAAGAAGCTCATCAATCCCTTGATTTGTAAGTGCTGAAATCGGTACAAAAATCGTGTCACCCCCCCAATCTTCTGGGATGATTTCATACTCTGTTAACTCCTGCATCACTCGGTCAGGATTTGCTGTATCTTTATCCATTTTATTAACTGCTACGATAATTGGCACTTCTGCAGCTTTAGCATGGTTTAATGCTTCAACAGTTTGTGGCATTACTCCATCATCAGCGGCAACGACTAAAATAGCTAAGTCTGTTACTTCTGCTCCACGTGAGCGCATGCTCGTAAAAGCTTCATGTCCTGGAGTATCTAGGAATGTAATCTTCTTATCATTAACTTCAATTTGATAAGCACCGATATGTTGTGTAATACCACCAGCTTCACCTGCAGTTACTTTTGATTGGCGAATCGCATCTAGTAATGTTGTTTTACCATGGTCAACGTGCCCCATAATGGTTACAACAGCTGGTCGTTCCTTTAAGTCTTTAGGGTCATCTTCCTCAATATATTTATCAAAGTCTGTATCTTCAAGAATGATTTCTTTTTCGACTTCGACATCATATTCTGAGCAAATCAGTTCAATGGCATCGTCATCTAAATCTTGATTTTTAGTTGCCATAACCCCAAGAAAGAGTAGGTTCTTAATAATTTCTGATGAATCCTTATTGAGTTTATCGGCTAATTCACTAACCGTTAAAGTACCACTATATACAATCTTTTCCGGGGTTGACTTTTCTTTTGATTTCGGTTGTTCCTTTTGTGCTTTCTTCTGTTGTTTCTTTTTATTCTTGTTCTTCGCTTTTTTATTATCATGCTTTTTCTTTTGTGACTTGTTTTCTTTATGTTTCGGCTTTTCCTGTGACTTACTTTTATCAATTTCTTTACTTACATTTAATTTATTATCTAATTTTTGTACAATATCTTCGGTAATTGTAGACATATGGTTAGATACATCAACATTTAGTTCTTTTAAGTGTTGAATCACTTCTTTACTTGATAATTTTACTTGTTTAGCATACTCATATATACGCATTTTACGCATATATTCACCCCCAAAATAATTTCTAATTTAATAATGTCTTAAACTTCTTGGCAAAACCATCATCAAGAATTGCAATAGCTACACGATCTGTTTTTCCAACTGCTTTTGACAATGTATCGCGATCATCGTCAACGACATAGAGTGGAACATTATAAAAGTGACATTTATCTGTCAGTTTCTTTTTCGTTTGTTTACCTGTATCGTTTGCTAATAAAACGAGCTTAGCACGTCCTTCTTGTATATCCCTAATGATTGTTTCCTCACCTAAGGAACATTTACGTGCCCGATAGGCCAATCCAATGAGGTTTAAATAAGGTTTTTTATGCATTTGTATCAACGAATTTTCGCAATTCATCATAAATATGCTGATCAATATCTGTATTCAGATGGCGTTTTAATACACCTGTTTTTTCTGCCTGTTCAATTACATCTAAATCTCTTGTAACATAGGCACCACGACCACTCTTTTTTCCAGTTGGATCAACAGATACATTTCCTTCTTTATCACGAACAATGCGTATCATGTCTTTTTTAGGTTTCATTTCAGATGTAACAACACATTTACGTAGTGGTATTCTTCTTTTCTTACCCATCTGAATTCCTCCTTATTCAAACAAATCTTCTTCTGTGTCAGAATAAGAATCAGTTTCTTTTAAAATACCTTCTTCTAAGGCTTCAGATTCACTTTTTATATCAATTTTCCATCCTGTCAACTTCGCAGCTAAACGTGCATTTTGACCACGTTTTCCAATAGCTAATGAAAGTTGATAGTCCGGTACAATTACCGTAGTTGCCCGTTCCTCTTCATCAAGAATAACATCAATTACTTTCGACGGGCTTAAAGCATTCGAAACATATACGGTTGGATCTTCTGACCATTCAACAATATCTATTTTCTCACCATTAAGCTCATCTACGATAGCTTGAACACGTTGACCTTTCTGCCCGACACATGACCCAACCGGATCAACTTCAGGATCTTCTGCATAAACAGCTATTTTTGATCGATCTCCAGCTTCCCTAGCAACTGATTTAATTTCTACAATTCCATCATATATCTCTGGAACTTCCATCTCAAACAATCTAACTAACAAACCTGGATGTGAACGAGAAATAAGAATTTGTGGGCCTTTATTTGTGTTTTCCACTTTCGTTACATAAACCTTAATCCGTTCATGAGCATGATACTGTTCATTACTCATTTGTTCTGACGTCGGAAGTTTAGCTTCGATTTTACCGAGATCAACGTAAACAAAACGTGAATCATGGCGCTGAATAATACCTGTCATAACATCTTCTTCTCGGTCAATGTATTCGTTGTAAATAACACCACGTTCTGCTTCACGCACCCGTTGTGTTACAACTTGTTTAGCTGCTTGAGCAGCAATACGTCCGAAATCTTTTGGTGTAACTTTCACTTCAATAACATCGCCTAATTCATAATTCGGATCAATTGATTGTGCTTCTTCAAGAGTCACTTCTTGTTGTTCATCCTCTACTTCTTCTACAACAGTTTTGCGAGAAAATATTTGCATAGTGCCCTTTTCCTCATCTAATTCTACGCGTACATTTGTTGCTGATTTAAAATTTTTCTTATATGCAGAAATCAATGCGGCTTCTAATGCTTCTAATAAAGTTTCCTTTTCAATTCCTTTTTCTTTTGCTAACGCATCGATTGCATCAAACAGTTGACTATTCACTCGTTTATTCCCCCTTAAAATACAACTGCTAATCTCGCTTGAGCGATTTTATTAAATGGTATGTCAACTTTTTTTGTTCTCGTCATCACTTTATATTCCAGTGTGACTATATCATCTTCAAAATGTGTTAATATACCTTCATACTCTTTTTCCCCTTCTATCGGTGCATATAAAGAGACAAAAATATTTTTATTTATATGTTTCTTAAAATCAGCCTTAGTCTTTAATGGGCGTTCTGCACCTGGTGAAGAGACTTCTAAAAAATAGGCACTTTTAATTGGATCATGTTTATCTAATTGTTCACTGAGCTGTTCGGATACGAGTTCACATTCGTTCAATCCGACACCGCCTTCTTTATCGATATAAACACGGAGAAAGAAATCTTTTCCTTCCCTGACATATTCAATATCAACTAATTCTAATTTTTCTTCTTCTAAAATAGGCATAACAATGTCTTGTGTCATATTAATAATGTCTTGATGGCGCAATGGTCTTCCTCCTTCTACAATATAGTTGTTTGTATTATTATGTACGATTCCAATTCTTCTACACGAATCACATTTAAATCATTCAATATAAAACCCTTGCCTGTTGAAGAGTGGCAAGGGAAGCTGATGTAAGCACATTGTATGAAGAAAGAGTGGGATTTCCCCACTCTTTTCACGAAAACTCCTTAGCTACAAAGGAATTATAACATAGTATAAATAAACATGCAAATATCGTCACCATATGACCCACTTAAAATAACGATAATTGATTTTGGTCTGGCATCCCTTCCAAACATCCATGTTGATCGAGATATTCTAAAACAGTCTTTGAAATCTTGCTTCTTTCACGTAAATCCTCTTTTGAAAGGAATTCTCCTTCTTCTCTTGCTTTTACGATATTCAGTGCTGCATTTGTCCCTAGTCCATCAACTGCATTAAACGGAGGGATAAGTGAATGGCCATCAACGATAAAATCTGTTGCACTTGACCGATACAAATCAACTTTACTGAAAGAAAAACCACGCTCGCACATCTCAAGTGCAACTTCTAATACAGTTAGTAAGTTTTTTTCTTTTGGAGAAGCATCATTTCCTTTTTGGTCTATTTCAATCACACGTTGTCTAATGGCATCTGCTCCCTTTATCATTGTATCTAAATCAAAGTCATTCGCACGTACTGAAAAATAAGCCGCATAAAAATAAATAGGGTAATGAACTTTGAAATAAGCAATGCGTACCGCCATTAATACATAAGCAGCAGCATGTGCTTTAGGGAACATATATTTAATCTTTTTACATGATTCAATATACCAATCTGGAACACCGTGTTTTTTCATTTCTTCAATCCATTCATCTGTTAGACCTCGTCCTTTTCGAACCGATTCCATAATCTTAAAAGCTGTCGATGCTTCTAAGCCTTTCTGCATCAAATAGACCATAATATCATCACGACAACCGATAACGTCAGGCAACTCACAAATGCCTTCATTAATTAGTTCTTGAGCATTACCTAACCACACATCTGTTCCATGTGATAAACCAGAAATAATTACAAGTTCAGAAAAAGTCGTTGGCTTTGTGTCTTCTAACATTTGCCGAACAAATCTTGTTCCAAATTCTGGAACACCAAGCGTTCCTGTATGGCAATTATTTATCTGTTCAGGCGTAACTCCGAGAGGTTCAGGGCCTGAAAATATCTTCATGACTTCCGGATCATCCACCGGAATTGTTTTCGGATTAATTCCTGATAAATCTTGAAGCATACGAATAACTGTCGGATCATCATGACCAAGAATATCGAGCTTTAATAAATTATCTTCGATTGAATGGAAATCAAAATGTGTTGTTCGCCATTCACTTGTTCTATCATCGGCTGGATATTGTATCGGTGTAAAATCAAAAATTTCTTTATCATCAGGTACAACAATGATGCCACCCGGATGTTGACCGGTTGTTCGCTTCACACCTGCACAACCTTGCACGAGTCGATCAATTTCTGCTCCTTTTAAAACAAGTGAATGATCTGAAGCATATCCTTTTACATATCCATAAGCTGTTTTTTCAGCTATCGTACCAATTGTTCCAGCTCGATAGACATTATCTTCTCCAAATAATACTTTTGTATAATTATGAGCTTTTGGCTGATATTCTCCTGAAAAATTAAGATCGATATCTGGTACTTTATCTCCTTTAAAGCCTAAAAATGTCTCAAACGGAATATCTTGCCCATCTTTTTTCAATTCAGCTCCACAATTCGGGCAAGCTTTATCTGGTAAATCAAACCCACTACCGTAGGAACCGTCTGTAATGAATTCGTTATAATGACACGACAAACAAACATAATGTGGTGGTAAAGGGTTAACTTCAGTTATTTCTGTCATTGTAGCAACTAATGATGAGCCAACTGACCCCCGTGATCCTACAAGATACCCGTCATCAAGTGATTTTTTTACTAATTTATGGGAAATTAAATAGATAACGGCAAAACCATGATTAATAATGCTCCACAACTCTTTTTCTAATCGTTTTTCTACTATTTCTGGTAACGGATCACCATAAATAGATTTAGCTCTTGTATAACATAAATCACGTATTTCCTGATCTGCTCCTTCAATAGTTGGTGTATAGAGATCTTCCTTAATTGGCGAAATATGATCTATCATACTAGAAATGATATGAGTATTCTCAACGACAATTTTTTGTGCTAATGTATCTCCAAGAAAATGAAATTCAGTAAGCATCTCGTCAGTCGTACGGAATGGTGTATCTGGTAAACGATGTCGATTTAACGGATTCCCAGCTTGTGAAGCAATTAATATTTGTCTGTATTGTTTCTCATGTTCTTCAATATAATGGACATTTCCTGTTGCAACGACCGGTTTATTTATTTTTTCACCTAATTCGACGAGTTTACGAATAATATCTAATATTTGTGCCTCATTTTGAACCAATTCCTTTTCTATGAGATGTACGTAATTGCTAGGTGGTTGAACTTCAATATAATCATAAAACTCAGCTACACGTTCAGCATCGTCAAGCGACTGTTGCATCATCGTTTCAAATACTTCACCTTGATCACAAGCTGAACCAATTAATAGACCTTCACGGTGTTTTTCAAGTAAAGAACGTGGTATCCTTGGCACTCGATAAAAGTAATCAATATGTGAGTATGATACAAGTTTATAAAGATTCTTTAATCCTGTTTCATTTTTAGCGAGAATGGTACAGTGAAATGGTCGAGAGCGTTTATAAGCATCCCCCTTACCCATATGGTTATTCAGTTGATTATGGTTTACAATCTCCAATTCTAATAATTTTTCAACGAATTTCCACAATAAATAGCCAGTTGCTTCAGCGTCATATATCGCACGATGATGTTGGGTAAGTTCAATATTTAAATGTTTACACAACGTGTTTAAGCGATGGTTTCTTAATTCTGGAAATAGAAAACGTGCTAATTCTAACGTATCAATAACTGGCTGGGTAATTTTATCATAGTTGATCCGTTTATATCCTTGATTTATAAAACCAATATCAAAACTCGCATTATGAGCAACAAGGATGCTATCGCCAACCCAAGCATGGAAATCTTTTAAAACTTCATCTATTTCTGGTGCATCCTTCACCATATCGTCTGTTATGCCAGTCAAATCAATAGTTGTTTGTGATAACGGATGATGTGGATTAGCAAACGATTCAAAGCGATCAATGATTTCTCCACGATGTATTTTTACACCAGCAAGCTCGATAATTGTATCGTAAACAGCTGATAACCCTGTTGTTTCAACATCAAATACAACATATGTTGCATTTTGAAGGTCTATATCTTTCTCATTATAAGCAATCGGGATGCCGTCATCGACAAGGTTCGCTTCAACACCGTAAATGACTTTAATATGATGTTCTTCACTTGCATGATGTGCTTCTGGAAACCCTTGTACTGCAGCGTGATCTGTTATTGCAATTGCTGGGTGTCCCCATTTTGCCGCTTGTTCAATCAGGCGACTAGGAGACACAACTGCATCTAATTGACTCATTGTCGTATGTGCATGTAATTCGACTCTTTTTTTATCTTTCGGTGCTGTATCGACTCGAGCGGCTACCTTAATCTCATTCATATCATTAGCCATCATCGTTAATTCATTCGTATACATATCTGTTTGAATACTTCCACGTGCTTTAATCCAAATACCTTTTTTTAATTGTTTGAAATTCTCAGCATCTTCATCTCCTCTAGAAAACATTTTGATCGTTAATGAATCTGTATAATCGGTTGCTTTAACAATGAGTAAACTACGTCCTGAACGTAATTTTCGAATATCGACTGCAAAAACGTATCCTTGTACAGTAACTCGCCGTTCCTCTTCGGTAATATTTTCCATTTGTATCGGTTCATCGTTAATCTGATAACCAATCGTAAACATACGATTTTTCTCTAAATTTTGTTTATCTTTTTCACGTTTTTCTTTTTGACGAATCGTTTTAAGCACGATTTCTTGATCCTGTAATGCTTGTTCTTCTTTAAATTTACGAATATTCAAATCTTGATTAGCAACTTGTACATCTAAAGAAAAAATTGGTGCACCAATTTTTTTACAAAACGTCTGAAATTCATTTTCAAGTCTTTTTTTAATTGCTACCGCTTCAGCTTTATTTCGAGCTTGAATTGTAATTTTTTGATTTTCTATTCTTGGTCTTTGATGTAGAATAAGTTCTCTGTAAGCAGGAGATAAGGCTGTCTGTTGTGTGAAATGTTTCCAATATTCCTTTATTTGTTCGACGTCGAACTGATTTGATTTAGTGTAAAAGGTAAATGTAACTTGTGTAAAGCTTTGAAATGACTTTTTAATAGCAGATGAAAAAGTTTCATATATATGAAATGGTAATAGACGCTCTATTTCAATGTGAAAATGCCAAAGCTTTTTTTGTTTAAATACATCGAGTCGTTTTAGTTTAGAATGTTTAAAGTATGTTTGTTCTAAATGAGACAAGTCGATTTGCTCTAATAGAATTTTCATTTTATCATTATTCGATATACTCATGTTTTTTCCCCCTGTGCTTTAAATAGGTGAACCCTTGTCTTCTAATTGACAAGGGTGTCCTAAACACATGAACATTATAAAAATAATCTTTGAATATCATTCCATGTTACGATAATCATCAATAACATAAGCATAGCAAAGCCTATGAAATGAACAAGTCCCTCTTTTTGAGGATCGATTGGTTTTCCTCTAACAGCTTCAATAGCAATAAAAAGTAGCCTACCACCATCCAAAGCTGGAAGTGGTACGAGATTAATAATTCCTAAATTAATACTTAAAATAGCCGTCCACATAAAAAAGTTAGATATACCTGATTTAACGACTTGATCTGTTGCATCATAGATGCCGACAGGTCCTGACAACATATCAATAGAATATTGCCCTGTAATTAACTTTCCCAAGTTCGTTAAGATTAATGTTGTTATTTCATATGTTTTTGTAAAGCCATATTTAACGGTGCCGACAGCAGATTTATGAAATGCTTGATAAACGCCAATCTGTCCGAATTCTTCATCAATTTCTTCAATATAGACAGCGTTAGGAGTAACAGATAGTTCAATTTGTTCATCGTCTCGTTGAACAGTCATCGCTAATTCTGTTTCTGGATTTTCACGTACAATGATTTGAAATTCGGTAAAGCTTTCAATTGTTGTACCGTTGATTTTAATTATTTCATCACCATTTTTAAATCCGGCTTGTTCAGCTGGACTCCCTGGCTGTATTTGGTCTATCTTTGCTTGTTCTACAGGTACACCTTGTGTAAAACCTAGAACGAAGAAAATGACAATTGCTAAAAGGAAGTTCATCATTGGACCTGCAAATAGTTGCATAGCACGTTGTCCAACTGTTTTTGATGCGAATTGTCGATCATATGGTGCAATTTGTGTTTCATTTTCATCCATGATAAAAAATGCTTTCTCATCTACTGAAAATACATGTTTTTCTTCATGATCATCTAATTCATAGCCTTCAATGACTAGGCGATGATCTAAATCAACATGTTCAACTTCAATCACGCGAGCATTCGGATGTTTTTCTTTATGATTAACAATTATTTTATTTACTTTACCTTCATGATTAAATTCTAGCCCGATATGATGACCAGGCTTTAATTCGATAATTTCTGGATCTTCTCCTGCAACTCTTACATATCCTCCCATTGGAAGAAGACGAATTGTATAGACGGTTTCATTTTTTTTAAAGGAAAATATTTTTGGCCCAAACCCTATCGCAAATTCACGTACAAGCATTCCTGCACGTTTTGCAAAAATCATATGGCCAAACTCATGAATAAAAACGAGTAGACCAAACATGAAAATAAAAGCCAATATCGTTTTCAATGCCGGCACCTTCCTTTTGCAATCATTGATATTTAATACATCTTTTGTTTGAATTATCGAGAACACATTATTGTTCAACGATAATCTCTTACTATTTTACAGCAAAACATAAATAATATGAAATATAGGAAACACAAATAATAAACTATCCATTCGGTCAAGAATTCCTCCATGACCTGGTAGTAATTTTCCTGAATCTTTTACATCATAATGCCTTTTATAAGCTGAAGCAACTAAATCACCAATTTGGCCTGCCATAGATAAAAATACTGTTGCAGTTAACATCAAATGTTTCGGTATAGGTAATGGGTGAATAACTTGGAAAATATAACCAAACACACAAGCAAATAGGATACCACCTATAGCACCTGCAACTGTTTTATTTGGACTAATATCTGGCCACAGTTTACGCTTACCTAAAGCACGTCCGGTAAAATATGCTCCTGTATCCGTTGACCATACAACAATCAATAGATAAAAAACGTAAGCTAGACTTTGTAAACGGGTTTCCATAAAAAAGAAAAAGCCAATTGTCAAGTAAAGCATCGCTATTAATGTAAAGCCCACTTCATCGAATGTAAAGCGATTCTTAGAAAGAACCGTGTAAAACAGCATAATAATAATATATACAATAACAATATCTATTTTAGTTAAGTGTAATTCGACCGTATTTGGCAACAATAAAAACCATAAAAAAACTAAAGTTATAATCGCTGGAAATGTACCTAGCGATATGTTACGCATCCGTAGTAATTCATACAAACCAATAGATGCCATCAAATAGGTCAAAATGATAAAAGGAAGCTTTCCGTAAATTAATATTGGGACGAATATAAGTAATGCAATAATCGCTGTAATAATCCGTTTTTTCATCTTTATGACACAACCTTAAATTCCGCCGTAGCGCCTTTTTCTTTTTTGATAATCAAGCAATGCATTGTAAAATACCTCTTCTGTAAAATCAGGCCATAATACATCTGTAAAATAAAACTCTGAATATGCACACTGCCATAGTAAAAAGTTACTTAATCGCTGTTCTCCACTTGTACGTATAAGTAAGTCTGGATCATTCAATCCATTTGTATACAAATATTTGGAAAATATATCTTCATCTAAATCAGCTATTTTGTTCATCATATCGTTATCTTGATAATCTTTGACTAATTGTTTTACGGCACGCACGATTTCCAATCGTGAACCATAATTTATTGCAAAATTAAGTAACATGCCATCATTATCTTTTGATTGTTCTTTAGCACTTTCAACTGCTTCTCGTGTATGTTTTGGTAAATGAGCTAAATCACCAATTGTATCAATACGAACATTCTTTTCCAGTAACTCAGGTAAATATATATGTAAATATTCTTTAGGGAGACGCATTAAAAAATCCACTTCAGAAGTCGGTCGTTTCCAATTCTCCGTTGAAAATGCAAATAATGTTAAAATCTTAACGTTAAATTTCGTCGCTGCACGCACTGCACGCTGTGTCGCCTCCATACCTTCTTTATGTCCTGCGACTCGGGGAAATCCCCGTCTTTTTGCCCATCTCCCATTTCCGTCCATAATAATAGCAACATGGAAAGGGATATTTTTAAGTTGATCCACTTTATATAATTGTTCTCTATCTTTCTTTTTTAAAAAAGGAAGTCTAATTGACATAATTTGTCCTCCGATTATTATTGAATTAAATGCGGAATACATCTTATAACATTTGATATGATTTAATGAATCGTTATATACATCTTATTATAGTACATTACGAATTAAGTTTGTATGATAAATTTGTAATTAAATGATATCATCTATTTGTTTTAATCTCCGCTAGCCAATAATAACACAAAAGCCCCCTTATACAAAGAGGGCTCTATTAAAAACAGAAGATATTCAAATTAAACTTCCATAATATCTGCTTCTTTTTCTTTCAATAATTCATCGATTTTAGCAATGTATTTGTCTGTCTCTTTTTGAACATCATCTTGATAAGTTCGTAATTCGTCTTCAGTAATATCGCCGCTCTTTTCTAATTTTTTCAATTCGTCATTCGCTTCTCGGCGGAAATTACGGATTTGAATACGACTTTCTTCTGCGTACTTTCCTACAATCTTAACCAATTCTTTTCTACGTTCCTCTGTTAATGCGGGAATATTAATGCGAATAACATGACCGTCACTAGATGGTGATAAGCCTAGGTCGGCTTTTTGAATCGCTTTTTCTATGTCGCTGATAACAGATTTATCATAGGGTGTAATAGATAAAAGTCTTGCTTCAGGCGTCGAAATCGTTGCTAATTGATTAAGAGGCGTGGCTGCTCCATAATAATCAACAAGGACATTATCAAGAATACTTGGATTAGCTCTTCCGGTACGTACAGTAGCAATGTTTCTTGTAAATGCTTGAATCGCTTGCTCCATTTTTTCACGCATTGATTTAAAAATTTCCGAACTCATTTTAATTCCCCCTTATCGTTGTTCCAATTGTTTCGCCTTGAACGACACGTTTAATATTCCCTTCTTCTGTAATCGAAAAGACAATTAAAGGTATATCATTATCCATACAAAGCGTAGACGCTGTTGAATCCATGACACCTAATCCTTCATTCAACATGTCTAAATATGATAAGTTATCGTATTTCTGTGCGTTTTTATTGGTTTTTGGATCATCAGTATAGACACCATCAACATTATTTTTAGCCATTAAAATAACTTCTGCTTCGATCTCCGCCGCTCGTAATGCAGCTGTCGTATCTGTAGAAAAATATGGGTTTCCAGTACCTGCAGCGAATATGACAACACGCTTTTTTTCTAAGTGACGTATAGCTTTTCTTCTTATATATGGTTCAGCTACTTGACGCATTTCAATAGATGTCTGAACACGTGTTGGAATACCGATCTTTTCCAATGCATCTTGTAAAGCTAAAGAATTCATAACAGTAGCAAGCATTCCCATATAATCCGCAGTAGCACGATCCATCCCCATTTCACTACCGACTTTTCCACGCCAAATATTTCCACCGCCCACGACGATGGCAACTTCAACACCTAAATCAGCCACTTCTTTAACTTGATTGGCGATTGATTGAATCACTTTTGGCTCAATTCCATATCCTTGATTGCCACTTAGGGCTTCTCCACTTAATTTCAATACAATTCTGCGGTAACAAGCTGTTGTCATAATAACCTCCATAGCAATATTATAATAGATGTAATACAAGAATAGGGAACATCGTGTTCCCTATAACTTATTTTTTAATTTGACTCATAACCTCTTCGGCAAAGTTTTCTTCACGTTTCTCCATACCTTCACCAACTTCATAGCGAACAAATGCTTTTACAGTTCCGCCATGATTGGCAACATGCTTCTTAACTTTAACATCAGGATCTTTAACAAATGGTTGATCAAGAACACAAATTTCTTCAAAAAATTTACCTAGACGGCCTTCAACCATTTTTTCTACAATATGCTCTGGTTTACCTTCGTTTAATGCTTGTGTTTTTAAAATTTCACGTTCGTGGTTCACTTCTTCTTCTGGAACATCATCACGAGATACGTAACGTGGGTTAGAAGCTGCTACATGCATAGCGATATCTTTCGCAACTTCATCATCTTTAGTACCTTCAATAAGCGTTAATACACCAATACGTCCTCCCATATGGAGATATGAACCAAATACATCGTTATCTGTTTTGTTCATAATTTCAAAGCGACGAAGAGAAATTTTCTCACCAATTGTTGCAATCATTGAGTTGATATACGTCTCAACCGTATCCCCTTCACCGTGAAGTTTTTGCTGTAAAGCCTCTTCAACAGTTGCTGGCTTTTGGGAAACGATATGTTTTCCGAGTTCTGCTAGTAGTTTTTGGAATTGATCATTTTTTGTAACGAAATCTGTCTCACAGTTTACTTCTAATAGTGCAGCTGTATTGTTATCAACTTCCACATATGTAGCCCCTTCAGCAGCAATACGATCTGCTTTCTTTGCTGCCTTTGCGATACCTTTCTCACGTAGATAATCAACAGCAGCATCAATATTTCCGTCTGTCTCAACAAGTGCTTTTTTGCAGTCCATCATACCTGCACCTGTTTTTTCACGTAATTCTTTAACCATTTTAGCTGTTATTGCCATTTGTTAAATCCTCCCTTGTTATTATCCTGTTCCATTTTTTAAAAAGGAATCATATCTTTAAAAAAAGTGATAAAAGGTATTCCCCCTTATCACCTTTCATCATTACTCTTGTGTTGTTTCTACTTTTTCTTCTGTATTAACTACTTCTTCAACTACTTCTTCCTCAGTAGTTTTAGCTTCCACTTCATCTAATTCTTCGCCCTGTTTCACTTCAAGAATAGCATCTGCCATCTTAGATGTTAATAATTTAACAGCACGAATTGCATCATCGTTTGCTGGGATAACGTAATCCACTTCGTCAGGATCACAGTTTGTATCAACAATACCGATAATCGGGATATTTAGCTTGCGTGCTTCCGCTATGGCGATACGCTCTTTACGTGTATCAATGACAAAAATAGCATCTGGAAGTTTTTTCATATCTTTAATGCCGCCGAGAAATTTCTCAAGACGTGCTTTTTCTTTTAATAAATCAACAACTTCTTTCTTAGGTAGAACATCAAACGTGCCGTCTTCTTCCATTCGTTCAATTGATTTTAAGCGATTAATGCTTTTGCGGATTGTTTTAAAGTTTGTTAAAGTACCACCTAACCAACGTTGGTTAACATAGTACATTCCAGAACGAATCGCTTCTTCTTTGACAGTATTTTGTGCTTGCTTTTTTGTACCGACAAATAAGACTGTACCTCCATTAGCTGCAATATCTTTAACAAAGTTATACGCCTGTTCTACTTTTTTGACTGTTTTTTGTAAGTCAATAATGTAAATACCATTACGTTCAGTGAAAATATACTTCTTCATTTTCGGATTCCAACGGCGTGTTTGGTGTCCGAAATGAACGCCAGCTTCTAACAGCTGTTTCATTGAAATAATTGACATTGTAATCCTCCTAATTGGTTTTATTCCTCCGTCTACATCCTGTTTGTTAACCGACCAGTTACCTGGCACCGAGTAACAAATCCGTAAACGTGTGTATTTATAAATGTCTATGAAAGATACTAGACATTGCGTTACACCAAAAATACTATACCATAACAAATGACGTCAAGCAAGCATTAAATCGTCATTAACTATAAAACTTAATAATTAATTCTGCCTCTGTCTTACCACAATTCAATTTTTTAGCAATCTCTTCAACATCCATACCACTTTGATAGAGCGCCAATACTTTTGCATGTATTGAAGTTTCTACTGAATCATTCGTTTTATTATTATTTATTAAATCAGTTAAATGATTTGAGTCTGTTTTAGGTTGTAACAGATGATTACTTTTATACGTTAACTGTTCCTGTTCTTTGTTAGCTTCAACAGTCTCACCTTGACGTTCTTTGTGATATGATAAAAGTCGATTATTTTCATCTTTTATTTCTTGTAAGTAAGTATCAAATACTTGAGTAATTTTATTATAATCTTTATGTTCCTTTTGTTTATTTGTTACATATAGATGGTAGATTAAATAAAACGAAATCACATGTAACAAAAAACTAATCGTTAACAGAAAAAAGGTCATTGTCTTCTCCTTACTTCATTAAATCGATCTTGTTTCCCAAATAGGGATGCTTAGTAAATGATTGTTTTAGACGTTTGAGATGTTGCTTTTTTGACGATTGTTTGTCTTTTGGATTCTGCTTTTCTTCATCTTTTGTGACCGGATTACGAACTTTACTAGAGGTTTGTACTTGTTTTTGCTTTAACTTTTCTTTTTTTAGTTGACTTTGTGCTAATGTGTCTTGAAATTGTTGGTGTTGCTTTTGCATATGATCTAATGATTTTCCTGCGTTTTGAGTACGTGGTAAAGCGACTTGCATCTCAATCGATTTTAAACTCATTTCAATCACACCCTTTATAAAGGTTGGAATTTAAATTCGTTATGATCCCACGTTACTTTCACATGTTCATAATTTTTATCAACGGTATGCCTGTATTTTCCGTAAATTAACATCGTATTTGCGTAAAGCTTATTTCTTACAATAACTTCTTTGTTAATGGTATCTTCTGTTGGTGTTAATTCAACTATTTTCTTATTCATATCATCTATCTGTTGTTTCGTTTTTTTAAGTGAATGTTGTTGTTTGCTTAACATGAGTTTAAGCTGTTTAGGATTCATTTGATCTTTTGACTGAATGATCTTTTGACCTATCAGCTCGAGTTGTTTAACGGTCGCTTCTGCTTTTTTTCGCTTAGATAATAATGTCTTTAAATCTAATTCCGATGTCTGTGGTCCTAAATATATAACAGTCTTAGTATTCATTCGATTTCCGACATCATTTACTTCTATTTTTCGCTCAGCACTGACATGACCACCTATAATGTTTCCTTGTTTACAATAAACAGTATTTTTAGCTAAACAATGGCTATGTAGAATAGAATTTTCAACAAATAAATCTCGCCCACATTTAACTTGTCCTTGATTAACATATCCAATATGAACATCCTCTGCTGCTTCGATCTTTCCAGTTTTGAGTCCGGCTATGCCTTCTGAAATATAAATTGAGCCACCGCTAACAATCTCTGCTGCTTCAACCATACCGTATATTTTAATATCACCTGCCGCTCGAACTGTATAGCCTGATGGGACATCACCATGTATAATAATAGAACCATTAAAATCAAGATTACCAATTTTCATTGATAATGATTCGTGTACTTCGTATACTTCATGAACATGGATTGAGTTACTCGCTACATTAACTTGTCCGGAAGCAGTTGCATAAAAAGATAGATTTTCTTCATTAAAGGTAACGTTTTTCCCAGCGCGACATAAAACAGGCTTACCCATTTTTGCTGGAACGAGATTACCAAATATATCCATACCATTTTTCCCTTTTGTAGGTAGCGTTATAACAGCTAATTGATCACCCTTTTTAACCATTGGAATTTGCATCACATCGCGAAAGTTCCATTCATCACGTTCCTTGATTTGTTCTGTTGTCGGACATGTATAGGTAATTGTTCCATCTTTTCCATGTTCAGGATACGTTCCTTTTGCAATTAATATAGGAAAGTTGATGCTAGATATGTCTTCAATGAGTTGTTTCACATGTTTTTCAATCACACCATGTTTGATTTGATTTTTATTTAGAAACTGCATTAATTCAGTTTCAGTTATTCGCTTAGGATGGTTTGTAAAATCTTGTTTACAATGGAGTTCAGCTTGCATGCGGTCACGTGTATATTTAATAAAGAAATGAGATTTCATATCCTCCATGCCATTTTGCTCCTTTATAATAATGTGTTAACCGTGTTCAATTACTTTTAAAAGGACTTTATTTAATTTAAAAATCGCTTTCTTATGGATTTGGGAAATACGTGACGTCGTTAAATCTAATATTTTACCTATCTCAGTAAACGTCAATTCATGATGATAAAAGAGATTAATAATTAATTGCTCATTTTTATTTAATGTTTGCAAAGCTTTTTCAAGGTCATCAAGTAACTCATCCATTAAGAGCTTTTCTTCTGGTTGAATGACTTTGTTATCAGGTATTGCATATCCAATACCTTCTTTTTGATCCGTATAATGATCATTTGGTTGTTCATCAATCGACATGATATTAGAAAAGAGTGTATCACGCATGACCGTTTCAACTTCATCAACGGTCATGTTGACCTCTTTAGCTATTTCTTCTGCGGTTGGCTCTCTCTCATATTTTTGCTCTAATATGCGTGATGTCTCATCGATTTTTTTCATTTTTTCTCGCATAGATCGTGGAACCCAGTCCTCTTTTCGCAATCCATCAATAATAGCTCCTCTGATCCGGAAAGAAGCATATGTATCAAATTTTAAGCCACGCTTACGTTCAAATTTCTTAATCGCATCATATAAACCAACCATTCCATAACTGATTAAATCATCTTTTAAAACGTTAGGTGGTAAATGAGTTGCAATTCTCTCTACGTGAAAATGGACGAGATACATATAATTATCTATTAACCGACTTGCTGCATCGCCATTCTTATTTGCTAAGAAATTATCCCACAGTTTTTCCTCTAGAGAAGATAAATGAGTTGACACGATAATGATACTCCTCTCTATATATAGAACTTATATAAAAGTTTCACCTTTATTTACCGTTCGTATTTTCAATTGCTTCGTTTCTGGATCAAATTCAATTGTTCTACCACTACTACCGCCAACATCAGCAGCTATAATTGGTATTCGATACTTGGCTAATGTTTGTTTTACAGCTTCAATATTTCTTGGACCAATTCGCATCATGTCATTTCCATTATTAAACTTAAACATCTGCGCTCCACCAGCGATCTTAGCTCGTAATCTATACGGCATTGCTCCCTGTAAAACCATTTTTTCAACTAGTATCTTAATGGCTGTATCGGCATACTTATAATTGTTTTTATTTACCAATTTCGCTTGCTGTGAATCTGGCAACATGATGTGAGCTAGCCCACCAAGCTTCATTTTTTCATCGTAAATGACAACTCCTACACATGATCCTAATCCAGAGGTGCGAATTTTATCCGGAGCTTTAACGATATTTAAATCGGCTATACCGACTTTAATAATTTGCTGGTACTTACTCATACTCGTTAATCCCCAATGATGTAAAGAGCTTATTAAATGAGTCAGCATCTGGAATAAAGAAAAACTGTCCCTTAATCCCATTAGTCGGTTCATGACTGCTTATTTTCGTGTCAATAATTAATGCATAGTCAATAACGTGAGATAATTCTAATAAGCCGTCAACTATTACCGCGCCAGCCATATCAATGCCTAAGTAAGGAATTGATGGACGCATATCAAGTCTAGTAAAGTCAGATAACGCCGAAAGATACGCACCAGTTAAAATATTTCCAATTTCTTTTAATACCGAGATAGCCATTTCATTTTGTCGCATCGTTTCAGGATCAAAAATTGCTATATCATCTTGTAATATTTCATGGACTAAATTTTCCGCTTCTTTTAATGCCATGATGAAATAAACGGTACCAGGAGCATCTCCTTCTACTCGAAAGACCGTGGCAGCAATAATTTGTTCAGGTCCACCTATCTGTTCAATCAGTTCGTTAAGTGCAACAATCCGAATTGATGGCACTTCCATATCTATTTTCTTTCGCAATAGTTGTGACAAAGAAGTTGCTGCATTACCCGCTCCTATATTACCAATTTCACGTAATATATCTTCTTGAATCGAAGTTAAAAATGTATCCATATTTCTAACCTTCCATCCGAGATATTTGTTGCGTTCTTTCGATATCTTGTTCTGTCAAGATTTTTTCTAAATCTAATAAGATTAGTAAACGTTCATTTAGATTGGCAACACCTCGAATATAATCATATACTTCTGTTCCAATAACGTCTGGAGATGGTTCGATCGCTTCATCTGGTAAATCAATCACATCATTTGCACCATCGACAATAAAGCCTACTTCTATTTCATTCACATGAACAATGATGATTCTAGTAGCTTCATTATATTGAATAGATTCCATACCGAAGCGAGTCCTTAAATCAATAATCGGTGTAACAACCCCACGTAAATTAATAACGCCTTTAATATAGTTGGCTGTTCCTGGTACTCTAGTAATAGGATGCAAACGCTCAATTCCACCAACATGGCGTACCGGTATGACATATTCTTCTTCACCTAACTGGAAGACGATAACTTTTCTATCTTCTAACTCTGTATACTCCATCAACAATATCTCCTCTCACGATTTATTTTACTAAAGCATTCGTATCAATTATGAGTGCTACTTGACCATCACCTAATATCGTTGCTCCTGAAATAGCAAAGACATCTTGTAAATATTTTCCTAATGATTTTAATACGATTTCTTGTTGTCCAATAAAAGAATCAACGACAAGAGCTGCCATTTTATCACCTTTTTTGACAATGACAATAGATTCATACTCATCTTCTTCATAATCAGAGTATTTTGGTACATTAAAAATGTCCTTTAAAAATACGAGTGGGACAACATTACCCCGAAAATCAATCACTTTCTTATGATGAGCAGATAAAATCTGTTTTTTCTCAATGATTGCTGTTTCAATAATTGAAGATAATGGAATGGCGTATGTTTCATTTTCTATTTCTATTAATAAAACAGACATAATAGATAAAGTTAATGGAAGTTGGATTGAAAAAATGGATCCTTTATCTTGCTCTGAATCTATTGATACGCGACCACCTAACGATTCTATTTTAGTCCTAACGACATCTAGACCGACACCACGTCCAGATACATCTGATACAACTTCAGCCGTTGAAAAGCCACTAGCTAAAATTAATTCATATACTTCTTGGTCTTTTAAAGAATGTGCTTGGCTTTCATGTATGATGCCATTCTCTATCGCTTTCTTTAATACTTTCTCTCGGTTAATTCCAGCTCCATCATCTGTGATTTCAATGAATACGTGGTTTCCACTATGGTAAGCCTTCAGTTGAATCGTTCCTTGTTCTGGCTTTCCTTTTCTTCTTCTTTCTTCTGGTTTTTCTATTCCGTGATCTACTGCATTACGTAATAAATGAACCAACGGATCTCCAATTTCATCAATAACTGTTCGATCTAGTTCCGTTTCCGCTCCAATAATATCAATTGCGATATCTTTTTCCATTTCTCGACTTAATTTGCGAATCATACGTGGAAAGCGGCTAAATACTTGTTCAATAGGTACCATTCGCATTGTTAAAATAATATTTTGTAAATCGCCTGACACTCTTGTCATACGCTCAACCGTTTCCTGTAACTCTTGATGATTTAATTCACTTGCGATTTGTTCTAAACGTCCGCGGTCAATAACGAGTTCTTCAAATAAATTCATCAAAATATCAAGACGTTCAATATTAACACGAATCGTCTTAGAAACTTGTCTACCTGAACGATTAGGTATTGACTTTTCGTCCGTTTTATTCCTTTCCTTTATCGCCTTATTATCCGTTTCAAGTTTTTCTTGCGCTTTTTTATACGTTTTCGTTGAAAATGGATTGATAATGATATGACTAACTTCAGAAATCTTCTTCAATTTTTTCTTCAATTCATCTTTAGGATACTTTGTAATAAATAGCACTTTAAACTGAAAATCAAAATTCTCTTCTTCTAAATCATTAACAGGTGGATCTGACTTTATGATCTCTCCATGCTTTTCAAGAACTTCAAATACCATAAATGTTCGTGCTGCTTTAAGTAAACAATCTTCATTCAGTTGCACAGTTATTTCATAGTTACTAAATCCTCGTTCAGAAGCCTCGTTTAGAATGGATAGTTCAAATTCATCTAAATTACTCATCGATCGTTCATTTTGCACCTTCGCATTTCCTTTTTCTCCTTGTGCTGATGATTCTGAAGATGTATCGACTTGCGCTCCTTTTTCTAATTTATCTAATTTATTTACTAAATGTGAAATATCTTGTTCACCTGTGCCGCCACTTGCAATATCTTCAACCATTGCTAATAATTGTTCATGCACTTCAAATAATACGTCCATCATGTCAACTTGCACACTTAACTTATCATAGCGAATGGCATCAAAAACATTCTCGAGTTTATGAGTTAAGTCAGCCATATCATTATATCCCATTGTAGCTGACATCCCTTTTAATGTATGAGCAGCGCGAAAGATTTCTTCAATGATTGATTTATCAGATGGATTTTTTTCTAACTCCAACATATAATCAGACATTGTGTTAAGATGTTCAGTACTTTCATCAATAAATATAGCTAAATATTGGTTTGTATCCATTTTTAATTCCCCCCAATTTTTTTAACTAACTGAACGAGCATTCGACTAATTTGATTAAGTGGCACGGTATAATCAACAAGATTTGTTTCAATCGCTGCTTTTGGCATCCCATAAACAGTTGAACTTTCTTTTGATTGACTGATGATAATGGATTGTGCATCATGCTTTTTTAATTGAACAATGCCTTCACTACCATCCTTACCCATTCCAGTAAGAATGACAGCAATTTTATTCACTTTCTCTATATGAGCTACTGAAGTAAATAAGACATCAACTGACGGACGGTGTACACAATCCAATGGCTCATCTGTTAGCTGGACAATTTGTTTTGTACCAATTGATTGGATTACCATATGCTGTCCACCAGGGGCTATATAAGCTGTCTGTTCTTTAATCTCCTCACCATCTTCAGCTTCTTTTACATGAATTGAAGACAGATGATTAAGACGCTTTGCTAACGATCTCGTAAATCCTTGTGGCATATGTTGAACAATTAAAATAGGTGTATGAAAGTCATCTGGTAAATTCGTTAAAATGTTTTGTAGTGCTCGCGGGCCTCCTGTTGATGTACCAATGACAATAAGTGATTGACTCCGTTTATTGTTTTCCTTCATGTTTGGTGTATAGTTCGATTTAGCTACATCCGTGTTTCTCTCTTTTAGCATTGATTCATTACATGATAGAACATGCTTTATCAGTTCCGTCTGAAACATTTCAAATGTATGCCGATTTGTTTCAATAGGTTTTTTAACATAGTTCATAGCCCCTGCGTCCAATGCCTGTTCTATCGCTATACGACCATTTGACGTGTCGTTACCTAATACGATGATTGGACAAAACTGTTTAGCTAATATATTCTCTACGACGTATTTACCATCCATTGCTGGAATATCTAAATCAAGTAAAACAACATCAGGTGAATATGTCATCACTTTGTTAAACCCTTCAACACCATTAGAAGCAACAGTAACAACTTCCACTTCTTGTTTTGAAAGAGATTTTAAAACCATATGTAATACTTCCGTTGAATGTATAATAAGTACAACCTTAATGGATGTCATAGAGGTTACCTCTTTCTTATAAACGTTTTTAGTTTATCGATAAATGTAAGGGAACTATTTTTTTCTTGATCTATCGTTCCATTTGATGTGTACAAGTTAACAAGCCTTTTAATGGCTTGTGATGCTCGAGCTCTTTCATTTAATAATATATATGGTATTTGTTTAACGACAGCTTTTGTGACAAGTGGATCATATGGAATAACACCCTTAATAGCAACCTTATAGTTTAAAAACCTATCGACGACGTGTTGAAATTGTTCGGCAATTTTTTCACCTTTTTTAACTTCAGACACCTGATTCATAATGATAGAAATCGGCAATTGTGTATTTCTTTGAAGTAAATGTTTAATCATACTATAAGCATCCGTTATCGCAGTTGGTTCAGGTGTCGTAACGACAATACATTCATCTGAAGCTAAAATAAACGACACGCTCCATTCATTTATTCCTGCACCCATATCGAACAAAATATAGTCGAATTGTTTAATCGCATCATTATATTGTTCATAAAAGAAAGAAAAATCATGTTCATTCATCGTAAAAATATCTATCAAGCTAGACCCACCAGCTATATAAGACAATCCATTTGGTCCGGGATGTATAATATCTTGAAACCGATATTGCGACTCTATAAGATCAACAATAGAATACGGAGCATGTGAGCCTAACATGACTTCTATATTCCCCATTCCGATGTCTAAATCAACGAGTAGGACCTTCTTCTTTCTATTCTGTAATTCTAATGCGATATTAAGTGCGATATTTGATTTACCTACGCCCCCCTTGCCACTTACAAAGGAAATAGTCTTTGCTATTGGCTGTTGTTTAGCCGAATCGAGTTGTTGACGTAGATTTTCAGCTTGATCATGCATTCATGTAATCCTCCATAATGAGCTTGCCCATCTGTCTTGCGGTTGGCTCCAGTATATCGTCTGGGACAGCTTGTCCATCTGTTATATAGGCTATTTTTTTCTTTTGTTTTAAAGCAAATGAAATCATACTACCATATTGCCGTGTTTCATCTAATTTCGTAAAAATTAATTCCTTGATAGGAACATCAGCAAATTGCTCACCGATATATCGTAAATCACTCGATTTAGCAGTTAAAGACAACACAAGATAAACATCAATATCTTGATAGAAGTTTATTCTACTTTTTAATTCTTTAATATATTTGTCCTCACGAAAATTTCGTCCAGCTGTATCAACTAATACCAAATCGTACGTTCTAAATTTATCTAGTGCTCTCTTATAATCCTCTACAGTGTATGCAACTTCTAACGGAGCATCTAAAATTTTTGCATATGTTTTTAACTGTTCAACAGCAGCAATTCGGTAAGTATCTGTTGTAATAAATGCGACCTTTTTTTTATGCTCTAGGATGCTTGTTGCTGCAACTTTAGCTAATGTTGTCGTTTTGCCGACACCTGTTGGACCTACAAAATGAACAACTTTTTTATCATAGTTAATTCCTTCACCAATATATGGGTGAACGATTTGTTCTATTTCATTGATAACTTCTTCTCCTATGATATCTCTGGAAATGTCTGTTTGTTTAAGATGATATTTTTCCAATATTGCTTTTAAAATATTTTCTGCATGAAGATGATCCATTTCTTGATAAATTAAATATTCATAGACTGATTGATATGGATCTGGAAAAATCACTGATTGAGATTTCGGTTGATCTTGAACATAATTTTTTAGTTGCCTAATCTCCTTTAAAATATCATGCTCTATCGAGCCAGATTGTTTGAGTGGAATTTTCTGATTGACTGTCTGTTTCGTTTGATGATGTTGAATCGGATGCGGATCCCGACCAGCAATAACTTCTAGTTTCTTTTTTTGAAATAAGCCGAAAAAGCCACCTTTTTTAACCTCTTTTGACTTTAAGATGACCGCATCAGGTCCGAGCTCTTTCCGGATGAGTTGTATCGCTTCTGGCATATTATCGACAACAAATTTTTTTAATTTCAATTCATATCCACCACCCCTATGCTTTGTACTTCGACATGTGGTTCTAATTCGTTATATGACAAAACAACAACTTGAGGAAGAAAGCGTTCTAAAAGTTGTCTTAAATACATTCGAATTGGCGGTGAACATAGGATAATTGGTGTTTCTTGTTGGATTGATAGCTGCTCAACCTGTTCTTTCACTGAGTGTAAAATTTGCTCCTGAATATCCGTGTCCATAGCCAAATAATTCCCATGCTCTGTTCGCTGTATACTTTCAGCAAAGACTTTTTCAACCTTACCAGATACGGTTACAACTTTTAATGGTTCATTGTCTGTTACTAATTGTGAAGTAATTTGTGGTGCCAACGATTGTCTTACATATTCAGTTAATAAATCTGGATCATTTGTCATTTTCCCGTAGTCTGCCAATGTTTCAAAAATTACAGGTAAATTACGTATTGATATGTTTTCTTTTAGTAATTTACTTAAAACTTTTTGAATATCTCCAACTGCTAATGGCTCTGGAGTAACCTCTTCAACCAAAATTGGATAAGTTTCATTGAGATGGTCAATGAGTTGTTTTGTTTCTTGTCGCCCTAACAATTGATGGGCGTGCTTTTTAATCATCTCCGTTAAATGGGTCGAAACGACAGATGGTGGATCAACCACTGTATAGCCTAACATTTCAGCTTCATCTTTTAATTCTTCGTTAATCCACTTAGCAGGTAATCCAAATGCCGGTTCTCTCGTATCAATTCCATCAATACTATCATCTTCTAAGTCAGGTGTCATAGCTAAATAGTGATTCAATAATAATTCCCCTCTATCTACTTCATTACCTCTTATTTTAATTCGATATTCATTAGGATTTAACTGTATATTATCTCTAATCCTAACGACTGGAATGACAAGACCGAGTTCGATAGCCAATTGCCTTCGAATCATGACGACACGATCTAATAAGTCTCCGCCTTGTTTTTTATCTACTAATGGAATGAGTGCATATCCAAATTCAAATTCAATCGGATCCATACTAATGAGTTCAACGACATTCTCTGGTGCTTTCATAGCTTCAGACTCTAATTGTTCCTCTTCTTCTATCGTATCTTCTATCATTTTTTCCGGTTTTTTCATTAATAAATAACCTGAAAAAGCTAAAATACTAGCAATTGATGTCGTTAAGAAAAAGTTAATCGGTGTTAAACCGAGTAAAAAAATAGTCCCTGCTGCGATAAACAAAAGACGCGGATATTGTAAAAGTTGTTCTGTCACATCACTACCTAAATTTCCTTCGGTAGATATTCTTGTTACAACAATACCGGTGGCAGTGGATATAAGTAATGCCGGAATTTGGCTCACTAATCCATCACCTACTGTTAATCTCATAAATGTATTTATGGATTCTTGAAATGATAAATCCATTTGTACCATACCAATAATAATTCCAAAAACAATGTTAATTAAAACGATGATAATTCCAGCTATTGCATCTCCTTTAACGAACTTACTTGCACCGTCCATTGAACCGTGAAAATCAGCCTCTTTTTCAACTTTTTCTCGTCTTTCTCTTGCTTCATGCTCTGAAATAAGACCGGCATTTAAATCAGCGTCAATACTCATTTGTTTCCCGGGCATCGCATCTAACGTGAACCGTGCCGACACTTCTGAAACACGTTCTGCCCCTTTTGTAATAACTAAAAACTGAATAATGACTAATATGATAAAAACAACAAAACCGACAAGTGGATTATCGCCGATAACAAAACTTCCAAATGTATCAACGACACCGCCAGCATCAGCTTTAGATAAAATCGATCTTGTTGTTGATACGTTTAACCCTAACCGAAACAACGTTAAAAGCAACAAGAGAGAAGGAAAAATAGAAAATTGTAACGGTTCTTGTGTATTCATTGAAACTAGAATGACAATAAGTGCTAATGAGATATTGCATAAAATTAAAACACTTAATAACCATCCTGGTAACGGAATAACAAGCATAATAATAATTAAAATAACACCTAGTAATACTGATAAATCTTTAGCCTTCATCAATTTCTCCCCTTATTGCCTAGCTTTTGATCAACACGATAAACATAGGCTAACACTTCAGCAACGGCTTGAAAAAATTGTTCTGGAATACATTCACCAATATCTGTTTGATGGTATAAAGAACGTGCCAGTGGCCGATTTTCAACTGTGATCACACGATGGGCTTTTGCAATTTCCTTAATTTTTTGCGCTAAGTAATCTGTACCCTTGGCTACCACATATGGAGCTGGTGCTTTCTCTTCATCATACTTAAGTGCAATAGCATAATGCGTTGGGTTAGTAATTATCACATCTGCCTCTGGAACATCACTCATCATCCGTTGCATCGCCATTTGTCGTTGTTTTTCCTTAATTTTTGATTGAATTAATGGATCTCCCTCAATGTTTTTGTGTTCATCTTTAATATCTTGCTTTGACATTCGCATATTCTTCTCATAATCATAGCGTTGATAGGCATAGTCAAATACTGATAATACTAAAAGACCGATGGAAGCAGAGATACCCATGATGATCGTTGTTTTTCCAAAAAACGCCGTCGCACCGTATACGTCTTTAAAAGCGAGCATCATCATATCATCCTTATAGATCCAAATAACCGTAAAGGTAATGGCGGCGATGATAATGATTTTAAATAATGATTTTAGCAATTCGACAAACGCACGAACTGAAAAAATTCGCTTTGCTCCCTGAATAGGATCAATTTTTTTTAAGTCGAATTTCAATGGTTCTGTCGTAAATAAAAAACCAATTTGTAATAAATTCGCAGCTACACCGGCGATAATTGCAATCACCATAATCGGAAGTAACCATTTAGCTACCATAAACGTTAAGTTAGTGAAAATCTCATGAATCGATTGTTCTGTAATATCTCGATGAATGTTCTCAGTGAAAGCATGATGATACAAGGACATCATCCCATCAACAATATGTGGACCAAATACGAACAAAATAATGAATGAAAACAGTAGTAAAATACCTGTATTGACGTCCTGACTTTTAGCAACTTTACCTTTTTTACGTTCATCCTGCCTTTTTTTCGGAGTTGCTTTTTCGGTTTTTTCTCCTGCAAAAAATTGTAAATCGAGTCTTATCAGCTTAGACACCTCCGATGAGCTGCATCAAACCGTGTAATGTTTCAAACATCGTCTGAAAGAGCTTTTTAGACAGTGATATGTATAGTGACATAAATAGAAAGAGCACGATAAAACTCACAAAGATTTTTAATGGTAATCCAACAACGAAAACATTCATTTGCGGTACAGTCCTTGCAATAATCCCCAATGCCAAATCGACTAAAAATAAACAACCTACAATCGGTATAGCGATTTGAAAAGCAATAATAAACATTTGGCCAAACGTTTGAATGACAAACATCACTATAGACTCTTGATTGAATGTAATCATTTGATCAATTGGTATCATTTGAAAGCTTCCATAGATACCGTCAATTAACAAATGATGACCATCGATCGATAATAAAAATAAGAGCGCAATCATATAAAAATATTGTCCAATGATTGGACTTTGGGCACCTGTTTGCGGATCAACAACATTTGCAATGGCAAATCCCATCTGAAAATCAATGAACCCGCCCGCTATTTGCACAGCAGATACGACCATATAACTAAACCAACCAAGCATTAGACCTATAACAATTTCCTTTAAAAGGAGTAGAACGTATGAAAATTCGAAATCAAGCGTGGTGGTTGGTAGTGTCATCACTAAGACTAACGTTAAAAAAAAGCTCATCCCTATTTTAAAAGGTGTCGGAATCGTTCGATATGAAAGCAATGGTATGACGATAAAAAATGCCAAAATCCGGACAAATACTAATAAAAACACAGGTAATAATGATATATTTATAAATTCTATCATCTTATCTTACCCTACAAATAAATTCATATTTTTATAGAGTTCAATTGTAAATTCAACCATTTTAGATAGCATCCATGGACCAAAAAATACCATTCCTATTAATACTGCGATAATTTTTGGTATAAATGCTAATGTTTGTTCCTGTATTTGTGTTGTAGCCTGTAAAATACTTACTAATAATCCAATAGATAAGGCAAGGATTAAAAGCGGTCCAGTAATTTGAATGATTGTCCAAATCCCCTTTTCAGCTAATCCTAATACAAATTCAGTTGTCACCGTGTACACCTTCTTTATATATGTTAAAAACCGGATAAGATAGAATGGGTAATTAAATACCAACCATCAACAAGAACAAACAATAGTATCTTAAATGGTAATGAAATCATAACAGGTGGTAACATCATCATTCCCATTGACATTAGAACACTGGCAACTGCCATATCAATAATTAAAAATGGAACAAAAATCATAAAACCCATTTGAAAAGCCGTCTTCAACTCACTAATCGCAAATGCAGGTACGAGTGCTGTAAGTGGAATATCTTGAATTGATTCCGGTTTTTCCATTTGACGATAATTCATAAATAATGCCAAATCTTTTTGACGTGTATGATGGGCCATAAATTCTTTCATCGGTTCACTTGCCCGACTATAAGCTTCATCAAGTGTCAATTCATCATCAAATAATGGCTTTAAAGCGTCATCATATATATTTGAAAATGTTGGCGCCATAATAAAAAATGTCATAAATAGCGCCAACCCAATAAGCACTTGATTCGGCGGCATTTGTTGCGTTGCAAGAGATGTACGAACAAACGATAGAACAACAACAATTCTCGTAAAGCTTGTCATTAAAATTAAAATAGCCGGTGCAAGTGATAATACTGTTAATAATAATAAAAGTTTAATAGATGTCGCAATAGATTCTGGATTCGAACTAGAAAAGAGTTCTATCATATCATTCATTTATATCTTTCCCTTGAGCTTGCTGCTGTTTAATCGTTTCTCTCTGTTGTTTCATTTTTTTAAATTCTTCCTGAAACATCGTGGAGAAAAGACTGTTATCTTTTATTCTAGATTGCTTTTTTATATTCTTAAACATATTAACTGGTAATTCGGGGCGTTGTTCATTAGCACGATCAAGCAATTCTTTTCGTGTTGCTTCATCGTTAATTTCTTGTAGTAATTGAACATTATTCCCTATACCAATGAGATATATTTTTTGACCGACTCGAATAATTTGAATCGATTTATTTTGACCGAGTGATAAACCGCCAAGATTTTCTAATGTATTTGAATTTTGAAATAAGCGATTTTTCTTATTGATTAATTGAAGCGACAGATAAATGAGAACGAGTATCATGCCAAGTAGAAAAACTGTTTTTAAAATACCAGCGAGCAAGCTTTTCGAACTTGCTTTCCCTTTTGTTGCATCAACTTTTTCAGACGTTTCTGTTTGTGGTGAATCATCTACTTTATCCTCATTTATCCATTCCTCTACATTCGTTTCTGCAAGAGTAATCATTGGAAATAGGCTAAATATGATCGTTCCTAGAATGGTGATAATCGTACATCTTCTATGGCTCACGTTCTTCACTCGTTTCTATTCTAAAACTTTCTGAACAGCTTCAATAACACGCTCTGCTTGAAATGGCTTTACAATAAAATCTTTCGCACCTGCTTGAATAGCATCAATTACCATTGCCTGTTGTCCCATAGCTGAACACATAATGACTTTCGCAGCAGGATCTTTTTCCCTAATTTTCTTTAATGCGGTAATACCGTCCATTTCTGGCATCGTAATATCCATCGTCACTAAATCCGGTGATAGCTCTTCATATTTCTCAACAGCTTGTGCACCATCTTGTGCTTCTCCTACAACTTCAAAACCATTCTTCGTTAAAATATCTTTAATCATCATACGCATAAAAGCAGCATCGTCTACAATTAGAATTCTATTACCCATGAAAGACTCCCCCTATTTCAAATTCATAATTCGTTCTGATTGATTCATAATATCTGTAATTCTAACTCCGAAGTTTTCATCAATAACGACAACTTCACCTTTAGCAATTAATTTTTCATTTACTAAAATATCAACTGGTTCACCTGCTAGCTTATCAAGCTCAACAATAGAACCTGATGTTAATCCTAATATATCTTTAACTGTTCTTTTTGTACGACCAAGTTCAACGGTCACTCTTAAAGGAATATCTAATAGCATATCTAAATTTCTCTGTTCTTGTTGCTCTAATTGAACATTTGGAAATTCTGAGAGCACAGCTTTTTCGACTTGTGCATTCTCTGTATAAACAGGTTGTCCAATAAACTGAGTTGATTGTTGGACTTTTTTCTCCATTTGTCTCATTGGTCGTTCTTCAATTTTGACAGGTTCCTTTTTGTCTACCACAGTTTTTGTTTCACTGACTTCCTGTTTCGCTTGCGACATTTCTAGTAATTCATTTGCCATTTCTTTTGCAAATGGAAGAGGAATGACTTGCATAATTTTTGAGTCAACTAAATCACCCACTTTTAGTTGAAAAGCCACTTTGACTAATGATTCGGTATCACCAAGTGAATCCGTTTTTTCTAACTCATCCATTGTTTTTGTTTCTATTTTTGGTGGAGAGATATCAATTTTCTTCTCAAAAACAGTTGACATACTTGTTGCCGCTGTACCCATCATTTGATTCATTGCTTCTTGAACAGCACTTAAATGGATTTCGTTTAATTCGGATTCTGGATTTTCTCCTGTCCCGCCAAGCATAATATCTGCAATAACTGCCGCGTCTTTTGTCTTAATAACAAATAAATTATCTCCTGAAAATCCGTCTACATATTGTACTGAGACGCATACATGCTCAAAGTTAAACGTCGCATCAATCTCCGAACGACTCACGATTGAAACTTTAGGAGTCGTTATTTCAACTTTTTGACCTAATAATGTAGATAATGTTGTTGCTGAACTTCCAAATGATATATTACCTATTTCTCCAATTGTGTCTTCTTCAATACTCGTTAACACTTGGTCAATATTTTCTTCATGATCATCCGATCCTACATTTAAAAGTGCATCAATCTCGTCTTGAGAAAGCATACCATCATCCATCATGCTCTTCTCCCCCTTCTATTTCTTCCAATATCTGAACAGACACATGATGACCTACTTTACCAATCTGTACATTAAATTTAGATACATCATTTAATTTCAGCTCAATTGGTTCTTCTATTGAACGATTTAACGTAATGAAATCTCCAGTGTCTAGTTTTAGAAACTGTTGTATATTAATTGAAGTCTCTCCCAAAACTGCTTTTAATTCTAAAGTTGATTGTTTAAGATTTTCTGATATTTTCGCATAAGCTTCTGGATCTCTTGCTTTTGTTTCCGTCTGCATCTGATAATGTACAGATAACTTCGGTATGATTGGCTCTAGAACCATGTGTGGAATACAGATATTAATCATTCCACTTACGTCTCCAATTGTCGTATTAAAAGAAACAACGACAACCGTTTCATTTGGTGAAACCATTTGAAGAAATTGTGGATTATTTTCAAATTCTTCTAAGTTAGGATCAATCTCAACGAGAGAAGACCATGCTTCTTTCATAATATTGCTTGTCTTTTCAAATAACTGTGTCATAATAATCGTTTCAATTTCTGTCAACGAATCTACCTTAGCCTTATCCGTTCCCTGTCCTCCTAACATACGATCAAGCATTGTGTATGCTATATTTGGATTGACTTCCATAATAACTTTTCCGTCTAATGGTTCCATACTAAAAACATTTAAAATAGTCATCTTAGGAATTGAACGAATAAATTCTTCATATGGTAATTGATCGACAGATGCCACTGCAATATGTACATACGTTCTTAACTGACCTGACAAATACGTTGTTAACAGTCGAGCATAGTTTTCATAAATACGCCCTATACTTCGAATTTGATCCTTGGAAAAACGCAAAGCACGTTTAAAATCATAAACGCGAACTTTTTTATTTTCTTCTTCTTGCTTTAACTCTTCTGCATCCATTTCACCAGTAGATAGTGCAGATAAAAGTGCATCAATTTCGTTTTGTGATAATACTTCATCAACCAAAATCCCACCTCCAATATGGAGAAAGTAACGATTTAAATATGTATCTATTGTGTGATTTTACTAATTGTATAAACATCAGTAATTTTGCCATCAATCATTACTTCATTTAATTTCTCTTTTAATAAACCTTCGATATCTGATAAGCCTTCTTTAAAATGTGCTTCGTCCATATGAGATAGCTCTTTTATTAGTATATTTTTTATTTGAAATTCACGTTTTTCTAATTCTTCTTTCGCTTTTTTTCCATCAGTTAAAATTTGAAATTGAATTTTTACAAAAGTTCCGTCATCCAAATCAGTTGTCACTTCTGGCGTTTCATATGAATATTCAACAATTTCATTGATGGACATTTCATCTTCCTTTGTTTCTTCTTTGTCAAGAATGTATAAAACGATGACGACAGCTACACCTACTACAAAAATTAACCCAATGAATGATGTTAACATTATCTTTAAAAATTTATTCATCCGAATCACCAGCCTTCTCAATAAATGGAGCTAGTCCAATCTGTTTATAAAATGCAGTTGTCAACTGTATGACTTCTAGTTCTGATTCTTTAACAACTATTTTTTTTCCATTGATAAGCGTGATTGTCGTATCTGGAAGCGACTGAATTTGTTCAATCATACAAGCATTTAGTGTAAATAGATCATCATTGAGGCGTGTCAATTGAATCATATTTAGTTGGTTAGACCGGGACAAAATAATCAACATAACATAGTCAACAAAACAGTTCGATATATAATATCTGAAATTTCTGCATTTATCGTTAATATGTAAAAAACAAGTTATTTTGTATCATACGTCTATACTGAACTTTACCTTTTATATCAATTATCCCGGTCCACTACCTCCTTATTTATCATTTATCGTTTTAAATTAACCAATTCTTGTAAAATTTCATCAGACGTTGTAATAATTCGAGTATTCGCCTGGAAACCGCGCTGTGCTGTAATCATTTCTGTAAATTCTTCAGCTAAATCGACATTAGACATCTCTAATGCACCACTAATTAATGATCCAGCTGTATTCTCTTCAGGATTCGTTAAATTAGGAGCACCAGAGTTTGTTGATTCTAAATATAAATTTCCACCGATTTTTTCTAATCCACTCGGATTTGAAAAGACTGCTAGACCTATTGTTCCAATATTTTCAGGCTGGTTTTGGTCATTTGTAATAATAATTGAACCATTCTTTTCAATACTAATACTCGTTGCGTTATTAATGGTAATTTGTTGACCATTTGAATCTAACACATAATATCCATCAGCCGAAACGAGATTATTATCTTGATCTAAATTGAAATTTCCTGCCCGTGTATAGGCTCTTCCGTTCGGCGTTTGTAAAACAAAATAGCCGTCTCCTTCTATTTGTAAATCTAGTGGATGATTCGTTGTTTGGCGAAAGCCTTGTGTATGCAGTGTATCTATCGTACCAATTTGAGAACCTAATCCAACTTGAACAGGATTTACACCACCACGATTTCCTGTAGGTGCCATTGCTCCTGATGATGTTTGGCTTAATAAATCTTGAAATGTAATACGGCCTTTTTTATATCCAACTGTATTCACATTCGCAATATTATTTCCGATGACATCTAGTTTTGTTTGAAAGTTTTTCATTCCTGAAATTCCAGCATACATTGAACGTAACATATTATCCGTCTCCTTCTTCATTATTTTCACTGTTTCTGTCATTTTAAAGTAGATGATCTTCCCAGTTAAGTCCAGACACTTTATTCATAAATAACAATTGTTTCAATAAAATTTGTAAAGATTCGATCATTTACTTAATATATTCTAATGAAGTTACAACTTTTCGTACTAAAAGGTAGCATCTTAATTATTAAAACAACTAACGAATGGGTCATTCCTTGTTGTTTTGCCCATTACATATGCTGTGCTATTTTTCCCACTGTATATCTCTTTCAAATAACCTTTTCTATGAAAGATTAAATGCTGTTTTATTCACTTCCTTTAATGGAATCTCTCACTTCTATGACAGCATCCGCATAAACCCGGTCTCCATTTTTCAATTCTAAAATAGCCCATCCATCTTTTTGACTGACAGCAACGACTTGGCTTGATTTTTCGCCAATTAGTTGACCTGTCTGATCGTCATATTGTTGATATGTTACAATTTTTTCTATCATATGGCTATATTGGATAACTGGAGAGATGAGTTGACTTTGAACAAGTTTATCAATTGAGTTAGCCATATTGATCGTTTGTTCTAAAGTTGTGAAAGTTGCCATTTGCGATATGAATTCTCTATCTTCCATTGGGTTTAAGGGATCTTGGTTTTGTAATTGAGTCATCAATATTTTTAAAAACTCATCTTTTCCTAATTCTGGACTTGGCACACGTTCTTTTTGTTGACTATTTAAATATAAAGATGGTTCATTTATTGTGTTCATTGTGACACCTACACTTTCTCATTCAGAAATTGTTCTAATTCTTTTTCAAAATGATGGTTTGATTTTTCACGACGATCTTTTGATTGGTTATGTTGTTGTTCGTGATCATTTTGCTCAAAATCTTCTGCATCTTGATTCATATCAACGCCTTGGTTGATCGTTAAATCTTGTCTTTCAATAACCACTTGATGAGGCATAAACAGATGTTTTAATTGGTTAATATTCGCTTCAAGCGCTTTTTGTGCTACTTGTGTTGTAACAACGATCTTTACAACTGTTTCATCATTTATTTGTGAAAATCGAAGCATCATTTCTCCTAATTGTTCTGGTCTAAATGAGATAGATAGTTGAGTTTGTCCAGGTTTTGTCATGAACTGACTTACTTGAATGATTTTTTCTAATTGTTTTGTGATTTCTCCACCGTTATGTTGCTTCGAACTATGATTAACATGAACAATATATTGCTCAACGTTTGACATAGGTATAGTTGGTAAAGGTTGAATTGGTTGTTCGATAGAGCTTTTGTGTCTCATAACCTTATGGCTTTCACCTAGATTCGGATCAAATGTATCAACTTTATATTCTTCATTGTTATCCAAATTATGAGAGAGAAATGAAGTGAGCCATCTAGAAATTTCAGATATTGTAATACGTGATTCAACTCCGTATCCTTTTGTAATCAGCTGATGGTTTCTTTGTTTCACACGTTTAACAAGTTTATCCCAAATATCTAAAGCTTCCGTATCGATCGTTTCGGATAAAATCTTCTGATCTGAATGAACCTCTCCTTTTGCAAGCCATTCTTGAAATCGTACGACTGTTTCTTTCATCAACTGTTTATCATTCGGCCGTTTCAGTAACTGCTCAATTTTTTCAATAACATGATATATGACATGATTTTGTGATTCTGGCATATGATTGTCTACTGTGACTTGCTGTACGTATGTTATTGGGATCTGTTGTTTCAATGGCATAGTTAAGCTTGGATTCATGTCTGTTAACCATTCAAGTGCCAACTCAGGATTTGGCTTTTGTTGAAAATCATCCACGAGTGGCACAAGTAAATCGTCTAACCCTTCCGTTTCGAAAGTTAAATCCTCATCCATTCTATCGAAAATCTTCTCATCTGTTTCAATAATGGGTTGCTTTTGCACACTATTTTTTAGAATATTCTTTCGATGAAGCTGTTCAGTCAAATCGATTGCTTGAATCGATTGAATAATCGTTTGATGCACTTCTTGAAGTGTATCTCTAAACATAGCGTCATGACCATGTGTTCCTGTATTAGCTTTATGATTCATTGTTTGTTGTTGATGTGTTTTAGGATGATTCGTAAATAATTTTTCTATCATGTCACTCACCTCCTTAAAAGACATATCATTCATCAGATTGAATCAAATGCTGAGTAAATTCGGCTGCTTTTTTAGGATCCATCGCCTCTAAAATCTTCCCACGTACTTTGTTGGGCATTTCTTTTAACAAGGCACGTGCAGATGCTTCGTTCATATTTTCAATAATCTGTGCTGCCTGTTTTGCATCCATATCTTTAAAAGACCCAACAAATTGCTCTACTTGATTATCTTCGGTTTCTTTCATTTTCTCTGTATTACGGGTTGTCTTAAGTGATTTTTCAAGTTTTGCCTGTTTTTGTTCCATTTGCTTTATTTGAGCCTTCAGCTCATCATTATCTGCTAACAAATCTTCAATTTCCCGTTCTTTTTCTTTTAAAGCTAATTCGGCTCGTTCCTTCTCAATTGCTTCTTGCTTCTCAGATTCATCAGCAGGCAATAATGATGATATGACTGGAATATTTTTTCCTGTTGATTTTATCCAACCCCACGCATCGAAACCTGTAACGGTAATGATGATAAAAGCTAATGTAATAGCTACAATCAAAGGAACGATTATTGCAAAGAAAAACCATAGAAACGGGTTCATTTTATTTTCTTTTTCATTATATTGATTTCTCATATACTTCACCTAGTTAATAAATATTGGCGGATTGAGATATCATCCATCTTTTGATTTTCTGTTTTTTTAAGTTGTTCCTTTTCTTCTTTTTGACGGAATTCAATCATTTTTTCATACTTTTTTACTTCTATATATGCGTCTGTTAATTTGCTTTGGTTCGTTTCCATTTCTTGTCGTGCTTTCTGTACGTCATTCTGAACCGCTCTAATTTTCTTTGTCAATGTATCGATATAATGATTTTGCTTTCTAATTTCTTCAATTGTCATATGACCTTGAATGGATACATCGTATGTTGCCTCTAAATCTTCCTTCTTTTTTAATAATGTATATAGATTCATAGCGACATCTTCAAAGTTCTCCAGAGACTGATAATAGGCTTTTTGTGCGATTTTTCTTTCTCTTTGTTTTATATCTAGCAGTTTGGCAAATACGTTATTCGTGGTCATTCACGATTCCTCCCATGAATCAAATCTTCCATCATTCGCACTGTTTCTGAAAACGCATAATAATCATTCATGTCTTGTTTTAGAAACGTTGCTATTTTGGGTTGCAAATGAATCGCTTGATCGACATTACGATTAGTTCCTTTTTTATACGCCCCAATTTGAATAAGTTCCCTATTTTCTTCAAAAGTTGCTAAATATGACCGTAATTGTTGAGCAATTTTAATATGATTTCTATCAACAATTTGATTCATAACCCGACTGATTGACTTCAATATATTAATTGCTGGAAAATGACCACGCTCGGCTAATTTACGATCTAATATAAAATGTCCATCTAAAATACCTCTAACAGCATCAGCAATGGGATCATTCATATCATCCCCATCAACAAGCACTGTATAAAAGGCAGTGATCGTTCCATGTTCACTTGTGCCTGTGCGTTCTAAGAGTTTTGGTAAAATATTAAAAACGGATGGGGTATATCCTTTCGTCGTAGGAGGCTCCCCAGTTGCTAGCCCAATTTCCCTTTGCGCCATTGCCACACGAGTGATTGAGTCCATAAGTAAATTGACATCATATCCTAAGTTACGAAAATACTCACTAATTGCTGTAGCAGTATATGCACCTTTAATTCGCATGAGTGCAGGTTGATCTGAAGTTGCAACGACGACAATAGATTTCTTTAATCCACTCTGGCCCAGTTCTTTTTCCAGAAACTCTCGAACCTCTCGACCACGTTCACCAATTAAGGCAATCACATTAATATCTGCATTGCTATTTCTTGCAATCATACCTAATAACGTACTTTTTCCAACACCACTACCTGCAAATAGCCCAATCCGTTGGCCTTTTCCTACGGTCAATAACGAATCTATTGATTTTACACCAGTTTGAATCGGCTCTTGTATTGGGGGTCTTAGCATTGGGTTGGGTGGGGCTTGATCAGTCACATAATCATGTAATCCATTAGGTAGATGGGTTTGATCTAAGCTTCTCCCTAAAGGATCAATAACATGACCTAATAAGCTTCTCCCTACTTTAATCGTTAGTGGCTTTCCTGTTGCTTCCACTAAACATCCCGGGGCAATTTCACTTACCTCTGTATAAGGCATTAAAATGATGTTATCTCCTTTAAAGCCGACCACTTCTGCCATAACAGTTTTTTTCTGTTCATTCGTTGTATGAATATAACAGACTTCACCGATATGGGTACGTGGACCTAATGATTCAATCATAAGCCCGATGACTTGAATGACTTTTCCATATGATTTATACGTTGATGTCTCTTCAATTAATGACATGATTGCTCCGATATTCATTGACTATTCTCCATTACAAATTCATTTAAAACATGTCGTATTTCATTTAACTGGGTGTCAATTCCGACATCCAACATGCCTGATTGATGTTCAATTTGACAGCCGAATTCTGGCAAGTCCTTATTAAGCTTAATCAAGAGTTTACTATCTTGATCTAATATGCGCATAAGTTCTTCCTTTTGTTTTAACATCATCTCATACTGCTGTTCTTGAACATAAATCGTAATGATTTGCTTGTTCTCAATATTAGTAATCGCTTCTTTTACAAGTTTATGGAATAAGTGAACATCGTTTTTCAATGTGTGATGTATGATTTTTTCAGCTATGTTAACAGCGATCTGCAAGATATCTGGTTCTGCTTGAGCAATGGTCTGATGATAGTCTTCTAAGGCTTTATGACTTAAGTCATTTATATGTTCTATCGCACTATCATATTGCTCTAGACCTTTTTGTTCACCTTGGACAAATCCTACTTTATAACCTTCTTTTTGTGCTTGTTCTATAAGCTTCTTTTTCTCTATTGACCAACGTTTCTTATCTTCTTCAATCATCTGTTTTGTTGAGTCAATAAGTTGTTTTTTTTGCTGTTTTAACTGCATTAAGTCTGTTTTCGCCCGTTCTATCTGTTCAAATATGTTGTTTGATTCGTTTATAGTCGGTTCTTTCATTTGAATATCTTGTTGGGGTGGGTAAATCGGTTTAATTTTAATCTGTCTTTGCGATATGTTAGACAATGATATCGTCTCCTCCACCACGAGCAATAATGATTTCTCCTATTTCTTCTAAACGACGTATGACAGATACAATACGCGTCTGTGCTTCTTCAACATCACGCAAACGCACAGGTCCCATAAATTCCATTTCCTCTCTAAATGTTTCTGCCATTCGTTTAGACATATTTTGAAAGATAAGCTCTTTTACTTCTTCACTAGAGACTTTTAATGCCAACTGTAAATCTTCATTATCAACTTCTCGTATCACACGTTGAATGGCTCGATTATCCAATATAACAATATCTTCAAAGACAAACATCCGTTTTTTAATTTCCTCTGCTAATTCAGGGTCTTGAATTTCCAATGCATCTAAAATTGTTCTCTCTGTGCTTCGATCAACACCGTTAAGCACCTCAACAACAGCTTGAATACCACCAGCATGCGTATAATCTTCCGTGTAAGATGAAGAAATGTGACGTTCGAGCACATTCTCTACTTGACTTATAATTTCTGGTGATGTTGAGTCCATTGTTGCAATTCGTTTCGCTACATCTGCTTGCATTTCTTGTGGTAATTCAGACAAAATTTGTCCTGCTTGTTCAGGGTCTAAATAGGACAATACGAGTGCTATTGTTTGCGGATGTTCATTCTGGATAAAATTAAGTACTTGTTGCGGATCTGCTTTTCTAGCAAAATCAAATGGGCGCACTTGTAAAGATTGGGTTAACCGATTAATAATATTTGACGCCTCTTGTTTTCCAAACGCTTTTTCTAAAACCGTTTTAGCATAACCAATACCGCCTTGAGATATATAGTCCTGAGCCTGGACGATTTGATGAAATTGGTCAATAACTTCATCTTTTATTTCAGAATCCACCTTTTTCACGGATGATATTTCTAAGCTTAATTTTTCTATTTCTTCGTCCGTTAAATATTTGTATATTTGAGCAGAAATATCAGGACCGAGGGATATTAATAAAATTGCTGCTTTCTGTCGACCGGTTAGTTGACTTCGTTTTCTTGCCATGATATCCCTCCTATTCTTCACCTATCCAACTTCTTAAAAGTTTTGCGAATTCTTCTGGTTTTTCTTTCGCCATTTTTTCTAATTGTTTTCTACGTACGACTTGATCAGAATCCTCATCAATTTCAATCTCACTTATATCTTTTTCTTCATTTTTTGAAGGCGGTATATCTTCAACGTAGTTTATGTCCATCTCTGATTCTCGTTTATTACGAATGAAAAGGATGATCAAGACGATGACAAGTAATAATAAACCGGCGCCTATGAAGTAAACCCACGTTGGTATTGATTGTCTCGGTTCATCTTCTAAAAGCTTTCCTGAAAACTCTTGAAACACTACGGAAATATTGCCTTCATCCATTAAATCCTCGTCAACATCAACAGCCTCATCTTCATATGTTTTATCAATTGTCGTTTGGACCATTGATTCAAGAATGCTAGCAATCCCTTCTTCAACTACATTTTGTTCTTGGGCAGTTAAATATTCTACTTCATCTCCGTCAATCATTTTTATATTATTAACCGCTACTTGAATGCCAAGATCTCTAATCTTATAAGGACTCTCGACGATTTCTTTTTTAATCCGGTTAAATTCATTGTTAATCGTTTCTTTTACTAATTCATAATCGCCATCATCTGCTTCTTCGACACCTTGATAACCAGCGATATCTTCTTCACCTACACCAGCAATACCGCCTACTTCATTTGGATTTCCACTGTATGTTTCTTGAATCCGTTCGATACTTACGGGTAAACCTTCCATATTTTCTTCATCTATTGGTTCAACAATTTCTTCCACGCGATTTTCTTGTGTGAAGTCAATATCTGCAGTAACTGAAACAATCACATTATCATTTCCGACCATTGCTGCAATCATTTGCTGTACACGGCGTTGTATATCACGCTCAATATCTTTTTTAACCGATTGTTGATATGTGTGTGTATCTTGTGTCGTTTGTGACTTACTTTCATCAAGATCAAAGTATTCGAAATACTGATTCATAATAGCAATATTTTCTTGTTCTAAATTCGGTACAGCTTTTGAAACGAGTGTATACAAAGCATTAATTTGATTCGCTTCAAATTGGTAACCTGGTTCCGTATGTAAAACGATTGATGCACTTGCTGGCTCTACCTCTTCATTTACAAACAATGGCTCTTTCGGTATATTAATCATCACCTTGGCATCTTGTATCCCGTCAATCCCTTTAATGAGATTTGCTAACTCTGTTTGCATCGCATCAAGCTTTAACATATTGAATTCATTGTCAGTAATTCCCCATGACGTATTTTCTGAGAAGAAAGAGTAATCTATATTTCCACTACTAGGTATCCCTTGTCCAGCTAATTCAACAAGTAAATCATCAACTTTTTCTTCTGGAACATTAATTGTTTTACCACCGTTTTCTAACTCATATGGGACATCCCGTGCATCCAATTCCGCTTTAACCTGATTAGCTTCCTGCATCGATAAGTTGTTATAAAGCGGTGTAAAGTTCGTTTTCGTAGAAAAAAATATAATCGTAATCATTAGTACAATGGCCGCTATAGTTGAGCCAATTAACATCGCTTTTTGATTTTTCGTTCGCTTCTGCCAGAATGCTTGTATGTTACTGGCATATTCTTTTAATTTTTCTTTCATACAACAAAAACCCCCGCCAAATTCAAGCCGTGCTGGAAACAGTCATTGATTGACCGTAATTTTTTCCATATATCTTTATGTTCTTTTGAATTTATAGTTTTATTAAACTTGCATTCTCATGATTTCATTGTAGGCATCAATTACTTTCCGTTGAATTTGGACAGTCGTTTCTAAGGCAATGCTCGCCTTTTGTGCCGTAATCATTACATCATGCAAATGTTCAATCTTTCCTTTCGCCAATGCTTCAGTTTTCGCATCAGACGCCAGTTGAGCTTGATTTACTTTCTCAATAGTAGACTTTAATACTTGGGAAAAATGAGTTGAACTATGATGTTTATTTTTTGTTTCTGTCTGAATTGGATGATTTAAAGTTTGTATGTGATTTGAATATATATTCATAGTGATAACTCCAATCTATTTTCCAATTTCTAATGTTTTCATTAACATCGCTTTATTTGCATTTAGTGCTGTAATATTTGCTTCGTATGAACGTGTTGCACTCATTAGATCTACCATTTCTTTTAAAGGATCTATATTAGGCATCTGAACATAGCCATTCTCGTTGGCATCTGGATGATCGGGATTGTAAACCTCTTTAAAAGGTGTTTGATCAGTTACAATCCGTTGAACACGAACACCTTGAGTTGGCTCTTTAGAATGTGCTCGTTGTAGGTAAGATTTAAATGATTTAGTCGGTATCATATGGACCATCTTTCGCCGATATGGTTCATATTCTCCTTGGGCGTTAACTGTCGCTCGAGTCGTATGACTATTAGCAAGATTAGATGATACAACATCCATTCTTAATCTCTGTGCTGTAAGAGCACTTGCGCTCGCATTAAATCCAGTAAAAATACTCATTTACTACCTACCTCCTCTAATCACAGTTTGTAAGTCTGTAAACTTGCCATTCATTCTGTCTACTAGACTTTGATAATAGATTTGGTTTTTTGCTAAGTTGGCCATTTCTTTATCGATATCTACATTATTACCATTATGATTGTATTGTAAATTCTTTTTTAGAAATGTGTGATATGTACGTGTTTCTATTTGAAACGGAAGGTGTTTCTCATGTGTTCGTTTTGCTTGTAAAGACGTTCTAAGCTTTTCATTAAGAATATCCTTAAATGCTATGTCTTTTGCTTTGTAATTCGGCGTATCAACGTTAGCAATATTCGTAGCGATTTGCTCATTTCTTCGAATGGCATAATCTAAGGAGCTTCCGAGTGTTTTTATCGTGTTCCCATATAACATCTTATACACCCCTTTTTCCACTTCTTTTAAAAATTACTTTAAATAGTCGTTTTGTCACAGTTTTGTGACGTTATTACCATTAAATACAAAATTAGACAAAATATGTACTTATTCTACGTTTATTGTAGATTATAATGAGAATAAAGTCTATTTTATTATAGTAAAATAACATCTTTTTTAGTAAATAGTCATTTTGTACTGTTACTTAAGTACTATTTATTTAACCGAATACTTTTATGATCAATTGTAAAATTTTATATATAATACATTATAACTAAAAATTGTGACGCAATTATTATAAATAATCATTAATATTTAACATTTTTGTGAAGTAAACCGTAATTATTCGTATATTTAGTAAGATTTTACCAGCTGATTTGTTATCGCTTACAACATGGTAGGTCTATTTACTTAGTTCAAAACTACCACATAAAAAAGCCGATTGACATGATTTACATGTCAATCGGCTTTTTACCTTGTATTAACGAGAACGTAACTTATCTAATTCTACTAGGAACTTGTCATTTAATACTTTAATATAAGTTCCTTTCATTCCAAGTGATCTTGATTCAATCACACCTGCACTTTCTAATTTACGAAGTGCATTAACGATTACTGAACGTGTAATGCCTACGCGGTCAGCAATTTTACTGGCTACTAGAAGACCTTCTTTACCATTTAATTCTTCAAAGATGTGGTCTATTGCTTCTAGCTCACTATAAGATAATGAGCTAATTGCCATTTGTACAACAGCTTTAGAACGTGCTTCCATTTCAATTTCTTCTGTTTTCTCATGAAGAATTTCCATACCAACTACAGTTGCACCATATTCAGCAAGCAATAAATCATCATCATTAAATTCTTCTGTTAAGCTACCTAAAATAAGGGTACCTAGACGTTCACCACCACCAATAATAGGTACAATTGTAGTTAAACCATTTTTAAATAGATCACGATTCTCCACAGGGAATACAGTGTATGGGCTATCAATGTCTAAATTTGATGTTGTTTCATGAATATTAAACAGACTATCTGTATAATCTTGTGGAAACTGTCTTTCTTCTAACATTTGTTTCATTCTTTCGTTTTCGATTTCTTGATTAATGGCAAATCCTAATAGTTTACCACGTCTGGAAACGATAAACACATTCCCTTTAATGACATCACGTAATAAAGCTGCCATATTATTAAAATCGACTGATTTTCCTGTAGCCTTCTGTAACATTGAATTAATTTTTCTTGCACGAGTTAATAAATCCATAATGATCCTCCATCCTCTTTTTAAAAATTTTTATAGGGTTTATAAGATAAATTGACTTAAGTCTTTATTTGTAGCTATATCATTTAGCTTTTCGTTAACGTATTCAGCGGTAATTTCAACGGTATCCATATTGATATCCGGCGCTTCAAAAGATAAATCTTCTAAAAGTTTTTCTAAAATGGTATGAAGTCTTCTCGCTCCAATATTATCTGTATCTTGATTTACTTGATACGCAATTTTTGCAATGGTTTCAATAGCTTCGTCATTAAAAACAAGATTTATACCTTCTGTTTTTAATAATGCCTGATACTGTTTCAAAAGAGCATTTGAAGGCTCTTTTAATATACGCTTGAAATCTTCAATAGAAAGCTTTTCTAGTTCAACTCTTATAGGGAATCTACCTTGTAATTCAGGGATTAAATCAGATGGCTTTGCCATATGAAAAGCGCCTGCTGCGATAAATAACATATGATCTGTCTTAACTGGACCATGTTTTGTTATGACGGTAGAACCCTCAACAATCGGTAGTATATCCCTTTGAACACCTTCACGCGAAACATTTGGTGAATGTTCCTCTTTTCCAGCGATTTTATCAATTTCATCGATAAAGATAATCCCTGATTGTTCTGCACGTTCAATCGCATCACGTGCTACTTCATCCATATCGATTAATTTTTGCGCTTCTTGTTGGGTTAAAATTTTTCTTGCTTCAGATACAGGAAGTTTTCGTTTTCTTGTTTGTTTCGGCATAAATTTACTAAATGCATCTTGCATATTCATCCCCATTTGCTCCATTCCGGAGCCTTGTAACATATCAAATAAGGATGGTGGTGATTCTTCTATTTCCACTGTAACAATTGAATCTTCCATCTCTCCTAAAGCAAGTAAGCGCTTGACTTGTTCTCTTTTACTAAGTATTTGTGAATCAATTTCCGCATCATCTTCATCATTGTTCTCTTGTCCAGATGCAAAAAGCATTTCAAATGGGTTTTTAATTTGACTTTGTTTCTTTGCTTGTGGAACAAGTAGAGAAACCAACTTCTCATTGGCTTTTTGCTCCGCTTGTTCTTTTACTTCTGCCATTTTTTCATCTTTTACCATACGGATTGACATTTCTACAAGATCGCGAACCATTGATTCAACATCACGACCAACATAACCAACTTCGGTAAATTTTGTGGCCTCAACTTTAATGAATGGGGCACTGACTAGAGTAGCTAATCGTCTGGCAATTTCAGTCTTACCTACACCAGTAGGACCAATCATTAAAATGTTCTTCGGAAATACTTCTTCTCGCATTTGATCTTCAAGCTTCATACGTCGGTAACGATTACGCAGTGCAACAGCAACAGATCTTTTCGCGTGCTTTTGTCCGATAATATATCGATCAAGGTGTTCTACGATTTGCCTTGGAGTATAGTTTTTGACCATCTTGTTTAACCCCCTCATGAATCGAGAACTTCTAATGTCAATTGATCATTTGTATACACACAAATTTCGCTAGCAATCTCCATCGCCTTTACAGCGATTTCCTTAGCAGAAAGGTGTGTAGCATGACGAGCCAATGCTCTCCCTGCACTTAAAGCATAATGACCACCTGAGCCAATTGCGAGAATTCCATCGTCTGGTTGTATAACTTCCCCAGTTCCCGATAATAGAAACATTTCTTTCTTGTTCATGACAATTAATAAAGCTTCTAACTTTCGAAGAACTTTATCACTGCGCCATTCTTTCGCAAGCTCGACAGCTGCTCTAGATAAATTTCCATCGTAGGTAACTAATTTAGCTTCAAAATTCTCATATAATGTGAAAGCATCGGCAACAGAGCCAGCAAATCCAGCTAAAACTTCACCATTAAATAACTTTCTTACTTTTTTAGCTGTATGTTTCATAACAACGGTATTTCCCATTGTCACTTGACCATCTCCACACATTGCGGCTTCCCCATTATGATGAATGGCAAAGATTGTCGTCGCATGCATGTCATGCATGTCATTCACCCCTTTTATTTGCTACTTCTTTTTTGCTCTCGGGTGGCTGTTCATATAAACATGACGCAAATAATCTTTTGTTACATGTGTATAAATCTGTGTTGTCGATAAATGTTCATGTCCCAGCAATTCTTGAACTGTTCGTAAATCTGCTCCTGCATTTAACATGTGAGTTGCAAATGTATGTCTAAGTTTATGTGGATAGATGTTGACAGTTAATGATGTCTTTTCTACCATTTTATTTAAAATGAAGCGAATACCACGATCTGTTAATGGTTGTCCTCTAACATTAAGAAATAGACAATTAGTTTGCGATTCCGTTTTTTCTAATAGGGAATTTCTGCCATCTTCTATATAGGTTTTTAAAGCAGTGGCAGCAAACGAACCAAATGGCACATAACGTTCTTTATTACCTTTACCAGTAACAAATACAGTCCCAATATCAAAATCAATATCACTAACTCGAATCTTCACACACTCTCCTACCCGGATACCCGTTGCGTATAGCAACTCTAAAAGCGCTTGATTACGCTGTCCCAATGGAGTTGTCATATCGCTAACATGAAATAGTTTCTCAAGTTCTTCCTGATACAAAAAACTTGGAAGTTTCTTTTCTGATTTGGGTAAAGAAATATGCATGAATGGATTTTGATTTACAAATTCTTCCCTTTGTAAAAAACGATAAAAACTTCGTAAACAAGATAAGATTCTCGAAACTGTTCTTCTGCTCAATTGGTTTTTATATAAATTGGTCAAAAATATCCGAATATCACGTTCATTAAGATGATTTAAATCTTGAATTTGTTCTTCTTCAAGAAATGTAAAAAACGTATTTAAATCATCTGTGTAAAATTTCAATGTATACGGGGAAGCGTTTTTCTCTATTTGCAAGTATTTCATAAACATTATGCGACATGTTTGATAATTGACCAAATTCTCACCTCTTAGAACAGCGACTAAATAATAACACAGATTAATTAAAAATGCAATATATTTAACATAATTGTAACAAAATTCAGAACCGAACTTGCACTACTTTTAGATAGAAAACCAATTAAATTTAGGTTATCTTTGATAAATCATCCGAACAGTTCATGGTGTCAAGTGTTTTCACATGGCACCAATGAAAAATTATATATGTTTATTAACCATTAGTCAACTAAAAAAGTCTAATAATTTTAAAAGCGTGTATTAGCAAAATGTTTAATCATTATTATTTAAATTAAAGAGGCTAGGACAAAACCTCTGAAAGAAAAAACTATTTTTGTTCACTTTTTCCTTATGTCCCAATCTCCTTCTCCTAATGATCATGACAGTACGTGAATGATCAATAGAGCGAGCTGAGGTTTGTTTATATAATGAAGAGATACTACAAACTATTGTTGGGTATTATTCGCTACGGCCAGTGGAAAATCAAAAGTAGAAAATAAATGAGCATTTGCATTAATCGCGGTAGACTTAAAAGTATATCGCCAAAATTCGAAACAAAATAAGAAATTCAGGAAACAACATTTCAATGTTGGTTCCTGAATTTTCTCATTTAAAACTAGTTTTGTCTTAGCTCCTAATTAATTCTCAGGATCTTCAATATAATCACATGATGTACATTTGATTTGTGTTTGTTTTTTAGTTCGTTTTTCAACTAGTAAATTATCACATTTTGGACACGAACGAACGATAGGTTTATCCCAGGATACAAAGTCGCATTCTGGAAATTGATCACAGCCGTAAAAGAGACGGCGCTTCTTAGAACGACGCTCTACAATATCACCTTTTTGACACTTTGGACATTTGACACCAATTTTCTTTAAGATCGGCTTTGTATTACGGCATTCAGGAAAATTTGAACAAGCGATGAACTTTCCGTAACGTCCCATTTTATATACCATCGCATGACCACATTTTTCACAGTCGATACCAGCTGGTTCGTCTTTAATCTCAACTTTTGCCATTTCATTTTCTGCAACTTTTAAACGCTTTTCAAAATCCTTATAAAAATCATCAATAATATCGACCCAATGATGCTTTCCTTCTTCAATCGAGTCTAAGTCTGTTTCCATTTTGGCAGTAAAATCAACATCAATAATCTCTGGGAAAAACTCTTTCAATAAATCAACAACAATTTCTCCGAGTTCAGTTGGGAAAAATCGTCTCTGATCAATGGTGACATAACCACGTTTTTGAATGGTATCTAATGTTGGTGCATATGTTGATGGACGTCCGATTCCTTTTTCTTCCATTGTCCTTACGAGCCTTGCCTCTGTATAACGAGGTGGTGGCTGTGTAAAATGTTGATTTGGTGTTATATCTTTAGCATCAATTACCATGCCTTCTTCTAAATCAGGCAGAAATTTATTTTCTTCTTTCTTTTGATCATCTTTACTCTCTATATAAACTTTCATAAACCCAGGAAATTTCACTTTTGAACCAGAAGCTCTAAATTCAACATTATTATTAAGCATATGGACTGTCATCGTGTCCAAAACAGCGGGAGACATTTGACTAGCTAAAAAACGTTCCCAAATTAATTTATATAACCGATATTGATCACGCGATAATATGTCTTTAAGTGTATCGGGATGTCTCATAATGGAAGTTGGCCGAATAGCCTCATGAGCATCTTGTGCGCCTTTGCTTTGAGAGGTTTTTCGGTTGTTTCCGACATAATTTGAACCAAATGTATTATTGATATATTCATTGGCCTCTTGTACAGCTACATTTGAAACTCTTGTTGAGTCAGTTCTCATATAAGTGATTAAACCAGTTATTCCACCTGTTTTTTTTCCTAAGTCAATTCCTTCGTATAGCTGCTGTGCGATCATCATCGTTTTTTTTGCACGGAAGTTAAGTTTCCGTGCTGCTTCTTGTTGTAGTGACGATGTTGTGAACGGTTTTGCTGGATTTCGACGTCGCTCACGTTTATTTACCTTACTTATAGTGAATTTTTTTCCTTCTAATTGATTCAATACATGATTTACATCACTTTCATTTGCTAGTTCTTTCTTCTTCCCATTAATCCCGTAAAATTTACCTTCAAAAGCTTCTTTATCTTTTTCAAAATCAGCGGTAATTGACCAATATTCTTCTGGCTTGAAATTCTTTATTTCATTTTCTCGATCAATAATCATTTTCAACGCAACAGACTGGACACGACCCGCACTAAGTCCTTTTTTTACCTTTTTCCATAATAAAGGACTTATATTGTATCCGACAAGTCGATCTAATATACGCCTCGCTTGTTGTGCATCAACTAAATCCATATTAATTGGACGTGGATGTTTAAACGATTCTTTAATGGCATCTTTTGTAATCTCATTAAAAACGACACGACAATCAGAGTCTTCATCAATCTTTAAAGCATGTGCTAAATGCCAAGCAATTGCTTCTCCTTCACGATCAGGGTCAGCTGCTAAATAAACTTTTTTCGCTTTTTTCGCTGAAGATTTTAAGTCTTTTAAAATACTACCTTTACCTCGAATTGTAATATATTTTGGTTGATAATTGTTCTCCGTATCAACAGCCATTTGACTTTTTGGGAGATCACGTACATGCCCCATTGATGCTTTAACTGTATATTTTTTTCCTAAATAACGTTCGATTGTTTTTGCTTTCGCTGGGGATTCTACAATTACAAGATATTCTGACATGTTATTCCTCCTAGAATAAGACAGTACTGTCTATAACAAAAACATTCATATAAAAATCATTAATTTTTTGTATCATTAATTGTGTATTGAAATCTTCACTAATATATATATTTATATCACTTTTGTCAAACAAGTCCATATCCATTTTGCATGAATACCGTCACGGTTGCAACCATTTCTTTCCATATTCCTCCCAATCCATCTCAATATCTAACGAATTTTTTACAAGTTTAGCACCTTCTTGAATTAATTTATGACAGCCTAATGTTTCAGCTAAATAAGGAGAACCTGGAACCGCATAAACTTCTCTTCCTTGATCCAAAGCTTGATCAACGGTAATTAATGTGCCACTTTTTTCTGTTGCTTCGATAACTAACGTTGCATAGCTTAAGCCACTTATAATACGATTTCTTTCTGGAAATTGATAAGGCTTTGGTTTTGTATCCGGTAAATATTCTGTCATAACTAATCCTTGCTTCGCAATAGAGTTATAAAGTGGGCGATTTCGTATTGGATAAATATGATTTAAACCACTACCTAGTACGGCTATTGTCATTCCATTTTCTTCTAGTGCAGCTTGATGTGCCATACTATCTATGCCAATTGCCATCCCACTAACAATAACCCAATCATTTAATATTAGAGGTTTTACGATATGTTCTATCTTTTGACCTGCTTCCTTTGAAGGGTGTCTCGTACCGATAACACTTATTATTTGATGATACCTTAAAAGATGTAAATTACCTATAGCAAATAAAACAAGCGGTGAGTCAGGGATTTTTCTCAATTGGATTGGATAATGTTGATCAAAAATTGTTATGATGTGGAATTTTTTTTCATCTATTAAAATTCTTCTCATTATTTGACGCTGGTGCAGTTTAATATATAATCTTTCTGCCTTTTCTAATGGAATTGACAATGCTTGATGTATTTCTCGAGGAGTTAAGAAATAGATGTGAGACATCGTAGGATCATATTGAAGAATACGCCTAATCATTTTTCTTGATATGCCACAATAATATAAATACAACAGACGATACCGTCTTTTTTTATACAATCATCCATCACATCCTTTATAAAAAGACAAGGAATCTGTACTAGCGCAGATTCCTTTGTCAATCCGTTATTAATGTGTTTTACATTTCTCAGCTAGTCCTTTTTCTTTTAGAACCTTAATCATCGTTTCTCCAATGACAGCTGGTGTTTCAGCTACTGTGATTCCACATTCATTCATAACACGAATTTTCTCTTGAGCTGTTCCTTGTCCACCTGAAATTATCGCACCAGCATGACCCATACGTTTTCCTGGAGGAGCTGTTACCCCACCAATAAATCCGACGACAGGCTTTGTCATATTCTCTTTCACCCAACGAGCTGCTTCTTCTTCAGCAGTCCCACCAATTTCTCCAATCATGATAACAGCCTCTGTCTCTGGGTCATTGTTAAACGCTTCAAGTACATCAATAAAATTCGTACCATTAACAGGGTCTCCACCGATACCAACAGCTGATGTTTGACCATAACCAGCCTGTGTTAATTGGTGAACAGCTTCATACGTTAATGTACCTGAACGGGATACAACACCAATATGTCCTTTCTTATGAATATAACCTGGCATAATACCTACTTTACACTCATCTGCCGAAATGACACCTGGACAGTTTGGCCCTATTAGACGTGTCTTTTTACCTTCCATATATCGTTTAACTTTAACCATATCTAAAATTGGAATATGTTCTGTAATACAAATGACTAGATCAAGCTCAGCATCAACCGCTTCAATGATCGCATCTGCAGCAAAAGGAGCTGGTACATAAATAACTGAAACATCCGCGCCAGTTTTTTCTACAGCTTCTTGTACGGTATCAAATACAGGAACTCCTTCAACTTCTGTTCCACCTTTTTTAGGTGTGACACCACCAACAATCTTTGTTCCGTATTCTAGCATTTGCTTCGTGTGAAATCTTGCTGTACTTCCAGTAATTCCTTGAACAATGACTTTGGAATCTTTATTTACGAATACACTCATGGATTAACCGTCCTTTCCTGAATACATAAAATTTACCGAATTTAATTTAACATGGATACGATTTTTTCTGCACCATCTGCCATCGAATCTGCAGACGTAATGTTTAAACCTGATTCATTTAAGATTTTCTTACCTAATTCAACATTTGTTCCCTCTAAGCGAACAACTAATGGAATCTCTAATCCTACTTCTTTTGTTGCTTGTACAACACCTTCAGCAATGATGTCACATTTCATAATACCACCAAAAATGTTGACAAAGATTCCTTTTACATTCGGATCAGATAAGATTATTTTGAATGCCTCAGTCACTTTATCTGCTGTAGCACCACCGCCAACATCTAAGAAGTTTGCAGGTTCTCCACCATAATGTTTTATAATATCCATTGTCGCCATTGCCAGGCCAGCACCATTAACCATACAGCCAATATTACCGTCTAATGCAATGTAACTTAAATCGTATTTAGAAGCTTCGATTTCTTTCTCATCTTCCTCAGCTAAATCACGTAATTCAAGAACATCTTTTTGACGGAATAATGCGTTATCATCGAAGTTCATTTTAGCATCAAGAGCTAACACGTCACCTTCACCAGTTACGACGAGAGGATTAATTTCAGCAATTGAACAATCTTTATCAACATAAGCATTATAAAGTCCCATCATAAATTTAACTGCCTTTGAAATCGATTCTTCAGGTATATTAATATTGAATGCTAGTCTTCTAGCCTGATAAGGCATTAAACCAACAACAGGATCTATAACTTCCTTAAAAATCTTTTCAGGTGTTTCGGCCGCGACTTCTTCGATCTCCATACCACCTTCTTCAGATGCCATTAATACGACACGAGACGTAGCACGGTCTAAAACGATACCAACATAATATTCCTTCTTTATGTCGCATCCTTCCTCGATATACAACCGTTTTACCTCTCTACCTTCAGGTCCTGTTTGTGGTGTCACCAATACTTTACCAAGTATTTCTTCTGCATATGTACGCACTTCATCAATGCTTTTGGCTACCTTTACACCACCTGCTTTTCCACGGCCACCTGCGTGGATTTGTGCTTTGACAACGGTTACAGAACTATCAAGTTTTTTTGCAGCTTCTACTGCTTCATCGACAGTATACGCAACGTAACCATTTGGAACTACTACGCCATAGTTTCGTAAGATTTCTTTCGCTTGATACTCATGAATGTTCATCTTATAGCCTCCAATCTAATTCACTGCACCTCTATTGTAGTAAATAATTGTGGAATAAACAAGAATATGAGCTAAAAAGCGACATTTTTCTTTAAAAATCATCATTCAATGTTTTTTTACGTTTAACTTTATCATCTATTTGATAAATAAAAGCGAAGACTTCCGCAACCACTTCATATAGAGTCGGTGGAATTGTTTCGTTAATATTTATTTCAGAAAGTAACTCCACGAGTGAAGCATCTTCAATAATAGGAACATTATTTTCCTTTGCTTTTTTGATGATGTTATCTGCTACGACACCTTTTCCTTTAGCTGAAACAATTGGTGCAGATTCTTGTTCTTTTTTATACGAAAGTGCTGCTGCTTGCTTTCTTTTTTGATTCATATTCGATAATCCACCTCTGTCATTTTTTTCGGGAGGACATTTTCTTGTTTAAATTGATGATGATTTACTTTTTGATTTAAAGACTTATAGGCGATATGAGATAGTTGATAATCAAGTTTTTTCAGTGCTTTTTTTAATAAGACTTCAAAAGACGAAGCAATATGAGAAATTTTTTTATGATTATAAATCGTTAATGTAATGGTTCGCTGTTGGATAAACATATCGATAACGGTCGTATGTAATGATGGTAAATTAAGATAAAATAATATCCGGCAAAACTCTTCATCAAGCTTTCCATCTGCTTTTTTATTTCCAGTTATATCAAGCTTCAATGAGCCAATTAAACCAAGCTTTTCAGCTGGTACCTGTAATAAAATGTTAACGATTTGATTCGTTTCATGCAATGATAATATTTGGGTGCCATGAATCATATTTAGTAGATTTTGATAAAGTTCTTTGTTTCCGATTCCACTTTCGATAATTTTTAATAGAAGACCTTTTACAGTTTGATGCTTCATTTGACCAGACGTCACGAATTGATGCTCATACGTTAACCCTAAATGATGAATAACCTGGTTCATATGATTCATAAAACGTTTTTGTTGAGAAAGTGCTAAAAACATGTCATCATTCGGGTAAAGCTGTGTCATTTTCTTTAACCGATTATATAGACCATCATTAGATAACATCTGTCGTATCGTTTGAACATCTTGTTCACTATGAGAATGATGAGTTAAATTCATCCATAATGATTGAATCGTCTTGCTCATATGTTTTGGAAAGTAATATGACGCTGATTCATTTATCTGGACAATGTTTTGCATGGTTTGTTGTATTTCTTCCTTATGTTGAACAATGAAATCTATTTTTTTAAAAATCGCTTCTTCATTCAATCTGAAAGGTATGTTCGATAATGCTTGCTGTTTAGAAAAGAAACGCAACCATTCATATTGCCACTTCTGAAAAGAAGTGTCCTTATTTATGACACCTAGTACTTTTAAAAGGAGAAACATTTGTTTATTATTTGTATTTGTATCTACTCTTATTTCCTCAACCAATTTTTCCATTCGGGTTTTCGTAACTGGATACTCAACAATGCCTTTTAGCATTTTTATTAATTCTCTTTCTTTTCGTACAAGAGCATGCTCAGGTTGGTTAATAATTAATTTTATCATATCATTCATGTCCCTGGTAGCATGCGTTTTTAATGCTTGAAAAATGGTTGGTTTAATCGGTAGTTGTCTAATAATCATCTGTTTTAAGATATTCATTGTAAGACGTTTATTTGCTGATTGACTTAACAAATAATGAGCTTTAATGAGCATTTGCTTTTGTATCGGAATGTTTGAGTTAAATAAGAAACTTGCTAAACGTACCATTTCTTTCGTTGGTGTGATTCCTAACTGACGCAAGAAATCTTGTACAGACTTTCCCGTTATTTGTGACGTATCTGTAAGATGGAATACTTTTAAATGAAAAGGATAAGTTGCTTGTTCAACTTGGAAAAAATATGGCTTTCCACTTACTAATGGGGCTTCAAGTCGAGCCATAATGGAATGTGACCCAATTTGGATTTTAGCCATTTGGTTTGGAAATAGTTGGATAATTCTCCCGCGTATAATATCTCCTTTGTTAAATTGTATCGTATGTTCTCTTATTTGCTGCAGATGAGTCACTTGATTAATTTTATGTATGCTCAACCTATTGTCTCTCCTTTTAAACTATTCGGATTTCAGATACTTTTTTACTGGAGAAAATGATTTTCTGTGATAGGGTGAAATTCCATACTTTTCGAGTGCATTTAAATGTTGCTTTGTTCCATAGCCCATGTTTGAGGCGAATTCATACATTGGGTATTCTTGATGAATCTTTCTCATCCATTGATCTCTTGTCACTTTAGCTAGTATACTAGCCGCAGCAATTGAAATGCTTCGTTCATCACCTTTATTAATAGATTGGTGTGGTATCGGTAAATTGGATAATGTAACAGCATCAATTAGAACATAATCAGCTGCTGGCTTCAATGAGAATAGAGCTTGCTTCATAGCCTGTTTAGTGGCCTGTAATATGTTTAAAGTATCAATTTGCTCATGCCCCACTATACCAATACCATAAGATACCGCATTTTGTTTAATATAGGTCGCATATTCTAATCGTTTTGCTTCTGACAACTGTTTTGAGTCGTTGAGACCGAGTAACTCAAATGTCGGTGGCAATATTACAGCAGCTGCTACAACTGGTCCAGCCAGAGGACCACGCCCTACCTCATCCACTCCAGCAATCATATGATAACCCTCTTGTCGACATCTTCTCTCGTATTGTGTCATAGCCGCAAAGCGTTCTTTTAAGTCTTTTTCTTTTTTCTGTTGTTTACGAAATGACTGTAAAAGTTTTTGAACACCTTTACGTTTATCATTCTGTAATGAATTTATAACAGTTGGATCAACCTGTTGTTCATATATTAATGACTTTATTTGTGCTATTGTTAGCTTTTTCATTGATTTGTTTCTCCTCTTTCTTATATCGGTTTACAGTGACGTTTCTTGAAATAAAAAAGACATCCATCCGAAGATAAATGCCTACTCTTTTACTTGTTCGAATGTTATTTTACCAATTCGACCAGTTCTTAAATCGTTTAATACAATTTCTGCAACCCGATCAAAATTAATATGTCCACCACTTTCTAAAGCACCTTGTTTTTTACCTATTTTTTGAAATACTTCCCACATATCATCCATGTTTGGCTCGATTCCATAGCGTTGTTTAATCAATGCAGGATAATGATTTTGTAAATATGTAATCACAAAAGCAGCAATATCTTGCAATGATAAAAGATTGTCTTTAATAGTACCAATCGCAGCTAAGCGATAGCCAACTATTTGTTCTTCAAATTTCGGCCATAGAATGCCCGGCGTATCTAATAGTTCAAAGTCATTTTTTACTTTAATCCATGTTTGGTGTTTTGTTATACCTGGACGATCACCTGTCTTGGCAATCTTTTTATTCGCAAGACGATTAATTAATGTTGATTTTCCAACATTCGGAATACCGATAATCATAGCACGAGCTGGTCTTGTTTGTATCCCGCGTTGCTGCATTATATTTATTTTTTGTTGTCCTAGTAATTTTGCTTGTTCGATGACTTTTTGTATATCTGGTTTATGGTTGACATTAATAGCTACTGCTGGTATATGTTTATGCGTAAAGTACCGTAGCCATTTTTCCGTTTGATAATCATCTGCCAAATCCTTTTTCATGAGGATGATCATTTTAGGCTTATTTTGTAATATATCATGTAATAATGGATTTTGTGATGAATGTGGTGCGCGTGCATCAACTAATTCCATCACAAAGTCGACTAATTTTAATTTTTCTTGTACTTCCCTTTTCGCTTTAGCCATATGGCCTGGAAACCATTGTATCGTCATATTTATTCCTACTTTCCTACAATTTGTATACGATCCATTGGCCAGTATATAAGACTCGTTTTCCCGACAATTTGATCCATGGATATAAGTCCAATTGAGCGGCTATCTACAGAGTTACTTCTATTATCACCGAGAACAAGGACATGATTTTCTGGAATAGCAGCATAGCCACCAGGTAAATTTTCCAATTGGAAATCCTCTGTTAAAATTTGATATGGTTTCATATTCTCCTTTAATTCTGATAAAAACGGTTCTTCAACAGGTTCATGATCTATGTATAAAATATTATCTTTGACAGCGACATGTTCACCGGGTAACCCTATCACACGCTTAATGAAATCCTTTTTATCAGATGCATGGAAGACGACGATATCAAAACGTTCAGGTTTTTTTATCCGATAAACAAATTTATTTACAATCATTTGATCACGATCATGTAATGTTGGTAGCATCGACGGGCCATCAACAATAATTGGAATGAAAAAAAAGGTGCGGATGACAAAAGCAACCGCTACAGCTATTAATAAAGCCTTTATCCAGTCAAACCAGTCACTCTTTTGTTTTTTCATGAATTTACCTCCGACTATTACACTCCCTACAATCATATTGTAGTCTACTCAGACGATTGATTTCAACTATTTATTGCCATTTTTTAAGCTTTCAAGTATAAAAAAAGAGCTAGCAATGGTGCTAAGCTCTTTTTTGTACCATGTTTTCATAGTCTGCTCGTCATTAAAGCGACGCCAATTATGAAAGACGTTCTCTAATACGTGCGGCTTTACCACGTAAATTACGTAAGTAGTAAAGTTTAGCACGGCGAACAGTTCCACGACGTACAACTTCAATTTTGTCAATGCGTGGTGAATGTAATGGGAATGTACGTTCAACACCTACACCGTAAGAAATCTTTCTTACTGTAAATGTCTCACTAATTCCGCCGTTTTGACGCTTAATTACAACGCCTTCAAAAACTTGAATACGTTCGCGACTTCCTTCAACGACTTTAACATGCACTCTAACTGTATCTCCAGCACGGAAATCAGGATGATCTGTACGAAGTTGTTCTTTCGTAATCTCTTCAATTAATTGTTGCATCCTGCTTCACTCCTTCCAAACCAAATGTTCATCATTCACTAAGGAACAGCGGAACATCGTTTTTCAACTTGAGTATAGAACTCAAGCACACAGATTAATATATCACATCATACTACTGAATTCAACTACATTTTATTATTTTTTAATTCCTTCAAAAACTGTTTCTCTCTCTCTGTTAGTTGAACTTGCGTTAATAACTCTGGTCTTCTCTCGTATGTACGTTTAAGGGACTGTTCTCGCCGCCAAGTTGCTATTTTCTCATGATGTCCTGATAGCAATACACCAGGCACTTTCATACCACGAAAGTTGGCGGGACGAGTATAATGAGGATGTTCTAATAAACCTGTCGTAAAAGAGTCTTCTGTTATTGATTGTGTATTTCCTAAAACACCAGGTAGAAGTCGAATGACACTATCAATTACAACCATCGCCCCTAGCTCTCCACCTGTTAAGACATAATCACCAATAGAAATTTCATCTGTTACAAGATGTTCTCTAATCCGTTCATCATACCCCTCATAGTGGCCACATATAAATAATAAGTGTTCTTCCTTAGCAAGTTCTTCCGCTTTTTTTTGTGTATATGGCTCCCCTTGAGGACACATAAGGATAATACGCGGTTTAGTATTCTTATCTACGGTATTAGCCTGTACAGCATCAAAAATAGGTTGCGGTGTGAGCACCATACCAGCTCCACCACCATATGGATAATCATCCACTTTTTGGTGTTTATCTTCTGTATATTCACGGAAATCAATAAGGTTATACGTAAACTTTTTCTTTTCTAATGCTTTTTGTAAAATAGAAGATTGAAATACACCTGTAAACATATTCGGAAATAATGTTAATATATCAATATGCATTAATCTAACAATCCTTCCATCGGATCAATTTCAATTTTCTTCTTGTTTATATCCACCGTCTTAACGACATCATCAATATACGGAATAAGTATTTCCTTTTGATTTATCCCTTTAACGACCCATACGTCGTTAGCCCCTGTAGCAAATATATCAATTACGACTCCAATTTTCTCATCTAATAAAGTAAACACTTCACAGCCAATAATATCGTGATAATAATAAGCTCCTTCTTCTAGTTCTTCCATCTGATCTGCAGTAATTTTTAATAAGCCCTCTTTAAACGGTTCAACTTCACTCATGTGATTGTACCCAGAAAACTTTAATAAATGATAATTTTTATGAAGACGTTGCTGCTCAATTATTACTTCTTGTACAGGGCCTTGTTTAGGAAATAAATATAATTGTGTACCAGGGGCAAAACGCTCACTATAATCAGAAAGCTTTAAAACTTTCAGTTCTCCTTTTATGCCATGTGTATTCACAATTTCACCGACTACAAAGAATTGCTTATCCATTTTTTCACCTACTACTTATCAATTCGAATAACAATATCGTCTTGTAAAACAATCGCTTGCTCTTTCATAAACTCTTTCCAATGCGTTCCTTCTTTAACCTCAACAAGAGCTTCAACTTCATCTTCTATCATTTCACTACCTATTGCAATCATTTTTAATTGTTCTAGTTTAAAATCAATTAATGCCATCTCTTCTTTACGCTTAGATATTTCTTGTTGAAATCGTTCTTTAATTTCTCCTTTAGATAAGAACGCTTTATTTTCAAGTTTTCTTTGTTCGAATAACAACTGTTGGCACTCTTGTTCAAGTCGCATTTTCTGATGATAAAATCGCTCTTTTAATTTATTTTTACTCTTTTCAGTAACGATTTGTTTCACTTGGACTTTTTTAATAATCTTCACTTAACAAAGCCCCTTTCAAACAAAATACGATATTAAAAAGAGAAAGGGAATCTTCCCTCTCCCTTACATAATATCAAGATAAATGCGTTTGTTTGTATTGGTTTTATTCGCATAGACAAGCGTACGAATTGCTTTAGCTATCCGACCGTTTTTTCCAATAACTTTCCCTACATCCTTTTCATTGACTGTTAGATGATAAACGATTTTCCGATCTTCTTCCGATTTCGTCACAGAAATATGTTCTGGATAATCAACTAAAGGCGTCACAATCGTTTCAATCAGGGCTTTCATGATATCACACTCTTATTTTTGATTTTTTTGCTCGTGGAATTTTTTCATGATGCCTTGCTTAGAGAAAAGGTTACGAACTGTGTCACTCGGTTGCGCACCATTCATAAGCCATTTTAAAGCTTTCTCTTCGTCAATTTGCACTTCAACTGGGTCGCTAACAGGATTGTACGTTCCAATCTGTTCAATGGAGCGACCATCACGTGGTGAACGTGAATCAGCTACAACGATTCGATAAAATGGGTTACGTTTTGCACCCATACGTTTCATACGAATTTTAACTGCCATGAATCGACACCTCCTTCATTTAGTTTTCACAGTTTTAAATTGTATCAGAAATATCTGAGGCTGTAAAGTGTTTTTACATTACATAAAAGGAAATTTAAATCCTTTGCCTTTTTTACCTTTTTGCATGTTTGTCATTTGTTTCATCATCTTCTTCATATCATTAAATTGTTTGAGTAGACGATTCACTTGTGGAACCGTCGTTCCAGATCCTTTGGCAATTCGTTTTTTACGACTAGAATTCATAATTTCTGGATTTTGACGTTCTTCTTTCGTCATCGAATAAACAATCGCTTCGATATGATCAAGCTGTTTCTCATCAATTTGCACATTTTTAAGACCTTTCACTTTATTCATACCAGGTATCATTGATATTAAATCTTCTAATGGTCCCATTTTTTTCACTTGGGCCATTTGCTCTAAAAAGTCATCAAATGTAAAGGACATCGTTCGCATTTTTTCTTCAAGCTCTCGTGCCTGTTTCTCATCTACCGTTGTTTGAGCCTTTTCAATTAATGTTAGTACATCACCCATACCTAAAATACGAGAAGCCATACGATCTGGGTGGAATGGTTCTAATTGATCTAACTTCTCACCCATACCTGCAAATTTGATCGGTTTGCCAGTGACTGCTTTAATAGAGAGAGCTGCACCACCACGTGTATCTCCATCTAATTTCGTAAGAACAACGCCTGTAATATCTAGTGTTTCATCAAAGCTTTTTGCTACATTAACTGCATCTTGACCCGTCATAGCATCAACGACAAGAAGGATTTCGTCAGGATTAACTTCGTCTTTAATATCGATAAGTTCATTCATTAAATTTTCATCAACATGTAAGCGTCCTGCCGTATCAATAATGACGTAGTCACGATGTTGTTCTTTCGCTTTCTCTATCGCTTTCACAGCTATATCAACTGGATTTGCATCTGTACCCATTGAAAAAACAGGCATATCGAGCTGTTTTCCTAATGTTTGTAATTGAGTGATAGCAGCAGGACGATAAACGTCACACGCAACAAGCATCGGATTTCGATTATGTTTTTTTCTTAATAAATTTGCTAACTTACCTGAAGTCGTCGTCTTACCGGCACCTTGTAAACCAACCATCATAATAACAGTAGGGGAGCGATCTGCGACAGCGATTTTACTTTGTTCGCCACCCATTAATTCTGTTAATTCTTCCTTAACAACTTTAATAACTTGTTGTCCAGGAGTTAGACTTTCCATAACTTCTTGACCTACAGCACGTTTTTTAATGCGATTAATTAAATCTTTAACAACTTTAAAGTTAACATCTGCTTCTAATAATGCAAGCCGAACTTCTCGTGTCATTTCTTTAACATCTTGTTCAGATACTTTCCCTTTACCTGTTATTTTTTTTATCGTATCTTGTAATCGTTCGGCCAATCCTTCAAACGCCATAACATAACCCCCTAGTCTAAAGCTTTTATTTGTTTCAATAGTTCGTATGCACTAGTCATTTCTTTTTCACGTAGTAAAGTATCAAGTTGTTGTAACAAACGATTTCTCTTTTGAAATTTTTCATATAGTTGAAGTTTTTGTTCGTAAGTCTCCAACATCTTCTCTGTACGTTTAATATTATCGTATATCGCTTGCCGAGAAACTCCATGTATGTCGGATATTTCACCGAGCGAATAATCTTCTAGATAATACATTTGTAAGTATGTTTGTTGTTTCTTAGTTAAAAGCGGATGATAAAAATCAAACAGAAAATTAATGCGTGTTGTCCGTTCTAACATATCATTCATCCCTTGTTAAGTGAAAATCCTTTACATAATAATAGCTATTATAAAGATGTATTGTCAAGTATTCTTTTATTCGTTATCTTTATCTTCGTCTTCTTCTACCATATCTGCGAACAATCCGAATACAAACGCATGTGGGTCAAACACTTGTAAATCTTCCATTTGCTCTCCAAGTCCAACATATTTTACAGGTATATTGAGTTCATTACGAATCGCTAAGACAATACCACCTTTTGCTGTTCCATCTAATTTCGTTAAAATAATACCTGTCACATCAGTTGCCTCACTAAATGTTTTAGCTTGACTTAGAGCATTTTGTCCAGTTGTCGCATCTAGTACTAAAAGAACTTCATGAGGTGCACCTGGAACTTCACGTTCAATAACACGCTTAACTTTTGCTAACTCGTTCATTAGATTTACTTTATTCTGTAAGCGTCCAGCTGTATCACAAATTAATACATCAGCATGACGTGATTTTGCTGCTTGAATACCATCATAAATAACTGCAGCAGGGTCACTACCTTCTCTCTGTTTTATAACTTCAACATCTGCTCGTTTACCCCATTCTTCTAATTGTTCAATCGCACCTGCCCTAAACGTATCTCCTGCAGCTAAAACAACATGCTTACCTTCTTGTTTTAACCGATGGGCTAATTTTCCAATCGATGTCGTTTTCCCTACTCCATTAACTCCAACAACTAAAATGACAGATAAACCTTCTGTTGATAGATGAAGTTGTTCTATATGGTCTTCTTCATCTCCATAATAAATATCTACGAGCTTCTCCGATATCACCGCTTTTACTTCCTCAGTCTCTTTAATATTTCTTCGCTTTACTTCCATCTTCAATTCGTCAACAAAATCCATAACAGTCATAACACCGACATCAGCTGTAATTAGGACTTCTTCCAACTCTTCAAAGAAATCTTCATCGACTTTTCGATAACGGGCAATCAGGTCATTAATACGACCGGAAAACGTTTGCCTTGTTTTTTCCATTCCTTTTTTATATTTTTTCGATACCTTTTCGGTTTCTTTTCCAGTAAATTTCGCTTTTAATTTCTTAAAAAAACTCATTGATACAATCATCCCTTCTTAGGCTTTAATAAATTGTTCTGATTCTTCAAGGCGAACGGAAACAAATCGTGATACACCTGACTCTTGCATTGTCACCCCATATAAAACATCAGCTTCTTCCATCGTACCTTTTCGATGTGTAATCACTATAAATTGTGTATCATGACTATGTTGTTTAACATATTTTGCGAAACGTACAACATTTGCTTCGTCTAACGCAGCTTCGACTTCATCTAAAACACAAAATGGAACCGGACGAACACGTAAAATGGCAAATAATAGAGCAATAGCAGTTAGTGCTCGCTCACCCCCTGATAAAAGTCCTAAATTTTGTAATTTCTTTCCTGGAGGTTGCGCAATAATGTCTACACCAGTATCTAATAAATTATTTGGATCGGTTAATTGAAGTTCAGCTCGTCCACCGCCAAATAACTGTTTAAATACAATACCAAATTCCACTTTAATTTGTGAAAATGTTTCATTGAATAATCGCTTCATTTCTGTATCCATTTCATCTATAACATCATACAATGTTTGCTTTGCTTCGACTAGGTCCTTTTGTTGTGTTGTCAGAAATTCATATCGTTGCAATATGCGGTCATACTCTTCAATAGCACCAAGATTCACAGTTCCTAAGCGGTTTATTTGTGCTTTGATTTCGTCGACTTTGCGCTTTCCAGCTTCGATATCATCTAATTTTTCATACAGTTCACTAGCTTTGTCAAATGTTATCGTATATTCTGTTTCTAAATGACTGAGTCTGTTTTCGAGGGCGACATCTAAGCGATTTAACTGAACTTTATGTTCTGTTACATGATCAGATAATTTTTGTAATATTTTCTTTTCTTCTTTTAATTCTCGTTCTTGATCTTGAATATATGTTGTGTCTTTCATTCGATATGTTCGTTTTGTTTGTATAGTTTTGATTAATTGTTCTTTTTCCGTTGTTAGTCGTTTGATCGTTTTTAGAACTGTTGCGTGTGACTGTTGTATTTTGTCCGCTTCCGTCAAGCGACTTAACTCAAATGTTATTTGATCGTATTCCTGCTTATATGCTTTTATCTGTCTCTTGATTGATTCAGTTTGATTAAATTGATGTTTAGTCCTTTCTTCCTTTTCAGCAAGCAAAATTCTCGCTTTCTGATAGTCTTGCTTCAGCCCTTCTTGATTTTCATAGAATGAATCTTTTTCTCTTGTCAACTGCTCGATCTGATGATTAATTGTTTCAAGCTTTATACGACTTTTTTGAAGCCGATTCGCCATTTCTTTATCTCGTTTTTGTAAATACTCTTTATCTGATATTAATTGTTCAAGTTCAAGTTGAAGTACGTGTTGACTTTCTTCCGTAGTTTGTAACTTCGTTTCCAATTGTTTTACTTTCGTATAGGCTTCTTGAACTTGTTGGTAATCTGAATACAAACCTGCCTCAATTGTTTGATAATGTTTTTTAAATTGCATAAGTTTTGCATGTTTCTTTTCTAATTGCAACAAAAACGTTTTGCGTTTTTCATTGTACTTTGTTAATTGTTGAGTGAGTTCATCAATCTCCATATCTCTTGTAAAAAGAGATTGAGATTGTTTGCGCTTAGCCCCTCCTGACATCGAGCCGCCTGGAAAAACGACATCACCATCTAATGAAACAATTCTAAACTTACGCTCGGTGATGCGGTTAATATCATTAGCATCTTTCAATGTCTTAGCAACAATGACATGTCCCATTAAGTGTCTAATAACTTTTTCGTAAGGGGCTTTAGTATGCACAAGTTCTGATGCAATACCTACATAACCTGGATGTGATTCTGCCATCTGACGGAGATGATTAGGAACAAAACGCTCTTGAATCGACTTTAGCGGTAGGAATGTCGCTTGTCCATTATTTGTATCCTTTAACCATTGAATTGCACGTCTGGCTGCTATATCATCAGTCGTCACAATATGTTGAGCTTGGGCACCAAGTATCGTATCAATAGCGTATGTATATTGATGTGGTACTGAAATGATATCAATAACTGGTCCATGTATCCCTTTTAAATGTCCTCTCCGCCAAGCTTGCAAAACAGATTTAGCTCCATGATAAAAACCTTGAAAGTCTTTCTTCATTTCTTCGAGCATTTCTTTCTTTGAATGCAACTTATTAATGATTCGATCATATTGGACTAGCTTTTCGTTTGCCACTTGTACATTTTTAGTAAGTTTTTCGATGTCATTTTTTAAACGTGCGTGTTTTTGTTCATTTTTTTGGTATTGTTCTTGCAGTTTTTCTAAATGGTTCTGGGCAGTTTCTTTATCAAATGTTAGTTGTTTATTTAAATGATCATGTGATGCCTTTCTTTCATCTAATTTATTTTCTTTTATTTCTATTTGTAATAATTGCTGTTCAATCGATTGCTTTTCGTTATTATCTGCCGCTTGTTGATTTAAGAATTCTATATATTCTGCCTTCAATTGTTCAAGCTTGTTTTCGATATCTTCAATATTATAGGACAGTTTTTTTTCTAATTGTCGAACATTTAATTTAATATCGTCTCTTTCTATTTTTAGTTCATTTAATGTTTGATTCTCTTTAGCTAGTTGTTTTTCTAATCTAGCTCGATGTTCATTTAGATCCTTTTGCTGTTCGATTAGTTTTTCTTTGTTTTCACTAATATGCTTCGTCCGTTCATGAAGTAAATTTTTTTGTCCTTCTGCTTGTTCTAATTTCTGTGTTATTTCTAGCAATTTACTTTGATGTTGTTCAATTTCTTTATCTAATTGTTCAACAGCTTGACGTTTTTCTACGATAACAGCTTCATTTTTCTGAATATATGTTTTAAGTCGTAGTTCTTCTGATATATCATGTTCATATTTTTCCTTTAACTGCTTCCATGAACAGTGTAGCTGATCAATTTCTGTTACAAGTAGTGATATATCATGATGTTTCAACTGTTCTCGTAATGCTTTATACGTCTTAGCTATTTCAGCTTGTTTTTTTAATGGATCTAGTTGTTGTTCAATTTCATAAATAATATCTTCGACACGATATAAATTTTCAGCCGTTTCAGCAAGTTTAAATTCAGCTTGTTTTTTTCGTTGTTTATATTTTAAAACACCAGCAGCTTCTTCAAAAATGACACGACGTTCTTCTGCTTTCGAGCTAAGAATCTCCTCTACACGCCCTTGACTAATAATGGAGAATGCTTCCTTACCTAATCCAGAATCCATGAATAAATCGATAATGTCTTTTAAACGACAAGCTTGTTTATTAATATAGAACTCACTTTCTCCTGAACGATATACTCTTCTAGTAACACTTACTTCTTCATAATCGAGGGGCAAAGTTTGATCACTATTATCAAGAACTAAGGTTACTTCTGCAACATTTAATTTATTCCGTGTATCACTTCCTTGAAAAATAATATCTTCCATTTTTGCTCCGCGAAGTGATTTAGCAGATTGTTCTCCTAATACCCAGCGAATCGCGTCTGTTATATTGCTCTTTCCACTTCCGTTAGGTCCGACGATTGCTGTCATACCAGGTACAAAATCTACTTTAATTCTTTCTGCAAATGACTTAAATCCGATGCTTTCTAACCTTTTTAAATGCATAACTATTCTCCTTAACATATATCTTAACAAATCATTATCAAAGACGATGCTTGGCTTTTAACTGTATTTATTTTATCATAAGGTATATTAGGGAAGGAATTGTTTTATAAAATAGATTAGTAATGAGTGAGGTGACAGGGGTGAATTTAGAACATCCGTCAGTAGAAAATTTAAAAGTCATATTAACTGAGCTAGGCAATGATTTGAATATAGCAAATCGCGGACTTCTAGATCCAAAAGATTATAATCTTGAGAAATACAATGACATTAAAGCGATGTACGATATGATTAAACTAAAAGGGAACTTAACAGCGCTTGAAGCACAAGCTTTCCTAGATGAGTTGCGCAAGGTAAGAATTTAAATGTTTATTTTAAAAGACATCACCTAGACCTGGTATACCGGGTCTAGGAAGTCTTCCACTTCTTAAGACTTATGCTCACGTAAATTTTCTAATGCTTCTTTAGCAGCAAATTGTTCCGCTTCTTTCTTCGTTCTACCCTTTCCTTTGCCTTTTACTTCTCCATTAATGTTTACTTCAGCAATAAATTGTTTATGGTGCGATGGACCAAGTTCATCGGCAATATGGTAGTATATAGAATGGTTTTTATGTTTTTGAACAACTTCTTGTAATTGACTCTTATAATCCATCACATGCGAAAAAGCACCTGTTGATATGTCAGGAAAAACATGCGTTTCCAAAAACTGTAGTGTCGCAGAATAACCTTGATCTAAATATAATGCTCCTAACAAAGCTTCAAACGCATCAGCCAAATTGGCGGACCGTTCTCGGCCACCAGTTTGTTCTTCCCCTCTACCTAATCGTAAATATTTTCCGATATTAAGCTTTCTAGCATAACGTTCAAGTGAAGCTTCACAAACGATGGTAGCTCTTAATTTAGTCATTTCACCTTCTGGCTTATCAGTCATTGAGCGAAATAAATATTGTGATACTCCTAACTCGAGAACTGCATCACCTAAAAACTCTAAACGCTCGTTATCTGCATAATTATCTTTTCGATGCTCATTCACATAGGATGAATGTGTAAATGCTTGTTTAAGTAGTTCAGGATTATTAAAAGTAACGCCAAGTTTCTTTTCAATTTGGGATATATCCATATGTTTCACCTCCCATTATAATAATTGGAAGAAAGCCTTGCAATGGCAAGACTTTCTTCTCTTGTGTTAAATTTAATTTTATTGATTGCTGTTTATGTAGTTGACAGCATCTCCAACCGTTTGAATTTTTTCCGCTTCATCATCAGCAATTTCCATATCAAACTCATCTTCTAACTCCATAACAAGTTCAACAACATCTAATGAATCAGCTTCAAGATCATCAATAAAAGATGCTTCCATTGTTACCTTTTCTTCTTCAACGTCAAGCTGATCAACGATGATTTTCTTAACTCTTTCAAAAATATCTTCCATCTCTTTCACCTCCTTTCAACATAAAGCATAGTTAACATCAGCTTACAATGCAATGGATATCATGAACTTTTACATCACCATACCGCCATCAACATGTATAACTTGTCCTGTTATATAGCTTGCATCATCTGATGCTAAAAAGCGAACAACTTTTGCAATATGTTCGGGTTGACCAAGTTTAGTTAAAGGTATCAGTTTTAACATATCTTCTTTCTGTTCATCAGTTAAAACCGCTGTCATATCTGTTGTAATAAAGCCAGGGGCAACAGCATTTACTAAAATATTTCGAGATGCGAGTTCTTTTGCTGTAGTTTTTGTTAATCCGATGACACCGGCTTTTGCAGCAACATAGTTCGCCTGACCTGGATTACCTGTCACACCGACAATAGATGCCATATTAATAATGCGTCCTGATCTTTGTTTCATCATTGTTCGTGCAACAGCTTTTGTACAGAGAAAGACACCTTTTAGATTCGTATCAATGACGTCAGTGAAGTCCTTCTCTTTCATACGCATGATTAAATTATCTTTCGTAATCCCTGCATTATTAACAAGAATATCTAGCCGATTAAACGTATCAGTTACTTTTTTCACCATTGTTTTTACACTTTGTTCGTCTTTTACATCAGCTTGGATAGCGATTGCTTTTCTCCCAAGTGATTCGATTTCCTGAACAACAGACTCTGCTTTTTCCTTACTGCCCGCATAGTTGACAGCAACATGTGCTCCATGACGGGCAAGTTCCAATGCAATCTCTCGTCCAATACCTCGGGATGCACCTGTTACTAAAGCAACTTGATCAGTTAACATAATTTAGTTACTCCTCCTTTTTATACCACTCGATAAATTGGTGTAATGATGCCTGATTATCAACTGAAAATGTTTGGACTTTACGGTTTATTTTTCGAACTAAGCCTCTTAACACTTTCCCGCTTCCTAATTCAACAAAGGTGTCAATACCTGAAGCAATCATGTTCTTTATGGATTCTTCAAAACGAACCGGAGAATACAGTTGTTTAATTAATAGCGATTCGATTATTTCACTTTCTTTCACTGGCTCCGCTGTTACATTAGCATAGACTGGTATCATAGCATCATTGATTTGCGTTTTTGAAAGGTCTTTTTTAAATTGTTCACTTGCTGGCTTCATTAATCGTGAATGAAAGGGACCACTAACATGAAGCGGGATCACACGCTTCGCTCCTTTTTCTTTCAATCGTGTTGTGGCAATGTCTACACCTCTTTTTGTGCCTGAAATAACGATTTGTCCTGGACAATTTAAATTAGCTATATCAACGACTTCATCAGTTAAGTTTGTGAGTATTTCCTCGATTGAATCGATGTCAAGTCCTAAGACAGCAGCCATCGTTCCCTCACCTTTTGGTACAGCTTTTTCCATTAATTTTCCTCGTGTGGCAACTAAAGGTAAAGCATCAAATAATTTAAGTGAGCCAGCTGCAACAAGGGCACTATATTCTCCTAAACTATGACCGATTGTCGCTTGTGGTGTGATACCTTCTTGTTTTAATAATTCATAAATAGCTATACTAGATAACACGAGCGCTGGCTGAGCATTTTCTGTTTCTGTTAACAGCTCTTTTGGACCATGAAACATCATCTGTTTTAAATCTTTATTTAAAATAGTATTTGCTTTATCATACATGTCCCGGACAGTCGGAAACTGCTCATATATGTCTTGACCCATGCCGACTGTTTGTGAACCTTGTCCAGGAAACATAAATGCAACAGACTTCATTTGTTTTCCTCCTGTCCTTTGATTTGTTCAAGAGTTGATTGCATCGTATCTGTTACTTGATACTCAACCATATGGCAAGCTTGTTCGATTGCACTTACAATTGCACGTGCATTAGAAGAACCATGAGCCTTAATAACAGGTGCTTTTAATCCAAAAAGACCCGCACCACCATATTCTGTATAGTCAAGTTTTGTTTTTAATTGTTTTAATTCATTTTTCATAAGACCTGCGGCTAATTTTGTTTTCACAGAAGAATAGAAAACATCCTTCAACATTTGAAACATTGATATTGCTGTACCTTCTATTGTTTTTAAAGCAATATTTCCACTAAATCCGTCTGTTACGACTACATCTGCGACGCCATTTAACAAATCTCTCGCTTCTACATTACCAATAAAATGAATAGGAGTATGTTGTAATTGACGAAAAGCACGACGCGTTAAATCATTTCCTTTTCCATCTTCTGTCCCGACATTTAACAAACCAACTGTTGGTTTAGCTATCTTTCTTACTTTTTCTGCATAAATAGATCCCATCACTGCATATTGTACGAGATGATGAGGTTTAGCATCGACATTAGCTCCAACATCTAGCATTAAAAAGCCTTTACCATCAAGAGTGGGAAATGTAGGCGTTAATGCCGGACGAGCAATACCAGGAATACGTCCAACAACAAAAAGCCCAGAACTCATTAAGGCACCCGTATTACCCGCTGAGACACATGCATCTGCACGATTTTCCTTCACCTCATTTGCCATAAGAACCATCGATGCATTCTTTTTACGACGTACGGCTCGAACAGGCTCATCATCACCTGTTATCACTTCACTTGTATGTAATATATCGATACGATGACTATCTGTTAGAAATGGTTCAATTTGTAACCGATCACCGACTAAAGTAATTTCGAGATTTTCCTTTTGCTTAATGGCTTCCATAGCACCTTCTACGATTGCTTTTGGTGCGTGGTCACCACCCATGGCATCGATTGCTAATTTCATAATTTGTATCTCCTTTTATTACAAAATATCATCCATATGATTAATCTATCGAATCTCTTGAACGATACATATGGAATTCTCCGGTAAAGACTTGTTCATTATTAACAAAACTATCAACTTGTACAATCGTTAAGCCTTTATCGGTTTGTTTTTTTACAACTGCTTTAGCAACTACACGTTCCCCTTGTTTAACTTGTCGAATGAATCTAATATTCGACTTCGCTGTTAATGCTAGTTCATCATTGAGAACAGCAACTGCTAATGAATTGGCTTGGGCAAAAATATGATGACCACGCGCAATATTCTTTTTTGTAAACACATGTTCACGGCCTATATCCATAATTGAAATCGCCTTTTTATCAAGTTCTAAATCAACGACTTCACCAACAATATCTTCGACAGCAAGAGCACGAACTTGTTCATTCCATTGTAATTTAGCAACAGATTTAATTCGCTCACGTAATTCTGGAATTTTCAATTCCATTCGGTCGAGTCGAATTGTTTGGATACTGACTTCAAAAATTTTAGCCAATTCCTCATCTGTAATAAAAGGTGTATATTCAATCGTTTCTTTTAATAAACGTTGTCTTTCTGCTTTCGTTTTTCTCATGATAGATCCATCCACATCCATCTTCACAAAATTTATAACTAATTATTAAACATCATTTATGACTTGGTACTAAAAGTAATATATAATACCAAGAGAAAAAATGCAAGTCTTAATTAGTCTAAAGGCTTCGAAAAAATACCTTCTTTTTCCAGCTCATGAAGGAGCGTTTTATACTCTGGATTTTTAAAAATAATTTTTTGTTCAATAAGATGGCTAGCATCTTGCCTAGCTGTCTCTAATGCCCGGTAATCATGAACCATATCGGCGACTTTAAATTCTGGTAAACCGCTTTGTTTTTTTCCAAAAAAATCACCTGGACCTCGTAATTTTAAATCTTCTTCTGCCAATAGAAATCCATCGGTTGTTTCTGTCATAATACGCATCCTTTCTTTCCCGATTTCTCCCTTAGGTTCTGCTATAAGGATACAATAACTTTTTAAACGGCCTCGACCAACACGACCACGTAATTGGTGTAGTTGGGCCAAACCAAAACGTTCAGCATCATAGATTACCATAACTGTAGCATTCGGCACATTAACACCTACTTCGATAACAGTCGTTGAGACGAGGACATGAATTTTATTCTGTATAAATGCTTTCATCACGTCATCTTTTTCATCGCTTGGTAACCGACCATGCATCAGGCCGACTTTAATTTCTGAAGGATAATATGTTTGCAACTGATGATATAAATCGACAGCATTTTGAATATCAAGTTTGTCTGACTCTTCAATTAGCGGACATATCAAATATGCTTGCTCTCCTTGTTTAACTTTACGCTGGATAAAGTCAAGCGTATATTCCAACATGTTTTCCTTCACCCAATATGTTTCAACTTCTTTTCTACCAGCTGGCATCTCATTAATAATTGACACATCCATATCACCAAATGCTGTTATGGCTAATGTACGTGGAATAGGTGTCGCTGTCATAAATAACACATCAGCTAATTCACCTTTTTCTTTTAATAATCGACGTTGTTCAACTCCAAATCGGTGTTGCTCATCGATAATAGCTAAACCAAGATTATGAAAAATAACATCATCTTGAATTAACGCATGCGTACCAATCACAATATCTACTTCATTATTCTCCACATTAGACAAAATAGTAGCCCGTTTTTTACCTTTTACTGTCCCTGTCAATAAAGCAATTTTGACATGATCACCAAATAAAGATTTCAAAGATTGATAATGTTGTTCAGCTAATATTTCTGTTGGTACCATCAAAGCGCCCTGGCGACTTGCCGTTACCGATGCATAAAGTGCAATAGCAGCAACAACCGTTTTTCCTGAACCGACATCACCTTGTAATAGTCGGTTCATTCTAAAAGGGGCTTTTAAATCCGATAAAATCTGATTTAAAGACTTTTGTTGGGCATTTGTTAATTGAAACGGTAGAGTTTGAATAAACTGCTGAACTTTTTGTACATCATAATGCTGTGCTCTGCCTTCCTGAGCATCTCGATTTAAATGCCGTAATAATTGTATTTTCAATTGAAATAATAAAAACTCTTCATAAGTTAAACGTCTACGTGCATGTTTTAATGCGACACGATTAGGTGGAAAATGCATGACCTTTAATGCTTCAGTTCGATTAGGCAACTTGTAATCTACTAAAATATGTTTTGGTAAATGCTCCTTAATATGGTCTCCATAATCTATAAAGGCTTGCTTGATGATTTTTCGTAATTTATAGTTCGTCATTTTTCCCTTTACGGAATAAACTGGTTTTATTTTATCTGCAGGCTTTATGGGTCCGATTTTATATTGATCTACTGTAATTTGTAATCGGTGGGCATCCCATTTACCTATTAATGTTACGAGATCTCCTTGATTTATATGCTTTTTGGCAAATGCTCGATTAAACATCACCGCTTTAACAGCTACATGTTCGACCATGACATTAAAAAAAAGACGTGATTTTTTCTTCCCGAAATAAGTAAGGGAAGGTTCATGTGCTACCCTTCCCATAATAGTTACTTTATCTTCATGAATGAGTTCGCTAAGCGGCTTTATTTCAAACACATCATATCGATAAGGGAAATAAGTGAGTAAATCTTCTATCGTATGAATATGCATCATCTCTAATTCTTCTTGAACTTTTTTTCCGACTCCTTTTAAATTCGTTATCGGTTCGCTTAACACATGTATCACTCTTTCCTTACTTACTACCGAATAGTTTTTCTTTTAAAAAGCGTCCAGTCGGAGTGTCGGCTAGGCCGCCCTCACCTGTTTCACGTAAAGAGGCAGGTATTGTCTGACCAATTCGATACATCGCTCCTATCACTTCATCACAAGGAATACGACTTTTTACACCAGCCAAAGCTAAATCTGCACTTACAATCGCCAGCGCTGATCCTGCAGCATTGCGCTTTACACAAGGAACCTCAACTAATCCAGCAACAGGATCACATACGAGTCCGAGCATATTTTTTAATGTTATAGCAAAAGCGTCTGCACATTGCTCTGGTGTGCCACCAGCCATTTCTACAACAGCAGCCGAAGCCATGGCACCTGCTGAGCCAACCTCAGCTTGACAGCCACCTGCTGCACCTGATATAAATGCATTATTAGCAACGACAAAGCCAAAAGCACCTGCTGTAAATAGAAATCGTATCATTTGTTCACGTGTTGGATTTAATCTCTCTTTTACAGCAAATAAAACCCCTGGAACACACCCTGCACTTCCGGCTGTAGGTGTTGCACAAATCTTCCCCATTGCTGCATTTACTTCATTCGTTCCCATTGCTTTACTGACAGCATCTAACAGAAGATGACCGGATAATGGAGTTTTATCTTTCATATAGTTTTGAACTAAAACAGCGTCACCACCTGTAAGACCGGTAACAGACTGGACACCTTGTAAACTATCTTCAATAGCTTTTTCCATGACACGTAAATTTTTCTCCATTTGCGTCATCACTTGTTCACGAGTTACGTTTTGGACGTCCATTTCCTGACGAATCATCACTTCGGAAATAGGTATATTTTGTTGTTCTGCCTGATCAATAAGTTCGGCTACTGTACGGAACATCATCAGCCCTCCTTGTATGAACAAAGTTTTTGTTTAGCTTACTATTTTTGCGATTTGAATAATATGATCAGCTTCTTTTAACTCTTTAAGGATCGAGTCGGACACATTCTCATCAACTTCGATAACCATAAGGGCTTCTTTACCGATGTCTTTCCGATTGACTTCCATATGCCCAATATTAATTTGATGTTTCGCTAAAATTGCCGTCACCGACGCAATCGCTCCATAACGGTCATTATGCATTATTAAAATAGCGGGGTGATTTCCAGATAAACGTAATTCAAATCCATTTAGTTCGATAATCTCTACTTTTCCACCACCAATTGATACACCGATTAACTCCAATGTTTCATCATCATCACCTATAATAAGCCTAGCTGTATTCGGATGATTAACCCGTGCACTATCTTCAATAAACTCTATTTCAATTCCACGCTTTTTAGCTATCTCTAAGGCTTCTCTTAATCTTTCATCATCCGTATCAAAACCAAGTAATCCACCTATTAGAGCTAAGTCTGTCCCATGGCCACGATATGTCTTAGCGAAAGAACCGTATAAATGGATTTTAGCCCATTGTGGCTCTCTTCCGAATAAGTTTCTAGCTGCAAGCCCAATCCGTACGGCACCTGCTGTATGTGAACTAGACGGTCCGATCATAACTGGACCGATTATATCAAATACAGAATTAAACTTCATCACACCCACACCCCGCTTCTGCTATTCACATTACCTTAACTTGAATTATAGCAAAAATATCATTTATTATCACATCATTTTTTCGAAATAAAAAAATCACCCTTCTCACTTAGGTAAAGGGTGATATAAATATTTTCTTTGTGTTTTCCATTATGTCAATAGATAGATCATTCCACAGATAAAATATATGAGTAGATAGGCTGGTTACCATGATGTACTTCTATTTCTATATCATCAAATTTTTCTTCGACAAATTGTGTTAATTCCTTTACTTCACTATCTGTCACATCTTCACCGTATAAGATAGTTAATATCTCATCATCTTCGGTAATTAACTCTTGGAGTAACCCTTTAACTGTTTCAAAACGATCTGCCTCACATGATTTAATACTTCCATCTAAAATTCCCATGTAATTACCTTTTTTAATTAACATCCCGTCAATCTTCGTATCTCTAACTGCATATGTAACTTGTCCAGTTTTTACTTCTTCCATTGCTTCTGTCATATGCATATGATTCGTTTTAATATCTACATCAGGATGAAAAGCTAATAAAGCACTAATCCCCTGTGGAATGGTTTTTGTCTTAACAACTGCTACATTGTCTTCTGTTAAATCTCGTGCCTGTTCAGCTGTCATTACGATATTTTTATTATTAGGTAAGATGATAATATTATGGGCGTTCGCTTTCTTAATGGCATCTGTAATATCCTGTGTGCTCGGATTCATCGTTTGTCCACCTTCAATAACAACTGTTGCCCCGAGATTTTCAAACAGTTCTTTTATACCTGATCCCATAGCAACAGCGACAACAGCATATGGCTTCTTCTCAACTTCAGATTGTATATCTTCGTTTTTCTCTCTTAATATAGCAGCATGTTGTTCACGCATGTTTTCAATTTTCATATTGATGAGGCTACCATATTGTTGGCCAATTGTTAAAACCTCACCCGGATATTCCACATGTACATGAACTTTAACTATCTCATCATCACTAGCTACAAGTAAAGAATCGCCGTGTTTACTTAATTCCTCTCGAAACTTAGCTTCATCAAACGGTGTTTGTTCTAACTTATCTGCTTCAAACTTCACCATAAATTCTGTGCAATAACCGTAAACGATATCAGATGTATCCATAAATTCCTGGTTAATTTTATGATGCTCAGCATTTATTAATTCTTCCATTTTAATGGTGTCTGCTTCTTCTGGTAGGTCTTCACCTTTAAGGGCTGCTAAAAAACCTTCGTAAATTGTTACAAGACCTTGTCCACCTGAATCAACAACACCAACTTCCTTTAAGACAGGTAATAAGTCAGGTGTTCTATTTAATGATGCTTTCGCTTCAGCAACAACAGCTTCCATAAACGGAATAATTTTCGTTTGAGTTTCTGCCAGTTCGGATGCCTTTAATGCCGCATCCTTTGCAACAGTTAAAATCGTTCCTTCAACAGGTTTCATCACTGCTTTATATGCCGTATGAACACCTTCTTCAAAAGCTTTGGCTAATCCTTTAGTAGTCAGTACTGTTTCATTTTCGGCACCTTTTGCAAAGCCTCGAAATATCTGTGATAAAATAACGCCAGAATTTCCACGTGCTCCCATAAGAAGCCCCTTTGAAAGTGCTTTTGTAACATCGGATATATGATGACTATCAGTTTGTTTAACCTCTTTCGCACCAGATGTCATTGACAAATTCATATTTGTTCCTGTATCTCCATCTGGTACTGGAAAGACGTTTAATGCGTCAATATTTTTAGCGTTATTGGATAAATGGCGTGCACCGATTTGTACCATTTTCGCAAATTGTTTGCCATCTAATTTTTCCAACATACTTCCTCCTCTTACAATATAACAACAGACTAATCTTTATTAACACGTACACCCTGTATGTATATATTAATTGAATCAATTTCTAAGCCAAGGGTTTTCTCCAACGTATATTTGACTTGTGATTGAACATTATGAGCAACTTCAGATATTTTTGTTCCATAGCTCACAATGATATACATATCGATATGCAAGTGATTATTCTCTTTCCGGACAACGATTCCACGTGAATAATTTTCTTTTTTCAAAATTTCTGCAATACCATCTTTGATTTGACTTTTAGATGCCATTCCGACAATTCCATAACATTCAACAGCTGCTCCCCCAGCTATTGTTGCAATAACATCATTTGTAATCGTCACAATCCCATCACTCGTTTGAATTTCGATGGACATGTTGATCCTCCTCCATGTTAACTTAAACATATTCTACTATAAGCTGCGTCTTTTTAAAAGTAGACCCGAATACGCATCAATCCATTAAATTAACATAATCTTATCATTCATTTAAAAACGTATACAATGAGAGTGATTTTCTATCTTACCCTTTATATAGAATGAACGAATCCAATTGTTCTGTCAAGATTTTTTCCTTTCAATCGCACATATTGCATCTTTTTCTTACTTATGGTAAATTGAATAAAGTATTCGTTAGTTGTTATGTTAGGAGGGATTATGATGGCAAGAAGATGTGTTGTTACGAATAAACAAACACGCACAGGTAATAAGCGTTCTCACGCTTTAAATGCTAATAAACGTAAATGGAAAGCAAATGTTCAAAAAGTACGTATTATGGTAGATGGTAAGCCTAAACGTGTTTATGTTTCTGCTCGTGCTCTTAAAAAACTTGGGAAAGTTGAACGTGTTTAATATTAAAAAATAAAAGCACCGTTAAAAGGTGCTTTTATTTTTTAGTATTTACTTGTCTTTTTTGAAAATACTGATGACAATACGAACAAATCCCCCTATAAACCGTGGTAATTTAATAGTATAAAACTTCATGAGTTCGACCTCCTCATATCCAAAAAGCGTATACTATACATCGTCCCCTTATAAATCACGACTCCTTATTACTAATAGTATGCCAGTTTTATATAAAAAAGTACCTTTATTTTGAATGAGTTTATTAGAAATACAAAGAGAAGAACCAAATGAGACAGTTCGATCTGTTAATGAATAATAGAATCCATCAAGTGTTAGTCCAGTGACCTCTTTTGTTAAAGGTAGAAAAGATATATAAGGATAATCAGCTAGTGTAAAAACCGAATGTTTTCCTGGTAAAGTAATACCGAGTACATTTTGTTTATCTATAATCATTCCATTAATATTTTGTTCTAAAAGTTTTAGAAGAAGGTGGATATTAACAATAGTATGATCTAACCTTCCACCAGTGACGCCGAATAATGTTATTTTGTTTGGTTTATATGTTTTAGCGCAATCTAGAGCTAATTCAAGATCAGTCTTATCCTTCTTAACTGGATAACTTTTAACGATATGAGATGCTTTTTTTATTAACTTTAATTCTTCAGGGGTTAAGGAATCAAAGTCTCCGACAGCAATATTAGGTGATATTCCTTGATTAATTAAAGTTAAAGCGCCACGGTCCGCCCCAATCCACAAGTCGATTTGCTCTGAAAAGTTTGCCAGCAAAGGAATATTTTCCTGTGGTCCATTAGCAACAATGGCTATATTCATCTATGTTATTCTCCTTGAAATCGTTCAATTGATTGTCTTATCGTATGAATTGCATGTTTTCGATCTTCTTGACCAAATATCGCACTTCCTGCAACGAGTATATCCGCACCCGCTTTTGCACAAGTAAAAGCTGTTTTTTCATTAATTCCACCGTCAACTTCTATTAAAAAATCGTAATGATAGTCGTTTCTTATTTGAGCAAGTGCTTCGATCTTTGGCACCATTTCTCTTATAAATGTTTGACCGCCAAAACCAGGATTAACCGTCATAATTAATACGAGATCAACATCAGGTAAAATATGTTGAATCGTGCTGATTGGTGTCGCTGGATTTAAACTGACACCAGCCTTAACGTCATGTTTTTTAATTTGTTGAATGGTACGATGAAGATGTGTACAAGCTTCTTGATGAACAGTGATAATGGATGCACCTGCTTTTACGAATGTATGAATATATTTATCTGGATTTTCAATCATTAAATGTACATCCAAAGGTAGCTTTGTAATTGGTTTAATCGCCTCAACGACAAGTGGTCCGATTGTTATATTAGGAACAAAATGACCGTCCATTACGTCAATATGGAGATAATCTACACCTAATTGTTCCACTTCATTAATTTCCTCTTGTAATCGTGCAAAGTTTGCAGACAATATAGATGGTGCTATCTTTTTCATTATCAATACCTCGGCTTTCGTAAGTGTATTTCTTCTAAAAACTGAAGATAATGATTATAACGATATGTAGCTATCTCCTTACTGTTAACCGCATTTTTTACAGCACATCCCGGTTCTTTATCATGTAGACATCCACGAAATTTGCAGTAATGTTGAAGTGTTTTGATTTCTGGAAAACATAAACCGAGTTCTTCTTTTGAAATATGTGAGAAGTCTACAACACTAAAACCAGGTGTATCAGCAACTAGTCCACCGTTTATGTTAAGTAATTCTACATGTCTTGTCGTATGCCTCCCTCGACCTAAACTTTTTGAAATATGAGCCGTTTCTAATGTTAATGATGGTTTTATGGCATTTAGTATCGATGATTTTCCTACACCAGATTGTCCTGCGAATACAGTAATTTTTTCTTGAAATAGTGTTTTTATATCCATCATATCATCTCGTTGTTTAGCTGAAAATAATAAAACACGGTAGCCAACTTTTTCGTAAATTGTTTTATATTCTTTAATCATTTCTAATTCTTCTTCATCTGCTAAATCGACTTTATTAATAACTATGATTGGTTGAATCTGTTTAGATTCGATAAACACGAGAAATCGATCAAGTAATAATGAACTAAATGGCGGCATATTAACAGAACTGACAATCATTGCTTGATCAACATTTGCAATTGGTGGCCGAGAAAGTTCGGTCTTTCTCGGCTTAATTTCTTGAATATACCCTTCAGAATCAGCAGATTTATCAAAAACAACAAAATCTCCGACAAGTGGGGTTATTTTTTGTTTACGAAACAGACCGCGCCCTTTACATGCATACAACTCTTCACCAGATTGAACGTAATAGAATCCGCTCAAAGCTTTCATTATTCTTCCTTCTGCCATTTATTCACCCTCTTTAATCTTGGTAAGCTACGGTTTTTTCAATGATTAATTCATCGTCACGGACAACTTTATATTCACCAAATGTGCCAGGGGCAATCAGTAATGTAATCGTATATTCCGTATCGGTTGTAATCTTATCTTCCTTATATACTTTTGATATTTGATGTTCTAAATCTTTTATATAAATTTTTACCGTTTGTTCTTTTCGTTTCTCATCATCATTATTATCATCTTTTTCAGTATATGGTACGGTAAAAGTTACCTCTTGAGAAGCAGGTGGTTTTTCTTCGGGTCCGATTGAAACATATACATCAACTGTGGCCTCTTTATTTAAGGACGCACCGGAGTCCGGACTATGTCTAATGACATGACCTTTTGAAACAGCTTCCGAATGTTCTTCTTTCTTGTTCATTTTTAAGCCATTGTCCTCTAGGTAAGATTTTGCTTGTTCTAAAGTCATGCCCTTTAAATTATTTAAGGTAATTAATTCAGGCCCATTACTAATTTCAAAAATAACTTTTGTTTCGCTCGGAATGACTTCCGTATCAGGTGTTGGTTGTATTTGGCTTAGTATTTCACCTACGGGGTTATCTGAATGTTTTTCATAAGCGATGACATCTTCATAGCCTTTTTCTTCAAGTAAACGTTTAACTTGGTCAAAATCCTTCCCTACATAGTCTTCCATTTTAAATTTTTCTTTACCTACACTAACAAGCACTGTAACAGTCGATTTTTCTTTAGCTGTACGACCAACATTCGGATTCGTTTTAACGACTAATCCTTCCTCTACTTCTTCAGAATGCGTATCTTCTTTTTCTGCTTCTAAATTAACCTTTTCAAGCTCTTTGACAGCTTCCTCATAAGTCATTCCAATAACATCTGGAATAACGACATCTTTCGGTTGGAAAATACCGGGGATAATAAATAATGCAGCTAATCCAGATGCGATTAAAATAAAAGTAATAAGTAATATCCGACGCCATTTTTTCTTCTTCGTCTTTTTTGGTTTTTTTACATTCTGATTTTGATTAGTTGACACATTTATCGTCTTCTCATTCGGACGATGAACAATTGTTTCATCATGATTCGATATATCAGAGTCTTCTAGATTTGTAATAATTGGAATCGCTTTTGTTTCTTCTCCGACTTCTTCTGGCGGGCTATACTTCGGTTCATTTACACGATTAGGATCGAGAGCTGTTTCTAAACTATGATACATGTCACTTACTGATTGAAAGCGATGAAATGGATCTTTTGCTGTAGCCCGTAAAACAATATTTTCAATACTTTGAGGTATATCAGACTGATACCTTCTAACAGATGGTGTATTATTTTGCAAATGCTTTAGCGCAATAGACACTGGTGAATGTCCTGAAAAAGGTAATCGACCTGTTAACAATTCAAAAAAAACAATTCCTAGTGAATATATATCAGACTTCTTTGTTGCTAAACCGCCACGTGCTTGTTCAGGTGATAAATAATGAACAGAACCTAATATCGAATTTGTTTGTGTTAACGCTGTTGAACTAAGTGCAATCGCTATTCCGAAATCTGTCACTTTTACTTTTCCATTTTGATCAATTAAAATGTTTTGTGGTTTAATATCTCTATGAATAATATTATGTTCGTGAGCATGGTGTATAGCAGATGTTATCTGTTTCATAATATCTACTACATCTTGCATAGGGAGTGGACTGAAACGATGTATATATTCTTTCAATGTCATTCCATCAACATATTCCATTACCATATATAATAGATGTTCTTCATCGCCGACATCATAAATATTAACAATATTAGGATGGGATAAGCTTGTTGCCGACTGAGCTTCCCGATCGAAGCGAGCAATAAATTCCTCATCATTAGCAAACTCCATCCGTAGCATCTTTATTGCGACTTGGCGATTCAGTATTAAATCTTTTGCCAAATAAACATTAGCCATGCCACCGCCACCGATCATTTCTATGATTTGATAACGGTCATCTAATATATGACCTTTTAACATGTTGACTCACCTTTCTCAGAGTGGATTGGATGTTTCATTAAAACAAGTGAAACATTATCTTCTCCACCTCGGTCATTTGCTAAATCAATTAATCGCTGACCAATCATAGATATATCGGCATCCTGGCTTAGGTGATACTTCAAATCATCATCATCTACTTTGTCAGTTAAACCATCCGAACAAAGTAAAACAACAGCATCTTTATCCCAGCTTAATGAACGGACATCCGCTTCTACTTTTGGTTGTGTTCCCAATGCTTTTAGAACAACATTTTTTTGCGGATGGTGCTGGGCATCCTTTTTAGAAATTTCTCCAGAACGGACAAGCTCGTTAACGAGTGAATGGTCATCTGTAATTTGTGTTAATATGCCATTTTGATATTTATAACAACGACTATCACCTATATGGGCAACGGTTAAAAAGTCTTCAGAAAACAAAGTAATGACGATTGTTGTTCCCATCCCCTTACACTCGGCATTATCTTGTGCCATGTTGTAAATTAATGTATTAATATCATCTAACATTTGGACAAGCCACTTTTCAGCTTGTTCAGGTGAAGTGATTTTTTCACATGCTTGCCATTTTTCTTCAAACTTTTGTGTGGCCATATTACTTGCTACATCTCCTGCTTGATGTCCACCCATCCCATCAGCTATTACAGCAAGATATTGACCAGACTGATTTTGATAAAGCCCCCCAGAATCTTCATTATGTGGGCGAACTTTACCACGATCTGTATAAAAAACCCCGTCCATCGCACAACACCTCTTTATTGAACGAATAAAAATCATTCATACTATTTATATTTTATCAACCGAGTTAAAAAGAAACCATCCGTATTATAAGTTTGCGGAAATAATTGTAACCCGTACGGACTTATACCTGGTGAATGTCGTAATTGATCTGGTAATTGATTAAAAAATAATTGATCAACTTTATACATATCGTGTTTTTCAAGAAATCTCTTAACTACATCTTCATTTTCTGTTGGTTCTACAGTACATGTACTGTAAACTAATAACCCGTTCTTTTTAAGTAAGGGAGCTACTTCTGTAAGAATTGCAAGTTGTATGTCAGATAATCGTCTTATATCTGAGAGATTTTTGTGATACTTTATCTCTGGCTTATTCCGTATAACGCCTAACCCTGAACACGGAGCATCAACTAATATACGATCGAATGTGCTATCTTCATAACGTTGTCGCAGTGAGCGGGCATCATGTTTAGTTGCCTGAATCACGTTCAATTGAAGGTTACTTGCCTTTTTATTAATCATTTGAATCTTTTTTGCATGTAAATCATGGGCGTATATTTTCCCTTTATTTGCCATTTTTTCTGCTATATGTGTGACTTTTCCACCGGGTGCACTACAAGTATCTAATACTGTCATACCTGGCTCTACGTTCATCATTTCACCAACGAGCATAGAACTTTGATCTTGAATTGTCACTTGATTTTTCTTAAATAACGTTGATTTTAAAATATTGCCTTCTAAAATAAGAATACCTTGGGGTGAAAAAAGAGAAGGTTTTACAATATAGCCTTCTTCTCGTAACGTTCTCATCGCTTCATCTCGTGAAATGAGTAAAGGTTGAACTCTAACTGATATGGGCTGGTGAACGAGATTCGCTTCGCACATCTTTTTTGTTTGTTCCAAGCCGTAGTGATGAATCCAATGCTTTATAAGCCATTCAGGATGACTTGTTTTAATTGAAAGACGTTTTACATCTCCTTCAATTAAATCCGTATCTGGTACCCCTTGTCGTTGTATTTCACGCAACACTCCATTAACAAAAGAAGCGATTCCTTTATGCCCTCTCTTTTTAGCGATTTCGACTGCTTCATGGATAATTGCATATGTAGGCACACGGTCTAAATATATCATTTGGTATAGTGACATTTGAAGTAATGTTCTCACCCAGGGCGTTACTTTTTTGTTATGGTCAATATAATAATTTAAGTAATAATTCAATGTGAGCTTTCGTTGAATCGTACCATATACAACTTCTGTTAGCAAAGAACGATCCGCTAATGAAAAGTCGGTGTCTTTCATCGCTCGATCAATAAGTAAATGGCTAAAGCCTTTATCCTTTTCGATTCGAATCAATAGTTCAAGCATCGTCTCTCTAAGTACATATTTCTGCAAGAAGATTCACCCCATTTTTTTACCTACCTCAATTTCATCACGATATCCTAATAAAAATGCTTTCACAGTCATTCTTTTTTTTCCTGCTGGTTGTATTTCTGTTATACGAACTGCTTTCTGGTTACCACAACAAACAACAATAGCTTCTTCATTAACAACATCTACTATTTCGCCGGGATGACAATCGTATGTTTTTTCATCTAACTCTGCCCACCAAATTTTCACCGTCTTATTATTAAATGTAGTAAATGCTACTGGCCAAGGATTTAGTCCACGAATTTGATTATAGACTTCAATATGAGATTTACTCCAGTCAATTTTTTCATCACGACGAGTAATATTCGACGCAAATGTAGCTTTCGTTTCATCTTGTGGAATGGCTTTAATCTTACCTTCAAATATATCAGGTAATGTATCTAGCAATAAATCTTTCCCTAGTTCAGATAATTTATCATGCAAGGAACCTGCATGTTCATCATGTTCAATCGGAATACGACGCTGGGAAATGATATCACCAGCATCTAACTTCTCTGCCATATACATAATCGTCACGCCTGTTTCTTCTTTTCCTTGTATAATGGCATAATGTATTGGAGCTCCCCCGCGTAATTCAGGTAATAATGATGCATGAACATTAATACAACCAAATTCCGGTGCTTCTAATAATTCATTAGGTAGAAGTTGTCCATAAGCAGCCGTTATTATAATATCGGGTTTATAATCTAATATTACTTGATAATGTTCACGAAGTTTTTCAGGTTGAAAGACTGGAATGTTTAATTGTTCAGCTGCTACCTTTACGGGTGGTGGTGTCATTACTCTTTTTCTTCCTACTGGTCTGTCTGGCTGTGTCACAACGAGAGCCATTTCATAATCCGATTCAGTAAGAGCTTGTAAAATTGGCACTGAAAAATCAGGCGTTCCCATAAATACAATACGTTTCATTATTATCATTCCTCTACATAAATTGATACGGTTGCATGTCTATAATAATCTGCAACTCATCTTGATTCATCTGATCTTCAAAAGGGCGAATAGCCATATTAATGATTTCTTTTAAGTGACGTTCTTTTTTGTATTTTATCATGCACTGATAACGATATCTATCTTTAATACGCATAATCGGAGATGGTGTAGGTCCTAACACAGATGTTTGTGGCGCTAAATGTTTCGATAAATATTGAACAATCTCTTCAGTTATGTTAATCGCTGTCAGATGATCTGGATGTGAAACAGTAATAAGCGATATAAAGACATAAGGTGGATATTGAAATTGTCGACGCAAGCGCATTTCTATATTAAAAAATTGGACATAATCATATTGACTAGCTAGTTGAATAGAATAATGTTCAGGCGTATATGTTTGGATAATAACTTCACCTGGTAATTCATGTCTACCTGCACGCCCACTTACTTGTGTTAATAATTGAAATGTTTTTTCTGAAGAACGAAAATCAGGTAAATGAAGCATAGAATCCGCTGTTAATACCCCTACAAGAGTAACATTTTCAAAATCTAATCCTTTAGCTATCATCTGTGTTCCTAACAATATATCAGCTTCATAGTTTCTAAAACGTTCTAGCAAGCGTTCATGGGCTCCTTTTCTTCTCGTCGTATCGACATCCATCCGAATGATGCGTGCTTCAGGAATAAGTTTAGTTAGTGCTTCTTCGACTCGTTCTGTTCCCGTACCAAAGTAGCGAATATATTCACTCTGACATGCAGGACAGACGATTGGCATCGGTTCTTCATATGAACAATAATGACATTTTAATCGATGTGAACTTTTATGATATGTTAATGCAATATCACAATGTGGGCATTCGTTAACTTGTCCACAATCACGGCACATAACAAATGTCGAAAAACCCCGCCGATTTAATAATAAAATAATTTGTTGCTTTCTTTTAAGCGCTTCTTCGATTTTTAATTTTAATAAACGAGAAAACATCGTCCGATTGCCAGCGTGTAATTCTTGGCGCATATCTACGATTTTAACTTCAGGCATCGCTTGATTATTTGTTCGTTTATCTAACACTGCAAGTTGATAAACCCCTTTTAATGCTCGGGCATACGATTCCAAGGTTGGTGTCGCACTACCCAAAATGACTGGACATTGATGATAAAGTCCTCTTTCTATCGCAACATCACGCGCATGGTAGCGCGGTTGATCTTCCTGCTTGTAGGTTACTTCATGTTCTTCGTCAATAATAATGATTCCAATATTTTCAAATGGAGCAAAAACTGCTGATCGAGCACCTACAACAACTTTCACTTCTCCGCGGTATATTTTTCTCCATTCATCATATTTCTCACCAGCTGATAATGCACTATGAAACACGGCGACACTTTCACCAAAACGGCCTTTAAAACGCTTGACCATCTGTGGAGTAAGGGAAATCTCGGGAACTAATACAATTGCTTCTTTTCCGTTATTCAGTACATCTTGAATGGCTTGTAAATAAATTTCGGTTTTACCACTCCCTGTTACACCATGTAATAAAACCACTTTATGTTCTTCCTTATGAATGATTTGTTTAATCGGTTGAATAGCTTTTTTTTGTTGTTCTGTCAGTGGAAGCGGGTATGTTTTCGTAAACGCTTTATCATCATACGGATGACGGTATATCTCTTGTTGGTACGTCTCGATAAGCCCTTTTTGTTTCAATTGCTTTATCGTCGAATAACTTGTTGAATAACGTTTAATAAGCTCTTTTTGACTTAATGGTTCTGATTGATTAATGAAATGCTCTATAATGACACGCTGTTTTTTTGCATTTTTCGGCAAATCCTCTAATGCTTCCATTAACTGATAATCTTCTAATATCGGTCGTACCATTGTAATATATTTTTTCGTTGCTTTTGATTGAACGATATAATTGATATAAATATCACCTGCTTGAATTGCTTTTTGAACAAGACGGTAAGGTATATTTGCTTTAGTTATTTCATCAAAATTGATGACATCCCGACCAGCAAATAAAACTTCTAATTCTGGAATCAGTTCATCTTCAGTTAGGCGAACGATTTCTTTTTTATATGCTGCTTTTAAAACCTGAGGAAGCATCGCTTGATATGCTGTAATATAGTAGCTTAGCGTATGTTCTGCTACCCATTTTCCAAGTTCAATCATTTCATCTGTTAAGACAGGTGTCAAATCGAGCACATCAATAATTTTCCTTAACCGTTTAAACTTAGAGTCATTTGTAATATTGATTACAAACCCCATAACTTTACGTGGACCAAATGGAACAATGACGCGCATGCCAATTTCTAAAATATCATGAAACTTATCTGGTACCAAATAATCAAATGTTTGATTCACTTGTTTGGCTGGTACATCGACGATAACTTGAGCTATTATCACTTGAATTCATCCTCTAAATCACGGCTAATACGGCGTAAAATTTCTTTCGCAATCTCTCGTTTAGATGCTAAGGGAATTTTCTCTAAATGTTCATCACGATTAATATATGTCACTTTGTTTGTATCACTAGCAAATCCTGCCCCTTGTTCCGAAACATCATTAACAACAATGGCGTCTAAATTTTTTGCTTTTAATTTCTTTAAACCATTTTCTATAACATTCGTCGTTTCTGCAGCAAAACCAACTAAAAATTGCTGTTGCTTTTTCTCTCCAAGTGATTGTAATATATCTTGTGTTCTCACCATCTCTAGGACGAGTTCACCTTCTTGTTTCTTCATTTTTTGTTTATGTACAACTTTAGGACGATAATCGGCAACTGCTGCTGCTTTAATGACAATATCTTGAGTTGGATAATATTTGTGCATCGCGTGATACATATCTTCTGCTGATACAACATCAATTCGATGAATATTAGGATGCTGAATATGCTCATGAACTGGACCAGCTATTAATGTGACATTTGCTCCAAAATGAGCAGCTACTTCAGCCAAAGCAAAGCCCATCTTACCACTGGAACGGTTTGATAAAAAACGAACAGGATCAATGATTTCCCGTGTAGGCCCTGCAGAAATAAGAACATTCTTTCCCTTTAATATTTGCTCTTCTAATAAATGGGATTCTATCACATTTATAATCGTTTCAGGCTCTTCTAAACGTCCTTTTCCGACCCAACCACAGGCTAGATAACCTGCCCCTGGTTCAATAAAATGATAACCCCAATGATCTAATTGCTTCATATGCTTTACAATCGCTGGATGTTCATACATATGAACGTTCATAGCAGGTGCGATGTAAACAGGTGCTTTAGTTGCTAATAATGTTGTTGTTAACATATCATCTGCTATTCCAACTGCAAGTTTAGTTAAAATATTTGCAGTTGCGGGTGCGATGATGATCATATCAGCCCAATCTGCTAAATCGATATGGGCAATTTTTTTCGGGTCTTTTTCATCAAATGTATCATCGTATACAGGATTTCTCGACAATGCCTGAAATGTTAACGGTGATACAAACTTAGTCGCATTCTCTGTCATGATCACTTTAACATGGGCGCCTTTTTGAGTTAGTTTACTTGTTAAGGCACATGCTTTATAGGAAGCTATTCCTCCTGTTACACCTAGAACAATTTTCTTATCTGTTAGCATAATAAATATCCCAACCTTTATGACTGTTTTTCTGACATTCATTCTATCTTATTTATATCATGAATCATCCGTTTGTACCATCTAAGAAATATACTTTGAGTTGCTTTTTCCTTGGCTAAGACGTAACAAATAATGAAAAAGCCCCCGCGAAACGTTCGTGAGGGCTCTTTTTCTATTTCCTTATTCGTCTTCTTCTAAGGTTATTTTTCCCGCTGCTATTTCTTCAAGTGCTTTTCCTACTAGCTTAACTGATTTAGGATTTTCAATTTGTAAATTATCCAATTCTTTAAGTTGTCTTGCACGTTTAGCAGCTAATGTCACAAGTGAATATTTTGTATTTACTTTTTCTAATAATGTATCAATAGATGGATATAACATTTATTCTACCTCCAAACGTTTTTTGTATATGTGAGCGGTACGATGTCTTCTTAAATGTTCACACTGAATAATAGATTCAACCTTTGAGGCTGCTTTTTTCACATCATCATTTTCGATCAGATAATCGTATTGATCCATCATTTTAATCTCTTCTATAGCTTTTCTCAAGCGTCCTTGCATCATAGCATGCGTTTCTGTTCCACGATGAAAAAGGCGTTTTTCCAATTCTTCAAGACTTGGTGGTAAAAGAAATATAAAGACACCTTCTGGAAAATTATCCTTCACTTGCATTGCACCTTGTACTTCAATTTCTAAAAAAACATCTCGCCCTTTGTCTAACTGTTCTTCAACAAATTGGCGTGGCGTCCCATAATAATTATTAACAAACTTAGCATATTCTAATAACTTATCTTGCTTAATCAGTTCTTCGAATTCTTCCCTTGTTTTATAATAATAATCCACTCCATCCACTTCTCCTGGACGGATATCTCGTGTTGTTGCTGAAATCGAGAACACTAAATCTGGATTTCTCTTGAATAACTCTTTTCGAACTGTGCCTTTCCCCACAGCTGAAGGCCCGGATAAAATGAATAATATGCCTTTTTGTTCGCTCAACCGAGGCTCCTCCTTACACATTAATAATCTCATTTTATTTTCATGATTCATCGAGATCTTCATCATGATCATGATTGACTAAACGTTGACCAACTGTTTCTGGTTGTATGGCAGATAAAACAACGTGGTCACTATCTGTTATAATAACGGCTCTTGTACGTCTTCCATATGTAGCATCAATCAATTTATCACGTTCTCTAGCTATTTGAATAATTCGCTTAATAGGAGCCGACTCTGGAGAAACAATTGTAATGATTCGATTAGCGGAGACGACATTACCAAAACCAATATTAATTAGATGTAATCCCAAACTTGTCCCTCCTTTAGGTGACAGTACTTGGATACGATATCTCTGCATACATAAATAATCATTTAATGATTTGTACGTATATTATAGGAGATATGTTTACATAAAAACAACTATTTACTCGATATTTTGGACTTGTTCCTTCACCTTTTCAATTACACTTTTTAATTGAACAGCTAATTCGCTAATCTCTGGATCAGTTGATTTAGCTCCAATTGTATTTGCTTCACGTTGCATTTCTTGTAAAATAAAGTCTAACTTTCTTCCAATAGCTTCAGCTTCATTTAATGTTTGTTTAAAATGGTGAATATGGCTATTCAGTCGGACGATTTCTTCAACAATATCCCCTTTTTCAGCTAAAAGGGCAATTTCTTGACGATAACGCTCTTGTTCAATGAAAGATAGATTTCCGACATAATCTTCCAAGCGATAATGGATACGTCTTTGATATTCTTGAATGACAATCGGCCTCTGTTTTTCAAGACGGTTGATTAAGTGGTGAATACATTCCATATGCTTTTCAATATCAGCTTGAAGAAATTCACCCTCAACCTCTCGCATCCTTTTTACTTTTAGACATGTTTGTTTAACTGCTTCAAGTATATACTCCTGCAATTCCAATGGTTGTTCTTCCGTTTTCTCAATCCACATACAATCTGGATTCGTCGCTAATAGAGAGAGTGAAATCGGATCTTCTAGTTGATATGTTTTCTTTATATCCTTTATCTTCTGTACGTAATCATCTAAAAAATCCCAGTCAAGTTCTAATGTTTTTTTATTAAATGCACTACCATGAACTTCGATAAATACTGCAATACGCCCCCGCTTAAAATACGTCTGTATTACTTTTCTAACAGGCTCTTCAAGAAACATAAGATTACGGGGAAAATGAGGCATATAGTCTAAAAACCGATGATTAACACTTTTGATTTCTATCAATATAGTCGCATCATTAAATTGAAATACATCTCTACCATAACCAGTCATACTCATAACCGACACACAAATCACATCCCACCAGTAAGTCCTATATCTGTAAAAGTTCTTAATTAGAATCACATGGAATATATAGCACTATGAACATTATACGATAATCAAGCTAAATTAGCATCCGAGACAAAATAAAGCTTACTTTTTTGAAAATCCAAAAATAATTGTTGGGATCATACTTAGTCCGATGATTAGTAACCAATCATGAAAAAATAAATACGTTGTTTGGAATATAGGCTGTAATGGTGCCCAGTAAATGACGAGTAATAATAAAAATATTGATGATAAAACGGCAATAATGAGATAGCGATTTTCAAATGGGTTGCGGCTAAACACTGACGAATCGCTGCGACAATCAAATACGTGGATGAGCTGTGCCATCACTAATGTCGCGAATGCTACTGTTCGAGCATGCTCTAAAAAAGCATTATTTTGTTGAAAAACGATGATAAAAGCAAGTAAAGTCACGATACCAATTAAAAATCCACGACTTAAAATCTTATAACCTAACCCCCTTGCAAATATGCTTTCACGTGGATTTCGCGGACTGCGTTCCATCACATTATCTTCAGGCTGATCGAGTCCTAAAGCTAAAGCTGGCAGGCCATCTGTAACGAGATTAACCCATAAAATTTGTACAGGAATTAAAGGAAGCGGCATGGCCATCATTAAGGCGAATAACATAACAAGAATCTCACCTACATTTGATGATAGTAAATAGCGGACGAACTTCCTTATATTATCATATATATTTCTTCCTTCTTCAATCGCCTTTTTAATTGTAGCAAAATTATCATCCATTAAAATAAGAGAAGAAGCTTCCTTTGTTACATCTGTGCCTGATATGCCCATACTTATACCGATGTTGCTTGCTTTAATGGCTGGCGCATCATTAACACCATCACCAGTCATCGCAACAACATGTCCTTTTTCTTGAAATGCTTTCACAATTTTCAATTTATGTTCTGGCGTCACACGGGCAAAGACGTAAACATCATCTATAATCTCCTTTAATTCAGCAAATGATAATCGATTTAATTCATACCCTTCCAGCACAAGACCGTCTTCTGGTAATAGATGAAGTTGTTTAGCAATGGCACGAGCCGTTTTGACATGATCACCTGTAATCATAACGGTCTTAATGCCAGCCTGTTTACAAGCTAATATTGCTTCTTTCACTTCTTTTCTTGGTGGATCAATCATTCCGTATAGACCTATAAAGGTCAAATCTTTCTCAAGTTGAAAGTTATTTAAATGATCATTTTTCTGAAGTGGCTTAAAGCCGATTGCTAATGTACGTAATGCTTGATCTGCCATATCATTAACAGCATGTTCAATTTTCTGTTTTTCCACGCTCGTTAATACTTGTCGCCCACTTTCTGTAAGGTAATATGTAAAACGTGGTAATAAAACATCAGGTGCCCCTTTAACAATTAAAAAGCGCATACCGTTATCGTCTTCTACAACAACACTCATTCGTTTTCGTTCAGAATCAAACGGAATTTCTTTTATCAATTTAAATTGGTGACGATCAGATTCACTTAAGCCTAATTTTCTAGCTACAACTAATAAAGCAGCATCGGTTGGATCGCCTTCAATAATGGTAGAATGACCTTTTAAATTTAATGATGCATGATTACATACCATTCCATAATGAAGCATTCTTTTTAAATTCGGAACATCATGTGCTAACTTTTTTTTATGTAAATAAAAATGACCTGTTAAATCATAGCCATCCCCTGAAACAGATAAAAATTGATTATTTATATAAAGTTTTTTAACAGTCATTTTATTTTCAGTCATTGTACCTGTTTTATCACTGCATATAACAGAAGCTGTCCCTAACGTTTCAACAGCAGATAACTGTCTAATAATTGCTTTTTTGCGAATCATTCGTTGCACACCAAGTGATAATGCGACCGTTACTATAGCTGGTAAACCCTCGGGAATCACTGCAACAGCAAGTGATACACCTGCTAAAAACATCTGATAAACTGGATGTCCTTGATTAATACCTATCACAACGACTAAAATAGTAAGACTAAGTGCAACGAGGATTAATATTTTTCCTAGTTCTGCTAATCTTTGTTCTAATGGAGTAATTAACCGTTTTGTTTTTACCATTAAAGAAGCAATATGTCCCATTTCAGTGTGCATACCAACATGAACAACAATACCTACACCATGACCTCTAGTTACCATCGTTCCTTTAAATCCCATATTGGATTGATCTTGGGCCTCTAAACCAGCTTGAACTATTTTTTCCGTTGTTTTTACAACGGGAAGAGACTCACCTGTTAGTGGGGATTCTTCTGTTTCAAGAGTATTGGATTGAATTATACGCATATCCGCAGGAATACGATCACCACGAGATATTTTAACGATATCACCGACAACGACATCTTGGGATGGAATTTTTACCCATATGCCATCTCTTAATACGTGAGCTACCGGTGCTGCTAAGCTTTTAAGTTTTTCTAATGATTTTTCTGCTTTAAATTCTTGAAAGAAACCGATACATCCATTTAACAAGACAATAAGCATGATTGCTATCGCATCAATGTACTCTCCTAGCATTCCTGCAATAAGCGTTGCTGCTAATAATATCAATACCATAAAATCTTGAAATTGCTTTAAAAACAAGATGAATTTCGCGCTTTGTTGTTCCATTTGGAGCGCATTTTCACCGTAATACTTTTTTCTATCATCAATCTCTTTACTAGATAACCCATGGTTTATATCGACACGTAGTTTTTTAGCGACCTGGCTAGCACTTAATTGATACCATTTATTCACAATGCATTCCTCCAACATTTCAAGTCTTTTACGATTAAAACGAGCTATTACCAATATGTATGTTAGCCCGTCCTAATTCATGCTATAATTACAAAAGAGGTGAATAATCATGCCATTTGATGGAGTTGTAACAAGAGCAGTTGTAAAAGAATTGAATAAAATGATTACGCCAGGTCGTATTAATAAAATCTATCAACCAACAAAGACGGAAGCTTTATTTACAATTCGAAGTAACAGAAGAAATGTTCAATTATTATTTTCAATTCATCCGACCTATGCTCGTTTTCATTTAACTGATGATCGATTTGAAAATCCTAAAGAACCACCGATGTTTTGCATGGTTTTAAGGAAATATTTAGCTGGTGGAATTGTTAAAAACATCGAACAAGATGGAATGGAAAGAATCATTCGATTTCACATTGAAACACGTAATGAACTTGGAGATTTAACGACTTATCAATTAATTTTTGAATTAATGGGGAGACATAGCCATCTTATGCTAGTCGATGAACGTGGAATCATTCTTGACACGATGAAACATATCCCGATGTCTCTTAATAGACATCGCACCATATTGCCTGGTGCACATTATATTCCACCCCCTAGCCAACATAAGCTTCATCCATTAGAAATAACCGCAGATGATTTTATTAAAAAACTTGATTTTAATGCAGGGAAATTACATATGCAAATCGTGCATACCGTCGATGGTGTGTCACCTTTTCTAGCGAAAGAAATTGTTCATCAAGCCGATTTAGGTTCTCTAGAATCTTACAGAAAAGCTTTTATCACATTTCAAAAACAATTAAAACAAAATTTATATGAGCCTGCCATTTATCATTTAACAAAAGAAGAATTTCACGTATTAAAGATGACATATGTGAATGCTAAAAAAACCGCGTTCGAATCAACGAATGAAATGCTTGATTATTATTATTCAGGACGGAGCGAAAGAGAAAGAGTAAAACAACGTGCGCGAGATTTAACACGTTTTATTCAGAATGAAAAAAAGAAAAACGAACGAAAACTAAAAAAACATATGCAAACAATTAAGCGTGCTGAAAAGGCAGAACGATTCCAAAAACAAGGCGAATTATTAACAGCTCATTTGCATCTTGTTAATCAAGGAGATCAATCTATAACAGTCATTGACTATTACGATCCAGAACAAAATGAATTAACCATTCAATTAGATCCACAGCTATCGCCAAGTGAAAATGCACAACATTACTTTAAACAATATCAAAAACTAAAAAAGTCAAAACAAATCATAACGAAAGAAATAAAGCGAACGAAAAATGAAATAGCGTACTTTGAACAATTATTACAACAAATTGAAGTTGCTAATGAAATTGATATTGATGACATTTATGAAGAGTTACAAGATGAAGGTTATTTAAAGAAAAGGCGGACAAAATGTAAAAAGAAACAACAAAAACCAAAATTAGAACAATATGTTTCAACAGACGGTACGTTAATTTTAGTCGGCAAAAATAATAAACAAAATGAATACTTAACACATCGGGTTGCTCGTGCGAGTGACATTTGGTTGCATACGAAAGATATTCCAGGATCACATGTCGTCATTCGACATTCGATGCCAAAAGAACAAACAATCTTGGAAGCAGCACAAATTGCTGCCTATTTTAGTAAAGCACAACAGTCATCAAACGTTCCTGTCGATTACACAGAAATTCGCCATGTCAAGAAGCCACGAGGAGCTAAACCTGGCTTCGTCATTTATGATCAACAAAAATCAGTGTATGTAACACCTGATGAACAAGTTATTAGAAGACTAAGAAAAAAATAAACGGACATACGATGAACTAGAAAGTAACAATTAAAATATCAATAGGAAGGGAAGGGAAACGAGTCAAGGAAGACTTGATCATTCTAATTATTAAAGTAAAACTAACTCAATATAAATAAAATGAAGAAGACAGACATCATAAACTGTCTACTATTAGCTAGACAGTAAACGGAAATAATAAAAACGGCTTTAGCTCTGTAATCAATAGTGAACTAAAGCCGTATCAGCTATTTTTATAACTCTTTTTTAAAAAACGATGATACGATATGAATCAACAACTTAAGGAATGTTTAAATAGCACATATTGTATTTTTTATCTCGCTTTAAAGCACCACTTTAATACGGGTAAATAGAGAAATAAGGCTACATAAAATTCAAGAGAATATGATACGCGCTTCATCAATATGTTTTAATCTCTTAATCTCCATCATATCTACTGTTTAAAAATGGTTGATTTGTTAAAATGGTAAGAAAAGCATCAACTTGTGGTAATTGGCGTGCACCTTCTTCATAGCAAACCCATGTTGACCTTGTTACAGGTTTTTCACCAATCATTAATGGCAAATGTGGATATTCATTTTTCATTTTTTCAGACACACTCTCTGGTAACACCGCCATGCCAATTCCTTGTTTCATAAATTGTTTACATGTTTCAATTTGATCTACAGCAATCGCTCTTTGTGGTTTAATAATATCACTATTGTAATATAACCAATTATCGACGAGCTCATGCATACTATCATCACTTTTGAATGAAATAAGTGGACGTTCTTTTATTTGTTTCTCAGGAAAAGGAACTGTATCAAATATATATAAAGGATCTTCAAATAAATGCATACATGTCGTTTCTTTTAATTTTTCTCCACGGATGATACTAACATGATAATCTTTGTGATTGTATTTAATATCCTCACTGATTCCTGTTACTAAATCAATAATGACCTTAGGATATTTACTTGTATATTCTCCTAATATTGCTGGGAGAAAACGCTGACTAATAAGTGATGAACATGCAATAGATAGCGTACCTTGAACATCATCGCTTGACTGAGCTAATTTGTTTTTTAATCTATTTTCATTTTGAATCACTTCTCGTGCATGATTTAATATAATTTCACCACTTGGCGTTAAGACGAGACGTTTTGGTGTCCGAATAAAAATAGTAACACCGAAATAATTTTCAATATACTTTAAACGCTGTGTCACTGCTGGTTGTGAAATAAGGATTGCTCTTGCTGTTGATCGAATCGTACCCATTTCATTTAACTTTAATAAAAGCTCATAATCTTCTATTTTCACTTTAACCATCCTACTTTATAAATATTTATTATCATATTTTATTATATATTAGTATTTTATTTATGACATGGTCAAACCTATTATTAAGTAAGCGGAGAAGATATGTTCAAAAACGAGGGCGTTATATCATTAAAAAATGGTGTAATGAACCTTTTTAATTATTTTTACTACTAAATGGACGGTCCTATGTAAAAGTTAATCTCTATAAAAAATGTACAGACAAAATCATGTCTGTACATTTTTTATTACTGCAATGAATCCCGCCAATCCATTAGTGATTTCACTTCATTTTCCTCGACTTTCCCTCTGTTCTTTAATAATTCAATGAGATCTTCAAATGATGTAATTGTTTTATAGGTTATTTTTTTTTCGGCGAAATTAATCTTTGCTTGCTCTAAACCATAAGTAAAAATGGCTAAAACACCAATCACATCAAAGCCTGCTTCTTTAGCGGCAAGCGCAGCATGAACTGAGGAACCACCTGTAGAAATAAGATCTTCAATAATAATCACTTTCTTACCTTTTTCTATCTTTCCTTCAATTTTGTTCCCCTTTCCGTGCTTCTTAGCTGACGAGCGAATATAAATCATCGGTAACTCAAGTTCATTTGCCAGCCATGCAGCATGTGGAATACCAGCAGTTGCACAACCTGCTATCACATCTGGCTTTTCATCTAATTGATCAATCATACTTATAAACGCATTTGTAATATTTTTTCTAACATTTGGATAAGACATCGTTAGACGATTATCACAATAAATAGGTGATTTCAATCCAGATGTCCATGTAAAGAAATCGTTTGGATTTGGTTTAATTTGCACAGCTTTAATCGCAAGTAATTGTTTAGCAATTTCCTGATTCATATCCACGGTTCCATTCCTCCAATGCTTGTTCATACGCTTTTTTAGGGTTTTCTGCTTTCGTGATACTTCGTCCAATAACAAGAATATCTGATCCTTGTTTTCTCGCTTCTAACGGTGTTGCAATTCGCCTTTGGTCATTTTTATCAGATTGGTTAAGGCGTATACCCGGCGTTACAGTTAAAAAGCTTGGGCCACAAACTTGTTTAATTCGTTTTGTCTCATGAACTGAACAGACGACACCGTCAGCACCACTTTCATAGGAGAGATTGGCAAGATGGCTTGCTATTTCATTTACAGAACCGTTTAAACGTAATTCTTCATTCATTGTTTGATCACTTATCGATGTTAGTATGGTAACAGCAATCAGCTTTGTATCTTTTCCAGTTCCACCAAGCAGTAAGCCTTCTTTCGCCCACTTAATCATTTCACTGCCACCTAAGGCATGAACATTGACGATATCTACATCAAGGGCAGCTATGTTTCGCATCGCTCGCATGACTGTATTCGGTATATCATGTAATTTTAAGTCTAAAAAAATTGAATGATTATTTGCTTTTAACTTGTCAATTACTTTTGGCCCTTCACGATAGAATAACTCCATGCCTACTTTAACAGGAACTCCATGTAAATCATAAGTATCTATAAATTGCTTTGTTTCACACCATGTTGGAAAATCAAGGGCAAGATAAATTGGATTTGTCATACAAAATCCCCTTTCCAATCGCTTCATTAACCGATTTGAATCCGTACGATTTAAGAACCTTAGGTAACTGATCTATAATTTCTACACAGACGAGTGGGTTTTGGAAGTTCGCGGTCCCTACAGCTACAGCGCTTGCTCCAGCTAGTAAAAATTCTAATACATCTTCTGCTGTCTGTATGCCACCCATGCCAATGATTGGTATACTAACATGTTGTTTTACTTCGTAAATCATCCGAATCGCAATCGGTTTGATAGCTGGACCACTTAATCCACCTGTTTGATTAGCAAGGAGTGGTTTACGACTTGGTAAATGAATCTGCATACCTGTTAATGTATTAATCATTGATAATCCATCAGCACCAGCTGCTTCAACAGCTTTAGCCATCGTAACGATATCTGTCACATTTGGAGACAATTTAACAAAAACGGGCTTTTGACTCACCTGCTTAACTTTATCTGTAATTCGAGCAGCCATTTCTGCATCCGTTCCAAATTGAATGCCACCTTCTTTAACATTGGGACACGAAATGTTTAATTCTAAAGCATCAACATCGGTTGAATTGTTAAATTGTTTTGCAACATAAACATATTCTTCAATCGTACTTCCAGCCACGTTAGCGATAATGTTCGTATCATACGAAGCTAAGAAAGGTACTTCTGTTCGAATGATTTCATCCACGCCCGGATTTTGTAAACCAATGGCATTTAACATACCTGATGCTGTTTCAGCAACACGAGGAGTAGGATTTCCTAGCCGTTTCGTTCCTGTTGCAGCTTTCATAATAACAGCACCAAGTCTGGAGAGATCGTAATATTGACTATATTCTCTCCCGAATCCGAAACAACCAGAAGCAGGCATTACTGGATTTTTTAATGCTAAACCAGGTAAGTCTATCGCTAATTTATGATTCATAACTTCACCACCTCACTTTTAAATACAGGACCTTGTTGACAAATTTTCTTGTAACCGTTCTTATCATTTGTAGGAATAACACAAGCATAACAAGCACCAATCCCACATCCCATCCGCTCTTCTAAAGAAAGATAACCTGGTGTCACTGATAAATAATCGCGGACGGCTTTTAACATTGGTAATGGCCCACATGAGAAATACGTTTCAAACGGTTCGGTGATGTCATCTAATACATCTGTTACGAGTCCTTTATGTCCGTAAGATCCATCATCAGTGACGATATAAGTTTTTCCAATCGCTTTAAATTGTTTCTCATAAAACACATAATCTTTCGTCTGAAAACCGAGTACAGATATGACTTGACAACCTTTTCGCTTTAATGTTTTTGCCAGATAATAAAGTGGTGGTACACCGATACCACCACCAATTAATAAAACAATAGATGGCTTTATCGTATCGATTGGGAATCCATTACCATTTGGACCAAGAACATCCAGAACATCTCCCTCATTTATTGATGCAAGCGCCTTCGTTCCTGAACCAATTGTTTTAAATAAAATTGTAACTGTATCACCATTAACATTAGCAATAGAAATCGGGCGTCTCAATGTGTGACCAGGTACAGCGATATGTAAGAACTGTCCTGGTATAGCTAATTGAGCAACTTCAGCATTATTTAATACGAGTTCAATTGTATCAGTAGCAATTGGCGTAATCTTTGAAACATGCATGAGCCGTACTTTTTTCATTTGTTTATAACCTCTTTTTCTGTAATCGGTTTAGGACTAAATGTCGTTGATTCAATAACATTTAAAATTGCATCAGCCGTATCTAAATTCGTTAAACAAGGAATCCCATGCTCAACAGATTCACGACGGATGCGAAATCCGTCAGAACGTGGTTGTTTTCCCGATGTTAATGTATTGATAACAAATTGAACATCACCTGAATCGATAATTGATAAAACATTAGGCTTATTTGAACCAATCTTCTCTATCTCTGTTACATTAATTCCTAAACTTTGAATATATTGTGCTGTTCCTTTAGTTGCAAATAAATGAAAGCCTAATTCATGGAATCGCTTAGCAATCATTGAAAGTTCATGTTTATCTTTATCAGCAACTGTCAAGAGTACAGATCCTTCCTGTGGTATGGAAAGTCCAGAAGCTATTAATCCCTTATAGAGAGCTTTTTCTAATGTTTGATCATATCCTATCGCCTCACCTGTTGATTTCATTTCAGGACCTAAAATAGCATCGACACTACGTAATTTCTCAAACGAAAAAACAGGGACTTTAACCGACACAATATCAACTTCTTCTAATAACCCTGTTTTAAATCCTAAATGACGGAGGCGGATACCTAAAATACATTTTGTTGCGATGTTGGCCATTGTTATACCTGTAATTTTACTTAAAAATGGAATCGTTCGACTTGCTCTCGGATTAACTTCAAGCACATAGACATCATCATCACGAACAATAAACTGTATATTTATTAAACCTTTTACATTTAATGCTTTAGCTAATTTGACTGAAGCTTCCACGCATTTTTGTTTTACAATTTGACTAATCCGTTGCGGTGGATAAACAGCAATCGAATCACCAGAATGAACACCTGCTCGTTCAATATGTTCCATAATTCCTGGAATAATTGTTGTTTCACCATCACTAATAGCATCGACCTCTACTTCAATACCTGTTAAATATTTATCTATGAGAACTGGATGCTCATTATTAAAGCCTTCCGTCTTATTTAAATAACTCAACAGCTCTTCATCATTGTAAACAATTTCCATCCGACTGCCACCAATGACATAAGATGGGCGTACTAATACAGGATAACCAATCATATTGGCCACTTGTATAGCTTGCTCTAACTTAATGACCGCTTTTCCTTTTGGACGTAATAAATTTAGCTCATCTAAAAGCAGTTCAAATTTATCACGGTCTTCAGCTCGGTCAATAGCTTGTAAATCTGTCCCTAAAATCTTTACACCATGTTCTTCTAAATCGGCGGCTAAATTAATGGCTGTTTGCCCACCAAATTGAACGATAACACCTATTGGTTTCTCTAACTCAACGACGTGTAAGACATCTTCTAATGTTAATGGTTCAAAATAAAGCTTGTCCGAAATACTATAATCAGTTGATACTGTTTCAGGATTATTATTCATTATGATGGCTTCATAACCCATTTCTTGAATAGCTTGGACTGAATGTACAGTCGCATAATCGAATTCAATTCCTTGACCAATACGAATGGGTCCCGATCCGAGCACTAAAATTTTTTCACGGTTTGACGGAAGCGATTCATTTTCCTGATCGAATGTACTATAAAAATATGAAGCCTCTGAATTAAATTCACCAGCACATGTATCTACTTTCTTGTAAACAGGATGAATGTTTGCATCTTGGCGTAACTGATACACTTCTTTTCGTGACACTTCCCAAAGTCTGGCAATCGATTGATCTGAGAAGCCAGACTCTTTCGCTCTTTGTAACCATTTAATTGATGACTTATTGTTAATTAAATCTTTTTCAAGCTGTATAAGTTTAGCAAATTTATAAAGGAAAAACAGATCTATTTTTGTCTTTTCATGAATATCTTCAATGGGCATACCACGACGTAAAACTTCTGCAATAATAAAAATTCTCTCATCATCAGCGTTTTGAAGTCGATCTTTTAATTCGGATAATGGGGTGTTAACTAATCCTTCTAAATACCACTCTTCGGTACCTAAATCGAGTGAGCGAATACCTTTTAATAATGATTCTTCAAACGTGCGTCCTATTGACATGATTTCTCCAGTTGCTTTCATCTGCGTTCCGAGTGTGCGATCACCAGTTACAAATTTATCAAATGGAAAGCGTGGGATTTTCGTTACAACATAATCTAATGCTGGTTCAAAGAATGCAGATGTCGTACCTGTAATTGGATTCACAATTTCATCAAGTGTCATACCAACGGCTATTTTAGCTGCTACTTTAGCAATTGGATACCCTGTTGCTTTCGATGCCAAAGCTGATGAACGACTAACCCGCGGATTCACTTCAATAACATAATACTTAAAACTGTTTGGATCTAAAGCTAGTTGAACGTTACAACCACCTTCAATTTTTAATGCTCTTATAATTTTTAGCGAAGCCGTTCGTAACATTTGATGTTCTCGATCACTTAATGTTTGCGACGGAGCAACAACAATAGAATCACCTGTATGAATACCTACCGGATCAATGTTTTCCATATTACATACGACAATTGCTTGATCTTTTCGATCTCGAATGACCTCGTATTCGATTTCTTTAAAACCAGCTATATTTCTTTCGATAAGACATTGATTGACTGGAGAAAGATGAAGACCATTACGAGTAATTTCTCTTAATTGTTGTTCATCATAACACATACCACCTCCTGTACCACCTAATGTATAAGCAGGACGTACGATAAGCGGATAACCTATTTCCTCTGCAAATTGAATTGCATCATCTACCGTATTAACAATCCGACTTTCAGGGATAGGTTCATTTAACTCGTTCATAAGATTTCTGAATTTCTCTCGATCTTCTGCTTTCTGAATCGCTTCTAATGGCGTTCCTAATAGGGTTACATCATATTCATTTAAAATACCTGTTTGTTCGAGTTCAATCGCTAAATTTAAACCCGTCTGCCCACCTAAAGTAGGTAAAAGTGCATCCGGTTTTTCTTTTCGAATAATTTTTGTTAAAAAATCAACTGTCAATGGCTCCATATAAACGACATCGGCAACAGTATGGTCTGTCATAATAGTTGCTGGATTAGAATTAGCCAAGATTACTGTATATCCTTCTTCTCGCAAAGCTTGACAAGCTTGTGATCCAGAGTAATCAAATTCTGCTGCTTGACCGATGACGATAGGTCCGGAACCGATAACGAGTATTTTATTAATCGATTCATTTTTCGACATGTGATGCTTCCTCCTTATGTCTTGGGAACTGTTTAACACGATCTAAAAATATATCAAATATATAAGACATTTCTTCAGGTCCTGGTGAGCTTTCAGGATTAAATTGTACAGAAAATGCTCGATAAGTGTCATGACTCAACCCTTCAATTGTCGGACGATTTAATCCGACGTGAGTCACGATTAATTCGGTAGATTCAATTGAACTTGGATCAACTGTATAAAGCTGGCTTTTCGAGACTATATGAGCTTGATCTGTAGATACTGTTTTTATAGGATAATTTCCATGTTGACCGTATGGTAATTTTTCAATCGTTGCTCCTAAACTTAACGCAAAAAGTTGATGTCCTAAACCAATGGAAAATAACGGTATACGTCCTAACAGTTGTTTCATAAGTTCAAGGACTTCAGGTATATCGTTTGGATGACCTGGTCCATTTGAAAACATAACACCTTCTGGTTTCAGTCGCATAAGCTTTTCATAACTATAGTCATAAGGAACAACTGTAATATGACAGTCCCGTTTTGTTAATTCACGTAGAATACCGTGTTTCATACCTAAATCAACAAGAACAATCCGTGCACCTCTTCCAGGAATAATATAAGGTTTAATGGTCGATACATGTTTGACTAATTCAGTATTTTCGGATGTTCGACATAAGCTTTCTAAAATATTATCAGTACTTTCACGCGCTTTTGTCATTCGACCTTTCATCACACCATTTTTACGAATATGGTTAATGAGTTGACGCGTATCAATGCCAGTAATTCCTGGTATATGATGGGCTTTTAAAAACGAATCTAAACTTTCTTCAGAACGGAAATTAGATGGATAATCACATACTTCTTTTACGATTAAGCCATGAACACATGGATTTAATGTTTCAAAATCATCACGATTAATGCCATAATTACCTACTAGTGGTTGAGTCATTACGATTATTTTTCCCGCGTTTGCAGGATCAGAGATCACTTCTTGATATCCAGTCATACCGTTATAAAAAACAACATCACCACTGGCTTCTTCTTCACGACCAAATAATGTTCCTTTAAACACTGTTCCATCCTCTAGTACGAGTTGATAATTACTCATCGCTTTCCTCCTTAAAGACAACTTGCCCATCAACCATCGTCATAACAGGCCATCCAGCGACTTCCCATCCATGAAATGGTGTATTTTTACCTTTTGAATAAAACGAATGACGGTCGATTGACTTGATTTTCTTTAAGTTTATTAAAGTTAAATCGGCTTGTTTATTTTCTAAAAGTGTACCATAAGGAAGATTAAACACAGTTGCTGGTTTAATTGTCATCCATTCTACGAGCTGTTGTAACGTTATTTTATTCGTCTTAACAAGATGAGTGTAAAGTAATGGAAAAGCTGTTTCTAAGCCAACGATTCCAAAAGGTGCATGTAAAAATCCTTGTTTCTTCTCCGCTTCTGTATGTGGCGCATGGTCCGTTGCAATGAAATCAATCGTACCATCTAAGAGTCCTTCTATTAAAGCTTCTTGGTCTTCCTTACTTCTAAGTGGTGGATTCATTTTAAAATTAGCATCGTCTTCGGTAATATCTGTTTCATTTAACAGAAGATGATGTGGGGTAACTTCTGCTGTGACATGAATGCCCGCTCGTTTAGCATCACGAACAACTCGAACAGATTCTTTCGTACTAATATGACAAACATGATAATGACAACCAGTCGCTTCAGCAATTAATACATCTCTTGCTATTTGTAATGATTCTGTTAAAGAGTGATGTCCTGGTAGTTTGAGACGATTACTCACTTCTCCTTCATGACAAACACCACCATAAACGATTGAATGATCCTCACAATGAGCAACAATCGGCATATTGTATTTGCTTGCTTCTTTCATCGCACGATACATCATATCTGCTGTCTGAATACCAACACCATCATCTGTAAAAGCAAAAACGCCTGCTTTAGTAAGAGCTTCGATATGAGTTAATTGTTCACCCTTTAAATCTTTTGTTATAGAAGCATATGGGAGAACGCGAACTTGTGCATCTTGCTCTATTTTTTCAAATAAAGCTTTTACCTTTTCTACATCATCTGGAACTGGATTTGTATTTGGCATGGGACATACTGTCGTATATCCGCCACGTGCAGCAGCTTTCGTTCCTGTTAAAATGGTCTCTTTTTCTTCACCACCTGGCTCTCTCAAATGAACATGAACATCAATTAACCCAGGAATGAGTAAGTGACCTTTACAATCAATCGTATGTTCAACTTTTTCATCGATATGGTTAGCGATTTTAATAATCTTTTGATCTTTGATTAACACATCACAAGTTTCTAGATCATTATTTTCTACGAGTCGGTTAGCATTTTTTAAAAGTGTTTTCATCATTCTATCCCCCATTTTTGTAATAGTTTTTTTATAATGGCCATCCGCATATATACACCATTTTCCATTTGCTTAAATATTCGTGAACGTTCACATTCCACAATTGAATCTGCTATTTCTACACCACGATTTACCGGAGCTGGATGGAGAATGATAGCACCGTCTTTCATCATATTTTCTCGATCTCGAGTTAAACCGAATGTTTTTAAGTAATCAGATGTTTCACTTAAATGTTGATGACGTTCATGTTGAATGCGCAATAACATAATGACATCGGATTGTTTAATAGCTTGGTCAATGTCAATATACGGATAATTAAGCGAATGGTCTTTAAAATTTGGAGCTGCACATAAATGAACATTTGCTCCAAGCTTTTCAAGTGCTTTCGCATTTGAATGAGCAACACGACTATGTTTAATATCACCGATAATGGTCATATTTAAATCTTTGAACGTTTGAAATTCTTCATATATAGTAAATAAATCTAGCATACTTTGCGTTGGGTGCTCCTTTTTACCAGCACCTGCATTAATGATTGGTATTGAAATATGATCTGTTAATGTTTCCATCCAATCATCGTCGTGATGTCGAATAATAGCCAAGTCAGCTCCAATCGCCTCCAATGTTCTTACTGTATCGTAAAGTGTTTCACCTTTTTTCACACTTGATGTTTCAGGATTAAAATCCAAAATTTCCAAACCTAATTTTCTCTCTGCAACTGTAAAACTCATTTTCGTTCGAGTACTCGGTTCAAAAAATAAGTTTGCAGCGAATAATTGCTTTTTAAATGGCGTTATCTCTTCTCTACATCTTTTTGCCAGTTGGAAAAGCTCGAACATATCTTGTTCTGTTAACTGTTCAACCGATAAAAAATGTTTCATCTGTCACCCTCCATTAGCATTTATTCATAAATAAAACCCCTTTGCCAAAAGGTCGCAAAGGGGTACACGTAAGCTATAAACTTACGCTTTAACAAAGCGACCTTAAAAACCTCTCTGGATTTTTTTAAAGGTCAAGTTATTTTATTTTTATATAATGCCACTTCATCTATTTGATCGACTTCTTGTAGACGCACAAAGACAACTTCTTGTTCGGAAGTTGGAATGTTTTTCCCTACATAATCAGCACGTATCGGTAATTCACGGTGGCCTCGATCAATAAGTATAGCTAATTGAATCGCTGCTGGTCTTCCTAAATCCATAACGGCATCCATCGCAGCTCTAACAGTTCTTCCAGTATATAACACATCATCAACAAGAATAACTTTTTTTCCTGTTAAATCCGTTTCAATATTCGTTTCTTTTATTTCAGGCTCATCTCCATGGACCGCTTTTTGTAAATCATCACGATAAAGCGTAATATCTAACTCACCAATTGGAACATTTATTCCTTCAATTTGTTTTATTTTTTCCTGCAACCGTTGTGCTAGTGGTACACCTCTTGTTTTAATTCCAACAAGTACGAGATCGACACCACCTTTATTCTTCTCTAAAATCTCATGTGCTATTCGAGTTAATGATCGATTAATAGTCGCATCATCGAGTAATACATTTTTTTTCTCCATATTTTAACACCACTCTTTCATAAAAAAATCCCTCTCCATGAGGGGAAAGGGATTTTGGACATACGTATTGACTTGCATCCAATTCCTTTATAGCCTCACGGGACTATATTTAAAGGTCTTACAATTCTTTGTTAATTATGGCAAACTTAACTCTTTATGTCAAGTCATTTTATCAAGGCGATTGAGTACATCTTTGAATTCTTCTGGAAGCTCTGAAGTTAAACATATCCGCTCTTCGGTAATCGGATGAATAAATTCAAGTGAACGAGCATGTAAAACCTGGCCAATATGAACAAACGGTTTCCGAGGTCCGTATTTCGGGTCACCAACTAAAGGATGATTAATATACTTCATATGAACTCGAATTTGGTGTGTTCTGCCTGTTTCCAATTGACATTCAATATGAGTAAAATTTTCATAACGTTTAATGACGCGGAAATGTGTCTTCGCATCTTTACCTTCATCAACAACAGCCATGTTTTGTCTTTGTTTAGGATCACGTCCTATTGGAGCATCTACTAAACCATGGTCATGTGAAATGACTCCGTGAACAATTGCTTCATAAGTGCGCTTTACTTCTCGGTTCTTAAATTGACGTTGAAGTTTGCGATGTGCTTCATCTGATTTAGCTATGATAAGAAGTCCACTCGTATCTTTATCAATACGATGAACAATACCTGCTCGCTCTCTCCCACTTAAAGTTGATAAATTACCATTGTAATGATGTAAAAGCGCATTAACCAACGTCCCACTTGTGTGACTTTGTGATGGGTGAACGACCATGCCACGTGGCTTATTGATGACGGCAATATGTTCGTCATCATAAACAATGTTAAGCATGATCGATTCAGGATGAATCGTTAATTCTTGTTTTTTTGGAATCGACCAAGTAATCATGTCTCCCTCTTTACATTTGTAATTTGCTTTAATAGAAACCCCATTCACTGCGACTTTATTTTGCTTAATCCAAGATTGAATTTCACTTCTCGATATATCAGGTTGGATAATTGTTAATAATTTATCAATTCGTTTACCAGAATCAGCACTTAATACTTGATATGCCTTCATCTCAAGTTTTCCTTTCTCTTTTCTTCCATAAAGGTCAATATAATTAATAATATTACACCAATGACTAAAGCAGAATCAGCAATATTAAAAACCGGATAGTCATATGAAAAAATAATGAAATCTAAAAAATCAACCACTTCTTTATGCAATAAACGATCTATAAAATTACCAATGGCGCCTCCTAATATCAAGCTTAATGCGAAAGCCAACGGTTTTTGATAACGACCATACTTATGTAATAAATATATAATGCCAATTAAAACAATTACAGTTACGATATAAAAGAAGAGCATTTGATCTTGGAGAATTCCCCATGCTGCTCCACGATTTCGATGTGATGTAATATAGAAAAATCCGTCTATTACGGGTATTTGTTCGTGCAAATTCATCTTTGTCATAACAATCCATTTAGATAATTGATCCAGAACAATCACAATTACAGCGATTAAATAAAACCAAATCATACATTTTCCTCCACATCTGTTACTTATTATTATTGATTTTACCATAAATGAACGATGCTTTCTCTTTTTAAATGAATATATTGTATAAAGCGCAAATAACGATTAACAAGGTCTTCTAAACAAAAGATTCCATTCATCTGAAATAATGAATGGAATCTTTTAAATTATTTTATTTGCCATGTCTAAATATCATTTTTAAATTGTATAATATTCATTTACAACGTCACTACAACGGCGACATAAGCTTGGGTGTTCTTTATCTTGACCGACTGTTTCTGATCTCACCCAGCAACGTTCACATGTTTCACCAGGATGTTTTTCAACTTTAATGGCTACATGCTGATAATCCTTCGCCTCTTCTTCGTCATCTTTTAATTCTAGTTCAGATACGATGAAGAGTTGATGGATATACGGTATAGATGATAGCAATTCACGTGTCCGTTCTTCTTTTGGTACGACTGTAATTTTTGCTTCTAATGGTTTTCCAATCATTTTCGCTTCGCGTGCTTCTTCAAGTGCTTTTAACACATCATCGCGAACTGCCATGAAATGATCCCATTTTTCTCTTTCTTTGTCAGCAAAGTTAGCGATTTGTCGTTTTCTTGGCAAATCGGTTAATAACACCGTTTCAGCTTCTTCTAAAGCTCCAGGGATATGCTCCCATACTTCTTCAGCAGTATGTGGAATAATTGGTGCCAACAATTTCGCTAATGATACGATAATTTCATAATATGCTGTTTGAATACTCCGACGACGTTTATAATCTTTCGGCTCAATATATAAAATATCTTTTGCAAAATCTAAGTAAAATGAGCTTAAATCATCGGCACAGAAGTTATGGATACGATGATAGACTGGTGAAAACTGGTATTCATCATAACTTTCATGCACATCTTCTACGAGTTGTTGCAAGCGATATAACATATAACGATCGATTTCTTCCATTTCTGCTTCCGGCACTCGATCAGTCTCTGGATTAAAATCATTTAAATTCCCTAAGAGAAAACGAAATGTATTACGAATTTTACGATATGCTTCTGATGTTTGTTGCAAAATCTTATCAGAGATTCTCACATCAGCTTGATAATCAACAGAAGCTACCCATAAACGTAAAATATCTGCACCATATTGTTTGATAACTTTTGAAGGAGCAATAATATTTCCAAGAGATTTACTCATTTTCTTACCGTCTCCATCCATAACAAAGCCATGACTGATTACACTCTTATATGGCGCTTTACCACTCACAGCGACAGATGTTGACAATGAAGAGTTAAACCAACCACGATATTGGTCAGTTCCTTCTAAATAGACATCTGCTGGACGACGATGATCTTCACGATTTAATAGGACAGCTTCATGTGATGAACCGGAATCAAACCAAACATCCATAATATCCATTTCTTTTGTAAATTGACCATTCGGACTATGTTCAGATGTAAAGCCTTCTGGAAGTAAATCTTTTGCAGGCCATTCAAACCAAATATTTGAACCATGTTCTTTAAATAAATGCGCTACATGATCAATTGTTTCTTCAGTAATGATTGGCGTACCATCTTCTCCATAAAAAACTGGAATTGGAACACCCCATGTTCTTTGACGTGAAATACACCAATCTTCACGATCGCGTACCATGTTATAAAGACGGGTTTCTCCCCAGCTTGGGTACCAAGTAACATCTTTAATCTCTTCTAAAATTTGATCTCGGAAATCTTTAATCGATGCGAACCACTGCGGTGTCGCACGGAATATAATTGGTTTTTTAGTACGCCAATCATGTGGATAAGAGTGTGTAATAAAGCTTAGTTTTAAAAGCGCACCTACTTGCTTAAGTTTTTCAGTAATGACTTTATTCGCATCATCATAAAACAACCCTTCAAACCCTGGTGCTTCAGCTGTAAATACACCTTTGTCATCAACAGGACTAATCGGATCAATGCCATATTTTTTAGAAATATTAAAGTCATCTTCACCATGACCTGGTGCTGTATGAACACAGCCTGTTCCTGAATCAGTTGTCACATGTTCACCTAACATAACGAGCGATTCACGGTCATAGAATGGGTGCTTTGCTACAACACGATCAGCTTCTTCACCTTTAAATGTTCTTAATACTTGTGGATCGTCCCATTCTAATTCTTTTGTAATATTATCTAATAAATCATGGGCAACAACATACTTCTCATCATTTACTTTTACGACAACATATTCTAATGCTGGATGTAAAGCAATACCAAGGTTTGCCGGAAGCGTCCATGGAGTTGTTGTCCAAATAATTATTTTTTCATCTGGGTGTAAAACACCCTTTCCATCTATGACATCAAAAGCAACATAAATTGAAGGTGAGCGTTTATCATGATATTCTATTTCTGCTTCTGCTAGAGCTGATTCAGAAGATGGAGACCAATAAACTGGCCGAAGTCCTTTATAAATATAGCCTTTTTTCGCCATTTCTCCAAATACTTTAATTTGAGCTGCTTCATATTCGTTCTTTAATGTCAAATATGGATTTTCCCAATCTCCTGTTGCTCCTAGCTGCTTTCGCTGTTCTCGTTGACGATCTACTTGATCAAGGGCATATTCTGCACATTTTTGTCTAAATTCAGCAACAGACATTTTTTTTCGGTCAATTTTTTTATTTTTTGTCAATGCTGTTTCAATCGGGAGTCCGTGTGTATCCCATCCTGGAATGTATGGAGCATGAAAACCCGACATGGATTTATAACGAACGATAAAATCTTTTAAAACTTGGTTTAGTGCGTGACCAATGTGGAGATCACCATTCGCATAAGGTGGTCCATCATGCAAAATAAATAATGGTCGTCCCTTCGTTCTTTCTAGTTGTTTTTCATATAATTTCATATCATCCCATTTTTGGCGGCGTAAAGGTTCTTTATTAGGTAAATTACCACGCATTGGAAATTTTGTTTTTGGTAATAAAAGAGTTTCCTTATATTCCATTTAAATTCCTCCTTAAATTTAATAAAAAAAAGCCTTCAAATCCCAATAAGGGACGAGAAGACTCGCGGTACCACCCTTTTAATTTAAAAACATTTAATAATTCGTCTTTAAATTCACTCATTATGATATATAACGTCTATCAACCGATCAGTTCTACTATTATTTCAAACTGATTGTTCAGGAGTGATATTCTAAAGCAAGTCTGTATCAGGCTCTCACCACTTCCTGACTCGCTAAACAGCATTTTTCTTTAGACTGTCTCCCTCATCACATTTACGCTTTCTATTTTTTTGTATTATATGCAATAAACATAATTCCGTCAAGCTTTTATCCTTCAAGTTTAACAAGGTCTTCATCAATTAATTCAGTGTCTAACAATTCTTCCCAATCCTTTGTATCAATCATATCCAATTGTGCTTCTACAAGCATCTTTAAACGAGTGCGGAATACTTTTGCTTGTTTTTTTAATTCTTCTACTTCAATTGCAATTGTACGTGCTTTTGTTAAAGCCTCATTAATAATTCGATCAGCATTTTTCTCTGCTTCTTTAACAATCAGCTTTGCTTCTTTCATTGCATTACCTTTTACTTCTTCGGCTGTTTCTTGAGCGACTAATATGGATTTATTTAATGTTTCTTCAATGTTTGTAAAATGGCTTAGTCGTTCATTTAATTGTGCTAACTGGTCTTGATATTCTTTCTTTTCGCGAATTACAGCTTCATAGTCTTTCATAACTTGATCTAAAAACTTATTCACTTCATCTTCATCATATCCCCGAAAACTTTTAGTAAATTCTTTATTATGGATATCAAGTGGTGTTAAAGACATGAAGACACCTCCTAATGTCATTTATAGAATGATTTATTATTATTTCAGTTTTGCTGTTATCATTCTTGTCTTTCCTTTTCTTGTTTCACCTAATATGTCGACAAGTTTGCTTCTTCCTTTACCTCTAAAAGAAATTAAATCGCCTTCTTCAACTATGAATTTAGCATCATCTACTATTTTAAAATTGACTTTAACAAGCTGCTTAGAAATAGCTTGTCTAGCATCTTTTCTAGATATATTATATATTTCTTTAATGACATTATCCAGTCTTAGCGAGGTAACAGTTTGTGTCGATTGAAACCATTGTTCTTGATTAGGGATACGTTTACTCATCGGTTGTTCTGAAAAACGTACAGTAGCGCGCTTTATTTGGGTTAAGTTCATGACGACATATAAAGCAATTTCATGTGCGACGACAAGTTGAATGGTACCGTCTTTTATTACAATATCTCCCAACTTCTCACGAACAATTCCTAATGATAGAAATGCACCTAATACATCTTTATGTGATATTGAAACAAACTTTTCAGGAAATACCGTTTCAATAAGAGTAAGCTGAAAATCTGTTTCATCAATTGGTTCGTAAAATGGTGCAATGAACATACGTCTTCGTTCCGTATCTTCTCCACCGCCATTATCTAATACTTTTAATTCATCATTCGTATCAGGAATCAATATATTGACGATCCGACGTTGGCGAGGGTCTAAAAAGTCGGTTAATTTAGGTTGATATGTACGCTCTACATTTTCTTTCCACGAAAGCACTTGGTCGATAAAAGGTCGTTCTTCTTCCCTAAAATGTTGATAGATGCTCATATTGATCCTTTAAAATATTTGAATTAAAAAACTAAATAAAGCTGATAGCCCGTACGTCCTTGCGAAATTCAATATTAGAATCGCCACAATAGGGGAGAAATCAATCATACCAAGCGGTGGAATAAAACGTCGAAATACTTCTAAATAAGGTTCACTAATACGCCCTAAAAATATACCAAAAGACGATTCTCGTGCGCCTGGGAACCAAGACATGAAAATATATATAATGAGTAAGTAACCGTAAATAATCATTGCGGTATTTAGTAACTGAAAAATTTGTTGTAAAACCATATGCTATTACCACCCTCTATTAAATTCAACTTCTTCTGATACTGTGTCGGAAATTGATCCTGATACATCGACATTATCTGGTGTGCAAAGAAAAGTTTCTGTACCCAACTTTTGAATCTGCCCATTAAGTGCATAAACCGTCCCACTCATAAAATCGATGATTCGTTTTGCTTGTTCATGTTCCAATTGCTGTAAATTAATCACCACTGAGCGTCGGTTAATAATATGATCAGCAATTTCCTGTGCTTCACTGTATGAGCGTGGCTCACAAAGAATCATTTTAGTTGTTGCTTCCTGTAACCGTGTTAAATTAACAACAGTTTGTGAATCTTTTTCATCTCTCAAACCATCAGTTGGAACATCAACTTCAACGTATTCTTCACCAGTTTCAAAAAGAGATTTAATCTTATTTTTTAAACTCAATGTTGATCTCTCCTTAATAAGGGCATTATCATCTACTGACCAACAAGCTTGGATCCTAATCGTATATGCGTTGCTCCTTCTTCAATTGCGATGGTGTAGTCGTTACTCATGCCCATTGATAAATATAAGCATGGTGCGTATGATAAATTCATACTTTGAATGGCATCTCTCAGTTCTCTTAACTTACGAAAAACTTTCCGTATTTCGTCCTCATGATTTGTATGAGGTGCCATCGTCATTAATCCAACAACATGAATTTTCTCATAGTTTTCTAGATGTTTTATAAATGGTATCACTTCATTAACGAATAGTCCATGTTTCGTTTTCTCTTCACTTACATTCACTTGTACAAAACAATCTACACGATTTTGGGCTCGTTTTTCAATTTCTTTAGCTAAGGATTTACGATCTAATGAGTGGATGGCAACGACTTTATTAACGACATCGCGTGTTTTTCTTGATTGAAGCGTACCGATGAAATGCCATTTGGCGCTATTTCCGATTTCTTCGTACTTATTTAAAAATTCATCTGTACGATTTTCGGCTAAGTTTATAATACCACAATCTAAAACTTCCTTCGCCCGCTCTATTGTAACATATTTTGTTACACCTATGATGGTTATTTCATCTATTTTTCGACCACTTTTTTCGCATGCTTTTTTTATATTATTTTGGATTGTTTGCAAATTTTCACGTATTCTCATAGTTCTCTCTACCCTTTCCACCTCTCGTTACATTTTATAACCGATAAAACCAATCATTCTACCTGTTCGTCCATGATCACGACGATGAGAATAAAATAAGTCGCTATGACGATAAGTACAATAATTGGTTATATCTATATTAGTACGAAGCACACCACTTTGCAAAAGGATATTCAAATTCAGTTGTTTTAAGTCTAACAAATATTTATTTTCTTTCGTCATAATGGCAACATTCTCACGATCTTCATCTGGAATATGATTTATAACTCGTTGATCAACTTCATAATTATCTTGTGAAATACAAGGCCCAATAACAACTTTAATATCTGCTATATTTGCACCAAGTGTTTTTAGTTTAATGATCATTTGTTCCGCTATACGTTTGACAGTTCCTTTCCATCCAGCATGGGCAATGCCAATATATGAAGTTTTAGGATCAAAGAAAAATATAGGTACACAGTCAGCAAATACTGCCGTACAAAGTATACCCTTTTCCTTTGTAATAAGCCCGTCCGTTTGTGAAATTGATGTCATATAAGAAAATGCCCCACGACCACGATCAGAATATGTTATATGATGTATGTTCGTCTGGTGGACTTGTTGACCTTGGACCCAATTCTCTAGCGGAAAGCCAAGCTGTTTACCAATTTGCTGGCGATTCATTAATACATGGTCTTTTTGATCAGAAACATGTAATCCCATATTTAACGTATCATAGGGAGGATGACTTACGCCACCATTCCTCGTTGTAAAGCCTACACATAAATTAGGTTGAAGTTTTTCCCAATGGGAAATCCGGAGAATATGTGAATCTGTCATTTGAAAAATATCAGACATCGATCATGCTCCTTTTTTCTTTAAGTTTACCATATTTTAGATGAAGAGCCTTATTTCAAGCAACACATAAGTATATACTTATTTATCATAGACTCTTTTTTCATCTTTAACTAATATGACATCTTCACCTATCGTAATGATTTGTTCCCAAGGAATGATGACCTCTTGATGTTTTCCGAAAAGAGGAGCACCTTCACGTAACAGTATAATAATTGATATAATATATCCTTCATCTGGATCTATCTCTAAATCAGAGATAAAACCGAGTCGTTCACCACGGTTGATTGTAATGATCTCTTTTTGTTGAAGTTGTGATAATGTCATCATAAACATTCACCTCATACTATATATATGCATACATGATAAAATTTATATAAATATCGTGAACGTGTTATGAACAAATAGAAAAACAGGCAGAGAACTGCCTGTTTTTTCTACTAAGATTCAAACATTTCTTTATTCACTTGTTGAATAGCAGCTTTTTCTAATCTGGACACTTGTGCTTGTGAAATACCAATTTCTTCAGCAACTTCCATTTGTGTTTTACCTTGAAAAAAGCGTTTGTTTAAGATTAATTTTTCACGCTCATTTAAACGATGAAGCCCTTCTTTTAAAGAAAGAACATCAACCCATGAATGATCATCTTCTTTGTCATCTTTAATTTGATCCATCACATATATGGGGTCCCCACCGTCATTATATATTGGTTCAAATAATGAAATCGGGTCTTGAATCGCATCAAGCGCAAAAACGATTTCTTCATGTGATATACCCATTTCTTCAGCAATTTCTGCTGGCGTTGGCTCTTTAGATGTACGATTAATTAATGTTTCTCTCACTTTAAGTGCTTTATAAGCAATATCTCTTAAGGAACGAGAAACTCTTATCGGATTATTATCTCTTAAGTATCGCCGTATTTCTCCTATAATCATAGGAACAGCATACGTAGAAAATCTTACATTATGACTTAAATCAAAATTATCTATAGACTTCATAAGACCGATACAGCCTACTTGAAATAGGTCATCTGCATTCTCACCTCGGTTATTGAATCTTTGAATGACGCTTAATACGAGTCGTAAATTTCCATTGACTAGTTTTTCACGTGCTGATAAGTCTCCAGATTGCATTTTTTTAAATAAAACGCGCATTTCTTCGTTTTTTAAAACGGGTAATTTTGATGTATCTACCCCACATATAACAACTTTATGTCTAGACATTCTGTACCCTCCCAAATTGGAGTTGCTGTTTATGGACAGTATCTCCGTCAAGAAGGGTTTTTATGCAGGAATAAATAACCATTTCCTACTGAATAGGATGACAAATCCTTATAGGAATTGCTTTATACCATTTTATTAAATTCCTTTTTCAACCGCTTTAAAATCTTTTTTTCCAGACGTGAAATATATGATTGTGAAATACCTAAAATATCTGCCACATCTTTTTGGGTTTTTTCTTCTCCACCTACAAGTCCAAACCGTAATTCCATAATCTTTTTCTCACGGTCGTTCAGCTTTTTTAACACACTCTTAAGTAAATGTTTATCTACTTTAGCTTCTATATCACGTGTAATTAAATCTTCATCTGTTCCAAGAACATCAGATAATAAAAGTTCGTTACCATCCCAATCGATATTTAACGGCTCATCAAATGAAATCTCAGCACGTGTTTTATTATTCCGACGTAAATACATTAAAATTTCATTCTCTATACATCTTGAAGCATATGTCGCTAACTTGATTTTACGCTCTGGATTAAATGTATTAACTGCTTTTATCAGACCAATTGTTCCAATGCTAATGAGATCCTCTATATTTATGCCTGTATTTTCAAATTTACGTGCAATATAAACAACAAGCCTTAGATTACGCTCTATTAAAATGGATCGTGCTGACTGATCACCTTTTGCTAATTGTTTTAATAAGTCGGCTTCTTCTTCCTTTGTCAACGGTGTGGGCAGTGCTGTTTTTCCACCAATATAATAAATTTCATCCGATTTAATACCGAGTTTGAATAATATTTTATACCACCATAATGTTAAGCGTAACTTTAATCGCTTCAAAACGTTTCAGCTCCCTTAACCTATTTTGATCATACAACTTGGCTATCTTTCATCAAATATGGATGTAATAAGCAATGATACATGCCATCTTTTGATAATGAACCAAATTGAATACCGATTAAAACATGCTTTGTTGTCATTTGTTTGTTTTGATTGTAAAAAGTTAATTTTGTAGGCCGTATAGCAAATAAAATATTGTTATTTCCTGAAACACCATGAAAGGGAATGATATGAATATGAGATTGCCATTCTTTTGGAATATCATGTATGCAAAGTTGTAAATAGGATTGGTACAAATGCTTCCAATCCTCCTTTGTAAACCATTGTTTTAAAAACTTAGCATCACAAATAACGACACACCGTTTAGTAAGTGGATCGATGAGTTGATTACCGCTATCTAAATAGCCTATTGTCTCATATGTTTTATTTTTTATCGTAATACTTACCGTATAAAGTTGATCGTAACGTAACTTTTCTATCGATTGCTTGTCCATACGACTTTTTGTAAAATACCAAGAAATAGGAAATCCAATCATAACGAAAAACCAGCTAATTGGATCACCTAAACCACTATGGAAAGTTAACCAACCTTGGGCCGTTACAACAATTGTATGGTGCATCATATAATAAATTGCAATTAGACCACCTCCTACTGAAAATGATACAAAATAAAATAATAATAATAGCTTCATTAAACGATAGAATGAATGTAAACCAAATGTACTCATGATGATTAAACATGAATAAAAACATTTTCCAATAAATGATGTGAAAAAGGACCCCGATGCATAAATCGAAATAGGAACGAGCAATGACGCAATAAACGCGCCCATTAGGATACGCCATTTCTTAACCGTTTCCTTTGCCAATATTTGAGTTAACATGAGTAACATACCATCAAGAAAAAAATTTAATAACCAAATAACGTCTAGATAAATTGACATACCACACTCCTCATCTCCTCTAAAGAAAGTATAGCCGATTGATAATAAAAAGACTGTCAGTTCTTGTACGGAATCGGCTGCTAATTTAAACATGTTTTATAGAATTTTGTCGGAAATAATAAAAGCAGCCAATCAAACGTATTGAACACGTGATTGGCTGCTTTTAGCTTATAAATATATGTTTAACGTTTTCGGTTACGATTGCGATTTCTTAGAAACGTCGGTATGTCTAAAATCTCTTCTTCCTGCTTTACATGATGATTCGTCGGATGGTCGTTCTCATGTACATCATCTTCTTTAGTTGCAGCTACTTGCTTTTGACTTCTGGACGGTCTTTGCCGGACTGTCGGTTGTTCGCGTTTAGCCTCATCAAATCCTGTAGCAATAACTGTTACAATGATTTCTTCTTTTAAATTCTCATTAATAACAGATCCGAATATAACGTTTACTTCTTCATCAGCTGCAGTTGTTACTAGATCCGCTGCTTCCTGTACTTCATATAAACTTAAATTCATACCTCCAGTTATATTCATTAAAATACCGTGTGCCCCATCAATAGAAGTTTCTAAAAGTGGTGAGGAAATTGCTTTTTTAGCTGCTTCTGTAGCTCGATTTTCACCAGTTGCAACCCCTATTCCCATCAAAGCAGAACCTTTATCATACATAATCGTTTTAACGTCGGCAAAATCAACATTAATTAATCCCGGTTTCGCAATTAAGTCGGAAATGCCTTGGACTCCTTGGCGTAATACATTATCAGCTTCTCTGAAAGCTTCTAACATAGGTGTGTTTTTATCAACGATTTCTAATAAACGGTCATTTGGTATAACAATTAATGTATCGACCGCTTTTTTCAAAGCATCGATACCTGCAATTGCTTGAGTCGACCGTCTTCTTCCTTCAAAAGAGAAAGGTCTCGTTACGACACCAACAGTTAACGCACCGATTTCTTTTGATATTTGTGCAATAATCGGTGCAGCTCCTGTTCCTGTTCCACCACCCATACCAGCTGTTACAAAAATCATATCTGCGCCTTGTAAGGCTTCTTCAATTTGTTCACGACTTTCTTCAGCTGCTTTTTTACCTACTTCCGGATTAGCACCCGCACCAAGACCTCTAGTCAATTTTGTACCAATTTGTAATTTCAATTCCGCTTTTGATAAATTTAATGCTTGTGCGTCTGTATTTACAGCAATAAACTCAACACCTTCAACACCATGTTCAATCATGCGATTAACGGCGTTGTTTCCACCACCACCAACACCGATTACTTTTATAGTTGCTAATTGGTCCATGTTCATATCAAAGTCCAACATAATCTTTTCCTCCTAATATGCAAAAGTTACACCATACGCTTTTAAAATGACTATTTCATTATTTCTGAGACGAATAGGAGTTCAAGCCTATAGAGGCATGATCTTTCACTTATTCGAAAAAACTTTTGAAGAAATTGGCTATCCCATTTTTCTTTTTCTCGGATTTTTTTGTTGCATCTTGTTTTCGAACTTTTTTCTTAGGAACTTCCTGAGCCGTTATAATAACAGCAGGGAATAATTCTTTTCCTTGTATTTTCGCATTCTTATAAGCAAATTGCAAGATGCCGACCCCAGCTGTATACTGTGGTTCTCTAACTCCTATATAATCTGATATCGCAATTCTTACATTCGCTTGGAATATATCTTGTGCCAATTCTAATACACCTGGCATTTTCATCGTTCCACCTGTTAATACATATCCCCCAGGCAAATGATCGTATCCCATGCTTCTAATTTCTCTTATGGCATAAGCATAAATTTCTTCCAATCTCGCTTCAATAATATCAGCAATATCAACTTGGTTGAACGTTTCTTTACGATTACTACCAATAATAGTCGCTTTAAACACTTCATCATCACGGGCATCTTCATAAAAAGCATGTCCATGGTTTACTTTAATCTCTTCAGCTTCATCAGTAGTTGTACGTAAACCAATTGATAAGTCCTTCGTTATATTGTCCCCACCTAATGGCACAACACTCGTTGATACGAGATGTTCATTTTCAAAGACTGAAACGGTTGTACAACCGCCGCCAACATCAATTAAAGCAACACCAAGATTTTTTTCATCTTTCGATAGAGCGATTTCTCCTGCTGCTAAAGGTTGTAATACAATATCTGCAATCTGAATATCGGCTCGTTCTACACATTTTAATGTATTATGTAAGATTGTTTTAGAGCACGTTATAATTGTCCCTTCCATTTCTAATCGAACACCAATCATACCACGTGGATCCGTGATGTCTTCTAAACCATCGACAATAAATTGCTCTGGAATGACATCTATAATCTCTCGTTCAGGTGGAATAGAAATTACTTGCGCACCTTCAATAACACGTGCGACATCTTCATCACCTATTTCACGGTCTTCACTTTGAACCGCTACAACCCCATGGCATGGTTGTAATTGAATATGATTCCCACTTATCCCTACAACAGCACTTTCAATTTTCATGCCAATCATTCGCTCTGCTTGTTCAACAGCATTACGAATCGATTGAACTGTTTCTTCAATATCAACAATGGCTCCTTTTTTCATTCCATTAGATGGAGCAGTTCCGACTCCGATAATATTTAAGGATTCATTCATGAGTTCTCCGATAATCACTTTTATATTTGATGTACCAATATCAAGGCTTACTAAAATTTCATTATTATCCAAATCAAGGCACCTCCGACCAATCCGCATCTGTTTATTTTCTCAGATGACCTATCATAATACAAATACTCCTTTATTATCCTATCTTATAGGACTTTAAAAGAAAAATAAATATATATCTATGATATTTGCACTATTAAACGATTAAATGATATTAATTTAGTCCTATTTAATAGAATAAAAGACCTTTAAATAGGTATTAATTCCTGAATTCTTGAAAATATGTACCAACACCAATATGAATGATTCCTTGTTTACCTTCTTCTATTTGGGAAACAATGGACGGATAAAGTTCCATTTTTTTGGAGAAATCTCGAATTGTTGCTGATACAGTGTAACCATCATTCATATAAAGTAGAATTTTATTTTTGTTCTTCTCTGATGGTTTCCAATGAATTTCTGATATTAAGTGGGCAATTGCTACAGGGAGTTGCGAAAGCTCCTGAGTCATTTCTTCCAAATACTTCTTCTCCTTAAAATCAATGAGTAGAGGAGCATCTCCACGTATATGGGTATTTTCCTTTTCCATAATTACAGTTCCATCACTAAGAATGGGATAAAAGTTTTCTTTCTTTTTGATAAAACCTATATGTTTATACTCTGTTAGATTAACTGTAATTTCCCATGGCAATTGACGTGTTATACTTGCTTCTTTTACTAGAGGGTGCTTTTCCAATCTTTTTTTGATTTTACGTTTATTGATGGCCCATATATTTTGAGATATTTCAAGACCACTCATTTCTAAAATCTCTTTTTCTTCAAGTAAATGATTTCCATGAATTGAAATGGTTTTAATGTCACTTAACGGGGTTTGTAAATAAACGATAATTGTTACTAAAAAGAAAAAAATAAAGAGGTAAAAAATGAGTCTTCTATTCGCTTTTTTCTTTCTTGCTTGTTTCAACTTAGGAATATGATCCTCTATAGAAACAACTTTCTTATCTTCCATCTTCATTTCTTCCTTTATAAAGAATTAACAAAGGTATTTCTTTGTTAACTGAATTATAACATAACATGGCATGGAACAGATAGTGCTGTACTAAAGTTTCTTATAAATACTTCATAATTATTGTAAGGAAATTTAATGAAAAGTCATTTTACTAATGTTCAATAAAATTCCTGAGGAGCAAAGTGTTAATGTAAGTGAAGAGCCACCGTAACTTAAGTACGGTAGTGTAATACCAGTGACTGGAATTAGACCGATGACAACACTGATATTTATGAGCGTTTGAATTGTTACTAAACTCACAATTCCTAATGCCAAATATCTACCAAAATGATCAGGCGATTCAAGTGAGACTTTTATACCACGCCAAAAAAACAGTGCAAATAAACAAATAACAAATCCAGCACCGATAAAACCTAACTCTTCCCCTAAAATAGCGAAGATGAAGTCTGTTTGTGGTTCAGGTAAATAAAAGTACTTTTGCAAACTATTACCAAGACCCGTTCCCATTAAACCACCTGGTCCAAGTGCATATAGAGATTGAATAATCTGGAATCCATCACCTAGTGGGTCTTCCCAAGGATTTAAGAAAGCAGTAATACGACTTATACGATATGGTGCAGATAAAATTAAAAAAATGAAAGCAATGCTCCCTATTAAAGCTAGCCCTATAAAATGAAGAATACGTGCACCACCAACGAATAACAATACCATACATGTTAAAACTAGAACCACTCCTGTTCCTAGATCTGGTTGCAACATGATTAAGCCAAATATAGTAAAAACCAATAACAAAAGCGGTAAAAAACCTCTTTTGAAAGAGGTGATATGTTTTTGATTTGTAGCCAATTTCTTTGACAAAAATATAATTAAACCTAATTTAACAAATTCAGATGGTTGAATACTAAACGCACCAACCCCAATCCAACTCTGTGCACCACCACGTACCATGCCAATGCCTGGTATTAAAACAATCATTAACAATAAGAAACATACTAATAAAATAACTTTCGAATATACCATCCAAAAATGATAGGGAATTGACATGATAATAATCATCCCTATCACGCCAACAGAAGCAAATAATAGCTGACGTTTTACAAAGAAAAACATATCATCATATTTGTACTCCGCCCAGATATACGATGATGTAAACACCATTATAATGCCTAAAAGTAATAACGCAATAATAACAGTTAATAATATATAGTCTGGATGTGATTTAACAGATTCTTTTCTTACCAAAAGAAAACACCCCTCAACTTCTATAGTTTCGGGGCATGTTTTCATTTATTATTTGAGGTAACGTTATAAAACAAGCCCCTACTTCAATCTATGCACAGCTTGTATAAACATGTCACCTCTTTGTTCGAATGTTTTATATTGATCCCAACTTGCACAAGCTGGAGACAATAAAATAACATCTCCCACATCAGAAATGTTGTATGCAATTTCAGTCGCATCTTCTACATTTTTTGCAAATTGAATATTTTTTATCCCAGCTTTTTTACCGATATGTGCTATCTTTTCTTTTGTTTCTCCAAATAATACCAATGCTTTTACTGCTTTTAAATAAGGAATTAAATCGAAAAAGTCATTCCCACGATCAAGGCCACCAGCAAGTAAAATAGTCGGCTTCGTAAATGATGCAAGTGCTTTTTCAGTTGCTAATACATTCGTCGCCTTAGAATCATTATAAAAGGTTCGCCCATTCACTTCAGTAACATACTGTAGTCGATGTTTAACACCTGTAAAGGTTCTCAATACTTCTTTTATACCATCAATCGTTGCTCCCGCAATGATCGCTGTACTTATTGCTGCTAAAATATTTGCCATATTATGTGAACCAACTAGAGCAATTTCCTCTCGTTCAATAATTTTCTTTGTTTTATAATAAACAGTTGATTCGTCTATCCATGCACCGTTTGTTAATCGTTTTTTTAATGAAAACGGTACTTTAATCGCACAAGCTTGTTCTGCTATTTGGCTGACAACTGGATCATCTGCATTATAAATAAAGTAATCAGATGCACCTTGGTTTTTAATAATATTTGCCTTAGCCTGAATGTAATTTTTCATCGTCAAGTGATAATCAAGATGTGCTTCAAATATATTTAACAGTACTGCAATTTTAGGGCGAAACGTATCAATACCTAATAATTGAAACGATGAAAGCTCAAGCACAAGCTGTTCATCTTCCTGTAAATCTCTGGCGACTTCAGATGCAACAGTTCCGATGTTTCCTGCTACTTTTACCTTTTGCTTACTATTTAAAAGCATGTTTGTAACAAGTGTCGTCGTTGTTGTTTTCCCATTAGAACCAGTAATACCAATCATTCGATCTGTTGCCAAATAACTTGCCAATTCAATTTCAGTTAAAATCGGAATGTTTCGCTTGATTGCTTCTTGTAATATAGAATTAGAATAAGGAATGCCAGGATTTTTAATCACAACTTCGATTCCATCTAAAACATTTAAAGGATGAGAGCCAACGATGATATCTGCTCCAAGACGGTTAAGTTCCTTTACAATCGGATCATTTTCTTTCGTTTTTAAATCATTAACCCGAACACGACAACCATTTTCTAATAAAATTGATGTTGCTGCAGTCCCACTCTTAGCTAGACCTAAGACGAGCACATCTGTATAAGGAAATTCAGATAATGTATTCATCCTAGCCACACCTCAATATAAATTCCGAGAGCTGAGAAAAGTAACCCAACCATCCAAAAAGTAGTAACGACACGCCACTCTGACCATCCTAGTAATTCATAATGATGGTGCAACGGGCTCATTTTAAAAACCCTTTTTCCTGTCGTCTTAAAAGATATCACCTGAATAATGACAGATAGTGTTTCAATGACAAATACCCCTCCAATAATAACGAGAAGTATTTCTAATTTTGTCAAAATAGCTACTGCAGCAATCGCTCCTCCAAGTGCCAATGAACCCGTATCTCCCATAAAGACTTTAGCTGGATGAGCATTAAAAACGAGAAATCCGAGTAAAGCACCAACGACCGAAAGCGTAAAGATTGTTATTTCACTATGGAGTGATGTTTGCCATGCTAAAATACCATATGTTCCAAATGCAATCGCCGCTGTGCCTGCTAAAAGACCATCTAAACCATCCGTTAAATTCACAGCATTTGATGAGCCAACTAACATAAAAATAATTAAAAATGCATAGAACCAACCTAATTCCCATTCAATTGATGTTCCAGGAATATGGATTGTTGTTGGAAAGTCTTGAGAACGTAATATAAAATAAAAAACTAACGCAATCACGATTTGTCCAAGCATTTTTTGTTTTGAAGTTAATCCGAGATTACGCTTCATCGCCACTTTAATAAAATCATCAAGAAACCCAAGTAACCCATAGCCAACTAATACAAATATTAATAGCCACAGTTCATAGGTACCAAATTTTCCAGTAAATTTATAAGTCATGATAAGTGATGTGACAACAATACTAAAGACAATGACGATGCCACCCATTGTTGGAGTACCTGTCTTTTTCATATGTGATTGTGGTCCTTCTTCCCGTATACTTTGTCCAAATTTTAAACGCCTTAAAAATGGAATAAATACTGGTGATAAAAGGACGGTAATCAAAAATCCTATTAAGATCGTTATAATTAATACAGATATATTCAACATACTTCCTCCTTACAAATAACCGTCCAAATATAACATATAATAACGTAAACTTATTTATCTAATAATAATTTCTCCATCCAGTCTTCTAGCCTCATTCCACGTGATGCTTTAAATAAAATTAAGGCATCTTTATGCACATATGGCCTAATTTGTTTTAGAAATGTATTGATTGACTTAACTTGATAACATGATATTTGCTTTCCTTGTTTATTCACTTCATCTGCAATCATATGTGCATAATCACCAATTGTAAAAAGAGCATTAATTTCTTCATCGATGACATGAGCAATAGAACGATGCCACTCTTCTTTCTCAGTACCTAATTCAAACATATCGCCTAGAACAAGAACTTTTTCTTTGTATCCTTGTAACTGATTGATAACGTCTATTGAGGCCTTCATCGATGTTGGTGAAGCATTATAGGCATCATTAATAAGTGTGACACCGTTTATCCCTTTAAGCATTTCAAAGCGCATATCTGTCATATGTGGTTGTTGGAGCGCCTTTTTAATCATATGTTCATCGAGATTTAAATGTTCTCCTAAAACAATTGCAAAAGATGCATTTTTTGCATGATGTATTCCATATAAAGGTATTTGATATGTTTGATCATTAATAGTAAATGTCGTTCCTTTATTTGTTAATTTAATATCTTTTAACAACACATCTGCCTTTTCTGTCGTACCGATTCCAATTTTTTGATATGAAATAAAATTCCTTGATAAAAGTGGTTCATCTCCATCTATAATTAAAAGACCGTTCTTTTTTAATCCAGATAGTATTTCTAATTTAGCTTTTGCAATATTTTCACGTGAGCCGAGGTACTCGATATGTGATTCCCCTATATTTGTAATAATTGCTACATCTGGTTCAGCAATATTTGCTAATAATGTCATTTCTCCAGCATGATTCATTCCCATTTCTAAAACGAGCATCTCTGTATCACGTGGCATAGATAGAACTGTCAAAGGTAAACCAATATGATTGTTAAAATTCCCTTTTGTTACATGTGTTTTAAATGTTGTTTTTAAAATTTGGCCGACAAGATCTTTTGTAGTTGTCTTACCGTTTGAGCCTGTGATACCTATCACTAATGGGTTGATTTTCCTTCGATAATATTGACTAAGTTGTTGTAAAGCCTTTATTGTATCATCTACTAATAACAAAGGAAATCCATTTGGTATCGATGCTGGAATTTCCGTTTCATTGTCCCATAATGCCGCAATGGCTCCATGAGATATAGCCTCAGCCAGATAATCATGTCCATCAAAATTTTCTCCAATAATGGGAACAAATAGGGCATCTACCATTTTTTTTCGACTATCCGTTGAAACAGATTGAATAGTCGTGCTGTTAACAATGTTTCCTTTAGTATTCGGAAATAGTTGTATTAAATCGTGAATAGTAAACAACATTAGCAATTCCCCTTATTTTTAATAGCTTCTCTTGCTACTTCCCTATCGTCAAAATGAATTTTTTCTGTTCCAATTTGTTGATATGTTTCATGGCCTTTTCCAGCAATAATGACGATATCTTCTGATTCTGCTTTTTGAATAGCATACTCAATCGCCTTTTTACGATCGACTATGACAGTATAATTCGTTTCTTTCTCATTTAAGCCTTGCACCATATCTTCAATGATTTGATTAGGATCTTCTGTACGCGGATTATCGGATGTAAAAACAGCCTCATCTGCATACTTTACAGCGACTTGGGCCATAAGAGGTCGCTTTGAACGGTCACGATCTCCACCACAGCCGACGACAACGGTTATTTTTTTATTCGCAAACTCTTGGATTGTCGTTAATACATTTTCTAATGAATCTGGTGTATGTGCATAGTCAACAATAACACCAAAATCTTGACCGACTACAACAGGTTCGAAGCGCCCGTCTACTCCTGTCATACTTTCTAAAGCTTCTTTTATCGTATGTAATGAAACATTGTGACAGATAGCAGCACTTGCCGCTGCTAGCATATTATACACATTAAATAAGCCAATGAGACGACTTTGAATGTCAATTGAACCGATTGGTGTTTCGAGCTGGAACGACGTATGGTCAATATGTAATTTAACATTCTTTGCCATCACATCAGCTTGTTTATGATAACCGTATGTTAAAACATACTGTCCTGTGCTTTTCTTTAATAACGCACTCGCTACATCATCTTCATTAATAATAGCAAAACGTTTCTGATTCAATGGGTAATCATTACCAAGTTGTGAAAATAATAATGACTTGGCTCGTAAATAGTCATTCATATCTTTATGATAATCAAGGTGGTCTTGTGATAAATTTGTAAAAATAGCTGTATCAAATCGACACCCAAATACTCTACCTTGATCTAGAGCATGAGATGAGACCTCCATCATCGCGACATTAACATCCTCATCTCTCATCTTTCTAAAAGCCTTCTGTAAATTAAGAGCATCTGGTGTCGTATTATTCGTCTCAATCGCTTTGTCATTAATTTTCATTTGAATGGTACCTATCACACCTGTTCGTTGTTGATTTGCTTTAAAAATTGTCTCTAATAAATAAGTGATTGTCGTTTTACCATTTGTTCCTGTAACTCCAATTAATTCCAATTCATTTGTCGGATCATTATAAAAGTGAACAGAGAGCATTGCTAAGGCACGTGTCGTATCTGATACGTAAATAACTGGAATATTCTCATTATGCTTTATTAGCTTTTCAGCAATAATTGCTGTTGCACCTTTCTGAACTGCTTCTTCTACAAAATCATGTCCATCGACGGTAAATCCTCTTATACAAACAAATAGCGAGCCGCTTGTCACTTGACGTGAATCAACATGAATATCTGTAATTTCTATATGATCGTCGATAGGTTGTGTTGTCCGATAAAAAGCAAGACTTTTAAGCAATTGAATTAATTTCATTTATCACAACATCCTCTCTTGAAACCAAATTGATATATTAAATACGCTTCGAAAGACACTTCAATTATTATACCAAACTCATACAATAATCTCGATTGTTATATATAATATATTAAGCTCTATTTATCACTAACATATAATCTAATTGTCGATCCTTGTTCGACCATAACACCTGCTTCTGGAGACTGATCTAAAATAATTTCTCCTTCCCCTTCGACTTCAAGTGCAAGATTCGTTAAATCAGTTACCAATTCGTCTAGTCTTTTTCCTCTAAAGTCTGGGACTTTAACTTTCGGTATATCTGGCCATTGAGTTTTCTTCTCTAACCCATCTTTCCTACGTTCGACACCTAATATACTTAAACTATCTTCAATGATTTGCCCAACAATTGGCGCTGCGACAACACCACCAAATTGAACCGTTCCTTTCGGATTATCAATTGCCACATAGACAACAATTTCCGGGTTATCACTTGGTGCAAAACCGATAAAAGATACGATATGATTATTTGCCATATACCGGCCATCGCGTCCAACCTTTTGTGCCGTTCCTGTTTTACCACCAACACGATAGCCATCGACATATGCTGGTCGACCTGTTCCATTTGCTACAACACTTTCTAAGGCTTGTCTAACTTCTTTTGATGTTTTATCAGAAATAACCCGTTCTTTTAATACAGGTTTATATGTTTTCACTTCCTTTCCAGTTTGTGGATCTAACCATGCCTTAGCTACATATGGTTCATACAAATATCCACCATTAATAGCAGCTGATACCGCCATGACTTGTTGAATCGGTGTAACTGAAACACCTTGTCCAAAGGAAGTCGTCGCTAATTCAACAGGACCAATATTTTCTCGTTTAAATAATATCCCTGTTCCTTCACCTTGTAAATCAATGCCTGTTTTTGAACCGAATCCAAATTTATTAATATAACTAAATAATTTATCTGGTCCTAGTAATTGTCCAAGATGTACAAAGCCAGGGTTGCAAGAATTTTCTACAACTTCTAAAAAAGTTTGTGAGCCATGGCCGCCACTTTTCCAACACCGTAAACGAGATCCACCGACCTTAACAAATCCTTGGTCATGATACGTATCTTTCTTTAAGTCAATTAGATTTTCCTCTAGTGAGGCTGCAAGTGTAATAATTTTAAACGTGGATCCTGGTTCAAATGTCATCCAAATAGGTAAATTTCGTCCATATACTTCCGGATCTACTTGCTGATACGCTTCAGGATGAAAAGTTGGTCTTGATGCCATTCCTAAAACACTTCCGTCGTTAGGATTAACCGCAATAGCTATGGCACCATCTGGATTATATTTAGCTTCAGCTAAATCTAATTCACGTTCCATAATCTCTTGAATGCGTGAGTCAATTGTTGTTTTTAAATCTAATCCATCTGTTGGTGGCTGATAGACATCGGCATGTTTTTCAATTTTACCGCCTTTAGCATCTGAATAATAAGATAGGCGCCCTTTTTTACCTTTTAGTAATTCATCATGATACAATTCTAGGCCCATTAAACCTTGATTATCAATCCCGGTGAATCCTAACACATGGGCTAAATGATGACCGAATGGATAATGTCTCTTAGAATCTTTTGCTAAATATATACCTGGCATATTTAATGAACGGATTGCTTCTTCCTGCTCCTTAGAAATCTTTTTCCCCTCAGGACGAATATCTACCGTACTTGACTTTTTTGTTACATATTCTAACGCACGTGTTTCAGATATTTGTAAAATATGAGCTAAATTTTTTGCTGTTTCTTGTTTGTTTTTCACCTGTCGTGGAATGATGACAATTGAAGGAGCAGTGATGTTTTCCCCCATGATGACACCATTTTTATCAACAATCCGTCCACGTTCGGGTTCAAAAAGAATGTCTCGACTCCATGATTCATCAGCTAAATTTGATAGTTCTTTACCTGAAACAAATTGAACATAACCTAATCGAAGTATGATAATTCCGAAAACAAGCATTCCAAAAAGAAAAACAGTAACTAATCGTCTTTTCACAATGACAGTTGATACACGCTTCATCATTCCATCTCCTCTACATACTTTGGCTTGTATCAACTATATGAATTTGTGAATTGGATTAGAACACTGTCTCTATAACCTACTTTTTCTTTTTCAAAGGTGGTTGTAGTTCAACTTTTAATTTTTCTTTTTTTGTTAATGTTTTTCCTTCTGGAATACTTTGAGATATCACGTAACCATTTCCTTTAGTTTCTATGTCTAAATGAAGTAAGTTTGCTAATTGAAGAACATCGCGAAACGACCACCCGATAATATTCGGCATAACTGTTTGATCTGTTACAATAATGAGATGATCTCCCGAATATACTTCAGTGTTTTTCATAAGATTACTTGAAAGTACTTTTTTACCTTCTCCGATCACACTGATCTTTAATCCGATATCTTTCTCTAATTTTAATACGTCCTTAACAGACTTACCTACTAAATCAGGTAGTTTCACTGATTTAGTTTCCTTTTCTACTTCTTGGTTTGGTTCAACATTTAAATAGTGTAGGCTATTTTCTATGACATTTTTAAATACAAAAGCGAGTGGAGCAGAACCAGATTCATAATGACCATCTTCATTTTTTAAATTGGGTTGTTTCATAGAAATATACATAATCAATTCCGGGTCATCAGCTGGAACCATTCCGAGAAATGAATAGATATGATTACCATATCCTGTTAAATATCCCCCACCATTTGGATTGGGTATTTGAGCTGTTCCTGTTTTACCAGCTACTTTATAATTTTCCATTTGATAAGCTTTTCCCGTACCATGCTTTCCGTAGACAACTGATTCTAGTAATTGTAAGACTTGTTGAGCTGTTTCTTTGGAAATTGGCTCGCCAACGACTTCTGGTTTAGTTTTTGCTTTCACTTTATTCGTATTTGGATCTACAACTTTATCAATAATATATGGTTTCATCATTTTACCTTCATTAGCGATTGCAGTTGCGGCTTTCATTTGTTGCATAGGTGTTAACGTACTTCCCTGGCCAAATCCTGTTGTTACTTTTTCTAATGGCCAATTGTATAAGATTTTACCAGCAACCTCTCCAGGTAAATCAATCCCTGTTTCTTTATCGAAATCGAAAGCCTTTAAATAATCGAGAAATTTTTCCGTTCCAAGTTTTTCCCAAACAAGTTTCGCAGTCGCTACATTGGAAGAACGTTGAAACCCTTCGTCATATGATATAGTTCCCCAGCCTTTACCACCATTGTGATCGGGAACAGGTTGTATGCGTTCATTAATTCGATAGCGACCAGATTTATAGCCTTCTGTTCCGTTATATACGCCCTCTTCAATAGCTGCAGCCCACGTAAACATCTTCATCGTAGAACCTGGCTCAAAAGGACTTGAAATCGCATCATTATACCAATTCTTAACCCCTACCGGTTTATTCGGGTTAAAGCTAGGGCGATTACTTAATGCAAGAATTTCACCTGTTTTTGGATTCATGACGATTGCTGTCATGCGTTTAGGCTCATATATCAAGTCCGCTTCAGATAGCACATCTTCTAAAAGTGTTTGGATTTTTTGATCTATCGTTAAATAAATATGATCACCATGTATCGGCTTTTGAACAACCTCATTTGGATCAACTAGTTTTTTATTAAACAAATCACGTTCATAGGAAATATAACCTTTTTTTCCCGTTAATTGTTCATCCATTACCTTTTCAACACCTGTTGTTCCTTGCATAACCGTTTCAAACGCATTTTTCTTACTCGTTTCCTGTTTAGCAAATCCTATAACATGAGAAGCAAAATTACCATTAGGATAATAACGGATTGATTCTTTAGCTAAGTGAATTCCTGATATTTCTAAAGCTTGGATTTTATCTTTTTGTTTTTCAGATAGCTTTCGACCATATGAACCAAACTCAAGCTGTTTCGTTTTCTTATCATTTAAACCTTTTTCCAGTCGTTTACGTAATTCTTTTTCTTCTAATTCAATAATCGGCGCCAATTGTTTAGCTGCTTTCTTCACATTTTTGACTCGGTTCGGGTGTTCTTGATCTACATTAGCATATAAACGATATGTTGGTTGATCATATGCTAATGCATTTCCAGTCTTATCGAATATTCTCCCACGTTCAGCAGGAATTTCATAAGAAGCTGTTCGCTTTTCTTCAGCCCATTTCTTTAAGTCAACATCACCTACTTTTCCCGAAACTTGAATGTAAAGAAATCGAGCGGTTATTATAAGGAAAAGGACCGTGAAAAACAAAAATAAAAATGCTGTGACGACTTGAGTTCGTTTGTTTTTTTTCATTTTGATTCACCTGTTTTTACTGAAAACCATTAGCACGTTTAACTTGAGAGTTTTGAATATGAAACCCTTTTTTCTTAGCAATTTTAATGATTCGTTCAGGACGCTGCAACTCCTTAACTTCAAATTCTAAACTTGCATTTTTCAATTTCTGCTCTTGAAGTTGCGATTCTAAAGTCTGTATTTCGCGATTTAATGTATCTGTCGTTGCAGCATAACTGACCATATATCCTGCGAACAAAAGAAAAATAACAGCAAAGAATGCATATAAAATTTTTTCACCTTTTGTTACCCAGCCTTTTCGTTGAACAACAACTTTCGTTTCCGTTTTAGGTAATTCCCTAGCATAGTTTTGTTCCCACGTTTTAACTTGTCTAACAGCCATTATTTTCTCCACCCTTCTTCATATATGAAATCGTCGCTCCACGGATGTTTTTTTTCAACGATGCGTAATATAGCGGAACGGGCCCTTTTATTACGTTTAACTTCATCTTCAGTTGGAGTAATTGGTTTACGGGTAATTAATCTAAATGGTGCTTCAAATCCCTCAGGTAAAACAGGTAAATGCCTTGGTGTTTCTTTTGGGCGACTCCACTTACGAAACGCTTGTTTACATAAACGATCTTCTAAGGAATGAAATGTAATCACCGCAATACGACCTTTTATCCCGACAATCCTTGCCGCTTGATGTAAAGCATCTCGAAATGCTTTTAATTCGTCATTTACTGCGATACGCAATGCTTGAAATATGCGTTTCGCCGGATGCCCACCCTTTCTCCGTGCTGGAGCTGGAATTGCTTCTTTAATGATTTCGACGAGTTGGAATGTCGTTTCAATTGGTTTGATTGATCGCCTGCGTTCTATTTCACGAGCAACTTGCTTAGAAAAACGTTCTTCACCATAGTCATAAAATATATGCACAAGTTTTTCATAAGGCCATGTATTGACGATATCGTAGGCCGACAGCTCTTGTTCTTGGTTCATTCGCATATCCAATTTCGCATCAAAGCGGTAACTAAACCCTCGTTCTGCTTGATCAAATTGTGGAGAAGATACGCCTAAATCAAATAAAACACCATCGACTGAAGAAATATGTCTCTCATGTAGCTCTCGCTCTAAATATCGAAAATTTTTATGAATAAATAGAATGTTCTTTTCATAAGCTTTAAGCCGCTTACGAGATGTTTCAAGGGCGTTTTGGTCTTGATCAAAGGCAATTAATAATCCATTTTCATCAAGCTGTTTCACTATATTTATAGAATGTCCTCCGCCACCTACTGTACAATCAACATATATACCGTCTGGTTTAATGTTTAGACCATTGACAGCTTCTTTTTGTAATACGGTTTCGTGTTCAAACATCATAACACCTGCTCTTTTCGTTATATATCAAAGTCCATTAAGTTTTCAGCTATATCAGCAAATGATTCTTCTGATTGTAACACGTAGTCATCCCATACATCTTTAGACCAAAATTCAATCCGGTTGGAAACACCAATGACTACACATTCCTTTTCTAATTGAGCATATTTTCTTAATGGAGCTGGGATATTTATTCTTCCCTGCTTATCAACTTCACATTCAACTGCACCCGAAAAGAAAAATCGTGTAAATGCACGTGCATCTTTTTTAGTTAAGGGCAGTTTTTTTAATTTTTGTTCTAATACACGCCATTCTTCCATGGGGTAGGAAAATAAACATTTGTCTAGTCCACGGGTTAAAACAAAACGGTTACCTAAGTCATCTCTAAATTTAGAGGGTACAATAACTCTACCTTTTGTATCAATGTTATGTTGGAATTCACCCATAAACATAGACTCCACCCCACTTTCTTATGTTTATCTTACCACAATCCCCCACATTGCTCCACCCTTTTTTCCATAAGTTCTTAATAACCATAATAAATGATTAAAAAATAGCACTAAATAGCACAATGATACATAAATTATTTGAGATAAAAGTATGGAAATACTGGTACTACAACATTTTTCACTTGTTTCTTTGGATAATATTTACGGTGGTGGTATAAAGTGGGGATAATGACAGAAGTTATGGAAATAGGATGTTAAAAAAGAAAATAGGAGTTCAGTGTTTTCAGTAACTGAACTCCTTGGCATGGCTGGATTTTTTCTAAGTCTTTAGAAACTAGAGATAAACAATATAATGATCATCTTTTAAAGAGAAGGACTGTTTCAATAAATTATCAATCAGATCGGTTCCAAATTCATTGAGCCATGGTAAGGGATTCCATATTCGCTCTTGAAGTCCTTGATTCGGAAATAAAAGTGCATTTAAATAGTCAAAGTCTGCCATCTCACCTGCATATTGTTCTTCCAATACGCATTTCATTCGTCGCTCTAAATAATCGATGTGACGAAAGATATGTTGTAAATTATTTTCAGCCAATAGACCTAAATCCTTCCGAATATACTGCGCTACTTCGTGAATAGGCTGATGCGTATGTTGAATGGTTTTCTTAAATTGCTTAAACATTTCATGAAAAGGTGGATGGCTCTGTGATTGTAGCCATCTTTGTTTATATGAATCCACACCATTTTCAATAACGGATTTTAAACTCAACCCATACTTCTCCAACTTATCTTCTATTTGTGTTGTTACAAGTGTGAAAGACAATCGTTTTATAACTGGGGGCATTTTAATATTTAACGCATGGAAAGCACCTTTCAAAACAGACCAATAACTGATTTCACCTGGACCGCCAATAAAGGCTAAAGTTGGGAATAACAAATCTTGCATTAATGGACGTGTCACAACATTATTACTTAATAAATGGGGCTTTTCTTTAGCAATAGATAATAATTCATCGGTCGTAAAAGATACTTCATGCTGCTTGCCTACCCACTCCTCTTCATCGCGAAAGAGTAAAATACGTTCATTTTTATGATGATAAAACAGATGACCAGACTTTTCTTCAAGATCCAAATCAATTGAATATCCTTTGTATAATAACTGCTTATGAGTCTCGTATGTTATTGTACTCAATTTCTCTTGATTTTTTATAAGTTGCACAAAATAGTCTGACTCCAATTGCCTTATTTCAGGAGCACCCGAGTCAACAAGGACGATACCTTCCTCGCGGATAAGAGTAAACAGAGTCCGTGCAAAAAAATCAACGATTGTGTTTGACTGACTTAACGCTTCTCGCATCTGGAAGTAAAGTTCTTTAGTATGTTCTGTTTCTTTTAATAAAGAAAAGACATGTTGTAACCATTTTTCACCTGTTTGATGATTAATTGGCTTATGAGACATCGGGATTTTTTTTAACGGTTGTTCATCAAGTAATACTTTTTCCATCTTTCCATCATGAAACATATGGACATGATTGACTTCTAAGTAATCATGATCTTCACCAGCGATCCAGAAAACTGGGATAACCGGTCTATTAAATTCAATTTCTTGTTGTTTGGCGTATGTAATAATTGAAACAATCTTATGAATTGTATATAGCGGCCCCGTCAATAGCCCTGCTTGTTGCCCACCAATGACAACAACACTATCTGATTGTTTTAATCGATTAATATTATGTATTGTTTGTTCTGGTGCGCCCCATTTTTTGTTCATGTGAATTAATACATCAGATAATTCTTTACGAGCGAACGATCTGTTCATTAATTCATTGATACGCCGAGTTAAATCACCTTTCGTGTCTTGATAATCAAAATATGTATGCACATCATGATCTTTATTACAATAATCATTAATTAATTGATTTCGCTGTTCAATTTTCATTGGAGTGATTCGCATATATACAAGCTCCTTTATTCATTATCATCATCTATTCTAGATAAATCTTAAAGAAATTTCATGTCTTTTGATTGTTTGGTTCAATATTAATTAATAGAATGCTTTAATCTCCATATATTTATATGATAACATTTAAAGAAAGAGCCCAGCTTTCTTGGTGAATTATGTAAGAAGCTATTAAATAACTACAAAATATTGATACCGTTTTAAAAAAATATCGGGAATATGGTTATCATGAATAATCTCTGCTTTAAGAACTGCTGTCTATTATGATTGAAAATAATAGCAAATCAACTTACTACGGTTTTATTACAGTGATGTATGCATCGTATGCGCTATACGAAACTTACTTTGATCCTTCTCAAGACTATATGGAACTATAAAAAGCTAAAAAAACTTCAAACATATTAAAGGCATAGTTATAGACATGCTCCCTTAAGTTTACGAAAAGCTTTCAGCTACCTATTAATACAAATCCACAGATATATTGACGTAATTTTTGGAGTGATATGGATTATAAAAGATACATTATGAAATGTATACAGATTTAGGAGAGTAAATCCACTCAAATGGTTACCAGAAGTGTTTAAAGAAAAGAAATTATGAAAGGTGATAAACGCTGATGCAACCATAATATTGTGCAGCAGCGTTTCTTAAAAGTAAGCCTAATGATTATACCTTCTCTTCAACCCAACGCCATAATTTTTCCATTTCTGTCCATGCATTTTTATAGAGATTTAATTTATTCTGTAATGCTTGGTTTTCCTTTTCAAGCTTCTGCACTGTTTTTTCGTAGTTTTGCTCCGTTTGCGGCATATGATCATGCCCTTTTAATTTCTTTAATAAAGAAATCGCCGTTTCAATCGAGTCTTTGTCTAACACATCATTCGTCTCTAGTACTTGATAGGCATGACTTCCTTTCTTTCGCGCTTCTTTTGCCTTTTCAATTGCATCACTATATTTTTTTCTAAGTGTCGCATTCCAGCGGAAACCACAAGCAGCAGATGTACGTGACAATTGATTAGCAACGAGTTTAAAAGCTTCTAATTGTGTTTTACCTTCTCTAATAAAACGTAAAACGGTTTCTGCTAAAATATGATCTTCTTCTTTTGTCCATGCATCTTGACGTGTGACATACATCCTATCACCCCTTAACTACTTTTTAATGTCAGTATATGCAAGAGGTAGTTATGATAGAATAGATGTTTCAATGTTTTAGCTTATGCAATTGTTTTCCCTTTAAAAAGCGGTTTACTGCATGAATGTGTTCTTTCGTATGCCATAATGTAGAACACTGTTTAACTTCATTTTCCATTTCACCTATCAACTTTTCAAGCGATAATTTATCTTGATATTGTCGCTTTAACGTTTGTAACAGTTGTCTTGATTTCTGAAGATAAGGGGCAATTATCTCTTCTAAAGAATCCCATTTTACTTCAGGGATACGTTCATGAATCCAGCCCTTTTTCTCTAATAGACGATCTGAATAAATTTTTCCTTGTGTAAGCCAATGAAAAGCAAAACTCGGATGGACTTTTTCATATAAAATGGCTCCACCACCCCAAGCTGGTGTAATGCCTATGGTTGATTGAACAAATCCAAACTTTGTTCCTTCTTTTGCAATTCGGATATCGCAAGCTGTTGCAATCTCACATCCACCCCCGAGAGCATCTCCATTTAACAAACAGATAACTGGAACAGGAAATGCAAGAATTTCTTGTAAAACAACTTGCATATTCGATAACTTACGATAGGCCTCATCTACTGATAGATCGATGTTCAAATCTCTCAAGTCCCCTCCTGATGAAAACATACGCTCTCCTGCTCCTGTAATCACTAAACATTTGCTTTGATTTGCTTTTGCATTTTGTATAGCTTTATAAAAAGAGCATATCATATCGTCTGAAATCGCATTATGCTTTTCTGGGCGTTCAATTCTTATTAGACCATATAGATGTTCTTTATTAAAATGATATGTCACATCTCCTGCTACCATCATCTACTCCCCCATTTTAGTTCAAGAAAAAAACAGATTACTTCAATAAGCAACCTGTTTTTACTAAGTTGTATACACTATTTTACTCAGCCACAACTTCTTTTCCATCATAATGGCCGCATGCTTTACATACATGATGCGGTTTAGTTAATTCACCACAATTTTGACATTCTACTAATCCTGGTACATGTAGTTTTTTATGCGTACGGCGTTGATTTTTTACCTTTTTTGATGTTCTTCTTTTAGGTACTGCCATGACACACACCTCCTTTAAAGAAAAGTGGATCTATTGTTACTTTTCTTTTTTATCTTTTTCAAGTAGTGATTGTAACTTTTTCATACGGGGATCAATCGTTTGCTGTTGTGATAATTCGCTTTCAGAAACAACTTGCCACCCGTGGCCTTCTTGAGGTACATTGTTCTCTTTATCAACTTCGTCAGAAATCACTCGAAAAGGAATATCTAACAAGATATTTTCCTTTATATAAGGTGCTAAGTCAAGCACTTCTCCTTGAACAGGATGAATTTCCTCTTCTTCTTCAGCTTCTGTTAAATATTCCGAAGTTGAGAAAACTTCAACAGCATTAATATCGAAAGCATATGGTACATCCACTAGTGTTCGTGCGCATGGTAAAATCATTTCACCTTGAATACGTAGTGTAAAAATAATCTGCTTGCCACGAACGATACAATCTCCTGTTACATAAGCAGTTTGAATATCGCGAATGTCATCATTTAATGTCTTTAAATCAGAAACATCCATATCCTCTTTAAAATGAAACGACCTGTTATGAGCTGTATTTTTGTTAATTTGCGCTAAAGAAAACTTCATGATAATCACCTCAAGGCAACAAGAATAATTTTATATAGAAATTCACATTTTGTCAATACGAATGATAACTTCAATTAATACTTTTATCGCTTTAACTTGATACATGAGATAAAAAACATTTTTTGATAAACTAATTAAACAGTTACTTTTATTTAAGAAGGAGATGGATATATGAAATCATGTGGTCTAGTCGTTGAATATAATCCATTTCACAATGGACATCTTTATCATGTGAAAGAAGCACGAAAAATCACTCAAGCTGATGTGATCATTGCCATTATGAGCGGTTCCTTCTTACAGCGTGGAGAACCAGCCATTGTAGACAAATATCATCGTACAAAAATGGCGTTACAATCTGGGGTTGATCTTGTAATTGAATTACCTTACGCCTTTGCAGTGCAAAACAGCCGATTATTTGCTAAAGGTGCAGTCCAACTTTTACACGCTTTAAATAGTACACATATCTGTTTTGGCAGTGAATCAGGAAAAATTGACCCTTTTATGACCCATTATAAACATATGAAGCAAAACAAATCTCAATATCAGCATACACTTAAAAGCTTGTTATCTCAAGGTCTATCGTTTCCAGCAGCTAGTAAACATGCATTAGAAATAACTTTACCTGAACTGTCTCTTGATATAACAAAGCCAAATAATATTCTCGGCTTTAGCTACGTGAAGGAAATCTTAGATGCAAATTTACCTATTCAAATACATACGATTAAACGAATTCATAACGACTATCATGATGTTAAGATAACGAACTCTATAGCTAGCGCTACAAGTATTCGAACTGAATTATTCAAAGAAAAGTCCAGTCAACAAGCGATTCAATCAACTATTCCGCAAACAACACATAAACAATTAATGTCCTATAAGAAAAAAGTCGGCATCTGGCATCATTGGGAGCATTATTTTCCGTATTTGCATTACCAAGTTATAAAAATGTCAACCAATGACCTCGCACAAATAGAAGGGGTCGACGAAGGAATTGAACATCGCTTAAAAAGAACTGCCACATCAGCAAATTCCTTTACCGATTGGATGGAACAATTAAAAACAAAGCGATACACATGGACAAGATTACAAAGAATGTTTGTCCATATCCTTACACATACAACTAAACAACAGTTAGAGCCTTTAAAAGAACTGAATAAAATGCCTTATATTCGTGTTTTAGGGATGAATACAATTGGACAAAAATATTTAAATGAGCAAAGAAATAGAAGGATTGCCCCGTTCATTTCTCGTTATAGTAGCAACATGCACCCATTATTAGCAATTGAGGAAAAAGTTTCTCGTGTTTATTATTGCCCACTTCCGCATAACAAACAGAAAAAAATGATTCGTCAGGAATTTCGCGGTCCCATTATAGAACGAAATTAAAACCGATTCCCTATTATTTAGGGCTCGGTTTTAATTGTTGTAAATAACGTAATGCATCTTCAAAAGTATCAACTGGAATAATTTTCATATCTGTTCCAATTTGTTCAGCCGTTTGCTTAGCTACTTCATAATTAGAGTCTTTTCGCCCATTTTCATTTGCGGCAAAGAAAATATCACAGCCTTTACGATGAGCAGCTACTACTTTCTTATCTATTCCGCCAATCCGATGAACTTTACCATCATAATCAATTTCACCTGAACCAACAATATTTAATCCCTTTGTTAAATCTTCTTCAGTTAATTGATCATAGATTTCTAATGCAAACATAAGCCCCGCACTAGGCCCCCCTATATTTCCACTTGAGAAATGAACTTCAGGTTTAACATTGACATGACGATCAGTTACGAGTTTAATACCAATACCAACTTTATCTTCTTGATCCGCAAATGCTTCTAATGTGATTTTTTTAATAAGTGGCTTATCATCTCGCAGAATATCTAACGTTATAGAATCCCCTGCCTTTTTTCCTTCAATATATTGAATGAGGTCATCTGCCTCATGAATTTCATGCCCATCAACGCCCACAATGACATCACCGGATTTTAGTATTCCACTTGCAGGCATATCATCAATAACAGAAACAACGTATACTCCGTTATATTCAATATCGATCGGCTTATTAGCTGCCTTATAGGCAACGATAACTGAAGCCTGTTGAGAGCTTTCCATCATTAACAACTGTGAGTGAAAATATTCTTCTTCATCGACACCTTCTGGAATAACTTCATCAATTGACACAATTTCTTGATGTGGCAAGATTTTAGCTAATAAGTATTGCATAGGTGTAGCAGGTCCACCTCTAACAGTAACAAGATGCATTTCTCCCGCGCTATTATACCCTCCTTCTACAGAAACAATCGGTTTGAGTGAATCAGCTTCACCTGGTTTATAAATATAATACGGCAGCTGATATAACGATAAAAATACTCCAATTAATAGAGCAATAACAAAAGAAAAGATTGACCTTTTAGTAATTTTCATATACGGACCCCTTCCGATCTTCATTAACAATCGTCTCATAAAAATGGCATAATTAATGACAACCTATGCGTATATTGATAAAGACATGCTAATACATTTTCACTTTACTATTTATGCAATACTCATATTTTACTACGAGAAAAATAAGAAGTACACTTTCAAGATTTAGGAGGAAATATGTTGATTCAATGGTTTAAAACTGTCCTTTTATCAAGCTTTGTACTTATAATGGTTGTTTTGCTCGTCATATTTCCTGAACAAGCATATAATGCAAGCCTTCTTGGTTTGAATATGTGGTGGGAAATCGTTTTTCCTTCACTTCTACCATTTTTTATTACCGCTGAATTATTATTGAGTTTTGGTGTGGTTAAATTCTTTGGTCGACTTTTAGAACCAATCATGCGACCTCTCTTTAATGTTCCAGGTGTAGGAAGTTTTGCCTGGTTAATGGGAATGGTAAGCGGGTATCCGACTGGAGCTAAAATTTCAGCTAGGCTACGGGAAGAAAAAGAATTGACACAAATAGAAGCTGAACGGCTTGTTTCTTTCACAAATGCATCTAGCCCTTTATTTATCTTTGGAGCGATTGCTGTCGGTTTTTTTCATGATGTTACTCTTGGTTTACTCATCGCTATAGCTCACTATGGTGGTAATTTAATCGTAGGAATATGTATGCGTTTTTACGGACGTTCTAAAGATAAAAAAGTGAACAGAAAAACAACCCGTAAAGTCGATTGGAAGTTAGCTTTAAAAGATATGCACCACTTTCGCATAAGAAATAAAAGACCTATCGGCATGATTTTAGGAGATGCGATTATACAGTCTATCAAAACTTTAGTTATGGTAGGTGGCTTTATCATTTTATTTTCAGTATTAACAGAGCTGTTCAACTTAATCCATTTCACGACGTTTATTTCTGATATCGTTGGTATCTTATTTAATGTATTGTCGTTGCCGCTTGAGTTAAGTTTTCCTTTTATTTCAGGCATATTCGAGATTACTATAGGTGTTCATTTAATCTCACAAGTGGACATCGATGCCTTATTACAAAAATTAGTCGTTGTTAGTTTTTTTCTCGGTTTCAATGGTTTCTCGATACAAGCTCAAGTAGCGAGTATGCTTGCCAGTACTGACATCCGTTTTAAACCTTATTTTTTTGCAAGATTACTGCACGGATTAATTGCAAGTCTGTTAACAATTTTACTATATCAGCCACTATATATGGTTCGGAAACAATCTATAGCAACAGACGTTCCTGTCTTATATCCCATAAATGATTTCTTTTTGTATGAATGGTTAACCTTATTGAAACAGTTCGGTCCTTTATTTACATTAATATGCCTTTTTCTTGCTTTAACTATTTTACTTAAGCGAATGATCAAGTATTAAAAAGTCCTGTGACATATTTTTATACGTTAATATGAGTTTTTCACAGGACTTTTGTTTTATAATAAATTGAATTTCTTCCTAAGTGCTAATTCTACTGCCTCAGGAACAAGCTCAGACACAGACGCTCCGTATTGAACAACTTCTTTTACTATACTTGAACTTAAGAAAGAATACTGATTATTTGTCATCATAAATAATGTTTCAACTTGATCATCCAAACGGCGATTCATAGATGTAATTTGCATTTCATACTCAAAATCACTAACAGCACGTAAACCGCGTAAAATAACTTGAGCGTTTTTCTTCCTCGCATAATCTATTAATAATGCATCGCTAGAATCTGCTTTGACATTCGGTAAATGTTTCGTTGTTTTTTTAATTAAGTCTAATCGTTCTTCAACAGAAAATAATGGTTTTTTTGATTGATTATTGAACACAGTTACGATGACCTCATCAAAAATACGTGCACCTCTTTCAATAATGTCTAAGTGACCGTTTGTAATTGGATCAAAGCTACCTGGACAAATTGCCAATCTCGTCATTTGTTTTTCCCCCTTGTATAAATCGTAATGCCTGATGTATCCCCATAGTGATGCTGTTTTATTTGATATATGTTGTTTATCTCTTGTGGCAAATGTTCTTTCACATCGTGTTCACAATATATGTAACCATTCTCAGCTAATAACTGGCTAGAAGTAATCGTTTCCAATAACAAGCAAATATCAATCTTTTTATATGGTGGATCTAATAAAATTAATTGAAATGTTAAGCCCCTTTTATGAATCGCCTTTAAAGCCCGAAATGCATCGTTACGATAAACCTCGACATGTTCCGTGACTTTTAATGTTTTTAAATTTTGTTTAATCGTTTGAATCGCTTTTCCACTTTTGTCTATAAAAATAGCCTCATCTATTCCTCGGCTTAATGCCTCAATCCCTAAGGAGCCACTGCCAGCAAATAAATCTAAACAACGACCACCGTTAAAATAAGGACCAATCATATGAAAAGCAGCTTCTTTCACTTTATCTGTCGTCGGTCTTGTCGTTTGACCAGGTACAGAGTGGAATCGTCTTCCTTTATATTTTCCTGCAATCACACGCACATAACCACCTCAAACTACATCACTCGACATTTATCCTACCATAAAGCATTGTTTTTTTGCATGTCATAACCCTTTTAAATTTTATATTTACCGAAATAGCAATATTAAATTTAGAAAACATTTATGTATATATTTTATCTTTATGTCTAAAATAATAAATGAGACAGCTACATATTATAGCTGTTTAGAACACGGAGAAGACTTAGACTTCCCCATAAGTTCTCTCCGGTTTCTCCTCTCCCTTTGCCTCTTTGTTTTTAGTATGAAAACAAAGAGACCTGCAGAGATTTATTCTGCAGGTTTTTTTATGTTCATTATCATAATGATGTTGATTTATAATCATATTGCTTCGCTTTATCAGGCATAACATATTCAAATGTTGTACTGACGAAAGGTTTATAAGATCTTTCTACCTTAGATACGAATGGATACTCTAGTAATCGCCGTTCAATATCGGCTATTTTGTCTTGATCAACATAGACTACGGCATATTTCATACGGTTTGATGCATAAAGCAAGTGACCGTATCGCCTTATTTTTTTTAGATTTTTTCTATGTTGAAACCATACAATGATTCCTTGGCGCTCGATTAGCTCCATCTTAATTTCTTACCTCACTTATCACATTTTCATATCTATTATGATGCTTGACATCCACAGCTTCCACCAGACCCACAGCCACATGCACCATCTATTATTCCATCTTTTGGTACCAAGATATGTTCACTTACACTATGAGCAATCAACTCACTAATATCATCCAGTAATCTTTGTAACTCTCGTTCTGCGACTTTAAACGAGGCGACCTTTTCATTTAAGTCCATTTGGCGCTTCTTCGCCCTAACTTCTCTCATTATTTGATTATAGTCCGGATGATATCGTCCAAAACGTTGCACTTCTTCATAAGTTGCTTTTATATGAACAAAAGCTTGAATGAGCTCCTGTGCCTCTTGATCATGTATTAAATGATAATGCGCTTCTTTATAAGCGTTGTACGCCTCTGATTGAAGAATCATATCGGTCAATTGTTCAGCTTCGTCGAGTAACTCTATCATTTCTTGATTTACAATCATGGCATCCACCTCCACATCCCATTCTACCATAATCAAGTGCATTATTTTCGACTTTTAATTCATTTTTATATATTATAACCTAGTCTCTAAAAAAGTTGAACATTTGATGTGTACGTGGCTGTCTTGTGGTAGGCTCCTGCTGGCGTTTATATTGATTTATTAACTGTTGGACGGTTGATAAAGTTTTATTAAGTTGACTAACTTGTTGTTGTACTTTATCAAAGTCAATTTGACTTGTTAAGTTCATAATTTGTGAAAACAGTTCAGATTTTTTTCCTTTTGTTACTTCCGCTAATTTTGGTTGTTTAAATTGCTCCCAATATTCGTCATCTTCACCAAGTAAAATCCACTTTTCATAGTATTCTTGCCATGGGCGGCCTGTCTTTCGAATGTTCGCAATGAGACGTGGATGTTTATTTATAAACGCTTTAAATTCTTTAACAGTTGGATCTAATTTCCAAGTACCCATATCACTCACTCCATACAATTGCATTCTCACTTTAAACTACTATTATGATATGAGTTTATGAGGTATATGTGATCATACAATTACGGTTTTCCTAAAAAGTTTTGCGTATAATATAATCGATAAACACCGACACCTAAATGTGTATACTGTTTGTTTAATAAAGCTTCTCGATGTCCCTTACTATTTAACCATCCAGCCATAGCAGATGGTGCATCAGGGTACTGTGCTGCAATATTTTCACCAGCAACTAAATAGTATACATCTTTCTCTTGTAGTCTCTCTTTTAACCCACTGCCATCCAAGCGATAATGGGAAAAATATTGATTATTCTCCATATCTTTACTATGTGCATATGCAACTTTACTTACATTGTCGTCCCAAGAAACATGATCAACACCAAATTGTTTACGAAATATATTTGTTATATCAAAGATCTGCTTTTCCATCCCTTTTTCTACTTTTCGCCACTCCTTATCTGTTAATTCTTTTACTTTCGGTAAATGACCACGATACATCATTTCATATGGGCGATGTTTTAATAAAATATCACCTGTTAAAACGCGAATTGCCGATAATTGATTTTTAATCGTATCAAAATATAATTGTATAAATACATCTTGACTCAATTTAATTAATGGACGAGCCTTTATTTCCTCATCGGTTAAATGAAATTGATAACTATTTAATTTCTCTAAATACGATACTTCTTTTATAAAAGCTATATCTTGATTGATTTCTTTATATGTTTGTCCAATTTCAAACGGCTCAATAGAAATGTCTCCAGTACCATATACAGTTTTTATCGTGCCGTCTTCAACACCAAATTGTAAATAATAATCTTTATCTGAATAAACCCACCATTCATATCCATAAGCACTTAAATCTTGACGCTCAGGCTTACCATATTCTCTTTTTAGTGAGTCAGACGTTTTACCAATCCATTCATATATTGAACCAGTGTATAGTTGATTAAATAACTTTTCATTAGGTAACTCTTTTAACTTTACTTCGCTTTTTTTCTCTACAAGAGGCCAATCTATTATTTTTTGAGACGTTTCATTATGTTCATATACATAAATAAGACTTATCAAAACAACGAGCATGATAAATCCACTTATCATTTTGTATCTCACCATTATCACCCTTTCTATCTAATATATATGGATGAAATAAAGATGATATACCTATATGATAACGAAACGATTCATTGTCATATAAGCAATTTTACGTCACGAGCGCAAGCTTACCAGATGAATCACATCCATATTAATTGCAACTTATACGTTTTCATACTATGATTATTTAGAAAGGACTAAACTTGCGAGGTGAGATAAATGAAGTTGGAAAATTTAGGCATAGAGGATTTAACAGTTGACCTAAAACCGCTCGATCATGTTATGGGAAAACATGCCTTTATCCGTGCCGATCAATGGGATTATGAGCGTGTTACTTATGATTATAAAATAGGCTCACAAGAAAAAAACATTACATATTATGTTCGTATTCAAGGGTATGCGATTGAAGGAAATGTTGATCGTCGCGATGCTGTCATTAAATTAATGACACCATTACTAGGTAAACATTATTATCCTCATGGTATTGAGTACGGTGAAGAAGAAAATTTCCCAAAAAATCTTATTGAACGTGCTAAAAATTTAATTAAAGAAGCAAAAGAAGAACTAATTCAATATAAAAAATAACTTCATTATGCATTGTGCATCACTAACCGACTGTGAATGATGAAACAGTCGGTTTTTTAAACAAAAAATCTCATTAAACGTCTATTCACATATCATAAAACATGATATATTTTTTTATAGATTGATTTGGAGGATGGAAAGGAGTCGACGATTCGATTGTTTCGAAAAATAACTAAACGACATTGGACATTAATTATTTTGTCTATCCTATTAATTCTAACTTTTTATTTTATTTTACCGATATCTATCCCCCTTGTCGTCGCCTTTATAACAGCTCTTATTTTAAATCCAGCAGTACAGTTACTGGAGAAGAAATTTAAGCTTTCACGACAAATATCGGTCATCATCATTTTCTTTCTTTTTATTGTGTTAATTGGTATACTCGGAACATTTACTATTATGATTACCGTCACACAAATCGTTAACTTTGTAGAAAAAGTGCCCACTTATTTTAAGCAACTTCATCTTATTTATTTAGACTGGGAAGCACATTTTCGACAATATGCACGAAATTTACCACCTGAATTTGTTAAGCAAGTGACAAATAGTTTTCAAGAAAATTTAACAGCATTATCAGATAAAGCCCGTGAAATTTTTACAATTGATAATATAGCACAAATTGTTTCAAAAATACCGCAGTATTTAATTAGTTTAATCGTTTATATTATTGCGCTCTTTTTATTTATGATTGAACTACCCATCCTTAAAGTAGAAACGATGAACTTGATGAAAGAATCAACTGCTGAAAAAGTGAGATTCATGGGCAAAAGATTATCAGAAGTTATGCTTGGATTTCTTAAGGCACAGTTTTTATTAAGCTTAATTATTTTTGGTGCATCTTTAATTGGATTATTTATGATCGCACCTGATGTGGCAATTATCATGTCATTAATTATTTGGATTATCGACCTTATTCCAATCGTTGGTTCGATTATAATCTTAGGACCATGGTCATTATTTATGTTTTTAACAAATAATGTAACAATGGGAATTCAATTGGCTATTTTAGCCATTGTTTTACTTGCTATTCGCCGGATTGTAGAACCAAAGGTGATGGGAAAACAAATAGGTCTATCACCACTTATTACACTTATTGCGATGTTTCTAGGATTAAAGCTCCTTGGATTCTTAGGATTTATTCTAGGCCCTCTTATCGTCATCACATATCGTTCTGCTAAGGAGGCAAATATTATTAATTGGAACATTAAAATTTAACAAAATAAAAGGGTGTGGTAATGGTTACCACACCCTTTTATTGTAATTTATGTTCCTAAGATTGCTTTAATTAAACTTGTTGTGTCTCCACCTTTATAAAATACATATAGTAAAAGATAAACCATTACGCCTGTAATGGCTGTAAAGAACCAAATAATGCTAGTTATAGGACCGATTTTTTCGTGTTTCTTAATATTTCTCTTGAAAGCTAAAACTAATGTGACAATACCAAAAACAGCACCCGTTGTTGCTAAGAAAATATGAAAGAACAAGAAAATCGTATAATAAATTTTAACATCATCTGGTCCACCGAAACTTGTATTTCCAATAAAAACGGTTCTAGATAAATAGATGATAAAAAACAATAACGCACTTATTACAGCTGCTATCATCGTCTTTTTATGAGCTGCTTTTTTATCTTTAACAATCAAAATCCAACCAATTGCCACTAATATAGCACTAATAATAATAAAGGCTGTACTAATTGTTGGTAATACTGGCATATTCAATACTCTTCCCCTCTTATCAATTTGTTATTGTGATTCTGGCGCATCCGTTGGTACGGGATCTGTCTTAAGTTTATCCGCAGAAAACCAAGCATAGAAAATTTGTGTCAAGATAATAAAGTATGTGATTTCTTGTATGATTTTCATAATAATACCACCAAGTTGTTGATCATCTAAAAGGCTCAGCGGTGAAAACATTTCAGGTCCAGATAGTTGTGACGGTAAACCAATTAATACATCACCTGGAACACAAAGGCTAAGGGCCTGGATCCAAGCACCATGGGCTGTATAAGCTTCATATAATGGTACATCAGCAAAAATAATTAATGCACATGCTGGCGTAATTAACACAGCATTACCAAACACATAGAAAATCTTAACCAGTGGTTTTAAACGATCAAATTCCTTTACTGGAGACATGACTGGCATAAACATAATAAAAGCAGCAAACAATAAAATTAATGTACTGATTGTATGTGCGACGATCGATGATTTTGTAAAATCAAATACTGGTGGTATATGATATAAAGAAAATAAGCCGTTAAATAATAAAATAGCGATAATAGGTTTCGTTAAAAAATTCAAAACTGGAAAAATAAAAGGTTGATAAATAATTTTCTCCCAGAGCCATTTTGGTAGAGATTTAATTACTAAAATTGGAACTGCTAAATATAATAAAGCCATTTGTGTCATATGAAATGTTAACATAATATGAGATAGCAAATCAACTGGCGATCCTTTTACAATATACAATATAATCATAGCTGTGTAAAATTGAACTTGTTGTTTTACCGTTGGCTTATCTACATTCGCTCCTCCAATCTTATGGCGATAAGGACCAGTAAAGATATAATAAAGAAAACTTAAACCAAGGACAAAGGTAAAGAAATAAGGGCTCCACAAAGCACGGAATCCAAATATTTGTAACTCAAGCCACATAATATCATCTCCATAGATGTGAATCATTCCTACTAGTATACATCATATAGTATACATCATATTTACACTATATTCATGTGTTTAATTTGTCAAAATAACGACGAATTACAAACATAAAAAGAGACCAGGACATATTCCTGATCTCTTTTAATTTAATCTGTTACCACCAAACAGCAGCAACTAACCCAAAGACAGTTAAGAATGCTGCCCATGTGCCCCCGATAATCATAACAGCAGGCAACGCATGTCCCTTTTCCTTCATATGCATAAAGTAAAAAAACTGGAAAGCAACCTGAACAGTCGCTAGTATAAACAGCAGGAATACTGCAAAGATTCGATCCATAACTCCGCTTGCAACAATTGCAAAAGCAATAATTGTCGAAACAATCATTAGGGCAAAAGAAATAACATTGCGTTTCATTTCTTCTTTATTTTTCTGCTTATGATAATCAGTTAATTGGTTGGTATTGGTGTTTTCTGTCACGACTTAACCCACCTTTCCCATTAAGTATACAACAGTAAATACAAAGACCCATACGACATCAATATAATGCCAGTATAAGCTAAATGTATTAAATTTCGGTGCGTTGTATAAGTTGAGTCCTCTTCTCGCATTGCGAATCATAATGACAATTAACCAAGCAATTCCAAACGTTACGTGTCCCCCATGGAAGCCAACTAACGTGTAGAAAGCAGATCCAAATGCAGAAGAACGGAATGTAAAACCATACTCCGTAATATAATGTGTAAACTCATAAATCTCTAACCCTAAAAAGCTAAGACCTAGTAAACCTGTAATCCCAAGCCATAATTGCATCTTTTTAAAATCATGATTTCTCATGTGATACATAGCGTAAACACTAGTTAATGAGCTTGTTAGTAATAGAACAGTCATAATAAAGACGAGTTCCAGTCCGAAGAGTTCTTCGGACGATGGACCTCCTGCTGTTGAGTTTCTAAGTGCGATGAAAGTACCGAATAAACTTGCAAATAATACTGTTTCACCGCCAAGGAAAAACCATAAACCAAGAAATTTATTTTTACCTTCAAGGGTGGCCTTTTCAGGTGAATGTGGTAATGATTTTGGATTTAATAACTGATCATGATTCATGTTTACTCAGCCTCCCCTTTTAATTCCTCTTTCGTAATATAATGTCCTAGATCATCCTGAACAGATCTAACAAGCATAGCTAGTAATGAAATTGCCATACCACCGAAAAGAGCGATATACCATAATTTATTGTCTGTTTGGTAAATAAAGCCAAGCCCAGCGATGAAAAATCCGACAGACATAATAAATGGTAAAATTGATCCGTTTGGCATATGAATATCTTTAAGTGGATGTGCTGGAATCATCTTTCCGTTACCTTCAGTTTTCTCTAACCACAGGCAATCTAATCCACGAATTAAAGGTGTTTGCTTCCAGTTGTAATGTTCTGGTGGTGAAGCTGTTGTCCACTCTAATGTACGACCATCCCATGGGTCATTAGCTGCTTTTTCACCTTTTAACCACACATAAATGGCATTTATGATAAACACGATAACCCCAACAGCCATTAAAAATGCACCAATTGAACTAATCAAGTTTCCAGTATCTAAACCTTGATCTTCTAAGAATACCCAGTAACGGCGTGGCATTCCCATTAATCCAAGGAAGTGTTGGATAAAGAACGTCATATGGAAACCGATAAAGAATGTCCAGAATGTAATTTGTCCTAGCGTTTCGTTTAACACTCGACCAAAGATTTTTGGCCACCAATATGTTAATCCCGCGAAAATACCCATTACAGTTCCACCAACAATTGTATAGTGGAAGTGTGCAATAACAAAATACGTATCATGGTACTGATAGTCAGCTGCAACTGTTGCAACCATGATACCTGTCATTCCACCAATAGTAAATGATGGAATAAATCCAATCGCCCACATCATAGCAGAGTTAAGTTTGACACTTCCACCCCACATCGTTGCAAGCCAGTTAAAGATTTTTATTCCTGTTGGAACAGCAATTGCCATCGTTGCAACAGAGAAAATAGTGTTAGCAATTGGCCCCATACCTACTGTAAACATATGGTGAGCCCATACCATAAATCCTAAAAATGCAATTAACATCGTTGCAAATATCATTGAAGTATAACCAAAAATACGCTTCTTAGAAAAAGTAGAGAATATTTCACTAAATGCCCCAAACACAGGCAAGATTAATATATAAACTTCTGGGTGACCGAATATCCAGAATAAATGCTGCCAAATAATTGTGTTACCGCCGAGTGCAACGTCAAAGAATGCAGCACCGAACATACGGTCAAACTGTAATAAGAATAATCCAACTGTTAATGCTGGGAATGCAAACAGAATTAAGATACTTGTAATAAATGTTGTCCATGTGAATAGCGGCATGCGCATATATGTCATTCCTGGTGCACGCATGTTAATAATCGTAACTAAGAAGTTGATTCCACTCATTAATGTACCAGCACCAGCAAGCTGTAGACCCATCACATAATAGTCGACACCATGACCTGGTGAAGTAGTAGAAAGTGGTGCATATGCAGTCCATCCAGCATCAGGTGCGCCACCAAAAAACCAACTTAAATTAAGTAACAGACCTCCTAAGATAAATAACCATACACCGAGTGCGTTTAAAAATGGAAATGCTACATCACGCGCTCCTATTTGAAGTGGCATAATCGCATTCATTAAACCAAGTAATATCGGCATTGCCGCTAAAAATATCATTGTTGTACCATGCATTGTAATGACTTCATTATAAAATCCTGCTGTTACGAAGTCATTTTCTGGTACTAATAATTGAATTCTAATAATAAGCGCTTCAATACCACCGAGAATGAAGAAAAATGCTCCACCAAAAATATATAAATGAGCAATCTTCAAATGATCGACAGTCGTTAAATAATCCCACAGTACAGCACCGATACTTCTTTTCTGTGCTTTTACACTGCTTTCACTAACTGCTATACTCACAGATTTAACCTCCCTAAATCATTCTAGTAGTTAAAATTAATTATTGACACTTTCAGGCGTAACATCCGTTACTTTTAATTGCATGAGATATTCTGCAATTTTTTCAGCTTCATCATCATTTAGCTGTGGATACTTACCAGTCATTAAGTTACCTGGTTTTATTTCTTCAGGATCTTTTAACCAGTCTACTAAATTTTCTTTAGTAGGCTCTTTAAAACCAGCAATTTTTGTACGATTTCCGAAGTTTGTTAAGTTCGGTCCTACTTCTACTGGTGATGAACCAATAGCATGACAGGCCATACAATTATTTTCTTCAAATAAGTCTTTACCTTCTTTTGCAACAGCACTTTCTGGTTCATCTTTTTCTGGATCGTAGTTTTTCATATCAGCTACCCATTGCTCATATTCTTCTTTACTTACTACAATCACTTTAAAGTCCATTAATGAGTGACTTGGACCACATAACTCTGCACATTTACCCCAGTAGACGCCTTCTTCATATGCTTCTATATACATTGTGTTTGTATTTTCAGGGTTAACGTCCATTTTTCCACTAATTGATGGTACCCAGAACGAGTGAATAACATCACTAGATATCATATTCAAATAGACCTTTTCTCCTACTGGAATATATAAATCTTGACTCGTTTGAATGTCTTCATCTTGATAGTTAAAGTGCCACCAATACTGATTACCTGTAACATCTATATTTATATGATCTTTACTATCACTTGCATCAGCTAAATCAAATGAAATAAGTGTTGTTGGGACCGCCATAATAATGACAAGAATAATTGGGATAATAGTCCAAATTGTCTCTAATGTTTTGCTTCCTTCCACTTGTTTAGGAATGTAGTTTTCTTGACCTTTTTTTCTTCGGAAGCGAATTAAGACATAAGCTAAAACGACTATTACTACTAAAAATACGCCACCCATAATAACTGTCGTAAGGATAATTAGTTTCATTGATTCTTCTGCCCCATATCCTTTAGGTACAAGAGCAGTAAGGTTTTCTTTTCCGCAGCCTGTTAATAGGACCGCCATAAAGCTCATTAACGCGAGAGCTTTGATTTTACCCATCCAACCTTTCATTTTGTATACCTCTCTTTCATCATTTACATGTGTATGCTCTACTCAATAAGAATGACAATTTAAAAGGGGAATTTAATTGTTACAACTGCCATTGTTATGAATAGTATCGTCAAATAGTTTAATGAATAAACGAATATCATATTTGCCCATTTCAAATCATTTTTTGTAAAGAAACCACCTATTCCCATTATGAGCCATCCAATATTTAGAACCGTTGCAATGATTAGAAATGACTTACCTAAGGGAAATAGAAAGAATGGTAATGGTAACAAACAGGCTATATATATGACAATTTGACGTTTTGTCATATCGAAACCATAAACTGCTGGAAGCATAGGAACTTGCGCTTTTTTATATTCTTCGCTTTTCTTCATAGCAAGAGCTAGAAAATGTGGTATTTGCCAAATAAACATTATAAGAAACAATGTGATTGGTACGATATGAAACTCCTGATTAATAGCAGCCCAACCTATTAATGGTGGTACAGCTCCTGAAAAGCTACCAACAATTGTGTTGAGCGTATATCGTCTTTTAGACCACATTGTATAAAGAACAACATACGTAAACCATCCGGCGAACGCCCATAAAGTTGCTTCTAAACTTACAAACAATAACAATACATGACCAATAACAGATAGAGTGACACCAATAATTAGCGCAGTTTTTAATGGTATTCTTCCTGTAACTGTTGGTCTTTTTTGGGTTCGAGTCATAATTGGATCAATATCGGCATCGTACCAATTATTTAATGTCGCACCTCCCGCTATAACAAATGCTGTTCCTAACATTGTTAACAACAATGTATAAATATTTTGTAAAAATGATTGATTTGTAAACTGGAGTGCTAACCAAAATCCGACAAAGGTCGTGATTAAATTGGAATTTACAATGCCTATTTTGATCAATGCCTTTAGTTCAGCTATCCATGTTGATCGTCTATCAATTGAAGTGGACTTTATCTCTTCGCTGGGAGCTGTTTCTGTCTGAATCAAATTGTTTAAATCCCCCCTTCAAATTGTTAGTATAACCAAACATGTTATAAAATTTCTTGTTAAACATAAAACAAAGTGAGTTTACTTACGAATTAGTATTTGATCAATTTGGATAACAGAACTTTTACATAGCCCGTACGTTGTCAAAATATTCAACATAAATCTGGTTCACATTTTGTTCATTATTACAATGATTGTGTCAATATTGTGAAGTTGGCGTTAAGACACGAAAATTGACGCTAAAGTGTACTTTTTATTGTGTTTCTGTATGTATGACCCCTTTTCCATGTTGTCAATTTACTATTGCAAAGTTCCCCTACATTATTTCTAGCAAACTCAGCATCATTTTGCAAGTGTTTTCGCCTTTTTTCACTATGTAAATGATGTAATGTCATGAATGTGTAACAATTTCGTGACATCTATCACTTTTTAGGACGATTTATTTGCTTTATCGTATTCACTAATATTATTATTGAAAACAGGCTAATATTAATTTAATTTGTATAGTTGGAAAGAGGCATTTATATGGTAAGAACTTTAAAGTGGCTATCTGTATTAGCTAATTCAATAATGGTATTTATATTATTAGGCGGTGCTCTAGTGACCAAGACAGACTCTGGCGACGGCTGTGGTAAAAGTTGGCCATTATGTCATGGTGAACTTATTCCATCAGAAATCACTCTGGAACTTGTGATTGAATTAAGTCATCGTATTGTTTCAGGTATTGGTGGAATGATCATTCTTGTCCTAGCATACTTAGCTTGGAAACATATCGGACATATTCGTGAAGTGAAATTTCTTTCTATAGTATCGGTTGTATTTCTCATTTTCCAAGGACTCATTGGAGCGGCTGCAGTTGTCTGGGGTCAATCTGATTTTGTATTAGCACTTCATTTTGGTATTTCACTAATTTCATTTGCATCTGTTTTTTTATTAATGTTACTCATATTTGAAGTGGATAAAAAATTAGATACATCCAATTTAATCATACGAAAAAAACACCGAATAGAAATTTACTTACTAACAATGTATACATTAATTACCGTGTATACTGGAGCACTCGTTCGCCACACGGAAGCAAATTTAGTTTGTAAAGATTGGCCATTCTGTTTCAATAATGCACCATTTAATATTTCAAGTTACAGCTTTGAACAGTTCGTTCAGATGGGGCACCGTTTAACAGCAGGTATACTATTATTATGGACCATATCTTTTTTTGTTAGACTTATTAAATCATATGGTCAAAATCAATTCATGTACATAGGCTCTATCACTATGATTGTTCTCATCATACTTCAAGTTTTCTTTGGAGCTTTAATCATATTTACTCTTTTAAATCTAGGTATTGCCCTTTTACATGCACTTGTTATTTCATGTTATTTTGCACTGTTATGTTATTTTATCTTACTTGCATCACGAAGTATGTCTTTAGAAAAAATCAAATAAAAAATCAGGAGCAAATTACTTGCTCCTGATTTTTTATTTAAATTCAATTAGCAAATCACCAACAGATATCGCATCTTGTGCTTTTACATGAACATCTTTAATGACGCCTGAAAATGGAGCTTGCACAGTTGTTTCCATTTTCATTGCTTCAGTAATCATTAAATAATCTCCTTTTTCCACCTTTTGGCCTGGTTCACACATCACCTTAATAACAGTGCCTGGCATTGTTGCACCGATATGTTTCTCATTTCCCTGCTCCGCTTTAGGCGTCATAGCAACTGTTGATTCAATGCTTTTATCTTCAATAATCACTTCTCTAGGTTGACCATTCAACTCAAAATATACGACACGCGTTCCGTTCGAACGTGGTTCTGAAATAGAAATGAGTTTAACAAATAATGTTTTTCCTTTTTCTATTTCTACCTCTATTTCTTCACCGAGACGCATTCCATAGAAAAATGTTGGTGTATCAAGTGTTGATACATCACCATATTGCTGCTGAAATTTATGAAAATCTAAAAATACTTTTGGATATAACGCGTATGCAATGAGGTCAAAACTCGTTATTTGACGATCTAATTGTTTAAATAGCATGTCTCTCATTTGCCTAAAATCAACCGGTTCCATCAATTCTCCAGGCCGCTTTGTAATCGGCTTCTTCCCCTTCAGAATGATGCGCTGTAACTCTTGCGGAAACCCTTGATATGGTTGACCAAGATAACCTTGGAAAAATTCAATAACTGAAACTGGAAAGTCAATTGTTTCACCTTTATCATAAACGTCATCTTCTGTTAAATTATTTTGTACCATAAAGAGAGCCATATCACCTACTACTTTAGATGAAGGTGTTACTTTAACAAGGTCACCAAACATATCATTCACACGACGGTACATCGACTTAACGTCATTCCACCGATCACCTAAGCCTACCGCTTTTGCTTGCTGTTGTAAGTTACTGTATTGGCCACCTGGCATTTCATGCATGTATATTTCCGTATGTGGTGATTTCATGCCACTTTCAAATGGCTTGTAATATGTTCTCACATGTTCCCAGTATTGTGATAGTTGTTCATATGCTTCAATATTAATATTCGGCTGACGCTCTGTTCCTTCAAGTGCATAAAATAACGATTGTGCGCTCGGCTGTGATGTTAAACCCGCCATAGAACTACATGCAACATCTACTGCGTCAACACCCGCGTCAATGGCACGTTTATATGTCAATATGCCATTACCACTTGTGTCATGTGTGTGTAAATGAATCGGTATATCAACTGTTTCTTTTAGCGTCGTGATAAGCTGGAACGCCGCTTCTGGTTTTAGTAATCCTGCCATGTCCTTGATTCCTAAAACATGAGCGCCATTTGCCTCGAGTTGTTTAGCCAAGTCTTTATAATAATCAAGATCATATTTACTTCTTGTCGGGTCTAGAATATCTCCCGTATAACAAATTGATGCCTCAGCTATTTTTCCACTCTCACGAACAGCTTTGATAGCTGGAATCATATTGTCAACCCAATTTAAACTGTCAAAAATACGGAAAACATCAATCCCTGCTTGTGCACTTTTAGATACAAATTGTTCGATTAAGTTATCAGGATAGTTTTTATATCCAACTGCATTACTTGCTCTTAATAACATTTGGAGGAGTATATTTGGCATTTTTTTACGTATTTTCAGTAATCTTTCCCAAGGGTCTTCTTTTAGGAAGCGATATGCAACATCAAAAGTTGCACCTCCCCACATTTCAACTGAAAATAGATTCGGTAATAATTTCGCAGTTGGCTCTGCTATGGTTACTAAATCCTTTGTGCGAATCCGTGTTGCCAATAACGATTGATGTGCATCTCGGAATGTCGTATCTGTAAGTAAGACTTCTGACTGTTCTTTCATCCATTTGGCAACACCTTCAGGACCATGTTTATCTAATATCTGTTTCGTTCCGCTTTCAAATGAAAGTGATTCCGTCTTTGGAACTGGTAACGGTTCAAAATATGGCTTTTTCTCTTTGGTTATGCCTTCAAAGCCATTAACCGTTGTATCAGCAATATAAGTTAGCATTTTTGTTCCACGGTTTTTTCGTTTAGGAAAGACAAAGAGTTCTGGGCTTTCATCTACAAATGTCGTGTTATAAGCACCAGATAAAAACTTCTCATGAAGCATGACATTTTCTAAAAAAGGAATATTTGTCTTTATACCCCGAATACGAAATTCACGTAAATTACGAACCATTTTTTGAACAGCTTGTTCAAAAGTAAGCGCCCATGTCGATACCTTTACTAAGAGTGAATCATAATAAGGTGATATTTCTGCTCCTTGGAAACCATTTCCTGCATCCAAACGAACGCCAAACCCACCACTTGAACGGTATACATTGATTTTACCTGTATCAGGCATGAAATTATTTAAAGGATCTTCTGTTGTAACTCGAGACTGAATAGCATAGCCCCACGGTTTAATATCTTCTTGTTTAGGTATACCAACTGTCGAACTATGTAATGCGTGTCCATCTGCTACTTTAATTTGGGTTTGTACGATGTCTATACCTGTTATCATTTCTGTAATCGTATGTTCAACTTGTACACGTGGATTCACTTCTATAAAATAGAAATCATTACCTTTAACTAAAAATTCAACTGTTCCCGCATTAACATAACCCACATGTTTCATTAATTTAACAGAAGCTTGACAAATCTCTTCTCTTAAATGTTCGGAGATTGATATGCTAGGTGCGACTTCAACTAATTTTTGATGGCGACGTTGAACTGAACAGTCCCGTTCATATAAGTGGACAATATTTCCTTCATTATCACCGATGATTTGTACTTCAATATGCTTTGGATTTTCGATAAGCTTTTCTACATAAACTTCATCATTGCCAAAAGCTGCTTTTGCTTCCGATTTTGCTCTTTCGAATGCTTCTCTTAAATTGTTTTCATTTCTTACAATACGCATACCACGACCGCCACCACCAAGTGTCGCTTTTATAATAATCGGATAGCCGTGTTTCTTGCCAAATGCTTCAACTTCGTCTAATGAGTTAACAGGTCCATCACTTCCTGGAATAACAGGGATACCTGCATTAATTGCTTGCGTTCTAGCTCTTACTTTATCTCCGAACATATGTAAATGTTCACTTTTTGGCCCGATAAAGGCAATTCCTTCTTCTTCACACCGTTTTGCAAACTCTATATTTTCAGATAAGAAGCCATATCCTGGATGAATCGCATCTACCTCTACTTGTTTGGCAAGCTCTATAATTCCTTCGATATCTAGATAGGCATCGATTGGCTTTTTTCCTTCTCCAATAAGATAAGCCTCATCTGCCTTATATCGATGATATGATCCCGTATCTTCTTTTGAATAGATAGCAACTGTGCGGATATTTAATTCTGCACAAGCTCTAAAAATTCGAATTGCAATTTCACCACGGTTAGCTACCATAATCTTTTTAAAGCGATTTAACTTGACCATCTTCTTCCCCCTCTATAAGTCACAAATTTTTTCTGTTCTTGTTGGACTGGTTCTGTAATAGTTGGATCTTGTTCTTCTTTCTTAGTACGAGCAGCAATGTTATTTAAAATCCCCATAGAGACCATTAAGATTAATAAAGAAGAACCACCATAACTGACGAATGGAAGTGTTATTCCTGTAATCGGCAAAATACCACTTATTGCACCTAAATTAATAAATGCTTGAATACCGATCATAGATGAAATACCTACAGCTATAAGAGATCCAAAACTATCACGACATTTTAATGAAACATATAAACCACGTAAAACGATTAAGGCGAGTAACCCAAGGACAATAAATACACCAAATATTCCAAGCTCCTCAGCGATAACAGCCATTATAAAGTCTGTATGAGCTCCAAATAAAAAACCTAACTTCTGGACACTTTGCCCAAGTCCCTCCCCAGTTATTCCTCCTCCACCAATTGCTAGATAAGATTGTATCAAATGGTGTCCAGCATTTTCAGGGTCAGCAAACGGTTGATATGCACCTGTAAATCTTGAAATCCTTTCTTCTGTAATCATAAATGGGATTGCAGCTGCGACGAGGATGGAACTAACAATTCCGAGTAAGAAAATGTGTTTATAGCGCATCCCCGAACTAAATATAATCGTACATGCAATTAGAAATGTCGTCACCGCTGATCCAATATCAGGCTGAATCACAATTAAAGCTAAAATAAACGCTGTTAAGATTAATGGTGGCAAAACACCTTTCCGAAAATCTTCAATATAATGTTGTTTTTTGGAATATACAGAAGCTAAATACAAAATAATACCTAATTTCACAAATTCAGCTGGCTGTATTAAAACAGGCCCAAATGATAGCCATCTTGTCGCATTGCCACGTGATGTACCAAAAAGCAACACACTTATTAATAATACGAGTGCAATGACGATATTCCATACCATATATTTTTCATATTTCTTGTAAGGTATGATTGAAAAAAGGATAAAACCGAACAAGCTCACGACAAACCATTGACTTTGCTTTACTAAATAGTAAGTGCTTTCATGATTTTCTATTACCGCTGTGACCATACTAGCACTGTAAATCATGACAATCCCAAAACCAGCTAAAATAATTGGTGCAAACATTAAAATAAAATCATAATTCTTTAGTTTTTTAAACATGTGGCATCTCTCCGACCCATTAAAACCATCGTGAAAGAGAAATTTTTAATAGTATAGCACATTAGTTATTAGTATAACATATTAGAGCAAAATACATCAAAAAAATTTCAATTTCAGATTTTAATCATAACTTCATTTATTAGATTGAATTTACACGCTATTATACCATTAATATATGCATAAAATGAAAACTTTCGTATTTTTTCGTCGTTTATATTATGTTGTTTTAATATCACATATCAAATAAAGTGATATTAAATCTCCTTACGTGGTAAAGAGGTTTAAATATGTTATATTTTTTATACGAGTTAGGCAAATTGATTAAAAAAAACCTTGCCTTTCCTTTCCGATAGAGGCAAAGTTTTATGAATCATGTAAGGAATTCAATCAGATTTCTGTGCTTTTTCATGTAAAATATTTAGTTCCTTTTCCAAATTATCTAACAATGCTTTCCCTTCGCTTTCCTCTATTAAATTTAGACGAACTGCAAAGTCAATTTCCCTAGACAATCCGAACATCTGGGTGTCCAATACCTCCTCATAAAGTGGACATTGTGGCATCGTTAAATTATCTATTTGAACCTTTATGAGCCGCAAAATCTTCTCAGCATCAGCCTCAAGAAGGGCACGGGCTTTATCACGATAATTTATCGTTATCTCAGGCATCACATAAATCCCCTCCATTGTTACTTAGCGTTAGAAACAAGTCAACAAATCATTTCATACGAATCGTTAGTAACAAAACTTAGACCATATATTTATCTTATCGTTTGCTATCTTAAAATGCAAATGAAAATCCGCTAATTGTTATGAGAGAAATTGTTGTTTCGTGATATTTGTGATGATGTTTGTTATTCTAAATACGAGTAAACTAGAAAGGTGGTATTACAAATTGATTATTCCAATAACTGGACGCGTTACATTTCCGATTACATTAGATCCATCGGTTTGGATTTTTGATGATCGTAAAATTCTATTAGACGATGCACTTAAAGGGGTAGAAAAAAAAGAGGAATCAAAAGAAGAGAAATTAAAAAGAACGGTTAAAGGATATGATAAAGACTGGTATCATCACGAACATATTAAACCACCCGTCAATAAAAGCCTTTCGAAAAAAGAGCGTAAAGAAGCATTAAAATATTCCTGGGTGATGCCTCTTCATCATTTCATTGAACATGCTGAAGTAAAAGAGGATGCTACACATGCTGAACTTGTTACAGACGATGGACAAACGACTATTCCTGTACATATGCTGAAGGAATCTTATTTACTATTTGCTGTTGACGGAAAACCAGTTCCAGAAAAAGGACCTGTCCATCTTTATTATAAAGATGGATCAAATAAAGAACAGCCTATTCAAGGAATTAAAAAAATCATCATTAAATGATTTACCGAAATTTTCTCGTATAATTTAGCACCTTTTACAAAGACTAAGAACAGTCATTGTTTCGCTAATTAGGAGGGTGCTAAATGACATTTCGCATCATTATAATACTCTGCTTCCTTTTACTTACGGGATGTCTTAATGAAGAAAATCAAAGGTCATTAAATGAAAGAAACGAGCGTTTTTTACGAGTTGAACAATCAATTGAATCAAATGAACAAAATATCACTAATACAAAGATTGCCAACCATCTTAGGGACATCGCTGTTCAATCTCCACAGGTAAAAAATGCAACAGCTCTCGTTATAGGACCATATGCTGTTGTCGGTATTGATGTCAATAAAAAACTTGATCGTTCACGTGTTGGAACGATCAAATATACAGTATCAGAAGCGCTAAGAAATGATCCTTATGGTAAAACTGCCGTCGTCATCGCTGATGCAGATATTAACCAACGATTAATCAACATGAAAGATAAAATAAATGAAGGATATCCAGTTCAAGGCATTATTGAGGAGCTTGCAGCTATTATAGGACGTTATATGCCTGATCTACCAGCACCACAGCAAGTACCGTCTCAACCTGATCAAAATAAAGACATCTTACCGGAAGACAACAAGGAAGAATTAGATAATATACAAGATGAACAGTCAAACCATGAAAAAAATCGAACAAATTAAAAAACGAGCTAAGTTAAGCTCGTTTTTTAATTTGAGGTTCCTTGTTTCTTCTCTCTTTGATAGTATAGACGGAATCTGTAGATGGATAACACAATCGTTGTAATAATTAGGCTTTCAGTAATAGGTAATCGAAAAATACTAAATACAGTAACCACTAACATACCAACTGCTAATAATAGATAAACAATGATGTTCTTCGTTAACGATAATTTACGAGCAAATCCAAGTTTGTAAGAAATCGCACCGAAAATTAAATTTAAAACATATAAAGTCCAATACATATGTTGTTCTCCGTATGTATCAAGAATATAATCGAAGATAATACTGTTCATATACATAGAAGTTCTCCTCTACAAAATACTATTTAGACTTATTTCATCATAGCATTTTCTAAACAATAATTTAACTAAAATCCATTATCGGTATCCGTACTTTTGCTTCTATTTACTTTTTCATATATACTTAACCAAGGTAAAGAGTTTCTTTTGACATAATAGAGGTGTTGAGTTGTGAAGAAAATAGATTTTCCTATGCTTATGTTAGCTATACTCGTGATTCTTATGTTCATCGGTGCTTCCATCGGGATTTCTTTACAAAATATTTGGATGGTTATTGGATTAATATTATTAGGATTTATTTTTATGGGTGTTGGAATTTCAATTAAGCAGAAAAGAAACAAGTGACTTGATATTTAAGTCACTTTTCTTCCTTTTTTTATATATTGAATGATTTCTAATTGAAGTGATGGGTTGCATGTTAATATTGGGCTTTTAGTTAATAAACTTAACGCATCACCATCGATTGTTGTTGTCAGTCCGCCTACCTCATTGACGATAACAATACCTGCTGCTACATCCCAAGGCGATAAATTTATTGCAAGATAACCATCCAATATACCTTCTGCTACATAGGCAAACTCTAATGCTGCTGAACCGTATGTTCTTGTTCCACGAATACTTCGGACGAATTTCTGCATCGTTTTTTCACAAACTAGATGGTTTTCACATAACCAAAAATGGTTCATGGCTATCATAGCTTGACTTAATGGCACATTACTATCCAACCTCTTTAGGGGACGTTCATTCTTAAATGCACCTAACCCACGTTTAGCGGAATATAGTACATCTCCGACAACATCATATATAAAGCCAATTTCACCAACGTGATCATGATAAATCCCGATAGATATTGCAAAATTCCTCTTTTGATGAATAAAATTCATCGTACCATCTATTGGATCTATAATCCAAACCGTTCCTTTTAAATCAGTTAATTTATCACCGTAACCTTCCTCGCTAATAATGAAGTGATTCGGATATGTTTGACGTATACGTTGTGTCAATAGTCTTTCTGTATCACGGTCAAGATCTGTTACTAAGTCATTAGGGTCCGATTTTGTCGTTACTTTAAGTTCCTTATACATTCTTGATCGAATATATTGCCCCGCTTCTATAATCCACTCTTTTGCTTTAGTATATATGTCATTTTGTTTCGTTTTATCCATCATTTACACCTCTAATTACCTTCTAATATCATTATCCTATGACAAATTATAGCTTGCAACTTTTAGCTATAAACCTTTTGTGTCAAGCTATTCTCAGTCCAATCTATAGCTTGTTTTTCTTTCACAATAACAAGATTCATTTTTCCCGCAAAATCAGTGCAAATACGTCATACATCAGGATTCGGACGCTTTCCTCAAATTCAATTAAATTCACAGTTTGGTGTATTAATGTGTATCATTTTTAATCAAATTCATTTATAAAGAGGCTTTTCTACGAGGTTTTGCTTAGTACGCATACATTTACAAAAACGTATCTCTTCTTTTTGGCTAGAATTATGTAGGAATATCTCAGAGAATTATTTTACACATACTTTTAGTTATTAAATAATTTTTTTATTACTTTTAATTTGCTTATTCATAACATGACAACTGTTAATATCAAATCATAGTTTAATTGATAAACTAACTCTTATAAACAGAATGTTTCTGTGCTAGAATAAAAAGCAAACGATTGCATTGAGGAGTAGAAATAGATGAGGTCGCAACAAACAGCAAGCAATAGTCTCGTAAAACAGATTAATAAATCAATTGTATTTGAAACAATAAAAACAAAAGGCCCGATATCGCGAGCACAAATTTCTAAAGAAACCGGTTTAAATAAGGCAACTGTATCAACAATGGTTTCCGAGCTAATCAAAGCTTCCTTTGTGCAAGAAATCGGCGAAGGAAAATCAAGCGGAGGCAGGAAACCGGTCATGCTCTATTTTAATCCACATGTAGGATACTCTATCGGGATTGATTTAGGGGTGAACTATATTCTTGGTGTGCTGACCGATTTAGGTGGAAATATGGTAGAAGAAATAACGATAAAATTAGAATCAACTGAATTCACGGTGGTTGTCAGCCAGCTACAAGCGGTCATCGAATCTTTAATGAATAAAGCACCGGAAAGTCCTTACGGCATTGTCGGGATTGGAATTGGTGTACCAGGGCAAGTCGACCCACATGACACTATTTTATTCGCCCCTAACTTACAATGGAAAAATGTGAATTTAAAACAAATATTGGAAAATCGCTTCCACATTCCAATTGTTGTCGAAAATGAAGCAAATGCCGGTGCGCACGGAGAACAACTATACGGTGCCGGAAAAAATATCAAAAATCAAGTGTATGTCAGCATCGGCATCGGGATCGGAACAGGAATCATCATCAATCACCAGCTATATAAAGGATCTTCCGGTATTTCAGGTGAAATGGGACATTTTACAATAGATGCGAATGGACAGAAATGCTCCTGCGGCAGCCAAGGTTGCTGGGAATTATACGCTTCAGAAAAAGCACTTTTAGCATCTGCCGAAAAAGAGAAAATAGCCACATCGGTTGATTTGGATTTTCTTTACGAAGAAGCAAAAGAAGAAAATCCAAAAGTTTTAAATCTTTTACATACCCTAGGGGAAAATATCGGCATCGGACTCGTAAATATTATTAATACATTTAATCCGGGAGTGATTATCATCGGCAACAGGATCGCCAAGTTTGAACACTGGATTATAAACCCGATTCAGCGCATACTCGACGAGCGCCTTTCTATTTACCATCGGGAAAATACCGAAATCCGCTTTTCGGCTTTGGGCATCGATTCCATTGCCCTGGGTGTTAATTCGTTTACGATTGCTAACTTTTTTAGAAAGCATAAAGTGCAGATGGGTGTAGAATAAACATCAAGAAAAAGGCATTTGATAGATTTCGTATCAAATGCCTTTATAATGGAATGTTTTATGTGCTCAATCACCTTTCTATAAAACATTAATGACCGATTAGTAATTTTATCTTTTCTAAGCTTATTCCATCATACTTCTTTCTAATTTCCCTATTAGGAAATTAGAAACAATATGAAATTGAAGATTTTATTATGGTAAACGCTTCTGAGCCTCTGTAGTCATCAGAAAAATGATAGACGAAAAAAGACAATGAATAAGCATAAAGAGTAATAATTAAAAATACTACAACTCTGGAGTCTTCAAAGCTGAAGTTTATTTCGCTCGAAAAAGAGATTGTTATGATAAACCATCCATCTCCCAAATCCTACTTCATCACCCCAAACGAAAACACCGTCTGCTTACGATAAATTTCTCCCTCATCAAGCACAATGGATGGCAAATCCGGATAATGCAAGGAAGCTGGAGGTCCTTGTGTTTCAAAACAAACCCCTACATATTTCCTGGATTTTCCTTCTGTTAATTCAAGACCTTCTTCAAGATTATTCGCTGTATACATAACCATGCCGGGCTGATCGGTCGTAATTACGAGCACTCTTCCGCTTTTTTCATCTTTCACCTTCACTGTTCCTGCCTTCTCATTTGCAAATAAAAAATAGTGATCATATCCGTTATCAACCAATATATGTTGTTTCAGTTCTGAATCAATTCCGTCAATTAACTTCCTACCACCGGTAAAATCAAACGTCGTACCCCGTACATCCAGCACCTGGCCAGTCGGAATGCGTTCCTCATCCAGCTCCAAGTAGTAATGACTATTCATGTGAACTTCGTGATCGGAAATTGTGTCCTCTATGTCTCCAGTTAAATTAAAATACGCATGATTCGTTAGCGTAACTGGCGTTTTGTTATCTGTTGATGCACAGTAATCCACCTTTAACTGATTAAGGTTATTTAATGAATAAGTGACCGTCACTTTTAAATTCCCTGGATAACCACCTTCTCCATCTTTTCGATGATACATCAGTTTTACTCCGACTTCGTGATGGGACTCAAATGGTTGTGCATCCCATAGCACCTGATGAAATCCTACTGTTCCCCCATGTAAATGATTCGAACCATCATTTTTTTCAAGCTCATATGTTTTTCCATCGAGCTCAAACGATGCTCCTGCAATCCTTCCAGCAACAGGCCCAACGATGGCACCTAGAAAACCGGAATCCATTTGATAATTATAAACATTTTTATACCCCAACACGACATTTTCAAATTGGCCATTTCGATCAGGTACAAGTATTTTTGTAATGATCCCGCCAAAATTGAGAAAATGAACTTGCATCCCATGGTCATTTTCCAGTATAAATAGCTTCCATTTGTTGTTTAGATTCTTAGTTATAACATGCATGGTAACAGCTCCTCGCTATAAGATGTGAAAAAGGACGAGTGTAACTCATCCTTTTCTTGACATTTACATATATTTCATTTATTCATCAGATCATTCGGCTTTGCCTTTTAACCAAATATTTTCCAATTGTTCTAATGACTTTCCTTTTGTTTCAGGAACCATCTTCCATACAAAAATAGCAGCAATTACACTCATCAAACCATAAAATCCATAAGTTAACGGTCCGCTAAATTCCATCATTGGAGGGTAAGTGGACGAGATAAAAAAGTTTGCTGCCCACTGAGCTGCAACAGCAAAAGCCATTGCTTGTCCCCTAATTTTGTTCGGGAATATTTCTGATAATAACACCCAGCAAATCGGTCCCCATGACATCATAAAGGAAGCAGTATAAAAAATAATAAAGATTAATGTCCAAGTACCGAATATTTCAGCTTGTGCAAGTAACGCAACACCGAACATGCCTATCGCCATACCAACGGAACCAACCATCAACAACGGTTTTCTGCCCCATTTGTCTACTGTCTGAATAGCAACAATCGTAAATATTACATTAACTAGACCCATTATCACAGTTTGCAACATAGAAGCATTTTGACCTGCACCCATACTTTCAAAAATCCTTGGAGCATAGTATAATGCAACGTTAATTCCGATAAATTGTTGGAAAATAGAAAGCAAAATACCTACAACAATAACTGTTTTTCCATAAGAAAATAATTTTCCAGTAGCTTCTGATGCACTAAGAGACTTATTAATATCTGACATAATCATTTTTGCTTTTGCTTTAGAATTATTAATTTTGGTTAGAACATTCATTGCCTTATCTTTTTTATTTCTTGACGCTAAATACCTTGGTGTTTCAGGTACATAAAATAGTAAAACAAAGAAAAGGAAAGCTGGTATTGCTTCAGAGGCAAACATATATCTCCATCCAATTTCATTAACCCAAGCAATTGGTTGACCTTTTGCAATACTGTAGTTTACAAAATAAACAAGCAATTGACCGAATATAATAGCGAATTGGTACCATGATACAAGACGTCCTCTAACTTCTTGTGGTGCAATTTCACTAATATATGTTGGAGATAGTGCAGATGCCATCCCGACACCAATTCCACCAATCACACGGTATAAATTAAAAATAACGAGCAAGCCAATTGACGGTTCTCCAACTTCAAAGAATAAAAATTCCGGATAGGCAGCCCCTAAAGCAGAGATGAAAAATAGTACTGCAGCTATAATTAAAGAATTTTTTCTACCTATTCGATTTGCAAAATATCCAGATATTAATCCACCTACAATACAACCAATTAATGCACTGGAAACCGTAATACCGTGTACAAGAGAACTTAATCCTAAACTATCTATTAAATATCTTTGAATTGATTGCTCTGCACCAGAAATAACAGCTGTATCATAACCAAATAATAATCCACCCAAAGTTGCGACTAACGTGATGGAAATGACATATGAATTTAGCGGTTTCTTTTCCGTTTTCATTGTATAAAGCAAGATGTTGAATCTTGCTCTTTCACCCTCCTTTTCCTATCAACCTATTTAAACGCTTTCTTATTCCATTTAAGCTCTTAATCTATGATCTATAATTCATTAATTGCTGACTGAGTGTCTTTGTTGTCGAATATATTTGCTTATATAACTGAAACAGGCTTTTATACTTTTCAACGTTTTCAACGTTTGGCTCATACACCTTCTCTATTTTCAAGAAACGGTCAGCACACTCTTTAAGGCTGTTAAACCATCCGCAACCATATGCAGCGAGCATTGCCGCTCCCATACCAGGGCCTTGTTCACTAGACAGTTTCACGATATTTGCGTTAAAAATATCTGCTTGCATTTGTAGCCACGCTTCATTTTTCGCTCCGCCGCCGATGGAAATAATCGTGTCGACATGCCTTCCATTTTCCCTGAAGATTTCCAATGATTCATTCAACGAAAATGTAATCCCTTCTAACACAGCGCGTGTGAAGTGTTTTCGGTTATGAGAACTGTCAATTCCGATAAAACTGCCACGGATCGTTGCATCCACATGTGGCGTGCGTTCTCCGACAATATACGGTGTAAATAACAAACCATTGGCGCCTGGGGGTACACTTTCCACATCCGCTAACAATTCATCAAAACTTTTATCTTTCACGAAAGTATCCTTAAACCAGGATAAACTATGTCCTGCTGCAAGTGTCACGCCCATTGTATAATAACTGTCTTCTGTCGCATGGTTGAAATAATGTACTTTTCCGTCGAAATCCTTATCTCCACAGCTTTCATACGTTAACAACACACCAGACGTGCCGATACTCGCAAGGGTTTTTCCGTCTTCCAAAATTCCTGCACCAATCGCACCACAAGCATTATCGGCACCGCCGGCAAAAATGCGTGTAGCTGGAGAAAGTCCCGTCTTATATGCAACTTCTGGTAAGATTGTACCGATAAAATCATGGGACGCTACTAACGGCGGACACATCGAAACAGCTATTCCAAGCTCTTCACAAATTTCTTTACTCCATTCTTTCTTTCCAATATCGAACAAAAGCGTTCCCGCTGCATCGGAATAATCCATGTGGATCCTTCCGGTTAACCGCAAGCGTACATAGTCCTTTGGCAAAACAAAAGTTTTTGCTTGTTTAAAAATTTCTGGTTCGTTTTTTTTCACCCAAAGGATTTTTGGTAAAGTAAACCCTTCCAAAGCTTGGTTTTTAGTAATTGAAAGCAAGCGCCTTCTTCCAATGTATGAAACAATTTCTTTGCATTCTTCTGTCGTTCGCGTATCATTCCACAAAATCGCACTTCTAAGTACTTGCTGCTCTTCATCAAGCAAAACAAGTCCGTGCATTTGACCGGAAAAGCTAATGCCTTCAATATCTTCTGGATTGCCCTCAAATTGTCGGAGAAGATCAGACAATCCAGCAATTGTCTGATCTACCCAAGCGTGAGGGTCTTGTTCACTGTAACCGGCTTTTTCCTGGATTAACGGATACGCTTTTGAAACTTCATGAACGACTTCCCCATACAAATTGACAAGCAATAATTTCACCGCACTTGTTCCCAAATCGACTCCGATAACATATTTCATGTTTAATCCTCCTACACATGCCGGTTATTCCTTATCAGCATACACTCGCAACAAATATTGATTAATGGTAGATTTAATCCTTTCTAATTTTCCAGATGAATTTTTAATTTCATCCAATCCCAATGCATATGCCTCCAGTTTATGAAAATCCGTTTTTCCTTCTACAATTTCTAAGCCAATGCCTTTCGAAAAACTTTCATAACGCTCTTCCACCACTTGATCAAGTACACGATCTTCAATTAATCGATGGGCAACTTTCAAACCAACAGCAAAACTGTCCATTCCAGCAATATGAGCTGTAAACAAATCTTCTGGTTCAAATGATCCTCGGCGCACTTTTGCATCAAAATTTAGTCCGCCACGGCCGAGACCACCGTTTTTCAAAATCTCATACATCGCAAGGGTCGTCGCATATAGATCTGTTGGAAACTCATCCGTATCCCATCCGAGTAACGGATGTCCCTGGTTCGCATCGACTGAGCCTAGCATATTGTGAATACGTGCATATCTCAGTTCATGCTCAAACGTATGACCGGCAAGGGTTGCATGGTTTGCTTCAATGTTGAATTTAAAATGATCTTGTAAATCATAGTTTTGCAGGAAAGCATAGCCGCTTGCGACATCAAAATCATACTGATGAGAAGTCGGCTCTTTCGGTTTTGGCTCAATTAAGAACTGTGCATCAAAGCCGATTTCTTTCGCATAGTCAATCGCCATGTGAAAGAACCGTGCCAAGTTATCAAGTTCCAGTTTCATATCCGTATTTAGGAGTGTTTCATATCCTTCCCGGCCGCCCCAGAACACATAGTTTTCTGCACCAAGTTCTTTTCCGACTTCTAGCCCTTTTTTCACTTTGGCAGCTGCGTAAGCAAATACATCTGCATGATTCGAAGATGCCGCACCGTGCACGAAACGTGGATGTGTAAAGTTATTGACCGTATTCCACAACAATTTTGTTTTACTGTCTTTCATATAGTCTTTAATCATCGCTACAATCGTATCGAGATTTTTATTTGTTTCTCTTAGTGTATCCCCTTCCGGCGCAATATCGACATCATGGAAGCAGAAGTATGGCGCATTTATTTTTTCGAAAAATTCAAACGCCGCGTCCACTCTTGCTTTTGCTAAATCTAGGCCAGAATACTTATCCCATGGGCGGATTGCTGTACCAGCACCAAACGGATCGGATAGATCTTCTGTAAATGTATGCCAGTAAGCAACGCCAAAGCGAAGAATTTCTTCCATTGTTCTGTCTCCGACTTTTTCTTCTGGATTATAAAATTTAAACGCGAATGGATTGTTGGATTTCGGACCTTCATATTGAACCACATCTATATTCGGAAAATAGCTCATGATTAAAAAACTCCTTTCTATTGTAAAAGAACTTTGTTTAACACTTAAACCATGTCCTTATAAAACTTAGTTTAATATTTAAACTAAGTCTACAACGTTATGAAATCGTTGTCAATGGTTAATTTTAGTTAAAATGATGTCAAGCTTTTATCGGTAACCTTCTCATACTAGTATTTCCGACACTAAGCGTATATGTAAATCTTACTGCACCAAAATAAATTGGGTTTCCCTTTCAGCATTTCTTTTCACGGTCCAAGCTTCAGTTTTTTGTCTTTCACAATAACAATATTCATTTTTCCCTCAAAATCAGTGCAAATACATCATACATCAGGATACGAACGCTTTCCTCAAATTCAATTAAATTCACAGTTTGGTGTATTAATATGTATCATTTTAATCAAATTCATTTATAAAATGGCTTTTTTACGTGGTTTTGCTTAGTACGCATACATTTACAAAAGCGTATCTCTTCTTTTTAGCTAATTTTTTGTATAAATATCTTCGAGAATTATTTTACACATACTTATAAATCGTAAAAATATTGGATTGTCTTTGTATTTATAATCAACATCCCCCGCATAAAGATAATACAATTATAACAAGAAATAAGGAGTTCAGTTTTATCTTCAACTGAACTCCTTATTTCTTATTTAACCCGATTTTTATCAATTTCTCTATCGGAACTGTTCGTATAGCGTTGTTTAATATCAATAAGTTCTTTTGTTAGCTTTTTAAGACGTTCTTTTGTTTGGACGATTATTGTTATATCATTTGTTTGCATTGCATCATATAGAGTTAATAATTCATAATCAATTTCCATTCGTAGCACTTGTAAACGCTCTTTTTCTTCTTCCTGACGCAATGTGTCTAACACAAACTTCATCATGACGCACTTCCTTTCATTTTAATTTTTACGAAGGGACTATCTAACTCTATATAACGCCAATCATTTAAAAAATATTCCGAATGTTTATTTCTCATTGATACATATGCTGTTCAATTTGTTCAATATGCGTTTAGTTAGTTTATTATATTATTCCCAACTGATAGTGACACGAAACATAAAATTTAATTATAAAAAAGCACATCAATTTAGAGTTGATGTGCAAAGGAAATCTCATTTATTTTTTTGCCTGACATTTGCTACATTGACCGTAAAGTGTCGTCACTTTATTTGCTTCGTAGTGTTCAACAATTTTTTGGCAATCTTTGCAGATGATGGTCCCCACTTTTACCTCTCCTTTAATCCTCAACATTAATTCGCCATTAGTATAACACATTTTATGTTTAACTTCTATTTAGTGTGTCATATTAGTATCTATTTTGGTTTTATAGTTCTTCCTTTTTGTATTTTGAAGCTTTTATCCAGTAAGGAATAGGATTATTCGACTTCCAAATAATGTGGATCTAAGATTTCATAACCTTTTTCACGTAATCCTATGACAATATCTTCTAATGCTTCTTTTGTCCACTTTCGGTCATGCATCAATATATTTGCTCCATTATGTAGAAGTTCTGTTTCTAACATGATCTTGGTTAGTCTATCTTTATCCATATATTCCGGTTGAAAATCATAACCGTAAGACCAATTCATCATCTTCATATTTTCCTCTGCAATGATTTGCTCCGAATAGTCGGTATTTGCCCCAAACGGTGCACGGAAAAAGGCCGGTCTTTCCCCTGTAATATCCTCCACCAAATCATTAACACGTATAATTTCTTCTTTTTGTTTTTCTTCACTTATATCTGGTAAGTAGGCATGACTATATGTATGATTCCCTATAACAAATCCCATTTGATGAATTTGTTTTAAAATTTCCTTCTGTTCTTTAGTCTCTAAAAAATGCCCATTAACAAAAAATATCGCACCTGCGTTTTTCTCTTTTAAAATATGGGCCATTTCTAGGGCAAATTGGTCTGGTGCATCATCAATCGTTAACAAAACAACTTGTTCGTTTTCCTGTTCATTTAAAGGTCGGATATACCAATTATGTTCATCAACACGGTGTGTAGCTTGAACGGCTTCCTCAGCATCTCGTTCAACGGATTTATTTTTCTCTTCTTGATTCTGTTTAGTTTGTTTAGATTGCTGTTCACTTGGCGAATGATTATATTTAACAGATTCATGTTTTTCATCTAAATTTATTTCGGATTGACAACCGATTAATAATAGATATAAACAAATATAAGAAATTATTTTTCTCAAAAAATCACCCTTTTATTTTTACAAGTGAATCAATCGACCGTAATAATGTAACCGTCAAGTAAAATTGAACACTTTTTGCTCATTAATTTTGAACATTTTCCGATTAAAATATAGACTTCCTATATTTAATTCGGTGGCTTT
>NZ_JACHHA010000002.1:251586-357547 GCF_014202495.1 Cerasibacillus quisquiliarum | reverse complement strand
TACTCAAATAACCATAAAAAGGCGTGGGGCCTACACTTTTTTAGTGTAAGCTCCCACGCCTTAGTTTTTATTTACTGGGGTTTTGTCCCAGCCTCTTGTATAGTTTGACAATACGTTTCAAGATCTTTATTACAGTAAAGTGTAAGGCATGTTATTTTTACACGTTTTTGATAAAATAGGTATTATCCCCATAGTAGAAGGAGTCGGTGTAAAGATGAAAATCGGGGTACCTAAAGAGATAATGAATCATGAGAATCGTGTGGCGATGACACCGGCTGGCGTTGTTAGTTTAAAAAATGCCGGTCATGAAGTGTTAATTGAAGCAGGTGCAGGCTTAGGATCTGGATTTACTGATGAACAGTATAGTGAAGTTGGTGCTACAATTGTAGCTACAAGTAAGGAAGCTTGGGAAACAGATTTCGTTATGAAAGTTAAAGAACCTTTACCTGAAGAGTATGAACATCTTAAAGAAGGGCAAATAATTTTTACATACTTCCATTTAGCTAACGAAGCACGTTTAACGAGAGAACTTTTAGAAAAAAAAGTGACAGCTATTGCCTATGAAACCGTTCAACTTCCAAATCGTGCATTACCTTTGTTAACCCCAATGAGTGAGGTTGCAGGAAGAATGGCAACACAAATAGGGGCACAATTTTTAGAAAAAACATACGGTGGTAAAGGTGTTTTATTAGCTGGCATACCAGGTGTTAAACGTGCGAAGGTGACTGTCATCGGTGGTGGAGTAGTTGGAACGAATGCAGCTAAAGTGGCGGTTGGACTTGGAGCAGATGTCACAATTATTGACTTAAATCCAGACCGTTTAAGACAATTGGATGATATTTTTGGTTCATCCTTAAAAACAGTCATGTCAAATCCAATGAACATTGCAGAAGCAGTATCAGAATCAGATCTTGTCATTGGAGCTGTACTTATTCCTGGATCACGTGCACCGAAGTTAGTGACTGAAGAAATGGTTAAGCAAATGTCAGAAGGCTCAGTGATTATTGATGTTGCAATTGACCAAGGAGGAATCGTTGAAACGAGTGATAGGGTGACAACTCATGATAACCCAACATACACTAAACACGGTGTCATCCATTATTCCGTTGCGAATATGCCTGGTGCTGTACCTCGTACGTCAACAATAGGTTTAACAAATGTCACAATTCCTTACGCATTACAAATAGCGAATAAAGGTTTCGTAGGAGCTGTTTTAAGTGATGATTCTTTATTAAAAGGAGTTAACACATATAATGGCCATGTGACATACCAAGCAGTAGCTGAGTCACATGGACTCGCATATAAAGATATTAGAGGCTTGTTAAACAATTAATATGTGTTATAAGAGAGCTTAACTCAAATTATGAACAAAGGGATTGAATCAACTTATATGACTGATTCAATTCTTTTTTACTAGGCTTTGTCCAATTTCTTTCCTGCACTATACGAACTTTTAAAAAATAATCCCTACAACTTAGATAGTGACTTGTACACTCACCTTCCATTTTTTGATTTGTAAATGAACATCATATTATGATTTGTTTTTTTAATTGAAACAAATTACCTATCTATTTCGTATGTCCTATTGACGAACCAAATCATTAAAAGGAGGAATATAGATGTTTAAATTTTTCAAAAGAATGAAAACAGTTGTTGCTTCAGAATTAAATGCAATGCTTGATAAAGCAGAAGATCCAGTAAAAATGCTTGATCAATTTATGCGTGATATGGGTGAAGATATTAAAGATGCAGAAAAGAGAGTGGCTAAGCAAATCGCTAATGAGAAAATCTTAGCAAAAAAACTTGAAAATACAAAGGCAATGGTTGAAAAACGTCAACAGCAAGCTGAGCAAGCAGTTGATGCAGGTAATGATGATTTAGCACGTCGCGCCTTAGCGGATAAAAAAGAATACGAAAATCAAGTTACTTTACTAACAGAATCCTATGAAAAAGCTAAAGCCGATTCAGAAGTATTGAAAAATAAGCTTAGTGAAATGAAGCGTGAATATCAACAGATGAGATTGAAGAAAGATTCTTTAAAAGCACGTGCAGAGTCTGCTAAAACAAGAACGAAAATCAATCGGACGATGTCATCCATCGGTGGAGACGATTCAAGACTTGGCTTTGAGCGAATGGAAGAAAAAGTATTGCAATATGAAGCAGAAGCGGAAACGACGGAAGATTTATCAATACAAAGCCGCACATTAGACGATGAATTTGCTGAATTAAATTCCGAAGTTGATGATGAATTAGCCGCTTTAAAAAGAAAAATGGGAAAAGAATAATCAATGTGTAAAAGGATCATCTCCCATCTTGGTAAGTGATCCTTTTACTTTTTTTAATTAATTGAAACATCGGCTAATAAATAGCCGATATTTATTTACATTTTTGGTTTATTTGATGTATGGTTAAAGTAATATCATATCAAGGGAGAGATGAATGATGAAAATTTCATATCATGGACATTCTGTTGTAAGAGTTGTAACAGAAACACATACGATCTTAATTGATCCATTTATTAATGGAAATAAGTTATGCGACCTTGATGCGAATACTGTAGAAGCGGATGTGATTTTATTAACACATGGTCATAATGATCATGTAGGTGATACAGTAGAAATCGCTAAACGCAATGATGCTCTCGTTATTGCTCCAAATGAATTAGCTGTATATCTTGGCTTAAAAGGTGTTAAGACACATCCGATGAATTTAGGTGGCGCCTATGATTTTGATTTTGGGCGTGTTAAATTTACACATGCTTTTCACGGCTCATCATATCAAGAAGAGGATAATACTTTTGTATACACAGGGATGCCAGGTGGTATATTGTTGACGATTGAAGATAAAACTTTATATCATTTAGGTGATACAGCTCTTTTCTCTGATTTAAAAATGTATGGTGAATTAAATGATATTGATGTCGCGTTTATTCCAATAGGTGATAATTTTACGATGGGACCAGAAGACGCTTTAATTGCTGCTGATTGGGTAAAAGCAAAAATCGTCGTTCCGATTCATTACAATACATTCCCTGTCATTGAACAGGACGCACAAGCATTTGCAAAAAAGGTAAGAACGGGAAAAGGTATGGCAATGAAAGCTGGCGACGTATTTGAACTATAAAATAGAATATGAGCGAATTTAGAGATTTCCTATTCATGGAAGTCTCTTTTTCATTATTTTTATTTAATTTTGAAAAAAACATTGCAATATCTACTATAGCATGTCAAACATATCATATTTGTGAATGATATACATTATGAATTAATTTAATGAAATAAAAGCATGTGCTTACAGAGAGATACTTGTTATTTATTGTCATCAGTTTACGACTCTTATTTGTTTTGTGATATCTGTCCAGTCGTAGAAGCGCCTTATATTATAACTGTATAAACTGCAATCTGATTACGATAATATTCTTCATATTGGACATTTACATTCTGATACTACGAAGTAACATTAGTTATGCTCGCTATGTATTGTGAAAAATAAAATAAAAGAAAAGGTTCAATCAACTATGCCACATTCAATTTTTTACTTGTCCTTATTACAGGCATTGTTACTTTTTGCTGCTATCAATTGTGTCAAATTTCGTTATTATATTTGAGCAATTTATTGTTATACTAGCGATTTTATTGTATCGCTTTAATCATTATGCTTACAATGTTCACAGACATTATAGAAATGCATTAGATGAAAACATTTTTTAGGAAGTAATGCCAAACGTAATTTGCAAAAATATTAATTGGTACCAAACTATTTATTTTATTAAAATGGGATAGAACAAACATGATTAATAAACGAAAGAGATATCGAAAAAACCAAAAAGGTTTGACTTTAATCGTAATAAGTACCTCGTCGCCCACATGGGACTATAATAAAAAGGATGTGAAACAATGGAATTCCTACTTTATCTTTTTCTATTCGGTCTTATTCTCGGTTCGTTCTATAATGTAGTTGGAATCCGTTTAGCAAATGGTGAATCGATTGTCACACCACGTTCGCATTGTCCCAGTTGTCATCATCAACTGACGGCGTGGGAATTAATTCCGGTTTTTTCGTATATTTATCAACGCGGAAAATGTAAAACATGTGGAATGACTATATCTATTAAATATCCTTTATTCGAATGTGTTACGGCTACTCTTTTTACGATTTCACCATTAATGGTGGGATGGTCAAAGGAGTTGCTTATCGCTCTATTACTTATTTCACTCGTCATCATTATTACGATTTCGGATTTAGAAAAGATGATTATTCCGAATAAAGTACTGCTGTTCTTTTCTATTATTATGATAATTTTACGCCTTTTCATCCAAACTGAACCATGGTGGAATGCATATGTAGCGGCAATGATCGGGTTTTTATTACTTTTTATCATCGCTATTGTTAGTAAAGGTGGTATGGGCGGTGGTGATGTAAAACTTTTCTTTGTCATTGGTTTGTTTGTCGGGATAAAAGGAGTCTTTTTCACTTTGTTTTTTGCTTCGTTATTCGGATTAATTTATGGACTAATTATGATGGTAAAACAAAGATTACAGCGCAAACAACCGATTCCATTCGGTCCGTTTATCGGCATAGCATCATTACTCGTCTATTTTATGAAGGAACAATTAAGTATTTTCTTAGATTGGTTATACTATGTATCTATATAAAGCAGTTCGCTTCATTTATAAACTATGTTTTACTTTTTATGTTGGACGTATTTTGTTTAAAAGATAAGGAGAGCAATTTTTAGCATTAGGTTAACAATTAATAAGACTTCACTTCGTGTAAAATAAGGAATCATAAAAAAATCTCTATCTCATATACTATGGTATGAATTGTGAGGAGGGATTTTTTGCGACATTACGCTGTATTACGCTTATTATTAGCCTGTTTTTTCTTATATTTTGCTTGGCCAGTTATTCCACTCGCTTCAACTGAACTTGAAAAAATTTTCTGGGGAGCATGGCTTTTGTTTTTAGTACTTGTAATTGGTGCTAATTTATCTACCCTTTTACAATTATCAGACCCACCAATTATGGAACAGGAACAATATATTAAGGATAGATTGTATAAGGATTGAGCTTTTTGTTTGTCAACTGTATACTAGTTAGTAGATATAATATTAGCACAGTTGAAAGCTGGTGTTTTAATGACGAAACATGAACAAATCATACAACATATTACTTCTTTACCAGTTGGTGAAAAAATTTCAGTCCGATTAATTGCTCGTACGATGGATGTGAGTGAAGGGACGGCTTATCGTGCTATAAAGGAAGCTGAAAACCAAGGTCTTGTTAGCACGATTGAACGTGTAGGAACGATTCGGATAGAGAAGAAGCGGAAGGAGTACTTTGAACAACTCACATTTGCTGAAGTGATCAATATTGTTGATGGACAAGTTCTTGGTGGCCGAGATGGTCTACACAAAAAATTGAATAAGTTTGTTATTGGAGCAATGCAGCTTGACGCAATGGCGCGCTATACAGAGCAGGATTCATTATTAATAGTCGGTAATCGAGTAGATGCTCAAGAGTTAGCCTTAAAAGACGGAGCCGCAGTTTTGATAACAGGTGGTTTTGATACAACAGATGAAATAAAGAAATTAGCAGATGAGAAGGAACTTCCACTCTTGTCGACGAGTTATGACACATTTACAGTCGCATCGATGATCAATCGAGCAATTTATGACCAGCTAATAAAAAAAGAAATCGTTTTTGTTGGAGATATTTTGACGCCATTTGATGAGACACATTTTTTAAATGTTAAGGATTATGTGAGTGACTGGTATGCATTAAATCAAAAAACAAAACATACACGATTTCCAGTGCTTGATTCGAACAATCGAGTCGTAGGAATGGTCACATCACGTGATATCATCGGTCATGATCCTGATATTTTTCTTGAACGAGTCATGACAAAGAAGCCGCTTGTCGTTCAAGAAAAAACATCTCTTGCTTATGTCGCTCATATGATGGTGTGGGAAGGGATACAATTAGTCCCTGTAGTAGATCAAGCGAATACAATTCAAGGGATTGTATCACGGCAAGATGTTATCCAAGCGCTCCAACAAATTCAACGTCAGCCACAAATTGGTGAAACGATAGATGATATTATTACAAAAAACATTCAGGTAGGGGAAGAGAAGTCGACCTTTAAAATAAAAATACTCCCACAAATGACGAATCAATTAGGAACTTTATCAAATGGTGTTTTTACATTGCTTGTAACTGAAGCGTCTAGTCGTCTATTACATGATTTACAAAAAGGTGATTTAGTCGTAGAGAATCTATCTGTCTTTTTCTTTAAGCCAGTTCCAATCGATAGTGAAATCATCATTAAGCCACGCCTTTTAGATGCAGGGAGAATGTATGCTAAGATTGATGTAGATGTCTTTTGTAAGAAACAACTTGTAGGAAAAGCACTTGTCATGGCACAGATTATGGATAAATAATATTTAGGAAGGATTCGCAATATTTTGCGAATCCTTTAATATAATTCATTAAATAAATCATACAAAAAAGTCCAAACAAATAGAAACTAGTAACTGACAATAGTATGAATTGTTATCATAAGAAAAAGCAGAGAACTTGTTCCTCTGCTTTATTTTAAAAATATATTCGTCGCTATTATCAACCTTCTGGATTTAAACGACGCCATTCATTTTTATAATGTTTAGCGACTCTAAAACCGTGAATGATTTGTGCGCCGCCAATTAATATAAAGACAATTCCAATGAAGAGTGATATCTTTGTTTGATAGAATAAGTATTGGTTGATACCGAAAGTAAAAATAAAAATACCGAGACACGAATGAGCTCTGCCATTAAAATATTTTTGTGTGAGAATATCTTTAGTTTTCAGTATCGCTACCTTATAATATATATATAATACAATTGAAATAACGATTAGTATTGGAAAAATAACACCCATATGATCGACTCCTAATGTTCATATTCTATCGTCTATTGTATCGTGTTTTTCATTACTTTTCCAGAAAGATAATAGAGAGGGAGACAATAAATGCCAAAAAAATTAATTACTGAGCTGATTCGTTCATATGAAACGATTATTATACATAGACATGTACGACCAGATCCAGATGCACTTGGCTCTCAAGGTGCTTTAAAGCAGATTATCCAACATTCATTTCCAGAAAAGAATGTTTATGCCGTTGGTCAAGATGATCCTGCTTATACATTTTTATTAGAAATGGATAAGATTCCAGATGATATTTTTCAAGGAGCATTGATTATTATATGTGATACGGCTAACACTGGAAGAATCGATGATGAACGGTATCAACTCGGTGAAAAAATGATTAAAATCGATCATCATCCAAATGTTGATTCATATGGTGATGTTGAGTGGGTTGATACACATGCGAGTTCAACATCAGAACTAATTTATGAATGGTATCGAGAAGCGACTGAGTATGGTTTTCAGATGACAAAAGAAGCAGCACGTTTACTTTATGCAGGAATTGTAGGCGATACTGGGAGATTTCTCTTTCCTAGTACGACAGAAAAAACATTTGCTTATGTGAGAGAACTTGTCAGATATGATTTTGACCGTGAAAGTTTATATGAGGAAATGTATCGTGTAAAAGAAAATGTGGCTCGTTTGAAAGGTCATATTTTACAAACTTTCACATTAACTGACTCAGGTGCTAGTTTTATTAAATTGACGAAAGATGATTTGGACAAATTCGGTATCACAGCTCTAGAAACAGGGCAAATTGTAGGCACATTGGGTGAGATTGACGGAATTGTTGCATGGGCGATATTTGTTGAGGAAGAGGACAATATCCGTGTTCGCTTACGTTCTAAAGGACCTGTTATTAATAAAATAGCTGCTAAATATAATGGTGGTGGTCATCCTTTAGCTTCAGGAGCTACTATTAAGCATTGGGATGAAGCTGAATCTGTTAAGAAAGACATAGAAGCTGCTTGCCGTGACTATTTAAATAATAAGTGAACAGGCCTAAATATCTTCGATTATTCTAATAAATGATTTGTAACAAAATGCAGTCTAAATATGGACTGCATTTTTATTGTTTCTGTTATCTAGAAAATGTATAGCATTGCTTTAAAAAATATAACATTCACTACATGTCATTTCATCAAAAATGCTTCAACTTCAACTTTAACTTGTTTAGATATAATCAGTTTGACGACTTCAAAACGGTATTGTATATCATTTAATTTGAAACGCTTATTTTCAATCGTGGCGATTAATAAATCATCGCTATCGGATAATTGTTGAATAGGTTTGCCGATTAATGAATCGATTTCTTCTTTTATTAGTTCGACGAGTTGGTGAACGAGAAGAGAATCGAGCTTTAATTCTTTTGGGTTGGTAATATTGATTTTTATCGTTTCGACTATAGAAGGTTTTTCTAAGTCTTCGTTAATTTCTAGCAATGCTTGATTTTGCTTTTTGACATCTTGGATTTCTGATTCAAGGGCAATGTTTTTCTCTACTAATTGTTCATACATTTCGCTATACATATAAATGAAAATTAAATAAGCCACGATTCCACCAATAATCATTCCGACAAAAATGTATTGCCATGCCTTATCTTTAAAGTAAGGAGGAATATGCATTAACTAACATCCTCTTGGATAAACCAACTCATGATTAACATACCTGATTTAACGCCACCCATAGCAGAGACAATTAATAAAATCTGTTTAAAAATATCTAAGGACGACCCGTCAAGGGCTTTTTCAAAATTACTAATGGCATCGAATGTGCCACCAATTGCAGAAACAATTGCCCAAATACGTAACTTCTTGGCAATATGACTAATTGCATGAAAAGGAGGTTCTCCAGTAGCGAAAGCACCAACACTACCAATGATACTACCTCCAACGATAACACCGAATGCAATAAAGAAACATTGAATAAATGATGAAAAAAAACTTTCCTCCACTAGGCGACACTCCTTTTCCTCTCGTCTACAAGTATTGTATGACGCTTTCGGACAAGTTATGTTTTTTTACTTAAGGGAAATTCGTTATAATAAGAGTAGAGATTAAAAAGGCGGGATGAAAGATGACTTATACACATCTTCAAATTAGAAGTGGGTATAGTTTGATGAATAGCATCGTATCGATCGATGCACTCATAGAACAAGCAAAAGCATTGAATATGAATGCATTGGCGTTAACAGACGAACAAGTATTATACGGAGTCGTCCCATTTTACCAAGCATGTGAAAAAGCGGGCATAAAACCAATTATAGGCATGATGATACACGTACGAACGAATGAACGAATAGAACCGTGTATTGTTCTAGCAAAAAATAATCAAGGGTATAAACATCTCATTCAATTAAGTTCATATATTCAATTACAAGAAGAAAAAATGATAACGAAAGATACATTAAAACAATATACTGCTCATTTGATTGGAATATTACCGGCAGTCCATAGTTCATTACGTGAACATTTGCAATTATCAACATTAGATATAGCGTTAAATACGCTTCAATCATGGGAGAATCTATTCCAGAAGAATGATTTTTATATTGGAGTACAAGACCATGGGTTACAAGTGGAAAAATCTTTAAATCTTGTATTGAAGAATCTTCAAGAAACAACGCATTATCAAATGGTAGCCATTCAAGATGTTCGTTATATAAAGGCAACCGAAGCGGTAAGTTATAGTTGCTTTAAAGCGATGAAAAAAGGTGTGAAATGGCGTCCAAGTGATATGACTCGTGGAGAAAGAAATAGACACTTGCGCTCGCTTGTAGAGATGGAACAGTTATTTTCAGATTGGTCTTCTGTGATTGAACAAACGAATACAATTGTAGAAAAGTGTCATGTCCGACTTGATTTTAATAGTCGCCATTTACCATCATATCCTTTACCAGAAACGATCAATGCGAAAACGTATTTACGTCATTTATGTGAGAAGCAATTACCACTTAAGTATCGTCGAGTAACAGATGCAGTACTTAATCGACTTGAAAGAGAGTTATCGGTTATTGATTCAATGGGATTTAATGACTATTTTTTAATTGTTTGGGATTTTATAAAATATGCTAAGCAAAATGGAATTACAGTTGGACCAGGTCGTGGATCCTCTGCTGGATCAATTGTGGCATACTTATTAGATATTACAGAAGTTGATCCTTTAAAATATGACTTATTATTCGAACGATTCCTAAATCCTGAGCGTATATCATTACCAGATATAGATGTCGATTTTTCTGATATTCGCCGCGATGAAGTGATTGAATATGTTAGAGAGAAATATGGAGAAGATCATGTTGCACAAATCATTACATTCGGTACATTTGCTCCACGTTCATTAATTAGGGAACTTGTTAAAACGTTAGGTATCGATCGTCAAGATGAGCAATATATTTTACGATACGTGACAAGCGCAGGCGGACAGTCAATACGTGAGATTTTACGACAAAATCATGATTTAGTCACTTATATTGAGCAATCCGAATTGTTAAAAATGCTATTCAACATTGCAGATAAATTAGAGGGACTTCCAAGGCATGTATCGACACATGCAGCAGGAGTTGTTATTAGCGATACCGCTTTGACAGAACATGTACCAGTGACGTTAGGACCGAGTAAGACGTATTTAACACAATATCCAATGGAAGAACTAGAGGCGATTGGTTTATTAAAGTTTGATTTTTTAGGCTTACGGAATTTAAGCTTACTTGAACGAATCATCACATCGATTAAACAATTAACGAATCGAACAGTTGTGCTGAAACAAATACCTTATAATGATGAGAAGACGTTTCATCTTTTACAAAGCGGTTTAACAAACGGTATCTTTCAACTTGAATCCAAGGGAATGAAACGAGTATTAAGAGAACTAAAACCGACCGCTTTTCAAGATATTATTGCAGTCAATGCGTTATATCGCCCTGGGCCGATGGATTTTATACCAACATATATTAAACGAAAACATGGAATTGAGAAGACGACTTATCTTCATGGAGATTTAGAGCCCATTTTACAATCGACTTATGGCGTCTTAATTTATCAAGAACAAATAATACAAATCTTACACCGAATTGCAGGATATTCTTTAGGAGAGGCGGATTTATTACGGCGAGCCATTAGCAAAAAAGATGGAACGATTATTGAAACTGAAAGAACAGCTTTTATTAACGGTTGTAAAAAACGAGGATACAGTTCAAAGGTAGCCGAGGAATTATTCGATTGGATTGTAAAGTTTTCTAACTATGGTTTTCCAAAAAGTCATGCTGTAGCTTATAGTAAAATTTCTTATCAATTAGCATACTTAAAAGCCCATTATCCTTCTGTTTTTTTTGCAGAAGTGTTAAGTTCAATGGCAAACCAAGAAGATAAAATACAGTCCTACATGAAAGAGATGAAACAATTCAACATTTCAATATTAGCGCCATCCATTAATCGAAGTTTTATTAGTTATACTGTTGAGAATGGACATATTCGCATGGGATTAGCAGCGATAAAAGGTGTTGGCGCACAAACGGTTAAAGAAATTATTGATGCACGACAGGGAAGACCATTTCAAGGATTATTTGATTTTTGCTTACGTATACCAAATCATCTTCTGAAACGTTCTTTACTAGAAGCGTTAATCATGGCGGGAGCATTTGATGAATTACACGACAATCGGGCAAGTTTGTTAGCGACACTAGATCAGGCAATGGAGCAGGGGGAGCTTTTTAAAGAATTTGTTGATCAGCCTAATCTTTTCCCAGAACAATTAAAAACAGAAGAAACATATGTGGCAGTAAATGATTTTAGTCCTTTTAAGAAATTAGCTGATGAAAAAGAACTGCTCGGTATATACGTATCTGAACATCCCTTTACACGTTTTCGTCATCACTTTCGTCAAAAAGGCTTTATCGTTTTAGATGAAGCTCAACAATATTTGAATCAACGTCATGTTAAGGGCGTCATTATTGTTGAATCGATTAGAAAAATTAGAACACGCCGTGGTGATCCGATGGCTTTTCTTACTATTTCAGATGAAACTGAAGAAATGGAAGCAGTCGTCTTTCCGAATGTCTATCGCCAAATCAGTCGGTGGTTGACAGAAGAAATGGTCATTACTATTACTGGAAAGATTGAGATCAGACATAATCAATACCAATGGATCGTTGACTCAGCGCAACCTGTTGATTTAGAAAATATTCGTCCATCAGCTCGACTCTTTATTAAATGGTCTAAAGGAATTGGTCAAGATGGTGCACAAATGATTCGTAATGTGGCAAAGAAATACCCTGGTCATACATCAGTGATTATTTTTCACGAAGAACTACGAAAAACATACCAACTTAAACATGTAACCATTCATCCGACAGAAACATGCATAAATGAGTTAAAGCGTTTTTTTGGACCTGAAGCAGTTGTTTTAAAGTCTTAAATATATAAAATGAAACTCATTTGACGAATATATTTATTTGTTCGAAACACGAATTATGATATGATATTCTTTACAGATAGATGCCATCTGTTATAATGAGTTCATTAGGTAGATGGTGGTCAGACCACCTACTTAATGAACATAAGTCTCTTTGTAAATAATCAAGGAGCAATCACAAACTTAAATAAAGAGCGATGTTTACACATGCGTTAATGCATTAAGCTCATTAAGGAAAATCGACCATTCAGTTTAAGATTTCTGTTAGAAATGAAAAGGGTTTAAGTTGAGCTTTTTCACCAGGTGTTATTTGCTCATGTAAAGTCATTTATGAACGCACTGATAAGGAATATAATTATACAAATGAAGGATACAGTATAGTCGTGCAATTTAACGACTAACGATGATTTCTCGGTACTAGGACTAGGTAATATGAGTCCTGAAAGAGCGCTTTCAGCTATGTAATTAATACTGTTTTATTTGAAGCCATCAGGGGTCGATTTCTTTTCTCTTTGTTTAAATACGAATGATGTTTAGGAGCTTGTTTAACCGATAAAGGGGTTTCAATTTACATTTGATGGTGATAATTTAGAAGATATGGCTAAACTAAATTTTCTTGTTGTTCAATAAAGGAAAAGAATAGTTTGCTTATTTATGACAATCAATATGGAACAGCGCTAGTGTTAGTCACTCGTTTAACGAATACGTTGAAAATTGTTAACAAACATTTTTATCGCAAACTTGTTGTTATTGGTGGAACGATATGTATTGTAATTATAAAGCTGTTAGATAGTATCCGGTTTCCATAAAATGAGACAGTTAAGGAAACAACCAGAAAATGACCGAAAGTAAGGAGAGTACAACATCATTACCAGTCGAAAAGTCTATCAAGAAGTTCTTAAAGAAATACGTCATTACATCGATAAATATCAACTAACATCAGGTGATAAACTTCCTTCAGAGAGAGAGATGGCAGAAACTTTACAAGCTTCACGTTCATCTGTTAGAGAAGCTTTTCGCGCAATGGAACTTCTCGGATTAATAGAGATAAGGCGTGGAGAAGGAACTTTCTTAAGTACATATCGTTCATATCAATCCGTAGAACTGTTAGCTTCATTTATTTTACGTGAAAGTGATAAGAAGAATGAGTTAGTTTTCACAAAAACAATTTTGGAAAAAGAAGTATCCAAACTTGCGTTCAATCTAATAACAGAGGAAGATATAAAACAATTATCAGCTATTGTAAAGACATCATCTTATTGTATCGAAGAGCGTGAAGTCTTATTTTTTCAGACGTTATTTGAAATCGTCGATAATACGCTCTTAACAAAAATCTGGCGTCTATTACAAGCATATACACGAACGTTAGATACCATATACTATGACGTGACATTTTATGAAAATTTATTACAGCAATATATTAACAGAGATTATGATGCCATTGAAAAGGTGTTTAACAATTGGTTAAACCTAACATATAAGAAAGATTCAATTCATATGCATGAATCATCTCACAACATGCATGACTCATAATTGGTTTAGGAAAGTAGAAAAGGGGGAATTACCTTGCTAAAAGATATTTTCGGCAAGAAAAAAAGATACGCTACAATTCCTGGTGAACAAGCGAAACAAGATATTCCAGAAGGTTTAATGATAAAATGCCAATCCTGCCATAAAATTTATTATAGAAAAGAAATGCATAAAAATCTTGGTGTATGTCCGAATTGTGATTTTCACCATCAATTAAATGCATGGGAACGTATCGACAGTCTGTTTGATGAAGGGACATTTGTTGAGTGGGACAAGAATCTAATATCAAATAACCCATTAGGTTTTCCTGGTTATGAAGAAAAACTTGAAAAAGATCGTAAGAAAACGGGGTTAAATGAAGGGGTTGTAACGGGAACCGGTTTAATAGAAGGAGAACGGGTAGCATTTAGTGTCATGGATGCTGGCTTTCGTATGGGAAGTATGGGTTCTGTTGTTGGTGAAAAAATAGCCCGCGCTATTGAAAGAGCAAGAGAAGAAGCGCTACCATATATTATATTTACTGCTTCAGGTGGTGCGCGTATGCAAGAAGGGGTACTTAGTTTAATGCAAATGTCTAAAACCTCGATCGCATTAAAAAGACATTCAGAAGCAGGAAATCTCATCATCTCTGTCATGACCCATCCTACCACTGGAGGTGTCACTGCAAGTTTTGCATCATTAGGTGACTATAATTTTGCTGAGCCGCGTGCTTTAATTGGCTTTGCTGGACGTCGTATCATTGAACAAACAACTCGGGAAAGACTTCCTGATGATTTCCAGACGGCTGAGTTTCTATTAAAACATGGACAACTTGATCAAGTCATTCATCGTCATCAAATGAAGCAAACGCTAGGAACGTTATTAAAACTTCATCGGAAGGGGGCAAGTCAGTTATGAAGCATGTTCTCGAATTTGAACGTCCAATTGTCCATTTAAAAGAAAAAATTGCCGAATTAAAAGAGATAACAAAAGATAGTGAGATTGATCTTGACAATGAGATTAAAACATTAGAGAGAAAGCTAGCTTGTTTAGAAGACGATGTCTATGGCCATCTTAAACCGTGGGAGCGTGTGCAAGTGGCTAGGCATCCTGAACGACCAACGACATTAGACTATATTAAATATCTATTTACTGATTTTATGGAATTTCATGGTGACCGTCGCTTTGGAGACGATGCGGCTATTGTTACAGGTATTGCTTTTTATAAAGACCGACCTGTGACAATCATCGGTCATCAACGTGGTAAAAACACAAAGGAAAACATACGTCGTAATTTCGGTATGCCTCATCCTGAGGGTTATCGTAAAGCACTACGCCATATGAAACAAGCAGAAAAGTTTAACCGACCAGTTATTTGTTTTATCGATACGAAGGGGGCTGACCCAGGAAAGGGTTCGGAAGAAAGAGGGCAAAGTGAAGCGATTGCGCGTAATTTAATGGAAATGGGTGGCTTAAAAGTTCCTATCATCTGTATTGTAATAGGTGAAGGAGGAAGTGGTGGCGCTCTAGCACTAGGTGTAGGTGATAAAATCTATATGCTAGAGAACTCGACATATTCTGTTATTTCACCTGAAGGAGCAGCTGCTTTACTATGGAAAGACGCTAACTTAGCGCAACGAGCAGCTGAGACGATGAAAATAACTGCCCATGACTTAAAAGAGCTCGCAGTGATTGATGAAATCATACCTGAACCAAAAGGTGGCGCTCATCGCCATATAGAAGAACAAGCAAAAGCAATCGATCAAGTGATTGAATCATCATTAAAAGAATTACAATCATTATCTGTTGAAGAACTATTAGAAAAACGCTGGGAAAAATATAAAACAATTGGTGATTATGATATAAAGGAAGATTAATGATAAAATGGTTGGCGCCATCGCCAACCATTTTATATGTTATGCTAATGTGTTTTAATCAATTAATATGGCATCATATTTAATGCAATTATAAGAAGTAGTAAAACACATTTATTTATTAAAACGAACATTCAATAAATTCTTTATGTAATCATTGCTATTTCATGATTGAGGTATTATCTTTAATTATAAGAGAAATTTATATAGGGAATTTTTCTAATCGAGGTGGCGAATATGAAGAAGGTAGCAGTGTTGACGAGTGGCGGAGATTCTCCAGGTATGAACGCAGCGATTCGTGCTGTTGTTAGAAAATGTATTTATCATAATGTTGATGTTTATGGAGTTATGTATGGTTACCAAGGACTCATAGAAGGTCATATTGAAAAATTAGAAATAGGGTCTGTCGGTGATATTATCCATAGAGGTGGAACGAAACTACATTCGGCTCGATGTGAGGACTTTAAAACAGAAGAGGGTCAAAGAAAGGGGATTAATGAGCTGAAAGAGCGCGGTATAGAAGGTTTGATTGTCATTGGTGGTGACGGAAGTTTTCGTGGAGCAGAAAAACTTTCTGAAAAAGGATTTCCATGTATAGGTGTACCAGCGACAATTGATAATGATATTGCTGGGACTGATTATACGATTGGATTTGATACAGCATTGAATACGATTATTGATGCAGTGGACAAGATTCGCGATACAGCAACATCTCACGAACGTACATATGTCATTGAGGTAATGGGAAGAGATGCTGGTGATTTAGCTTTATGGGCAGGGTTAGCAGCAGGAGCTGAAAGTATACTTATTCCAGAGAAAGAAGATGATTTTCAAGATGTCGTTACCCGCTTACATCGTGGGAGAGAGCGAGGTAAAAAGCATAGTATTATCATACTCGCAGAAGGTGTAGCAAGCGGTATTGAATACGGTAAGCGAATTGAAGAAGCGACGAATTTAGAAGTCCGAGTTACTGTGCTTGGTCATATTCAACGTGGTGGTTCCCCTACTGCTTTTGACCGTGTATTAGCCAGCCGATTAGGTGCAGAAGCAGTTAACATATTATTAGCTGGTGAATCGGGTATAATGGTTGGCATAAGAAATAACCGTATTGTCGCTGATGATTTATCACAAGTTTTATCGACAAAACATATTATTGAAGAAAAAATGTTCGATTTATCGAAAGAACTTTCTATTTAAATCATGAATAGAGTTGAAGGAGGTTCATTAATGAGAAAAACAAAAATAGTTTGTACGATTGGTCCAGCATCAGAATCCCCAGAGACCTTAAAAAAATTAATTGAAGCAGGTATGAATGTCGCACGGTTGAATTTTTCTCACGGGACTTATGAAGAACATACAAAACGCATAAAAACAATTCGCCAAGTAGCTAATGAAACAGGGAAGACGGTAGCTATTCTATTAGATACGAAAGGTCCAGAAATTCGGACAGGTAAATTTCAAAACGGTGAAGCTCTGATTAATCAAGATGATATCGTGACGATAACAATGGAAGATGTTTTGGGGACGAATGAACGTTTCTCAGTATCATATAAAGGGTTAATTCATGATGTGAAAGTAGGCACGAAAATACTACTTGACGATGGCTTAATTGAGTTAGAAGTGACTAACATTCATTTAGAAAAAAAATGTATTTTAGCAAAGGCACTTAACTCGGGAATCGTTAAAGATCATAAGGGTGTCAATATACCAAATACGGTTGTTAACTTACCGGGTATGACAGAGAAAGATGCGAATGATATTCGTTTCGGGATTGAACAAGATATAGATTTTATAGCGGCTTCATTTGTTCGCCGCCCATCAGATATACTTGAGATTCGTAAATTATTAGAAAAACATGGTGGAAGTCATATCCAAATCATTCCAAAGATAGAAAATCAAGAAGGTGTCGACCGTATTGAAAGTATTTTAGAAATCAGTGATGGTTTAATGGTCGCGCGTGGGGATCTAGGGGTAGAAATTCCAGCAGAAGATGTGCCGCTAGTCCAAAAGGAACTGATTCAAAAATGTAATTTAAGCGGAAAACCAGTTATTATTGCAACACAAATGCTTGATTCAATGGAAAGAAATCCACGACCAACACGTGCAGAAGCGTCAGATGTAGCGAATGCGATATTTGATGGAACAGATGCAATTATGCTTTCAGGAGAAACAGCAGCAGGGAAATATCCTGTTGAAGCAGTGCAAACGATGGCCAATATCGCTTTAAAGGCGGAAACAGCTCTTAACTATCAACGTATTTTAAAATCACGTTCAGAATCGATCGATATGACCATCACTGAAGCAATTAGTCAGTCCGTTACACACACAGCTATGAATTTGGATGTTGGTGCAATTATAACACCAACAGAGAGTGGGTTTACAGCCCGCACGATTTCAAAATATCGTCCTAAGGCACCAATCATTGCAGTTACATCATCAGATCGTGTTAACCGTCAACTTTCACTTGTATGGGGCGTTCACTCAATCGTTGGTCCACATGCGACAACAACAGATGATATGTTAGAATTAGCGGTCGAATCAGCGTTAAGCACTAATTTATGTAAACCAGGTAGCCGTGTCATTATTACAGCTGGTGTTCCAGTAGGAGAAAGCGGTACAACAAATTTATTAAAAGTCCATATTATTGGTGATGTGATTGCAAAAGGGCAAGGGATAGGTAAACATAGTGCTTACGGAAGAGCTACTGTCGTGAAAACGGCTGAAGAAGCTAATGAAAGAGTTCAGCCAGGTGATATATTAGTAACATATGGAACAGATAAAGGAATGATTCCTGCTATTCGTAAAGCCGCTGGTATTATTACAGAAACTGGTGGACTCACATCACATGCCGCTATTGTCGGATTAGAAATGGGAATCCCTGTCGTCGTTGGCGTTTCCGGTGTTTGTGACTTAATTAAAGATGGACAAGAAATAACAATTGATGGCGTGAAAGGTGATATTTATTTAGGCCATGCAAGTGTATTATAAACCTCATGAGGTGATAGTGGATGCGATTCATTTGGCTTGTACTTCTGATTATTTCAGCTCTTGAGATCGGTATATTTATTTGGGTAGGCGGTATGATTGGTCCGTGGTGGGTTGTCATACTTATTATATTGACAGGATTACTTGGTATTTATTTGGCAAAACAACAAGGGATCGATACACTAAGACGAGCACAAGCATCGATTCATTATGGTCAAATGCCTAGTGAAGAAATCTTTGATGGTATTTGTATTATTATTGGTGGTGCATTTCTAATTACACCAGGGTTTATAACAGATATTTCTGGTTTTATTCTCGTCTTACCAATGACTAGAAACTTATTTAAAATTCAATTAAAGAAGATATTAAAGAAGATGATAGATAATCATACGATTATTTTCCGGCGTTGGTAGTATTAAGCACCTTTAATAAATCGCCAAATATAAAGGAATAATCCACTATCCTTGCAAACAACAAAAATAATAAGAATGCCAGGTGCCAATATGACACCGTTTGCCCCCCATAGTTGAAACAATAAAAATAAAATAAATAAAGTAAATAAAGGGTGGACACCGATTCTATCTGACATGATTTTAGGTTCTAATAATTGTCGAGTAATGACAGTTATGCCATAAATAATTGCAATACCGATCGTTAAAGGATAATTTCCAGTAAAAAACAAAAAAAGTATCCATGGAATAAAAACAATACCTGTACCAATTAACGGAAGTAAGTCAGCTAAAGCAGTAAGTAATGTAATGGTTAAGGCATGTTTCACCTGAAGAAATATGAGCCCAATAAGAGTAATACTTGTAGATATCGTAATGAGAAGCGTTTGCGATTTTACATAACCTAATAAGACATCTTTAAAATGTTGCATAAACAATAAGCGAAAATTGTTAAATCGGGCTGGTAATATTTGTGTTACTTTATCCTTTAACTTTTCCCAATCCATTATCATAAAAAAAGAGACTAATAAAATTAATATGAATGAAATCAATGATGATGGGAGAAATAAGAGTATACTAGGTATTTTTAATAATAATTCTTGAATAAGTGTTGCGCCTGTTTCTGCACTATTTTGAGCAATTTGTTGTATTTGCTCTTCTAGTACGATTTGTGTTTCAGGGGGCATAGATTGTAGAAATTGAAACGTTTTGTTATATATAGGAATAAGATAATATTTAAATAATTGTTCCATCGTTAATATCAATTGTCGAAAGTAATGCGGAATGATATCTGTCAGAAATTCAAATCCGTTCAGTAATTCTGACAATAAGAGAAGCCCCACAGCAATTATGATGATGCAGTTTATCAGAAGAAAGATTAATGTTGCTAATAAACGTGATAAATGTAATCGTCTCTGAAAGAATGTTAAAAATGGCTGTGCAAAAGCTGATATTATAAAAGCAATTAAAAACGGATATGTATAATAAAAGACCCATTTTATTATGACCAAACATAAAACAAATACACTAATCACGAATACGCCACGAAAAACTCGTAAAAAAAACACCTTATTCATAAGAAGACCCCATTTATTTGACAATACTTAATATTAAACTATGAAAGCAATAAATGAATTAGACTAGCTTTCCTATTTTTAAGTCATTTCAAAAAAAGGGATGTAAAATAAACGCTTTCAATTCACTTTGTCTTCAATTTGTCTTATAATGTTAAATGGGGGCGACGATATCATCATATTGTCGAAAAATATTCGTGGATAATCGTAGCTTGCTTTATACTTACGATTAACCATAAAAAAAGGAGAGGGATAGTATTATGACAGCAACAAAAGGTCTCGAAGGGGTTGTAGCAGCCCAGTCATCTATTAGTTCAATTATTGATGATCAACTCACATATGTTGGTTATACCATTGATGATTTAGCTGAAAATGCGAGCTTTGAAGAAGTAATTTATCTTTTATGGAATAAACAACTTCCTACACAAAGTCAATTAGATGCCTTGAAAAAAGAATTGGATGAAAATATGGCGTTGCCAGAAGGTGTTATAGAACATTTGCGTTCATATGATTTATCATCTGTGCATCCAATGTCAGCATTAAGAAGTGCTGTATCAGTTCTTGGTCTTTACGATAGAGAAGCAGACGTAATGGATAATGAAGCAAATAAGCGTAAAGCCATACGTATTCAAGCAAGGATTGCTTCTGTAGTTGCAGCGTTTTCGCGTCTTCGTAAAGGACAAGACCCAGTACAGCCGAAAAAAGGCTTGAGCTTTGCTGCTAATTTTCTATATATGTTAAATGGTAAGGAACCTGAACCGATTGAAGAAGAAGCGTTTAATAAAGCACTTGTTCTTCACGCAGACCATGAATTAAATGCATCCACATTTACAGCAAGAGTATGTGTGGCTACACTCTCTGATATTTATTCAGGCATAACAGCAGCTATTTCGGCACTAAAAGGTCCGCTTCATGGGGGAGCTAATGAACAAGTAATGAAAATGTTAACCGAAATAGGTGAAGAAGAAAACGCTATCCCATATGTAAAGAAAGCACTTGATAATAAGGAGAAAATTATGGGAATGGGGCATCGTGTTTATAAAACTGGTGACCCTCGTGCAAAACATCTAAAGCAAATGTCTAAACAATTAACAGAATTAATTGGTGAACCTAAATGGTACAATATGTCTGTTAAAATTGAAGAATATATTAAAAAAGAAAAAGGCCTACCAGCAAACGTAGACTTTTATTCAGCTTCTGTCTATCACTCTTTAGGTATAGATCACGATATTTTCACACCAATATTTGCGGTTAGTCGGGTGTCAGGTTGGATTGCCCATATTCTTGAGCAATATGAAAACAACCGACTTATCCGCCCGCGTGCAGAATATGTTGGTCCACAAAAGCAAGCATACGTTCCAATTGAAAAGCGCGGCTAAGAAATCTGAATAGCCGGTAGAACCGGCTATTCGTTACAAATATATGAATGATATGAAAAAGCATAAATAATTATAATATGCTAGAATATGTATTGGTAAAATATTGACTAGGAGGATACATAATGACACAAAAAGGCGAGAAAATTACTGTACAAAATGGAAAGCTAAACGTGCCTGATCATCCTATTATTCCTTTTATTGAAGGGGATGGAACAGGACCAGATATTTGGGCAGCAGCAAGTAAAGTGCTCGAAGCTGCGGTAGAAAAAGCATATGATGGTAAGAAGAGCATCGTATGGAAAGAAGTATATGCAGGTGAAAAAGCATTTAACAAAACTGGAGAATGGCTCCCGAAAGAAACATTGGAGCAGATTGAGGAATACTTAATTGCTATTAAAGGACCATTAACAACTCCAATTGGTGGTGGATTCCGCTCATTAAACGTTGCTTTACGTCAAGAGCTTGACTTATATAATTGCTTACGCCCAGTACGTTATTATAACGGTGTTCCTTCACCAGTTAAAAACCCACAAGATGTAGATATGGTTATTTTCCGTGAAAATACAGAAGATATCTATGCTGGTATCGAGTGGAAAAAAGGTTCAGACGAAGTTAAAAAAGTAATTGATTTCTTACAAAATGAAATGGGTGTTACGAATATTCGCTTCCCAGAAACATCTGGAATCGGTATTAAGCCAGTTTCTGAAGAAGGTACAAAACGTCTTGTTCGCGCAGCTATCCAGTATGCTATCGATGAAGGTCGTAAAAACGTTACCCTTGTACACAAAGGTAATATTATGAAATTTACAGAAGGTGCCTTTAAAGAATGGGGCTATGAAGTTGCTGAACAAGAATTTGGTGATAAAGTGTTCACGTGGGCAGAATATGATCGCATTGCTGAAAAAGATGGTAAGGATGCGGCAAATAAAGCGCAAGATGAAGCAGAAAATGCTGGAAAGATTATTATTAAAGATGCGATTGCAGATATCTTCTTGCAGCAAATTCTAACACGTCCAAAAGAGTTTGATGTTGTTGCCACAATGAACTTAAACGGAGACTATATTTCTGACGCTTTAGCGGCACAAGTTGGTGGAATTGGGATTGCTCCAGGGGCAAATATTAACTATGATACGGGTCATGCGATTTTTGAAGCAACACATGGAACAGCACCTAAATATGCTGGCTTAGATAAGGTAAACCCTTCATCTGTCATTCTATCAGGTGTTCTAATGCTTGAACACTTAGGGTGGAAAGAAGCTGCAGATCTCATTAACAAAGCAATGGATAAAACAATTGCTTCAAAAGTTGTCACTTATGACTTTGCTCGTTTAATGGACGGCGCTAAAGAAGTTAAATGCTCTGAGTTTGGTGATGAATTAATTAAGAATATGGACTAATTTATTTCAAAAAGTAGGTGGATCACCGTGAGTATTAAAAGAAAAAAAGTTTCTGTCATTGGCTCTGGATTCACAGGTGCAACAACTGCACTTTTGTTAGCACAGAAAGAATTGGCTGACATTGTTCTCGTTGATGTACCTAATATGGAAAAACCGACAAAAGGAAAAGCACTTGATATGTTAGAGTCGAGTCCTGTTATAGGATTTGATGTCAACGTTATCGGGACAGCAAATTATGAAGATACGAAAGACTCTGATGTTGTGATTATTACTGCGGGTATTCCACGTAAACCAGGTATGAGTCGTGATGATTTAGTGAATACAAATGCTAAAATTATGAAGTCGGTTACACAGGAAATTGTCAAATATTCACCAGACTGTTATATTATCGTATTGACCAACCCAGTTGATGCGATGACGTATACAGTATTTAAAGAGTCTGGTTTTCCTAAAGAGCGTGTGATGGGACAATCCGGTGTTCTCGATACTGCACGCTTCCGTACATTCATTGCGCAAGAACTTAACTTGTCTGTAAAGGATATTACAGCATTTGTTCTCGGTGGTCACGGAGATGATATGGTTCCATTGACGCGTTACTCTTATGCTGGTGGTATTCCATTAGAAAAACTAATATCTAAAGAACGTTTAGATGCTATTGTTGAACGAACACGTAAAGGTGGAGGAGAAATTGTTGAGCTTTTAGGAACTGGTAGTGCTTATTATGCTCCAGCAGCATCACTAGTAGAGATGGCAGAAGCTATTCTGAAAGATCAGCGCCGTGTATTACCAGCGATTGCGTATTTAGAGGGTGAATACGGTTTTTCCGACCTTTATTTAGGTGTACCAACAGTTATTGGCGGTAATGGAATCGAAGAAATTATTGAACTAGATCTTACAGATGAGGAGAAAGCAGCACTTCACCAATCAGCTGAATCTGTTAAGAAAGTAATGGATATAATCGTATAATTATTATGATTAAGCTCTCTGCTGTTATAACAGCAGAGGGTTTTTTGTTAAATAAATGACAATTGTAAATGCTATGTAAAATTTTGTTAACAATTTTATGTATGATCTAACATTAGAGAGAAACATATGTTATATATGTATATGAAATGATATATAATATAAGGTAGATTATTGGACATCTTGTTATTATTAAGGAGCTTGTTAATGTGAATAAAAAAATATTAATTGTTGACGATGAACAATCGATTGTCACATTACTAACGTATAATTTAGAGAAAGCTGGTTTTAAAACTGATGCAGCTTATGATGGGATCGAAGCTGTACGTATGATAGAAAATGACGATTATGATCTAATTATTCTTGATTTAATGTTACCGGGGTTGGATGGAATGGAAGTATGTAAGCATCTGAGACAGCAAAAAATAGAAATACCGATTTTAATGTTAACTGCAAAGGATGATGAAATCGATAAAGTGTTAGGATTAGAGTTAGGTGCCGATGATTATTTGACAAAGCCTTTTAGCCCGAAAGAAGTCGTAGCACGAATTAAAGCGATCTTACGTCGTGCGAATCGCCAAACGAGTCTGGATCAATTTGCGATGATCCAAATTGGAGAATTAAAAATTTATCCAGAGCGCTATGAAGTAGAAAAAAATAACCAGTTAATTAGTTTCACACGAAAGGAATTTGAACTGTTACATTATTTAGCTACAAATGTGGAGAAGGTGCTATCACGTGATCAGCTATTAAGTGCAGTTTGGAATTATGATTTTGTAGGTGACACTAGAATTGTCGATGTTCATATTAGCCATTTACGTGATAAAATAGAGTCAGATACGAAGAAACCTGAATATATTAAAACAGTGCGTGGTATCGGATATAAGCTGGAGGAACCCGTAAAATGAATGAATCTTTTTCAAAGTTAAAATTTGCTTATGCTTTTGCTCTCTTTATTTTATTAGGTGTAGTAGGAGCTGTATTAAGTTTAATAGTGGAAGATTATATTATTCTTGTTTCGGTTCTCGGTATCTTATATATTATATTATTAATTATTTTATTAAACGTATTTCATAAATATATTAAACCGGTTCAAGTTGCCTCTAAAACAATGGGAGAATTATTAAAAGGGAATTATCGAGCGCGTGTCCATCATCCATTCAATGGTAGTATTGGCGATTTAAGTCGTAAAATTAATGAATTAGCACGCAATTTAAGTGAACTGTCCATCAATGAACAAATGCAAGCTGATCAATTGAAAACAGTGATAGATAACACAGAAAGCGGACTTGTATTAATTGATGAGAAAGGATATATTCATCTCGTAAATCGCAAGTTTCTCTCTATGTTTGGTGGAAGGCAGCGTGATTATGTTGGCTATCTATACTATGATGTGATGCATCAGACAGAGATTCATCGCACCGTTCAAGAAACGTTTTTATATGAAGAAAACGTGAAAAAATCAATTACACTTGAGAAGGACAGACGTCAGATTTATATTGAAGTTGTCGGTGCCCCTATATTTACTGATCGAAAACTCCTTAAAGGAGCCGTATTAGCTTTTTATGATATTACTGATTTTAAAAACGTTGAAGTCATGCGTAAAGACTTTGTCGCTAATGTTTCACATGAATTAAAAACGCCTATTACATCTATTACAGGTTTTGCTGAGACATTGCTTGACGAAGGTTTAAGCAATCCAGATATTAACCGTCAATTCACTGAAATTATTTATAATGAGAGTAAACGACTTAAAGTTTTAATTAATGATTTACTAACCTTATCGAAATTGGAAAAAGAAGGATTTGCTCTATCTTATTCAGATACATATTTGTTACAAATCGTTAATGAAGTCCTACCTGCATTTAAACAAAAAATAGCAGAAAAAGATATTGTAGTTGAGACATACATTGAAGATTCAATACATCTTAAAGCTGATCGAGAGAAGCTAAAGCAAATATTAATAAATTTGTTAGCAAATGCGATTAATTACACACCTGAGCAAGGTAAAATAAAGATTCAAGCCATTGAAAATGAAACAGATGTCCACGTTATGATTAGTGATACAGGTATAGGGATACCTCCAGATGTTACACATCGCATTTTTGAGCGTTTTTTCCGAGTAGATAAGGCTAGAAGTCGTGATACAGGAGGTACTGGGTTAGGGTTAGCGATTGTTAAACATATTACAGAACTTCATGGTGGAAAAGTATTCGTAGAAAGTAAATTAAATAAAGGTTCGACATTTACAGTTATGTTACCGAAGAATCTAGATAAGTGAAGTGTTCTCTTATGATGAGAACACTTCACTCTTTTTATACGTTCATTTTCCCGTTCTCTTAATCCATGATAAAATAGAAAGAGTAGAATTAACGAGGAGGATATAAGATGAAGAATAAACTCGTTTTAGTTGATGGTAATAGCATTGTTTACCGTGCATTCTTTGCTTTGCCACTATTGAATAATGATAAAGGCGTCTATACGAATGCAGTTTATGGCTTTACAACGATGTTATTACGTATATTAGAAGAGGAAAATCCAAGTCATATGCTTGTTGCATTTGATGCTGGCAAGACAACCTTTCGTCATAAAACATATAAAGACTATAAAGGAGGTCGAGAGAAAACACCACCTGAACTTTCTGAGCAATTTCCACTTGTAAGAGAATTGTTAGACGCCTTTCAAATTAAACATTATGAGCTTGAAGCGTATGAAGCTGATGATATCATCGGTACGTTAGCTAAGGGTGTTGACGCAAAAGACTGGGAAATTAAGATATATTCTGGAGATAAAGACCTCCTTCAGCTCGTTGATGAACATATAACACTTGCCATGACTCGTAAAGGAATTAGTGAAATTGAAACATTTACACCCCAATATATGAAAGAAAAATTAGAAGTCACGCCTGAACAGATTATTGATTTAAAAGCACTTATGGGAGATAAGTCAGATAATATTCCTGGTGTGCCAGGTGTTGGAGAGAAGACAGCGACTAAATTACTTAAACAATATGACACACTGGAAAATGTTTATGCCCATATAGACGAACTTCCTGGAAAAAAGTTAAAAGAAAATCTCATAACTTACAAAGAAGATGCCTTTTTGAGTAAAGAGCTTGTGACGATAAATTGTGAGTCACCTGTTGAAATAAAGACGAAAGATATCACATATGTTGGTCATGATACGACCGAAGTAACACGTTTATTTAAAGATTTAGGCTTTCAATCTTTATTAAATCGGATGGATGGAGATAACTTACTTGATCACGAAAATGATTGGAAAGAGATTTCCTATAAAGTGTTAGATGAGGTTACTCAGAATATTTTCACGGGAAAAGACGCTTTATTCTTAGAAATTCTAGAAGAGAACTATCATCAAGAACCGATTATCGGGATTGGAATAGCTAATGAGAGAGGTGTTTATCTTTTTTCGATCGACACAGCTCTGAATAGTTCAGCATTTAAAGAATGGGTTGAAGATGAAACTAAAGAAAAAATAGTATTTGATACGAAGAAGTCTCTTGTGTTAATGTTAAGGAATGGTCTACAACTAAAAGGAATCACATTTGATATGCTACTTGCTTCTTATTTACTTAATCCAGCAGAGAATCATGATACGATACCAGAAATTGCTCATGAAATGAATAAAAAACAAGTCAAATATGATGCGGAAGTGTATGGTAAAGGTAAAAGTAAAAAAATACCAGAGCTTGATGTCTTTCATGACCATCTCGCACGTAAAGTTAAATTGCTATTTGAATTAAAGGATGAGATAGCGCATCAATTACAAGAGAACGAACAGTATCAACTATTATTTGATCTAGAAATGCCACTTGCTCATATATTAGCTGAAATGGAGTATACAGGTGTTAAAGTTGATGTTGCTCGATTAGAAAAAATGGGTACTGAACTTAAGGAGCGATTAGATACGATTGAAAGAGAAGTCATTGAGTTAGCAGGAGAGTCTTTTAATCTTAATTCACCGAAACAACTAGGTATTATTTTGTTTGAAAAATTAGGCTTGCCAGTCATTAAAAAAACAAAGACAGGTTACTCAACAGCAATTGATGTGTTAGAGAAACTGTATGATAAGCATGACATTATTCCGAAAATTGTACTTTATCGTCAGTTAGGAAAGCTCCAATCCACATATATTGAAGGATTATTAAAAGTTGTTCATACGGAAACGGAAAAAATTCATACCCGATTTAACCAAGCTTTAACACAAACAGGACGATTAAGCTCAGTTGACCCGAACTTACAGAATATCCCCATTCGCTTAGAAGAAGGGCGTAAAATTCGCCAAGCATTTGTCCCATCTGAAAAGGATTGGGTTATCTTTTCTTTCGACTATTCACAAATTGAATTACGTGTCTTAGCACATATTTCTAATGATGAGAGACTTACCAGAGCTTTTAAAGATGATATGGATATTCATACGCAAACAGCAATGGATGTTTTTCATGTAGATAAGGAATCGGTCACATCAGATATGAGAAGACAAGCAAAAACAGTCAATTTTGGTATTGTTTACGGGATTAGTGATTATGGATTATCGCAAAATTTAGGGATAACGCGAAAAGAGGCAAAGAAGTTTATTGACACGTACTTTGAAATCTATCCAGGTGTCAAACAATATATGAAAGATATCGTTCAGGAAGCAAAGCACAAAGGTTATGTGACGACAATCATGCAAAGGCGACGCTATTTACCTGATATTACAAGTCGAAACTTTAACTTGAGAAGTTTCGCGGAACGAACGGCTATTAATACACCGATCCAAGGAAGTGCAGCCGATATTATTAAAAAGGCAATGATTGATTTAGATGAACAATTAAAGAAACATCAATTAAACGCTAGGCTATTACTCCAAGTCCATGACGAGCTCATATTAGAAGCACCAGAAGAAGAAGTCAAGCAATTAATTGAGCTTGTCACAGATTGTATGGAAAATGCTGTTTCACTAAATGTGCCGTTAAAGGTAGATTATTCATACGGGAAAAGCTGGTTTGATGCGAAGTAAGGGGAATGATGTATGCCAGAATTACCAGAAGTTGAAACAATTAAAAACACTTTGAAGCACTTGATTATTCATAAAACGATAGAGAAAGTCTTTGTTTATTGGCCAAATATCATTAAACAACCAGATGACGCGGAACAATTTAAATATCTTTTGCAAGGCCAGACGATTTATGATATCCATAGAAAAGGAAAATTTCTTCTATTTGAATTAGATGACTATATGTTAGTATCTCATTTAAGAATGGAAGGAAAATATAACGTTTTTCAACATACTGAACCAACTAAGAAACATACCCATATTATTTTCTCGTTTACGGATGGACAAGAACTAAGATATAACGATGTACGGAAATTTGGTACGATGCATCTCATTCCAAAAGGTCAAGAGTTAAAACAAAAACCACTGAATCAACTTGGACCAGATCCATTTGATGCTGAGTTTACATTGACGTATTTTCATAATAAATTAGAGAAGACGTCACGACATATTAAAGCAGCATTACTTGATCAAACCATTGTAGCTGGACTCGGTAATATTTATGTGGACGAAACATTGTTCAAAGCTCGCGTTCATCCGATGAAACGGGCACACCAATTGACGAAGCGTGAAATAAAACATATTAAAGATGCGGCAATTTCTGTTTTAACAGATGCCATTAAGTTAGGTGGGACAACGATTCGTTCTTACGTTAACAGTCAAGGTGATATAGGGATGTTTCAACAACGTTTATTTGTCTATGGAAGAGAAGGAGAATCTTGTCAAGCATGTGGTTCGGTCATAGAAAAAATGAAAGTGGCGGGTCGAGGAACTCATATCTGTCCGTTTTGTCAAAAACAAGATTAAAAACAGAAAAGGAAGGATACGATGACTTGTGTAATCGGATTAACTGGCAGTATTGCTAGTGGGAAAAGTACAGTATCTTTAATGTTTGATGAATTCAATATTCCTGTTATTGATGCAGATAAAATAGCACGTCAAGTTGTAGAGCCAGATGAACCTGCATATAAAGAGATTGTGGAAACATTTGGCGAAGATATGTTACGTAAAGACCGTACGATTGATCGTAAAAAATTAGGCGAAGTTGTTTTTGCTAATAAAGAAAAGCTTAATAAACTAAATGCAATTGTCCATCCTGCTATTCGAAAACGTATGATAGAAAAAAGAGATGCTTATATTAAAGCTGGTGAAAAATGTGTTGTCTTAGATATACCATTATTATTTGAAAATAAATTACAACATTTGGTAGATCGAACAGTTCTTGTTTATGTTGATGAGTCTGTACAATTAGAACGTCTAATGAAACGTGATCATTTTACGGAAATTGAAGCTAAACAACGGATTAATTCACAGCTTTCTTTAAAAGAAAAAGCAAAGTTGGCGGATGTCATTATCGATAATAATGGTTCAAAACATGAATCATTTGTTCAACTAGAACGACTTCTAAAAGAATGGGGAATCATTTAATAATCAATGTCCTGATTCTTAAGATTAATTTATAGCCCGCTATGAGTTGTGATGAGAAATGTTTCTTTCTATGAATATAAACTTTGATTTTAACGAATAACGATAGTAAAATGCCTCACTTTATCTATTAGGGAAGACTCTTTTCATAGATTCTATATAAAGAGTCACATTTTTAAATGTAATATGTTATACTATTATTGGTTTTTAACAAATAAAGTATGACATATACAGGAGGAATACAGATGAACAAGATCCGTATTGCGATAAATGGTTTCGGTCGCATCGGGCGTATGGTTTTCCGACAAGCAATGAAAGATGAACAGTTAGAAGTAGTCGCAGTAAATGCTAGTTATCCAGCTGAAACATTAGCACACTTAGTAAAATACGATAGTGTCCACGGTACTTTTGATGGCGAAGTTAAAGCGACTGACGATGGAATAGAAGTAGATGGTCAATCCGTTAAACTAGTTAGCTCTAGAAATCCAGAAGAATTGCCATGGGAAGAGCTTCAGATAGATGTTGTAGTTGAAGCGACAGGCGCATTTAGAACAAAAGAATCTGCGGGTCTACATTTAAAAGCAGGTGCTAAGAAAGTCGTTATTACAGCACCAGGCAAAGAAGTTGATCGAACAATTGTTATGGGTGTTAATCATGAAACATATGAAGAAACAGACACAGTTATATCTAATGCGTCATGTACTACAAACTGTTTAGCGCCAGTTGTGAAGGTGCTGGATGATCATTTTAAAATTAAAAATGGACTGATGACAACTGTTCATGCGTTTACAAACGATCAGAAAAACTTAGATAATCCACATAAAGATTTACGTCGCGCACGTGGTTGCACACAATCTATTATTCCAACATCAACAGGTGCAGCTAAAGCATTAGGAGAGGTTTTACCACATTTAAAAGGTAAACTTCACGGTATGGCTTTACGTGTTCCAACCCCGAATGTTTCATTGGTGGACTTAGTCGTTGATGTAGAAAAGCCTGTCACAGTGGATGAAATAAATGATGCTTTCAAACTAGCAGCAAAAGAACAATTAAAAGGGATTATGGAATATACGGAAGAACCACTTGTTTCTATTGATTTTACAACAACTGAATCATCAGCTATCGTTGATGGTCTCTCAACAATGGTAATGGATGATCATAAGGTGAAAGTATTAGCATGGTATGATAATGAGTGGGGTTATTCAAGCCGTGTCATTGATTTAACGAAATACGTAGGCAAATCATTAGCGAAATAGTATATAAGCTATAAAAAGAGAGTTGTTTTGACATAAGTCAAACAACTCTTTTGCATTTTTAAAGAACAAAATGAACTTTCGATTCTTTATTGAAATTGAAAAACATGTTAGAATGGTTAGAGTATCAGTTATTTTGATAGAAAATATGGTGAGATTTATATGCCTTTTATGAATTTTTTTCAAAGCATTCTGAAACACATGATCAACATGAGCTAGATGAGCTTAAAACGCGCTATTATAAAACAACAGCAAAAGAAGCTTTTAATGTTTTAATACAAATATTTCGACAAACATGTGAAGTTACCATTCATGCCATCGCCATCACTAGAGAACGTGGGGAATTAATGATAAAGGTAAGAAGGCATTTGTGGTTGCTTCAGTTGTTATGGTAAAACCTTTTAAACGGCAATTGATTTTACAGTTACAATAGAGACAGTTTTACCATTTGATTTCGGATTCAGTACAAAGCTAATAAAATCATTTTATCATATACTAGATAAAAGATTACCGAAAATGATAATGAACGAGAATATAAATGAAATCTAACGCAATTGGGAGCGAACAAAATGAGATGTCCAACATGCCAAAACAAAAATTCAAAAGTTCTAGATTCACGTCCAATTGAAGATGGACGTTCCATTCGTCGTAGGAGAGAATGTGATGCGTGTGGCTATCGCTTTACTACCTTTGAAAGAACTGAAAAGGTTCCCTTAATGGTTGTAAAGAAAGATGGGGCACGTCAGGAATTTAATCGTGAAAAGCTTACACGTGGTATTATGAAAGCCTGTGAAAAGCGCCCAGTCTCAGTAGAAACTATTGAAAATATGGTGCATCAAATAGAGAAGGAACTTCGTAATAAAAACACGGCTGAAGTTAATAGTAAAGAAATTGGTGAAAAAGTTATGGAGCAACTTGCACAAGTTGATGAAGTCGCTTATGTTCGCTTCGCCTCTGTTTATCGCCAGTTTAAAGATATTACTGTGTTTATGAACGAATTAAAAGAATTAATTGATGCTGATAAAGAGAAATAATTGATCATTTACATCAAGAAAGGGTTATGAAAATGAATTTCATTGGCAAGATTTTACCAAATGATGGATATAAAGTGACGATTAAAGGTCATTTACCTGTAGATTATACCATTTCATTAACCCATTTATATCAACCAATAATAGGCATTCATGCTGTTATGTTATATCAAACGCTTTTACATGATGCTACAATCTTTTCGCAAACTGAATTCACAACTCATCACCAGCTTATGAGTTGTATGGGACTGCCTTTAGATGAAATATATGAAGCACGATTAAAATTAGAAGCAATTGGTCTTATGAACACATATGAAATAGACGAGGAAACTTTTTCAGGCTTTAGCTATGGCTTAATCGGCCCCTTTTCACCAAAGCAATTTTTCCAAGATGCGATGCTTTCACAGCTCTTATATCATCAAATTGGAACATATCGTTATCATCAATTACAGGATCGTTTTATAAATGGAGACTCAGAACAAGGAAAGGACATAACAGCTTCATTTGAGACGGTGTTTAAAGGAGTTCGTTTCACTAACGGCCCAATCCAACTTAAACAAACAGATCATATTAAACAGCTCGGACCAAACATACAAGAGATAGATTTCAATTGGCTTGCCCATGTTTTAAAGAAACAAATGATACCACCTGAACGCGTATTAACGGCTACAAATCGACGTATCATTAGCCAAATGAAAATATTGTATGACCTTGCGAATCACGAAATTGAAAAATGTGTTTTATGGGCTGTTACAGAAGATCATACAATAAATATTGAGGAGTTTAAACAAGCTTGTCATGATACATTTATGATGAATAAGAAGTATCAAACATTTGAATCAGTTAAACCTAAACAAATTAGTTTAGACAAACATCAAGCCGAATCACAAACAAAGCAACCAAGAACAAAAGAAGAAAAACTTATCCAAATTTTAGAAACAATTTCTCCACAACAATTATTAGCTGATTTATCGAATGGTCATAAAGCTTCAGAACAGGATTTGACGATAGTGCGTGATATTATGCTATCACAAGGTTTACCAGCTCCGGTTATGAACGTATTGATTCATTACGTCTTATTACAATCAGATATGCGGCTGTCAAGAAAATACATGGAAACAATTGCTAGTCACTGGTCACGTGCTAATTTAAAAACAGCTAAAGAAGCGATGGCTTTTGCTAAGAAGCAACAAAAACAATTTGATAAACGGCGTTCAAACAAACAAACCACTTCGTACTACAATAAACATCCGAAATCAGCTGATGTTATACCTGATTGGTTCAAAAATAGGCAACAAAATCAAGAAGCAAAACAACCGAAGTCAAAACCAGTAATTGATGTCCAAAAAGAAAAAGAGAAAATGGCAGATTTTATTAAAAGACACGCTAAGAATTAATTTTAATAACTAAGCGAGGGAGAGACGATGAAACCAGTCCAATCAACTTTAAAAAAATGGCTTAAAACGAATAAGAATTTTCAAGAACATTATTCAAAGCTTAAACAAGATGTATTAAATGATTCGAACATTGAGACGTTTTTAATGAATCACCCTGAATTAACTTCAAGCGACATAGAAAGAAACTTGATGAAATTATATGAATATAGAAGTCAGTGTAGAAACTGTCAAAACTGCCATTCACTTCATTCATGTCGAAATATGATAAAAGGTTATTCTCCTGTACTAGAAGTAGTTGATCGTGATATTCATCTCTCGTATAAAAAGTGTCAGTATCTCATAGAGTATGAGCGTGAGCGTGAAAAAACGAAACTCATTCAAAGTCTATATATGCCAAAAGATATTTTAGAAGCATCGATTGAAGACATAGATAATGATTCTGAACGTGGACAAGCTGTTTTAGAATTGCACCGTTTTATTAGACAGGTGAAAGATGGTATACCAGAGAAGGGCATTTATTTCCATGGACCATTCGGAGTCGGTAAGACGTATTTCTTAGGTGCATTAGCCAATACATTAAAGAATTTTAATATTTCTTCAACACTTATATATATGCCAGAACTTGTTCGTGAAATGCGCGCATCACTAAAAGATGACTCAGTAAATAAAAAAATAGACATTTTTAAAAAAGCGGATGTTCTTATGCTAGATGATATTGGAGCGGAATTACAGTCAGCATGGTTTCGTGATGAAATCCTTGGATCGATTTTACAGTTTCGCATGATGGAAAAACGCCCAGTTTTCTTTACATCCAATTATAGTTTAGATCAATTAGAGACGATGCTTGCCACGACAAGAAGTGGTGTAGAAACTGTGAAGGCCGGAAGAATAATTGAACGAATCAAACAAGTAAGTCGAGAAGTTCCTGTATATGGAAAGAACCGTCGCGAATAGAAGGCGTCTGATGAATGATCAGACGCTTTTATTTTTTAAGTCCTCTTTTAAAAGAAGTTAATACATTTTTTACATTGCCCATCCATATAATGTAACAGTTTGGATAATAATGAGGGTGATGTGCTTGTTAGAAATTTATTTTAAAAAGAATGAAGAAGTGACCTATTTTTGTGATCGATTGTATCATTTAACAAACGAAATTCATGTACAATGGGAAACAAATAAAGATTGGGGGAATCGTTTATATGTCCGTATATTAACAGATGAGATGAAAACGGCGGTTGCAAAAGCACTTGCTCATGTCTTTATAACATACCATTTAACAGACTATCTTAAAAAGATTCTACGTCATACGTATTATTATACAAATGATGAAGAATTAAAACGTATGACTCATCTCTCAGAAACGATGTTATTAGATGATGAAATCTTATTGAAAAATAAACGGTTAATCGATTGGTTAGAAGATATTTTTTTAGAGCAGATTAATGAAAATAATGCGCTTCATTTCCATTCTGTTATACAATTTCGTTTTACACATTTAAAATATCTACTGGAACAAATTGTCGGACTTGCTATTGATGATTATAAACGCGAGGAAGAGCACCAGGCTTTTATACATACGTTACGTGAATATATGAATCGCAAAAAAACGGGTGATAAATGTGTTCATGTTCTACAAGGTGATCCGTTTTCGTTTTTTAGTTCTGATGGAGAACGTCTGACATCAAAAGATTTAATTCAAATTATGAAGCAAGAACCTCTATATATTGTCGGCTTAGATGGTAATGAAATGAATTTAGCTCCTTTAATTGCAATTGCACCAAATAAAATATATATCTATGGTGAAGATCCTTCCGAGCCGAAAACAATGACTGTTATTAATGTATTCCAAGAAAAAGTGATGTTTTTACCATTATCAGAATTTCCTTTCTCAATTTAGTTGCAATTTTAATGACAACTAGCTATAATATTTTATAAATTATATTTCTATCGGTAAAGATAAGGACATGATTATTTGTTTATAAACAGTTCAGAGATAGAAGTCACAGGCTGAGAACTTCTACTGTTTGGCAAGTAATTACCACCTTTGAACCCTGTATATGAAATATGAGTAATATACAGCGCTAATCCACGTTAAGGAAAATGAAGTCGTTGTGAACAATATGTTCATAACGAGAACTAGGGTGGAACCACGATGCATACACTCGTCCCTTTGTTTTGAGGGAGGGGTGTTTTTATTTTGTTTTAATATTTAAAAAAGGAGTGTTTTAAAATGTCAGAGATTAACATTGTTTTCCCAGATGGAAATGAAAAAGCATTTCCAAAAGGTACAACAGGTGAAGATATCGCTAACAGTATTTCACCAGGACTTAAGAAGCAAGCATTGGCAGTTAGACTTGATGAGCAATTATTCGACTTAAGACGGGAACTACCACATGGTGGTCGGATTCAAATCATCACGTATAAAGATCAAGAAGGAATCGAGATTATGCGCCATTCAACCGCACATTTGATGGCACATGCAATTAAACGTCTGTATAAAGACGTCAATTTTGGCGTTGGTCCTGTCATTGAAGAAGGATTTTATTATGATATGGACCTTGATGTTTCGATAACACCAGAAGATTTACCTAAAATAGAAAAAGAAATGCAACGAATTATTGATCAAAATATAGAAATCAAACGGATTGAAGTATCTCGTGAAGAGGCGATTCAAAAGTTTAAAGAATTAAATGATCCACTTAAAATTGAATTGATTAAAGATATTTCAGAAGAAGAAACGATTACACTTTATGAACAAGATGACTTTGTTGATTTATGTCGTGGTGTTCACGTTCCATCAACCGGTAAAATAAAAGCCTTTAAATTATTAACGATCTCTGGTGCATATTGGCGTGGAGACAGTAAAAATAAACAATTACAACGCATTTATGGTACAGCTTTCGAAAAGCAAAATCAGTTAAAAGACCATTTACGTATCTTAGAGGAACGTAAAGAACGTGATCATCGTAAGCTTGGTAAAGAGTTAGGGATTTTTACTGTTTCGCAAAAAGTCGGACAAGGTTTACCACTTTGGTTACCTAAGGGTGCTACTGTGCGGCGGATTATTGAGCGATATATTGTTGATCTAGAGGAAAGACTAGGTTATGACCATGTTTATACACCAGTTCTTGGAAGTGCTGAACTATACAAAACTAGTGGACATTTAGACCATTATAAAGACGATATGTTCCCATCAATGAAGATGGATAATGAAGAACTTATTTTACGTCCAATGAACTGTCCGCATCATATGATGGTATATAAAAATCAATTGTATAGTTATCGTAACTTACCGGTTCGTATTGCAGAATTAGGGTTGATGCACCGTTATGAAATGTCGGGTGCTTTAGCTGGTTTACAACGTGTCCGTGGCATGACATTAAATGATGCACATATCTTCGCTCGTCCTGATCAAGTGAAAGAGGAGTTCAAAAGGGTCGTTACACTTATTCAACATGTATATAACGATTTTGGTATCGATGATTATTATTTCCGACTCTCATATCGTGACCCAGAAGATAAAGAAAAATATATTGATAATGATGAGATGTGGGATTACGCACAAGCAGCCCTTAAAGAAACAATGGAAGAAATGAATTTAGATTATGTAGAAGCTGAAGGAGAAGCGGCTTTCTATGGTCCGAAATTAGACGTACAAGTAAAAACAGCACTCGGTAAAGATGAAACACTGTCTACCGTTCAACTTGATTATCAAGCTGCAGAGAAATTTGATTTAACTTATATTGGAGAAGATGGGAAAGAACATCGTCCAGTTGTCATTCACCGCGGTGTTGTCTCTACGATGGAACGTTTTGTCGCTTTCTTACTTGAAGAATATAAAGGAGCTTTTCCAGTATGGCTCGCACCTATACAAGTGAAAGTTATTCCTGTTTCATTATCTGCTCATTTAGATTATGCGAAAGATGTGAGTGAACGTTTACGCTTCCAAGGTATTCGTGTTGAAGTTGATGAGCGCGATGAAAAAATTGGCTACAAGATTCGTGAAGCCCAAACAGAAAAAGTTCCATTTGCACTTGTTGTAGGGGATAAAGAGATTGAAGAACAAGCAGTAAATGTTCGCCGTTATGGAGAAAAGAAAACTGAAACACTCCGTTACGATCAATTTGAACAATTGATTAAAAAAGAAATCGAACAGAAAGTGTCACATTAATATTTAACATGCTCATTTTATTTGTATTCCATAATGGTTTCTGATAAGATATGGAATAGATATTCATTCATATACACGCATTTGACATCCAGGGAATTTGTGTGTTATAATGAATAAGTTGACATAATTAAATATGATCTGAGACAAGTAGAAGCACCCGCTTCTCACCTGTTCAACGCAATGTGCAGTTGACTGGTTACGCTCATTTATGAATGATAATGATTGGCGAAGTGTGGGTGTTTTATGCCCACACTTTTTTATGTTAGAATGATTAACAATTGTAATGAAGATCGTCCTGGACTTTCACTTGTCGAACAGATCAGCATTTTTTTAAAAAAATATGGAGGTGTCTGGCTATTAGCAAAGAAATGAACGTCAATGAGAAAATTCGTGCCAGGGAGGTTCGACTCATTGATTCAAATGGTGATCAGCTAGGGGTAAAGTCACGTAAAGAAGCATTGGAAATCGCTAAAACAAGAAATCTAGATTTAGTATTAGTAGCGCCAAATGCTAAGCCCCCTGTTTGTCGCATTATGGACTTCGGTAAATATCGCTATGAGCAACAGAAAAAGGAAAAAGAAGCACGTAAAAAACAAAGAGTCATTAATGTAAAGGAAGTCCGTTTTACACCGGCAATTGGTGAGCATGATTTTAATACCAAACTAAGAAATGCACGTAAATTCCTTGAAAAAGGTGACAAAGTGAAAGCGACCGTTCGTTTTCGCGGACGTGCTATCACGCATAAAGATTTGGGGAAAGAAGTTTTGGAACGCTTAGCAGATGAATTAAAAGATGTCGCTGTTGTTGAATCCAAAGCTCGAATGGAAGGACGCAATATGTTTATGATGCTTGCGCCTTCGAATGAAAAGTAATTAAGACAAGCATACGGCTTCGAAATAACTAAAAGTTGGATTGTACAAGGAGGAAGACAAATGGCTAAAATGAAAACCCATAAAGGTTCTCAAAAACGTTTTAAAAGAACAGGTACAGGGAAATTAAAACGTTCACATGCATATACAAGTCACTTATTCGCTAATAAATCTCAAAAGCAAAAACGTAAATTACGTAAAAGCGCAATGGTCTCTTCTGGAGATTTCAAACGTATTAAAAATATGCTTCCATAAATAAAATAACTAAAATATGAATAGAAAGATTTGTCGTAGGAGGGAACAACAATGCCAAGAGTAAAAGGTGGTACAGTAACACGTCAACGTCGTAAACGTGTTCTTAAACTGGCAAAAGGATATTACGGTTCAAAAAGAACTTTATTTAAAACAGCTAAACAACAAGTGATGAAATCAGGTCAATACGCATATCGTGACCGTAAACAGAAAAAACGTGAGTTTCGTAAACTATGGATTGCACGTATTAATGCTGCTGCACGTATGAATGACTTGTCATACAACAAATTCATGCACGGTCTAAAATTAGCAGGAATTGAAATTAACCGTAAAATGCTAGCTGACCTTGCAGTTAATGATGAACAAGCATTTGCTCAATTAGCTGAACAAGCAAAAGCAGCTTTAAAATAAATGTCTTTGTTAGAAATAGTGGTATCTAATCTATCCCATTTGTTTTAGAAACATATCCAAAGCTAATGTGATTGATTGGTACTAGGCAAAACAAGACCGGTTGAGTGAGACTCAGCCGGTTTTTGTTTAGAAATCGCAACGTATAAAGAATAGTAAGTATAATCATTGTTCAACTCGACTTATTTGTTAGATGTATCAAATAATTGATTGATTGGATGTTTCCATTCAAGTTCTGCATGTGGATAACGGAATAATATTTCTTTCTCGAGAAAATAAAGATCATCTCTTGATAACCCTTTTAGTTCGAGAGGATTTTTGACAGATAGGTGAATGGTGACAACTTCGAATGACTCATCTGTCGTTCCTAAATATTTTTCACCTTCAAATAAACAACCTTTATAAACTATTTGAAAATTTTTCTTACTATTATTCGGATCGTCTAAAAAGAAGAAATTACCCTCTTCTTTAGCTATAGCCAAATACCGCATCGGATTACGAAAGTATTTGATTAGTGTATAAATAATTGTAATGACCGCAATTAAAATGAGTATGCGAAAAAGATAGACAACAACCATGAGTAGCATCTCCTTGAGACTTATTATTACTGTATACGAATTATCATTACAAGAGGTTTCATAATTTTATCATATAAATGAATGGTATAATTGAATAAAATGACACAACTAATCTTTTATGATAGATGTATCATATGCATCATCAATTATGAGTGTATAACATAATTGTTGCTAGACTGAAATAGAGAGAATCTAACGGAATAGGTGATGTGAATGGCGTATGAATTGAAAGTTAATCTCATCCATGATGAAGCGAAGTTACCATATCGAGCGAATAAAGGGGATGCAGGACTTGATTTATATTCTGTCGAGGAAAAAGTCATTAAAGCTGGGGAATCTGAGTTAATTAGAACGGGTATCCAAATTGAGTTACCTAAAGGAACTGAAGCGCAGATTAGACCAAGAAGCGGCTTAGCCTTAAAACACTCAATAACAGTTTTGAATAGTCCAGGAACAATTGATGAAGGATATCGCGGTGAACTGAAAATTATATTAATTAACCATGGTAAAGAAGATTTCACAGTAGAAAAACATATGCGAATCGCTCAGATGGTTATTGCACCAGTGCTACAAGTTGAACCTGTAAAAGTAGAACAATTATCTCCGTCAAAACGAGGAGAAGATGGTTTCGGTTCATCTGGAAAATAAAAATAAATAAAAACGCAACTTTTTTGAAAAATATCCGTTATAATAGATATACGCATACATATGAAATAAATGGAGGAATGACAATGCCTAAAATGGATGAAACATTAACGATGTTAAAAGATTTAACAGATGCTAAAGCAATTTCAGGAGATGAAAAAGAAGCAAGAGATGTGATGGAAAAATATATTACGCCATATGCGGAAGAAGTTTATACAGACCATCTAGGCAGTTTAATTGCTAAAAAAACAGGTGATGAAAACGGACCGAAAGTAATGGTTGCAGGTCACTTAGATGAGATTGGATTTATGGTCACACGTATCGATGAAAAAGGATTTGTATATTTTCAAACTATTGGTGGCTGGTGGAGTCAAGTGATGCTTGCTCAACGCGTGACAATCATGACAAGTAAAGGTGATGTAACTGGTGTTATTGGTTCGAAGCCACCACATATTTTACCACCGGAAGCAAGAAAAAAACCTGTAGCTATTAAAGACATGTTTATCGATATTGGTGCAACAAGTAAGGAAGAAGCACTCGAATTTGGTGTAAAACCAGGGGATTCGATCGTTCCTTATTTTGAATTTACACAACTTAAGAACGAAAAAATGCTAATGGCTAAAGCATGGGATAACCGAATCGGCTGTGCAATTGCTATTGAAGTCTTAAAGCAATTAGAAAATAGCAAGCACCCTAATATTGTATATGGTGTTGGAACAGTTCAAGAGGAAGTAGGTCTTCGTGGAGCTAAAACATCAGCACATATGATTAAACCAGATATTGCTTTTGCCGTTGATGTCGGAATTGCAGGGGATACGCCAGGAATTAGTGAACATGATGCAGATAGTAAACTAGGTGATGGACCACAAATTATTTTATATGATGCATCGATGGTATCTCATAAAGGTCTACGTGATCTAGTCGTCCAAACTGCTGATGAAAAAGATATACCTTATCAGTACGCATCTATTGCAGGCGGTGGAACAGATAGTGGTTCAATACATTTAACAGCAGATGGTGTCCCAGCTTTATCAATTACAATAGCAACACGTTATATTCACTCACACGCCGCGATACTACATCGTGATGACTTCGAAAACGCAGTTAAATTAATTGTAGAAGTGATAAAGAAATTGGATAGAGAGACAGTCAATAAAATCACGTTTAATTAATTTAATAAGATGAGTAGCACTTTTTAAATAGGATCTAAAATAAAAAGGAACAGCTTCGCGAATAGAAGAGCTGTTCCTTTTTATCATGTAATCGAATAAGATAAAAGTTTTTACACTATCATTATGAAAGTTTTTTCAACCAATGTATGTATGTATTACTTTTTTGACATAATTATTTGTTTCTTTAAATGGTGGGATGCCTTGATATTTATCAACGTTACCTGGACCTGCATTATATGCTGCTAAAGCAAGCTCTATACGCCCGTTATATCTATCAAGCATTTGTCTTAAATATTTTGTCCCACCTTCTATATTTTGAACTGGATCATACGGATTTGTAACACCGAGAGAACGTGCAGTGTTAGGCATGAGTTGCATAAGGCCAATTGCCCCAGCATGACTTCGAGCTTGTGGATTATAATTTGACTCATGTTTAATAATGGCTTGAATCAGTTTTTCATCTACATGATACTTTTTTGCCATTTGTTTAATAACTGTTGAATAGTTATGCTTCATTTGTATCGGTTCTGTTTTTTCTTTGTTAATTGTATTCGTATGTCGTGTCGAACGATTAAGTGTAGGTGATAAATGTTGTGCTTGATTAATTTTTTCTTGCAATAATTGTCTGAAATTTAACGTTTGCATCGTTTGTGTACTTGAAAATAAAGGTTTAGTTTCTGATAAGAACATAGGCATACTATAAGCTTGAATATACTGTCCTATCAAACGTGGTTCGATTGACATGACATCACTCTCCTATTATTATTTTATCTATAAATGTAACAAGATGCAATGGAAAGTGTAAATATAAAGACAAGAAAGGAAAACGGAGTTCAGTTGATTCTAAAAACTGGACTCCATCTATTGTCATTTTTAATAAGAGGAATTTTGACTAGCTTCTTTAACACCTTGTTCGAGAGCAGATACCATTTCTTGGCGATTTGTTGTATTAGATTTTTGCCAAATAATTTCAAATAACACCCCGAGTCCAGGGAGCATTTTCTCCTCACCATTTTCAATCGCGTCGACAATTGTTGCTTCAAGCTGTTCTGGAGTATTATTGGAAATATTAGCTACAATCGCTTTTCGTAAATTTAAATTCATAAGATCACTCCTTTAATGCGAGTTACTACGGTTAGTTTGACCACCATATGATAAAATATGTATGATGTCATAAGTAAATGATTGAGTAGAAAGGGAATTTAAATGGACATGATTACATCCATCCAAAATGAAAAAGTAAAAGATTGGCGTAAATTACATAAACGCAAGGAAAGACAGAAAACGAAATTATTTATAGTTGAAGGTTATCATTTAGTAGAAGAAGCATGGAAAAGTAACTGGGAGATAGTAGAAGTCATCGTTATGGATCAAATAGATATTCCGTCTTGGTATACAGATAATAATATTACAATTGTAAGTAAACAAGTCTTTCAATCGATTTCAACAACAAAATCACCGCAAGGAATATTAGCTGTCGTGAAGATGAAACAGACTTTTATTCAAAATGGTAAACATCTCCTACTAATTGATGCTGTCCAAGATCCAGGAAATCTAGGAACAATTATTCGAACAGCAGATGCTGCAGGTTTAGGAGGGATTATTCTCGGTGAAGGAACTGTCGATGCTTTTAATGAAAAAGTGATACGCGCAACACAAGGATCGCTTTTTCACATACCGATTAAAGAAGCTAAACTCAATCATGAGATTAAACAGTTAAAAAATATTGGGTACACTATTTGGGCTTCTTCACTAGAACAAGCACATCATTATCAACATATTCATGTACCAGAAAAAGTAGCACTGTTATTAGGAAATGAAGGCTCTGGTATAAAACAAAAATATATTGAACAGGCAGATTTGTCTGTTAAAATTCCGATTTACGGAAAAGCTGAATCATTAAATGTGGGCGTGGCAGCAAGTATTTTGATGTATTATATCGTCCAAAACACGTATATAAATAAGTAGCATTTGCAAAATCATTCGTCTATCATTATAATATGTATGTAATATTGTAATAAAATAAAGCGAAGAAAGAGCCTATTAACAAGTGAAAATAGGGTAAAGGAAGGAAATGTCAATGACTGAGAGCATTTCCACTCTATTTTGTTAATATTTCACTCTGGAGCTGACACTTAGACCTTATTTTGATAAGTAAAGGTGTTCCGGATTTGATTCCGTTATCATGAAAGAGTTGGGCATGTATATGCCAACAAGGGTGGTATCGCGATTTAAACCTCGTCCCTTTTTTAGGGAGGAGGTTTTTTTAATATATTTATTAGGAGGTATAGGAAATGAAGGAAAAACTCGAAACGATTCATAAAGAAGCAGTTGCTAAGATTAAAGATATTAATGACATGAAGTCTTTGCAAGAATTAAGAGTTAAGTATTTAGGGAAAAAAGGATCGATTACAAGTGTCCTAAGAGGTATGGGGAAGTTAGCGAAAGAAGAACGCCCGATTATTGGTGAGATGGCCAACAAGATCCGTCAGGCTATTACATCATCAATTGAAGAAAAACAAGCTAAGTTAGAACAAGAAGCAATGGATAAACAATTACAAGAAGAAGTAATTGATGTCACACTACCTGGTCGCCCTATCCAAGTTGGTGGACCACATCTATTAACACATATCGTTCAAGAAATAGAAGATTTGTTTATCGGTATGGGTTTTGAAGTAAAAGAAGGTCCACAAGTAGAGACGGATTATTATAATTTTGAAGCGTTAAACTTACCGCAAAATCATCCAGCTAGAGATATGCAAGATTCATTCTATATTACAAATGAATTATTGTTGAGAACACATACATCCCCTGTACAAGCACGAACAATGAATGCTTATAAAGGTGAAAAACCAGTCAAAATGATCTGTCCAGGTGTCGTTTATCGCCGTGATCATGACGATGCGACACATTCACATCAATTCAATCAAATAGAAGGTTTATACGTTGATAAAGATGTACGTATGAGTGATTTAAAAGGCATTTTGAATTTGTTTGCGAAAAAAATGTTTGGTGAAGATCGTGAAATTCGTCTTCGTCCAAGTTTTTTCCCATTTACTGAACCATCTGTTGAAATGGATATTTCATGTAAAGTGTGTTCAAAGAAAGGTTGTTCTGTTTGTAAACAAACAGGTTGGATTGAAGTATTAGGTGGGGGAATGGTGCACCCACGAGTGTTAGAAATGGCAGGCTATGACCCGAAAGTTTATACTGGCTTTGCATTCGGGATGGGTACAGACCGAATTGCTATGTTAAAGTACGGGGTCAACGATATTCGACAATTTTATATGAATGACAAGCGCTTTGTGACGCAATACCATCAAGCTTAGGAGGTCTATATATTATGCTCGTATCATTAAATTGGTTAAATAAATATGTTGATATATCTCATATTAGTCCTGAAGAATTAGCAGAACGAATCACAAAATCAGGGATTGAAGTCGAACGTATTGAATACATAGGTGAAGCAAATCCAGATGTTATCGTTGGTTATGTGGAATCATGTGAAAAACATCCGAATGCTGATAAGCTAAAAGTCTGTCATGTTGATATTGGTCAAGATGAGACTTTGCAAATCGTATGTGGTGCACCGAATGTGGCAAAAGGACAAAAAGTTATTGTGGCAAAACCAGGTGCAACTTTACCAGGTAACATAAAGATTAAAAAAGTTACATTACGTGGTGTTGAATCAAACGGGATGATTTGTTCATTACAGGAATTAGGAATCGATGAAAAGTATATTCCAAGTGAGTATGCTGATGGTATTTATATTTTTCCAGATGACGTTCATGTTGGAGAGCGGGTAGAATCGTTACTTAATTTGGATGATGTCGTTTTAGAGTTTGATTTAACACCAAATCGTGCCGATAGTTTAAGTATGTTAGGTGTTGCTTATGAAGTAGCAGCTATTTTGGATCAGCCTCTTCGTTTACCAGAGGTAAGTGTCAATGAAATTGATGAAGAAGCTAAACACTATGTGAATGTAACTGTCGAGTCAACAGATTTATGTTCATACTATGGAGCTTTTATCGTAAAAAACGTTGACATTAAACCATCCCCATTGTGGATGCAACATTTTTTAATGGCTGCAGGCATTCGTCCGATTAATAATGTTGTCGATATTACAAATTACGTCCTTTTAGAGTATGGACAACCCCTTCATGCATTTGACTATGATCGTTTAAACAGTAAAGATATACTTGTTCGTCGAGCAATTGAAGGAGAAAAGATTGAAACGTTGGATAATGTGGAACGACAATTGACAAATGAAGATTTAGTCATTACAAATGGAAAAGAACCAATTGCTTTAGCAGGTGTTATGGGTGGTGCTAATACAGAGGTTCATGATGGGACGACAAATATCTTACTTGAGGCAGCTTATTTTGATCCAGGTTCCGTTAGAAAAACGGTGAAAAAGACGGGATTACGAAGTGAAGCGAGTACTAGATTTGAAAAAGGCGTTGATCCTAATCGTGTTCGTCAAGCAGGCGTTAGAGCATGTCAATTATTAGAGAAATATGCGAATGCACAAGTGTTAAAAGGTGTTGTGGAATATGATAAATTAGATCGTTCAGAGAAGACGGTTGTAATAAATACTGATAACATTAATAAGCGTTTAGGGTCAGAAATGACATCAGAAGAAATCGCACATATTTTAAAAAAGCTTCGCTTCGACTACGAGCAAGAGAATAAAGAATTCACAGTGCATGTTCCAACTCGCCGTGGGGACATTACTATTTTTGAAGATATGTTAGAAGAAGTGGCTCGTATTTATGGATATGATCATTTACCTTACACATTACCAAAGCATTTTTCACAAGTTGGTGCTTTAACAAATCGTCAACAACTGATTCGTAAATTGAGAACATTTTTACAAGGTGCTGGATTAATGGAAGCAAGGACATATGCGTTGACGAAAGAAAAGTATGCCACGCGCTTTTTGAGTCCTGAAATTCAAGCCATAAACCCACATCCTATTTCTGTCCAAAAACCAATGACAGAAGATCATCAATATTTACGGTTGAGTCTCATACCAGAACTTTTAAAATCAGTCGCATACAATAAAGCACGAAACGAATATGATTTGGCATTTTATGAGTTGGGAAATATATTTATTTCAAAAGAAGAAGTTATTACGAAACAGCCTGCCGAAGAATTGCGTCTGTCTGGAGCATTAACGGGTGAGTGGGTTGATCATAAATGGCAAGGTGCTAGTAAACAAGTAGATTTCTTTGTCGTTAAAGGTATACTGGAAGGATTGTTTCAATACTTACAATTACCTATAGAGTATAAAGCGTCCAAACTTCCACAAATGCATCCTGGTCGTTGTGCGACAATATATATGAATAACGAGCCAATAGGCTTTTTAGGTCAAATTCATCCTCTTGTGCAGAAGGAAATGGATTTAAAAGAAACTTATGTGTTTGATTTAAATGCTGAGGCCATTTTAGATGCACATACGCATCATGCAACATATGAACCAATTCCTAAATATCCATCGATTGAACGTGATGTAGCTTTTATTTTGGATGAAGATGTGTTAGCAGGTGATGTCAAATCATTAATCGAAAAGATAGGCTCACCACTCGTTAAAGCAGTTCATATATTTGATGTGTATAGTGGTGAACATTTGCCAAAAGGTAAAAAATCGGTTGCATACAACCTAGTCTATCAAGATCCTAATAAAACATTAAAAGATGACGAAGTAGATATATCTTTTAAAGACATTATTGAACAAGTTAATAAAACATTTGATGCTTATGTTCGTTCATAAGTAAAAGGAGTCCCCATAAGAGTAGGGGCTCCTTTTCAATTACAAATGCTCATCAACCAAATGTAAAATACACAAATGAAGAATTTAAACGAGTCGAACAAATGCTTGACATTTTGTCAGAAACTGTGCTTGAAATTAGAGTTTCCCAAATGCTTTACTTCATGTTAAGATAAAATAAGGAAATTTGTTTTTTTAAATTGTGTATCAATTGGTAGTAGGAATATATGGAGGAATGTAAGATGGAGCAAGAAGAGAAAAATCGTACAACTGTCATGATTCACAATCGTTCATATACAATAGTTGGTAATGAGCCTGCTTCACATGTTCAACTCGTAGCAAGTCTAGTTGATCAAAAGATGCAAGAGATACAAAAAATGAATCAAAGTCTTGATACAACAAGTTTAGCTGTATTAACTGCAGTTAATACAATGAACAATTACTTAAAACTTAAGGAAGATTACGCAACATTACTCGGCTCCATGAAAAAAGGTAGAGGAAGAGGAAAGTAGAATGATGAGCTTATTAATTATTTTCTTATTAATCTTTGGTATTTTAATGGGAATGAAGCGTGGGTTAATCTTGCAAGTGTTCCATCTCATCGGCTTTATCGTTGCGTTTATTGTAGCTGTATTAAATTATAAGAAGTTAGCTGAGCGTATAACAATGTGGATTCCATTTCCTGGATTGAAAGGCGATCATATATGGGCAGATATATTAAATTCATCATTAGCTCAAGACGCTTTTTATAATATGATTTCATTTATGATTATCTTCTTCGCTACGAAAATAGCTTTACAAATATTGGCTTCAATGCTAGATTTTGTAGCATCATTACCGATTCTTCATGCAGTTAATAAAGTAAGTGGAGGCATTTTAGGATTTATTGAAGTTTATTTACTCGTCTTTATCGTTTTATTTATTTTATCATTGACGCCTATAGATCCAGTTCAAGATATGATAAATCAGTCATCATTAGCACAAACAATGATTAAAAGTACACCTTTTTTATCAGAAAAGTTAAAGGATCTGTGGTTTGTTAGCTTACATTATATCATTAATTTATAAGATGAATGAATATATAGAAAAAGGCTGATTCTTCAGGTTTAATCTGTTAAGTCCTGTTATGGAATGAGTCTTTTTCGTTTAATATGAGAAAATGAGGTGATTGCATTGGCAAAGAATAAGAAAGATGTTATTCAATTGCTTGAAAAAATTGCTCTATACCTTGAAATAAAAGGGGAAAATCCATTTAAAATTTCAGCTTATAGACGTGCAGCTGCTGCATTAGAAGCAGATGCCCGCTCTTTAAGTGAAATAGAAGATTTCACGTCTATTAAAGGGATTGGAAAAGGAACAAATGCGGTGATTGTTGAATATTTATTGGAAGGTCATTCGGAAACATTGGCTGAATTAGAACGAGAAATTCCAAAAGGTTTATTATCATTATTAAATGTTCCAGGGCTAGGTGGCAAAACATTAGCAAAATTTTATCAGGAACTTGGAGTGACAGATGAAGCATCATTAAAAAAAGCAATTCTTGATAAAAAGATAGAAAAATTACCAGGATTTGGTGAGAAATCAGCACAAAATATTTTACATGCGCTTGAACAGGCAAATAAGCGGCCAGAAAGATTCCCCATTGCCACAGTATTACCCATTGCTAATCGCCTTTCTAAGTATTTAGAGAACGGTCCACATATTCAGAAATTCTCCGTTGCAGGTAGTTTAAGACGATTAGAAGAAATGATTCGGGATATTGATTTTATTATTGCAACAGATAAACCCGAGAAAGTGCGTAATTATCTATTGAATATGGATGGAATTCAAAAAGTTATTGCATCTGGAAATACAAAAGTATCTGTTATATTAGAAGACTCACTTGGGATTCAAGTTGATTTTCGTCTTGTTAAAGAAGCAGAGTTCCCTACAACTTTACATCATTTTACAGGTTCAAAAGAACATAATGTGGCAATGCGTCAATTAGCGAAAGCCCGTGGTGAAAAAATCAATGAATATGGAGTTGAAATTGAAAATACGAAAGAACTACTTACATTTCCATCAGAAAGAGCATTTTTTAACCATTTCGGTCTCCATGAAATTCCACCAGAAGTTCGTCAAAATAAAGGAGAAATCGAAGCATTTACTAAAGAAGTACCTGTCCTTAATGTGTGTGACATAAAGGGAGATTTGCATATGCACACCACCTGGAGTGATGGAGCCCATTCATTAGAAGAAATGGTTGAAAGTGCTAGGAAACGCGGATATGAATATATTGCTATTACTGATCATTCAAAGTCGCTTTTTGTAGCGAATGGACTAAATGAAAAACGCCTTCGTATGCAGCGTGAGGAAATTGAAAAACTAAATGAAACATATACGGATATTCATATTTTTGCTGGAGTTGAGATGGACATTTTACCAGACGGACGATTAGACTTTTCTAATGAGTTTTTAAAAGAAATGGATTTTGTTATTGGTGCTATTCATTCAAGTTTCCAACAAAGTGAAGATAAAATAATGTACCGACTTTTACAAGCATTAGAAAATCCATATGTTTCGCTCATCGCCCATCCAACTGGTAGACTAATTGGTAGAAGACCAGGATACCGCCTAGATTTAAAACGTTTAATTGAAGCTGCAGCCGAAACTGGTACAGCGTTAGAAATAAATTCGAATCCACATCGATTTGATTTATCTGCGAAATGGACACGAATCGCAAAGGAGAATGGGGTAAAAATCGCTATTAATACAGATGCCCATAAACAGGATACTTTAGATGATATTAAATATGGTGTCGGTATTGCACGTAAAGGGTGGTTGCAAAAAGAGGATGTCCTAAATACATGGTCAAAAGACAAATTAATGCGGTTTATTAACAAGAAAAGGTAAAGAGGCGAATTAGGATATAAAGGAGTATGACGTATGAATGAACGCATTCACCACGTTTTAGAATTTGATAAGATTGTTAAACGTTTATGTGCTCATACAGAAACGACTTTGGGTAAAGAACGAGCACAACGTATAAAACCGTATACAGAGATTGAGAAAGTGAATGAAAAGCAGTCTGAAACAGATGAGATCGTTCACATTTTACGGCTAAATAAGAACATACCTTTAGGAGGGATATTTGATATAAGGAGTAGTTTAAAGCGAAGCTCGATTGGAGGCGTATTAAACGCTGAGGAATGTATACAAGTCGCTAGTACCATTTATGGTGGTAGACAAACAAAAAATGCCATTGAGTCTTTAGAGATAGATATCCCATTGTTAAAAGGATTAGCGGAAAAGATTAAATCACTGCGACCTTTAGAACAACATATTACCCGTTGTATTGATGATCAAGGTGATATTAAAGATGAAGCTTCTAGTAAATTAAAAAATATTCGCTCAGCAATTCGCTCATACGAAAGTAGAATTCGGCAAAAATTAAATGAATTGACGCGTTTACGTAGTAAAATGTTATCAGACGCTATAGTTACGATTCGCAATGATCGTTATGTCATTCCAGTTAAACAAGAATATCGTGCGACAATTGGTGGTATCGTGCATGATCAATCCGCATCTGGGCAAACATTATTTATGGAACCACGCATCGTTGTTGAGTTAAATAATAAAATGCGAGAAGGTAAAATGGAAGAAAAGAGAGAAATTGAACGTATTTTAACTGAGTTAACTCAACGTATCGCAGAACATCGCCTTGAGCTAGAACAAAATATTGATATACTTGCTAAAATTGATTTTATTCATGCACGTGGTAAACTTGCACAGGAAATGCGGGCTTCACGTCCGACTATGAATCATCACGGATTTATTCGGATGAAGCAAGCACGTCATCCACTTATTAAAATGGAAGAAGTCGTTGCCAATGATATTGAAATTGGAAAAGAATTTACATCCATCGTTATCACAGGTCCCAATACAGGTGGAAAAACCGTTACATTAAAGATGGTCGGGCTTTTCACGTTAATGGCACAAGCCGGATTACAAGTCCCAGCGTTAGATGGATGTGAATTAGCTGTTTTCAACCATGTATATGCTGATATTGGTGATGAGCAATCTATTGAACAGAACTTGAGTACATTCTCATCTCATATGAAAAATATTGTTCAGATTATGGAAGATATGGATGAGCAATCACTTGTCTTATTCGATGAGTTGGGTGCTGGTACAGATCCACAAGAAGGTGCTGCTTTAGCAATTGCTATACTCGATGAAGCTGTTTCAAGGGGAGCTCGTGTCATCGCAACAACACATTATCCCGAATTAAAAGCATACGGATATAACCGAGAACAAGTTATTAATGCTTCAATGGAGTTTGATGTAGAGACGTTACAACCTACGTATCGATTACTTATCGGTGTACCAGGAAAAAGTAATGCATTTGATATATCTCAACGTCTTGGTCTTTCAGAGCATATTATTGAACGGGCGAAATCGCATATAGGGACAGATTCCAAAAGTGTAGAACAGATGATTTCTTCTTTAGAACAATCTAATATCCAAGCAGAAAAAGATTATGAACAGGCTCATCGTATTTTATTGGAAAGTGAGCAGCTGTTACATGAATTAAAACAAGCAGTTGTTATTTTTGAGCAAAAGCGGGAATCTTTATTTAAAATAGCCGAGGAAAAAGCTCAAAAAGCGATTGAAAAAGCACGTGAAGAAGCGGAAATAATTGTTGAAGAGTTAAGAAATATGAAAAGTCATGCTCAGATTAAAGAACATAAGTGGATTGAAGCAAAGAAGGCGTTAGATGAAGCCGAACCAACACTTGTTAAAGAGAAAACAGCTTCTCAAACAATGACTGAACAAGAAGACGTTGAATTAGCTATTGGTGATGAAGTAAAGCTCATTTCGTTAAATCAACAAGGAACGATAGTTGAACAACTCGGTAAAAATGAATATTTCGTTCAAGTAGGTATGATGAAGTTAAAAGTAAAACGTAAAGACTTAATGTTAGTTGGAAAAAGAGAGCAAGCATATGTTAATCCAGTAGCAACAGTTAAAGGAAAACAATACCATGTTAAAAATGAACTCGATTTGCGTGGGGAACGTTTTGAAGATGCATTATTAGAATTAGAAAAATATCTTGATGACGCTCTGTTAGCAGGATATGATCAAGTATATATCATTCATGGAAAAGGGACAGGTGCCTTGAGAAAAGGCGTTCATGACTTTGCTAAATCACACCCATCTATTGACTCTTATCGGTCAGGTAAAATAAATGAAGGTGGAAATGGCGTAACAGTTTTAACACTTAAATAAAATGTGTTCAAATGGGAGATGAATGTGATGAATGGCTTTTGGGAAAATGTTGTAGTCGAAACTGTTGCAAGATATAGTGTTGTTATTCTCTGTTCATTTGTTTTTTTGGCGATATTTGAAATTGTCACATCATATAAAAACTGGGAAGAAATAAAAAAAGGAAACCTCGCTGTTGCAATGGCGACAGGAGGTAAGATTATAGGGATTGCGATTATTTTTCGCTATTCTATTGAGCATAATGATACGCTTTTACAGAGTATAGGATGGGGAACACTTGGCTTTCTCCTATTACTATCAGGCTATTTTATTTTTGAATTTTTAACGCCAACAATTAAAATTGATGAAGAAATAGGAAAAGGCAATATGGCAGTTGGTCTTTTGTCATTAATCATCTCTCTTGGTTTGTCATTTGTCATTGGAGCAAGTATTAGTGTTGGTTAAGGAGAGAATATAATGGAAACGTTAGCGAAAGTATTAATAGTCGTATCGATATTATTTGTCGTTATCGGTGTTATATATTTAATTCAAATTTAGATAATGATAAGAATAAATATTTTTAAAAAAGCATGGAAGTCGGTATAATGGATATACATAATAACAAAGGAGGAGATGAAAATGACTCTTAAGAAGAGGTGGCTTGCTCATTATCCGGAAGAAATACCGACTTCGATTGATTATGATGAAAAGCCATTACAAGATTTTTTAAAGGAAGCTGCTTCAAATTACAAAGAAAAGAAAGCGCTTCATTTTTTGGGGAAAGATATATCGTTTCAGGAATTGTATAATCAATCCATTCAATTTGCATCGTATTTACAACAATTAGGGGTTCAAAAAGGTGATCGTATAGCAGTCATGCTACCGAATAGTCCACAAGCCGTTATCAGTTATTATGGGGCATTATTAGTCGGTGGAGTAGTTGTGCAAACGAATCCACTATACAAAGAAAGAGAATTAGTGTATCAACTAACTGATTCAGGGGCAAAGGTGATTGTTTGTTTAGATATATTGTTTCCAACGGTCTCTAATGTAAGACATGAAACAGAATTAGAGCATGTCATCGTAACAGGTATTAAGGATTATTTACCATTCCCTAAGAATTTAATATATCCATTTATACAAAGGAAACAATACGGTGTTGTCGTAAAACCTGAACAATCACAGGATACGCATGTTTGGTCAACAATAATGAAAGCGGATACAAATAGGTATCAAGAAGTTTCAGTTGATCCGAAAGAAGATTTGGCTTTACTCCAATATACAGGTGGAACAACAGGTTATCCGAAAGGTGTCATGCTGACGCATTATAATTTAGTTGCTAATACACAAATGTGCCAAGCGTGGATTTATAAAGCAAAACAGGGAGAAGAAGTTGTTCTCGGCGTATTACCATTTTTCCATGTATATGGTATGACAACGGTTATGAATTTGTCGATTATGTTTGGTGCTAAAATGGTGTTACTACCAAAATTTGAACCAGAGGAAGTATTAAAAACTATTGAAAAACATAAAACAACACTATTCCCTGGAGCACCAACAATATATGTTGGTATATTAAATCATCCTAAATTAGAAAAATATGACTTATCTTCCATTGAAGCTTGTATTAGTGGATCTGCTCCGTTACCAGTTGATGTACAACAAAAGTTTGAAGCTATAACAGGCGGTCGATTAGTAGAAGGATATGGCTTAACCGAAACATCACCTGTCACACATGCGAACTTCGTTTGGGGACGTCGTGTATCTGGTAGTATTGGCGTACCGTGGCCTGATACAGATGCTACTATCCTAAATATGGAAACACGTGAAGAAGCAGAAATAGGTGAAATAGGTGAAATTGCAATTAAAGGGCCACAAGTGATGAAAGGCTATTGGAACAAACCTGAAGAAACAGAACACGCATTTAAAGATGGTTGGTTATTGACTGGTGATTTAGGTTATATGGATGAAGATGGTTATTTTTATGTTGTTGATCGCAGTAAAGATATGATAATTGCGGGTGGATATAATATATATCCACGGGAAATTGAAGAAGTGTTATATGAACATGAAGGTATCATGGAAGCGGTAGTTGCTGGTATTCCTGATCCATATCGTGGAGAAACAGTTAAGGCTTATATTGTACCGAAGAAAGGCTATGCATTAACAGAAAAAGAACTTGATCAATATTGTCGAAAACATTTGGCAGCATATAAAGTACCAAGAATTTATGAATTTCGCGAAGAACTACCTAAAACAGCCGTAGGAAAGATACTACGAAGACAACTCATTGAGGAGGATTTACAAAAAGTTCAATAAAGAAGTTGACTGCTTTTTATTAATATATATAATAATAGACGAGCTTATTATTTGACTAACAAACTATCTACTTATACACTGTATATGAATGATTGTTCATTCACTTTGCGTTGTGAGCGAGTAAGGAGATTTACGATGAAGAAAAACAGACCGAAATATAAAGCAATTATTGACGGTGCCGTACAAGTTATAGCAGAAAATGGTTATCATGCGTCTCAAGTTTCAAAAATCGCCAAAAAAGCTGGAGTCGCTGATGGTACGATTTATCTCTATTTTAAAAATAAAGAAGATATTCTTGTTTCTGTATTTAGAGAAAAAATGGGACAATTTATACAAAAAATAGCTGATGCAACTCATAAAGAGAAGGATATACAAAAGAAGCTACTCACATTAATCAGGCTACATTTTGAACAGCTAGCAGTCGATCACCATCTAGCTATTGTTACTCAACTTGAATTGCGACAGTCAGATCCTAAGATAAGGCAACAAATTAACAATGTGCTCAAAGACTATTTAGATATTATTGACATGATATTAAAAGAGGGAATGGAGCAACATGTTATTCGTCGTGATTTAAATATTCCACTTATGCGGCAAATGATTTTTGGAACGATAGATGAGACTGTTACCAATTGGGTTATGAAAAATCAAAAGTTTGATTTGGTCAGCCTCGCTCCAGATGTTCATGACCTTTTAATGAACGGTTTATCACCAAGTGAATAGTGTTATTTTTACTTATTTTGTTCCTTACTTTGTTAAAAAGATGAGTATATCATCATTTTTTGATAGAATAACACTGAGGGGGGGATAAAATGAGGTTGCTTCAGTTTCAGTTAGAAGATAAAATTGGTATCATTACAATTAAAAGTCCACCAGCAAATGCATTATCGACAACCTTATTAAATGAGTTAGATCAATTGCTTGATCGAGTGCAAGAAGAACAGCTTGCTAAAGTGATTGTGATAAAAGGTGATGGACGATTTTTCTCTGCAGGTGCAGATGTGAAAGAGTTTACAAACTTACAGGAAACTTCAGACTTTAAAGCATTAGCACAACGCGGTCATAAAGTTTTCGATCGTATTGAAAACTCTTCCATCCCATTTATAGCAGCTATTCATGGGGCTGCTTTAGGTGGTGGTTTAGAACTAGCCTTGGCATGTCATATTCGTATCGTGACGGAAAATGCTAAGCTAGGTTTACCAGAGTTGAACCTTGGTATTATTCCAGGGTTTGCTGGAACACAACGTTTACCACGTTATGTAGGTACTGCTAAAGCATATGAAATGATATTAACAGGTGAACCAATAACAGGCAGTGAAGCCTATTCATGGGGTCTTGTTAATAGAGTGGCGTCAGAGAATGATTTACTAGATGAAGCAATGAGTCTTGCAAAGCAAATTGCTGAAAAAAGCAAACCATCTATTGAACGCATCATGAAATTAATTCCATATGCAAAAACGAGCCAATTTGTTGAAGGTGTAGAAAAGGAAGCACTCCTATTTAGTGAAGTTTTTGGATCAGAAGATGCAAAAGAAGGGGTCCAAGCATTTTTAGAAAAGCGTCAACCGCAATTTAAAGATAAATAATTGATATACAGATTAGGAGGAAATGGAATGAATATTTATGTACTATTAAAAAAGACATTTGATACTGAAGAAAAAATCGTTGTTTCAGATGGACGTATAGAAGATGATAGTGCTGAATACATCATCAACCCGTATGATGAATATGCAGTTGAAGAGGCAATTAAGCAGCGAGATGAACATGGTGGAGAGGTGACAGTTGTTACTGTAGGTGATGAGGATTCTGAAAAACAACTTCGTACTGCTCTAGCTATGGGAGCTGATAAAGCAGTATTAATCAATACTGAAGACGACTTAGAAGAAGGCGATCAGTATACAACGACTGAAATCTTAGCTGCTTACTTTGAAGATAAAGATGTTGATCTTATTTTAGCAGGTAATGTTGCAATTGATGAAGCAAGTGGTCAAGTCGGTCCAAGACTTGCAGAGAAATTAGATATTCCGTTTGTAACAACAATTGTTGGTCTAGATATTGAAAATGAAACCGTTCACATCGAAAAAGATGTCGAAGGTGATGTGGAAAAAGTTGAAACAAGTTTACCACTACTTGTTACATGTCAACAAGGTTTGAACGAACCACGTTATCCGTCATTACCAGGAATTATGAAAGCGAAGAAAAAACCATTAGAAGAACTGGAACTTGATGATTTGGATTTAGATGAAGATGATTTAGAGCCGAAGACAGAAACTATCGATATTTTCCTACCACCTGAAAAAGAAGCAGGACGCATTTTAGAAGGTGAAATTGAAGATCAAGTTAAAGAACTCGTGTCCTTATTGAAAGATGAAGCAAAAGTACTATAAAAATAGAGAGATGGAAAGGAGAAACTCACATGAGTAAGGTATTAGTAATTGGGGAATCACGTGATGGGACATTAAGAAATGTAACGTTCGAAGCGATTGCAGCAGCAAAGAAAATTAAATCCGACGGTGAAATTGTGGGTGTTCTTTGTGGGGATGATAACTTAGAAGAGCTCGCACAAGAACTAATCTATTACGGAGCAAATCGTGTTGTAACAGTAGCAGATGAAAAGTTAGGTCATTATACTTCTGACGGTTATGGTCAGGCAGTTAAGGCTGTCATAGAAGATGAAGCACCTGATGCAATTGTCATGGGCCATACAGCTATCGGTAAAGATTTAACACCGAAAATTGCTAGTAAGCTAAATACAGGTCTTATTTCAGATGTGACAGAAATAAATGAAGAAGATGGCGAGACGGTGTTTATACGTCCAATCTATTCAGGTAAGGCATTTGAGAAGAAAGTTATTAAGGAAGGACTTGTCTTTGTTACAATCCGTCCAAATAACATTCCAGCACTTGAACGTGATGAATCACTTTCTGGAGAAGTAGAATCAAAAGATGTCGAGATTAAAGACTTACGTACAATTATCAAAGAAGTTATCCGTAAAAAATCAGAAGGTGTCGATTTATCTGAAGCAAGTATTGTTATTGCAGGTGGAAGAGCTGTTAAAAGTAAAGAAGGATTTGATTCTTTATACGAGTTAGCAGATCTTTTAGGTGCAGCAGTCGGAGCTTCACGTGGGGCTTGTGATGCTGGATACTGTGACTATTCACTACAAATCGGTCAAACAGGTAAAGTAGTTACTCCAGACTTATATATTGCTTTTGGTATCTCAGGTGCTATTCAGCATTTAGCGGGAATGTCTAACTCTAAAGTTATTGTTGCAGTTAACAAAGACCCAGAAGCAAACATTTTTAACATTGCTGACTACGGTATTGTTGGTGATATGTTCGAAGTGTTACCATTATTAATTGAAGAAGTTAAGAAGATTAAAGCAGAAAATTAAAACTGCAAAAAGATCTAGCTTAATATGCTAGATCTTTTCATTAACATGTATGATTTTACTTGCTTTAAGCAAACTGTTAGGTAAGAAATCGTGTTTAATGATATACTCAGTTTGCACTAGTCAATTTGACAGTAATGATTAAGGAGGATATGTTAATGGCAATTCTTGATGTAACAGATCAAAATTTCGCAAAAGAAACATCTGAAGGCTTAGTTTTAGCTGACTTTTGGGCACCATGGTGTGGACCATGTAAAATGATTGCACCAGTATTAGAGGATTTAGATAAAGAGTTAGGTGAAAAGGTACAAATTGTTAAACTTAACGTTGATGAAAATCAAGAAACGGCAGCTAAATTCGGTGTTATGAGTATTCCAACTTTACTTCTATTTAAAGATGGAAATGTCGTTGACCAAGTTGTTGGTTTTCGTCCAAAAGAAGCGCTAGTTGATTTAGTTAATAAACATGCGTAAATAAAAAACAAATCCCTTGATATAACTTGTATCAAGGGATTTGTTTTTTATTAAGATCCATAGTATGTTAAGATATGAACTTGTTTTTGGATGCGTATTAAAGGGGATTGACATGATGAACGATAATATGAAGGAAAAGCTTCAGCTGATTCCAGAAAAGCCCGGTTGTTATTTAATGAAAGATAAGCACGGAACAGTGATATATGTCGGGAAATCAAAAAAATTAAAAGATCGTGTTCGCTCTTACTTCACAGGGGCACATGATAAAAAAACTACAAGACTCGTTCAGGAAATCAAAGACTTCGAATATATTATTACCTCATCTGAAATGGAAGCTCTTATATTGGAAATGAATTTAATTAAGAAGCATGATCCTAAATATAATGTGATGTTAAAAGATGATAAATCGTATCCTTATTTAAAAATTACATCTGAGCGTCATCCACGACTATTAATTACCCGTCAAGTAAAAGATGATGGCGGAAAATATTTTGGACCATATCCAAATGTAGTGGCAGCAAGGGAGACAAAAAAGTTACTTGACCGATTATATCCGTTGAGAAAATGTAATAATCCACGTGGGAGATATTGCTTATATTACCATATGGGACAATGTTTAGCTTGTAGTGATCAGCCACCGACAAATGATGAATATGAACGGATAGTTCGTGATATTACATCATTCTTACAGGGTGGATATAAAGGCATAAAAAATATATTGGAAGAGAAAATGTACAAGGCGAGCAATGAATTAAAATTTGAGCGTGCTAAGGAATATCGTGACCAAATTCAGCATATTGAAGCTGTTATGGAACAACAAAAAATTATTTTGAATGAAAAAATTGATTTAGATATATTTGGTTATTATTATGATAAAGGTTGGATGTGTGTTCAAGTCTTTTTCGTTCGTCAAGGAAAGTTAATTGAAAGAGAAGTTTCTATTTTTCCTTATTTAGATGAAGCCGAGGATGTTTTCATTTCTTTTATTGCACGCTTCTATATGCATAAACATCATCCAAAACCGAAACGCATTCTTTTGCCGATTGGGACGGAAATAGAATTAATTGAGAAATTGTTGGAAGTAGATGTTCATACCCCTTTTAGAGGTAAAAAGCGGGAACTTGTGGAAATGGCAATGAAAAATGCAAAAGTATCGCTTGAAGAAAGATTTTCTCTCATTGAAAGAGATGAAGAGCGTACAATTGTGGCAGTAGAAAAATTAGGCGATGCACTTCATATTGAAACACCACACAGAATAGAGGCGTTTGATAATTCAAATATCCAAGGTGTTGATCCTGTATCAGCTATGGTTGTATTTATTGATGGTAAGCCAGCGAAAAAAGAGTATCGTAAATACAAGATTAAACATGTTGAAGGACCAGACGACTATGATACGATGCGGGAAGTGATTAGGAGACGTTATACACGTGTTTTAAAAGAGAATCTTCCGTTACCTGATTTAATTATAGTTGATGGTGGTAAAGGGCAGATGAGTGTGGCGCGCGATGTATTAGAAAATGAACTTGGACTAGATATCCCCCTTTGTGGTTTAGTAAAAGATGCATATCATCGGACAAGTGAATTATTGTATGGGGATCCCCCAGAAGCTATCCCACTTTCGCGAAAGTCTCAAGAGTTTTATCTTGTGCAAAGAATTCAAGATGAAGTTCATCGATTTGCTGTTACGTTCCATCGTAAGCGGCGTGAAAAAGGCATGTTTCAATCAGAATTGGACCACATTCCAGGAGTCGGTGAAAAACGAAAAAAGACATTGATGCGTCATTTTAAATCTTTAGAACGTATTAGAAGAGCACAAATAGAAGACATAACAAAATTAGGCATCCCCCAAAATGTTGCTAAAGAAGTGATTGAACATCTGAATCATGAGAAGGAAAAATAACATCATCACAAATCAATTTAGGTGAAATGTTTATGTTTTAAATTATATAACAAGTAGAGTAGAAAATGAAAACAAACAACAAAAGAGATTCCAATAATTAATTGTCATTATTGGAATCTCTTCATTTGCTAGTGATGCTCTATTTTTTCGGTATAAAACACAGTGAATTCGACTTTTCCGATGCGGTCATGTGTTTTAACAGTACATTCACATTCGATTTCTTTTAATTGTTGCATGGCTTCAGCTAGAAACCCAGCTTCCATTAAAAAATCAGTCTTGATTTTTGCATGTAAACGTTGCGCAACAGAATCAGCTAATAAAGAGAATAGAACACGATTTCTTTTTTCTTTAATTAATTCTAATTTCCCCCAACCCATCTGTTCAAAGAAAAAAATAACATCACCTAATGTTTTAATTTCAAATTTTCGTGCTAAGTTCTTTCCCATAAAATAAATAAGTGTATTTTTTTCAGGTCCAAGTAGATCTGTTAATCCTATGTATCGAAGAACGTCATATCCTGCCCCTGATGTATGAATGTTTTTAAGAACAGATACAGATAACTTTTCTTCACTCATGAGTGTCATCCTTTCTCTATAAATAAAGCGTACATAAATAAGTTAATCATTTATAAGTTCTATTCTTATTATCCATTTTAGATGTAAATTGTGCAACATTGATAGATATCTTATCATGCAATAAGACAAAACGTTTGAAAAAAAGGAATAAAATAATTCGTTTCCTTGACGCTTTTTGTTGTTAGAAGTACAATAAATATGGTACAAATTGTACATCATAAAGTGAAATGAGATATAATGAAATGCTTATTTCACCGAATTGTACAAAACATGCCAAACGGATTAATTAAAATTTTAAAACCATTACTTTGAGGGGGGTAGCACATGGCAGAGCATAGAGAATTTTTTTATAGGAGATTACACTCATTACTAGGAGTTATTCCTATCGGGCTGTTTTTAGTACAGCATTTATTTATTAACCATTTTGCTGTATATGGTGCAGAAAGTTTCAATAAGGCAGCACAATTTATGTTTGAATTACCATTTCGACCACTTTTAGAAATTTTTGTTATCTTTCTGCCGATTTTGTTTCATGCTATTTTGGGGGTTTATATTGTTCTTACAGCACGAAACAATACTAGGAAATATAGTTTCGGTCGTAACATCCTATTTTTCTTACAACGTGTTACAGGTATTGTAACGTTAATTTTCATTGCTTGGCATGTTTGGGAAACACGTGTACAAGTTGCACTAGGAAATGTAGAAGTATCTTATAGCTTTATGGAAGGCGTGTTGTCTGATCCATTTATTTTCTGGTTCTATGTTATTGGGGTAATTTCAACAGTATTTCACTTTGCTAACGGTTTATGGGGCTTTATGGTTACTTGGGGTTTCACACAATCACCTAGATCACAAAAAATCGTTACATACTTCACAATTCTTGTTTTCTTAGCAGTGAGTTATTTAGGTATCAGAGCTTTGTTTGCTTTTGTTTAAATTGAAACGGATGTTTGAAATAGAGATGAAGGAGTGAGTGATTTAATGAAAAATCGTAGAATTGCTGTTGTTGGCGGTGGTCTAGCAGGCCTGATGGCGACAATTAAAGCAGCAGAAGCTGGTGTAAGCGTTGATTTATTCTCAATCGTACCTGTAAAACGCTCTCACTCTGTCTGTGCTCAAGGTGGCATAAACGGTGCGGTGAATACAAAAGGAGAAGGAGATTCGCCTTGGATTCACTTTGATGATACCGTATATGGTGGTGACTTCCTTGCTAACCAACCGCCGGTCAAGGCGATGTGTGAGGCAGCACCTGGCATAATTAATTTATTAGACCGTATGGGGGTAATGTTTAACCGTACACCTGAAGGTTTACTTGATTTTAGACGTTTTGGTGGAACGCAACATCACCGTACGGCTTTTGCAGGTGCTACAACAGGACAACAGCTACTATATGCTCTTGATGAACAAGTAAGACGTTGGGAAGTTGAAGGACTCGTCACTAAATACGAGGGTTGGGAGTTTATTGAAGCCATTATAGATAATGGTGTAGGTAAAGGTATCGTTGCACAAGATTTAAAAACACATGAAATTAGAGCATTTCGAGCGGATGCAACGATATTTGCAACAGGTGGTCCAGGAATTATTTTCGGTAAATCAACAAACTCAATCATTAACACTGGATCAGCTGCAAGTAGACTGTATCAACAAGGTGTACGCTATGCAAACGGAGAATTTATCCAGATTCATCCAACAGCCATTCCAGGTGATGATAAATTACGTCTTATGAGTGAATCGGCACGTGGAGAAGGTGGACGTGTGTGGACGTATAAAGATGGAGAGCCTTGGTATTTCTTAGAAGAGAAATATCCTGCATATGGTAACCTAGTTCCACGTGATATTGCAACACGTGAAATTTTTGATGTCTGTGTCAATCAAAAATTAGGCATTAATGGAGAAAACATGGTTTATCTCGATTTATCACATAAGGATCCGAAAGAGCTTGATGTTAAACTGGGTGGAATTATTGAAATTTATGAGAAGTTTGTTGGCGAGGATCCGCGTAAAGTACCAATGAAGATCTTCCCAGCTGTTCATTATTCAATGGGCGGATTATGGGTCGATTATGACCAAATGACAAATATTCCTGGTATTTTTGCAGCTGGTGAATGTGATTATTCAATGCACGGTGCTAACCGTTTAGGAGCTAATTCACTATTATCAGCTATTTATGGTGGAATGGTTGCAGGTCCTAAAGCAATTGAATATATAGAAGGTCTTGATACACATGTAGAAGATTTACCTTCAAGTATTTTTGAAGATCCTGTTAAGAAAGAACAGGAGAAATTTGAAAATTTAATTAAAATGGATGGTAATGAAAACGCCTATAAACTTCATTCTGAACTTGGTGAATGGATGACTAAAAACGTTACTGTTGTACGTCATAATAAGAATTTACTTGAAACAGATGAGAAAATTCAAGAGTTACTAGAACGTTGGGAGAATATTAATATCAATGATACGTCTCGCTGGAGTAACTCAGGTGTTATGTTTACACGTCAATTGAAAAACATGTTACACTTAGCACGTGTTATTACACTAGGTGCATATAATCGTGATGAAAGTCGTGGTGCACATTATAAACCAGAATTCCCTGATCGAAACGATGAAGACTGGTTAAAAACAACCATTGCGATGTTTAATGAAGAAAAAAATGCTCCTGAGTTTAGTTATGAGGATGTTGATGTATCCTTAATCAAACCTCGTAAACGTGACTATACAAAGAGCAAATAATAGTGGAGGGAGTTTAAAGACATGGCAGAACAAAAAACAGTTACCTTTATAATTACACGCCAAGATAGTCCAGACTCTTCCCCTTATAAAGAAACATTTAAAATACCATATCGTAAAAATATGAATATCATTGCTGGATTAATGGAAATACAAAAGAATCCAGTCAATGCCGAAGGGGAAAAGGTAAGTCCTGTCCAATGGGATAGTAACTGCCTTGAAGAAGTATGTGGCGCTTGTTCGATGGTCATAAATGGGCAAGCACGACAAGCATGTGCAGCACTTGTTGATGAGTTGGAAACACCGATTACAATTGAACCGATGAATACATTTCCGGTGGTACGCGATTTAATTATTGATCGTTCAAGAATGTTTGATGCATTAAAACGTATAAAGGCTTGGATACCAATAGATGGAACACATGATTTAGGTCCAGGTCCACGTATGCCAGAGAAAAAACGTCAATGGGCATATGAATTATCAAAATGTATGACATGTGGAGTTTGTTTGGAAGCTTGTCCAAATGTTAACAATAAAAAATTCAACAATAATTTTATTGGGCCTGCATTGCTTTCTTTACCACGTTTATATAATGCGCATCCAACTGGTGCAATGAATAAAAGTGAACGTTTAGAAGCATTAATGCAAGACGGTGGAATTTCAGGTTGTGGTAACTCACAAAACTGTGTCCAAGTATGTCCGAAAGGCATTCCATTAACGACATCAATTGCGGCGATGAACCGTGCAACAAACATTCAAGCATTTAAGAACTTCTTCGGAAGTGACAATGCTCATTAATGATAATTATGACCTTTACCGAACGGTAAAGGTCATTTTTAGGAATTATTTGTAAACGCTTACGTTGGAATCGAAGGGGGAATTAGGATGAAGGTACCAAAGTATATTGAACGTATTGATCGTTGGAAAGAAGAGTTTAATTTTCATATTCCAATTAAAATTCGTTTTAGTGAAACAGATATGTTCGGTCATGTCAACAATGTGTCAGCTTTTATTTACTTTGAGGAGGCCCGTATTGAATATTTAAAGTCATTAGATTTATTTAAGGATTTGCAAGCACCTAAAGCAGTACCAGTTGTATCTGATTTACAATGTGATTATCTTCGACCAATCTATTTCCAAAATGATCTTAAACTATACGTTAAAACTGTAGATGTAGGTCAAAGTTCTTTTGATATGCATTATTTAGGTATTAACGAAAAAGATGAAATTTGTTTAACTGGACGTGGAAGAATGGTTTATGTTGACACTGTTTCCGGTAAACCTGTAAAATTAAGTGAAGACATGAAAAACAAGCTCTTATCATCATAATTTTAAATGATTCGCTATTCGTTTTATTCTGTAAGTAATTTAAAACCGGCCGTTCTTTTATATTGGCCGGTTTTAAGGGAATTGGTCATGCATCATCCATCTGTGATCATTAGAGAAAGGGGTTCATGAGGCTCTATTTAAATTAGAGTTCGAGTTCTCCCATACGAAGTAATTCTATTACCGCTTGTGAACGCCCTTTGACCCCGAGTTTCTGCATTGTGTTAGAAATATGATTCCTAACTGTTTTCTCAGAAATAAACAATTCCTGAGCTATTTCTCTTGTTGTTTTATCTTGTACTAAAAGTTCGAACACTTCCCTTTCTCGTTTAGTTAGAATTTGCTTGGACTTGTACTCTTTATCTTTCAAAAGATACCCCCTCCTTGCTGTCATAGAGCTGCATGATGAAGGGAAATTACTAGTCAATTATATATTATGAATGACTGTAAAAACGGTGAGCACATTTCCGTAATATATAAAAGCCCCTTTGAATCATCTTTTCTTACTCTTATAAAAGTGAAAAATGTAACGGATGACTCATTGTTTTTGCTATAATATAGAGAGATACATATTTTATATGAATGATTCAACGTCTAGACTGGAGGATGCTATGATTCAGGAACTTTCACAATCTAATAATATTGTTTTGCTTTTCTCCTTATTATTAATCACGAGTGTACTCGTAACAAAATTCTCATCTCGTTTAGGCGTACCAACTCTTGTTTTATTCATTTTAATTGGTATGCTTGCCGGAAGTGACGGCTTAGATATTATTTATTTTGATAATGCTAAATTAGCCCAGCTTATTGGTGTGTTTTCTCTCGTTATCATCTTGTTTGAAGGCGGGTTACAAACAAAATGGAAAAATGTAAAGCCAATTGCTGGAACCGCTGCTATATTAGCGACGGTTGGAGTTCTATTTACAACGGCTGTTGTTGCTGTCGCTGCTAAATATATTCTTGGTTTTACATGGTTAGAAGGATTTTTAGTCGGTTCTATTATCGGTTCGACCGACGCGGCAGCAGTCTTTTCCGTGTTAAAAGAAAAAAATATTAAGATGAAAATAAAATCCACGTTAGAAGCTGAATCAGGTTCAAATGATCCAATGGCAATGTTTTTAACGATCTCAATGATTCAACTCATAACTGGAGAGCAAGATGGCATTGTTTCTTTAATTGGCTATTTCTTTTGGCAGATGGGAATTGGCTTGATTTTAGGTCTTGTCATTGGAAGAATTGGTGCGAAAGCTATTAATCATATTAATCTAGATACGAGTGGATTATATCCCCTGTTTACTGTTGCATTTGCTTTTTTGACATACGGCATGACATCATTATTTGATGCAAGTGGTTTGTTGGCGGTATATATTGCAGGGATTGTTATCGGTAATTCTGAGGAATTGACATACAGATATTCCATTTTAAGTTTCAATGAAGGATTTGCCTGGATGGCCCAAATCGTTATGTTTGTTATTCTTGGATTATTTGTTTTTCCAAGTCATTTATTTTTATGGGATAACATCGTCAAGGGGTTATTGATTTCTATTATATTAATGTTCGTTGCACGGCCAATTGCAGTGTTTACTAACTTAATTAAATCAAATTACACATTAAAGGAAAAGCTATTTTTATCTTGGGCAGGTTTACGGGGAGCTGTTCCCGTTGTATTAGCGATTTTCCCCCTTCTTGCTGGATTAGAGAATAGTCAAGAAATTTTTAATATAGTTTTCTTCGTTGTGTTAACATCAACGCTTATCCAAGGCTCAACAATCACATATATGGCTGAAAAACTTGGTGTCGATGATCCACGCGCATCAAAACCAGTCCATTCACTAGAATTAATTTCAATCGGAAAGCCTAATGTGGAAATGGTGGAATACCATGTAACAGAGAAAAATAAAATTATCGGTAGATCATTAGCAGATATTCCACTACCTAATAATTCGCTTGTTAACGCGATTATTCGTAATGATGATATTATTACCCCGAGCGGTCAAACTGTTATTGAAGATAACGATATCTTGTATATATTAGTGTCTAAAAAGAAAAAAGACGATTTAATAAATATTTTAGAAAAAAATATGGATGTTGATTTAATAAATCAAGTACAAGTGAATAATGGATCGGATACATCTACATGATTGATTAAATTTTTTAATCACATGTTATTAATGATTGGATAAGATAATAAAGGTAGGGGAAAGGAATGTATAGTGTTGTACAATGATATACCAGAAAACACAGTTTTTGAATTAGAGAAACGTTTACGTCAAATATCAGTCGCAATTAAAAAAAGAGGGCGAAAGATTTTAACGAATTATCCTATTACTCCATCGCAATTTATAGCATTACAATGGATTGTCGACGAACAAGATTTAACAATTGGAGAATTGGCGAAAAAAATTGGACTTGCTTTTAGCACGACGACTGATCTCATTAATCGCATGGAAGCAAATGGGCTCGTTGAAAGAAATAAGGATGAAAGAGATCGTCGAATTGTTCGTATAAAAGCACTTGATAAAGGTAAACAAATTATTAAAGAAGTCATAGATGAGAGACGTGAATATTTAGGTCATATTTTGCAGTCGTTTACGACAGAGCAAACCGTACAATTAACTGAACTATTAACTCATTTGTATGATACAATGCATGAAGAGAATTAGAGAAAATAATAGAAGAAAAAGAGGCGAATATCGTGGAACGACCCATTGGCGTCATTGACTCAGGTGTAGGTGGTTTAACGGTTGCCCAAGAATTGATGCGGCAACTACCTAATGAGCAATTGATTTATTTTGGAGATACATTACGTTGTCCGTATGGTTCAAGGACAAAAGATGAAATCATCCAATTTACTTGGGAAATGGTGCATTTTTTATTTGAAAAAAATATTAAAATGCTAGTAATTGCATGTAACACAGCAACAGCGTATACGCTGAAAAGTTTACAACAACAATTACCTATCCCTGTCATAGGCGTGATTAAGCCAGGAGCAAGAGCAGCTATCAAAGCTACTAAAAATAATGTTGTCGGTGTGATAGGGACTGAAGCTACAGTGAGTAGTAAGGCATATGAAACAGCTCTAAAACAAATTAAACCCGAAATAACTGTACAATCATTAGCTTGTCCATTATTTGTTCCGATGGTAGAGAAAGGTATTTTATCAGGTGAAGAGGCGGAACGAGTTGTCAAACATTCACTTAAATCGCTGATTAAAGACAATCGAATGGATACGCTTGTGCTCGGTTGTACGCATTATCCTTTGCTTAAGGAAACAATTCAATCAGTTATTGGAGATGACTTGACAATTATCTCTTCAAGTGATGAAACAGCGAGAGAAACAAGTGCAATTTTAGAAGTTCATAACTTACTTGCAACAAAACCACGCCAAAACGATCATATTTTTTATACGACAGGCGAACTAGAGATATTTAGACATATTGCTAAAGTGATTTTTAACAACACACCAAAACATATTAAAAAAGTTAAATTATAAGACTAGGATAAAGAACTTCCTAGTCTTTTTTTAGGTCTATTTATGGTTAATAGGTCGTATACATAGGAGTACAAGCTGACATAGGAGGGAATGGCGTGTATAAACGAATACGTTACTCAGGAATCATCCTGATGATATTCATCTTTTTGACAGGATGTTTCAAAGGGGAACAAACTATGGAGGAGATTGATCCGCCAAATGAAACGGAAACGGTTGAAAAAAATGATACAACTTCTGAAGAAACACAATCTGAAGATGCTGAAAAACGACATACTACAACTGTTGCTAGACAATTGTATTTAATAGATACGAATGGAATGGTTGTGCCACAAATACTTGAGCTTCCGTTTCCAGAATCAAAAGAAGTGGCCAAGCAAGTATTAGAATATTTAGTGAAGGAAGGACCTGTTACCCCATTATTACCAAATGGATTTCAAGCTGTTTTACCAGAGGGAACTGAAGTGTTGGGAATTACATTACAAGATGATGGAACAATGGTAGTCGACTTATCTGAAGAATTTAAGAATTATGAAGCGAAAGATGAACAAAAAATACTTCAAGCGATGACTTATACTTTGACACAATTTGAACAAATTAAGAAAATAAAGATATGGTTAAATGGACATCCTTTAGATGAGATGCCTGTTGATGGGACACCTATTTCTAACGGACATTCACGAGCTAATGGGATTAATATCGTTAATTCTGATGTTGTTGATATAGTTATGGGTCAAGCTGTAACATTGCATTTTCCTACAGAATATAACAACATAAGATATTATGTTCCCGTTACGAAATATGTCAGTAAGTCAGATAAAAACATTTACGAATCTGTCGTTTATTCTTTGTTGAATGGACCAGGTCCAGAAACAAATTTAATCCACGTATTTAACTCAGAAACGACTCTCGTCGATTCTCCGGTACTTGAAGATGGCATTCTAAAACTTGTCTTTAGTGAAGATATTCTAAAGAATAAAGAACAAGCAATGATTTCTGATGAAGTGATGGAAACGTTAGTACGTAGTTTAACTGAATTAGAAGAGGTAGAAGGAGTCGATATTAAAGTGGAAAACATGGAAAAGCTCGTGAACGAAAACGGTGAAATATTGAATGAACCCGTGATGAGAAAAAGCGATACAATAATAAGTAAATCATAAAAAAAGAGGCGGTTTAAGCCTCTTTTCATTTGCATATGATAGAAAGGATTAATTTAAAGAAATATGGTAAGCTAGATAATGTTAATGCAAGGAGGAAAAAAATATGGAAAATAGATTGCGACAAGATGATCAATTACGTCCAGTTACAATCATCCCGAACTTCGTTAAGCATCCAGAAGGTTCCGTACTTATTCAAGTCGGCGATACGAAAGTTATATGTAATGCGAGTATAGAGGACCGTGTGCCTCCTTTTTTACGTGGTCAGGGAAAAGGTTGGATCACTGCTGAATATGCGATGTTACCTCGAGCGACTTTAGAGAGAAATATTCGTGAATCATCTCGAGGAAAAGTCAGTGGTCGCACGATGGAGATACAGCGATTGATAGGAAGAGCATTAAGATCGGTTGTTGATTTAGATAAAATGGGTGAAAAAACGGTTTGGGTAGATTGTGACGTGATACAAGCTGATGGGGGAACACGAACAGCTTCAATCACAGGTGCTTTTGTAGCTGTTGCTTTAGCATTTCACCATTTATTAGAAAAAGAAAAAATTAAAGAAATGCCAATAACTGACTTTTTAGCTGCTACTTCTGTTGGTATTATGTCTAATAATCAAGCAGTACTTGACTTAGATTATAAAGAAGACTCAGAAGCAAATGTAGATATGAATATTGTGATGACAGGTTCTGGAGAATTTGTTGAAATTCAAGGAACAGGCGAAGAATCGACATTTAATCATCAACAATTATTACATATGCTTGACTTAGCAAAGACAGGTATTGAACAATTATTTGCTATACAAAAAGACGTTTTAGGAGAACAGATTGTAAATCAAATCGGAAAGAAGAAGGTAGATGAATTGAATGGAGAAAATCATCGTAGCGACGAAGAATAAAGGAAAGGCTGAAGAATTTAAAGCATTTTTTTCAAAGTATGATATCGAGACGATTTCCTTATTAGATTTACCTGATGATATTCCTGATGTAGTGGAGACGGGTATGACATTTCAAGAAAATGCGATTTTAAAAGCAGAAACGATGGCGAATTATCTTGGACAAACGGTATTAGCGGATGATTCTGGTTTAGTTATTGATGCTTTGGGTGGAAAACCAGGTGTCTATTCAGCACGATATGCAGGAGAACCAACAAACGATAAGAAAAATATCGCTAAAGTTTTACAAGAATTAGCATTCGTCCCAGATAAACAAAGAACTGCCCGATTTGTTTGTGTTCTTGCGGTTGCAACGCCTGGAAAAGAAACAGTGACACGGACAGGTTATTGTAACGGAGTGATTTCAGAAGAAATGAAAGGTTCTAATGGATTTGGTTATGATCCGATTTTTATTCCTGAAAACAAGAATATAACGATGGCACAGCTATCAAGTGAAGAGAAAAACGAAATCAGTCATCGTCGTCAAGCGATAATCAAATTGGAAGATTGGCTGAAGAATAATTTATAACCTTTTATTAGGGGATGATTAAATGCGTGTGTTAATCATAAGTGATAGTCATGGTCTTACGAATGAATTAAATGAGATTAAACAACGACATCATGTCGACATGATGATTCATTGTGGAGATTCGGAGTTGTTAATGGATACAAAAGAAATGGCAGGCTTTTTAAAAGTTCGTGGTAATTGTGATCAAGATACACGTTTACAGCATGATATCACGATAACGAAAAATGATGTTACTTTTTTTATTACACATGGTCATTTATATCATGTTAAGCGAGATATAATGACTCTTTCATATCGTGCTGAAGAGGAAAATGCGCAAATCATCTGTTTTGGCCATACGCATATTGCTGGTGCTGAAAAAATCAATCATCAAATTTTCGTAAACCCAGGAAGTATTCGTATACCACGTGGGCGGGTAGAGCCGACCTACGCTGTTTTATATATTGGACAAAATAATGAGCAGGTAAAAGTCGTGTTCTATTCGTTAATGGGAGAAGAAATCTCAGATTTACGCAAGGAATTTACTTTATAACTAGATAATGTAAGACATAGAGTAATGTGAACTGAACAAGTTTAATGGATAGTAAAAAAGAGCGGTTTTAGCTCTATAAGGGCAAAAGCCGCTTTCTTGTATAGTGATGTACAAATACGAGAGTATATGATGCATAAAAAAATGATTAAGCAAGATCGGTTTTGTTAAGTATCAGTAGGTAAGATTGAATATTGCTTAAAAATCGAACGATCATTTAATAAATAACGCTGTAGCCTTGTCGAAAGGTCTACAGCGTTACAATTATTAGCGTCCCAGGAAGGATTCGAACCCTCGGCCCACAGCTTAGAAGGCTGTTGCTCTATCCAACTGAGCTACTGGGACAGATGGAGCGGGTGAAGGGAGTCGAACCCTCGACATCAGCTTGGAAGGCTGAGGTTTTACCACTAAACTACACCCGCAAGTTACTATATCATTTTGGTCACAAGTTTTATTATAGGCATTTTAGTTTTTTTTGTCAATATAAAAAACAACTTTTTTCTTTACGTTTTTATAAATAATATAATTATGTTCATGAGGTTTGTTTTAGACTTTCCCGAATAGTTACTAATTTATATGAGTAACTTGAATTTTTCAATCAATAAATGTTAAACTTTACACACATCAAACAGTTTAAGGAGCACCCTCGAATTGTTGTTTAAAGGAGATGGCCGAACGATTGAACAGAGAAAAAAATAAAGTCATTCTTTTTCCGAAATGGAAAGAGAAATTAGAAGTTAGTAGCTTGCAAGCATTAGAAGAAAAGAATTTTAAAGAAGCTTTAACTCAATTTAATGAACTACTCAAATATGGTGAAGGAACGCATGAAATTATTATAGGTAAATTAATCTGTTTAATAGAATTAGGACAATTTGAAGAGGCGAATGATTTATGTCAACTTGCCATGCGAGATAAAAGCCAGGAAGCTTATTATCATTATGTACACATTTACTTGACTTTGTTACTACAAACAAATCGTTACGAAGATTTAATGGAACGTGTTCAGAAAGAATTAAAAGATCCTAATATGCCAGAAGTCGTAAAAGTTCAATTCCAACAATTGTATGAATGGAGTAAACAAATTCATATTGGGCTTAGAGAAGAAAAAATTTTTCAACACCGTAAAGATTTACGACTAGCTATTCGTGAAAATAAAGTTCAAAGTCAATGGTATCTTGTTAATCGTTTAAGGCAGCTTCATACAAAACCAATGGAAGACATCTATCAATGGTTACAAGATCCATCCATCCACCCAGTTATTAAAACATCGTTATTCCAATGGTTGCAGGACGAACAGATTAGCCGTACAGTGTCGGTTTCAAAACTTGGTCATACGAAATGTTTTATACCTATAAAAACGCCTTCACTTCAAGAAGCCCCACAACGGAACAAAATATTAAACCATATAAGCGATATAGAGCAAAAAAACCCCTCCTTATACGATATGATAAAACAACTTTTAGAAAGATATTTATTTGTAACTTATCCACTGCTTCCAAATGATGAAGAGTTATCTTTCATTGCCGAGGCGATCCGTTTTTTAGGGCATACATATATGAATGGTCAATCAAGTGAAGTTTATGAAGATAAACTTTTATTTTACATAAATGAAATCGAAACGTGTGAAAAACTTTATTTGAGTATTCTAGATGAATGAAGACAATCCTTGAAAGCTATGATAATTATGATATAATGAAGTGGTTATAAACTAGGAAGCTGATACCTTTTTATAGGAATTGGTACGTATTTAATGTAAAGTCATTTATGCTTTACGTTACAAACATGTAGTACTCATACAATAAATTATGTATGGACAATAGATTTTGGAGGGAAAAAAATGACAGCCAAATGGGAAAAAAAAGAAGGTAATGAGGGTGTACTAACATTTGAGGTGAGTGCGGAACAGTTTGAAGAAGCACTTGACCAAGCATTCAAAAAAGTAGTGAAGGACATTGAAGTTCCGGGGTTTCGAAAAGGAAAAGTTCCGCGAATCATATTTGAAAAACGTTTCGGGGTTGAAGCACTATATCAAGATGCTATAGATATTGTGCTTCCTAACGCTTATGTAGAAGCTATTGAAGAAACTAAAATAGAGCCGGTCGATCAACCATCAATTGACATTGAAGAAATTGAAAGAGGAAAGAACCTTGTATTCACTGCTGAAGTAACAGTAAAACCAGAAGTGAAATTAGGTGAATATAAAGGCTTAAAAGTTGAAGCACAAGACGTAACAGTGACAGACGAAGATGTTGAAGAAGAAATCAAACGTGAGCAAGAACGCTTTGCCGAATTAATTGTTAAAGAAGAAGGTACAGTTGAAGAAGGCGATACAGTCGTTATTGATTTTGAAGGATTTATTGACGATGTTGCTTTTGAAGGCGGAAAAGGTGAAAATCACTCACTAGAAATTGGCTCAGGTCAATTTATTCCTGGCTTTGAAGAGCAGCTTGTTGGTAAAGCCAGTGGAGAAGAAACTGATGTTCATGTTACTTTCCCAGAAGAATACCATGCTGAAGACTTAGCTGGTAAAGAAGCGACATTTAAAGTTAAAATTCATGAAATTAAAGTAAAAGAGCTTCCTGAACTAGATGATGAATTTGCTAAAGATGTTGATGATGAAGTAGAAACATTAGACGAACTAAAAGCTAAAAAGAAAGAACAACTTGAAGCACAAAAGAAACAAGATGCTGAAAATCAAACGAAAAACACATTAATTCAAAAAGCAGTTGAAAATGCCGAGGCTGATATTCCAGAAGCAATGATTCATACAGAAGTTGATCGTATGATGAATGAGCTTGAACAAAACTTACAAATGCAAGGTATGACGATTGACATGTATTATCAGTTCTCTGGTCAGGATGAAGCGGCATTAAGAGAGCAAATGAAAGAAGATGCAAAGAAGCGTGTTATGACAAGCCTAACATTAGAAGCCATTGCCCAAACCGAAGAGATCGAAGTATCCGATGAAGATGTTGCAAATGAGATGGAAAAGATGGCTGATATGTATGGTGTCGAAAAAGATCAGATTGAACAGATGCTTGGTGGCAATACAACAATGTTAAAAGATGAATTGAAAATTCAAAAAGCCATCGACTTTTTAGTGGATCAAAGCGAAACAATTGAACAGTAATGGATGAATGATAAACAAGGTGCAAAATAATGCACCTTGTTTTCCTATCTGCATATTAATAAATTCATCATTGTTATATTTTAGTATTGACATATCGTACATAATTATGACTAAAAACATTAAGAACGAGTTATGAGTTTTAAAAAAACATAAAATGAAGTATAATCAAATAAATTGAGTATATAGTAATGGAAAGGTATATTGTTTTGATTTTATAAAGGCTTTTGCTATGATGAAACTAGCCAAGTATAAGTAAGATAGTCGATTTAATTTTAGGGGTGAAAAAATGTTTAAGTTCAATGATGAAAAAGGACAGTTGAAGTGTTCTTTCTGTGGAAAAAGTCAAGAACAAGTCCGTAAACTAGTTGCCGGTCCTGGCGTTTATATATGTGATGAATGTATTGAGTTATGCTCCGAGATTGTTGAAGAAGAATTAGGTACAGAAGAAGAGGTTGAATTTAAAGATATTCCAAAGCCTAAAGAAATATGTGATATTTTAGATGACTATGTGATTGGTCAAGAAAAAGCTAAAAAAAGCTTATCTGTAGCGGTGTATAACCATTATAAACGGATTAATAATGCACAAAGTCAAGATGATGTAGAAATTGCTAAAAGTAATATAGCGATGATTGGTCCCACAGGAAGTGGGAAAACACTATTAGCACAGACGTTAGCAAGAATTTTAAATGTACCGTTTGCTATGGCGGATGCGACATCCTTAACAGAAGCTGGATATGTTGGTGAGGATGTTGAAAATATCTTATTAAAATTAATTCAGGCTGCTGATTATGATGTAGAAAAAGCGGAAAAAGGGATTATTTATATTGATGAAATTGATAAAGTAGCCCGTAAATCTGAAAATCCATCTATTACAAGGGATGTTTCAGGAGAAGGGGTTCAACAAGCTTTATTGAAAATTCTTGAAGGGACTGTAGCAAGTGTCCCACCACAAGGAGGCCGAAAGCATCCCCATCAAGAGTTTATACAAATTGATACGACGAATATACTCTTTATCGTAGGTGGAGCATTTGACGGGATCGATCAAACAATTAAACGCCGATTAGGAAATAAAGTAATCGGCTTTGGAGCCGATGTTGATGGTCAAGATATGGATCAAGGCGAATTATTGTCGAAAGTCTTACCTGAAGATCTATTAAGATATGGCCTTATCCCTGAATTTATTGGTAGATTACCTGTTATTACAAGTCTTGAACCATTAGATGAAGATGCGATGGTACAAATCTTAACAAAACCGAAAAATGCTTTAGTTAAACAATATAGTAAGCTATTCCAAATGGATCAAGTTGAATTAGAATTCGAAGACGAAGCACTTGTAGAAATCGCAAAGAAAGCTATTGAGCGTAAGACGGGTGCACGAGGGCTTCGTTCGATTATTGAAGGTATTATGCTTGATGTGATGTTTGAACTGCCATCACGCCAAGACATTAAGAAATGTATTATTACGAAAGAAACTGTTATAGAAGAAGATGGAAGTCCGAAATTAGTATTCCATGACGGTACCGTGATAGAAAGTAGTGAAAAATTGCCTAAAGAAAGTGCGTGACGTGAAATAAATAGCAATTATGATGAGACTGACTTGGCGTGTCAACTCTTTTTGATACAAGATAAAAAGAAGAGTAGAATGTCTGCCACGGCTCAGTCTCATTATTTTCGTTAAACTGCTTTCTACTTTTAATTTAGGATATACTATTGGATAGAAATACATAAACAAAAGAATCAAATTGCACAGGAGGTTCAAACATGACAAAAGAAAACACCCATTTGCCCCTCTTACCACTTCGTGGGGTCATGGTGTTTCCAACGGTAGTACTTCATTTAGATGTAGGGCGTGATAAATCAATAGCTGCTTTAGAAAGAGCGATGCTTAATAATCAGCATATTTTCTTAGTTGCCCAGAAGAAAATGAGTATTGAAAATCCAAAGCCAGATGATATTTATCGTGTTGGAACAGTCGCAAAAGTAAATCAAATGTTGAAATTACCTAATGGTACATTCCGGGTACTCGTAGAAGGATTATATCGTGCTGAAATCGTTCGTTATGAGGAAGATGATGATTTATACGTAGTAGAAACGATGCGCATGGAAGAAGTTGAAGGCGAAACAAAGGTGACTGAAGCCTTAACTCGCAATTTATTAGACCAGTTTGAACAATATTTGCGCTTATCTCAAAAAGTAAAACGAGAAATTTATACAACAGTATCAGACATAGAAGAGCCAGGCAGGTTAGCGGATATGATTGCCTCTCATCTACCACTTCGTATTCGCGACAAACAAAGGCTTCTTGAAACTACTCATATTCCGGTTCGATTACAACGTCTGATTAAATATGTTTCAAATGAAAAAGAAGTTCTTGACTTAGAAAAGAAAATTGGTCAGCGTGTTAAAACATCCATGGAAGAAACGCAAAAAGAATATTACTTACGAGAGCAATTAAAAGCGATACAAAAAGAACTCGGTGAACGAGATGGTAAATACGGAGAAGTAGAGGAATTGCGTGAAAAAATCGAAACATCTGATATGCCTGAGCGGATACAAGAAGTTGCTTTAAAGGAATTAGCTCGTTATGAACGTGTCCCCCAAAATTCAGCAGAAAGCTCCGTGATTCGAAACTATTTAGATTGGTTACTGACATTACCATGGACGGTCACAACAGAGGATAAAATTGAAATAAACGAAGCTAAAAAAATATTAAATCGTGATCATTATGGCTTAGAAAAGGTAAAAGAACGTATATTAGAATACCTTGCTGTACAGAAATTAACCAAATCTGTAAAAGGACCGATTATTTGTCTTGTCGGGCCACCAGGAGTAGGAAAAACGTCGTTAGCTAAATCAATTGCTGAGGCAATTAATCGTAAATTCGTTCGTATTTCACTTGGTGGTGTACGTGATGAAGCTGAAATAAGAGGACATAGACGTACATATATTGGAGCGATGCCTGGTCGAATTATTCAAGGCATGAAAAAAGCCAAAACGATTAACCCAGTGTTTTTGTTAGATGAGATTGATAAGATGGCAAGTGATTTCCGTGGCGATCCTGCTTCAGCGTTATTAGAAGTATTAGATCCAGAACAAAATCATAATTTTAGTGATCATTTTATTGAAGAGGCATATGATTTATCTCATGTGATGTTTATTGCAACCGCAAACTATGTAAACAATATACCAGCACCATTACTAGATAGAATGGAGCTTATTTCTCTGTCAGGATATACAGAAATGGAAAAGTTCCACATAGCGTCGAAACATTTATTACCGAAGCAACTAAAGGAAAACGGTTTAACGAAAGCAGATTTACAAATTAGGAAACAAGCACTCTTGAAGCTTATTCGTCGCTATACACGAGAGGCAGGAGTTCGTAATTTAGAACGACAATTGGCTACCATCTGTCGTAAAACTGCTAAAATTATCATTTCAGGTGAACAAAAACGGGTCATCGTTACTGAAAAGCGTTTAGAAGATCTATTGGGAAAGCCGATTTATCGTTATGGACAAATGGAAGTGCAGGATCAAGTAGGAACAGCAACAGGGTTAGCTTATACAGCAGCCGGTGGTGACACACTATCTATAGAAGTGGCACATTATCCTGGTAAAGGGAAACTTATTTTAACTGGTAAACTAGGTGATGTGATGCGTGAATCAGCCCAAGCGGCATTTAGTTATATTCGTTCAAGAGCTGATCAACTAAATGTTCCATCAGATTTTCATGAGAAGAATGATATCCACATTCATGTTCCAGAAGGTGCAACACCGAAAGATGGACCATCGGCAGGTATTACGATAGCAACAGCACTCGTCTCTTCATTAACAGGACGTCCAATTAAAAAAGAAGTCGGGATGACTGGTGAAATTACGTTACGTGGGAGAGTACTTCCAATTGGTGGTTTAAAAGAAAAATCGCTTAGTGCGCACCGAGCTGGAATTACAACCATTATTATGCCGAAAGAAAATGAAAAGGACTTAGAAGATATTCCTGAAAGTGTTCGAGAAGAGTTGCAATTTATTCTTGTTGATCATCTGGATCAAGTATTAGAACATGCGTTAGTGGGGGAAGATGATGAAGGTAACTCACGCTGAATTTATGATTAGCGCCACAACAGAAAAACAATATCCAACTGATCGTCTCCCAGAAATTGCCCTGGCGGGACGGTCTAACGTAGGCAAATCTTCATTTATAAATACACTCGTATCTCGAAAAAGTTTAGCCCGTACATCAAGCAAGCCAGGTAAAACACAAACTCTAAATTATTATCGTATTAACGGAAAGTTTTATTTTGTAGATGTGCCAGGCTATGGTTATGCTAAAGTATCAAAAAAGGAACGCGAGAAGTGGGCAATGATGATGGAAACATATTTTCAAAAACGTGAACAATTAAGAGCGGTTTTATTAGTCACAGATTTCAGACATGCACCAACAAAAGATGACGTACAAATGTATGAGTACTTAAAGTTTTATGAGTTTCCTGTTATCGTCATTGCAACGAAGATGGATAAAGTGCCAAAAGGAAAACGTACCTCATATATTAAACGAACGAAAGAAGTATTAAAATTTGTTGACACAGATTATATGGTTCCCTTTTCTGCTTATACAGGTGAAGGGAAGCAAGAAGCCTGGCGATTAATAAAAAAATTTATTTAACAATAAAAAACAACAGCAATGGTTATTCGCTGTTGTTTTATTTATGACGTCGTAATAATAGTATCCCAATTAGAATAAGAGCTACAGGCCAATATGTTTCTATTAGACGAAAAGCATCATTTATCCATGGGAAGTGAGCGGGAATAGCATTTGTATACATGATAAAAATTGCGAAGCCAGACAGAATAAGGCTTTGAAGTAGTCCTTCCCTTGTTTTTAAAAATCGTACAAAAAAAGCGATCCCTATGATTAATATATACATAGCCCAATGATCAATCCAAAAGTCATAGTGTTTGACACCATGAAAATGAATGCCTAATCCGAGTAAAAATGTACCAGTAAAAAGCTGCCCATATTCTTTGGCTTTAGAGCTATAAATTAAAAAAGTTATGCCGATAATAATTAATAAGGTAGGCCAAGAATAAAAATCAGTGAAAATAGGAACCTTTAATTGTCGGAGCAGGAAGTAAATGCCAATCCCAATGAGAAGATAACTTGTAAATAAGCTTTGCTTTTTCATAAATATTTCCACCTCGATTTAAAGTAAAGCAGTTCATTATATATACGAATATCGTACCATATAGTTTCGATTTCTGTTCACAAATACGAAAACATGTCTCATGAAAATATGTTAAAATATAAGAAGGAAATCATTATTACATTAATGAACCTCTTCAACTTATTGGAGGAGATAAGGTGTATATACTAAAAGTCGGTGTTAATCATGTAACCGCTCCAGTAGAAATTCGTGAAAAACTTGCTTTTTCTGAAAATGAATTAGCTGAAGCGATGGTAACGTTAAAAGAACAAAAAAGTATCCTAGAAAATGTCATCCTATCTACATGCAATCGGACGGAAATTTTTGCTGTTGTTGATCAATTGCATACAGGACGATATTATATCAAACAGTTTTTAGAAGACTGGTTCAATATAAAAAAAGAGACGTTTTCTCCCTATTTAGCGATGACTGATGGAGATGATGCGATAGAACATCTCTTTAAGTTAACTGCTGGATTAGACTCGATGATTTTAGGAGAAACACAAATCCTTGGTCAAGTTCGTGATGCCTTTTTCGTCGGACAAAAAGCCGGCACGACAGGCACGATTTTTAATGAGTTATTTAAACAAGCTGTCACTTTTGCTAAACGAGCACATCACGAAACAGCAATTGGTGAAAATGCTGTTTCTGTGAGCTATGCGGCGGTTGAATTGGCGAAAAATATCTTTGCTGATATTACTGATAAACATGTTGTCGTATTAGGTGCTGGGAAAATGGGGGAATTAGCAGCTAAAAATTTACAAGGATCAGGGGTTAAAACGATAACGGTTGTTAATCGGACACTTGAGAACGCTCAAAAATTAGCTGAAAAATTCCAAGCTAAAGCGGTACCATTAACTGATTTATCTCATGTCTTAGAAACAGCTGATATACTGATTAGTTCAACCGGTTCACAAGATATTGTGATGACGAAACGAGATTTAACACCTGTTCTTAAGAAGAGAAAAGGTCGTCCATTATTCTTAGTAGATATCGCTGTTCCACGTGATTTAGATCCTGCTATTGACGAATTAGATGATGTCTTTTTATATGATATTGATAACTTACAACATATCGTTGATGAAAATTTAGAAACGCGCCAAAAAGCAGCAGCACATATTGAATCTATGATTGGTGAAGAAATAATTGCTTTCAATCAATGGGTTAGAACATTAGGTGTTGTTCCGGTAATAATCGGACTTCGCGAAAAAGCATTATCGATTCAGGCAGCGACTATGAAAAGTATTGAAAATAAACTGCCTGATTTAACGGAAAGAGAAAAGAAAATTTTAAACAAACATACAAAAAGTATTGTCAATCAATTATTAAAAGATCCTATTACACAGGCAAAAGAGCTTTCTGGTGCGAAAAATGCCGATAAAGCTTTAGAGTTATTCGTACAAATATTTGGCATTGAAGAGCAAGTTAAGGATCATTTAAAGCAACAAGCTAAGAAAGATCCTGTTACAAAGGAAAAAGTGAAATCAATCTTTCCTTTTTTGGAAAAGCTTGTTTCGGTTAAATAGAAAGGTGAATTATGTTAACAACAATAAACCTTTTAGAGAGCATCTTAATCATATACGGATTAAGTTTAATTATTTATTTTATTGATTTTATACAACATGACCGGAAGGCAAAACGTACTGCCTTCTGGTTACTTTGTATGGTTTTGCTCTTGCAAACCCTTTTTTTATTATATCAAATCATTTGGAATAAAAGTTTTCCGCTTGGTACTTTAATTGATAGTCTTTTTTTCTATAGTTGGATTTTAGTATTATTTTCTATCATTATGAACATTCTCCATGAAAATCAATTTATTATGTTTGTGACTAATATATTTGGTTTTCTTGTTTTGTTAATTCACACGTCGAATATGGCGTGGAATGATATGAAATCAAATGGTATTCAGTTTGCAAATGATATTTTAATCACACATGTTGCTTTAACAATTATTTCTTATGGTTTCTTTACGTTATCTTTTATTTTTTCAATTGGATATTTAGTTCACTATCATTTATTAAAGCATAAAAAACAGTTAAAATGGACCAAGAGAGTTGGAAATTTAACGAAGCTTGATGTTTATTCATTTGGAGCAGTGACAATTGGTACGCCATTATTATTAATCGGTTTGATGCTTGGGTTTGTATGGGCTTTTGTTTCAAATGATGAATTTTATTGGTTCGATATGAAAACAATTGGCTCATTATTCGTTTTTGTTTTTTATATTATTTATTTAGCCTTAAGGTTAATGAAAGGTTATCAGGGGAAATCAATTGCCATCTTTAATACAGTCGCCTTTCTGATGTTACTTGTTAATTTCTTTTTATTTAGTTTATTATCTAATTTTCATTTTTAATGTGATGTAAAGGAGGAAAATGCATGCGAAAAATTATCGTCGGCTCAAGAAAAAGTAATTTAGCGCTTACACAAACGAATTGGGTGATTGAACAATTAAAAAAGGCAGGAGTGAAAAATGAATTTGAAGTCAAGAAAATCGTTACAAAAGGAGATCGAATTTTAGATACGACTTTATCAAAAGTGGGAGGTAAAGGTTTATTTGTTAAAGAAATTGAACAGGCCATGTACGATAAAACAATTGACTTTGCTGTACATAGTATGAAAGACATGCCCGCTATTTTACCTGAAGGCCTCATCATATCAAGCATACCGATTCGTGAAGACCACCGAGATGTTTTAGTTTCAAAAAATGATTTGCCATTATTAGATTTACCAGAAGATGCTATCATTGGAACGAGCAGCTTGCGCCGAGGAGCTCAGATTTTAAATGAACGTCCAGATTTACAAATTAAATGGATTCGTGGCAACATTGAAACACGTTTAAGAAAGTTATATGATGAAGATTATGATGCAATTATTTTAGCTGCTTCTGGTATGAAACGAGTAGGTATGGATGAAAAACTCATTACTGAATATCTTGATCCTACGATTTGTATTCCAGCAGTAGGTCAAGGTGCGCTCGCTATCGAATGTCGGGAAGATGATCATGAACTCCACGATATTTTAGCGCTCATTCATGATGAAGAGACAGCGACATGTGTAAAGGCGGAGCGAACATTTCTTGGTCTACTTGAAGGTGGCTGCCAAATCCCGATAGGTGGTTATGCTTCAATAAATGCGGAAGGTTTAATCACATTATCGACATTAGTTGGTTCACCTGATGGTAAAACGATTTTAAAAGAAACAGTTACTGGAAATAATCCAATTGAAGTGGGATCAGAAGCAGCTAAACGTATGAAAGAAAAAGGTGCATCACAAATTATTGCTTCAGTAAAAGAGGAGCTTGACGTTTAATGGGACAAAGTTTACATCAAAAGAAAATCCTAGTGACACGGGAAAAAAAACAAGGAAAAGAATTCGCAGAGAAAATTAAGCAGTTTGAGGGCATCCCGGTTGAGGTACCGTTATTAAAAATAAATTGTAAAAATCATGATGTAAATGAACAAATTTTAAGTCAAATGCATTCGTTTAAATGGATCTTTTTTACAAGTGCTAATGGCGTTGATTGTTTTTTTCGCCTTTTAAAGCATTACGGCTATTCAAACGACGTATTAAAAAATAAACAGATTGCGGTAGTCGGGCATAAGACAGAAAGACATTTAAAACAACACGGCTATTCAGCACATTTTATCCCAACAATTTACAATGCTGAAACGATGGCAAGTGAATTTTTAGCCAGATTTTCTACAGAAGGGACGTTTTTACTCGTTCGTGGGAATCGTTCGATGAATGTTCTCCCACTAACTTTTAATAAATTAAATATGGCCTACGAATCAATGGAAGTATATGAAACAGTACTCAATATGGCAATTAAGGAACAGTTACATCAAACATTACAATCAAGAACAATAGATTATGTCACATTTACGAGTCCGTCAACAATCGATGCTTTCGTTGAGATGAATGGGCTTAACTTGATTAAACATATGAACCTCTATTGTGTCGTAATTGGTACGACGACTAAGAAGCGAGCCGTTGAAGTTGGATTCAAACATATTCTCGTACCGACCGAGTTTACAATTGAGGGTATGATTGATGTCATGTTAAAAAACGAATCAATAAGAAAGGGTTGATCCATATGGTTAACTTAGATTTTAAACGCCACCGCCGCTTACGATCTTCAGAAGCAATGCGCTCTATTGTAAGAGAAAACCATTTACGTATTGAAGACTTAATCTACCCACTGTTTGTCATTGAAGGTGAGAATATTAGGCAGGAAGTCCCTTCAATGCCAGGTGTGTATCAAGTATCACTTGATTTATTACATGACGAAATAAAAGAGATTGAACAATTAGGCATTCAAGCAATTATTCTGTTCGGTGTCCCGCACGATAAAGATGAGACAGGAACAGGTGCTTATTCTGATGAAGGCATTGTTCAACAGGCAACCCGACTTATTAAAAAGTCTTTTCCTAAACTATTAGTTATAGCTGATACATGTTTATGTGAATATACGTCACATGGTCATTGTGGAGTTATCCATCATCATGATGTTGATAATGATGCATCTCTTAACTTATTAGCTGAGACAGCTGTTTCACAAGCAAAGGCTGGTGCAGATATTATTGCACCTTCAAATATGATGGATGGGTTTGTTACAGTTATTCGCCAAGCATTAGATGACGCTGGATTTGAGCATATTCCAATCATGTCGTACGCTGTAAAATATGCGTCATCTTTCTATGGCCCATTTAGAGATGCAGCAGATAGTACACCAGAATTTGGTGATCGAAAAACGTATCAAATGGATCCGGCTAATCGGAGAGAAGCATTTCGTGAAGCTCAGTCTGATATCGAAGAAGGAGCAGACTTCTTAATTATTAAACCGGCTTTATCATATTTAGATATCGTTCGCGAAGTCCGAAATAAATATGATGTCCCCATCGTTGCGTACAATGTAAGTGGAGAGTATTCGATGGTTAAAGCTGCTGCATTAAATGGTTGGATTGATGAAAAAAACCTTGTCATGGAAAAACTCATATCTATGAAGCGTGCAGGTGCTGATTTATTGATTACGTATCATGCTAAAGATGTAGCTAAATGGTTATTAGAAGGATAAAATATTATTTGAGGTGATATAAAGTGAAAGATTTTACTCAATCGATTGATGCTTATAAAGAAGCGGTAAACTTAATGCCAGGCGGGGTAAACTCTCCAGTTCGTGCCTTTAAATCAGTAGGGATGAACCCAATTTTCATGGCACGTGGTAAAGGATCAAAGATTTATGATATTGATGGTAATGAGTATATTGACTATGTTCTGAGCTGGGGTCCGCTTATTTTAGGACATGCAGATGATCGTGTAGTAAATAAAATTAAGGAAACAATAGACAAAGGTTCCAGCTTTGGTGCACCAACTGTTTTGGAAAATAAATTAGCTCAGCTCGTTATAGACCGTGTGCCGTCTGTTGAAATGATTCGTATGGTTAATTCAGGAACAGAAGCAACAATGAGTGCATTACGATTAGCACGGGGATATACAGGCCGTGATAAAATCGTAAAATTTGCAGGAAGTTATCACGGACATGGTGACTCATTATTAATAAAAGCTGGTTCAGGTGTAGCAACACTTGGTTTACCTGATAGTCCTGGAGTGCCTGAGAACATAGCTAAACAAACGATTACCGTACCGTATAATAATTTAGATGCAGTTAAACAAGTGTTTGAAAAATACGGTGACGATATTGCTGCTGTCATAACAGAGCCAGTTTGTGGAAATATGGGTGTTGTACCACCACAAGAGGGATTTTTAGAAGGTTTAAGAGAAATAACAAAAGAAAACGGCTCATTACTTATATTTGATGAAGTGATGACTGGTTTTCGTGTTGGCTATCATAGTGCGCAAGGTCATTATGATATTGATCCAGATTTGACATGTTTAGGTAAGGTCATCGGTGGTGGTTTACCAGTTGGTGCTTTCGGAGGAAAACGTGAAATTATGGAACAAATTGCTCCTAAAGGTCCGATTTATCAAGCAGGAACATTATCAGGCAATCCACTAGCTATGGCAGCTGGTTACGCAACATTAGATGCTATAACAGAGTCTGATTATGATGTGATTAGTAAGAAGATTGATCGACTTGAAGAAGGATTTAGAAGAGCGTCTGAAAAATATGACATCCCAATTCAAGTCAATCGTGTAGGTTCTATGTTTGGCGTCTTTTTCTCAGAAAAACCTGTCATTAACTATGATACAGCACAACAATCTAATCTTGATTATTTCTCACAATATTATAGAAGAATGGTAGAAGAAGGCATCTTTTTACCACCATCTCAATTCGAAGGATTATTTTTATCAACTGCTCATACAGATGAAGATATAGATAAGACCGTTGAGGCAATAGATCGTGCATTTGCATCAATTAATAAATAATAATAGCATAATGTCTTATATATTTTAAGCGGAAAAATGAAACAACGTTTTTCCGCTTATCTTTTATTTAACATCTATTATATGATTGAGTTGGTGAATCATTTAGTCGATGTGATACCTACCTATTACATAAGCATACATGATGTTTTGTTCAGTTTGTAACAACATTTGCATGAAGACAACTTACTTTATCATTTTTTCTTATTTTCTAACATATAGATAATGATGATATAAATGTGCGGATAACGCATGTATATAAAAGGGGTGAAACATTTGACTAATGATTCCTTTGTGTATAGCTTTGATTTAAAAGAATCACTTTTTATGGAAGGTGGGCAAGGTATTTCTGAAATTAAGCATATTTCACTTGATCCGGATATTTCTATCCAATCTTTTAATGATTATTATTCAATTCGTGGTGTCATTTTGTTATCAGGCGAATACATTCAAGAATCCCTTAATGAAGAATCAGATTCATTGTCTACATTAAATGATTTCGACTTTAAACGTTATATTGAGAACACGGTATCATTAGGTGAGAATTTAGCACAATTTACTCATCGTTTTCCGGTAGAAATATCTGTACCTAGCTATCGAGTGAAAGATATGAATGACGTGGCAGTGCAAATTGCTTCTTTTGATTATGAATTACCAAGTGCCGATAAATTAATCATTGATGCAACGGTTCAAATTCAAGGTGTACAAGGGGAAACTCTAGGTTATAGTAAGACTAAAAAAGAACGAATGAACGAGGATAACATCGATGTAACACCTCATGAAGAAATAGATACTGATGTTTTTTCATTTGAGGTTACGCATGTCGATCATGATGAGCTGAAACAGCGAGAAAAGGAAATGACAACAGACCATTCAAATCAGATGTCCGATGAGAAAGTAAAGAATGCTAACATGAATGATCAAGGAGATACGACTAACCGGCTTCCTACTTTACCTGAATTACGTGAAGAAAGTGGCTTAGAAGAAGAAACAGTTCAGCCAAAAGAAGATGACCGACTATTATTTAAGAAAAAATCGCAGTCATTAGATGAGTTTTTTGCTAAAGATAAAGAACAAGAAAAAAGTCCGACTAATGAAAAAATAACAGCGGAACCAGAAGGAACAGAAGATGATGTAATCATGTCTGAAGTAGAAAATAAACAAACGGAAGAAAAAGATAAATTAGAAGAGGAAAGTCGTGAAGATGATAAAGAATTAGAAGAAGTTTCACACCATCATTTTCTATCAGAAATGATTCAAAGTGAAGAAGAAACATATACACAAATGCGACTTTGTATCGTACAAAAAGATGATACATTAGAATCAATTGCCGAACGTTATAAAACAACGTCACTGCATATTTTAAAGAAAAATCGTCTTGAAGATGATACGGTTTCAGAAGGGCAATTATTATATATTCCGATTAAGAAAAATAAATAAATACATCCCCCTTGTCAGCACGTCAAGGGGTTGTTCATTATATCCACTCTTGATGGAATGCAACGAATAAAAGAACAAAGACAGCTAATATAATAACGTCTAATGTCGTTGGAAAAAGTAATGTACGAATTAATTGAAATATTAATAAAGGTAAGGTGCAACGTTCAATTACTATGATACACTTTCGTGCCCACGGTGGAAGGCGGTAGCGGTAATAACGTGCCAAATTGAATCACACCTCTATTCTCATAAACGTGTTTAATGTTTTGGTATATCATATGATGATAAAGGTTAATATTGTGAAACAGAATGAAAAAGATATGTAAAAATCATTTCAATGTTGCATTTTTCGTTATTATTAGTTAAACTAACTGTAATAATATGAAATGCGATGAAGAGGAAGAGTACAAACATGAAGCCTTACAGAGAGGGAAGCAAAAGCTGGAAGTTTCCTAGGTGTTATCGTTTGGAAGGTCGCCTCAGATGCAGCTTCTTTGAAAATGAGTAGAAGAAGCCGGTTTTGACCGTTAATTCACTTAAGTGTATAGGTATAAAATGCCTATAAACAAAGGTGGTACCGCGAAAGTAGACTTTTCGTCCTTTATGGGCGAAAAGTTTTTTATTTATTTAAGGAGGTTATTTTTATGTCAGATCAACCATTACCTTCGAAATATAATCCACAAGAGGTTGAAAAAAATCGTTATCAATTCTGGCTTGATGGTAAATATTTCGAAGCGAAATCAGATTCAGAAAAAGAACCCTATTCAATTGTCATACCCCCACCAAATGTCACTGGTAAATTACATCTCGGTCATGCTTGGGATACAACAATGCAAGATACAATTGCTCGAATGAAACGTATGCAAGGCTATGATGTACTATGGCTTCCAGGAATGGACCATGCAGGTATAGCCACCCAAGCTAAAGTGGAAGAGAAATTACGTGAAGAAGGTAAGTCACGTTATGAATTAGGGCGAGAGAAATTTTTAGAACAAGTATGGGATTGGAAAGAAGAATACGCTACTTTTATCCGAAAGCAATGGGCGAAATTAGGACTTGGTTTAGATTATTCTAGAGAACGGTTTACTATGGATGAAGGATTGTCAGATGCCGTTAAAGAAGTATTCGTTCGCTTGTATGAGAAAGGGCTTATTTACCGTGGAGAATATATTATTAATTGGGATCCACAAACGAAAACAGCATTATCCGATATTGAAGTGATATATGAAGAAGTTAAAGGTCATTTTTATCATATGCGTTATCCAATAAAAGATAGTGATGAAACGATTGAAATTGCTACAACACGTCCAGAAACGATGTTAGGTGATACAGCAGTTGCTGTACATCCGGATGATGAACGTTATCAACATTTAATTGGTAAGACAGTTATTTTACCGATCGTCGGCCGGGAGATTAAAATTATAGCTGATGATTATGTTGATATGACATTTGGTTCAGGTGCCGTAAAGATTACCCCAGCACATGATCCGAATGACTTTGAAATTGGAAATCGACATCAACTAGAACGCGTTCTTGTTATGAATGAAGATGGAACAATGAATGAGAATGCTGGAAAATATGAAGGTATGGATCGTTTTGAATGTCGTAAACAAATTGTAAAAGATCTTCAAGATATGGGTGTTCTCTTTAAAATTGAAGAACATGTCCATCAAGTCGGCCATTCAGAACGAAGTGGAGCTGTTGTAGAACCATACTTATCGACCCAATGGTTCGTTAAGATGCAGCCTTTAGCTGAAGCAGCTATCAAGATGCAACAAGGAGAAGAGAAGGTAAATTTTGTTCCCGAGCGGTTTGAGCGGACATATATGCACTGGATGGAAAATATTCGTGACTGGTGTATATCCCGTCAATTATGGTGGGGACATCGTATTCCGGCTTGGTATCATAAAGAAACGGGTGAAGTGTATGTAGGTAAAGAGGCACCGAAAGATATTGAGAACTGGAAACAAGATGAGGACGTCTTGGATACGTGGTTTTCTTCTGCACTTTGGCCATTTTCTACAATGGGTTGGCCAGATGAATCAGCTGAAGATTATAAGCGTTATTTCCCGACAGATGTACTTGTAACAGGTTATGATATCATCTTTTTCTGGGTTGCTCGCATGATTTTTCAATCTAAGCAATTTACTGGAAAACGTCCGTTTAAAGATGTACTCATCCACGGTTTAATTCGTGATTCTGAAGGAAGAAAGATGAGTAAATCATTAGGTAATGGTGTTGATCCAATGGATGTGATCGATAAATATGGAGCTGATTCATTACGTTATTTCTTGTTAACTGGCTCTACACCTGGTCAAGACTTACGTTTTTATTGGGAAAAAGTTGAGTCTACATGGAACTTTGCAAATAAGGTTTGGAATGCGTCTCGGTTTGCTTTAATGAATATGGAAGGATTTACGTATGAAGATATAGATTTGACAGGCGATTTATCACTTGCTGATAAATGGATTTTAACACGACTGAATGAAACGATTGAACAAGTGACAAAGAATACGAATAAATATGAATTCGGCGAGGCAGGTCGTTATTTATACAACTTTATTTGGGATGAGCTATGTGATTGGTATATAGAAATGGCGAAACTACCTTTATATGGAGACGATGAAGCTCAAAAACAAACAACACGTTCTGTTTTAGCTTATGTGTTTGATATGACGATGCGTATGCTACATCCGTTTATGCCATTTATTACTGAAGAAATATGGCAAAAACTTCCACATAAAGGAGAGTCCATTACAATCGCAAGTTGGCCAGAAGTGAATGAACAGTTTCATGATGAACAAGCTGCCAATGAAATGAATCGGCTCGTTAATATCATTAAAGCTGTTCGAAATATTCGTGCTGAAGTAGACACACCAATGTCTAAAGAAATTCATCTTATGATTCAAGCAGAAACAGCTGCTATCCAAAAAGAACTTGAAAATGAACGCCTCTATTTAGAACGTTTCTGTAATCCAAGTCAATTAGATATTGGAATAGATTTAGATATCCCAGAACAAGCGATGTCAGCAGTTGTGACAGGTGCTCAAATCTATTTACCATTAGAAGGCTTGATTGATTTCGATAAAGAAATTGCCCGTTTAGAGAAGGAACTGGAGAAATGGACGAAAGAGGTTGAACGCGTGCAGAAGAAACTAAGTAATAAAGGTTTCGTTGAAAAAGCACCAGAAGCAATTGTAGAAAAAGAAAGACAAAAAGAAATCGATTATTTAGATAAACAACAAAAAGTGAAAGACCGCCTAGCAGAATTAAAAGGATAGAAAATACGGCCCAAGAAGTTACGATGTCTTCTTGGGCTTTTTTATTGATATTCTAACTTTATGTTATCTTTAATAAAAGATAAATATTTGCCAACCGTATTAATTGATGAAACAGAACTTAAAGTACGTGAACCAACAACATCTTCTATTTCATTGAATAATAAGTCACCAGAGTAACTGAACAAAAAGTCAATTCCAACCATGCCAAAGTCAAAATGATTGATAATTCTTTGAATGAATATCCTTTCATGTTGTGATAAGTCATACCATGTCGCTTTTCCACCAAGTTTAAAATTAGCACGAAAATCGTTATCACTTTCTCTAAGTACAGCACCAATGATTTTCTTTCCAATAACAAAGACACGGAGATCTTTACCTTGTTGAACGTCAGTTGTTTGAATTAGTACATGCTCAAATGCTGTTTGTTGTAAAAAATGTACCCAATCATGATTGTTTTTAACGAGAAATACTTCCCGGCCACCTCTTCCAGTTGGATTTTTAATGATTAACGGATAAGGTAGTGGCGGGTTATGAGTTAAATCTTTTCGATTATAGAAGAACATATTAACCATAGGGATGTTCAGTTTATTAACTTCTAAATGAGTTAATATTTTATTGTTACAAATACGCGATATATATGAAGAATTAAATGTTTTAATACCTAACTGTTCTAAATGTAATTGCAACAATGGCTCGACTGTTCTAACAATGGCAAAATGTGGTCGCTTAATCGGTTTGTTTTGCTTCAATATAGTAGGTTTTTGATTCATAATCCCGATTTGCAAATCTTCTCTTAGCATAAACGTTAAATGAATATCAAGCTTCTTTGCTTCATCTAAAAACCACTGTATAAAACTCATATTTTCTTTTGCATCTTGTTTAGAATAAATAAGCCATCCGCGAATTCTCATATTTGCTCTCCTGTTGTTGAAAGTTGCTTTCGAATATATGAAATAATCGCATCTGCTGGATTAATATTTGTACACTCATATATATTGCGAATATGGGCATTTGAGTTTACTTCACATATAATCGGTTCATCATTTTCACCGAATAATAGATCGACACCAGCAAAATCGGCACCAATTGCCTTTGTAGCTTTAATAGCTAGATCTACTTCATATTTCGTTGGTTTATATGCTTCCATTGTTCCCCCAGCTGTAATGTTGGCGCGAAAATCGTCTTTAGCTGTTCGCTTCATTGCTGTAACGACCTGACTGCCTATAACTTGTAAACGTAAGTCTCTACCGTAGCTTGTTTCAATGAATTCTTGAAACATAAAAGGCCGACCATGGATGGTCTGTATTATTTCTCTTAGCTCTTCCTTCGTATTAACAAGATAGACTTGTTCACCGAATGAACCGAATGCTTCTTTAACTATCATCGGTAACCCTAATCTTTCGATAATCTGATCAATTTGATAAAAATTTGAAGAAATTTTCTCTGTAAATGACTTAGGTGCAACAATTGTTTTAGGTATTGGTAATTGAAGCTCAGCTAATCGTTGATAAGTAGCAATTTTATCGTCACTTGTGGCAATAGCTTTAGCACGATTAAACACTCGTATACCAAGTAACTCGAGCTGTTTAGCTAAATATATATCTTTATCTGTAAATATAACAAAGTCAGGTAAATCTTTTCTTTTATCTTGGATAATTTGCGGATGTAATGATAAATAAGACATAATATCGTTGTTTTTATAAATCATGGCATTCATTTTTTGTTTATGAGCTGCTGACTGTAGCATGCAAGCAAAGTCGATAAACTTTTCACTATTTAAGCTCCCATTATAAATAATCCATCCTGAAAGAGTCATATATGTAACGCTCCTTGGTCATCAAATAATTGTGCTATACTGTTTAATTATACAAGATATTCAAGCGAAATGATAAAAAAACAATATAGATCGTGAAGGTGTACGCTATGTTTAAAGATATGAATGAAATCGAATCGTTTATGAAGTCACGCGACAAACTTGGTATACAGCCAGGTCTTGATAGAATGCGGACTTTACTCAAAAGGATAGGACATCCTGAAAAGAAACTAATAGCTATTCATGTAGCTGGAACAAACGGCAAAGGTTCGACGATCCATTATTTAAGCCATGCTTTAATGAATAGTGGTTATCATGTCGGTGTATTTACATCACCTAGTATGACCGATTTGCGTGGTCATATATTACTTGATGATACATCTATTTCGGAAAAAGAATTTATAGGCATCATGAATATGTTATATCCGCATATTATGGCGATGGATAAAGCTGATATGGGGCCTAGCACATTTGAAATTATCACAGCTGCTGCGTTTAGCTATTTTTCGCTGCGTGCAGATATATCTCTTATTGAAACAGGTATGGGTGGAAAAGATGATACAACTAATGTCATAACACCAATTATCTCCGTTATTACAACTGTAGCTATCGATCATCAACAGTTTTTAGGTCAAACAATACAAGAAATCGCTGAACATAAAGCGGGAATCATTAAACATCGTGTTCCAATTGTTGTGGGAGAATTAGATGATGAATCATTATATGTCGTTGAAAAGTTTGCTAAATTAAACAATGCTCCGTTATATCGCTTAGGAAAAGAATTTTGTTATACCTATCACGTATGGAGCTACCAAACTTGCTTATTACAAATGAAAATACTCATGAAAGGCCGGCATCAAAAAAATAATGCAGCCATTGCATTAATGGTTCTGTATCTTTTTAAAAAACAAAAAAGAAACATAAACCTTTCTCAAGCAGTTCAAGCTATAGAAAATGTGATCATACCAGGACGCTATGAACAAATATGTTCTACACCATCTATCATCATTGATGGCGCTCATAATCCTAATGGAATGGAAGTGTTTTTGCAAACGATGTGGCAAAATAAGAAGCATCGAATCAATCATCTCATTTTTGCCGGTTTTAAAGACAAGGCTCTCGCGACCATGCTAAAAATGGCAGAACCATTTTTTGACACGATAACACTGACAACTTTTGCACATGAACGTGCGATCTCCGTTACAGAACTAGGGAACTTATGTCATCATCCAAACGTTCACCTTGAATCGGATTGGAAACGATTAATAAATCATCTCTTGACGCAAGAAACAATTGATACAGACGAAGGATATTTTGTCGTTGGTTCTTTTCACTTTATTAGTCTTGTCAGGCAGTTTATAAAAGATGTAGAAATGTGACAAATAATGACTTGAAATAACAATATTAATATGTATAGATTTGACAAAATTCTTCTTACTTTTCATATATTATGTGCTAGAGTGAAGAGACATATGATAGAAGGGTAAGGAGATGAATAGATGAATAAAAAGAAAAAGCTCACATTTAAGATAAATCAAAAGCCTAGCTTTAAACATAAAAGGCAAATGATTCGTAAACCTAGACCGAGCTTATCTTCTACAAAAAGACATCAAGCATCCCGCGTGAAAAAGAATGTTATGTTTGCAACAGGCTCAGCTCTTATTATTGGTACCATTTTCGGTATTGTAATGTTAAAAATGTTTGCCACATTAGACGAAACTTCTAGCTATCAATCAACACATATAAGTCAAACAACCGCACCACATCATGCTAATCATACAAAACGATCTAAACAAAGTAAAAAAACACATTTATTATCTGAATTACAAGCATACGTTATACAAGCAGGTATGTTTTCAGAACGTGCTAATGCCGAAGCATTGCTTTCTCAGTTTCAAGGTAAAGATGTGGATGGTGTTATTTGGCAGCGAGATGGGTATTATTATCTCTTTGTTAATGTTGTGAGTAACGAAGCTGCTGCTAAAAAGATGATTAAGCTATATGAACAAGAGAATCTCGAGACATTCGTTAAACAATGGTTAACGTCTGAAGTGAGTCATACATTAACTGAAGTCGAACAAGAATGGTTAACATCATTTCAAGTTATATGGAACGAAACGTTACGTGCTTATACAGAAAATAACGATTTGAATTTCGAACGTTGGGAACAATTATATAAGCAAACTATGAAAACGAAAGAAATGCAGGAGTTTCTTGATAGTAGTAAACCTATTTTGTCTGATTTAACAAAGGATCCAGCCATATTTCTTTTGAAAATATGGCTTGCCTATGAGAACTTCATCTATTCATTAGAAGATAGTACATTTCCATGAATTTTTAAACGCATATAGATTAACTTTCATAGCAAGAAAGTAATAGTTAGCATATGTTACTACGTAAAAAACAATTTTTCGCTATTTGAAATTCTCGTTCCTATTGACTATGTTTAAAATAGAAAAGGAGGTGAATCAGTGTCTAGACAACATATTATGATACGTGATGTACCAAAAGCAGAGCGCCCGAGAGAGAGACTATTAAATGATGGCGCGCGGAATCTATCGAACCAAGAATTATTGGCAATTTTACTAGGTAGCGGTACAAAAAACGAATCTGTGATGTCTTTAGCTCACCGTGTACTCGTTCATTTTGAAGGGCTGAAGTTATTACGAGACGCGACCATAGAGGAATTAACTGCAATCAAAGGGATTGGAGAAGCGAAAGGGGTCATCATATTAGCGGCCATTGAATTAGGAAAGCGTATGAATCATTTTCGTTCGAGTGAACGATATGTTATTCGTTCACCAGAGGACGGCGCTAATTATTTAATGGAGGAATTACGTATATTAAATCAAGAGCATTTCGTTGTTCTGTTTTTGGATACTAAGAATCAAATCATTCATCGTCAGACAATTTTTATAGGGAGTTTAAACGCCTCAATCGTCCACCCTAGAGAAGTTTTTCGTGAAGCGGTTAAACGCTCAGCTGCCTCAATCATAGTTGCTCATAATCACCCATCTGGTGTGCGCCTGGACAATGTATCAATTTAGTGATGATAATTCATCCAAACGTGCTTACAATGTTTGTGGTCAGCATCTAACCTTCAGGGGAAACTTATGAAGGGACAAAAGCATGATGTGAAAAGGGGAAGAGACGATAAAGCTATCAAGTCGAGTCCGTTCCTCAGACCAAGTGATGTATGGTAAAAGCTATACTGCCTGAATCCTAGACAGATGTGCGGAGGGTGCGCTATAACCTACGATAGCTAATAGGTTATGAGGATAAACGAAAGGTATATCACCAGAATATCTTTCGTGTAAGCTTTATCCGACAATCTTCTGACTGAAGAAAATGTCGAAAGGGATACCTAACCATCACAATTCTAAATTGATATCATATGCAGGGATTGCCTAAGTGTCTTATCATATGGCAACGGAGTTTTTATAGTACCCGACGTTTGCTCGTAATGAGTTTAGCATGGGGAAGAAAAACAGGTTGAGAAGGAGTCTTACAATTATGATAAGTCATCATTACAATGCTCTTAAGACCATTAAAAAAGAATTTAAACATGTAACATGGTATATAAAAGGAGAAATAATCAGCCCGCAAAAACAACCAAATTCACGTTTTAATAGAATACTCATCGATTCGTATTTAAAGCGATTTGATCATCATATGAAACGAATCGTAGTGAGAGATAAATGTATAAAATATGTGCGCTATAGGACAGAGTTTGTCATAGGAATACAAGGTCCTAAGAAAAAGGCGAAGAAATTATTTGCCGACTGTCAACAAATCATTAAGAAAATGTATCTATTGCCCCAACTTAACCTTTCACTCGCTCATATAGAGAAATCATTTCTTTTTTTAAAACATAAGATTAAACTCCATAGTAAAACAAATAGAGGAATTGGATTAGAAATTCCAAGTTATGAATTAATTAAATATGCCGCAGTAAAACGTTATGGAAACTTAAGAACATTTAAAAGTACACATAGGCCGAGCCTACTACATTATTCTGAGCTAGATATCATGCGGATATATAATCGTGAATTGTTATCAGTGGCTAAGTATTATCGCTTAGTAAATAATTTCTCTAATTTAGGAAGATTATTTTATTTAGCGGAAAGTAGCTTTCTTAAAACAATTGCCAATAAAAAGCGTAGTACGGTAAAAAGAACTGGCAAACGTTTACGTAAACATAATCAAGGTCTTTTGACAGTTAAGGATAATCAAGTAGCCGGAAGAACAGAATTCCTTTCCTTTATCAGATTAAAAGATGTTCGATATTTAAATTTAAAGTAAGACTTCATAGACTCAACTGGCGAGCCGTATATGCTGAAAAGCGTACGTACGGTTCTGAGGGGGAGCTTTGAATCCAACGTCTGTTGGCGCAATTGACTCTACCCTACGATCCAACACCTTCTCAAGAAGACATCCATGTAACGAGGCGACTTGTTGAATCAGGTAAAATTGTCGGTATTGAACTTTTAGATCATTTAATCATTGGAGATCGTAAATTTGTTTCATTAAAAGAGAAAGGATACTTATAGTACTATCAATTTTTGTTGTTTTTTCGTATAATTAAATAGACAGATTTTAATAGCGCCATTTCCACTGTATGAAATTGGCGCTTCTTAAATTTTTTGAATAACGATTATGTAAGTTTAATCGTTTATGTTTATAGAATAACTGATATAGTTGTGCTAACTAGGAGAGGGAGATAAGTTTGGGATTATTTAATTTTTCACAAGATGTGGCGATTGATTTAGGAACTGCGAATACACTCGTATTTATTAAAGGAAAGGGAATTGTTGTACGTGAACCCTCCGTTATAGCAAAAAATATGGAAACTGGTGAAATAGAAGCAGTCGGCAATGATGCTAAGCATATGATTGGACGAACACCGGGATCAATTTCTGTGATTCGACCAATGAAAGAAGGAGTCATTGCTGATTTTGAAACGACAGCTTTAATGTTAAAGTATTATTTAAAGAAGGCAATGCGCAAACGTAGTCGTTTTGCTGGAAAGCCGAATGTCATGGTTTGTGTCCCATCTGGTATTACAATGGTAGAAGAGCGTGCAGTTATTGATGCTGCTAAACAAGCTGGCGCCAAAGATGCTTTTCCAATAGCAGAGCCTTTTGCCGCTGCTGTTGGTGCTGGTTTACCTGTATGGGAGCCAACGGGAAGCATGATTGTAGATATTGGAGGTGGAACAACAGAAGTTGCAGTTATATCACTAGGTGGTATTGTAACGAGTCGTTCTATCCCTGTCGCAGGTAATAATATGGATCAAGCGATTATTTACCATATTCGTAAAACGTACAATTTAATGATTGGAGAAAGTTCAGCTGAATCATTAAAGTTAACCATTGGCTCCGCACAAAATACAGATGAAAATGAATCTGTTGAAGTGCGTGGTCGTGATTTGCTAACTGGTTTACCAGAGACCATTTCAATTAAGGCTAATGAATTAACTGATGCACTTAAAGAAACGATTGATGCGATTATTGATGCAGTCAAGGTTACACTTGAAAAGACACCACCAGAATTATCGGCAGACATTATGAATCGTGGAATTGTATTATCTGGTGGAGGCTCTTTATTAAAAAATATAGATCGTGTTATAAGTGATGAGACAAAAATACCTGTTTTTGTAACTGAAGATCCGTTAGATAGTGTTGCTAATGGAACAGGAAAATCGTTAGATTACATTCAACATTTTCGTTCTCAGCCGAATGTATCTTCTCATCTAACCCTTGAATAAGAAGGTGTTCGTATTGCATTTTTTACGTAATAAAAGATTATTTATCATTTTAATAGGTATGATTATTCTGGTCGTATTAATCGGATATTCATTAAGTAACCGTGAGAATTTATCTAAACCGGAGAAAATGATTCATGATACTGTTGGATGGTTTCAAAGTGTCGTTCACAAACCAATTAATTATGTTTCAAATATCGTCAGTAATATCAGCGACATGAAAAACATGTACGAAGAAAACCGGCTTTTAAAGGAAAAGTTAGGTGAATATAAAAGGCTTATTTATGATGTTCAACAATTAAAAGAAGAAAATGAAGAATTAAGGAAGTTGGTTGATAAGTCTGATTCAATTAGAGATTATCAGGCGATTCAGTCGACGGTTATAGCTCGCTCTCCTGAAAGATGGCTGGAGCAGGTAACCATTGACAAAGGAGAAAAAGACGGTGTAAAAACTAATATGGCAGTTATGACACCAGATGGAATGATTGGGAAAATCTCTCAAGTCTCAGATCGTACAGCTACCGTCCAACTTTTAACAGGATTTGATCAATTTAATCGTATCTCAGCGACTGTATCACGTAAAGGTAAAAAAAGTATTTTCGGATTGATCGAGCAGTATGATGAGAAAACCGAATCGCTCATTTTTCGGATTATCGATGAATCTGATAAAGATTTAAAAAAGGGCGAGCTTGTCGTTTCATCCGGATTAGGGGGCGTTTTCCCAGCAGGACTTCCTATTGGTAAAGTCATCGATGTTGGTTTAGATCAATACGGTTTAACAAAAACAGCGTATGTAAAGCCAGCAGCAAATATGCATGAATTAAACAATGTGATTGTAGTCGATCGTAATTTACCTACTCTTGATGAAGAAGAAGGAACGAATAAAAAGGGGGATAAGGAATGATTCGCTTTTATATTCCTCTCATCCTCTTTTCTTTCATGGTATTTGAAGGTGTCTCACAAAGTTTTTTACCGAATAGTCTTGTCCAAGCTGACTTTATTCTCATTCCACACTGGGTATTTATTTTTCTCATCTGTATTGTGATTTTTTTTGAAAGAGAAGAAGAATATAGATCTATCTATTATGCTGTTATTTTTGGGCTGATGATTGACATTGTTTATACTGATATACTTGGTGTGTATATGTTTACATATGCGATAACAATTTATATGATAAAAGGGATATCGCGCTTACTGCAAGCGAATTTGTTATCAGCCATTATTTTCAGTGCAGTCGGGATTGTGACGATGGAAGTCTTGATTCAATTGATTTATATCGTTATCGGTTTGATACAAATTCAGTGGAAAGAATATGTCATTTTACGCTTAATACCTACCGTCATTGCAAATATCGTATTTTTAATGATGATTTATCCTTTTGTTGTAAAATGGTTGTCCAACTGGAAAGTTAAAATAGAAAAAGAAATGATATCATAAATTGAACGCTGTCAGATCTGTCGGATGAGGTGACTATATGAAACTAGAACAGAAGAAACAGTTAATAACAATAAAAGGAACAGAAGAAGGATTGACTTTGTTCATGGATGATTTATGTTCCTTCGATGAATTGATTAATGAATTACAAGAGAAGATAACGACAGTAACACCAAAACAAGGGGAACCAGTTATTCCTGTTAAAGTGCAACTTGGTAACCGTTATTTGTCTCGAAAACATACAGATGAAATTAGACATATTATCGAAAAGGGCCATTATTTTACGGTTGACATGTTTGATTCAGCTGTTATTCACAAAGAAGAAATGGAGAAATGGAAAGAAAACCAAGAAGTCAAAGTTTTTCGCCGAGTCGTAAGGTCTGGGCAAGTGTTACAAGTTAAAGGTGACGTGTTATTAATCGGGGATGTTAATCCTGGTGGAAAAATTATTTCAACGGGCGATGTTTATGTTTTGGGACGTTTAAAAGGAATTGCACATGCAGGGCTAAATGGAAATAAAAAAGCCATAATTGCAGCTTCTTATATGAAACCAACACAATTACGTATTGCTAATTACATTAGTCGGGCACCTGATTATGAGTCAGATGGAGTCTATATGGAATGTGGATTCGTTGATTTAGAGCAAGATAAAATCATGATTGAGCGTCTGCAACAATTGACACGACAACGAAGGAACGTTCTGGAACTTGAAAGGAGAATGCAAAATGGGTGAAGCAATCGTTGTGACATCCGGAAAAGGTGGAGTTGGCAAAACAACAACTTCGGCAAATATCGGTACAGCTTTAGCATTAATGGACAAAAAAGTATGCCTTATTGATACTGATATTGGTTTAAGAAATCTTGATGTTATTATGGGATTAGAAAACCGAATCATTTTTGATATTGTTGATGTTATAGAAGGCAGATGTAAGTTAAATCAAGCCCTCGTAAAGGATAAACGATTTGATGATTTATCGCTATTACCTGCTTCCCAAACGAGTGATAAATCAGCTATTACTGAAGAAGGGATGGTTCAAATTGTTAGTGAACTAAAACAAACATATGACTATATCATTATTGACTGTCCCGCAGGTATTGAACAAGGTTTTAAAAATGCAGTAGCTGGTGCAGATAAAGCAATTGTTGTTACAACACCAGAAATGTCTAGTGTTCGAGATGCTGATCGTATTATCGGGTTATTAGAACAAGAAGACATAGAGCCACCTCATCTTGTGATTAACCGCATCCGCAACCATATGATGAAAAATGGTGATATGCTTGATATCGATGAAATTGTACAAGTTTTATCAATTGACTTAATTGGTATTGTGTTAGATGACGACGAAGTTATAAAAGCATCAAACGCTGGTGAGCCAATTGCTTTACAAGCAAAACCGAAGTCAGCGATTGCTTATCGAAATATTGCCCGAAGAATACTCGGTGAAAGTGTTCCTTTACAATCTTTGGAAGAAGAAAAAGGCCTATTTCAAAAAATGAAACATTTTTTCGGTATGGGCTCATAAAATATTATCAGTTTTCAGGATAAAGAATAGATTACACTGTTCTTTATCTTTTTTTCATGCTTTTACAATCATATATTGGCGTATTTTTCATACATATGTACAAATAGTTATAAAGGATTGTGAGGCAGATGAATAGAGATATTAGAAATGTTCGAAAAGCGATTAATAAGCGAAAGAGTCTTCGAAGATTATCGACAATAACTAAAGAAAAGGAAACATTGGACGAATTTGATCCATTTCCTCAAGAAGAAGAAAAACATGGATACTACAAAATGTTTCCAGATGTAGCAAAGAAATCGTATAAAGCTGAATCGTCAACATCGTTTATTATTAAAGGTGTTTTATCATTGATGCTCTTTATGAGTTCAGCTTTAATTTTACAATCCGAGTCGAGTCGCTTGCTAATGGTTAAACAATGGACAAGATCTGTTTTACAAGAAGAATTCCCTTTCGCAAAAGTGAATCAATGGTACCAAGAAACGTTTGGCAATCCTTTCTTATATTCTTATGATAAAGCAGTAACAGATCAGGAAGATATCGTATTACCAGTTAATGGACATATTAAAGAATCATTCTCAGCTAATGGAAAGGGTGTTTTAATCGCGCCTGAACGTGAGGAAGTTGTAACAGCATTAAAAGGTGGTGTGATTATATTCGCCGGAAATGATCGATTGACAGACAAAACAGTCGTTATCCAACATGCGGATGGAAGTCAAACAACATATGGATTTTTAAGTTCTTTAAATGTCCATTTATACCAGGCTGTAAAAGAAAAAGATAGGATTGGTACTTTTAAACCGTCGAAAGAAAGTGAGCATGTTTATTTTTCAGTTGAAAAAAATAATCGCTATCTTGATCCTTTACAGGTGATCCGTATTGATGACGCAAAATAAGCAATATCCTACTATATATGTGCATCCTTTACTTTTATTATTAATCGGAATATCCTTTGTAACCGGGACATTTATATCATTATTTATCATCTTAAGTATTGTCATTATCCATGAGTTAGGTCATGTCATGATGGCTTTATTTTTTAAATGGCGTATACGTCGCATTATGTTTTGGATTTTTGGCGGAGTGATGGAAACAGAAGAACATGGGACAAGACCTTTACATGAAGAATTGTTAGTTACATTGGCAGGTCCGGTACAACATGTTTTTATTTACATCCTATATTTTATTTTAGATCGTTTAACTTTATTTCCTGAATCCCTTTTAGCGATGTTCTTTTTTTATAATACAGTTATTTTAATCTTTAATTTGCTTCCTATTTGGCCACTTGATGGGGGCAAACTCCTATTATATGGTTTGGCATTACTTTTTCCTTTTCGAAAGGCCTACCATTTAGTATTAGTTTGGTCTGTATGCGTTTGTTTAATAGGTTTCCTTGCTTTGTTTATGATCCCTTTTCATTTAACATTGTTTTTTGTTATTTGTTTCTTATTATTAGAGAATATTTCCGAATGGCGAAGACGTTATTATGTATTTATGCGTTTCTTATTAAATCGTTATCAAGGAAAGACGAATTATAAAAAAACGAAATCTCTCGTTGTTCATAATCGTGTTCGTTTAATTGATATTTTTTATTTATTCCATCGAGATCGGAAGCATATTGTTTATGTTGTTTTACCAGGGAACAATAAAAAAATCCTCAATGAATCTGATTGTTTAACATATTACTTTCGGGATAAATATGTCTATCATTCAATTGGAGAAGTAATTTAAAAAAACATTGACACGACCAATCTTAATATGGTAAAATCAATTTGTTAAACGTAGCACCAGTGCTACAACCGCTCAGAACAGGTTATCGTAAAACCGTAATGGTACCTGTATGGCGAGTCTTAGTCTTAGGGAGGTGCAATTCATGTATGCAATTATTGAAACAGGTGGCAAACAAGTAAAAGTTGTTGAAGGCCAAGAAATTTATGTAGAAAAAATATCTGCGGATGTAGATGAAACAGTTACTTTTGATAAAGTATTGTTTGTAGGTGGCGATGATGTAAAAGTTGGTTCCCCATATGTTGAAGGAGCAACAGTTACAGCTAAAGTTGAAAAACAAGGTCGTCAAAAGAAAATTAGAGTTTTTAAATACAAACCTAAGAAAAACTACAAACGTACACAAGGACATCGTCAACCTTATACTAAATTAGTTGTCGAAAAAATTAGTCTATAAGTTAAAATGACACATAGAGGACGATGTCATGATTACTGTTTATATTTATCGAAAACAAGGAGAGATCACAGCTTTTGAACTGTCTGGACACGCAGAAAGTGGTCCATATGGACACGATCTTGTATGTGCAGCAGTTTCTGCTGTATCATTTGGTGCGATAAATGCTGTGACTGAATTATGTCAAATAGATCTTGGTATAGATCAAGGTGAAGAAGGTGGCTATCTTCGTGTTACATTACCTTCTCATCTTGAACGAAAGACAAGGGAAAAGGCTATGCTTTTGTTAGAAGGTATGGTCGTTTCACTTGAAACAATTGAACGAGATTACGGTGAGTTTATCAAGATACATTATCATTGAGGAGGTGCTTGTTATGTTGCGTTTAGATTTACAATTTTTCGCTACCAAAAAGGGAGTCGGAAGCTCACGTAATGGCCGTGATTCTAGAGCAAAACGTTTAGGCTCTAAACGAGGCGACGGACAATTTGTTACTGGTGGATCGATTCTTTACCGTCAACGTGGAACTAAAATCTACCCGGGAGAAAACGTAGGTCGTGGTGGAGATGACACATTGTTTGCTAAAGTTGATGGTGTTGTTCGATTTGAGCGTTATGGACGCAATCGTAAAAAAGTTAGTGTTTATCCAGTATCTGTTAAAGCATAATGGCTGGGACAAAACCAGTCTTAAAGAGAAAAATTGCGGAATCAACATTAAAATGTTGTTTCCGCAATTTCTTTTTTGTTTCGGATTGTTATGATTATGTATTTTGACGGTATACTTCTTAAGTTTACCGCCATTAATGCAAATGCTCATTCATTTTCTACTTTCGATTTCCCTCTAACCGAAAATCAGAATGACAAATTAGCCTTCAGGAATCCAAAACTGGTTCTACATCCATTTTGCGGTTTTTTATATTTGTTATCATCTATTAGATGATAACATACAAAAAATCCAAATTGGAAACGAGTAAAATTCTCTACTCCACATGATTACGCATAAATCTTTGAATCCATGCAGAGTAGATAGCTCCACTCCGCATGGTTACGACCAAATCTTTGAATCCATGCAGAGTAGATAGCTCCACTCCACATGGTTACGACCAAATCTTTGAATCCATGCAGAGTAGATAGCTCCACTCCGCATGGTTACGACCAAATCTTTGAATCCATGCAGAGTAGATAGCT
>NZ_JACHHA010000002.1:0-251488 GCF_014202495.1 Cerasibacillus quisquiliarum | reverse complement strand
CTCCACTCCGCATGGTTACGCATAAATCTTCAAATCCATGTAGAGTAGCTCACTCTACTCCACATGATTTCATCCAAAAGTTCAAACGTAGCGAATAATACCCGACAATAGTTTGTAGTATCTCTTTACAAATTAAACAAACCTCAGCTCGCTTTAATATCATTCACGTTCTATCCTTATCATAAGGAGAAGAAGACTGAGACATAAGGAAAAAGTGAACAACAATAGCTTTTTCATCTTTTAGAGATTTTTCCCAGTCTCTTTTTATTGTCATAGTATCGTTCTATCTTATAATTTGTTATAATTTTCTTCAAGTGGTAAGGAAGTGATAGAATGGAGAAAAAGATTATTCGTTTATTGCAATATCGCCGCCATGAGTTGATGAATCAATTACAAATAATCCAAGGATATATGCAAATAAATAAGTTGGAGTTAGCAATTGATAAAATAGGGAAAATAGTAGAAGATTATGAGCAAGAGCGTCGTTTGTTCAATCTAGATATCCCTAAATTTACTTGGTGGTTATTTACTTTTTCTTTAGATAAAAATTTGTTTCCATTAAAATATGAAATATTGAATTTTTCCCAAGGAATTGAACATCTTGATCATACCATTCTTTCAAAAAGTAAAGAAATGATTGAGCAATTATGTAACAGTGTCAATCATAAGCAAATTTCTGAAGGTAAGGTTAAACTAATCGAACGAGAAGAAAATATGACGATACAAATTGAATTATTAGGAGACTTTTCTTTATTACAAAAACGTCAGTTTAATGTAAAGACAGTTTCTTATACAATTGAAAATAACAAGATAACTGCAACACATTCGGTTGCATTACATAAAAAGGTGTGAAATATATGTTTGTTGATCAAGTTAATATATATGTAAAAGCGGGCGATGGTGGAAACGGTATCGTTGCCTTTCGCAGAGAAAAATATGTTCCAATGGGTGGTCCAGCAGGTGGTGATGGCGGGAAAGGTGGCGATGTCATTTTTCAAGTAGATGAGGGTTTGAGTACATTAATGGACTTTAGGTATAATCGCCATTTTAAAGCAAAACGTGGTGAAAACGGGATGAGTAAAAATAAACATGGTAAAGACGCCGATCCTCTTATCGTTTCCGTACCTCCAGGGACAATAGTTTATAATGAAGAAACAAATGAATTAATTGCTGATTTAACAGAACATGAGCAACAAGCTGTTATCGCTCGTGGTGGTCGTGGTGGTCGTGGTAATGTAAGATTTGCATCACCACGTGATCCTGCACCTAATATAGCTGAAAATGGTGAACCAGGTGAAGAATTGACAGTTAGAGTTGAGTTAAAAGTTATTGCAGATGTCGGCTTAGTAGGTTTTCCAAGTGTTGGCAAATCAACGCTTTTATCAGTTGTAAGTGCAGCAAAACCAAAGGTAGCCGATTATCATTTTACAACATTAGCGCCTAATTTAGGTGTTGTAGAGACAAAAGATCATCGTACATTTGTTATGGCTGATCTACCAGGTTTAATTGAAGGGGCACATAAAGGTGTCGGTTTAGGACATCAGTTTCTTCGCCATGTTGAAAGAACACGTATCCTTATTCATGTCATTGATATGTCTGGAATGGAAGGAAGAGATCCATACGAAGATTATAAACAGATTAATGCAGAGTTAAGAGCTTATGATGAAGCATTAATGGAGCGTCCACAAATTATTGCAGCTAATAAAATGGATATGCCCGGTGCAGAGGAAAATTTAGTAATATTTAAACAGAAACTAAGTAATGATATCCCAATTTATCCTATTTCAGCTGTGACACGACAAGGGGTTGAAACATTACTATATAGAACAGCAGATCTACTTGAACGCATTCCAAAACAGAAAACAATCGAGAAGAGTACGAATGAAAAGATAGTTTATCGCCATAAAGAAAAGGAAGTACCATTTGAGGTATTAAGAGATGACGATGGTGCGTTTATGGTGACAGGTGAGAAGATTGAACGACTTTTTAAAATGACCGATTTTACGAGAGATGAAGCAATCCAACGCTTTGCACGACAAATGCGGGCAATGGGGGTTGACAGTAAATTAAGAGAGAAAGGTGCTAAAGACGGTGATACAGTTCGAATATTAGGTTATGAATTTGAATTTATGGATTAGGTAAAATGGGGGATTATATGTGAAAAATAAAGAGGAGAAGTTTTTTCTAGTTAGACATGATGTCTTACCAGAAGCGATGTTAAAGACGATTGAAGTTAAAGAACTACTAGAACGTGGAAAAGCAAAAACAATATATGAGGCTGTTCAGCAGGTTGACTTGTCAAGAAGTGCATTTTATAAATATAAAGATGCTGTCTTTCCATTTCATGCTATGGTAAAAGAGAAAATGCTCACCTTATTTTTCCATCTAGAAGATCGTTCAGGTACATTATCTAAACTTCTTGACATCGTAGCTAAAGCTAATTGTAATGTGTTAACAATTCATCAAACGATTCCGACGTTAGGAAAAGCAAATGTTACTTTAACACTCGATATTTCAGAGATTAACCAAAATATAGAAACGTTAATCCATGATTTGAAGCAGATGGAATTTGTTGAACGTGTAGATATACTCAGTTCTGAAGCATGAACGACTGTAAATTATACTTCTAAAGATGCTAGGCAAATGAATGAGTCCTTTTAAAGTAGACGAAATAAAACTACATTGTAGCGGTTTTAGCTTTTTATGTCAAAGAGCTAAATCCGCTTTTCTTTTTGTCACTTATTATCATAATAGTTTTATTAATTAGTATTGAGAGATCAGCTATCACCCAAGTTAATATTAAGTTGATCTTCAATGTCAGTGAAGCTCATAAGAGAGCTATTATCGTTCAATCGTATTTTGACTCACTTCGGGATTATTTTACAATTAAGCATTACCCTAGTCTTTTATGAATTTTTCGGAAATCAAGTGAATGAGTTCAACATTATGGTTACTTTTGCATATGTTGATATAGAGTGAAACGCCCAGCTTTATTAAAAAGGAAAGGAGTTTAGATGAACTTGAAAATTCATATTGTACAAAAAGGCGACACGCTATGGGATATCGCTAAAAAATATGGCGTTGATTTTGAACAATTAAAAGCAATGAATACTCACTTAGCTACTCCAGATATGATTATGCCTGGAATGAAAATTAAAATTCCTGGCATTGAAAAAGCAGTCCCTAAGAAAACAGTCCAAAAAAAAGTTGAAGAAATAAAGCATCCTTATGAAAATCTTGTTGTATCTGAACAACCGGTTAAAAAGGAAAAGGCTCAAGTAAAAAAAGAATCTACAAAAGAATTGGTTAAAGAGGAAGAAAAAATGCCTATACAGGAATCGATTATGCCTATAATGCCAGAACTTCCTGAAATGCCCATGTTACAATTGCCTACAGTACAGCAAGTCCCAATGATGGAACAAACTCAATTACCAGAAATGAAGATGCCTAAGAAAGAGGAACTAGAAAATGACAAAGAGAAAATTTATGAGCAAACACCGGTTAAACACCAAGCATATCCATATCCTATACCATCATTAATTCCTTGTATCCCTTTATGCCATATGCCATTAAATCCATGTTTGTATCATGAACAGCCAATGCCAATATGTCATAAATGTATGTATCATGAAGGATTTCAGCAAATGAATCATATGTCACCTTTAGTTTATCCTGGCATCGATCCACATATGTACGTTCGTCAAGAAGTTAATGAGCAGCGAGTTAACCCATATTATGAAGCTGTGAAGATTCAAGGAGAAGGACCGCCATATATTGAGACGCCGTTTTATCCACCACAATCATCAATGATTCATAACGATAATCAAAAATAAGAGAGACGACGAGTCATCGTCTCTTTTTTAATGTAAATCATGTGTAAAGTACGGTTATCTTTGCTAAACTATAGAAGAATACGATATAGTTATGAACACCTTTTTAGAGGGGCGAAAGTTGATGAAAGAAAAAGTAACAGCTATAGTTACATGGCTACGTAAACAAGTGGCATTGTCACATACAAAGGGACTGGTCGTTGGTGTTAGTGGCGGTTTAGATTCTGCAGTTGTCGCATTTTTAATAAAAAAGGCATTTCCTAATCAATCGATTAGTGTCATCATGCCAATTAAAAGCAACCCTGTTGATATGGCACATGCTAAACAAGTCAATGAAGCTTGTGGTATAAAAGAGATGACAATTGATTTAACTTCCATTCATGAAGCAATGTTTAGCCGAATTTGTAAAGAATTAAATGAGGATATAAATGATGACAACCGCCGATTAGCAGATGCAAACTTGCGGGCTAGACTACGAATGAGTACTCTTTATACAGTTGCAACGAATTATAATTATTTGGTCGTTGGTACGGATAATAAAGCAGAATGGTATACAGGTTATTTCACGAAATATGGTGATGGAGGCGTTGATTTATTACCTCTTATTGATTTAACAAAGGAAGAAGTCCGTAAAATGGCTGAATTTTTAGGTGTACCAAAGGAAGTTATTGAGAAAGAACCGAGTGCAGATTTATGGGAAGGTCAAACAGATGAAATAGAAATGGGAACAACTTATGATATGATTGATGCTTATTTAAATGGTCATCCGATTCCAATAGAACATGAGAACATTATAAAAACGATGCATAAACGGACAGAACATAAACGCAACATACCAACACCGTTTTATTTCACCGAATAATACCATGTGTAAAAAAACCTCCTCTATTCAAAATAAGAATAAGGAGGTTTTTGATATGCGAAGATTTATCATAGTACTCATTGCTTTAAATTTTGTAGCCTGTGCACCCCGATATTCTAACCAAAATGAAAATGCTGTGAAAAACAATACCGAACCAATCCATTTTGAGACTAAACAACAACAAAGAGACAGGCTAGGTGTTCGTGATAAATCGATTGGTGAGCAAGGTGGCTATCCTCAAACGTATCGTGATTATAACAAAGGTCCGGATAAAGAACGTTATTCAGATATTTTCACTAATGCTGAATCGGTAAGACTTGAAGCACATCTTAAGACATTCAAGGAAATTAAACAAGCTCAAGTTGCTTCTACGAAAGACAGAGTAGTCATCGGTATTTTATTGAACAATCGCTTTCAAGAGGATAAAAACGTTGCAATCGATATAAAGAAATCAGTTGAAGAGATTGTTCCGAATAAAACAGTTGTCGTTTACACTGATCATATTCATTGGGATCGGATGCGGGAGCTTCGTGCTAAAAAAGTCGATAATCCTGAAACATTGCTAGAAAGTTGGTTTGGTGAATAAAATGAGTTTCACCTTTAACTCTCTCTCATCATTTGCTATATTATAGTATAGGACGTTTTTAAAATAAGAAATGAAATTTTTGTCGATAGAGAGAGGAGTTAGACCGATGGCGGGTCATTCAAAATGGAATAATATAAAACGACGTAAAGGTGCACAAGATGCAAAAAAAGGCAAAATTTTTATGCGTCATGCTAAAAATATTTATACAGCGGCAAAAGAAGGTGGCGGCGATCCAGAAATGAACCCGGCATTAAGAACTGTCATTGAAAAAGCACGGGCTGATAATATGCCGAATGATAATATTGAACGAGCCATCAAAAAAGCAACAGGAACATTAGACGGCGTTAGTTATGAAGAAGTAACATACGAAGGGTATGGTCCTGGTGGCGTAGCAGTCATTGTGCATGTTCTTACTGATAATCGAAATCGCACAGCTGCTGAAATTCGTCATGCCTTTAGTAAAAATGGTGGTAACTTAGGAGAAACTGGTAGCGTATCGTTTATGTTTGAGCGGAAAGGTTATATCGCTATATTGAATGAAGCTGAAGTCGATGAAGAAGAGTTAACTTTAGAGGCAATAGAAGCAGGTGCAGATGATATTCTTACTCAAGAACAGGCATTTGAAATATTAACATTGCCAGAACAATTTAAAGAAGTAAGAGATCATTTAGTTGACAAAGGATATCACTTGGAAGAAGCAGAAATAACATTGCTGCCACAAACATATACAGAAGTGTCTGTGGAAGATAAAGAAAAAATGCATGCTTTAGTTGATATGCTTGAAGAAAGTGAAGATGTTCAAGATATTTATCATAATATGCAGTTAAATGATTAACATGAAAAACTTCCATTCTTAAGGATGGAAGTTTTTCATCGTATTCCCTATTTTGTTGTTTATGATAAAATAAGTAAAGGCTAAAAAGGAGAATCATATATGATTGCCTATATTAAAGGTGTTTTAAGGGAAATTTTAGATGAATCCATCATTGTTGAAGTAAATGGAATCGGTTATCATATCATTTGTCCGAATCCCTTTATCTTCCAAACGTCCTTAAATAAGGAAATTAAAGTCTATACATATCACCATGTACGAGAAGATGCAGAATTATTGTACGGATTCCAAACACAAGATGAGAAAAAACTATTTATGCAGCTCATTTCTGTTTCAGGTATTGGGCCAAAAGGAGCTATTGGCATAATGGCTAATATTGATATTGCACAATTTGTCGCAGCTATTGAACGGGAAGATGCGAAGTATTTAACAAGCTTTCCAGGTGTTGGAAAGAAAACATCACGACAAATGATACTTGATTTAAAAGGAAAGTTAACGTCGATGTTTTCATTATCTACACCAGATATGTCAAAAGATGTGGCAGTTCAAGGATCAAAAGATCAATATCAAGAAGCTAAAGCGGCATTAGCTGCTCTCGGGTATACAGATAAAGAAATTAAGACTGTTATGCCGTATATCCAAAAGGAAAATATTCAAGAAACAGATGCGATTATTCGAAAGGCACTTACATTATTCGCTAAAAAATAGAAGGGGGTCATTGAGATGGAAGAACGGATGGTTGACGGAGAATTATTAGAAGAAGACGAAACCATTGAATTGAGTTTACGTCCAAGTCGATTAGATGAATATATTGGACAAGATAAGGTTAAAGAAAACCTACATATTTTTATACAAGCAGCTAAAATGCGAAATGAACCACTTGACCACGTTCTATTATATGGCCCGCCTGGACTGGGAAAAACAACTTTAGCAGCTATTATTGCAAATGAAATGGGTGTTCAATTTCGTTCGACATCGGGTCCAGCTATTGAACGGGCTGGTGATTTAGCGGCGATTTTATCATCATTAGAGCCAGGGGATGTTCTATTTATTGATGAAGTTCACCGTTTGCCTCGGACAGTTGAAGAAATCCTCTATCCAGCGATGGAAGACTTTTTTTTAGATATTGTTATTGGAACAGGTCCAAGTGCAAGGTCAGTGCAGATTGATTTACCACCTTTCACATTAGTAGGGGCAACAACAAGAGCGGGACTACTATCTGCACCATTACGCGATCGTTTTGGTATATTAAGTCGTTTAGAGTTTTACAATGAAGAGTCATTGTGTGAAATTGTTAAACGAACAGCAGAAATTTTTAATACATCGATCCAAGATGAGGCAGCACTTGAAGTAGCACGTCGCTCACGAGGGACACCACGAATAGCGAATCGTTTATTAAAGCGTATCCGTGATATTTCCCAAGTAAGAGGTGAGACTGAAATAAGTTTGGATGTCACATATTTAGCGTTAAACATGTTACAAGTAGATAGTGTGGGGCTGGATCATATTGATCATAAATTAATTAAAGGAATTATTGAAGATTTTAAAGGTGGACCAGTCGGCTTAGAAACAATAGCTGCAACGATTGGGGAAGAGCCAGAAACAATTGAAGATGTTTATGAACCATATTTACTACAAATGGGATTTATCCAGCGAACTCCGAGAGGGCGGATGGCTACTCAGAAAGCATATGCCCATTTTGGTATGAAAGAGAATGATGAATCATGAATATGGGAAAGATGTTCATTGTACTTGGAATGGTATTTATTATAATAGGTATATTTTGGACATTTATTGGTAAGCTTCCAGGTGACTTCACTTTCAAAAAGGGAAATGTAACTTTTCACTTTCCCCTTATGACCTCGATTGTTGTCAGTATTATTTTATCTTTACTTTTTTTACTTATAAATAAATTCCGTTAAGATCGTAAAAGGAGAAACTTTATGAATGCCAATGAATTCGATTTTTATTTACCAGAGGAACTTATCGCTCAAACACCATTAAAAGATAGAACAGCTTCACGTTTATTAATTTTAGATAAGGAAACTAAAGAAATCCAACATCGAACGTTTCCGGCGATTAAAGACTATTTAAAACGAGGTGATTGTCTCGTTCTGAATGATACAGAAGTCCTTCCAGCACGATTGTATGGTGTGAAAGAAGACACAGGTGCAAAAATAGAAGTTCTTTTATTACATGTCATTGAGAATGATACGTGGGAAACGCTTATCAAACCTGCAAAAAAAGTAAAATTGGGAACAGTCATTACATTTGGCAAGGGGCTAAAAGCAACTTGTACGAAAATATTAGAGCATGGAGGGCGTCAGTTAACCTTTTCTTATGAGGGAATCTTCTATGAAATATTAGATGAACTTGGTAAGATGCCACTTCCACCGTATATTAAAGCCCAGTTATCGGAAAATGAACGTTACCAAACAGTGTATGCAAAAGAAAAAGGCTCTGCCGCAGCTCCAACAGCTGGTCTCCACTTTACAAAGGATTTATTAGATGAAATAAAAGGATTAGGTGTCCATATTACAACGATCACATTACATGTCGGACTAGGAACATTCCGCCCAGTAAGCGCAGAAAAAGTAGAGAATCACCGTATGCACTCGGAGTATTATCGCATGTCACATCATACAGCACACACATTAAATCAAGCGAAAGAAAATGGTGGGCGAATCATTGCGGTTGGTACAACGTCAACAAGAACATTGGAAACAATAATGAATAAATATGGCAGTTTTACTGAATGTTCAGGATGGACAGATATATTTATTTATCCACCATATAATTGGAAAGCGATTGATGGATTATTAACAAATTTTCATTTACCGAAGTCTACGTTAATTATGTTAGTCAGTGCTTTAGCGGGCAGAGAAGCTGTATTGAATGCATATGAACAGGCTGTATTAGAGCGTTATCGCTTCTTTAGTTTTGGTGACGCGATGTTAATTATTTAGGAGGAAAGAAGATGGGTCCAATTAAATACGAACTGATTAAAACATGTAAACAAACTGGGGCGCGATTAGGGCGTGTAACAACACCACATGGTTCCTTTGAAACACCGATTTTTATGCCAGTAGGGACGCTAGCTACAGTTAAGACGATGAGTCCAGAAGACTTGAAATCGATGGATGCGCATATTATTTTATCGAATACATATCATCTATGGTTACGACCAGGAGAAGATATTATTGAAGAAGCAGGCGGACTACACCGTTTTATGAATTGGGATGGATCTATACTGACTGATTCTGGTGGCTTTCAAGTGTTTAGTTTAAGTGATATGCGTGAGATTGAGGAAGAAGGCGTTCATTTCCGCAATCATTTAAATGGTGAGAAACTGTTCCTATCTCCAGAAAAAGCGACACAAATTCAAAATGTTTTAGGTTCAGATATTATGATGGCATTTGATGAATGTCCACCATATCCTGCTACTTATGATTATATGAAAACATCTGTTGAAAGAACATCTCGCTGGGCAGAAAGATGTTTAAAAGCTCACACGCGATCATACGATCAAGGTCTGTTTGGGATTGTCCAAGGTGGTGAATTTGAAGATCTTCGTAAGCAAAGTGTACGTGACTTAGTCTCATTAGACTTTCCTGGTTATGCTATCGGCGGGCTATCAGTTGGTGAGCCAAAAGATGTGATGAATCGTGTATTAGAATTTACAACGCCAGAGTTACCAGCAAATAAGCCACGCTATCTGATGGGAGTAGGTTCACCAGATTCGTTGATTGATGCATCTATTCGTGGTGTAGATATGTTTGATTGTGTATTACCGACACGAATTGCTCGTAATGGGACATGTATGACGTCAACAGGACGTTTAGTTGTTCGTAATGCTAAATTTGCTCGTGATTTTCGACCAATTGATGAGAATTGTGATTGTCATGTCTGTCAAAACTATTCACGTGCATATATTAGACATTTAATAAAATGTAATGAAACATTCGGATTTCGACTTACTACTTATCATAACTTGTATTTTCTGTTAAACTTAATGAAGCAGGTTCGAGAAGCTATAAAAGAAGATCGCTTAGGTGATTTTAGAGAAGCATTCTTTGAACTGTATGGTTTAAATAAACCTAATGCAAAAAACTTTTGATATAAACGATTAAGAAAGGAGTGATAATATGGAAGGATTAGGAGCACTTGGACCATTAATTCCCATAATATTGATGTTTGTTATCTTTTATTTCATGCTTATTCGCCCACAAAAAAAGCGACAACAGCAAATTCAACAGATGCAAGCGAATTTACAAAAAGGGGATAAAATTATCACCATTGGCGGGCTTCACGGTGTTATTCATGCGATGGATGAAAATACGATCATTATTCAATCTGAAGACGGTACGAAACTTACATATGACCGTGGAGCAGTACGTGAAGTGACAAATCAAGAATAAGAAGATGAAAGGGAAGTTATGTTATCACTTCCCTTTTATTATGACTTTATTAACTTTCAACTGCAAGATTAACCCCGATAACACCACCGAATAACGCCGCACATATATAGCCGATATGGAACAGAAATTGTTCAAAAGAAAAACCTTGTTTATACCCTAGATACTGGATAAGAAAGATAAATAATGTCATTGTCGTTCCAGTCAACATACCTGTCATCCAACCTTTTGATTTTCCTTTCATACCAGCTATAACACCACCTGAGAAAAAAGCGATTATTCCAACACCTAAAGTAATCCATGAAAGAGTAGGTTCATTTAATTCAGTAAAACGTAATAATAAAGCTAATAGGAAGCTCGTTAAAAGGATAATACTTAAAATCATAATCCAACCGTAAAATAAACTGCTTACATGTTGACGCAACTTACTCATCCTTTCGTTGAGATTGTCCATTTATTGTTAGCCTATTCAAAAACATGAATGTTTAGACCAATTTATAACCAGCGATTAATAAAGGGGATCTGTCTTAATTCATCTCTCGTAATAAACCTAAGAGCAAACAAAAGAAAGAGATAAATGACCCCAAGAAGCAAACAGTGAATCATTAATAATTTGATATCTATAGAAAATGCTCGATTATATATAAACTGTCCAATTAACCAAGTCATAGCTAGTAGCGCAACCATTTTTAATAAATCTGAAAAAGGAATAAAAAATTGAATTTCCTTTTTCAATGTAAAGAGGTGTAATAATGTAACTAAAACTACACCAACACACATGGCAATAGCGACTCCCATAATGCCAAATTGTCCATTTGATGCGAGTAGAAATAAAACAATAAATTTAATGAGATTTCCAAACAAACTATTCCACATCGCTGGTTTAGCCAAATCTAAGGCTTGTAATGTCGCTTGTAAAGGTGATTGAATATATAGCAAAATAAAAAATGGCGCCATCAAAATAATAAATGGACTCGCATGATCTGTTCCATACATAATGGTTAAGATCTCTTTAGCATATAATGAAAGTATAATCGTCGCAATTGCACCAGAGGCAAAGGATATACGGATCGCTTGATGGATTCGATAATGGATTAATGCATGATTTGATTTCGCATCAGCTTCGGATATTGATGGTACTAAAGCAACAGCCAAAGAATTTGTAATGAAAGTCGGTAAAAGTAATAAGGGCATCACATAACCTGCTAATTCACCGTATTGTTTAGTAGCAACAACAGTTGTAATACCAGCTATTGCCAAGCTTTGTGATACGATAATCGGTTCTAAAAAATGAGCTATTGAGCCAATCATACGGCTACCGGTAGTTGGAAGAGCAATAGAGAATAGAGCTTGTAATACATGTTTACTAGATTGTAATGTTTTTAAGAAATTTGACCGGATATGAACAGATTTTTCTCGTTTGAATTGGTAAATCATGTATAATAGTGATATGAATTCACCTAAGATAACACTGAACATTGCACCTGCTGCAGCAAATTCGATCCCATAGGGGAGAAGAAGTTTTACAAACATATAGACACAAGATATGCGAACGATTTGTTCAATGACCATAGAGATGCTTTGTGGCTTCATATTTTGTTTACCTTGAAAGTATCCCCTAATAACACCTGTGAAAGCAATAATTGGAACAATCGGACTAATTGCTATTAGTGGATATAAGGTTCTTTCATCAGTTAATAATGTTGAAGCAATAAATGGTCCGCCTAAAATCATAAGTGTTGTAAAAATAATGCTTGAGATGGAAGTAATGACCAATGAGACAACGAGAATTTGCTTTATTTTTTGCTTATTATGTTTTGCTTCTGCTTCTGCAACACGTTTTGAAATAGCGATAGGTAGTCCCATTTGTGTTATTGCCATCATAAGAAAGAGTGTCGGAAGGGCCATCATGAATAGTCCAACACCTTCTTCGCCAATTAATCGGGCTAGAACGAGTCGATTAACAAAGCCTAGTAGCCGTGTAACCATTCCGGCACAGATAAGCAGTAATGTTCCTTTTAAAAAAGTTTGTTTAGACAACTTGGTTAACCTGCCTTCTCAAAAATAAAGTTTTCATATACAATGATATATATGCTATTAAGTAGGACAGACATGACAAGTTTATATTATTTAATTTGAAAGCGTGGGAAAAGATTTGGAAACGACTAAGCCTGTTCAAGAGTGGAAGCAATATATTGAACCTGTACTAAAAAGTAAAGTACAGGAGTTTAAGTTGTTAGGATACAACAAAGTAACGCAAGAAGAAATTTGGAACTGTTTAGTCGAACGCATATGGAAAGGCAACCCCGAAAGACGATTACATGAAATAGTGCAAGACGTGTATCATCTTAGTGCAAATGAATATATGAACTATATGACCATTGACGCTTATCAGGCAAATGATTTAATGGCGTCCATTCAAGCACTCACGAAAGACAAATCTGATGATTAACTGTTTAGGCTAAAAAGAGAAAGGAGTAAGTTGGATGAAAAATAAAGGCAGAATAATCGCCTTTTTCCTTATCGTAATCCTTATTGGATTAACGGTCGGAACACAAACAAAAGGTATTGTAAAAGGTATTAATTTAGGACTAGATCTTCAAGGGGGGTTCGAAATTTTATATGAAGTTGAACCGGTCGACTCCGAACAAAAGGTTAATCGAACGCTTCTAGAAGCAACTGTAAGAACGCTAAATGATCGTGTCAATCGTCTCGGTATTAGCGAATCAGTTATTGATATTGAAGGTGAGGATCGCATACGTGTCCAACTTGCAGGTGTTAAAGATCAACAGCAAGCGAGGGATATGTTAGCAACAAGTGCGAGATTGTCTTTCCGTGATGTGAATGATAATAAACTACTTGACGGAGCGGATGTGAAAGAAGGAAGTGCTAAACAAGATTTTCATCCCGAAACAAATCAGCCGATTGTAACATTAAAATTAAAAAGTGCCTCAAAGTTTGCTGATGTAACGACGAAAATTAAAAACATGGGTGTTCCGAATAATCTACTCGTTATTTGGATGGATTTTGAAGAGGGAGATTCATTTAAAAAAGAAGTTGATAAGGATGAACCGAAATTCGTTTCATCACCGGCAGTTAACGAAACGTTAAATACGACGGATGTTATGATTGAAGGTAGTTTTACGATTGATGAGGCCAAATATTTAGCAGATATTATTAACTCTGGTTCATTACCTGTTAATATGGAAGAACTATATTCAACATCTGTTGGTGCTCAGTTCGGGGAACAAGCATTGAATAAAACAGTGTTCGCAGGTATCATAGGAATAGCATTAATCCTTTTATTTATGCTTATTGTTTACCGTTTTCCAGGTATGATTGCATCGATAAATCTTGTCTTATATGTATTTCTTATTTTACTCGTTTTTAAGCTAATGAATGGTGTCCTTACATTGCCTGGAATTGCCGCTCTCATTCTTGGGGTCGGAATGGCTGTCGACGCGAACGTCATTACATTTGAGCGAATTAAAGAAGAGATTCGTTCTGGTAAATCGTTACACGCTTCGTTTAAAGCAGGAACAAAAAATTCACTCAGATCTATTTTGGATGCGAATTTAACGACGCTGTTAGCCGCGATTATCTTATTCGCCTATGGAACAAGCGCTGTTAAAGGATTCGCTACAATGTTAATTGTTAGTATTATAGTGAGTTTTCTAACAGCAGTTTACGGCACGCGTTTATTATTACAACTTTGGATACGCTTGCCATTCTTAAAAAATCGTCCTGGCTGGTTCGGTGTTAAGAAAGAAAGTATTCGGCATATTGCTGAAAAAGAAGAAAAAGAAGCTTCCTTTATGGGACGTAAAATCAACGTCGTCCAACATAAGAAAAAGTTTTTCATAGCTTCAGCCTCAATGGTTATTATTGGAGCAATATCTTTAGCTTTGTTCCAGCTAAACCCGGGCATCGATTTTACAAGTGGTTCACGTATTGAAGTAATGGCTGAAACACCATTGAAAGCAGAGGAAATAGAGCATGATTTTGCACAACTTGATGTAGAAGCTAAGTCAATTGTCTTATCAGGTGAAGATAAGGAAATCGCTGTAGCAAGGTTCGATACAGTATTATCTGACAATAAAATTAAAGAAGTGAAGACATATTTTATGGATAAATTTCATATCGAACCAAACGTTAGTGTTGTATCTCCAATAGTTGGCGAAGAACTTGTAAAAAATGCACTTATCGCAGTTGGACTTGCAACAATTGGGATGATTATTTATGTCACATTCCGTTTTGAAATTTATTTTGCGGTGACAGCGATTATTGCCTTGCTTCATGATGCCTTTTTCATTCTTGTCTTTTTCAGTTTAACTCGAATCGAATTTGATATTACGATTGTTGCTGCCATATTGACTATCGTCGGTTATTCAATCAACGATACGATTGTAACGTTTGATCGAATCCGTGAAAATCTAAGAAAAGAAAAGCGAATCCGTTCTAAAAAAGAACTTGCACGTGTGATTAATAACAGTTTGTTACAAACTTTTACTCGAAGTATAAATACTTCTGTGACAACAATACTTGCTGTTCTATCATTTTTAATCTTAGGTGCACCGTCTATCGCACCTTTTGCTCTTGCATTAACTGTCGGGTTAATAATGGGAACATATTCGTCTCTTTTCTTAGCTTCCCAGTTGTGGCTTGTATGGCGGGGGAAAATGCTTCCTGAAAAGCCAGTCGATTTTAGAAAGAAAAAACGTGTCGAAGGTCCACAAGTTTAAAAACTACGAAAGGTAGCTGTCTAAAATCAAGTTGACACAACTTAATAAAAGGAAGAGTTTGTCATATAGATTAGGAGTCCAGTTGTTTATTAACTGTACTCCTTTTTTTATTTAGAACGGTTTTATCTCAGCCCTTTTAATTTTTTGATCGTTTCTTCTCATTGCCCCAATGTGCACAGTTCTGTATAATATATAGGTCAGGGGTGAATATATGTTAAAAAATCAATCATATTGGAATATCATAAATGAATCAAATTTACACTTAGACAGACGAGAGAGCCATATGTCCCCTGTGCTTCACGAGTTACTCATTCAGCGTGGGATAACCGATAGGAAAGAGATGGACTCATTTGTCTTTCCGAAATTAGAAGCTTTATACCATCCAGAGAAGTTAGCGATGATTGAAAAGGCTGCAACCCGTATACATAGAGCGATTGAGGCACAAGAGAAAATTTTAGTTTATGGGGATTATGATGCTGATGGTGTATCATCCACAGCATTATTAATGACCGCACTAAAAGAACTAGGAGCCGTATGTGAATTTTACATTCCAAATCGATTTTCGGAAGGCTATGGACCGAACGAAGCCGCATTTAAACAAGCAAAAAAAGATGGTTTTAATGTCATCATAACTGTTGATAATGGTATTAGTGCTCACCATGAAGCATTAATTGCAAAACAAATTGGCATCGACTTAATCATAACGGATCACCATGAAATTCAGGGTGAACTACCGGATGCCTATGCGATTATTCATCCGAAGTGTTCGGAAAACTATCCATTTCGTGAATTAGCAGGAGTCGGTGTGGCTTTTAAGTTTGCTCAATATCTTCTAGGATATTTCCCAGAGCATTTACTAGATTTTGTAGCGATTGGCACCATCTCTGATCTAGTTCCTTTAGTGAACGAAAATAGAATTCTAGCTTATTATGGATTGAAAAAATTATCCAATACAACAAAGCCTGGATTGATTGCTTTAAAAAATCAATGTGAAATAGAAGGTTCGGTAACAGAAGAAAATGTTGGTTTTCTAATTGGGCCGCGTTTAAATGCTGTTGGGCGGTTACAGGATGCTCATATGGCTGTTGATCTACTTCTTACAGATGATGAAGAAAAAGCTCAGCTACTAGCAGAAGAGATTGAATCTCTTAATGAACAAAGGCAACAAATTGTACAAGAGATTGTAGAGGAAGCTCTGGCCATGGTTGACACTGATGAAAAGCATTCAGTCATCGTTGTTTATAAAGAAGGTTGGAATGAAGGTGTTTTAGGTATTGTAGCATCTAGACTAGTAAAAAAATTTAATCGTCCGACAATTGTTCTTAATATCAATTCGGATACAAATTTAGCTAAAGGTTCAGCGCGGAGTATACCAGCATTCGACTTGTTTAGCAGTTGTATGCAAATGAATCATTTATTTACAAGTTTTGGTGGCCATGCACAAGCAGCAGGAATGACATTACATGTAAAAGATTTATCTGATTTAGAAAATGGTTTAAATCAAATCATTCAAGAACAATTAACAGCTGAAGATTTTATTCCAGTAATAGATATTAACTACACCATAGATATTCATGATATCACAGAGTCGTTAATAGCAGAAATTAATCAATTAGCTCCATTTGGCGTAGGGAATCCAAAGCCTATTTTTAAAATAAGTGCGCAACCTAAAGTGGTTAGACAAATTGGTCTTTTAAAAAATCATTTAAAATTACAATTTGAGCAGGAAGATGGAATGATGGAAGCGATTGGCTTTCATATGGGACATTTATATTCATTTATGACGCCTCATACTGAAATAACGATTGTCGGTGAATTAGGCATCAATGAATGGAATGGATTTAGAAAACCACAAATGATTATTCAAGATATGAAAATACGAGACCGACAAGTATTTGACTACCGTGGGAAAGTTATCCGTAAATATGAGTTGTTTAATGAACAACATAAAAGTGAATTGGCCCTACTTAATAAAGGTAATGAGAAAAAATATCATATTCCAGAGACGATGCAAATTATTTACTATTCGACTGATGTATCAGAGATACTTGAAGCTGATGCGCTTTATATTTTTGACATACCAGACAGTCTATATACATTACAACAGATTGTTAAACAAGTTAATCCATGCAATATATTTGCTTGCTTTAACATAGAAAAAAGTGCCTATATGACACCGATTCCAACACGGGAAGATTTCAAGTGGTATTATGCGCTTCTTTTCCATCGAAAAAAACTAGACTTAAGAGTTGAATACCAACAAATTATCGCACAAAAGCAATGGTCAAAGCAAAAGATTTGGTGGATGTCCAAAGTGTTTTTTGAATTAAATTTTGTTACTATAGAAGATGGAGTGATTCAACTGAAGCCTTCGCCAAAGAAACAGGCTCTACAATCTTCACAAACGTATCAACAGCTCATTACACGTGCCAAAATAGAAAAAACATTATTTTACTCGACATATGAAGAATTGGTAGCATGGTTCAATTCATGTTTACCTGCGATGGAGATGCCCAAGGAGGAAATGTCGTATGGATTATAAAAAACATATCAAAATTGTACAAGATTGGCCAAAAAAAGGGATAAAATTTAAAGACATTACACCACTTATGGACAACGGCAAAGTATTTAAAAGCGCAATTGATGATATTGTCGCCTATGCAAAAGAAAAAAAAGCAGATGTCATTGTAGGGCCTGAGGCGAGAGGGTTTATTATTGGTTGTCCTGTATCTTATGCACTTGAAGTTGGTTTTGTACCTGTTAGGAAAGAAGGAAAGCTACCACGCGAGGTTATTAAAGTATCTTATGGATTAGAGTACGGAGAAAATGTACTAACGATTCATAAAGATGCGATAAAGCCTGGACAACGGGTGTTAATTACGGATGATTTACTTGCTACTGGTGGAACGATTGAAGCCACGATTAAGTTAGTAGAGGAGCTAGGTGGAATTGTTGTCGGCTGTGCTTTTTTAATTGAATTAGCTTATTTGAATGGTATGGACAAGCTTAAAGATTACGATGTGATGGCCCTTATGCAATATAAATGATAAAGTAATTATAGGTCTAGCGTTCTAGAAATCGGCGTTAGGCCTCTTATTTTATAGATGATTATGTGAAATACTTTACTTTTCGATAAAAATTTTCGATACTAATAGGAAAGTATATTCTCTACAACACACATATTAAAGGTGATTATTCAATGGCAAAAGATGCTCAGATGACAATTGATGATATTATGAAGCAAACGAAAGCATATCTATCAGAAGATGATGTAGCATTTATTTATCGTGCTTACCAATTCGCTAACAATGCACATGAAGGACAATTTAGAAAATCTGGCGAAAAATATATCACACATCCTGTTCAAGTAGCCGGTATATTAGTCGAGTTAAAAATGGATGCTGCAACAATTGCAGGTGGTTTTTTGCATGATGTTGTAGAGGATACAGACGTGACTAAAGAAGAACTTGAAGAAGTTTTCAATGAAGAAGTTGCAATGCTTGTTGACGGTGTGACGAAATTGGGAAAGATTAAATATAAGTCACAAGAAGCTTTACAAGCGGAAAATCATCGTAAAATGTTTGTTGCTATGGCGAAAGATATGCGAGTCATTCTTATTAAATTAGCAGATCGTTTGCATAATATGCGCACATTAAAATACATGCCTCCACATAAGCAACGGCGTATTTCGAATGAAACACTTGAAATTTTTGCACCATTAGCACATCGATTAGGAATATCAACGATTAAATGGGAACTAGAAGATATAGCTTTAAGGTATTTAAATCCACAACAATATTATCGAATTGCACATCTTATGAAGCAAAAGCGTGTCGAAAGAGAATCATATATTGAAGATGTAATTGATGAAATAAATCGACAATTAAAAGACGTTAATATTACTGCTGATATTTCAGGACGACCGAAACACATATATAGTATCTATCGAAAGATGACGAAGCAGGACAAACAATTTGATGAAATCTATGATTTATTAGCAGTTCGAATAATTGTTGATAGTATTAAAGACTGTTATGCTGTCTTAGGTATTATTCATACTTGTTGGAGACCAATGCCCGGGCGATTTAAAGATTATATCGCAATGCCTAAACCAAATTTGTATCAATCTTTACACACGACGGTTATTGGGCCACAAGGTGATCCTTTAGAGGTACAAATTCGAACAAAGGAAATGCATGAGATTGCTGAGTTTGGAATCGCAGCACATTGGGCTTATAAAGAAGGTAAGCAAGTTAACCGTACGAGTCCATCTTTTGAAAAGAAATTAAAATGGTTTCGTGAAATATTAGAATGGCAAAATGAAACAAGCGATGCAGAAGAATTTATGGAATCATTGAAAGTAGATTTATTTTCAGATATGGTTTATGTTTTTACGCCAAAGGGGGATGTCATTGAATTGCCATCAGGGTCAGTTCCAATTGACTTTGCTTACCGAATTCATACAGAAATAGGTAATCAAACAGTCGGAGCAAAAATTAACGGAAAAATGGAACCCCTTGATTATAAGTTAAAAACAGGAGATATTGTCGAAGTAATGACATCGAAACATTCCTATGGCCCTTCTCATGATTGGTTGAATATTACACAAACATCTCAAGCGAAAAACCGTATTAGACAGTTTTTTAAAAAGCAGCGTCGTGAAGAAAATATCACAAAAGGTAAGGAAATGGTTGAAAAAGAAATCCGTACGATGGGTTTCTCATCAAAAGATGTGCTAACACCTGATAATTTACAACGTGTTTTTGATAAGTTTAGCTTTACTAATGAAGATGATATGTATGCAGCCGTTGGTTATCAAGGTATTACGGCAGCACTAATTGTGACACGATTAACTGATAAATTACGTGATACGCAACAAAAAGAAAAAAATCTAGAGCAAACGATTGAAGATAAGAAACATAATGTTGTAGCAAAACATCGTGAAAAAGGCGATTTAGGCGTTAGAGTAGAAGGTATTGATAACATATTAATTCGCCTTTCGAAATGCTGTAATCCCGTTCCTGGTGATAAAATAGTTGGATTTATTACTAAAGGGCGCGGTGTTTCCGTTCATCGTGTTAACTGTTTAAATATAAAGAATGAAGAAGCTCAACATCGTCTGTTGCCTGTTCAATGGGAGACGACTGAAAACAAAAAAGAATACCACGTTGATTTAGAAATTACTGGTTTTGACCGCAAAGGCCTACTTAATGAAGTTTTACAAGTGATTAATGAAATGAATACAGATATTACACATGTGAATGGTAAAACAGACGATCAAAAAATAGCAACTATTCAATTGACAATTTTAATCCATAATAAAAGCCATTTGCATCGAATTGTTAGACAACTCAAACAAATCAAAGATGTATACACAGTGTCACGTGTTTTACATTAATATACGGAAGCGAGGTAATCATTTATGAGAGCAGTTATTCAAAGAGCAAAAGATGCGACGGTGACTGTAGAAGGAACCACGATAGGCCAAATTAATCATGGTTTAGTTGTTTTATTAGGTATAACACATGATGATACGGTGGAAGATATTCAATATCTCGTAAATAAAATCGTTCATTTACGTATATTTGAAGATGAAAATGAAAAAATGAATTTATCACTAAAAGATGTTCAGGGTGGTGTATTATCGATTTCGCAATTTACATTGTATGCTGATACGAAAAAAGGACGCCGTCCAAGTTTTGTTAAAGCTGCTAAACCAGATGTAGCTGCATCTTTATATGATTCATTTAATCAATTGTTAAAAGACGAAGGGATCCATGTAGAAACAGGTCAATTTGGTGCAATGATGGATGTTCGTTTTACAAATGTAGGACCTGTAACAATTATCATTGATAGTGCTGAACGGTAAAAATAGATTTAAGTAGGGACTTGACAGAAGACGAAGCAAATATTAAGATAATAACTATTCATAATATGACTTTTATACTTTAATTAAGCAAAACTAATGATGGAATAAGTAGTTAGGCCATATCTGTCCAGAGATAAAATGCCGATGGCTGGAAGCATTTTACATGATAACCTAACGAAAAGACACTCCTGAAGTGCTATGTCGAATCATATGGGTAGATTTAGCCGTTCACAGGCGTTAACTGTGTGAAGTGGATGCTTTAAGCATCAACAAGGGTGGCAACGCGGGAAAACTCTCGTCCCTATTTTATTTAGGGGACGAGAGTTTTTTTATTTAAAAAAGTGTGAAGGAGAGATGAATATGAATATTGGTGCACCACGTGGAACAGTCGATTTATTACCCGAAGACACAAGAAAATGGCAATACGTTGAAGAGAAAATTAAATCAATCTGCGAAGCATACCATTATGAGGAAATTCGCACACCGATGTTTGAACATACGGAGATCTTTCAGCGGAGTGTCGGGGATACGACAGACATTGTTCAAAAGGAAATGTATACATTTAATGATCGTGGTGGTCGTAGTTTAACACTTCGTCCAGAAGGTACAGCGTCTGTTGCTCGAGCCTACGTTCAAAATAAACTTTATGGTGATCCAAATCAGCCACATAAATTATTTTATTTTATGGAATTATTTCGCTATGAACGTCCACAACAAGGAAGAATGAGACAACTTCATCAATTTGGTGTGGAAGTGTTAGGGGCAAGAAATCCCGCTATTGACGTTGAAGTAATTGATTTAGCTATGACTATTTATCGAACTCTAGGATTAAGATCATTAAGGCTAGTCATTAATTCTTTAGGAGATAAAGAAAGTAGGAAAGCTTATCGAGAAGCTTTGATTAAACATTTCACACCACACATAGATTCGTTGTGTAAAGATTGTCAACTCCGATTAGAGCAAAATCCTTTGCGGGTTCTCGATTGTAAAAAAGATGCAGACCATCCTGCTATGAAGGATGCACCATCTATTCTTGACTTTTTAAATGATCAATCACGAAAATACTTTGAAGAAGTGCTCGAATTGTTAGAAGAAATCGGGATTGATTATGATGTTGATCCTAATCTTGTACGTGGTCTAGACTATTATAATCATACAGCTTTCGAAATCATGAGTGAAGCAGAAGGATTCGGTGCGATTACAACACTTGCTGGTGGTGGACGCTATGATGGCTTGATTGAAGAATTAGGTGGACCTGATACGCCTGGTATCGGTTTTGGAATGGGTATTGAACGCTTACTCTTAGCATTAGAAGCAGAAAATATTGATTTGCCGATTGATCAATCTTTAGATTGTTACTTAGTAACGATGGGTGATGTACCACAGAAGGTTATTTTTAAACTCGTACATGAACTAAGACAAAACGGTATTCAGATAGACAGAGATTATCAAGGTAGAAAAGTAAAGGCACAATTTAAAGCAGCTAATCGCTTACATGCTAAATATGTTCTCGTCCTTGGTGAGGAAGAATTATCTAAACAAGTTATTAATGTGAAACATATGGAAACGGGCAATCAAAAAGAAGTTAAATTATCAGAGTTAGTTCAAACATTAAAAGAAAAATTATAAGGAGGAAATATTGTGAGTGAACGAGTTTACGCAGGAACACTAACAAAATCACATCTTAATGAACATGTTTACTTAAAAGGTTGGGTACAAAAAAGGCGTGATTTAGGTGGGCTTATTTTTATCGATCTACGCGATCGAACAGGGATTGTCCAAATTGTATTTAATCCTGAAATTTCAGAAGAAGCCTTGCAAATAGCAGACAGAGTAAGAAGTGAATATGTCATTGAAGTTTCGGGAAAAGTTGTCGCTCGAGATGAAAATACGATTAATCCAGATATGAAGACTGGAGAAATCGAAGTGATTGCATCAACAATTGATATATTAAACGATTCAAAAACCCCACCTTTTACGATTTCTAATCAAGCTGATGTCTCAGAAGATATTCGTTTAAAGTACCGTTATTTAGATCTTCGTCGTCCAGAGTTACAAGAAACATTTAAGTTACGTCATCAAATTACACAAGAGATTCGTCATTTTTTAAATGAGCACGCGTTTCTTGAAATGGAAACACCTATATTGACAAAAAGTACTCCAGAAGGTGCGCGAGATTATCTCGTTCCGAGTCGTGTTCACCCTGGAGAATTCTATGCTTTACCACAATCACCACAACTTTTTAAACAATTATTAATGGTAAGTGGTTTTGAGAAATATTATCAAATTGCTCGCTGCTTTAGAGATGAAGATTTACGTGCTGATCGACAACCTGAATTTACGCAAGTTGATATTGAAACTTCATTTATGACACAAGACGAAATTATGAGCTTAACAGAAAAGATGATGCAGTATGTGATGAAAAAAGTGAAAAACATCGATATTAAATTACCATTACCACGTATGAAATATGATGAAGCAATGACTCGTTACGGCTCAGATAAACCTGACACTCGATTTGGTATGGAACTTATCCATGTGAGTGATATATTTAAGAATTCTGAATTCAAAGTGTTTAAAGGTGCTGTTGAATCAGGTGGACGTGTCAGTTTAATAAATGTTAAAGGTCATGCTAATACTTATTCACGAAAAGATATCGATCATTTAACAGAATATGTGAAAGTGTATGGTGCAAAAGGACTCGCCTGGTTGAAGATGGATGAAGGTGAGTTAAAAGGTCCCATTGCGAAGTTTTTAAGTGATGAAGAAAAGCACAGGCTCATAACACATGCTGATGTGACGGATGGTGATTTACTATTATTTGTTGCTGATCGTTCAGACATTGTATTCCATAGTCTTGGCTCATTACGCATTAAATTAGGTAAAGATCTCGGACTAATTGATGATGAAGCGTTTCACTTCTTATGGGTAACAGACTGGCCATTATTAGAATATGATGAGGAAGAAGGTCGTTACACTGCTGCGCACCATCCATTTACAATGCCAGTAGAGGAAGATTTAGAAAAACTTAAGACAGACCCTGGTAGTGTCCGTGCTAAAGCATACGATCTTGTACTGAATGGTTATGAACTCGGTGGTGGCTCACTAAGAATTTATCAAAAAGATCTACAAAATAAGATGTTTGATGCACTAGGATTTACTCAAGAACAAGCAGAAGAACAGTTTGGCTTCTTACTTGATGCACTTGAATATGGAGCACCTCCACATGGTGGTGTGGCACTTGGATTAGATCGAATCGTTATGTTATTAGCAGGTCGTTCCAATTTGCGTGATACAATTTTATTCCCAAAAACTGCATCAGCTTCGGATTTATTAACTGATGCACCGAGTGAAGTTAGTGAATCACAATTACGTGAACTTCATATACGTATGCTTGATAAAAAATAATAGACCTTTTTTAATGATTTGTTAGATAGATGACATATTGTCATCAAATCGTTAAGAAAAAACATATTGAAATTGAAACAGCCGTATGTTAAGATGAATTTACAATTAGATAAAAAAATCCTGATGTGTACGTCCAAATTACATTTTGACCGAACACTAAATTGATAGGGAGCTCGCAATCGTTTTTATATGGCATACATGCCCTTTTTTAAGGGACGTATAAAGTATAAAACAGAGCACCCACCTGCCAAGAGCGGGATCAAAAGAACCATTTGGACGGCACAATTGGGATTTTAAAATTAAAAAACTCTTCCAGATAAATGGAAGAGTTTTTTAATTACCTGAATTGTTAGCAAGTTGTTCTAGATTACCGTTTTTATCCATCCGGAAAGTAGGTGGTTTAATTGTATCTTCACCATCGAAAACGGTCATTTTTCGAGCACGATCCATTATTTGAATAAATGTTTGATAGTCTTCTTGTATTGTAATTAATTGTTTCTCAGTCATATTTAATTGTTTTGTTAAACGTTCGATTTCTGCTTTTAATTTATTATTTTCTTGCTTTAATAAATCATAAGAGAGTTTATTTTGAGATGTTGCAACATATTCCTCTTTTACTTGCTTTAAAAAATAAATAACAGAATCGAAGGAAATGTTTCCATGATCTTGATAGTTTGTTTGTCCACTAGTTGGTTGTTGCGATTTCGATATACTTGGTAATTGGTACTGTGTTGGTCTCTTTTTTCCTTCTAATGCACGTTTGCGCTCTTTACGTTGTCTTTTGGCTAATTCTATAGCATCGACATAGTTTTTACGAATTTCAGCATTCCAGCGGAAACCACATGCCGCAGATGTACGATTTAATTTATCTCCTACTTCTTCAAAAGCATTAAGTTGGGTACTTCCTTCACGGATATGGCGTAATACTGTTTCAGCTAATAATAAGTCATCTTCATGTGACCAGGCATCTTGCCTTACTTTTGCCATTCTATTCAACTCCTTTTCCTACGACGGTAATCTTAAAAAAAAATTACTAAGAAAACTAGTGGGGATTGCTTTAACTAGTTTGACCGTTTTGAAAAGGAATTATACCTTTCTATTTATGGTTCTGTTTTTGCTGAGTGATATTTTCATACACTTGTTTTAAAGCTCTTTCAAACTTGCCTGTTGTTTTAGGTTTGTAATATTGGCGGTCTTTAATTATATCTGGTAAATATTCTTGATATACCCATCCTGAATCAGAATGGTGCGGATATTTATAGTCAATCCCACGTCCAAGCTGTTTCGCTCCGCTGTAATGAGAATCTTTTAGATGGTTAGGTATATCACCTATCTTTCCTTTACGAATATCGCTTAAGGCCGAATCTAATGCTTTATAAGCGGAATTTGATTTAGGAGAGAGACACAATTCAATAATTGCAACAGAAAGGGGAATTCTAGCTTCTGGAAACCCTAGTCTCTCTGCAGCTTCAACAGCTGCTATTGTTCGTGGTCCAGCTTGTGGATTCGCTAATCCAATATCTTCGTATGCTGTTACTATCATACGACGACCAATACTATCGAGATCTTGTGCTTCGATAAGTCGACCTAAATAATGTAGTGCTGCGTTCACATCACTTCCGCGGATTGATTTTTGAAAAGCAGATAAAACATCATAATGATTGTCTCCATCTTTATCATGAGAAAAGCTTTTCTTTTGCATACATTCTTCAGCAGTTGTTAAATCAATTAAGATTTGGTTGTCCTCATTGGCCGGTGTTGAAAAAACCGCTAATTCAAGTCCATTTAAAGCGGAACGCAAATCTCCATTTGCAGCGATGGCAAAGTGATTGAGTGCGTCATTGTTTATCATGATGTCATAGTTTCCAAGACCATTTTCCACATCATCTAACGCGCGATATATTGCTTCTTTTACTTCATCAATTGTTAAGGCATGAAGTTCAAATAAATGACAACGACTGCGAATCGCTGGATTGATAGCATGATATGGATTACTTGTCGTACAGCCAATCATTGTAATGAGATTGCTCTCTAAATGTGGTAATAAGAAATCTTGTTTCGCTTTATCAAGTCGATGTACTTCATCTAAAATCAGAACTATATGTCCAGTCATTTTCGCCTCAGCTATGATTATTTCCATATCTTTTTTCTTATCGACTACCGCATTTAGCATCTTAACTGGTAAATCTAAGCTTTTAGCTAATGCGTAGGCAAGCGATGTTTTTCCTGTACCAGGTGGACCATATAAAATCATCGAAGCTAATTTCTTTGCTTGAACCATTCGACGAATGATTTTACCTTCTGAAACAAGATGTTTTTGTCCAATAATATCATCAATATGTGATGGGCGCATTCGATATGCTAATGGTTGTTGTTTCATTAAACATCGTCCTTTATCAATATGTTCATTCATTTCAATAGGTTGAAATTGAACATATATGTTGTCATGATATAATAAAGGGTATCATTAATTCATACAAATTACATTGATTTCGTATAGATTTGTTTTTTTATTGTATTGGAGGGTTTCATAGATGAAGATATCAACAAAAGGGCGTTACGGTTTGACAATCATGATTGAATTAGCAAAGCAGTATGGAGAAGGCCCTGTTTCTATTAAAACGATTGCTAAAGAAAATGATTTATCTGATCATTATTTAGAACAATTAGCCACAGTACTTCGTAATGCTGGTTTAATAAAAAGTGTACGTGGTGCTTACGGTGGGTATAAGTTAACAAAACGCCCAAAAGATATAAGTGCTAAAGATATTATTCGTGTTTTAGAAGGTCCCATTGTTTTAGTAGAAGCTCTTGAAGACGAATCACCTGCTAAACGGGCGCTTTGGCTTAAGATCAGAGATGCAGTCAAGACAGTATTAGAAGAAACATCCTTAGAGGATTTACTTGAATATGATAGACATAACCAACCAGAAGAAGCTTATATGTTTTATATTTAAGATACGCTTTTAGAAAGGACAGATTAGGATGAAACCCATTTACCTTGATCATGCAGCAACAACACCACTTCATCCAGAAGTGATTAAACAAATGCACTTGATTATGCAAACGGTATTCGGTAATCCATCAAGTATACATGCCTATGGTAGAAAAGCTAGACAAGTTATGGATGAGGCAAGACGAGTTATTGCAGAAAGCATTCATGCGAATGAGAAAGACATCTACTTTACAAGTGGTGGTACTGAAGCGGATAACCTTGCTCTAATAGGTACAGCTTTAGCGAATAAACATAAAGGAAATCATATTATTACAACAGAACAAGAACACCATGCCGTATTACATGCTGCTGAATATTTAGAACAAAATGGTTTTAATATAACATATTTACCAGTAAACGAAAATGGACTTGTTTCGGTTGAAAGTGTAAAACAATCATTAACTGATGAGACGATACTTGTCTCTGTTATGTATGTAAATAATGAAACAGGTATGATTCAGCCCATTAAGGAAATTGCTGAATTACTTAAAGACCATCAGGCTTACTTTCACACGGATGCCGTTCAAGCATATGGTCTTATAGATATACACGTTAAAGACATGCATATCGACTTGTTAACGACTTCAGCTCATAAAATTAACGGACCTAAGGGAATTGGCTTTTTGTATACAGCAGAAACCGTCCAAATATCACCATTAGCTTTTGGCGGGGAACAGGAAAGGAAACGGCGCCCTGGAACGGAAAACATAGTTAACGTAACTGGTTTTCAAAAAGCAGTTGAATTAATGCTTGAATCTAAAGATAAGAATCGAGATATGTATGAAGATTACCGTACCATTTTTTTAGACACATTGAAAGCAGAAGATGTTTCATTTTCAATCAATGGTGAATTAAGGCAAGCCGTTCCCAATATTGTAAATCTTAGCTTTCCAGGAATACATGTTGAAAGCTTTTTAACAAACCTAGATTTAGAAGGTATTGCGGCATCCAGTGGGAGTGCTTGTACCGCTGGCGCAGTAGACCCATCACATGTTTTAGTGGCAATGTACGGACAAGATGATTCGAGAATAAATCAATCGATTAGGTTCAGTTTTGGCCGAGAGAACAACGAAGAAAATATTAAAGAAGCAGCACAACGGATTGCTTCTATTGTTAAACGGTTAACTAAATAAAGAAGGTGAAACAATGGATAAGAAAAATATTCGAGTTGTCGTCGGAATGAGCGGGGGTGTCGATTCGTCTGTTACAGCTCTTTTATTGAAAGAACAAGGATATGATGTTGTAGGTATTTTTATGAAAAATTGGGATGATACCGATGAATTTGGTGTATGTACGGCTACTGAAGATTATGATGATGTTATACGCGTATGTAATCAATTAGATATTCCATATTATGCTGTTAATTTTGAAAAGGAATATTGGGATAAAGTATTTACTTACTTTCTTGATGAATATCGAGCTGGTAGAACGCCGAATCCAGATGTCATGTGTAATAAAGAAATAAAATTTAAAGCTTTCTTAGACCATGCTTTATCTTTAGGTGCAGATTATGTAGCAACAGGACATTATGCACGAGTTAGAGAAACAGATGGCACATATGAAATGTTACGTGGTGTTGATGCAAATAAAGATCAAACATACTTTTTAAATCAATTAACTAGTGATGTGTTGAAACGTGTCATGTTTCCACTAGGTCACCTAGAAAAGCATGAAGTCCGTGAAATGGCTAAAAAACATCAACTCGTAACGGCAAATAAGAAAGATAGTACGGGAATATGCTTTATTGGAGAGCGAGATTTTAAACAATTTTTAAGCGAATATTTACCAGCACAACCAGGAGAGATGCGCACACTTTCAGGTGAAGTCAAGGGTAAGCATGACGGTCTTATGTATTATACGATTGGTCAAAGGCAAGGACTTGGTATTGGTGGTCCTGGTGAGCCGTGGTTTGTCGTTGGTAAGAACTTAGAAGAAAATGTATTATATGTCGAACAAGGTTTTCATCATGAAGCACTCTATTCAGATGCGTTAATAGCTACAGATGTCAATTGGATAAATCCGAATAAAATAAAAGATCATTTTACATGTACTGCTAAATTTCGTTATCGTCAAAAAGATACACCTGTAACAGTAGAGATTCGGGATAACAACCGTGTTTATGTAAAATTTGAAAAACCCGCTCGGGCTATAACACCTGGTCAAGCGGTCGTGTTTTATGATCATGATGTCTGTTTAGGTGGCGGTACAATTGATCAAGTTTTAAAAAATGGTCATGTTTTAACATATGTATAAATGAGGGTTTAGTATGGAGAAACAAGAAAAAGCGATACACTATATGAATGAAAAAAAGTATGAAGATGCTCTGAAGTTATTACAAGAGCAAATTGAAGAACATCCTAACGATCCAATCGCTTATATTAATTTAGGAAACTTGTTAGTTATTTTGAAAGATTATGACCGAGCAGAATTGTTTTTAAAGCGAGCGATTGAACTTGATAACAAATCAGCTACGGCTTATTTTGGCTTAGGAAACTTATATTATGAAGCAAACCGGTTTAATGAAGCGCAAACGAATTATGAAAAAGCCATTCAGCTCGGTTTAGAAGAAGCGGATGTCTATTTTATGCTAGGTCTGACATTTAAACACCAAAATCTTGAAAAACTAGCCGTTCCTTATTTATTACGGGCAACCGAATTAAATCCCAATGATATCGAGATGCTTTTCCAATATGGTTTAACAATTGCAAAGTTGCAAATGATTACTGAAGCAAAAACTATTTTTAAAAAAGTGTTAGAAAAAGAAAAACAACATAGTGATGCACACTATAATTTAGGTGTTATTGCTATGTATCAAGATAATTTAAAACAAGCTCAAGAACATTTCAATGCTGCATTAGAGATTCAACCAGAACATATTTTAGCAGCGAATGGAAAGAAAAAGGTCGAACAATTATTAGCGTAATATTTAGAAGAACGAGAGGTTATGATAATCCATGTTAGATGAGCAAGTATCAGAACAACAATTTTATGTGAAAGGCGAGCCTTTGTTTACGATTTTTCATAATGAAGCGGAACAATTCTCAATCGTGAAAATTCGTATTCATGAAACGAACACATCGTTTGAAGAAAGTGAGATTGTTATTAAAGGATATTTTGCTAATCTACATGAAGGAACGCCTTATCTTTTTTATGGTGAGCTTGAGAGTCACATCAAATATGGTACACAGTTTGCTGTTCATTCTTATAAGACGTTCATTCCCGATACGAAGGAAGGACTTATTAGTTATTTATCGAGTGATTTATTTTATGGTGTAGGAAAACGAACAGCAACACGTATTGTGAACAAATTAGGGGAGCGGGCGATTGAAAAAATCGTCCATAGTCCCCATGTTTTAAATGACATTAAAGGATTAAAAAGTGAAACAGCTAAAAATATTGTAGAACGTTTAAAAGAAAACCAAGGGTTTGAACAAGTAGCTATTTATCTTGCGAAATACCAAGTCGGTATGAAATTAGCACAAAAAATTTATCAAAATTATAAAGATGAAGCGATAGAAATCATTGCAACGAATCCGTATCAACTCGTGTTTGATATTGAAGGTTTTGGTTTTAAAACAGCAGATATGATTGCTCAAAAAAATGGGCTTACATATGATCATCCTAGTCGAATTGGTGCAGGGTGTATTTATGTATTACAACAAAGTGCTAAAAATGGACATGTCTATTTACCAGTTGATTTATGTGTTAATCAGGTACAAAAACTTTTATTAACAGGAAACGATAAATTGTCAGAGGAAGAGATTATTCATTGTTTTAATGAGCTTAATACAGAGAAACATATCATTATTCAAGAAGAACGTGTCTACTTACCTGTATTATATTATGCTGAAGATGGTGTCGCATCACATTTAAAACGGTTATTAGATCATCCGATAGAAGATGAAACGCCTAAAGCAGAATTATTGAAGATTATTGGAGAAATTGAAGAAGAAGAAGTATTGAGTTATGGGAAAGAACAATTTGAGGCGATAGACAAAGCACTTCATTCAAAAGTGATGATATTAACTGGGGGTCCTGGTACAGGGAAAACGACGGTTATTAAGGGAATTATCAAAGCATATGCGATGATTCATGATTTATCAATTGATATTACGGCATATGATGACAAGGCAGATTATCCGTTTGTTTTAACAGCACCTACAGGAAGAGCAGCAAAAAGGTTAACGGAATCTACGGGCTTACCAGCAGCTACAATTCATCGGTTACTCGGCTGGGATGGAGATGATAGTTTTGAAAGAGATGAGTCCAAACCACTAACAGGGAAGTTTTTAATCGTTGATGAATTTTCAATGGTAGATATATGGCTTGCAAACTGGTTATTTAAAGCGATTCCGAATCAGATGCAGGTCCTTCTCGTTGGGGATGAGGATCAGTTACCTTCTGTTGGTCCAGGACAAGTTTTATCTGATTTATTAGAGCATAAAGCAATACCGTTTGTGGCTTTAACGGAAGTCTATCGACAAAAAGAAGGATCGAAAATCATTCAACTAGCGCATTTAATTAAGCGGGATCAATTACAAGTAGAAGATTTAAATAAGGACAGAGATTTTAGCTTCATACCATGCAACGAGAGTCAAGTTATACAAGTTATCTCATCGATTATTGAAAAAGCACTTCAAAAAGGAATTGATATGAAAGATATTCAAATTCTTGCTCCGATGTATCGGACGGAAGCAGGGATTATGATGATTAACCGACACATTCAACAGGTGGTCAATCCAAAAACAAATCGAAAACGAGAAGTAAAAATGAACGATATGACATATCGGGTCGGAGACAAAGTCATTCAGCTCGTTAATCAACCTGAAGAAGGGGTTTTTAATGGAGATATTGGAGAGGTTGTTGCTATTTTTAAAGAAAATGAAAATGTCGATAAAAAAGAACAACTTGTTGTATCATTTGATGAGCGAGAAGTTGTATATGAGAGAAAAGACTATATGAATTTAATGCATGCATTTTGCATTTCAATTCATAAATCACAAGGAAGTGAATTTCCTATAGTGATTATGCCTATAGTGAAAGGGTATCGACGTATGCTTCGGAAAAATTTAATATATACAGCATTAACTCGAGCAAAACGTTCATTAATTATTTGTGGAGAGAAGCAGGCTTTTCTTCAAGGCGTTAAAACAGTTGATACGAATAAACGCTTTACTTCATTAACAGAAAAAATGAATAAGCTTCAGAACGTTGTAGAAGATGAGAATGACGAAGAAGAATTATCTCCTTATGATTTTATGGATTAACTGTATATTTTGTTGCAATTTGGGCAACCTATCAACATAGATTATTTAAATAAATAGGTGATGCTAATGATGTGGCTTCGTTGTCCAAATTGTTCAAGTCACGATGTCGGTAAAGTGGGTAGTGACCAATACTATTGTTGGAATTGTTTTATTGAAATGACAGTGGTAGGCAATCGTTTGAATGTCCATGAAATTAAAGTTGATGGCTCTCTTATTTCTCTTGACAATTTATTTACCGATGAAGAGAGAACTATCCATTGATTACTCTCATGCAATCAATTTGGGAGTCTCACCTATGTTTGTAAAACATCGTGCTTTTAAATTTTTATATTGGGTCATCACAGGCATTTTTGTCTTTTTATTTGTTTTTTTACTTGTAAAGCTTTACCCGTTTTATTGTGCTTTTTTCTCATTCCTATGGTCAGTCTTTTCCCCATTTATAATTGCTGGCTTGATTGCTTACTTTTTATATCCTGTTGTTAAGAAACTGCACGATTTAAATTGTCCACGAAGCATTGCCATCATCTTAATCTATCTCACTTTTTTTGGGGGAGGGTCGTATCTCATCTATCGCTTTTATCCAGCTTTTGTATTACAGCTTAGGGATTTCAATGAACATTTACCAGAATTAATTAAAATGTACGAATCGTTTATTTATCAAATTTACGCTTCAACATCATGGTTGCCCGAAACCGTTCATACTAAAATAGATCATGTTATTACCGGTCTTGAATCAAATCTAGAAGCTTTCATAGATAAATTAATTGAGAGTTTTACAAAGATATTTAGTTTAGTCCTTTGGCTAACTGTAATACCAGTTTTAGTTTTTTATTTTCTAAAAGATTATCAAACATTAAAACGTAGCCTCATACGATTGATTCCAAAGCGTTTTTTACCTGATTGTAAGAATTTATTGCAAGCGATGCATAATAGTTTAGGTGCTTATATAAGAGGACAACTTTTTGTTTCGTTTATAGTTGCGCTGGTTTCCTATTTATTGTTCCGTATATTAGGCTTAAATTATCCTTTATTACTAGGGGTCATTATGGGACTGACGAATATTATTCCGTACTTCGGACCGATTATTGGCTCAATACCTGTTGTGTTAATAGCTATTACAATATCAGGTAAAATGGTAATTTATGCCTTAATAGGCGTGCTTTTTATTCAAATAATAGAAGGCAATTTTTTGTCACCATATATTGTCGGTAAATCAACACAATTGCACCCTGTTATGATTATATTTGCATTATTATTTGGTGGACAATTGGGTGGTATCATAGGTATGATTGTAGCCGTTCCTTTATTAACAGTTATAAAAGTGATGACAAATTATACGTTTAATAGCTAGAAAGATTGACAATTCAATTCATATTTCTTATAATGTGACTGATTATATTTATAATGAGAATACGATGATAGTTACGAGTACATAGAACTTATGGAAATAGAGAGGGATTCTCATAGGCTGAGAGGAATCCTATCCAAAAGCTATGGAAGCTAAACTAGAGTGCGACTAATCCTCGCCGGTGCACGCCGTTATGTGTTAAAGTGATGAATATCTATATATTCATAATTAGGGTGGTACCGCGAATTCAACTCGTCCCTGCAATATGCAGTGATGAGCTTTTTTTATTTATTAAAAATAAATTTCATAGATGGAAGGTGACATTGTTATGAAACAGTTGACATCACAACAGGTTAGACAAATGTTTTTAGATTTTTTTAAAGAAAAAGGCCATCGCGTTGAACCGAGTGCTTCACTTATCCCACAAGATGATCCGTCGTTATTATGGATAAACAGTGGTGTAGCGACATTGAAAAAATACTTCGATGGACGAATTATTCCTGAAAATCCTCGAATTGTTAATGCGCAAAAATCCATTCGAACTAATGATATCGAAAATGTCGGCTATACGGCAAGACATCATACATTTTTTGAAATGCTTGGTAATTTTTCTATAGGTGATTATTTTAAGAAAGAAGCCATCTTATGGGCGTGGGAATTTCTAACGAGTCCAGATTGGATTGGATTTAATCCAGACCGATTATCTGTGACGGTTCATCCTGAAGATGATGAAGCATATGATATTTGGTTATATGATGTTAAATTACCGAAAGAAAGAATTATTCGTCTTGAAGAAAATTTTTGGGATATTGGTGAAGGACCAAGTGGACCAAATACGGAAATTTTCTATGACAGGGGAGAAGAATATGGCAATGATCCAAATGATCCAGAACTATATCCAGGTGGAGAAAACGAACGTTATTTAGAAATCTGGAATCTCGTGTTTTCACAATTCAATCATAACCCAGACGATACGTATACACCATTACCAAAGAAAAATATTGATACAGGTATGGGACTTGAGAGAATGGTTTCCATATTACAAGATGTACCAAATAACTTTGAAACAGACTTATTTATGCCGATTATAAAGAAGACAGAGCAATTTGCTCATGTTAATTACGGTGATAGTAACGAAGGTGACACAGCATTTAAAGTGATTGCAGACCATATACGTACAGTTGCTTTTGCGATTGGTGATGGAGCACTACCTTCAAATGAAGGTCGTGGTTATGTATTAAGACGACTCATTCGGCGAGCTGTTCGATTTGCCAAACAAATTGGAATAGAAAAACCATTTATGTATAAACTTGTTGAAGTTGTTGGAGAAATTATGGAATCACACTATCCTGAAGTATCAAAACAACATGTGTTTATTGAAAATGTCATTAAAACAGAAGAAGAGCGATTTCACGAGACACTACATGATGGTCTTGAAATATTAGAAAGTATTATTAAACGTGAGAAAAGTAAAGGCAACAATATTTTCCCAGGTGCTGAAGTATTCCGTTTATATGATACATACGGTTTCCCTAAAGAATTAACTGAGGAATATGTAGCTGAACATGACTTTATCATTGATGAAGAAGGATTTCATAGAGAAATGGAACAGCAGCGTGAACGTGGAAGAAAAGCTCGTCAAAAAATTGATTCAATGCATGTTCAAGATGAGATGTTAGCGAATTTAAAAGTTGAAAGCTCATTTGTGGGCTATCATCAATTGACTGTGGAGACAGAAGTTTCTACGATTATTTTAGATCATGATATGTATGAAAAAGCGCAATCTGGACAAACTGTTTCAATTATTCTTAAAGAAACACCATTTTATGCAGAAAGTGGTGGACAAATTGCTGATAAAGGTTTTATTGAGACACCAAATGGTAAAGGTGTTGTTAAATCAGTTAATAAACTACCAAATGGTCAGCACTTGCACCAGATAACGATTACTGAAGGAACCATTCAGGTTGGAGACAAAGTCCAAGCAGTTGTTAATAAAAAGATGCGTCAAGCAATCATAAAAAACCATACGGCTACACATTTATTACATCAAGCTTTAAAAGATGTTCTTGGCACACATGTAAACCAAGCTGGTTCATTAGTTGAACCAGAACGCTTGCGCTTTGATTTTACTCATTTTGGAGCTGTGACAGAAGAAGAACTATTACATATCGAGCGCATTGTAAATCAAAAAATTTGGGATGCAATCACACTAAAGATCGAATCTATGCCAATTGCTAAAGCAAAAGAAATTGGAGCTATGGCTTTATTTGGAGAAAAATACGGTGATATTGTACGCGTTGTTCAAATTAATGATTATAGTATCGAATTATGTGGTGGTTGCCATGTCGAAAACACATCTCAAATAGGTTTATTTAAAATTATCGCAGAATCAGGTATTGGGGCAGGAACGAGAAGGATTGAAGCAGTTACAGGTCAAAAAGCATTTGAATATATGGATGATCAAATTCAATTATTAAATAAAACAGCAAGCCTATTAAAAACACAAGTCGATCAAATACCATCACGTTTGGAGCAATTGTTTCAAGAGATGAAACAGTTGGAAAAAGAGAATGAATCACTTCATGCAAAGCTTGCATATTCTGAAGTGTCGTCTATGTTAGAACAGGTAGAAAATGTTGAAGGTGTGAATGTATTAACAGCACATGTTCAAGTAAAAGATATGAACCAATTACGACGCATGATTGATGAATTAAAGCAAAAATTAACGACGGGTGTTATTTTATTGGCAACAGAAAGTAACGGGAAAGTACAATTAGCTGCAGGTGTTTCAAAGGATTTAATTAATAAAGGCATACATGCTGGAAAACTAATTAAACAAGCAGCCCAAATTTGTGAAGGTGGTGGTGGTGGTCGTCCAGATATGGCGCAAGCAGGCGGAAAAAATCCAAATAAAATTCCAGAAGCATTAGCATTTGCTAAAGAATATATTAAAAACAATATTGAAGAATAATTGATTGTGTAACGGTATATTTAATTTGATAAACATGCTAAAATATAACTTAAGAGTAAAATGGAATGGGGTGTCAGAATGAATTCAAACGACAAAACAATGAAATTTAACTTTAAAGAAGAGCCGTTTGATAGAGAAATTAAAGATGTATTATTAACTGTCCATCAAGCATTAGAAGAAAAAGGATATAATCCAACGAATCAAATTGTTGGCTATTTATTATCTGGAGATCCCGCTTATATTCCACGCTACAATGATGCACGTAACTTAATACGCAAAGTAGAGCGCGATGAAGTGATTGAGGAGTTAGTTAAATTTTATATTGAAGAGAAAAAGGGCGAAGAATGAGACTCATCGGACTAGATGTTGGATCAAAGACAATCGGTGTAGCAATTAGCGATGCTTTAGGATGGACAGCACAAGGCCTGACAACCCTTCATTGGGATGATAATGACATCCATTCTGCTGATGAAGACTTAGCAAAAATCATAAAAGAACATGGAGTGGGGAAGGCTATTATTGGTTTTCCTAAAAATATGAATGGTACAATTGGTGAGCGTGGAGAAGCTTGCATTCGCTTCAGTGACCATGTTGAAAAAACTCATCATATCCCGACTGAATTGTGGGATGAACGCTTGACAACGATGGCTGCTGAGCGTGTATTATTAGAAGCAGACATGAGCCGTAAGAAGCGAAAAAAGGTCATTGATAAAATGGCAGCAACATTGATTTTACAAAGTTATCTTGATCAAAATAATTAGAGGTGGTAACATGGCACTTGAAGAAAAAGAACGGATTATCATTCCAGATGAGAATGGTGAAGAACATTTATTTGAGGTTTTATTTACATTTGATGTTGATCAAACAGAACAATCATATATTGCCGTTATTCCAGTAGAACAAAAAGATGCTGATGAAGTTGAAGTATATGCTTTTCGATATGAAGAAAAGAAACAAGATGAGAACGATCTCGCCCTATTTCCGATTGAATCGGATGACGAATGGGAAATGGTGGAAGAAATGCTTCACACATTAGCAGATGAGGAAGAATTGAATAAATAAAGTTCATTATAAACAGCTGGCATCCTAGATGCCAGCTGTTTATATCATCATGATGCGAGAACCTCATTAAAAAAATATAGAAATAAGCTAGTATATTTAGTATAATATACCAGATGAGAGGTGAAACCGCATATGTCTAAAAAGAAAAATAAATCGTCTTTTCGAGATAATTTAATAGCCCGTGGACATGAAGCAAGAAAAGTAAGAAGAATCGTTATGATGATGATTACCGTCATTATTTTTATCTTACTAATCGGGGGCATTTCTGGCTATATGTATATCAAATCTGCTTTACAACCTGTCAATCCGAACAACGAAAAAGAAATTCACATAGAAATTCCAATGGGCGCTTCATCATCTACTATTGCTAAACTATTAGAAGAGCATCATATTATTAAAGATAGTCGTGTTTTTCGCATTTATACAAAGTTAAAAAATGAATCGGATTTTCAAGCAGGCGAGTATGATTTTACACAAGCTATGACTATCGATGAAATTATAGAATCATTGAAAGAAGGTCGTGTCATTAAGGAAGCGATTTACCGTGTAACTATACCAGAAGGATTGTCAATACCAGAAATCGCCAAAATCTTTGAGAAAAAAATCGGCATTAAACAAAAAGAATTTTTGAACAGGGTGAATGATGTATCTTATGTTGAATCATTAATTGAGCAATATCCGACACTGCTATCGGAAGATGTTTTACATCCAGATATTCGTAACCCTTTAGAAGGATACTTATTTGCTGCAACGTATGATTTTTATGATGAAGAAGTATCAGTCGAAATGATTGTAGAAGCGATGCTTAATAAATCAACTGAAGTTATTGGAAAATATTATGATGATATTACAGAGAAAAATATGTCTATTCATGAAATGACAACTATGGCGTCATTGATAGAAAAGGAAGCTAAAAATAAAGAGCAGCGTAGAAGTATTTCAAGCGTTTTTTATAATCGGTTGAAAGCAGGAATGAAATTACAGACAGACCCAACCGTATTATATGCTTTAGGAAAACATAAGAAAAAAGTTTTACTGAAAGATTTAGAGGTTGATTCACCATATAATACGTATAAAATAGAAGGTATTCCTGTTGGACCAATATCCAATTTCTCTGAGGATTCATTGCAAGCTGCTATTTATCCAGAAGATACTGATTTTCTATACTTTTTACATGATGCAGAAGGAAATATTTATTATGCGAAAACACATGATGAGCACGTCAAACTAAAGAATGAACATATAAAATAATATAGTAGTGAGGTTTCATTATGACAGATAATTATTTAAATAGCTTGTTGCCTGATAAAGCAGGATGGATTCAACACATTGAACAACAAGCAAGACAGATGAACGTACCTATAATGGAACCACTAGGTATACAGTTTTTAATGCAAATTGTTAGAATCCATAAGCCTAAGAATATATTAGAGATTGGAACAGGCATTGGCTATTCTGCCTTACAGATGTTACAAGCGTATCCACTAACACATATTACAACAATTGAACGTGATGAAAAAAGATACGCAATTGCTAAAGAGAATATAAATCAATTTGATCAAAATCATCACATTGAATTAATTTTTGGCGACGCTTTGGAACAAATAGAGAAGTTAAAGGACGATCAAAAAACATATCATCTCGTGTTTATTGATGCGGCTAAAGGTCAATATAAACGCTTTTTTGAATTAGTTCATCCATTAGTCGCAAAGACAGGAATAATTGTATCGGATAACGTCCTTTTTCGTGGCTATGTTGCCGATAAGACTAATCAATATCCAACACGTTTTAAGAGCATGATTCAAAAATTGAGATCATATAACGAGTGGATTTGTCGTCATCCACAATATAATACGACGATTGTTCCAATAGGAGATGGTGTCGCTATAAGTTATAAGGTATCATCATATAAGTGTAATTGGCATGAAAGGACATGACATTGATGAGTATTAAACCAGTCGTTATAGGAGTAGCAGGTGGAAGTGGAAGTGGGAAAACATCTGTTACACGCTCTATTTGTAAACGATTTTCTGATAAGACAATTCTTGTGATTGAACAAGATTATTATTATAAAGACCAAAGTCATTTACCCTTTGAAGAAAGGTTACAAACGAACTATGACCATCCCTTTGCTTTTGATAATGATTTACTTGTTTCACATTTACAAGATTTATTAAATGGACATCCTATTAATAAACCAGTCTATGATTATGCACTTCATACACGGTCTGATAAAGTGATTCCAGTAGAGCCAAAAGAAGTGATCATTTTAGAAGGTATTTTAATTCTAGAAGATCCACGCTTAGTCGACTTAATGGATATTAAAGTATTTGTCGATACAGATGCTGATTTACGTATTATTCGGCGAATTATGCGTGATATTAATGAACGTGGTCGTTCAGTCGAATCAGTTATTGAACAATATATAAATAGTGTTCGTCCGATGCATTTACAATTTGTCGAACCTACAAAACGATATGCGGATATTATTATTCCAGAAGGTGGGAAAAATCATGTTGCAATAGATTTAATGGCGACAAAAATTGAAACAATTATTCATAAAAATCGTTAACAGATGGAAAACGCTTGCATGTTTATTAGAAATCTGCCATAGTATGAACATATGAATAAACATAAACCACTGCGGACAATCGAGCGCACATACATATGTGCCGCTCGTTTTTAGTACTTTTAGTGTGTATATGAAGTGTATACATAACAAACAAGTTATATATATTGTTTTAAAGATGTTAAAAGGAGTGTTTTGTATGTCAAGAGATAAAAGTTATTACATGACTGAAGAGGGAAAAGAAAAACTCGAGAAAGAATTACTTTATTTAAAAACAGAGAAACGTAAAGAGGTTGTAGAGCGCATCAAAATAGCGCGTGATTTTGGAGATTTATCCGAGAACTCAGAATATGATTCAGCTAAGGAAGAACAGGCTTTTGTTGAGTCCAGAATAGCACAACTTGAGCAAATGATTCGTAATGCTGTTATTATAGAAAATGATAATAATAATTCTAGTGTCGTCTCATTAGGTAAATCAGTCACATTTAAAGAACTCCCTGATGGTGAAGAAGAAACATATCGCATTGTAGGAAGTGCAGAAGCTGACCCATTAGAAGGAAAGATTTCAAACGATTCACCGATTGCTAAAAGCCTACTTGGAAAAGAAGTAGGAAGTGAAGTTCAAGTAACAACTCCAGGTGGCGAGTTCCAAGTGAAAATTATAAAAGTAGAATAAAATTAAGAGCGGAGTTTTACCGCTCTTTTTTAATTAAATATCATAGAAATAATGGTACAATAATAGAGTATAAGTAGGAGGGGACAAAATGGGCCGTAAAGAGCAATATAGTCGAGTTGATAAATATGAGAAACGGAGAAAAAATACTAGAGCAATTACAATTTTGTCACTCACCGGTACCATACTTATTGTTGTATTAATTGTTACGTGGATCTTTGTAGGATATGACAATCAAGGAGAAGAACCAAATATGGCAAAATCAAATCAACAAAATGAACAACAAGATCCATCCATTCGTAAATCAAAACAAAAAGAAGCCGGATCTGAGGATGAAAACGAACGTATAGATGCGGATGAGACTGGACTTGAATTAGAAGATTTTAATGAAACGCTTGTTAAAGAGCCTGTTGAAAGCTCAGATCTCAATGTGATAGAAGCTTATACAGCGAATTGGAAGCCTGTTGGAACGATTCAAGAAGGACCGCATACGACCCAATTCGATAAATCATCTCAGGATTGGAAAGAAATGACTGAAGCATTGCTTCTTGCAACAGATTTATCTGAGGAAAATATGATTATCCATTGGTTAGGTCGTGGTGGCGAACAAGAAGCAATTGGTACTGTCTCTTCGAAAGATCATAGTGAAATGTATCGTGTTTATTTGTCGTGGGTTGATGAAGAAGGATGGCAGCCAACGAAAGTGGAAGTATTAAAAGAAGTGATCATCCCTTAATAATATGCAAAAATGATGAGGTGATAATCGTGATAGGAATTATTGGAGCAATGGATGAAGAAGTAGCTTTATTAAAAGGACAAATGACAAAAAGTAAAGAAGTTCGTATTGCAAATTGTGATTTTACGCATGGTGAACTGTTAGGCAAGGAGATCGTGCTATTAAAATCAGGAATTGGGAAAGTTAATGCTGCTATGGCAACGACCATCATGCATGAACGTTTTAAACCAACACATGTGATAAATACAGGTTCAGCCGGTGGATTTGCTAAAGAACTAAATATAGGTGATCTTGTCATTTCAGATGAAGTTGTTCATCATGACGTCGATGTAACAGCGTTTAATTATGAATATGGCCAAGTTCCACAAATGCCAACACGTTTTAAGGCAGATGAACATTTAGTTATGTTGACAAAAGAAGCGAGTATAGGGATTAATATACGAGCTGTAGAAGGATTAATCGCAACAGGTGATAGTTTTATGGCTGATCCAGATCGGGTACAATTTGTTAGAGAGAAGTTTCCATCAATGATTGCTGCCGAGATGGAAGCAGCTGCTATTGCACAAGTTTGTTATCAATATAAGACACCATTTGTCGTTATTCGTGCTTTATCAGATATTGCTGGCAAAGATGCTTCGGTTTCTTTTGATTCATTTCTAGATAAAGCAGCTAAAAATGCTGCTACATTAATTATGAAAATGATCTCATCAATTTAGTTTTAAAAAAGCAACCATTTTATACGGTTGCTTTTTTATTGTCTTAAATATATGATATAATTTAACTAATTGAAAATTATGTATGTTGTATCGTGAATTGTTTTGTTAGTGGGAGTGATCTTTATGTTAATTCTTCTTGCAATCGCTACTTTACTATTAGCATTCGTCATCTATGTTCTTCATATGATACCAGGTATGTCCTTTGTAGCAAAGATTTTACAATTTGGAATAGGAGTTGTTGGTTTTATTTTTTATATGGCATTTATTATGATTGCATTTGGAATTTCTGGTTTTCTAAGTTATTTAGTCATTCCTTTCTTACCTATTGATGGGCCAGGAATCATTTATGGAGGGGAACTGAACACCAGTAAGGATTATGATACATTAAATTATAAATTTATGGCTTTCTATGCTTTGTTTTGTGCGATTATTTATATTATCGCGAACTATTTATTAGGACTTTCTAAAAAAATCCGTTACGATTCATTTTTATCCTTGTTATTCGTATCAATCATGGTAGTAACATTTTTTCCAATTATCGTACCATATGTGATACCAGGAATGGATGTTTCCTATTATGCCGCAAGTGTATTTGCCGTCATGCATTTTATTTTAATGTTACTTCCTAATAAGAAGGAGCGTTATGAGGAATACAATTAAAGGATTTTTAAGTCGTGCAAGTGATAACACTTTGCACGACTTTATTTTAAGAACGTTTTCTTCTTTCATTACGATAATATTCATGAAACACTTTCATCAACGCTCTTTTTTCTATTCGTGATACATAACTCCGTGATATATTTAGTCGTTTAGCAATCCCTTTTTGTGTTAATTCTTTCTCATTATTTAATCCATAACGATGAATAATGACTTCCTTTTCTCGATCATCTAAGATCGAAAAGTATTTCCTCATTTTAGAGATTTCCATATTCAATTGAATGTATTCAATAATGTTTTCGTTTTCGGCTTCTAAAATATCTATTAAACTAATCTCATTGCCTTCTTTGTCTTGACCAATTGGATCGTGCAAGGAAACGTCTTTTCTTACTTTCTTTAAAGTTCTTAAATGCATCAGGATTTCATTTTCTACACAACGAGCGGCATATGTGGCTAATTTTGTTCCTTTTCCCAATGAATAGCTTTCAATACCTTTGATAAGCCCAATTGTCCCTATAGAAATTAAATCTTCTGTATCTTCCCCTGTATTATCAAATTTTTTTACAATGTGAGCAACAAGTCGTAAATTATGTTCAATTAATTTATTCCGTGCATCCTGACATCCCTTTTGCATTTCTTGAATATATTTCATCTCTTCATCTGGGGGGAGGGGTTGTGGGAAGGCTTGATTTTTAACATACGATACAAAGAAAAGCGCTTCTTTAATTAATAAAATAAAAGCACTTATAAAAGACACGAAAACACCTCCGACACTTTTTATTTGGGCAAATGCCTATATCAGTATCTTTATGATGCTGAAGGTATCGTTGTGTCTGTCCATAATAAAAAAGCGACATTTTTATAGTCGCTTTTTTATGCTTTATGATGTTTTATTGCATCTTCCAATTCATCTGTTCGATTTTTCGTAACTGGTTTAACTCCTGCACGATGAGCAGCACGGGAAATCATATGACCTGATACCGGATTTGTTAGTAAGATAAAAAATAATGCTAATAATAATTTCCCACTAACGATGTTATGATGAATAAATAAGAAAATAAACATCCCGATTAGTATTCCTGCTAATCCAAGTGTAGACGCTTTTGTAGCAGCATGTAAACGAGTATAAATATCAGGAAACCGCACAATACCTATCGAGCTCGATACAACAAAAAATGTACCTGTTATTAAAAACAGAATAATAGCAATGTTAAGTATGATGTTAATCCAAGTCTCGATCAATGATAACACCCTTTTCTAAGTATTTGGCGATGGCAACGGTTCCTAAAAATGATAAGATTGCAATTAATAAAATTGCGTCATTTAATTGTGTAGTTACGAGAGTAAAAGAAACAAATGCTGCAACAGCCATTAAATTAATACCAATAGCATCCAGAGCGACTGCTCGGTCAGCGTTGGTCGGTCCGACTAATATACGGTAAACCAAAAGAGTAAGAGAAATGGAAATACCAATAAAACAAATCATGACGACCAAATCTAATATATGCTCTGTCATTAATAAAATATCTTGACTCATCGGGTCACCTCCATAATGGCTTTTTCGAACGTATTTTTAATCGATTGAATGGATTCATCGATATCATCAATATCCATTGCATGGATGTAAATAGTAGAATTATCATTTGAAATTGCAACAGATAATGTGCCTGGTGTAAGCGTAATTAGGTTAGCTAGTAATGTTAATTCCCAGTCTGATTTCAATTCTGTTTCATAAGCAAAGATACCTGGTTCAATATCTGGTTTAGGTGTATAAACGAGTTTAACAATATCAATATTTGATTTTATCAATTCTTTAATAAAGAGTAAAATGAGTTGAATGATTTTAAAAAAGCGCTCTAAATAGAATCGTCCGGGAAGTAAACGTCTCATAATTAATAATAAAAGTATTCCGAGAACATATCCAGCGATAAAACTTGATATCGAATATGACTCGCTTAAGAACATCCACATCATAGCAATAATGAGATTGATAACAATTTGAAAGGCCATTTACATTACTCCTTTAGTACAGAATCAATATATATTTGTGGATCGAGTAAATATTCTGCAATTGAATCTATGGTCGGAACAAATATTTCTGCGCCAATTCCTAGTATAACTGAAAAGCTAAGTAAAAATATAACAGGTGCAACCATCCCAGAAATAGGTTTCTTCTCAATGTTTTGTTCTGATGGTTGTTTACCCCAGAAGCCTCTAATAAAGATTTTCATAACGGAATATAATATGAGTAAACTTGTTCCTAAAGCTATTAAAGCAATAACGATTTCGCCATTTTCAAAGGCACCTTTGAGAAGCTGTAGTTTAGCAATAAATCCACTAAATGGTGGGATACCAGCTAATATAAAGGCTCCTATAAATAATAGCCAACCGAGAAGTGGATATGTATTTATTAAACCTTTCATTTTTCTAAGATCAGAAGTTCCTGCCACATAAGCAATAATGCCAACGAGTAAGAAAAGAGCCGATTTAATGATCATATCATGAATTAAATAATAAATTGAACCACTCATACCAGATTGATTATAAAATCCAATCCCCATCATAATAAATCCAATTGCAGGGATGATATTGTATGCAATGATGAGTTTAATATTATTTGTTGAAAGTGCTCCAATCACACCAAATATCATTGATAGTCCAGCAATCCAAATAAACATATCGTGAGTTAAATCTAATTGATGCACAAATATTAACGAAAACACACGAATAATTGAATATATTCCAACCTTCGTTAATAAAGCAGCAAATATAGCTGAGACTACTGGATTTGGCACAATATATGATTTTGGTAACCAATAGTAAAGTGGAAATAATGCTGCCTTCGTAGCAAATACGAAAAATAGTAAAATACCAATCGTTGTTAATATTCCTTGTTGATCTACTTCCTGAACACGTTCAGCAATTTGCGCCATATTAACAGTTCCGACTACACCATAAAGGAATGCAACTGCCGTTACGAACAGTATGGATGAAAAGACATTAATTAGTACGTATTTTAACGATTCTCTTAATTGCACTTTATCCCCACCTAGCACAATTAAAGCATAGGAGGCAATAAGTAGAACCTCAAAAAATACGAATAGGTTAAATAAATCTCCTGTTAAGAACGCCCCACTCACACCGCTTATTAGAAAGAAGAAAAAAGCGTAAAAATAATGCTTTTCTTGTTTGATATTAAGCGAATGTGGTGCATAAAATACAGTAGCAATAACAATGATATTTGTTGTTAAAATTAAAGCAACAGAAAGCATATCCATAACGATGACAATACCATAAGGTGCGACCCAGTCGCCAGTTTCTAATACGATTGTACCCTTTTGTGACACATAATAGACAAGGTATATAGCTATGAATAAATTAATTGAAGCAAAAAGCTTGGCTAACTGTCGCGATATATTAACTTTTGAATGCGTAAAGGCCAAAATTGTCCCGGCAAAGAGTGGAAATATGATTGGAAAAATAGCTAGATTATTCATTTGGCTTACCCCTTAATTGTTCCATATTATCTGTATTATTTTCTTTAGCCGTTCGATAAGCTAACACAAGCATTAAACTTGTTAAACCAAAACTAATGACAATTGATGTTAAAATTAATGCTTGTGGTAGTGGGTCAGTATATGACGTAATTCCTTCGGTTAGAATTGGTGGTTGCCCACGTTTTAATTTCCCCATTGTTAATATAAACAAATGAGCCGCATGTGAAATAAGGACGGTTCCAATAATGATACGTACCATTTGTTTTTGTAATAAATTGTATACGGCTACCGCAAAGATGATTCCAGCTAATATAGAAATAATAATTTCCATTATTTATTCGCCCCCTTATCTTTTTTTAACTTAATGAGGCTGAATACGGCTAATGCAGCAATCCCCAGTACTGTAATCTCAAATAAAGTATCAAGTCCACGCATGTCAACAAGGATGACATTAACAACGTTTGTTCCTCCGCCAATCGATTGAGCTGTTTCTAAGAAATAATCGGAAATAGGTTCAAACCAATTTGAGCTATGTGCGGAAATTCCGATTAAGGTCATCAGTGTTCCAAATCCGATGGCGATCACAGCATTTTTAAATTTTGTTAACTTTTGATCATCTCGCATACGCATTTTAGGTAAATGATAAAATGCTAATAAGAACAAGACGACAGATACAGTTTCAATAACTAATTGTGTTAAAGCTAGATCGGGTGCTCGATAAATGAGAAACAAAATAGAGACGCCGTAACCAACGATACCAGTAATTAATAAAGCTGCTAAGTTATGATTTACAAAAATCGTAGCTATCGAAGCGATCACGATTAATACAACAACGACGATTTCAATAACTGATATTTCAGCTAGATTATCATACTTTATTGTAAATCCATCGGTTATAAATAGGTAAGTAGTCGTTACTAAAACGATTGTTCCAATAATGAATGAAATATATGTTTTTAAAGAACCATTCATATACGTGTTTGTTATACGAGCTGATCGGCGATCAATCTGTTCTACGATTCGATCATAAACACGATTAAAACTTAATTTTCCAGGTATGACTTGGTAGATTTTTGTCCAAGCTGAACGTGTTCCGTAAAGAACAAGTCCCATACCAACGACGATTAAAGACATAATAAATGGTGTATTTAATCCATGCCAAAATCCTATGGATTGACTTGCAGCTTGAGGATTTATCGCCTCTAAAGCATGAGCTAAAAATGGCCTGTTAAAAGCATTTGGAAATAAACCGATTGTTATGATCCCTAACACTAGGATAGAAGGAGGGATCAGCATACCCAATGGAGCCTCTTTTGGTGTTTTAGGTAATTGTAAATCATGTTTCTTTTTACCAAATACACCGAAAAACAAGTACATGGAGTAAACAAATGTAAATATACTACCAAATACAGCAAGATATGGCATCATTTGGGTAAGGATTTGTTGTAAATTAGATCCGGTTAACGATAATTGAAGTGTCGATTCAAAGAACATTTCTTTACTATAAAATCCATTTAAAAATGGAAGCGGTATACCAGCCATTGAGAACGTACCAAATAGTGCTAGCGTTCCTGTTATAGGTAACATTGTAAATAGACCGCCGAGTTTTCGGATGTCACGAGTACCTGATTGTAAATCAACGATACCAGCTACCATAAACAAACTACCTTTAAAAGTCGCATGGTTTAAAATATGAAACACAGCTGCAAAAACAGCAATTTCAGTACCAAAGCCAAGCATAGCCATAATCATACCAAGTTGACTAATTGTTGAATAGGCTAATATTGCTTTTAGATCTGTTTGACGGACGGCCATATAAGAGCCCCAGCATAATGTCACAATTCCGAACGTACTTATGATAATAAAAAACCATTCATAATTAGAGAAAATAGGTGAGAAGCGAGCGACTAGATAGAGCCCCGCTTTAACCATTGTTGCTGAGTGCAAATATGCACTGACCGGTGTTGGTGCTTCCATTGCATCTGGCAACCAGATGTGGAATGGGAATTGTGCAGATTTAGTAAATGCTCCTAAAAGAATTAAACCCATAGCTAGTGGTAAATAGTTGTTATTTAAAATAATATCAGCATTCTGTATAAGTTCTCTAATACTTGATGTGCCAGCAATGACGCTTAGTAAAATAAACCCTCCTAGCATGCTTAAGCCACCGAATATAGTAATTAACATCGATTTTTGTGCACCATATCGTGAGCGTTCTTTTGTATGCCAATATCCAATTAATAAAAATGATGAAATAGATGTTAGTTCCCAAAAAGTGTATAAGGCAAATAAGTTGTCAAAGGAAACAACGCCTAACATTGCTGCCATAAACATGAGTAAATAAACATAAAAATGGCCTAATCTCTCTGTTTGATCTAAATAATAGATTGAATAGGCGACAACAAGTGTTCCGATTCCACTTATTAAAAGAATAAATAATAGACTAAGTCCATCTAAATACAAGTCGAGATTCATTCCTAAAGATGGAATCCATGAGTATGTCTTTTTTATAGGAACGAAATCTTTCCCGATAAAGCGAACGTAGTATAGGAATATTCCTAATGGAACTATTAGTACGAAAATCCCAGTATGTATTTTATGTTTGAGTCTACTTAAGAATGGGACTAATAAGGCGAAAAGTAGCGGAACGAATATTGCGAATATCATGAAATCGATGCCCTCCTAATAAGATGATTCTAATATAGCTTCTATTTCATCGATTAAAATGGTTATGTAAAATTCGACAAATAGATACATACTAAATAAGTTTATCATAATTTTAACCACTCGAAAAATAAAACCCCCTTTTAAATCCAGAAATAACTGGTAAAGGAGGATGTTCACTTAATATCTTCATTTAGTTTAACACGTTATTTTCATTTTATGGCCGAGATTTCGCCGTGAGATTTCTTTTTTAATTAGCGAAATAAAGTCAGCTTCCAAATTTAGTTCAATTGCCTTTCTATACGCGTCCAATAATAATTTATCAGAAAGACGATACATAATAAATCCTCCTATATCGAGACCGTTAATAAAAAAAGTACATGCTCTAACTTTGTTTCCTAATAAAGACTATTAATAATCTACCATGATTTTAAAAAACGAACAAGAGGATACTTATCTACATTAAGGTGTGCATAACTTTCCTTTTAAATGTTACGAATGCTGTTGTTATAATGGTTTATCTTGTTGATAAAATTATCCACAAATCGAAAAATAGGAGAATTTGTCGAACGATTTTTTTACTTTATTTATAGTCTTTCTATTATTTATTATGATTGCTTTGTTTTTTTTAGGAAAAAAATCTGTCATTCATTAATTTTACTTCCTAATCGAATCTATTTGTTATAGTATTAAATAGGGATTAGCCTTTTAAATAGTGTAAAATATGTTATGAGGTGTTTTAAATTTGCTAAAATTATTTTTACCTGATCATTATGTCAAAAATATATTTGAAATAAATCCTCTTCGCTTAAAGAGTAAGGGCATTAAAGGGATTATTACAGATTTAGATAATACGTTAGTACCTTGGGATGTTAAAGATGCAACACCAGAAGTGATTGAATGGTTTGAAAATATGAAACAAAACGAGATAAAAGTAGCAATTATATCCAATAATAATAAAGAACGTGTGAAAGTTTTTTCAGAACCATTAGGGGCTCCGTATTTTTTTAGTGCACGAAAACCGTTATCACGTTCATTTAAAAAAGCTGCAAAACAGATGGGGTTAAAGCGAGAAGAAATTGTCGTAATAGGTGATCAGCTACTTACAGATATTCTTGGTGGTAACAAGGCAGGCTTCCATACCATTTTAGTTGCCCCTATTGTTGAGACAGACGCAAAGATTACGACATTCAATCGTCGTATCGAACGTTCTATTTTAAATCGGATGCGTAAGAAAGGAATGATTACATGGGAAAAATAAACGAAGAGCTTGTTTGTTTAGGGTGTGGCACTCAGATTCAATCAGAAGATCCTGATAAAGCTGGTTATACACCGAAATCTACGCTTGCGAAGAAAGATATATTGTGCAAGCGTTGTTTTCGTTTAAAACATTATAATGAAATTCAAGATGTAGATATAACGGATGATGATTTCTTAAAAATGGTTTCTAACATTCAAAACAAAAAAGGGCTTGTCGTTCATCTTATTGACATTTTTGACGTGAGTGGTAGTCTATTAACGAATTTACCACGAATTGTTGGTGATCATCCGATCCTGCTCGTCGGAAACAAAAAAGATCTATTACCAAAATCCACGAGTGAACGCCAACTCATTCATTGGTTACGCCGTTCAGCTAAAGAATATGGACTTAAGGTTATTGATGTAGCACTCATTTCATCGATTAAAGGACACGGTATGAAAGATTTAAGTCTAATGATTGAAAAGTATCGAAAAGGACGCGATGTGTTTATAGTTGGCACAACGAATGTAGGTAAATCAACATTTATAAATCGACTTATTAAAGAATCAACTGGAGAGAATGATGTTATTACAACGTCTTATTTTCCAGGGACGACACTTGGATTTATTGAAATTCCTTTAGATGAAAAGTCATATATGATTGATACACCTGGTATTGTCAATAGAAAGCAATTATCTCATTATGTTTCCGATAATGATTTAAAAATGATTCATCCAATAAAAGAAATCAAACCACGTGTTTATCAACTAAATGCAGAGCAGACGTTATTTTTTGGTGGATTAGCACGGATTGATTTTATTAAAGGCAATCGTCAATCTTTCGTATGTTACTTTTCAAATCGATTACCCATTCATCGTACAAAATTAGCAAAAGCTGATGAGCTTTATAAAAATCATTTAGGAAAAATGTTGTCCCCACCCGATGAAATAACACTAGCAATGCTTCCACCGCTTGTTAAACATTCATTTCGATTGGGGGCAGGCAAATCAGATATCGTATTTCCTGGATTAGGCTGGATAACTGTAGCAGGCGAACGAATAACAGTTGATGTTTATGCGCCAAAAGGGATTGCAGTTGGAATAAGAGACGCATTAATTTAGGAGAATATGTAGGTGATAGAATGTATTATCAGTTAGGTTTAATTGGACATCCAGTGAAACAATCATTGTCACCATGGATCCACTCCGAATTTTTAAAGAGAAGCCAATTAAAAGGTCAATATCAATTAATCGATGTTCACCCTGATGAATCTTTAGCTCATGTGCTTCAACAATTTGAGCATGAAGGTTATTGTGGATTTAATATTACGGTTCCGTACAAAGAAAAAATATTGAGCTATTTAGATGAAGTCGATGAACATGCACGAAAAGTTGGTGCTGTTAACACCGTTGTCCGTCGTAAAGGAAAATGGATTGGATATAATACTGATGGATTAGGTTATGTCAGAGCATTAGAAAGTAGTTATCCGACATTTTTCAAAGAAACTAAAAAAAATGTTTTATTAATAGGAGCAGGAGGGGCTGCCCGTGGAATTTATGCTAGTTTATTAACTAAACCATTACTTCGTATTGACATTGCAAATCGCACATTAAAGCATGCTGAAAGTATTAAGATGTTGAATGATACAATGATTCAAACAGATATCCTATCACTAGAACATGCAAAAGAAATAGGATCGATATATGATTTAATTATCCAGACAACAGATGTCGGTATGAAACCAAATGAGCATGAAATGATTGTATCTTTTCCTGCCTTAAGAAAAGACCAAATTATATCGGACATCGTGTATCAACCGATTATGACGGCATTTTTAAGGCATGCTAAATCTAAAGGGGCAAAGATCCATTGTGGACATTCAATGCTTCTTTATCAAGCTCAAGAAGCTTTTAAAATATGGACAAATCAATGGGTCCCACTTGAGCATATGGAACAAAAACTTACAAAAATATTGGAAGGAAGATAATATGTTAACAGGGAAACAAAAAAGATTTTTACGCTCTAAAGCGCACCATCTTAAAGCTATTTTTCAAGTTGGAAAAACAGGTGTTAATGAAAATATGGTTAAACAAATTGTTGACGCACTGGAAAAACGCGAATTAATTAAAGTGAATATTTTGCAAAATTGTATAGAAGATAAAGAAACAGTTGCCGAACAATTAGCAGAACAAACGGAAGCGGAAATCGTCCAGATTATCGGAAATCAAATCATTCTTTATAAAGAATCGACGGAAAACAAACAAATCGTTTTACCGTAATGTCAAAGGGAGAAGAACATGAAACATATTGGCATTTTAGGAGGTACATTTGATCCACCACATATTGGTCATTTAATGATTGCTGAGGAAGTGAGATTTACATTAAAGTTAGATGAAATATGGTTTGTTCCGACAGCAGATCCACCACATAAACGTACTGCCCATGCAACATCTAAAGAACGGATTGAAATGGTGAGGTTAATGATAGAAGATGAACCAGCCTTTAATATAAATTTAATCGATATCAAGCGTGGCGGTACGTCGTACACATACGAGACGTTAAATGAATTAAAGAAGCTATTTCCAAATGATCAGTTTTATTTTATTATTGGAGCTGATATGGTTGAATATTTACCACATTGGTATAAAATTAATGATTTAATGAAACTCACCACATTTGTAGGTGTAAAACGATCAGGATATACGTTAAAGACATCTTACCCGATTATGACTGTTGATGTACCAGTATTTGAAGTATCTTCTTCAGATATTCGAAAACGGATTCGAACTGGTCGCCCTGCTAAATATTTAGTTAAAGAAGCTGTATATTCATATATTAAGGAGAGAGGATTGTATGAATCGTGCTGAAGCACTATCACTTGTCAAACCACATCTAACTGAAAAGCGTTATGAACATACGATTCGCGTATTAAATACTGCATTAACTTTAGCAGAGAGGTACGGCGTGTCAAAAAAGCAGACTGAATTGGCGGCTATCTTCCATGATTATGCGAAGTATCGTCCATTGAAAGAATTAAAACACTGGATTGAAACTACTTATTTACCAAAAGATTTACTCCAATTTCACCATGAACTATGGCACGGGCCAGTCGGCTCTATCTTAATAGAATTTGAACATGGTATTAAAGATGAAGAGGTTAAGACAGCTATTTATTACCATACAACAGGTAGAAAAGATATGACACCCATTGAACTTATAATTTATGTAGCGGATTATATTGAACCGGGACGAAATTTCCCGGGTTTAGATGACGTTAGGAATATGGCAGAAAGAGATATACTTAAAGCAGCCTGGATGATATCACGAAACACAATAAATTTCTTAATGAGCAAAAATCAGCCTATTTACCCGGATACGTTTCATGCCTATAATGACTTAACAAAAAAGGTATATGGAGGTTGTTAATGGATGGAGTCAAAAGAATTGTTACATATCGTCGCTAAAGCATGTGATGATAAACGAGCACAAAATGTGATTGCCTTAGATATGAAAGGAATTTCTTTTATTGCAGATTATTTTCTCATTTGTGAAGGATCAAACGAAAGACAAGTACAAGCCATTGCAAAAGGAATAAATGATGCGGTGAGTGAAAAGGGATTAAATATTGCTCGTATGGAAGGTTTAGAGCATGCACGTTGGGTTCTCGTTGATTTAGGTTCTATCGTATGCCATGTTTTTCATAAAGATGAAAGAAGTTATTATAATTTAGAGCGCTTATGGGGAGATGCGCCACAAGTTTCAATCCAACTTAAACAAGAAGGTTAGTATGTATGATATATCAAAACTTAGCTTATTTTTATGATTCATTTATGAGCGATGCTCCATACGATTTATGGGTAGATTTTACAAAGCAAATAACGAAGAAAGTGGGAAAGGTTAATAAAATTATTGACTTGGGCTGTGGTACAGGTGAAATATCCCTTCGCTTAGCACGTGAGGGCTATCAATTAATAGGCGTAGACCTTTCTCATGATATGTTAGCCGTCGCACAGCAAAAAGCGAGTCAAGCACAACTTCAAATTCACTGGGTTCATCAAGATATAAGAGCATTAGAAGGTTTTAACGATATTGATATGATTGTTAGTTATTGTGATGTTATTAATTATTTGACAACCGCGGAAGACGTGCGTTTGGTCTTTAAACACGTCCATAAATCATTGCGAAAAGGTGGCCTATTTATATTTGATATTCATTCTTTATATCACGTTAACAATAACTTAATTAATCATACATTTGCCTATGTTGATGACAAAATGAGTTATATATGGCATTGTTCTCCTGGTGAAGAAAAAGGTGAAATGTATCATGATTTAACGTTTTTTATTCAAGATGAAGATAAACAATATACCCGTTATGATGAAATGCATCATCAGCGCACGCTCTCTATTGAACATTATCAACAGCTACTAAAGCAAACAGGTTTTAAAATAAAAAATATTTATAGTGATTTTTCTATAGAAAATAAATTTTCGGAGGTTGAGGCTAAACGAATCTTTATTATTGCGGAAAAAAGATCGGATTAACGTTATTTTTCGATCTTTTTTTGTTTTAGCTATGTTTGTCTAAACAAATGATAGCCGTTATAATGATGCTGTATCCATCTTTTTAATATAATAAGGAGTGAGTGGATTTCTTCCATCTTATTAGAAGATACGGTGTGATTGTTGCTATCGCAAGTTTAGCTGTCATTTATTTTCTAATACGTGATGAAGCCAATGTGATGATTGTTGAAGATCCTTTTAGTCATTCCCCCGCTCATACCGATGAACAAAATGAAACAAATGTTGGGGTACAAGAAGTGATTGTTGTTGATATTAAAGGAAGTGTTAAGAAGCCAGGCGTTTATGAATTAGCCCATGATAAACGGGTTCATGACGCCATACAAGTGGCAGGGGGCTTTACAGAAACAGCAGATCAAACACAAATCAATTTAGCACAACGTTTACAAGATGAGATGGTTATTTATGTACCAAAAAAAGGCGAAGACAGAAGTCTAATGAACGAAGCTGGTTCTAATCATATTAGTGAAGGCACGAAAAAGATTCGTATTAATACTGCTACATTAGAAGAGATAACCACACTGAATGGTATCGGTCCAAAAAAAGCTCAAGCTATTATTGATTACCGTGATGAACATGGCTTATTTAAAACGATTGAAGATTTATTAGAAATACCAGGAATCGGGGAAAAAACAGTTGAAAATATAAAAGAATTTATCCAATTACCATAGCTTTTTGACTACGACCAAAAAATAGATAGAAGGGATAACATTGAAAAGAATACCTTGGGATCAGTACTTTATGGCACAAAGTCATTTATTAGCTTTACGTAGTACATGTACTAGATTAATGGTTGGAGCGACTATTGTACGCGAGAAACGAATTATTGCAGGAGGATATAACGGGAGTGTCTCAGGAAGTGTCCATTGTGTGGATGAAGGATGCTATGTCGTTGATGGGCATTGTGTAAGAACTGTCCATGCTGAGGCAAATGCGCTCTTACAATGTGCAAAATTTGGTGTTGCTACAGAGGGAGCACATATATATGTGACTCATTTTCCGTGTTTACAATGTACGAAACAAATTATACAAGCAGGCATTCATACCGTTTATTATGCGAATGATTATCGTAACGATCCTTATGCTATTGAACTGTTCAAAGAAGCAAATATTCATGTAGAAAAAGTGACTGTTGACAAAGTCTCATTTGATCCACAACGTGAATTAAAAGAAGCCTACGTTTCTAAATTAATTGATACAATTGAAGCTTTGGGAGCTTCAAAAGAAAAATTGAAACTAATAAAGGAGGAAGGAAAACAACTATTTTCGCATAAATAGTTTGTAAGCATGAAAGGGTATTGGCATATTGTGGCATTTGGAATCATTGTCAGTTTCTTTACTGTCATGATGGAAATCAAATGGCTTTTCTTTTGTTATATTGGTTGGTTAATGTGGGCAACCCTCCAAAAGAGAATTCCGATCATGCCGTTTGTCCTTTCTATTTTATTCCTTTTTTACTTCTTAAATACGATACCGGTTCAGAAAAGTAATCAAATGAATAGTGTAGAAAGGGGACTATATTCAGGCAAAATAATCGGTGCGGTTAATAACATAGAAAATCGAATTGAATTCATATTCGAGGACGAAGAAACGAAAGAAAAACGACTTGTGCAATTATTTTTAGAAAATCAAACGCCATTTCCTACACGTCATGATATCGTTAGAGGAGCTAAATGTAAGATAAATGCAGCGTCGGTTGTTATTGATGAAGCAACTAATCCTGGACAGTTTAATTATCAAAGATATTTGGCACAGAAGCAGATAGAGACGGTGCTTCGCCCACTGTCTATAGATGATGTTTATTGTACTGGAAAATCAATTATGAGTCATTTTGATTCATTGCGTCACGTTATATTAGAACGTATATTTAACACATATCGATCAGAAACAGCAGCTTGGCTAAGTGCATTAATATTTGGTAATGATTCATTTATAGAAAAAGAAACAGTCGAATTATTTAGACGTTGGAATCTGGCACATGTTCTAGCAATATCAGGCTTGCATGTTGGCATCGTTATTAGTATTTTATATATGACTTTTGTAAAAACTGGATTTTTGACAAAGGAGAAAACAGAAACATTTTTTGTTGTCTTTCTACCAATATATGCTATCATCGCTGGTGGTGATCCATCTGTTTGGCGCGCAAGTATGATGGCATGCTTTATTTTCATATGTTTAAAATTTAATATAAAGTTGCCCATTATGGATGTTGTTAGTTTTGTTTTTATTGCATTTGTATTTTTAGAACCAGAAATGATGCATCATATTGGTTTTCAATTTTCATTTTTAGTTACATTTGGATTAATATTGTCAAAACAATGGTTGCGTCAAGATGTTCCATTTCCTTTTCAAATCTTAAACATAAGTTTTATCGCACAAATGATGATTGTACCACTTCAACTGAGTTACTTTTATCAATTTAATCCATTGTCAATCCTCATCAATGTTATATATGTACCATATTTTTCATTGTTTGTTATCCCATCTATGTTTTTATTACTATTCATGTTTCCAATTCCCTTTATTCATCGATTTTTTGACGTCATCTTTCATCATATTCACTCCTTTATGTTAACTTCACTTGGTCGTATTGATATCATATTTAATGTCTCATGGACAGGTGGTGAATTTCCAAGCTATTTTCCTGTCGTATATTATGGATTACTCTTAATATTTATGCATTTTATCGAACAGGAAAAACGAAAGCAAGCTTTTCAAGTTGGCGCCGGTCTTACATTGTTTTTAATGTTAATGTTTACTCGACCCTATATATCACCATATGGAACAGTAACAATGCTTGATATAGGTCAAGGAGATGCGCTAGTTATTGAATTGCCTTTTAGAAAAGGTGTTATCTTATATGATGCTGGTGCAACCTTTTCTTTTGGTGAAGCTAAGCCGAGTGAACGTGTATTTCAACAAATTATTAAACCGTTTCTCAATTTTAAAGGTATTCAACAAATTGATGCCTTAATCTTATCACATGAAGATATAGACCACGTCGGAAGTGTTGATTATATTGTGGAAGATTTTACAGTCAACCAAATTATAATGAGCGCATATTATCAACTTGATATGAGGCAACAAAAAAAGTGGAATGAACAAGGAACAGTATTAAAACGTGTAAAAGTAAATGATAAAATAATCATTGGTAATCATGCATTTACCGTGCTATCCCCAATTAAAGAAGCTGGGAATGATAATGATAATTCACTTGTTCTTTATACATTATTTGCTAATAAATCATGGCTCTTTACAGGTGATATTGGAAAAGGTATTGAGCGGCAAATCATGAGGCGATATCCTAATCTGCAAGTAGATGTTATAAAGATAGCTCATCACGGAAGTAATACGTCAACAGATCATCAATTTATTCAACAACTTCAACCTTCATATGCACTCATATCAGCTGGAAGAAATAATCGTTATGGTCATCCTACGCCAGAAGTGATAACGACATTAGAAGAGAATGGTATTAATATTTACAGAACTGATGTGCAAGGTGCAGTGATTTACAGATATTATAAGACGGGGTATTTTGATACATTTTTAAGAAAGTAAAAAAGAGACTGTGTCAGCCTCTTTTATTATGTAACCTTTTTACCTTATGAGTACAATACGCTAATAAAAACACCAATAGCAAAGATTAATAAAAAATATAAAAATGAAAAAGTAAACCCTTTTATGGAATCAGCAACGTCTAAGTTTTTTGATTGTGGATCTTTTTCAAATTCATTCATAACTAACCCTCCTAAGCTCCATTCACTAACATCTAGTATAAGATAAATGATCAAAAAAATCCACTTTTAATAAAAGGTTTCATTGTTTCATCACAATTTAAAACCATAACGATTATGAAGAGACAAAACACGTCATAATTAGTAAGAGTTGTCAGCGATATTTTTATCATGTCCGGTTAGGCTATAAATAATCGTATAAAGCTTTTGCTTATACGTTGATATAGATCAGGAGGGAAGTTATGCCCTCCTTTTAATTATGTACAAATAGATTGAAATCACTGCTTGCGAAACAATGTGTAACAGCGTACCATATATATATACTTTATGTATGGGGGAGACGATATGACTTATTTTAATTTAAGTCGCCAACTAAAAAACAATGATATTCCACTCGTTAGCCTAGTTTATGGAGAGGAAACATTTTTTATCCAGCGAATAAAAGACCTTTTTATTAAACAAGTTCAAACAGATCCAGCAAATATAATGACATACGATTTAACTGAAACCCCTATTCAAGATGTTTTAGCTGATGCGATGACATATCCTTTTTTTGAAGGGAAAAAACTCATTTTTGCTATAAATCCTGTCTTTTTACAAGCGAAAGCAAAGAAACTACCCTTTGAGCATCAATTGTCAGTACTGGAAGAGTATTTACAGGCTCCACCTAATTATTCGATTGTTGTATTTATACTTCATTCTGATAAGATAGATAGCCGTAAAAAAATAACAAAACTTTTGAAGCAAAAAGCAACGATCGCTTTATGTGAAACTGTTAAACCACACGAAGCAGAAAAATGGGTTATTAAAATAGCAGAAGATTTACATGTTACGATTGAAGAGGAAGCTCTTTATTTGCTTGATCCTGACTTATTAACAAACCTTCAATTATTAGAGAGTGAAATAAATAAGCTTGCACTGTATGTAGGTAAAGGTGGTGTCATTACGAAAGACATTGTAGGGGAAATGGTATCCCATACGCCAACTAGTTCAGCCTTACGTTTGGTAGATGCAGTTATGACAGCCGATCTTTATAAAGCGATTGCCATTTATCATGATTTAATGAAGCAAAAAGAGGAGCAAATCCCATTAATTGGTTTATTAGCTTATCAATTCCGCATGATATTAAGGGTTAAGCTTTTAAAGCAAAAAGGATATACTCAAGGACAAATCCAGAAAAGTTTAGGAGTTCATCCTTATGTTGTAAAAGTTGCCCATGACAGGGAACGCCAATTTTCGATTAAACGATTAAAATATATTATCAATCAATTAGCTGAAACTGATGCAATATTAAAACAAGGGAGAATGGACAAAAATATTGCCTTCGAACTGTTATTACATCACTTAGTAACCTATGACGCTAAATAAAAAACGACCGAATCGGTCGTTTTTTATTTAGCGTAGTTTCATTTTTCTTGCTAATCTTGCTTTTTGGCGATTACCGTTATTAGCGTGAATAATGCCTTTTTGAACAGCTCTGTCAATCACTTTCACGGCAGATTGATATGCCTCTTGAGCCTTTGCTTTATCGTTTAGTTCAATTGCAACTTCAACAGCTTTAATATGAGAACGCATTGTCGTGCGCTCTTTTTGATTTTGTAGCCGCTTTCTATTGTTTGTTCGCGTACGTTTAATAGCCGATTTAATATTAGCCATTTAAATCTCTCCTTCAAGTTATATATTCTAATTATTCGGAAAATAAATATTTTAAATTAAAAGCTATACATATATTTTGCATGAATGAATCAATAATTGCAAATGATACTCTTAATAACCTTTTTGGAGGCTGTTATTAATGGTTAATGATGATCAATTTAATCCTGTTCGAACAGATTTAGCTGTAGAGGCTAAGGATATGTATGGTAAGGAAGAAGGACAAAGTGAAGGCATTACAGTACGTGATGTAAAGAAAGATGGTATAAAAATTTCATACGTTAAAATTAATGATGAAGGCGCACGAAAAACAGGAAAAAAAAGAGGACATTACGTAACAATATATGCAGACGGTGTCAAAAAACAAGATACGGCCAGTCAGGAAGCAGCGGCTAAAATATTAGCTTCTGAATTAGAAAATATTTTAAAGTTAAATCACATTCATAAGAATGACAAAGGATTAATTGTCGGTTTAGGAAATTGGCATGTTACACCAGATGCTTTAGGTCCGATGACAGTTGAAAAAGTATTGGTGACGAATCATTTATTTGAATTGGAATTTGAAACAGTGGCAAAAGGTTATCGACCGGTAGCGGCTGTAACACCTGGTGTTATGGGCGTAACAGGAATAGAAACGAGCGAAATTATAGCAGGGATTATAGAACAATATAAACCTGAGTTTGTAATTGCAATCGATGCATTAGCTTCACGATCGATTGATCGAATTAATGAAACGATCCAAATATCTGATACAGGAATACATCCTGGTTCTGGTGTAGGAAACAAACGTAAGGAATTGAGTAAACATACTTTTGGTATTCCCGTTATTGCAATTGGTGTACCGACAGTTGTTGATGCCGTTACAATTACAAGTGATACAATTGATTATTTATTAAAACATTTTGGCCGTACATGGAAAGAAAAAGACAGACCGTTCCAATCTTTATTACCGGGTGGCTTTACTTTTGGAAAACAAGAACTTAATGATACAGATTTACCTAATCTTGAAAAACGGCAAACTTTTTTAGGTATGGTTGGAACTTTATCAGAAGAAGACAAGCGTTCTTTAATAAGTGAAGTACTTTCACCACTTGGAAAAAACATGATTGTAACGCCAAAAGAAGTTGATGATTTTATGAAGAACATGGCTCATGTACTGGCTTCTGGTATTAATGCAGCCTTACATGAAACAATAGATGTGGATAACTTATCAGCGTATACACGCTAACTTGTTCTTTATATGTACTTTAGTGCATCATCACCATTCTAGGTACAATGCACCATAATATAAGGTCTCGCTTTTCAAGCCGTCGTGATTAATGGAAAGAAGCGTGCATTCGTACCTAGGATGTAAGTCTTTGTCTATTGACTAATGGAGCATAATATAGATAAGCTTGCTGGTAGTTTAAATCACTTGAAAACAAAACAATTAAGAAGCTTGTTCTACTTTTCTACCCATTTTCATAGTTTTATAATAGAGCAACATTCTAGTAGAAAATGGGGTGATAAGTTGTTTAAACGTAGAGAATTATCCTTGATACGTTTGATAAAAAAAGGAAGTGTCTATTTTCTTAGTGTTTTTTTCACATTTATATTAATTGGGCTATTAACAACTGTTTCTCCGACATATCGTATCTCATCACAAATATTGACAGAATGGACAAATAAAGTAGAGAGTGCAACATTTCTTCATTTATTTGGAATGGAAAATCGTGCTTTTCGTCATGCGACAGAATTGGAACAATTCCCAAGCATTTCATCATCATTGTTTCAAATAGCGACAGATGTTAAGTTAAATGATGTCAGGAGCCTGCTTGGTAATGAATTACCAGGCTTTCAAATTTTTGATACAAAAATATTGTTAGCAGGAGAGGGAACAGACTATACTAATTTACCAATGGAATCTGCTGCTCCTTTAGAAGATATTCTACAGGACCGTCATGCTATCATTAATGACGACCATAAAGATCGTACAAATTCAAAAGTAAAAACATCATTAACAACAGGAGACAAAAATGTTGTTTTTATATATAACACACACAATCGTGAATCATTCTTGCCTGCTTTGCCTGACGTATCAAATGCAAATCTAGCTTTCCATCATGAAGCAAATGTGACAAAACTTAGTGAGCGACTAGAAAAAGCATTAAAATCAGCAGGAATAGGGACAATTGTTGATCAGACAGACCATATGCAAGTTTTAAAAGATAGGGGTATGAAATATCCGAAATCATATCAAGTGGCAAGAGAAACAGTCGAAGTAGCTTTATCAAAATACCGTGATGTCGTTTATGTATTTGATATTCATAGGGATTCTCAAGGATATGATAAAACGACGAAAAAAATAAAGGGAAAAGATTATGCGAAAATAATGTTTGTTGTTGGAGCTGAACATGCAAATTATGAACGGAATTTACAATTTGCAACAGACTTACATTATTTATTGGAAAAGAAATATCCAGGTATAAGTAGAGGGATTTTTCAAAAAAAAGGGCCTGGTACTAACGGAGTCTTTAATCAAGATTTATCAGACCATGCGATTTTATTAGAAATTGGTGGCGTGGAAAATAATTGGGATGAATTATATCGAACAACAGACGTGTTTGCTGAAGTTTTTTCTGAATATTATTGGGATGCGGAGAAAGTTAATCAATCGATTGAGGTGAAAAAATGATGGCTCGCTTTACAATATTTGTTCTATGTTTCGTAATATTTTTTCTCATTGGGATGTTGTTTGGGCTTGATAAACAGTCTCATCATTTTGAAGAAAACGCGATCTATCCTATTAAATACAGTGAATCACTTGATATTAATATTGAAAAAGAACGAATGCACACATTGAATACGCAAAAGCAATCACCTCATTTTACACAAAAATTAGCTACTGGTTTAGAAAAAATTGTAACAGGATTTTATGAAGGTGTTGTACAAGTCATATATCAAATATCATCGTTACTATTTTAACATAACTTCCGATGCTCTAAATCTATAAATGAGTTGTTCTTGAAACGTTGTGGACGTATTGATATAATTTAACCTAGTGATTTATGTCAACTTAGAGATTTAGTATAAAAAAGATAATTGATAATTTATATGATCTTATGGAAATGACGCTTAGGAGTGAACAGCATTTATGTCAAAAAAGCAAAAAAACATCCGGAATTTCTCGATAATCGCTCATATTGACCACGGGAAGTCAACGTTAGCAGATCGGATTTTAGAAAATACAAAAGCGTTGACTAAACGTGAAATGAAGGAACAATTTCTGGATGCAATGGATTTAGAGCGTGAACGCGGCATCACAATCAAATTGAATGCAGTACAACTTCAATACGAAAGTAAAAATGGTGAAGAATATACATTTCATTTGATTGATACACCAGGACATGTAGACTTTACATATGAAGTCTCAAGAAGTTTAGCTGCCTGTGAAGGTGCTATACTTGTTGTAGACGCGGCACAAGGCATAGAAGCACAGACGTTAGCTAATGTTTATTTAGCACTAGATAATGATTTAGAAATCATTCCCGTAATTAATAAAATTGATTTACCAAACGCGGATCCTGATCGTGTTAAAAAAGAGTTAGAAGAAGTGATTGGCATCGATCCAGATGATGTCATCTTAGCTTCAGCCAAAGCTAATATAGGTATTGAAGATATATTAGAGCGTGTTGTTGAAGCTATTCCACCGCCTAGTGGTGACCCAGAAGAACCACTTCAAGCATTAATATTTGATTCTTTATTTGATTCTTACCGTGGTGTAGTTGCTTACGTTTGTATTATGCAAGGATCGGTAAAAGTAGGCGATAAAATAAAAATGATGGCAACAGGAAAAGAGTTCGAAGTCAATGAAGTTGGGGTCTTTAATCCTAAACCACAATCAGTTGAACGATTGGATGTAGGGGATGTCGGTTATTTAACGGCTTCAATAAAAAATGTCTCAGATACACATGTCGGTGATACAATTACCCATGTTGATCGTCCAGCAGAGGAACCGTTACCAGGGTATCGGAAATTAAATCCGATGGTTTTCTGCGGTTTATATCCAATAGATACCAATGATTATAATGATCTACGGGAAGCATTAGAACGCTTAGAGTTAAATGATTCCGCTCTACAATATGAAGCAGAGACATCACAAGCCTTAGGCTTTGGGTTTAGATGTGGTTTCTTAGGCTTGTTGCATATGGAAATAGTTCAAGAGCGAATAGAGCGTGAGTTTAATATTGACTTAATCACAACAGCACCTAGCGTTATCTATGAAGTGAAAAAGACCGATGGTGAGATTGTGAAAGTTGATAATCCATCAGATATGCCAGAACAACAAGAGATAGAAGAAGTACGTGAACCATTTGTTGAAGCAACGATAATGGTTCCTAATGATTTTGTTGGACCTGTCATGGAAATTTCCCAGAAAAAACGTGGCCAATTTGTTAATATGGAATATTTAGATGCTATTCGTGTGAATGTTATTTATCATATCCCGTTATCAGAGATAGTTTATGACTTCTTTGATCAATTAAAATCACAATCGAAAGGTTATGCTTCCTTTGATTATGAATTAATCGGCTATCAACCTTCGAACTTAGTAAAGATGGACATATTATTAAATGGTGAACAAGTGGATGCTTTATCTTTTATTGTACACCGTGATTTTGCCTATGAACGTGGAAAACAAATTGTTGAGAAGTTACGTGATTTAATACCGAGACAGCATTTTGAAGTACCAGTCCAAGCAGCAATCGGAAATAAAATTATTGCCCGTTCAACGATTAAAGCCATTCGAAAAAATGTTCTTGCTAAATGTTATGGAGGAGACATTTCACGAAAAAGAAAATTACTTGAACGTCAAAAAGAAGGTAAAAAACGTATGAAAATGGTCGGTTCTGTTGAAATCCCGCAAGAAGCATTTATGTCCGTCCTAAAAATGGATGAGAATTAAGTTTGAAAGAAAGGAGAAATTTTATGTGACATATAGCATAAAATTTTTCCTTTTCTTATTTTGTCTTAAGGAGGAGTATCATGATTCAATCAGCCTATATTCACATTCCTTTTTGTCACCATATCTGTCATTATTGTGATTTTACAAAGATTTTTTATAACGAATCAATGGCCAATGACTATATAGAAGCTTTAGGAAAGGAAATGTCTATATGTTTACCTGAAGTAAAAAGTAAAATTCGTACAATTTTTATCGGTGGCGGGACACCAACAGCTCTAAATTTGGCTCAATTAGAGAAATTATTACAGTTGATTCATCAATATTTTGATGTTGCATCATGTGAAGAGTTTACGATTGAGGCTAATCCCGGTGATTTTACAGAAGAAAAAATCCGCTTATTAAAACATTTTGGAGTAAATCGTGTATCTTTAGGTGTACAAGTATTTGATAATCAGTTATTAAAAGCTATTGGTCGAGCTCATCAAGTTCAAGACGTATATCGTTCAATAAATGATTTGACTAAGAATGAGTTTAAAAATATTAGTATTGATTTAATTTATGCCTTGCCGCATCAAACGGTAGCAAATTTTGAGGCAACAGTAAAAGAAGCATTAAGTTTCCAGTTACCGCATTATTCGGCATATTCTTTACAAGTGGAACCTCAAACTATCTTCTATAATCGTTATCAAAAAGGAGACTTACATCGGCCTGAACAAGAAGAGGAAGTTAAGATGTATAACATACTTCGGAAAAACATGGCCCATCAAGGATTAAAGCAATATGAAATAAGTAACTTCGCAAAACCATCATATGAAAGTAAGCACAATCTTACCTATTGGAATAATGAATATTATTATGGGTTTGGAGCAGGTGCATCATCGTATTTGCCGGGTAAACGGATGATGAATATTAGAGCTATTCCAGCATATATGAAACAAGCGAATAAACATAATTTACCTGTTATGAAGGTGGATACCATCGGCTTAAAAGAGAGACTCGAGGAGGAATTCTTCCTAGGATTAAGAAAGCGATCAGGAATTAACAAACGACAGTTCAATGAAAAATTCGGGTTTCCTTACGACCGCATTTACAAAAAACAAGTGAAAGAATTAATTCGTAAAAATTGGTTAGTAGAAGATTGTGACTCTATTCGACTCACTGAAGAAGGCCTCTTGTTTGGTAATGATGTTTTTCAGTATTTTTTACTTGATGAACAAGAGATTAATCATGTTAATTGACAAAGAAATAATGATTTGTTAACTTATTATTAGCATTAGCACTCAAGGGTAAGGAGTGCTAACAGGAGTGAATATGATGCTAACAAAACGGCAGTTACTAATATTAAAAATCATTATTGATGAATTTATCGATTCTGCACATCCTGTTGGTTCCCGTGTCATTTCAAAAAAAGATGGTATTTCTTTAAGTGCTGCAACGATTCGGAATGAAATGTCCGACCTAGAAGAACTAGGGTATCTTGAAAAAACGCATACATCTTCAGGGAGAATCCCGTCCGAAAAAGGCTATCGATATTACGTTGATCACATCATTGCACCGACGATAAAAAGTAGTAATATCAACATTATAAAACATGTTATGCAAGAAGGTTATTTTGAAGTCGAGCAAGTTGTTCAAAAAGCAGCAGAAGTGCTATCGGAGTTAACAAACTATACAGCCATTATATTAGGGCCAGAAATATATGACACAAAATTAAAACAAATTCAGTTAGTACCTTTATCAGATCACAGCGCTGTTTCTATATTAGTAACAGATACGGGACATGTTGAACATCGCTCTTTTTCAATTCCTTTCGATATGAAAGCATCGGATTTGGAAAAAATGGTCAACATATTAAATGATCGTTTAGCTGGTGTTCCTATCCTTAGCTTACAGGAAGTGATTCAAGATGAAGTGCTTCATCTAATGAAAAGATATGTCACAGATTTTGAAAGGGCATATGTGTATTTGTCGAAAGTATTTAGTCAAGACCAACCTGTTAAAGTATACGTAGGTGGGAAGTCCAATTTGTTATTACAACCTGAATTTCGGGATGTTAATAAAATTCACTCCTTCTTATCCATTATGGAAGACGAACAAGAGATTGCAAGACTTGTACAAACGTCAAAAGAAGGTATTCATGTTCGAATTGGTCAAGAAAATGATATTGATGCCATTAAGGACTTTAGCTTAATTACAGCTACCTACCATGTGCATGGTGATCAAAAAGGAACGATTGGTCTACTTGGCCCTACACGAATGGAATATCGAAAAGTGATTACATTGTTAAATGCTTTTTCATCAGAAATGACTGAAGCTTTATATCTTATGTACAAGGATAAGTGATATAAAGATTTATTTTTGTAGTGATTATTCACTACATCTTTATTTTGTCTGTTTTTATAAGCGTAAGCTCATTAGCTGAGAAATATCGGAGGTGTCGTAAATGGCAGAAAAGGATGCTTCACAAGAACATGTAGAAGAAACTAAGGAAGAAACTAAGGAAGAAACTAAAGACGTGGCAAGTCATGAAAAACAAGTCGAAAGTGAGAACGATCATACAGTTGAAGAAGAACAAAAAGAAACTGAAGAAGTAACAACATTAAAAAAACAATTAGCTAAGATAACAGAAGAAAAGGATCAAATTTATGACCGTTTATTACGCTTACAAGCGGAATATGATAACTATAAAAAACGCACACAAAAAGAAAAAGCAGCAGAAAGAAAATATAAATCTGAAAGTTTAGCAACAGAACTTTTACCTGCATTAGACAACTTTGAACGTGCTTTAAATATAGAAGATGTGCCAGAAGAAATGAAAAGTTTTGTTGATGGTATGTCAATGATTTATCGACAAATTACTGATGTGCTTAAAGCAGAAAGTATTACAGAAATTGAAACAGTCGGTCAACCGTTTGACCCAAACATACATCATGCCGTTATGCAAGTTGAAGATGATTCATTTGATTCAAATGTCATTGTAGAAGAATTACAAAAAGGATATATGCTTAAAGATAAAGTGCTTCGACCAGCAATGGTTAAGGTTAATAAGTAAATTTATAGAGTCAAAATTATTTAGGAGGAAAATGTAGAATGAGTAAAATAATTGGAATTGATTTAGGAACTACAAACTCTTGTGTATCAGTCATGGAAGGTGGCGAGCCAGTTGTCATTCCTAACCCAGAAGGAAACAGAACAACCCCATCTGTAGTAGCATTTAAAGACGGCGAAAGACAAGTAGGTGAAGTTGCTAAACGCCAAGCTATCACTAACCCTGATACGGTTCAATCAATTAAACGTCATATGGGTTCAGATTATAAAGTTAATATAGAAGGTAAAGATTATACACCACAGGAAATCTCAGCCATTACATTACAACATTTAAAAGCTTATGCGGAAGATTATATTGGTGAAAAAGTAGAGAAAGCAGTCATTACAGTGCCAGCATATTTTAATGATTCTCAGCGTCAAGCTACACGTGATGCAGGAATTATCGCTGGTCTTGAAGTTGAACGAATTATTAACGAACCAACTGCTGCAGCATTAGCTTACGGTATTGATAAAAGTGATCAAGATCAAACGATTCTTGTCTTTGACTTAGGTGGTGGAACATTTGATGTATCGATTTTAGATATTGGTGACGGTACATTCGAAGTTATTGCTACTGCTGGAGATAACAAACTTGGTGGAGATGATTTTGACCAAGTCATTATTGACTATATGGTACAAGAATTTAAAAAAGAAAATGGCATTGATTTATCTCAAGATAAAATGGCGACACAGCGCTTAAAAGATGCAGCTGAAAAGGCAAAGAAAGATTTATCCGGGGTTACCCAAGCACAAATCTCTTTACCGTTTATCACTGCTGGAGAAGCTGGTCCATTGCATTTAGAAATGACATTAACGCGTGCTAAATTTGAGGAATTATCTTCACACCTAGTAGATCGTACGATGATACCGACTAAAAAAGCATTAGAAGACGCTGGGTTATCAGCAAGTGATATTGATAAAGTAATTCTAGTGGGAGGTTCAACACGCATTCCAGCAGTTCAAGAAGCAATTGAACGAGAAATTGGTAAAGAACCATCAAAAGGTGTGAACCCAGATGAAGTTGTAGCTCTTGGTGCTGCTATACAAGGTGGCGTGTTACAAGGTGATGTTAAAGATGTACTTCTTTTAGATGTAACACCACTTTCACTCGGTATTGAAACAATGGGGGGCGTATTTACTCGTCTTATTGAACGAAATACAACAATACCGACTAGTCATTCACAAGTTTTCTCAACGGCGGCAGACAATCAGACAGCAGTAGATATCCATGTGCTTCAAGGGGAACGCGAAATGGCTGCAGATAACAAAACACTTGGCCGTTTCCAATTAACTGATATTCCTCCAGCACCACGTGGCGTTCCACAAATTGAGGTTACTTTCGATATTGATGCAAACGGTATTGTAAATGTTCGTGCGAAAGATTTAGGCACAAACAAAGAGCAGTCCATTACGATTAAATCGTCTAGTGGATTATCTGATGAAGAGATTGATCGTATGGTTAAAGAAGCAGAAGAAAATGCTGAAGAAGATAAGAAACGTCGTGAAGAAGTTGAATTACGTAATGAAGCAGATCAACTTATTTTCACAACGGATAAAACAATTAAAGACCTTGGTGATAAAGTCTCTGATGAAGATAAGCAAAGAGCAGAAACAGCTAAAGAAGATTTAAAGAAAGCACTTGAAGGTAAAGATCTTGAAGAAATTAAAGCTAAAAAGTCAGCTTTGGAAGAACAGGTTCAACAACTCTCTGTAAAATTATATGAGCAAATGAATCAACAAAGTCAAGCACAACAAGGAACGGCCGAACAAGAAGATGACAATGTTGTCGATGCAGAATACAGCGAAGTTGATGACGAAGATGATAAAAAATAAGGCGTCCTAAAACAAAAAAGTCAAAGTCGGGTTTTCCTTGACTTTGGCTTTTTTACTGATACAAATAAACATTTCATATTTGTCATGCTTCTATACAAATGATAAGATTAAACGTATGTAAATGTGTTCGAGGAGAGTGGATTATAAGTGAGTAAGCGCGATTATTACGATGTGCTTGGTGTTGATAAAAATGCCTCAAAACAAGACATAAAAAAAGCATATCGTAAATTAGCTAGAAAATATCATCCTGACGTTAGTAAAGAAGAGAATGCTGAAGAGAAATTTAAAGAAGTAAAAGAAGCCTATGAAGTATTAAATGATGATCAAAAGCGCGCCCAGTATGATCAATTTGGTCATGCAGGTGCTCAAGGCTTTGATGGTTTTGGCGGTGCTCAAGACTTCGGTGGCTTTGGTGATATATTTGATATGTTTTTTGGTGGAGGCGCAAGGCGAAGAGATCCAAATGCTCCACAACAAGGTGCGGATATACAGTATACAATCACATTAGAATTTGAGGAAGCGATTTTTGGTAAAGAAACAGAAATACAGATCCCGACAGATGAAACATGCGGAACATGTAAAGGCTCAGGTGCTAAGCCAGGTACACAACCAAAAACATGTTCAACCTGTCATGGTTCAGGACAAATGAATCACGAACAAAGCACACCGTTTGGTCGGATTGTCAATCGCCGTGTTTGCCATACGTGTCAAGGAACAGGAAAAGAAATCCCACATAAATGTCCAACTTGCCATGGCTCTGGGAAAGTGAAAAAACATAAGCGGATTCAAGTTTCAATCCCAGCTGGAATTGATGAAGGACAACAAATTCGCATTGCAGGTAAAGGTGAGCCTGGAATAAATGGCGGACCTCCTGGAGATCTATTCGTCTTAATTCAAGTGAAGAAACATGATTTCTTTGAACGCGATGGAGATAATATTTACTGTGAAATGCCTTTGACATTTACTCAAGCAGCACTTGGTGATGAAGTTGAAGTACCTACTGTTCATGGTAAAGTAAAACTTAAAATCCCAGCAGGTACACAAACTGGTAAAATATTCCGTCTAAAAGGTAAAGGTGCTCCTAACGTTCGTGGTTATGGACAAGGTGATCAACATGTGCGTTTCAAGGTTGTAACACCGACAAATCTGACGGAACGTGAAAAAGAATTACTACGTGAATTTAATAAATTACGTGGTCATTCATCTACAGAAGAGGATTCATCTCTATTTAAACGATTGAAAAATGCTTTTAAAGGTGACTAGAAAGGTACGTGATGTAAAATTAACTGGACGGAACTATGTGTTCATACGACGAATGAAGCGATAGAACCTGTTTCACATATATTGATGAATTATGGTGCAAGCGGTGTTGTCATCGAAAATCGACTTGATATAGAAAAGGAACGGGAAACAAAATTTGGAGAAATATTTGATCTTAATATAGCTGATTATCCTGAGGAAGGCGTATTTATTAAAGCATACTTTTCGCAGCAAGATGAACAATTGGACAAAAAAATTAATCAAATGCGTAAGAAAATCAATCAATTACCTGACTTTCAAATTGATATCGGACCAAATATGCTTTATTTGCGAGAAGTTGCCGAAAAGGATTGGGCAACAGCATGGAAGAAATATTATGATATTGTCCATGTTTCTGAACACGTTACAATCGTACCGTCTTGGGATGTGGACAAATATGAGGCAAAATCGAAAAACGAAAAAATAATCAAACTAGATCCAGGTATGGCCTTTGGTACTGGAACACATCCAACTACGAAATTAAGTATTCAAGCACTAGAAAAATATATCCATAAGCAAGACACGGTCATTGATGTAGGTAGCGGATCAGGCGTATTAAGTATTGCTTCAGTTCTTTTAGGTGCAAAAGAAGTATTTGCTTATGATTTAGATCCTGTTGCTGTTAAAAGTACCAAGGAAAATATTAAGTTAAATGGTCTCGAACATGCTGTATTTCCAATGCAAAAGGACCTCTTAAAAGGAGCTGAACATCAAGCAGATTTAATTGTCTCAAATATCTTAGCAGAAATCATCGTACAATTTATTGAAGATGCTTGGAATAATTTAACCAGAGACGGGATATTTATTACATCAGGTATCATTAATGAAAAGCGTTTATTAGTTGAAAATGGACTTGAAAAACAAGGATTTAAAATTATAGAAACAAATCACCTCGATGATTGGGTATCGATTGTGGCTAAAAAACAATAGAAGAAGGTGGGCAATGTGCAAAGATATTTTATCCCTTCAAATAACTGGCATGATCAAGATGTCATCATAAAAGGACAAGATGCACACCATCTCATTCGTGTTTTGCGAAGTCATATTGGTGATCAAGTCATTTGTAATAACACGGATGGGAAGGCAGCCATATGTGCAATTAATGCGATTGCAGATAAAGAAGTCCAATTAAAAGTTAAAGAATGGCTAACAGAGGACAATGAATTACCTATTCACGTCACCATCGCACAAGGCTTACCGAAAGGTGACAAAATCGATTTCGTTCTTCAAAAAGGAACTGAACTTGGTGCCCACGCATTTATTCCATTTTCAAGTAAGCGATCCGTTGTCAAATGGGATGATAAAAAAAGTAGAAAAAAACATGAACGTTTTTCTAGAATTGTAAAAGAAGCTAGTGAACAAAGTCATAGAAATCGTATACCTAAAGTATATTTACCAATGAACTTAAATGAACTGCTTAAAATAAGTCAATCATTTGATATTAAGATATTTGCTTATGAAGAAGAGGCTAAGGTTGAAAAATATCATTCCTTTAGTACAATAGTTAAGAAACTTAAAAAAGACCAATCCTTGCTTTTATGTATCGGTCCGGAAGGTGGATTTGCTGAAGAAGAAGTAGCTTTGCTTAAGAAAAATGGATTCACACCCGTTCGATTAGGTCCGAGAATATTGCGAACGGAGACGGCAGCTTTATATGCTTTAGCAAGTCTCTCATATCAATTTGAAGAATTGGGGTGTTTTTAATGCCAACAGTGGCTTTTCATACATTAGGTTGTAAAGTAAATCATTATGAAACAGAAGGAATTTGGCGTCTGTTCATGGATCATGGTTATGAACGTGTTGAGTTTGATCAAATGGCAGATGTATATGTTATTAATACGTGTACAGTGACAAATACAGGAGATAAAAAAAGTAGACAAATCATTCGTCGTGCCATTCGAAAAAATCCCGATGCTGTCGTTTGTGTAACAGGGTGTTATGCTCAAACATCTCCGGGAGAAGTCTTAGCTATTCCAGGTGTTGATGTCGTTGTTGGAACACAAGATAGAAAAAATATGATTCAATATATCGAGGAGCACCAAAAAACACGCCTACCTGTTAATGCTGTGTCTAATATTATGAAAAATCGCGTGTTTGAAGAAATGGATGTTCCAGAATTTACAGATCGCACCCGCGCATCATTAAAAATTCAAGAAGGATGTAATAACTTCTGTACATTTTGTATTATTCCATGGTCACGTGGTTTACTACGTTCTAGAAAACCAGAAAGTGTATTACAACAAGCTCAGCGTCTAGTTGATGCAGGGTATAAAGAAATTGTTTTGACTGGAATTCATACAGCCGGCTATGGTGAAGATATGCCTGACTACAATTTTGCCATGTTACTTCGCGACTTAGAAGAAAAAGTAAATGGTTTAAAAAGAATTCGCATATCTTCAATTGAAGCGAGCCAAATTACAGATGAGGTTATTGAAGTGCTTGACCAATCTAGAAAAATTGTTCGTCATCTTCATATCCCATTACAATCAGGTTCAAATGACGTATTAAAGCGAATGCGTCGTAAGTATAGTGCTGAATTTTACTATGAAAAGGTGAAAAAAATTCGTAAAGCATTACCTGATTTAGCGATTACATCAGATGTTATTGTCGGTTTTCCAGGAGAAACAGAAGCTGAATTCATGGAAACATATGAATTCGTCAAACAAGTTGGTTATTCTGAATTACACGTCTTCCCGTACTCACAAAGAACGGGAACTCCAGCAGCTCGAATGGACAATCAAGTTCCAAAAGACGTGAAAGAAGAACGGGTTCATCGTTTGATCGATTTATCAAATAAGTTAGCGAAACAATATGCGATGCGCTACGAAAATGAAGTGTTAGAAGTGATTCCAGAAGAAAAGGTTCACGATGCCGAACATCCAGACATATTGGCTGGCTACACAGATAACTATTTAAAAGTTCAGTTTAGAGGAACACCTGATTTAATAGGGAAAATTGTTCGTGTGAAAATTACAAAAGCAGATTATCCTGTCAATGAGGGTGTTTTCGTAAGAGTCATGGAAGATGCGACTCATGCCTTGGCTAAATAAAGAAAGAGTTGGAAAACTAACATGTATGATTTTAGCTGGTATTTTATACTTTGTTCATTGTAACGAAAAAAGATGGTTTATATAGCTTGTCATAGAAAAATATAATGATCCACTCCTTCCCTTAAGGGGTGGATCTATTTAATGTTTCAATACTAAATATGTTTAATTCAGAATAGTTCATACGGCCCATTGTTCTAAAAGACAGGCTCATTATGAACTGTACCCTTTCATCAGTTTATTTTACTAGGGACAATTTATTTTATTCAATTATTTATGATAAGTTTTTATTCTGAACCATTCGATTTAAATTATTAGACATGCTATTATTTATGTAGATGTACACATAAACCATTTTAGAAAAGAGGATGTTTATAATGGAATTAAGAAAATATATAGATCATACATTATTAAAGCCTGATGCAACAGAAGAGCAAATTAATCAAATCATTGAAGATGCAAAAACTTATCAATTTGCTTCTGTTTGTGTTAATCCGTATTGGGTAAACCATTGCTACGATCGATTGAAGGAAACGAATGTAAAAGTTTGTACAGTGATTGGTTTTCCACTTGGTACATCAACGACCTCTATTAAGGTAGCAGAAACAAAAGAAGCGATTCAGTCAGGTGCCGAAGAAGTGGACATGGTCATTAATATCGGAGCATTAAAGATGAATGACGATGAAACTGTTAAGAATGATATTTTAGCCGTTGTCAACGCTGCCAAAGATAAGGCATTAGTTAAAGTCATTATTGAAACAGCTTTGTTAAATAATGATGAAAAGAAACGTGCTTGTCAGCTTGCACTAGAAGCTGGTGCAGACTTTGTTAAGACATCGACAGGTTTTTTAGGTGGTGGTGCAACAGTAGAAGATGTGAAATTAATGCGGCAAACAGTAGGCGATCATATGGGAGTGAAAGCTTCTGGTGGCATTCGTGATCGTAAAACAGCAGAAGCGATGATTGCAGCTGGTGCAACACGTATTGGTGCAAGTTCAGGCGTATCCATTGTTCAAGAAGAAAAATAAACGCTCATCTTTTATAAGATGTTGACCTTGAACATAGCATATATTATAATGGCAAAAGGCATGTGAATTTTTTGTTAATGCCATTAGAATTTGTTTTGTTGCTTCGGAGGGAGGGAAATACCATGTCAAACACAACCCGTGTTCGTAAAAATGAGTCTCTTGAGGATGCTCTTCGTCGCTTTAAACGTAATGTTTCTAAAAGTGGAACACTATCAGAATATCGTAAGCGTGAATACTATGAAAAACCAAGTGTTCGTCGCAAAAAGAAATCTGAAGCCGCTCGAAAGAAGAAGCGTAGATATTAATAAAGAAGGTGCGATTTCATGTCCATTTTAGAACAATTAAATAAAGATATGAAAGAAGCTTTGAAAGCAAAAGATAAAGAGCGACTCAGTGTGATTAGAATGGTAAAAGCTTCACTACAAAATGAAATGATAAAACTTGGAACGAACAAATTGTCAGAGGATCAAGAACTCACAATTTTATCAAGAGAGTCTAAACAACGAAAAGATTCCCTCCAAGAATTTAAAACAGCGAAGCGTGAAGATCTTGTTGAGAAAATCGAAAATGAACTCGATATATTACAACAATATATGCCAGAACAGCTTGAGTTTAAAGAGTTAGAGCAACTAGTTGAACATACGATTAAACAACTAAACGCATCTTCTAAAAAAGATATGGGAAGAGTTATGGGTGCCCTAATTTCTAAGACTAAAGGAAAAGCAGATGGTGCTCTTGTCAGTAAACTTGTACAAGAAAAATTATCATAATGAATGGTTAAGATTCCTTACAATAATTGTAAGGAATCTTTCTCTATTTCATACTATATTTTTAAATCACGACTATGATTTTCACAAGTTTTAGTGTATGCTTTTAATGAATGCTCCAACAAATAAATGATGAAACCAAATAATATATGAATTCGTATATAATAATTAAAAGTATAGGGAGGTGAATATATGATAAAGCGAATCTTAGTCGCATACATAATGATTGTTACGGTCATGTTTGGAATATTAATAAGTGATCGTATATTTGTTAAAGCAGATGATGCTGGACGTGGGAAGCTTGTATATATTATTCCCGTTGAAAAAGAAGTTGAGCGTGGGCTAGAAGCATTTATGAAACGAATGACAGATGAAGCGATTGAAGAAGGAGCCAATCATATCATTTTTGAGATTGATACACCAGGTGGACGTGTTGATGCTGCCGGGCATATTGCAAATATGTTACAAAATCTTGATATAGAAACGACGTCGTTTATTATTAATGATGCATTATCTGCTGGTTCTTATATAGCTCTAAATACGGATAATATTTATATGAAACCACATGCAACGATGGGAGCAAGTGGTGTTATCACAAGTGATGGAAATGCTGCTGAAAAAAAAGCACAATCTGCATGGATTGCTAAAATGGGTGAAGCGGCTGAATCTAAAGGAAGAGATCCTCTTTATGCAAAAGCGATGGCAGATGAGAGCATTGATTTACCTGAATATGGCGCAAAAAAAGGTGAATACCTAACCCTAGGCGCAAAAAATGCTTTAAAAGTTAAATATGCTGAAGGGATTGTTAATAATCGTACGGAATTATTGTATGAACTCGGCTTGGATAAAGCGACGATAGTAGAAACCGAACCGACATTTGCAGAAGAAATTGCACGATTTTTAACAAATCCGATCGTTGTGCCCATTTTATTATCGATTGCAAGCCTCGGGCTAATTGTTGAATTGTATTCTCCAGGTTTTGGTGTTCCAGGAACGATGGGTTTAGTCTCACTCATTTTGTTCTTTTACGGTCATGTAGTTGCAGGTCTTGCCGGTATGGAAGCTATTTTATTACTTATTATTGGAATTGCATTAATAATTACTGAGTTTTTTGTGCCAGGAGGCATTCTTGGATTATTAGGTGGTGGAGCAATTGTAGGTTCACTATTTATCTCTGGAGCGAGTGTATCACATATGGCTTTAAGCATTTTTATAGCCCTAGTTGTTGCAATCATTGCGTCAGTGATTCTTTTTAAAAAAATGGGTTTAGAAAAAGGACTTTTTCGCCATATTATTTTAAAAGATAGTACGACGACAGAAGAAGGCTATGTAGCACATGTTAATCGTCTTGAATTAATTGGTTTAGAAGGTCAGACGCTTACCGGACTTAGACCATCTGGAAGAGCTGTATTTCAAGATGAAACACTCGATGTTATTTCGGAAGGAACTTTTATTAAGAAAGATGAACGCGTTAAGATTGTAAAAGTTGAAGGAGCACGAATTGTCGTTAGAAAAATTTAAGTTATCAAAGTCGGCGCATTTTGCCAACTTAGATATAGATTATTATTATTAGGAGGAATGTTTAATGGGTTTAGGAGTTCTAGAATTAACACCAATCATTTTGATTGTTGTCGCGTTAATTGTTCTTGCTATTTTGTTTACATTTATTCCAGTTACGCTATGGATTAGTGCTCTAGCAGCTGGAGTAAGGGTCGGTATTTTTACTTTAGTAGGTATGCGTTTACGTCGTGTTATACCGAGTCGTGTGATTAATCCTCTGATTAAAGCACATAAAGCTGGCTTAAAAGTAACGACGAATCAATTAGAAAGTCATTATCTTGCTGGGGGTCATGTAGATCGTGTTGTAAATGCATTAATTGCAGCTCATCGAGCTAATATTGAGCTTACTTTTGAACGAGCTGCTGCAATTGACTTAGCGGGTCGAAATGTACTTGAAGCTGTTCAAATGAGTGTTAATCCTAAAGTAATTGAAACACCGTTTATAGCTGGTATAGCTATGGATGGAATTGAAGTAAAAGCTCTTGCACGTATTACAGTTCGTGCAAATATTGACCGCTTAGTTGGTGGTGCGGGAGAAGATACAGTTATTGCACGTGTAGGTGAAGGTGTTGTCAGTACAATTGGTAGCTCAGATTCTCATAAACAAGTATTGGAAAATCCAGATTCCATTTCACATACTGTCTTAGCAAAAGGTCTCGATGCAGGAACGGCTTTTGAAATTTTATCAATTGATATAGCAGATGTAGATATTGGTAAAAACATTGGAGCAATTTTACAAACAGATCAAGCAGAAGCTGATAAAAATATTGCTCAAGCAAAAGCAGAAGAACGTCGTGCAATGGCTGTTGCTCGTGAACAAGAGATGGTTGCTCGTGTTCAAGAAATGCGTGCACATGTTGTCGAAGCTGAAGCAGAAGTACCTAAAGCATTGGCAGAAGCACTTCGTTCAGGGAAAATGGGTGTTATGGATTATATGAACTATAAAAATATAAACGCTGATACAGGTATGCGTGATGCAATCGGTAAACTATCTAAGGATAATAAGGATGAAACAGATGACAAAAAGCCTAAAAAATAAACTTTTGTCTTAAAGGAGGGATTATATGGGTGATTTGATTGATTTTATCATGGAGAATTTTGTCATATTTGCCCTCATAATTGGTGCGATTTTTAAATTTTTTACTGATGACATGAAGAGGGATGAAGAAGAAAAAACCATGAACCGCCCAAAACCGATTCAGCATCATCAATCACAAATGGATCCCATTCATCCAAAGACAAGCCCTGTCTTTGTCGGTGTCGATGAAAAATTAGAAGAGCTAGAAACGTCTGATGAAATTATGGAAAATATTAATAATCAATTACAAGATCAATTAAAACGTTATCAAGAACGTATGAACATAAAAACTTCTGAATCGATCGAAACAATGGATGAAACTTCCGCTGAAATGACAGATAGTATCGTCCAACCGTTACGTTCTCATAATGACCAGACTAGCTTACGCCATGAACGATTCCAAAGACAAATGAAAGAAAAGCTTACGAAAGATGGATTAATTGAAGGAATTGTTATGGCTGAAATATTAGGACCACCCCGTGCATTGAAACCATATCAACCGGTTCCAATTAAGCGACATGGTGGTTGAGCATTTATGAACCATTTACATTTAATGTGAATGGTTTTTTTGTTCTTATTACAATGTTTTATTCATACATATAAATGATGAGAGGAGGAGACTATTTGAAAAAAATCCATCAACGCTTACGAGAAATACTCGTTCATTATTTTTCTCTACCATCAGATGCCGTCATGGAGTTACCACGGATTACGATGCTTGGAGACTTACATGTTTATGTTGAAAATCATAAAGGTATAGCGATATTCAAAAATGATTTGTTACGATTAAACACTCCGAATGGATTCATTCAAATTAATGGTTCCTCTTTCAAAATTAAAATGATGTTGCCAGAAGAATTATTACTTGAAGGTAAAATAGAGCATGTAACATTTCTTCCTAAATAATATGATTAACTAGGAGGCAAAGATGAAGCGATTACAAATATCATATTTACTTGGTTATGTGACGGTACAAGTTAAAGGTATCATGCCGGAGAGATTTATTCAAACATGTGTTAACAAACAAATTGCTATTTGGAATATAGAAAAGACGGACCAACATACATGTATTGCTTCTTTAGCAAAAAAAGATATCCAAACGATAAAGGATTTAGCTCATGAGAGTGAATATTCATTAAAAATTATCGAAGAAAAGGGAATACCATATATATACAAAAAATTATTAAGACAAAATTACTTATTAGTCGGTATCATCATAGCAATTGTATCTCTATTTTTTCTTTCAAATATCGTTTGGAGAGTTGATATCACAGGTTTTCCTAAAGAATTAGAACAAAAAATAATGAAAACTCTTAAAGGCTACGGTGTTTATCCTGGTGCATTTATGTTTCGTATCGATTCGTCAAGTCAATTACAACAACAACTACTTCATGATATACCTGAATTATTATGGATAGGCATTGAAAAAAGGGGGACAAGTGTCCAATTAGAAGGTGTAGAAAAAATAATTGTCGATAAGGAAAAGGAAGTACCTCCTCAACATTTGGTCGCTGCTAAAGACGGTGTTGTCCAAAAAATATTTGTATCTAAAGGTGTTGCACGTGTCGGTACATATGATTATGTTAAAAAAGGTGATTTATTAGTATCAGGTTATCTCTTAGATGATACTGCTATAGATGAAGATGTGGCAGAAGAGAATAAACTTGTCGCTGCGACTGGTGAAGTGATTGCAAGAACATGGTATGAAGTTGATGTGACAATCCCTCTTAAAGGAAACGATGAACAGCTGACTGGAAAACAATTGAGAAAATTTTATTTAAATATCTTTAATATTGATATTCCAATATGGAATTTTTCTAAAGTAGACTTTGACTTAGAAAAGAAAGAAACCATTGAACACCCGTTATTTTTTTTGAATTGGCAGCTTCCCTTTACTCTTGTTGAAAATATTCATAGTGAAAAAGAAATACGTTCTTGGGAGCGGTCGAAGAAATTAGCACATGAAATTGGCAAAAAACAAGCCTATCAAGAATTACGTCTCCTTTTAGGGAAAAATGCAACCATCATATCGGATAAAGTTTTGCATGAAGCTATTGAGCATGATAAAGTTATATTAACCTTATACATTACTGTAGAAGAAAATATTGCAAAACCTCAACCAATTATGAATCAGACAGAAAAAGATTGAGTTATAGGAGATTGATTATGACAGAGGAAAATCACCAAACACTGGAACTTACATTACAAGATCCGAATGAAGCGCTTGGACTCTTCGGTAATCACGATCGCTACCTTAAACGCTTAGAAGAACAATTACAAGTTAAAATAGTATCTAGAGGTGAAAAATTACGTCTCTCTGGAGAAGAAGAGCATATTCAGCTAACTGAGAAGATTATTACAGCACTACTAGCAATTATTCGTAAAGGGATGACGATTACAGAGCGGGATGTTGTATATGCAGTGGACTTAGCTCGAAAAGGGAAAATAAGTCAATTTGAAACGTTGTTTGAAGATGAGATAGCAAGGAATACGAAGGGAAAAGCCATTCGGATTAAAACACTAGGCCAACGTGACTATGTGGATGCGATACGTAAAAATGATCTCGTATTTGGTATTGGTCCAGCAGGAACAGGAAAAACGTATTTAGCAGTCGTTATGGCTGTTACGGCTTTAAAACAAGGCCTTGTCAAACGAATCATATTAACAAGGCCAGCTGTAGAAGCTGGAGAAAGTTTAGGTTTTTTACCAGGAGATTTAAAAGAAAAGGTCGATCCATACTTACGTCCACTTTATGATGCACTTCATGACGTTTTAGGAGTCGAACAAACGATGCGATTAATAGAGCGAGAGATAATAGAGATTGCGCCATTAGCTTATATGCGTGGTCGGACATTAGATGATGCATTTGCTATTTTAGATGAAGCCCAAAATACAACGCCAGAACAAATGAAAATGTTTTTAACGAGATTGGGATTCGGTTCAAAAATGGTTATAACAGGTGATATATCACAGATTGATTTACCAAGAGGTGTCACTTCTGGATTACAAGTTGCAAGTCACGTCTTAAAAGATGTCCATACCATTTCATTTATTTACTTAACTGAAACTGATGTTGTTAGACATCCACTCGTACAAAAAATTATCGAAGCTTATGACAAATATAAACGATAAAAAGATTGAATTTAAAGAAGTGAGGTGATTTAAATGAAATCGAGAGTAGCTAAAATATTTCGCTCTGTTCGTCAAATTAAATGGATTTCAATTGGTGTTCCGTTATTCATATTAGGCGTTATTTTGCTGTTTTTAACATTGAATAATGTTCATACAAAAACATATGACATTAAACGATTTAATACAGCAAAAGAAACAATTCGTTCGCCCATTACAATTGAAAATGAGAATGAGACTGAACGAAAGACACGTGAGGCAGTCCAAGCGGTAGAAGATCGTTACACGATATCTGACGAAATAACTGCACAACGCCTTCACTATATCGATGAAATTTTTGAAGCGATAACAACTTTAGAAAAGAAAGAGTGGCAAAAAGACACCAAAAAATCAGATATGCCTATTAATCATCAAGAAAAATTACAACAATTAAAACAAATTTTGTCACCAGAGATTAAAGAGCAGATTAATGATAGTGTGTTTTCTTATCTCATTGAGTTGGATGAAAAGGATAGAAAACGTGGTAAAGAAATTGTGATTAAATCTGTAAAAGATGTCTTAACGAGTGGTGTTCGCATGGAAAATAAAGAACGTGCAACATCAGAAGTACGATCAAGTATTAAATATACGGATCTTGATGAAGAATATAAAAAAAATCTTACGAGAATTGCTGAATTTGCAATCGTTGAAAATTCATTTTTTGACTATGATAAAACGATGGAAGCACAAAAAGAAGCAGCAAGTAATGTAGATCCTGTTATTATTCGTGCGGGTGAAATAATTGTTCGAGAAGGTCAAACAATTACAAATGAAATTTATGAAGAATTAAAGCTCGTAGGGTTATTAAGTGAGGAACGCAACTTTTATCCAATTATCGGTTTAAGTCTTTTACTTATGATGATTGTATCCATTATCGGCTATGAAATATATCGGTTAGATAAAAAGAGTCAATTGAATAAAGGTACTTTTATATCTGTGTTATTAATAATCTTATTAATCGCATCATTAATGAAGGTTATAAGCAGCTTTACAACTTCCACGAACGAATTATATTATATTGTTCCTGTTGCTACAGGTGCATTATTAATAAAATTGTTAATCAATGAAAGATTAGCAGTTGTTTTAGCTTCAACTATTGCGATTTTAGGTTCTATTATTTTCAATGGTGAAATACCAGGTTCATTAAATATACAAGCAGGCATTTATTTTTTCTTTTCGCAAATGGCAGCTATTATTTTCTTAATGAATGTTAAAGATAGATTAACGATTATTAAATCAGGTATAGGGATGTCCTTCGTCAATGTCATTACAGTTATTTTATTTATATTCTTGTCTTTTGAAAAATATACGTTATCTGATGTGTTTCTACAGTCAGGATATGCAGTAGCTTCAGCTTTTTTATCAGCTGTCTTTACGATAGGACTTCTGCCATTTTTTGAAACGGGATTAGGCATTTTATCAGATATAAAATTATTACAGTTATCTAATCCAAATCATCCGTTATTAAAAAAATTATTAACAGAAGCACCTGGTACCTATCATCATTCCATTATGGTAGCAAATTTAAGTGAGACAGCGTGTGAGGCAATCGGTGTCAATGGATTACTCGCTCGGGTTGGTGCTTATTACCATGATATCGGTAAAACGGTGAGACCCCACTATTTTATTGAAAATCAATTGGCCATTCAAAATCCTCATGATTTTATTGATCCTAGAGAAAGTGCTAAAATTATCATTGCACACCCATATGATGGTGTAGATATGTTGAAAAAATATAAAATGCCAAAAGAAATTATAGATATTGCTGAGCAACATCATGGAACCACTTTATTAAAGTATTTTTATTTTAAAGAAAAAGAACGTGATGACCAAGTTATAGAGTCAGACTTTCGTTATCCCGGACCGAAACCACAAACAAAAGAAACAGCCATTGTATCAATTTGTGACTCTGTTGAAGCGGCTGTACGTTCATTAAAAGAACCGACGGAGGAAAAGATTGAAGATATTGTTGCTTCTATCATAAATGATCGCCTAACAGATGGACAGTTTGATGAATGTTCGATTACATTCAAGGAGCTTAAGATTGCTCAACGTGCCATTTGTGACACGTTAAAAGGAATATTTCATTCACGTATTCAATACCCGATAAAGGAGAAAGCATAATGCAGATTGATTGTACAGATAAAACGATGTTATTAACAGAATCTCATAAGCAATTAATCCATGAACTTTTACGATTTGCAGCGGAAAAAGAGCAAGTAAACTCTAACTCAGAGGTTTCTGTCAGTTTTGTTACAAATGAGGAGATTCAAATCATTAATCGAACATACCGTAATCGAGATGAAGTGACAGATGTTATTTCATTTGCACTAGAAGAAGAGGAGGCAGGTGAATTAGCTATTCAATCTAAATCATTACCTATATTATTAGGTGATATTATTATTTCTGTCGAGAAAGCGACGGAACAGGCTGAAGAATATGGCCACTCATTTGAAAGAGAGCTCGGATTTTTAGCAGTTCATGGATTCTTACATTTATTAGGTTATAATCATATAAATGAAAAAGATGAAAAAGAAATGTTTTTACGACAAAATGAAATTTTAGGAGCGTTTGGTCTTGAAAGGTAAAAAACCATCGATAGGTTTTAAATATGCCTGGTCTGGAATTTATTTTGTGATTAAAGAAGAAAGAAATTTTCGGATTCATCTCTTTATAACATCTTTAGTTGTTTTCACAGGTATTATGTTAAAAGTTAGTCGTTTTGAATGGTTAGCCCTTCTACTCGTTATAGGACTCGTACTCGTTGCTGAAACTGTTAACAGTGCAATTGAGCGATTGATTGATTATGTTAAACCAGACATTCATCCAATGGCCAAGAAGATTAAGGACCTTGCAGCAGGAGCCGTTTTAATCGCTGCCATCATCTCGGTTTTTGTAGGATTAATAGTATTTATACCATATGTCTGTGAATTATGGCAATAAGGGACTTGAAAAAGCAGGTCTCTTTTTGTTTTTGTCACATTTTTATACTTTTTTATAACGTTTGTCGAAAGCATGAAATGATGAATATTTTATAGTATGATAATAACAAATCACATTAATTTATCCGAAAAAGTGGAGGATTATATGCAAACAAATCATTACAAATCAGGATTTATCTCAATCATTGGAAGACCAAATGTCGGAAAATCAACATTTTTAAATTATGTTATTGGTCAAAAAATAGCAATCATGAGTGATAAACCACAAACGACGCGAAATAAAATTCAAGGAGTCTTAACACGTGATGATGCACAATTTGTTTTCATTGACACACCTGGAATTCATAAACCGAAGCATCGTTTAGGTGACTTTATGGTTAAAATAGCAGTGGATACCTTAAATGAAGTCGATCTCGTACTGTTCATGATTAATGCTGAAGAGGGTTATGGCAAAGGAGATCAATATATTATGGATCTCTTACAATCAGTTAATAAGCCAGTTTTTTTAATCATCAACAAAGTTGATTTAATCAAACAGGAAGACGTCTTACCATTGATTGAGTTATATAAAGAAAAGTACCATTTTAAAGAAATTGTTCCAATATCAGCAGGTGAAGGCCATAATGTTCCACAACTTTTAGATTTAATTGCGAACGAATTACCAGAGGGGCCGAAGTATTACCCAGATGAACAAATAACAGATCATCCAGAGCGCTTTATTATTAGCGAATTAATTCGTGAAAAAGCTTTACATTTAACACGTGAAGAAATACCTCATTCAATTGCCGTGGTGATTGATACCATTGAAAAGCGTTCCTCAAATACGGTCTATATTCAGGCAACAATTATTACAGAAAGAAAATCCCAAAAAGGGATTATTATAGGTAAACAAGGAAAGATGTTAAAAGAAATTGGTATGAGAGCACGCCAAGATATCGAAAAATTATTAGGATCAAAAGTCTTTTTAGAGTTATGGGTTAAAGTAAAAGAGGATTGGCGTAATAAATTATATCATTTAGAACAATTAGGTTTTAATAAAGAAGAATATTAATGCTGGTAATTTTTAATCATCATTGATTTATTTTTCATGGATAATCTAACAAATAAGCACCGTATAACTGTTTAGTATTTTTCAAGTATAAGGAAGGTGGTTTTATGATTGACTTAACTTGGAAATTATTTAGTAAAACAGGAAATATAGAAACTTATCTATTGTTAAAAGAATTGGAAGAAAGTAATATGTCGAAAGAAAGTAATCAAGAGATGATTTCACGTATAGAAGATAGCGAGTAGTGCATAAGAAGAGAGGAAAAAAATGTGCTTGAGAAAATCGAAGGCATTATATTGAAAACTCAAGATTTTAGAGAAACACATAAAATCGTAACTATTTTCGGAAAGCATATTGGTAAGTTTACTGCAGTGGCTAGAGGTGCTAAAAAGCCAAAAAGTAGAATGGCTGCGATGACGCAGCCGTTCATTTATGGAAATTTTTTAGTTTATTTAGGTTCAGGTCTAGGCACAATTCAACAAGGAGAGATCATTGAATCTTTTCGACCAATCCGTGAAGATATATATAAAACAGCTTATGCAGCATACCTTGCAGAATTAACTTATAAAATGATTGAAGACAAAAATCCACAAGATTTTTTACTATATGAATTGTACCAGACGATGCATTGGATAGCTGAGAAGGATGAAGTGGAGATTCCGATTATGATGTACGAACTTAAAATGTATGAAGTCGGAGGCTTTTCTCCTGTGCTCGATAGATGTGTACGCTGCTCGAATAAACAATTTCCATTTGCTTTTTCAATTAAAGAAGGAGGACTTCTTTGTACGAAATGTCGTCATGTAGACGGTGATGCGATATTTCTTTCTGAAACATTAGTTAAATTGCTTTATTTATTTAGTCATGTTAGTCTTAACCGGATTGGTAATATATCAGTAAAGCCAGAGAATACGCTTTTATTTCGTCGTCTACTTGATGCCTATTATGATCATTATGGTGGCTATTATTTAAAAACACGTCGCTTTTTAAAACAAATCGAAAAATTATAAGGATATTATGGCAGTTTATACTTGACAATTTATAGCTGACTCATGTATTATTTTACATATATTTCATGCTGTGATGGAGAAAAGTATTTACTATTATTTACTTCTAGCGAGTTCAGGATTGTGTGAGCTGAATAGTAAAGTGGTAAAGAAGGCACTCCGGAGCATATTTTGATAAGTGGCTCATCTTATGGATGGGCAAATAGGGTGGAACCGCGGATGATCCGTCCCTATGTCTAATGGAGACATAGGGACTTTTTTATGTATAAGCTTTGAAATGGAGGGGTTGTAATGAATATTCAAGAAATGATATTGAACTTACAAAAATTTTGGTCCAAGCACAATTGTGTGATCGTACAAGCTTATGATGTGGAAAAAGGAGCAGGTACGATGTCACCGATGACGTTGCTTAGAAGTTTAGGACCTGAACCTTGGCGTGCAGCTTATGTTGAACCTTCACGTCGTCCAGCAGATGGAAGATATGGTGAAAATCCAAACCGATTATATCAACACCATCAATTTCAAGTCGTAATCAAACCATCGCCAGCTAACATTCAAGATTTATATTTAGAGTCATTAAAAGCAATCGGGATTGATCCTTTAGAGCATGATATACGCTTTGTAGAAGATAACTGGGAAAACCCAACTCTAGGTGCAGCTGGGCTCGGATGGGAAGTTTGGTTAGATGGTATGGAAATTACCCAATTTACGTATTTCCAACAAATTGGTGGCTTAGAGGCGCATCCTGTGACGGTAGAATTAACATATGGAATTGAAAGACTTGCTTCTTACATACAAGATAAGGAAAATGTGTTTGACTTAGAATGGACAGAAGGAATAACGGTTGGAGATATTTTCTTACAACCTGAATATGAGCATTCAACTTACACATTTGAACTATCAGACACCGACTTATTGTTTAAACTGTTCAACATGTATGAAAATGAAGCTAAACGCGTGATGGAAAAAGGACTAGTTTTTCCTGCATATGATTACGTGCTTAAATGTTCACATACATTTAACTTATTGGATGCACGTGGAGTTATTTCAGTTACTGAGAGAACAGGTTATATCGGACGTGTTCGTCATTTAGCACGTGAAATTGCCAAATCGTACGTTGCGAAAAGAGAAGAACTTGGTTTTCCAATGCTGAACAAGGAGGAACAAGAATGAGTACTGATGTTTTGTTTGAAATAGGTGTTGAAGAATTACCAGCACGCTTTATCGATCAAGCTGAACGAGAATTAAAAGCTCGCACAATATCATGGTTTAAAGAAATGCGAATTCCATTTTCTGAAATCGTTACTTTTTCTACACCGAGAAGATTAGCAGTTTTAATTCGCCAAGTCAGCCATAAGCAGAAATCAATAGAAGAAGAGGTGCGCGGACCAGCTCTTAAAATTGCCAAAGATGAACAAGGAAGTTGGACAAAAGCTGCTATTGGTTTCACAAAGGGTCAAGGTAAAACAACAGATGATCTATATACAAAAGACATAAATGGAACAACTTATACATTTATTAAAAAACGAACAGACGGAAAAGAAACATTTTCCATTCTCCCTGCTTTTAAAGACATTATTCTGTCTATTCCTTTCAATCAAACGATGCGTTGGGGGGAAGAATCAATTCGTTATGCTCGTCCTATTCGTTGGTTAGTCGCACTTTTTGGTGATAAGGTCATACCGTTTGAAATAGCACATGTCAAAACAGGAAATGTCACAAAAGGACATCGCTTTCTAGGAGAAAATGTTACCATTACCGAACCGAAACAATATGAAATGCTATTACAAGAGCAATATGTCATCGTAGATCCGAAAAAACGTGAAACCTCAATTTTAGAAGGCATTAAGGAAATTGAAAAAAATGAACATGTTCATATTCCAATCGATGAGAAGTTACTAAATGAAGTGCGTAATCTTGTCGAGTATCCAACTGTTTTTATGGGGAACTTTGAGAAGGAATTTCTTGATTTACCAGAGGAAGTTCTAATTATTTCGATGAAAGAACATCAACGATATTTCCCGGTAAAATCAACAGATGGTCAATTATTACCACATTTCATTGGCGTCCGTAACGGTGATCAATATGCTTTAGACAATGTCGTTAAGGGAAATGAGAAAGTTCTCCGTGCACGTTTAGCAGATGCGCGTTTCTTCTATGAAGAGGATCAAAATATTGAAATTGATTCGTTTCAGGAAATGCTTAAAACCGTTGTATTTCAAGAAAAGTTAGGGACGATCCATGATAAAGTACAGAGGGTTAAGTTAATGACGGAAAAGATAGCGAAACGACTTCAATTAAATAAAGATTTGGTTCGTAAATCAGTCCAAGCCGCTTCACTAAGCAAGTTTGATTTAGTAACAAATATGGTTAATGAATTTACAGAATTACAAGGTGTCATGGGAGAGAAATATGCTTTATTAAAAGGTGAAGATGCTGATGTCGCTAAGGCGATAAGTGAACATTATATGCCACTTCATGCTCAGGGAGAATTGCCGAATACGATTATTGGTTCTATCGTAAGTGTTGCGGATAAATTAGATACGATTGTTGGGTGTATTCATGTTGGTTTAAGACCAACTGGTTCTCAAGACCCTTATGGATTAAGACGCCAAGCTATCGGTATTTTACGAATTATGGATAAAGAAAAGTGGCAAATTAAAGTAGAAGATATTGTGCAAATTGCTATTGACTTATATAAGAATATTGATATTCCGGGTATGGAATCAACAGAATTATCAGAAGCTGTCCTATCCTTTTTAAAGCATCGGATTGAATATTTATTTAAACAGCAATCAATTGAATCTGATATTATTAGAGCAGTTATTGATCATGAAATTGGTGTTTTAGCCTATGCCAAAGATAAAGCCCAATTATTATCTAGAAAAAGAAATGAAGAAACTTTTAAAACAACGCAAGAAGCGCTTGTTCGCGTGCTAAACTTATCAGAAAAAGCAGAACGAACGAAGATTGATGTTGATATCCTAAGCACACCTTCGGAAAAGGTATTATATCAATCTTATTTAGAAACAAAAGAAGTTTATTCAGAAGCTGCTGATGCTAATCAAGCATTAAATGCTTTGGCTAGATTATCAGATCCAATTCATGAGTTTTTTGAACATAATATGGTTATGGCCAAAGAAGAACATATACGTCATAATCGCTTAGCTTTATTGTATGAAATATCGACCCTAATCCACTCTTTTGCTAATTTACAATTAATTGAATGGAACCAACACTTTTAATTAAGGGTAGATTATTGTGTTTCCAACAATTGTATGACATACATATCCTTTCACTCCTAAATCATATATAATATAATTATATATAGTATGTCATATTGAGTGGTGGGGTGGTGATTTAGGTGGAATTATCAGATAGGCAGAAGAAAATCGTAGAAATCGTTAAGGAAAATGGTCCGATTACGGGTGAAAACATTGCAGATTTTCTTAACTTAACAAGAGCAACTTTACGTCCTGATCTTGCCATATTAACGATGGCTGGATATTTAGAAGCCCGGCCCCGTGTCGGGTATTTCTATACAGGAAAAACAGGAACAGAACTCTTAACGGAAAAAATAAAAAAAATTATGGTACATGAATATGTATCGATTCCGATAGTTGTGAATGAAAGTGTATCGGTATATGATGCAATTACAACGATGTTTTTAGAAGATGTTGGAACATTATTTGTTGTCGATGACAAAGGATTTTTGACTGGTGTTTTATCACGTAAGGATTTATTACGTGCAAGTATAGGTCAGCAAAAATTAAGCGCTATTCCTGTTCATATTATCATGACGAGAATGCCGAATATTGCCGTGTGTCGAAAAGAAGACCCCTTATTCCAGGTGGCAAAATTACTTATTGATCGTCAAATTGATGGTGTTCCAGTTGTGCGAGATAAAGCATCTGGATTAGAAGTTATTGGTAGAATAACGAAAACGACAATTACAAAGGCCTTTGTTGAATTAGTGACAGATTCCGACCAACATTTATAAGAAGAGGAAGGAGTAAACTGATGGAGAGAAAACCGATTGCATATGTTTTATCTGATTCTGTTGGAGAAACAGCTGAATTAGTGATGAAAGCAGGTTTAAGTCAGTTTAATAATGGAGAATATAAGATCCAACGCATCCCCTATGTAAATGATTCGAAAACGGTTGATGAAGCCATGCAATTGGCTAAACAAGAAGCAGTAATTATTGGCTTTACAATTGTCGATCCTAAATTAAGAGCATATATCAATCAACAAGGAGAGCGATTAAATATTGCTGTTATTGATATTATGGGGCCAATGCTTGAGGCAATGGAGCAAGCATTTCAAGAAAAGCCAAAGCTTGAACCAGGACTTGTCCATAAATTAGATAAAGACTATTTTAAACGAATTGAAGCGATTGAATTTGCTGTGAAGTATGATGATGGACGAGACCCAAGAGGAATTTCTCATGCGGATATTATATTAATAGGTGTATCAAGAACATCTAAGACACCTCTTTCACAATATTTAGCTTTAAAAAGATTTAAAGTAGCTAACATACCAATTGTACCAGAGGTAGAGCCACCTGAAGAGCTATATCATGTTGATCCAAAAAAATGTATAGGTCTCAAAATTAGTTCAGAGAAATTGTTTGATATTCGAAAAGAAAGACTCAAAGCACTCGGATTAGGTAGTCAAGCGACATACGCAAACATAAGTAGAATTCATAAAGAACTCGAATATTTCGATACAATTGTTAAAAAAATTGGTTGTAGAGTGATCGATGTATCAAATAAAGCTGTTGAGGAGACAGCGAACATTGTGATGCATTATATGCAGCATGAAGAATAAATAAAATCTTAAACTCTAGTAAAATAGAATCATATGATTAGCATTTTAATGTAAAATGTACTACAATGTATGTCCGTGAAAGCTGATTCAGCTTCAGCGAAATTAAGCGAAATATCTATTGTTTTATATTCGGAAAAATTAAACATTGGTCAGAAAGAAGGATTCTGCATTAAGATGTCGAATAAATATAATATAGTATCTATGACATGTATGAGATACGCTAAATATGAGATAAAAAAAGACCTTCTATGATAAACATGGTTGTTTAGAAGGGATTTTTTTCGAGTCTAGTAAGAAAAATGTCGATTTTTGCAGATTCATAGAATGTGGCGTGAATAAAATCGAAGAATGGTGGTTGATTTGTCAAATTTTGTTCCCGAAGACGTCATCGAAGATATTAGAAATGCAAATGATATCGTTGATGTGATAAGTGATTATGTTCAGCTAAAAAAACAAGGCCGAAATTATTTCGGACTATGTCCTTTTCACGATGAAAAAACGCCATCTTTCTCTGTAACAAAAGACAAACAAATTTTTCATTGTTTTGGTTGTGGTAAAGGTGGCAATGTCATTACGTTTCTAATGGAATTAGAAGGATTTACTTTTATTGAAGCAATAACATACTTAGCTGACCGTCGTGGGATTGAATTGCCACAATCTATTAGGCAATCAACTAAGACGCATACGACATCAAGTAGTAATGAGCAAATATTATCTGCATACAAATGGTTAGAAAAACTTTACCATTACTTATTAAGATTTTCTAAAGATGGACAAGAAGGTAAAGAGTATATTGCAAAACGTGGTTTAACAAATGAAACTGTCGATTTATTTAAACTTGGTTATGCACCAAATGAAAAAACCTTCACAGCCTCTTTTCTTAAGAAAAAAGGGTTCCATCTTCAACTACTACAAAAAGCTGGGATTCTAGTCAATCAATCGGACGGAGAAATCATTGATCGTTTTTTTGGACGAGTTATTTTCCCAATTCGAAATCATCTTGGTATAACTGTAGGGTTCGGTGCGAGATCTATTGATAAACAAGAACCAAAGTATTTGAATAGTTCCGAGAGTAGCTTGTTTCAAAAAAGTAAAATTCTATATAATTTTGATTTAGCTAAGAAGTATATCCGAAAAGAAAATGAAGCGATATTGTTTGAAGGTTATATGGATGTTATTACAGCTTACCAAGCTGGTATTAAGAATGTTGTAGCAACAATGGGGACATCATTAACAGAATCTCAAGCACGTTTATTAAGGCGTTATGTTGATACTGTAACCATTTGTTATGACTCTGACGAGGCAGGAATTGAAGCAACATATCGGGCAGCACGCCTACTTGAACAAGTGGATTGTCATGTGAAAATTGCTGTATTAAAAAATGGCGTCGATCCTGATACGTATATTCAAACATATGGTGGAGATAATTTTATTAATAAAGTACTTCAACCAAGTGAAACATTTATGTCATTCTATATGCGTTATTTAAAGAAAGATTTTAAACTCCAATCTAAAAGCGATCAATTACGTTATATCCAAACAGTACTTAAGGAGCTTGCTAACATTAACAGTTCAATCGAACGTGAGTATTACTTAAAAATATTGGCAAGTGAATTTAATTTTACTTTAGAATCACTCAATCAAGAGATAAAAGCCTTTTTAAAACCAAATAAAAGGCAGCAAGATAACAGAAAGAAAGATAATTATACTAATAAAAATACGAAACATTTTTACGCGAAAAATCAGTTATTACCAGCATTTCATAAAGCGGAAAGACAGCTTATTGTATATATGCTACAAGATCGGACGATAACTGATAAAGTAAAAGAGGAATTAGGTGCTTCGTTTAATATTGATCAACATAAGATTATTGTGACACATTTATACGCATATTATGAAGAGGGGAACCCACCAGACATCAGCTTATTTATTGAGAAGTTAAAGGATGAAAAATTAAAACATTTAGTAGCAGAAATAACGATGACATCACCCGTTTATGAAGTAAGTGATGATGAAATAAATGATTATATCCGAATTATTCGAGAAGAGTATGAGGATGTTTCTTATATAAATCAGTTAAAAAGAGAACAAAAAATGGCTGAACAGCAAAATGATCCAATTACTGCTGCAAAAATAGGATTAAAAATTTTAGAACAACAAAAAAGTAAAAATACCGATGGAAATGAATTTTAAGGAGGGGGACTCATGGCTGATAATACAACAAATGAAGTGCATGAATTTGACCCGGAAATGACTTTAGATCAAGCCAAGGAGCATCTTGTAGAAATAGGAAAAAAACAGGGCACCTTAGAATATGAAGAAATTGCTAATAAATTAGCACATTATGAACTTGATTCTGAACAAATTGATGAGTTCTATGAGTATTTAGAAGAAAAAGGTATCGAAATCACCGATGATTCAGATGCCGATGATGCTGAACAATTATCGAAGCAAAAGGAGAGTAAATCCCCAGACTTGGGCGTACCACTAGGGATTAAAATTAATGATCCAGTACGTATGTATTTAAAAGAAATAGGGCGTGTTGACTTATTAACTGCAGAAGAAGAGGTGGAACTGGCAACTCGGATAAAGCAAGGGGACGAAGAAGCTAAACGTCGCCTGGCTGAAGCTAACCTACGTCTAGTTGTTAGTATAGCTAAACGTTATGTAGGCCGTGGGATGTTGTTTCTCGATTTAATTCAGGAGGGAAATATGGGCCTTATAAAAGCGGTTGAAAAATTTGACCATACGAAAGGATTTAAATTTAGTACGTATGCAACATGGTGGATTCGCCAAGCAATTACGCGTGCCATTGCTGACCAAGCACGGACTATTCGAATCCCTGTTCATATGGTTGAGACGATTAATAAACTTATTCGAGTGCAACGTCAATTATTACAAGACTTAGGCCGTGAGCCGACGCCGGAAGAAATTGGTGAAGAAATGGATTTAACTCCAGAAAGAGTGCGTGAAATCTTAAAAATTGCACAGGAGCCTGTCTCATTAGAAACACCAATAGGTGAAGAAGATGATTCGCATTTAGGAGATTTTATAGAGGATCAAGAAGCGGTTTCACCATCGGAACATGCAGCTTATGAATTATTAAAAGAACAACTTGAAGATGTATTAGATACATTAACAGATCGAGAAGAAAATGTCTTACGCCTTCGCTTTGGACTAGATGACGGACGTACTCGAACACTTGAAGAAGTTGGAAAAGTTTTCGGTGTTACGCGTGAAAGAATTAGGCAAATTGAAGCTAAGGCACTTCGTAAATTACGACACCCTAGTCGCAGTAAGCGATTAAAAGACTTTCTGGATTAATACAATTAGTGGATTTGCTTCTTTTACGAGGTGTGAGAGATGTTAGATAAGCGCTCGAAAATGATTATAGATGAAATAAACTTTTGGAAAGAACACAAAATCCTTCCAGAGTCATATTGTGACTATCTTATTAATCTCTACTCAAAAGGAGAACCGATAGAGAAAGATGAAAGAAACTCATGGTGGTCAGGTGGACGTGCTCTCCTCCTGATCCAACTTTCTCTCATCTTACTTATGATACCGTTTTCATTTCTTGTTATTTATTTTACCGAACTTCACATGTTAATGCAAATCGGAATATTAAGTCTCTTTATGTCCTATTCACTTTGGGTGCTTTATGATTTAAAAAAACGACATATGAATTACGTATATATTCCACTGTTGGCGATGCTGTTTCTTATATTAATTTCAACGGAATACTTAGTGCGTCTTATTATAGAAAAGCATTGGGTATCAGGCGTTATTATTTTTCTAAACTTTTTTATGTGGTTTGTTATTGGAAGAAAAGTAAATATAAAATACGTGAAATACTGTGGTATGATCGGCTTATGTATGGTTTGTTTTTATTTTGTTTATAAAATTTCATACGTTGTACTTTAAACTGAAGCGAATTTCGAGTAAGATAGTATATAGCTCATGCTACATATTATAAATACAGGATTCATAAGGAGGAAAAAGACTATGAAAAGAAACCCACTAATCCCTTATGGAATCATTGCAATCATAGGGATTATAGCTATAGTCATTGTTTCTGGAATGGGAGTAAGTCAGCGTGAAGCCATTCAGGCAGATCAAAATGGAGAAGGAAAAGCAGAAGAAGTGGCTAGTGATGATCCAGAAGCACTATACGAAGCAAATTGCTTGTCTTGCCATGGTGCTGATTTAGGCGGTGGTATGGGTCCAGGACTAACAGATGTTGGAAGTAAGATGTCTACTGAAGAAATATCTGAAATTATCCAAAAAGGTCGAGGCAGCATGCCGCCCGTTCAAGTTAGTGTTGAAGAAGCAGACACAATTGCTGAATGGTTAAGTGAAAAGAAATAATTCAATAATTAAAAGAAAAGCTTTCTGCAAGCCAGAAAGCTTTTCTTTTACCGGTTGAAAATGAGGATATGTATATGATAGAAAAACATGTACCAATTTCAAAACGACTAAAAACGATTGCGTCATTTTTATCAAAAGGGAGTTATTTTTTAGATATTGGTTCAGATCATGCCTACTTACCGTGCTATGTCTGTTTAAATGATTTAGAAGCCAGAGCAATAGCAGGTGAGGTCAATGAAGGACCATATCAAACTTCTAAACAAACCGTTAGTAAATATGGATTATCCGAACGAATAGACGTTCGTCTTGGTGACGGCTTAGATATCATTGGTGAAAATGACACTCCATTTGAACTTGTCATTGCTGGAATGGGTGGAACATTAATAAAACAAATTTTAGAAAAAGGGCGCTTGAAACAAACGGAGATTAAACGAATTATTTTACAACCCAACATTGATGAGAGAGATGCACGAGTTGCACTTCTTCATTTAGGCTATACGATTACAGATGAGCAATTAATTAAAGAAAACGGACATATTTATGAAATAATCATTGCGGACCTTTTGAAAAATAAAAAGGTAGAAAAATGGACAGATAAAGAATTATTATTAGGTAAGCAGCTTAAAAAAGAAAACGGACCTTTATTTATTGAAAAATGGCAATTAGAGCGACAAGTCCGCACGCGCATATTAAACCAAATGAAACGTGCCAAAAAGAGAAATAATGAAAAAATAGCTCGATTCGAACTTGAATTAAGCTGGATTGAGGAGGTTTTAGACGATGTGTGAAAAGAGAACGACCTTAGATGTGTTTAAACTTATGGAAAAATGGGCACCTAAGACTCTTGCTTATGAGTGGGATCCTGTCGGAATGCAAGTAGGCTCGTATAAAAAAACAGTTGAGACGATATTGGTCACTCTTGACGTGACAGAAGCAGTTGTTGACGAAGCAATTAATAACAATGTAGATTTAATCATTGCCCATCATCCACTCTTATTTAAACCAATTAAACAATTGGACCTTGACCTACCACAAGGACGAATCATACAAAAATTATTACAACATGACATAACAGTATATGCCAGTCATACAAATTTGGATATCGCTCAAGGTGGGGTTAATGATTTATTAGGAGATGCATTAAATATAAAGAAACGACGACCACTTATTCAAACATATAGAGAACCATTGTATAAGATTGCAGTATTTGTTCCAAAGTCTCATGTTCATGAAGTAATGGATGCTTTAAGTATAAGTGGTGCTGGACATATTGGTAATTATAGCCATTGTACATTTCAAACAGCTGGTCAAGGGACATTTAAACCATTAGAAGGAACCAATCCATTTATTGGAGAAGTAAATGACTTAACATCTGTTGCTGAGATGAAGATCGAAACGATTGTCGAACATTCTAAATTGGAACATGCTGTAAACGCGATGGTTCATGCTCATCCATATGAGGAAGTAGCTTATGATGTATATCCTTTAAAAAATAAAGGGATGCCCTATGGCTTAGGACGGATAGGTCAATTAGAGAGAGCTAAAAGTTTGAAGTGGCTTTGTCACAAGGTTAAACAGGCATTTGATGTTCCAGCAGTAAGAGTAGTAGGAGATTTAACTAAAAATGTTAAAAAAGTAGCCATTATTGGCGGTAGTGGTGAGAAATATATAGGAGATGCATATAAAGCGAAAGTGGATGTATTAGTGACAGGAGATATTACATTCCATGCCGCTCAAACTGCACAAGAAATGGGTTTATCAATTATTGATCCAGGGCATCATATTGAAAAGATAATGATTGAAGCTACGAAGACATATCTAGTAAATATACTTCGTGAAGAATCTATAGAAGTGATTGCTTCAAAAATTAATACGGAACCATTTCAATTTATTTAGTTTGTATTGCTCGATGTAAAGGAGTTTTAACAATGGAAAAAAATCGTTTTAAAAACTTAGCACTTAAATCACATATGCTGGAAGTCATTCATTCTCTAAATTTTAAGCAACCTACTGAAATTCAGGAAAAAGCAATACCAGCTATTTTACAAGGTAAAGATGTCATCGGGCAATCACAGACAGGTTCAGGAAAAACACATGCATATTTACTTCCAATAATGCAAATGATTGATGAAGACAATCAAACAGTACAGTTTGTTATTACAGCTCCGACAAGAGAGTTAGCAAGACAAATCTATGATGAAATCCGTCATATGATTGCCTTAATGAATAAAGAACATCAATGGTTTATTCGCTTACTCGTTGGTGGAACGGACAAAGAAAGATTAAAGGAAAAGTTAAAAAGACCACCACACATCATTGTGGGGACACCGAGTCGCATTCTTGACTTCATTAATGAAGGGGTTCTTTCAATCTATCAGGCTAAATCATTTGTAATTGATGAAGCCGATTTGATGTTTGACCTTGGCTTTATCAAAGATGTCGATCGACTCCTAGTTCGCTGTCGAGAGGATATTCAAGTACTTGTATTTTCTGCAACAATTCCTGATAAGTTGAGTCATTTTTTTAAAAAGTATTTAAAAAATCCTTCTCATATAAAAGTTGCAAAGCAATTATCACCCGAAACGATGGAGCATTTATTAATTGCTAAGCGACATCGGAATGAAGCTGAAATTATTTTTGAGATTTCAAAAGTTATTCAACCTTATTTAGCGATTATATTTACAAATGGGAAAGAAGAAGCTGATTTACTTGGTCAGGAGTTAATCCAAAGAGGATTAAATGTCGGCATTTTACATGGTGGTTTGCAACCACGAGTAAGAAAAAGGATCGTTAATGATATTCAAAATCTCCGTTATCAATATATAGTCGCAACAGATTTAATTTCACGGGGTATTGATATTGAAGGAATAAGCCATGTCATTAATGCTCAGTTGCCGAAAGAAGAGCATTTTTATATTCATCGAGTTGGTCGAACAGCGCGAATTAATATGGAAGGAACAGCGATTAGTATTTATGATGATTCTGATTACTCACTTTTAGAAAAATTAGAAAGGAAAGGATTGACTTTCCGCTATGTCGATGTACGAAATAAAACATTCGTTGAAGCGAAACATTGGGATAGACGTAAACGTCGACGTAGAAAGAAAAGTCAATCGGTTGATCAAGAAGCTTGGTCATATGTAAAGAAACCTAAAAAAGTGAAACCAGGATACCGTAAAAAGATGAAAAAACAACAAGAGCAAATAAAGAAGAAGTTACAGAGTAAAAACAGAAAAAGAAATCATAGAAGATAGGTAGAAGAGGTGGAATCGGATGATAAAACTTGGATCACATGTATCTATGAGTGGGAAGAAAATGTTATTAGGATCGAGTGAAGAAGCCGTTTCTTATGGCGCAAACACATTTATGATTTACACAGGTGCTCCACAAAATACGAGAAGAAAACCGATAGAAGAATTAAATATTGAATCTGGTTTAGCTCATATGGCTGAACATGGTATTGATGAAATCATTGTTCATGCTCCATATATAATTAATATAGCTAATACGAAAAAAACACAGACTTTTGAATTAGGCGTTAATTTCCTGCGAAGTGAAATCGATCGAACGAAAGCATTAAAAGCTAAGCAAATTGTTTTACACCCTGGTGCACATGTCGGAGCAGGTGCAGATAAAGGTATCGAGAAGATAATTGAAGGTTTAAATGAAGTTCTCCAAGCAAAAGAAGACGTACAAATCGCTTTAGAAACAATGGCGGGAAAAGGCACTGAGATAGGCCGTTCATTTGAAGAACTTGCTAAAATAATTGGTGGAGTCACCCATAATGAGCATTTATCTGTTTGCTTAGATACGTGTCATATTCATGATGCTGGCTATGATGTTGTGAACGACTTTGATGGGATATTGAATGAATTTGATAAAATAATTGGTATTGATCGTATAAAGGTTGTCCATGTTAATGATAGTAAAAATGAGCGTGGTGCGCGTAAAGATAGACATGAAAATATTGGTTTTGGTCATATTGGATTTAAACCACTTTATGATGTCATTATGCATCCACAGTTACGCGACATACCTAAAATTTTAGAAACGCCGTATGTTGGTGAAGATAAAAAGAGTAAAAAGCCACCATATAAACATGAAATTAACATGATTAAATCAGGTGAATTTGATAAACATTTACTAGAAAAAATCAAAGGCTAAAGAGATTAAGAAGCAATTGAAACATACTTAACACGAATGTTTAGCAGAAATTCCCTTGATGACAGCGGCAAGTATGTCGTTGTCGATGATAAGGATTTTGTGATTGGGAAAGTCTGGTGAGACCCCCGTGTGCATTGACACAGGGAGTCTCGCTCACTTTTCGCTTTAAGGCTAAATTATCGAAGTTCTTTTGAATGGTGTATGAGTATACTAATCCTTAAACAAATAATCTAGCCCATAAGTTTTAATCAATTGATTGAGTAGTTTCTCAGCCTTTTTCGCTGTTGCTACCGTTGTTAGCTTCTCCAAATTAGAAATTAGACTTTTCTTACTTTGTAATGCTTCAATAGGCGTTGTTTTTAAATAATTCATAATGGCTACTGCTTCAGGTCGTGAAATTGAAAAGCCATATTGTTTACTGTAAGATAATATTTCTTCCGTTGTAATTAATTTTATTCTGCGCTTAATTAACTCCATTAAAAACTCACTCATTTAAAATTCTCCTTTACCATAAGACACTTCATTATATGTTAATTGATAAATAATGTTTACCAAAAAATAACGATTGTATATTTAAGCTTTTACCACAAACTATAAACGTATCGCATTTTCTTAAAAAGGGAGGTTATCGCTTTGGATCGAAAACGAAACAACCTTGATGATTATAGAGAGGAAACTGGTGCTGAGATTTCTGGAGACATTGACAGTAATGGTGATGATACAAATGCTAATGCCACTTTAGGATGGATCGCAGTTGTGTTATCCGCTATTTCCTTTTTCTGGTTACCCATCTTAATGGGAGCATCCGGTATTATTGTTGGTATTTTTGCGAGAACGAGGAATGCTGAAGTATTAGGTAATATAGCTATTATTGCAGGTGCTGTATCCATTATACTCAGTTTATTCATTAACCCATTCACTTAGGAAAGCCCCCGCAATGGGGCTTTCCTTTATGGATTATAAACGGGAAACAAATAGAACTCACCAACTTTTAAATCGTAAGGATTTGTATCCGGATTAATCATCTTGAAATCGATGACTATTTGTTTTATATCCAAAGACTGTGGCATTTCGCCATCATGAATTTCTTCTACAATTGATAAAATAGTTTCTCCTGTTTTCATTTGCCGTTTAATGACATGGAAATCTGTTAATGGACTCTTTTCATTTGTGGTGTAGAGATTAGGTTGTTTGTCAATCGTTATATCTTTATATATGCTAAATAATAAGAGCGTGAAGAAAAGCAATAGACATGATTTCTTTAAAATCTTCATGTTTTTTCTCCTTTATGAAACATTTTATCCTTCGTATTCGTATTGAAGAATGGGAGGGATCATGATGCAAATATTTTCGTATGATTGGGTTGGCTTATTTATTGTTGGTTTTGCTACGATGTTTTTAATTGGAGAAGTTCTCGTAAATATGAGAGGCTTTTTTGCGATATTAGGACTGGGATTTATTATCGTTTATTTTTCAGTTTATGTTGAAGCCGAATCACTTATTCTAATGTTGCTGATGTATTTTATTGGAATCATTCTTATTATTATCGACGGGAAATTATTAAATGATGGCACTTTATCTACAATTGGTGCTTTTTCCATGATACTAGCAGTTGCTTTACCTGCACCGAACTTCGTCGCAGGTGTGTATGCGGTTTTAGGTGTCATGATTGGTGCGACTAGCTCATTATTATTTTTAAAAGTGTTTAAACGGCGCTCAATGTGGACCAAAATAACATTAAAAGATCAATTAACGACTGAAGCAGGATATATTTCAATGAATCAAGCATATAGCGACTTATTAGGAAAAGAAGGGACGACTATAACTGATATGCGTCCAGTTGGTACGATTCAAATTCAAGGGAAGGAATACAGTGCGATTACAAATGGTTACTGGATTTCTAAAGGTACATCAATACGTGTTGTCGAAGTTGATGGAACAAAAATACTCATAGAACAAATGAATAATGAATAACATTTGTCCGTTCTTTAAAAGAGAATTGTAAAGTTAATGTAAATTTTACGTGAATTATCTTTACAATTACTTTTTTTTTGTCATAATAGAATAGATTGACATAAAACTGTTTAGTGAAGGGATGAATGACCATTGGACTTTGATATTCAAGGAGTCTTATTTGAATTCCTTGGAGGACTCGGTATATTTTTACTAGGGATAAAGTATATGGGAGAGGGCTTACAAAAATCAGCTGGCGATCGTTTGCGTGATATACTTGATCGTTTTACAAGTAACCCGTTTCTTGGTGTTCTAGCTGGAATTATCGTAACAATCCTTATTCAAAGTAGTTCTGGAACGACCGTCTTAACAGTAGGGTTAGTTAATGCTGGTTTTATGACATTAAGACAAGCTATTGGAGTCATAATGGGAGCGAATATCGGAACAACTGTTACGGCATTTATTATTGGTTTTAATATAGGAGAATATTCGTTGCCAATCGTTGCAATCGGTAGCTTTATGTTATTCTTTTTTAAACATAAGAAAGTGACTGCTATAGGACAAGCCGTATTTGGCTTTGGAGCTCTATTTCTAGGTTTAGAACTCATGAGTAATGGTATGAAGCCATTGCGTTATTTAGATACTTTTCATCAATTAACAATTGATATGAGTACAAGTCCTGTACTTGGTGTAGTTATTGGGACAGTCTTTACATTAATCGTGCAAAGTTCGAGTGCGACGATTGGAATATTGCAAGGATTATTTTCTGAAGGTTTAATCGGACTTGATGCTGCGCTCCCTGTTTTGTTTGGAGACAACTTAGGAACGACGATAACAGCAGTTTTAGCCGCACTAGGGGCATCTGTTGCAGCAAAGCGTGCAGCATTAACACATGTCATTTTTAACGTCATCGGTGCAACGATATTTTTAATATTTCTTGGAACTTTCACAACTTTTGTTCAATTTTTACAAAGTTATTTTAATTTAAATCCTGAAATGACATTAGCATTTGCTCATGGAACTTTTAATATCGCTAATACAATTATTCAGTTTCCATTTATTGGTGGATTAGCTTGGATTGTAACAAAAATAATTCCAGGAAAAGATGTTATTATCGAATATAAGCCAAAACATCTTGATCCTATTTTCATCCAACAATCACCAGCAGTAGCGTTAGATCAAGCAAAAGCAGAGATAGTGCGAATGGGTGAATATGCACATAAAGGATTAGAAGAAACAAACTTATACTTAACTACTCAACAGCTAGTCCATTCTGAAATGGCAACACAAGTTGAGGGAGCATTAAACAACTTAGATCGTAGCATTACAGAATACTTAGTTGATTTATCAGCGATGTCGATGTCCGATGAGCAGAGCGAAAAACATACTTCATTAATGGATATGGTTCGTGACATCGAGAGAATCGGTGATCACTTTGAGAACATTATTGAATTAATTGATTATAAAATTTCAAATAAAGTAGTGTTAACAGAACAAGCGCAAGAAGATTTAAATAATATGTTTGATTTAACTATTTTAACCGTAAAACAAGCTGTTAAAGCATTGGAAAATGATGATCGTGAAGAAGCGCTCGCCGTTGTTCAAAAAGAAGATCAAATTGATAAAATGGAACGAATCTATCGTAAAAAGCATATTATTCGTATGAATGAAGGTATTTGCCAAGGTTCTGCAGGTATAGTTTTTGTCGATATTATTAGCAATTTAGAGCGAATTGGTGATCATGCTGTAAATATTGCAGAAGAAGTGTTAGGTGAATATAAATAAAGAAAGGAGAGATAAAATTCTCCTTTTTTTTATTTCATATTGATTTTTTATAAATTAAATGGTATAGTTAATATTGTTGTTTTTATTGACATATACATATTTACATTTTTTGACAAAAATATAAAATAACTATTGACGATTCCAATTAAACGTGATAATATAATTCTTGTCGCTACTTCGATAGCGACATCATTCCACAGTAGCTCAGTGGTAGAGCAATCGGCTGTTAACCGATCGGTCGTAGGTTCGAATCCTACCTGTGGAGCCAACATGGCGGCGTAGCTCAGCTGGCGAGAGCGTACGGTTCATACCCGTGAGGTCGTGGGTTCGATCCCCTCCGCCGCTATTTTCAAAAAATAAATAACCGATGGCGGTCGTGGCGAAGTGGTTAACGCACCGGATTGTGGCTCCGGCAGGCGTGGGTTCAAATCCCACCGGTCGCCCCATTTAATATATATTGGGACCCTTAGCTCAGTTGGTTAGAGCAATCGGCTCATAACCGATTGGTCGCAGGTTCGAGTCCTGCAGGGTCCACCATTTAAATTATTTGGAGGTATACCCAAGTCTGGCTGAAGGGGTCGGTCTTGAAAACCGAAAGGGGTGTCAAAGCCCGCGGGGGTTCGAATCCCTCTACCTCCTCCATTTTATGTTCTTAATACATATAGATTTTTGTCAGAAAAGAAATGAATGAAGAACAAACTTATGCTTATTATAGCGAACATTTTCTTAAGGAAAACAAACAATTCATTCATTGTTTATATAAATATATGGCTCGGTAGCTCAGTCGGTAGAGCAAAGGACTGAAAATCCTTGTGTCGGCGGTTCGATTCCGTCCCGAGCCATCCTAAGCTAATGATTTATTAATCATTAGCTTTTGTTTTTTATGTTTACACTATTAAAATAGGGAAAAGTATGCAAAACGTTTGCAAGAACGAACAACTATTGGTATCTTCAATATAAGGAATACAATTATTTCCTTTAGAAAAATCTTTTAAGGAGGAATTTATTATGGCATTTGAATTACCGAAATTACCATACGCATATGATGCACTTGAACCACATATTGATAAAGAAACGATGAATATTCATCATACGAAGCATCATAACACATATGTTACCAACTTAAACGGAGCATTAGAAGGACATCATGACTTACAGAATAAGTCCTTAGAAGAATTAATAACTCATTTAGATGCTTTACCAGAATCAATCCGTACAGCAGTACGTAATAATGGTGGTGGTCATGCTAACCACAGCTTATTCTGGGAAGTGTTATCACCTAATGGTGGTGGCGAACCAACTGGTGAATTAGCTGAGAAAATAAATGAGACTTTTGGTAGCTTTGATAAATTTAAAGAAGAATTTGAAGCTGCTGCAAAAGGCCGTTTCGGTTCAGGATGGGGTTGGCTCGTTCTAAATAATGGTAAACTTGAAATCATGAGTACACCAAACCAAGATTCACCTTTAATGGAAGGAAAAACACCTTTACTTGGTGTTGACGTATGGGAGCATGCGTATTACTTAAAGTACCAAAACAGACGTCCTGAATACTTATCAGCATTTTGGAATGTTGTTAATTGGGACCAAGTAGAAAAGAATTATAACGAAGCTAAATAATAATATAGACTGAGCACATCGGTATATGTTTACCGATGTGCTTTTTCATAACACAACAAAAAACTTGTGAAAAACGGTTAAACAAATTGAAATTGATGTTATAATAGGAACAGAGTAAATGATGATATCAAGTGGGGGAAAGAGATGTCGGCAAAAGATGAAAAAAAGAAACAAAGACGTATACCGATACGTTTAAATATATTGTTTTTTATTGTGTTCCTATTGTTTTCGGTACTTATTTTACAACTTGGTGTTGTGCAAATTTTAAATGGAGAAGCATATCAGAAAGAGATTGAACGAACGGTGAAAGATCGAACGAAAATACCTGTGCCCCGTGGAAAAATATATGATCGTAATCACACATTAATTGTCGATAATAAACCTCTTTATTCTATTACGTATACACCACCAAAAGGTGTTCAAGCAAGAGATCGTCTTGATGTAGCGAGAAAATTGTCTAAATATATAACGATGTATAATCCAAATGATTCGAATGACAGAAAGAAAAAAGTTAAGACGATTACAGATCGAGATCGAAGAGAGTACTGGTTTTTACTTGGAGAAAACGAGGAAAATGAAAAAAAACTAAATAAACGGTTAACAGAAAAAGAAAAAGAAGAATTAGATCATGCTGACCAATATAAATTAATGTTAGAGAGAATTACTAAGGAAGAACTTGACGAATTAACAAAAGAAGATGAAGATATTATACTAATAAAAAAAGAGTTGGACAAAGCTTATTCATTAACACCACAAATTGTGAAAAATGAAGGCGTCACACCAGAAGAATATGCTTTAGTGGCAGAGCATTTAGACGAGCTCCCAGGTATTAATGCGACAACAGATTGGGATAGAGAGTATCCATTAGATCATACATTAAAGAATTTATTAGGAACGATTACGACAGAAAAGAGAGGTATTCCAAAAGAAAAGGTACAACATTATTTAGCCAAAGGATACAGCAGGAATGATCGAGTTGGTATTAGTGGGTTAGAAGAACAGTATGAAGACGTTTTACGAGGAAGAAAAGAGCAAATTGAATATACAACAGATAAATCAGGAAATATTATTGATGCGATAACGGTTGTCGAAGGAAGAAGAGGGAAAGATCTTGTTCTTACTATTGACGTTGAATATCAAAAACGATTAGAAAAAGTTGTACAGCGGCATCTTAAAAATGCGATTAATCATACGTCAGCGAATCGTTTTTTGGAAGATGCGATTGCTATTGCTATGAATCCAAAAACAGGAGAAATTTTAGGGTTAACAGCGCAGCATTATAACCGTGAAACGAAAAAATTCGAAAGTCATGACTATAAAGTTCTCTATGATGCTCATCGTCCTGGTTCTGCGATTAAAGGGGCAACAGTTTTAGCTGGATATCAATCTGGAGTAGTTACGCCAGGACAACAATTTTTTGATACACCGATAAAGATTGCAGGCACACCGATTAAAAAGTCTGTCACCAATATGGGATGGGTTAATGATTTACAAGCCTTAGAACGTTCTTCTAACGTATACATGTTTAATATTGCAATGCGTATGGGTGGTGAATATCATTATCGTCCCAATAAGAATATTAAATTTAATCCAGTATCATTACAAGAAATTCGTAACTACTTTAGTCAGTTCGGTTTAGGTGTGAAAACGGGTGTTGATTATCCATATGAAGCGACAGGGTATAAGGGATCAAATCCACCAAATTTATTAGACTATTCCATTGGACAATATGATACGTATACAGCCATTCAATTGGTCCAATATATTTCAACAATTGCCAATGGTGGCTACCGAATGAAACCGCACTTTGTCAAGGAAATTCGAGAGCCAATTACAACAGATGATGATGAATTAGGTCCCGTTTATAAAAAACATCACCCTGAAGTATTAAATCGTGTACAAATGAAAGACGAGTGGCTTGAACGCGTACAAAAAGGTTTACGTTTAGTATACTCAAGCGGTACAGCATCTCGCTTCTTCTCTAATAAACCATATAGTCCAGCAGGAAAAACTGGTACAGCGGAAAATGAGGTTCATGATGAAATTACTGGGCAAAAATTAGGAGACACCAACAACCTTGTTTTAGTCGGTTACGCACCATTTGACGATCCGGAAATAGCATTTGCTGTTATTGCCCCTAATTTAGGAGCAATTAGAGGTCAATATCCAATTAGCAATGAGATAGGACAAGGTATTTTAGATGAATACTTTGATTTGAAAAAATCTCGAAAACAAGGCGAAAGTTCAGATGCGATAGAAGATGAATAATTATTATTCAAACAAAAAAAGGGCTTTCAGGCCCTTTTTTTGTTTGGTTATTTTGTTATCGCTTTTGCGATTTCTTCATATGTCATATTACTTTTAATTTTAAATTCGCCTAATTGAACTCTCTGACTATAATCTTTATCTTCTAAGAATTTGTTGAATTTTTGAGCGTCATCAATTATTTTATTTTTTTCAAGCATTTCACCAACTTTTGATGAAGGCATGCCTGATTCAATGACTAATTTATATGTTTTTACACTATCTTTTTTATCTTTTTTATCCTTTTTATCTTTTTTATCCTTTTTATCTTTTTTCTTTGTTGATTTATTCTGGACGGTTTTCTTATCCGGATTTTTCTTAGTTTTTTTGATTGAATCTTTATTGTCTTTTGAATCAGTCTTTTGTTCATCAGCTGAAGCTCTTTGTTGTTTTTTTGCATCTTTATTTGTTTTGTTTTTTTGATCTTTTGCGACAGATAATGTAATATATTCTTCTTCTGTTAACACACGATATCCTTGCTTTTTCATTTCTTCAACCATATCGTCTACAGATAAATCTTGATGGTTTTGTACAGGTTGATCTGAAAAATAATAAACACCTAACAGAACAACTCCAGCAGTAAATAGGCCTAAAGCGAAAGCACGTACTGTTTGCTTCATTAAGACTCCTCCTCTCACTCACACATAATTAAGTTTGGCAAATGCTTGTCTTAAACATTTACTTTTTAAGAGATGATGCATGATCTTGGAAACCGTCAGATAATATTTCTTCTTCAAGAACTTTAATTTTTTTCTTTAATTGATATGTATCCTGCATATTCGAAATAGACAACTGTTCAACTTGGTTTTCTAAATCATCTATACGATCTTTCATAAATAAGGATAAAATTAATAATACTATCGCAACAACGATAACGGTAATTCCAGCATAAATCATTTTCTCCCCTCCATTTCGGTCATACTATAGTTATATCATACTTAAGAAAAAAGATAAAACTATAAAATAATAATTCTTTCTTGATTGCAATGTAAACATTTGCTATCATATAAAGGTCAAAAGAAAATATGATACGTTGTTTTACAGAAATAGTTTGGAGGGATATCAATGCGTGTTAATATTACATTAGCTTGTACAGAAACAGGAGATCGTAATTATATTACGACAAAAAACAAACGTACGAATCCAGAACGTTTAGAACTAAAAAAATATTCACCACGTTTAAAACGACACACACTACATCGTGAAACAAAATAATGTCGTATAGTAACCCTTTATCAGCATTGTTTGATAAGGGTTTTTTTATAGAAATGAAAGGTGAAATCAAATGAATAAAGTGGACTTACGAGATAAAATGATTGAAAAATTAAAACAGCTATCTTTTTCAAAAAAGAAAGAGATTGAACGCCTACTATATACACATTTGTTTGCATTAGAACTGTGGCAAACTTCTAATATTATAGCAGTTACCATTTCGCAAAGTATTGAATGGGATACGACGCCAATTATCACACAAGCGTGGAAAGAGGGAAAAACCGTCGTTATCCCGAAATGTATACCTAAAACTAAAGAGATGATTTTTTATACATATAAAGAAGGTGATCAATTACAACAGACGTATTTCCAGTTATGGGAACCTATTCCAGAAAAAGCGGCTTTAGTTACTCATGATCAAATAGATCTTATTATTGTACCAGGAATTGTATTTGATAAAAAAGGCTATCGAATCGGCTTTGGTGGGGGATATTACGATCGATACTTAGTTAATTATAAAAACGCAACAGTCGCACTTATTCATACAAAACAATTATTAAAGCAAATTCCAGCAGAATACTATGATATTCCTGTTAAACAATTGATTACAGAAAAAGGAATCATTAATCCAACATCATTCAATGCATAATACCCCTTTTATTAAGAATAATATTTGAAAAGGGGGTGTGTGCATGAGATATATTATTATAATATTTACGGTGTTAACTGGTTTAGCATGGTTAATTAAAAAACGCATGAAAGTTTTAACTATGTTATTATCAATCGGATTTTTTCGAAAGTTGATTATTCGTTTTACCTTTAGTCAACCACGAATTCGTTCGCGTGTCATGGCGAGTCTGATTCCGAATAAAAACTAATGGAGTTGTATATAAAGCGACTCCTCTTTTAAATATAATCATGTTATGATATAAAAGTGCATTTTAATGTAGGAGGTGGGAAATATTCATCTCGAACAGGAATATATTCAATATTCAGTTGCTCATCATTTAATCACTGAACAACAATTTGAAATCATGCATATAGATATGATCAATCATGAGCTTTGGTTAAAAAAAGTGGCTAATAAACGTGATGTTTATTTAATTCGTCTAGTAGCCCGTCAATTCCATTGGAAAAATCATTTGAAAAATGATTTACTTCATGTCTTTAAACGGCTTGATTATGTTTTTAAAAGAAAAAATGTCACGATTTATAATATTTATGTTGCTACACACAGTCCAGTCGACTCCTTCGATAGGCTAAAGCGACCTATTCATGCAGAAAACCAAAGAATGACAATGCATTTATTTTATCTAGATGTCTTTACTGAAAATATAGAGATGGACCGCCTAAATAAAGTGCTTAATATTAGTTTTGTTCCACTGCAAAATGAGACAGACAAATTAAAAACGACTCAACAATTGAAGTATCGTTTATCAGCGCTTTTAAATAATAAAATAAAACAAGAGAAAAATGTGTTTTCTTTTGGTAAACCAAACTTTACATATATACTGATCGCTATGAATGTGATGATGTTCTTATTTATGACATTAAATGGTGGAACAACGGATACAGTAAACTTAATTAAGTTCGGTGCAAAGTATAACCCAGCCATACTTATTGATGGAGAATGGTGGCGGCTTATAACATCTACTTTTATTCATATCGGATTTATTCACCTTTTTATGAATATGCTTGCTTTATTCTATTTGGGGCAAGTCGTTGAGCGAATATACGGCTCGTGGCGTTTTATCGTCATTTACTTTATAGCTGGAATTGGTGGAAGTTTATCAAGTTTTGCTTTTACTTATCATGTTTCTGCTGGTGCTTCTGGAGCTATATTTGGTTTATTTGGTGCCATCTTATTTTTTGGTATTTATTATAAAGAACTGTTTTTTAAGACGATGGGAATGAATATTATTTTTTTAGTTTGTCTGAATGTGACAATCGGTTTTATGCTGCCAGCCATTGATAATGCAGCCCATCTTGGTGGATTAATAGCTGGTTTTTTAGGAGCAGGTGTTGTTCATTTACCACATAAAAAAAGCAGGTCTATTCGGCTGTTGGCAACTATGAGTTTAATCAGTATATTAACAATCACCTTTCTTTATGGAGCATCAAAACATAAAGGTACACCCGAATATGATTGGTACTTAACAAATCATTATTTAGAAAATGAAGCATATGAAGAAACTATTCAGCTAACGACAAAAGCTTTAGAATCTTACGATGAATTAGAAGCGGAATTTTTATTTCAACGTTCATTTGCCTATTTAAAACTGTTAGACTATCATTCTGCTATGTCAGATTTAGAGCGATTAATTGAAATCGATCCAAATATACCCGAAGCACATTATAATTTAGCACTTATTTATATAGAAATTCAGCAATATAAACAAGCAAAGGAAACCATTAAAAAAGCTTATGACCTGCATCCTGATGATGAATTAATTAAAGGCATGTATAAGCAATTACATCAGGAAACGTATAATTAAAAAGGGATATGTTGAATAAGTTTTTGTTTTTTTTCATTGATATGATATAAGACGAGCAAATGATTATGATTTTTATTTAATAAAATAATAGGTATTCCAGAATCTATCTTTTTTTTACTTGAGACAATCGGAATGAGATAATTTTTATAAAGGCCTTCCCATAATTGTCCAATGACTTGGTTTGTTTGCTTCAAAGTTAGGTTGGGAAGCGGTTTCTTATTATATTTCCATAAATCAGTAAGAGGGATCATATCATAGTCGTTTTGTTGAATATTAAAATAATCCATTAACTCTTCCCAATAAGCGTGTAAATGTAGTTGATTGATTAATTCTTTTTTAATCATCTTTTCCTGTTCTGTATGGGGTTTATGAAAGTAAATGTAATCATTTGATGATAAATGTTTAATAAATAACGTGTCAAAAGACATGAGCTGCTTACTTTTAATTGTATCTTCATTGAGATGAGATTCACCGTAGTGTAATGTAATTGCTTGCCAAACATGTTCATGACCAGTCAATTTTTCATCAAAAGATATGATATCTGCATGTTGAAGCCATTTATTATGAATGGCTTTTAATTTTCCGTCGGCATAAACGATAGATATGTCTTGTCGTAAATAAATTGGTTTATTTGTTTTAGAATTTACGATCCATTCTATTTCTTTTATCTTATTTGTGATATTTAACAAATCTAAATCAGTTGAATTACTGATAAAAGAAAGCGTTTCATCGGGTGGAAAATACGTAATGGTCGTTTCAGTCTGGCTATATATACGGTGTAAAATGACTGTAGATAAAAATATTATCATCATGATATAGAAGATTACGAGTTTTTTCATTGTTTCTTCATCCTTTATTGTGTTATATAAGAGGATATGATATTCAAAGGTTATTTATGTTTAATCATCTATGTTTCGCTTTATGGTATAATTTAATAGGTGATTTGAAGTGAAAACTGTCTATGATGTGCAGCAATTGTTAAAGCGTTTTGGTATATTTGTTTATGTTGGTGATCGCCTTGCAGATTTAGAATTAATGGAAATTGAATTAAATGAATTATATGAACAACATTGTATTAGAATGGACGACTATCAAATGGCTATTCTAATTTTACGAAAAGAAAAGCGGCGTCTTAAAGAAGGTGACAAAAAATGAAAAAACTTCTCATCGGTATTGATATAGGTGGAACAACAATCAAAATAGGATTCATTGATACATTAGGAGAAATCATACATAAATGGGAAATTCCTACCCAAAAGGACGGTTCTGGAGACAAGATTGTTCAGGACATTAAAAAGAGTATCGTAGAAAGTAAAGTAACATTAGCACTTGAGAATGGTCAATTTCTTGGCATAGGCATAGGTGCACCGGGAGTTATAAACCATAAGACTGGCACTGTCCATGCTGTCAATATAGGATGGACGAATTACCCATTGAAAGAAAAAATAGAAGAAATATTTAACCTTCCCGTTTGGATAGAAAATGATGCCAATATGGCTGTTTTAGGTGAAAATTGGCGTGGTGCAGGGAATGGGGAAGAAAATGTCATGTTAATTACACTTGGTACTGGTGTAGGTGGTGGTGTGATAGCTAATGGACATTTATTACGAGGAGAAAGTGGTGCAGCAAGTGAAATCGGACATGTAATAGTTAAGCAAGATGGGATAACATGTAATTGTGGAAGAAAAGGTTGTCTTGAAACGATTGCATCAGCTACAGGAATGGTACACCAGGCAAAAGAAATCGTTAAAAGTCATCCTGAGAGTCGAGTAGCACAATTATACAGAGGCAATCAGACAATTTCAGTAAAAGACATCTTCAATCTAGCTAAAAATGGGGATGAGCATAGTCAACAAATCATTAATTATACAACAACTGTTTTAGCATTCGCTTTACAAAATATGGCTACAATCATTAATCCGTCACGTATATTAATAGGTGGTGGTGTTTCTAATGCTGGGGATGCTCTACTTAATCCTTTGAAAGAAAAGTTTATGAGCATTGCATTGCCTGAAATTAGTCAAACATGTGAATTGAAAATAGCGGCATTAGGAAATGATGCGGGCATAATGGGAGCTGCTTATGTTGTTTTATCTGAAACGAACGAAAATTAAAAAAGCTAACATATGTTAGCTTTTTTAGAATGATTCATTAAAACGCATTTTTCAACACATCAATAATTGTTGCAATTGAGAAGAAACCAAATGTTACTGCTGATAATCCTGCAAAAACAATCGCAAGTTTGTTTTTAAACTTAAAGGAACGAAATAATCCAGCAACTGATAAAACAGCAACAACTAAGAAAATAATTGCTAAAACCAGATGATTCATAATTAATGTCCTCCTTACAGTTCTTATCTAGTTGAAAACCATTAGTGACATATTCTATTATGTATTTAATTAGATTAAATCCTCATTTATTATATCATCTAGACAGACGCTAGGCAAATCGAATGCGAAGTCTAGAAAAAAGAATGGAAGGAAAGTGAGATAGAACAAATGAATATAAAACGGATGTCTCTAGGACCATTAGGAACAAATTGTTATATTGTGTACAAAGGAAATGACGCATTAATCATTGATCCAGGTGGTGATGAACGAGAAGTCATCACATTTTTAGATGAACATCAATTAAAGCCATTGGCGATTTTGTTAACACATGCTCATTTTGACCATATCGGAGCAGTAGATGCATTAAGACATTTTTATCATATTGATGTGTATTTAGGTCAAGATGAAGAAGATTGGTTAGAAAATCCGTTATTAAATAGATCAACATTAATGGGAAAAGAAATTAGTACTGAATCACCGGAGCATTTACTTACTCCAGATAAACTAAATATTGGTGATTTTTCAATCGATGTGTTACACACACCAGGTCATTCTCCAGGTAGCTCAAGCTTTGTCTTTAAAGACGCTCATTTTGTTGTATCAGGTGATGTTCTATTTCGACACGGCGTTGGCCGCACCGATTTACCTGGTGGAAGTTTTCCCCAATTAAAGGATAGCATTCTTAATCAGTTATATCATTTACCAGACGACTATATCGTATACCCTGGACATGGGCCAGAAACGACCATTGCTGAAGAAAAACAAAACAATCCTTTTGTGCCAGGGACAAAGTAATGATTAAAAGAAATGAAAAAAGAGGCTGATGGGGATCAGCCTCTAAGGGGGGGATGTGTTTTGCTCTTTGTTGGTTAGGGATAAAAGTTAAGCTACAATTTAAATATATACAATTGTTAGTAACTTGTCAATAGTGTAAACTAAGAAAAAGTAAAAATCCCAACACCTTTTACACGATGTGGGATTTTTAAAACTAGATTGGCTATGTACAGCTATTTCTAGTGAGCAAATCCTGGTACGAGAATAAATTCGGAATACCAAGTGAAACCAATCATAAACAATGTGAGATAAAGTCCAAACAAATACATATACATACGTTCAGATAGTTTCAAATAGCCTATTGTAAGGAAAAAAACTGTTTGAACAAGGAATAATAAGGCGATATCAACACGTTCACCAACAAAAAACATCACTGTGAAAATTCCTGTCCAAAAGGCAAGCATACGAAATATTCTGTCCATGCTTTCCCCTCCTTTAGCATACCTTCTCAAATAATATTATAAACGAGTATGACTTGATTGTAAATAAAACATATTAAACGACAGATAATTTTGCGATATACGTACAGTTTTTACAGCCATTAAGCATATTATTCGTTTCCGATAATGTAATACCTTCAAATAATGATTCAAACATACCTTTTAAGAAGAATTCATGCATATGACAAATGGATTCATTTTTAGTAGCGGCTTCTTTAAAAGGACAATTATTAATCGTATAAGTAATCGACTGGTCAGTTTCAGAATAATGGAAATCTGCATACATACCAAGTAATTTAGAAGCATCTCGTAATAGTTTTAACTTTTGTTCTAACGATAGTTTTGATGCATCTTGATACTGGTCTATCATGCGCTGGCCATAAGTGAATCCTGTGTCAAATAAGGCTTTTTCTCCGGGTTTCCCTAGTTTTGATAATGTTTCTAAGGCAATAGCGGAAAGTAATTTGTAATCACGATGTGGAAAATTTAGTTCAATGACATGATTTGATAGTTCATATAATCGGCTTGGTCGACCACCTTTACCTGTCTTTTTTGTATATGAGATAATAAGATCGACATCTTCTAATTTAGATAGGTGCATACGTGCTACATTCGGATGAATATCGAATGTCTCTGCTATATCATTTACTGTAACGGCTTCCATTTGTTCTATAATATGTTGGTAAATGTTAAAACGCGTTGGATCACTTAAAGCATTTGTAACTTTTAATTTTTGCTCCATTATGAACACCTCTAACTGTATGTTAATTACATTATAATAAATAAAAGGGGTTCAATGTATCTTTTATAGATAGATGTCAAAAAATATACACAATCTATTCATTTGTTTGTGACATTTCCAAGCTTAATAATTCTGATACAGGAATAATATTTGTAATCGTTGATGATGAGACAGCTTTATCTGTCATAATAAAATAAGCTATATATAAATAATCGCCTTTTCTTTCAAAAGTAATATCTACGTGTCCATATGGAAATTGATATGCAAATTCTCTTGGCCATAGAATAGTATCACTTTCTCCTATTAAAGCTATATCTTTTTTAAATTGAGCAAGTCCCATTTGATACAATGTTTCAATTTTTATTTGTTCGTGTAATCGGTGACTCATGGTGAGCTCGTTATGATAGTTATTGATACTTCCTATGATTATCAGCAAAATAATCGTTGTGAAAAAAAGTACAAAGGGAAGGAAATATCCATGCTCATTTGTTATAAAAGATAATTTCTTTCTCATATTGTCCTCCTGTAGTCATTTCTATTGAAACTAAAAAACCGTATTTAAGGTTATACAAATGAAAAGATTGGACATTTCTCAAATAAATTTCGTAGCCTTTTTGATCAACTGTTCTTCTAATCACATGGCCATTTCTCCCTATTTGCACTTGTTTTCCTGTATCTAAAGTCATATATAGCTCATCACGAATGATTTGATAATCAATTGAACGTTTAACGTCATCTTGAAGGAAATAAAAAAAGTGTTGTACAGAAAGTTCTTCTTCAAGGTTTAAAAGTTCTTGTGATTTCTGTAATAAAACAATAAGGAATGGTAGTGAGCAAGTAATTAACACAAATGATAATAGGGTATTGATTAAAGTGAAACCAGTTTCATTTTTCAGGAATGCCATATAAGCAGACTCGTTCTTCTGTTTGTTTAACATTATTCCATTCAACACATCCTTTGATCATGTTACCTTCTCGAACAAACGAGAAGGTAACAGGTTTTAAGTCGATATTTTTTTGATACGTATGTGGTATAGGTTGTTCCATCCATAAATAAGGTTGTAGAGCATCATGAAGTGAATTCATGAACTCTAGTCTCTCCAATCTTAACTTTTTCTCTGTATTCATAAGTGAGATGATAGGGATCATCGTTATGATAAGCATTAATATGATTGATGTGGCAATGAGCGTCTCAATCATCGTAAATCCGTGTTCATTCCTGTACAATATAACACCGTCCTTTGCCTAGTGGAAATATGATTTTTAACACATGACCTTCATTTGTATTGATTCGAATCGTACCTGCACTTCCAATTGTTCCGTTTAAAAAGTAAATGGTATGATACATACTTCGCTCTACTTCCCAACCTTCTGGCAATTTTCTAGTAATAGGTGATTCTGTTAGGTTTTTGTGTACGGTATAAAAAGTTTTGTGGAAAGCAAGTTTAGTTCTATATTCCCTTATTCCAAGAGAATAATTTTGTACATAAAGGATATCTGATTGCAATGTTTTTAAAAATAGGGATTTTTCTTGGCTTTTCACTGTAGAGCTGACGAGTGGAACGGTTAAGATAAGTAGTAGGGACAAGACAGATAAAGAGATAAGCGTTTCTATGAATGTAAAACCTTTTTGGCATAACATCATCGATCACTCGGAGGTAATACTCTACCTTTTTCGGCATCATAACGAAGTGGCCTATCACCTTTATTACCACAATATAATTGTTTTTCGGTAATGTATTCTTCCGTTACTAAAGATTGTAAGCTGTGTGGAAAGACCCCGTTATCTAAAGCGTATGATTCAACTTGTGCTTGTACAACAGCAACAAGAGCATCACAACCCTTTGTATTTACGTCCTTTGTTTTACCACTTAAATTCGGAACAATTAAAATAATTAATACAGAAATGATTAAAAGAACGATGAGCATCTCAATCAAAGTGAATGCTTTTTGGTTACTAATCATATGAATCACTCCTTTTATATCGTTTTAATGAGCTCAAACATTGGCCACATAAGTGCTAAATAAATAAAAATGATAAAGCAAGCTAATATAATAAAGAATATCGGTTGAATTGATACAATGAGCTTCATCATTCGTTCATGGAATTCCTCCGCTTTAAATTCAGCATAGAAGCTTAAATCTGTCTCTAAAGCAGACATATCAGCATGCTTTTGAAAAATTAGGCCGATTTGTGGATCAAGTAAGGGTAAGTTTTGTAATAAGTCTGTTATATATATCCCTTTTTCTAGTTGATGAATCATTAATGTGGCGTAGTAATGGAGAATGGGCATATTGTTTTGTTTAAGCATCATCTTTAAGATTTCTTTTAAAGAAAGTCCTGTTTTTAGAAGTGTGCTAAAATGTGTTGCAAAAAGATAAGATGTTCGAATCGTAAGGAACTTATGAAAGATAGGTATTGAAGCGTATATTTTAACTTTTCTTCCTATCGGTATTTTATGTTGTATTAAATACCAAGTAACTGTTATTAATATTATTATGACAACTAATATTATCGCTAGATGAGACAAAAACTGAATAATGACAAGTGAAAGTTGTATCGTTTTTGTTGTTTGTGGATGAGCTTGAAACAGTTCAATAAAGGAGGGTAGTACCGATTGTTTGATGAAAAAGAGAAGCGTTATAAAAATAATGAACAAGAAAATCGGATATCTGGAAAGTTGGCGTAATTTAGTTGTGTATTCAATTTGTCTAGAGAATAGTTCAGCACTTTTTTGAATGTTATCGACTAAATTGCCATCTCGTGAGAAATATAAATAAGATGTAATCACGGGATGAAAAGAAGCTTTTTCTAATGCTTTATCGATAGGGTAACCATTTTGGAGTGAAGTGATCATTTGGGTAACAGGTTTTATCAATTCTTTATCCCATTTAAAGGCTTCTAGTGCTGTTAGAAGCGGATAGCCGTTCTTTAGTGCGCGGGAAAGTCGGTTAAGAAACTTTAGTTGTATATGTTTAGACAATGAAGGAGATTTAAAAATCTTCCTTTTTAATAAATCCATAAGCATAAGCCTTCTTTCTTAAACGATGAAAAGTATAAATCGTTTTCTTTGCTTCGTGTTCGCGTCCTTGTAATGTAAGCATGATTTGTTCTTTAGTCAACATTTCCATAATGGCAAAACGTCTGTTGATTTGCTTGTTTATATCTACATGTAGAAGTTGCAAAGATGCAACACCAATTAAAGTTTGACTGAGATCAGTTTTATTAAGTCCCATTTCAAGTAAGCGATATAAAGTACCGATTGTATCATGTGCATGCATCGTGCTTAAGACGAGATGCCCTGTTAAGGAAGCATCAAAGGCAAATTCTGCTGTATAAGCGTCGCGAATTTCTCCTACCATTATGATATCAGGGTCATGACGTAAGGCTGCCTTTAAACCAACGTGATATGAGATACCAGCTTTCTCATTGATTTGCACTTGTAAAATCCCTTGCAGATTTTTTTCAATCGGATCTTCTAACGTTATTGTTTGAAAACGTCCTTCTTTAATAATCGATTTTAATATAGCGTATAATGTAGTCGTTTTACCGACACCGGTAGGTCCAGTAAAAAGTATTAATCCAGAGCTGTTATGGAACCATTGCTTTAATTGCTTAAGTTGAGAAGGAAAAAGGAATAATTCATTTAACGAAGAAACGTCATCTTGTGGAAGAATTCGAATAGCTAAACTTTCAGTGTGATTTACAGGAAGAGTGGATAATCGTAATGAATAATTTTGTAATTGGGTTTGATAAGGCAACATCCCATTTTGAGGTTTTCTCGTTTCACCTATATCCATTCCTGATGTAAACTTATAATAAGTAAGAAGAAGTTCATATTGTTTTAGTGGAATCGATTGATAGTAAATTCTTTGTCCATGAATTCGGAAAAACACTTTCGTTTCCCCAGTGATAGGATAGAAATGGATATCAGTAGCTTTCAATCGACAGGCAGACTCAAGTAATTTGTCAGAAAGTGATTTAGCAGGATTCACACATAGCTCACCTCCTTTAAATATATTATTCGACATAAACTACTAAAATCCTGCTTTTTATAAAAAATATTTTACAAAGGATGTTTAATAATGACTATTGTATACTTAGTTGGCTTTATGGGTAGTGGGAAGTCAACCATCGCTAAGCGATTAAGTCAATTATGGAATGAAACATATGCAGATACAGATCAAGAAATTGAGAGAATGTATGAAAAAAAAATACCAGATATTTTTATCGAACAAGGTGAAAGTGCTTTTCGAGATTATGAATCAAAAGTTTTAAAAAATTTAAATGAACCTATTATTGCCACTGGTGGTGGTATTGTTGAGAGAAAGGAAAATATCGAATGGATGAAACAAAATGGTACGATTATTTATTTGTATGCATCGTTTCATGAAATTTCAAAACGGTTGAAAGATGATATGAATAGACCGTTATGGGGACATTCTTTAGAGAAAAGAAAAATACTTTATAAAAAACGGCAAGCAATGTATGAAGCGTGTGCTGATATAACAGTAGATACGGATGAGAAAGATGTTGAGACGGTGATTCAAGACATTATGGAATGTTTGAATAAATCGTGCATGTATTTGGCATCATATAGAGAAGTAATCATTAAAAGTAAAGAGAGGTAAATGTTCATGTCTGGAAGTGATATTATTAAATATGCGACTGAACAATTTGTTCGCTATCTCGATTATGGATCTAAAAAACATAGACTAAACAAGGAGACAAAATCATTTAAAGATCAGAGCGGATATTATGATCGATGGTTCGGTGTCCTTCCATTTCTAATTAAAACAGCATTGAAATTACAGCAAAAATAGCATGGCTAATTACCCATGCTATTTTAATTTTGGTAAGAATCTGTTAAATAGAACAGCCCACCATTAATGACTTGAACGATGATCTTCGGCTGATAACGATTTTTTATATCTGATACTTCCTTTTGATAAAGTGCTTCATTTTCATCATCCCTTGATTCATAAAAATGCTGTAATAAAGCTAATTCATGTTTACCGGTAGCTAATGTTTCTTCTACCCATGTTTGATCTTGGTCATAGATATATTGTTTTAACACGTTCTCTATTCGCCGATATCCACTTTTAAGTCGTATAAGCGGGGACAATGGAAAACAAAAATCCGGAACTGAACGTTGAAAAGATAAATCATGTATAGACTCCATCATATTCGTTCGCATTAATCCGTTAATCAAGTTTAATCCAATGGAAAAAAGCTCTTCTCTTGTTTGTTTCCCTTGATAAATAATTTTTATATTGATTACTAACCAAGGATAAAGCGGTGTTTCAACATGTGAAGAAACGTATTGATAGAGTTTCGCAAATATCTCATTCTTTTTTAAATGATTTATTATTTGTTGGAGACGTGGGCTTCCAAAATGAACCCATTCACCTGACTGTTGATTAGGATGATTTGGATCGGTTATAAAAGTAAGTTTCATTGGTTCACCTTTTTGGCCCATTTTCTCCATATAATGCCAATAAAAAGGGCGATTCATTAATTCTCGATCTAATTCTTTAGTGAGTTGTACTTTTATTAGCCCTTTTTCTTTATGAATGATTTTACAGCGATGTGCTTTAAAAAACGTGGTGAAAAAATAATCAAGGTTTGTTAGTACCATTTGTTTCACCCATCTCTTCATATAATTCAATATTTTCTTGGATGATTGAGGTTAAGTGATTCAACTTTACTTTTGCTTCACCAGTCGATGTCGATTTATGAAAAATCGCTTGAATTTCTGATTCTAAGTCTGTGATAAGGAGTTTTGATAATATATCATCCAGTTCACCGATTACTCTTTCAAATAAATTGAGCTTTTTATATAAAATATTCATAATATGTTCTTCAATCGTTTGCTTAGTAGCGAGATTATAAATATAAACATCTTTCTTTTGACCGTATCGATGGATTCGTCCAATACGTTGCTCAAGACGCATTGGATTCCACGGTAAATCATAGTTAATCATATAATGACAGAATTGAAGATTAATTCCTTCACCACCAGCTTCAGTAGCAATTAATACTTGGCGGTCATGTTGAAATAATTGCCGCATCCACTCTTTTTTTGAACGCGAGAAACCACCACGATAAGGTACCGAAGATATCCCATGCTGTTGTAAATACCATTGTAAAAAATATTGAGTTGCATGATACTCAGTGAAGATGATTACTTTTTCATTTCCTATTTTTTTAATGATTTCGATTACCTTTCTAGCTTTTGCATGTTGTGGTAACTTTTCTAGACCATCAATAAATGAATGTAAATCTTCTACTGGATGATCGCTATTGTTACTTAGCTTTTTTAAAGACATGTAACACGCTTCACGTGAAGAACATATCTCTCTTAATAAAGTTAATTTTAGAAATGGTACTTTATTTCCAAGCTCATATTCAAGTTGCTTATAATATGTTTCTTCTTCTTTAGAAAAATCAACCCATATCGTTTTAATATGGCGCTTTGAAGGTTTAATATTTGTATCTTTACGCGTATGGCGTATCATCACTTTATTGATTAATTCTTTTAAATAATGATTGTCTTCAATGCTCGGTACCGCTTTAACATACTTCTCTATAAATGCTTTATAATTTCCGAGATGACCTGGTTTTAGAATGGATATGAGATTGAATATTTCACTTAGATGGTTTTGAATAGGAGTTGCTGTTAAAAGTAAGCAATATTTCTTTTTAATTCCTTTGACAAATTGATAGTTTTTTGTTTGATGATTTTTTAATTTATGCGCTTCGTCAATAATGATTAAATCATAATTAATGTTGTGAATTTCAGAACAATGCGGTGCTCTTTTAGCTGTATCTAAAGAAGCAACCATAATATCAACATGTTTCCACGAATAACCTTTACGATAAGCTACGGCAGGAATATAAAATTTATTTACGAGTTCATCTATCCATTGATTAACTAATGAAGCAGGAACTAATATAAGTACCTTTTTTACTAATCCACGAATCATATATTCTTTTAAAATAAGACCCGCTTCAATCGTTTTACCTAACCCTACTTCATCGGCTAGAATTGCACACCCATTCATCTGCATGACGACCTGTTTGGCTGTGTTAAGTTGATGCGGCAAACAAGTTAAATGAGGGAGATAATCAATGGCTAATAAGTCGTCAGATGTGTGAATGAGTGTAGACTTTTGGATATCGTACGTCATTTTAAATAAATCCCATGATGACGTAGGAAGATCGTTTATGACTCTTTCTTCTAATTGTTGTATAAAATTTTTTTCAAATACAATGTCAAGTTCGTTCATATATAAATACTTCCTTTTTTATGTGTTAACAAATTTAAAAAGATTAAAGCGAATCAAGAATTTCTATGCTATAATGGTTTTGAAATACTTAGGACATCATGTTATAAACATAGTTTAACCAATAAAAATGATTTCATAATGAACAAGCGAATGATAGTAGGGGGAGAGTGTACAGACGAGTTTTATGTACCGCCGAAGGAGCAAGCTATAAAGGCGAATCTCTCAGGCAAACAGACTCTTACTTGACGCGCCTCTGGAGAGTGTTTATATAAATGTAAACCACCCACGAAGCAAGCACTTATAATAAGTGTGCAACTTTCTGGTTATAAGACAGAGATGGAAGATGATGTGATCAATAAAAAATGAATAAGGGAGAGGATGTCATGAGCGAACTGAAAAGAACGCCAATATTTTCAGAATACGAGAAATATGGGGCGAAAACGATTGACTTCGGTGGTTGGGACTTACCTGTTCAATTTTCCGGAATTAAACATGAACATGAAGTCACACGGACAAAGGCAGGCTTATTTGACGTTTCTCATATGGGAGAGATTGTCGTAAAAGGCCCGAAAAGCTTATCATTCTTACAAAAAATGACAACAAATGATGTTTCAAATTTAACACCAAATCGCGCTCAATATACATTTATGTGTAATGAAAACGGTGGTGTAATTGATGATTTCCTCATTTATATGTTAGAAGAACAACATTATTTATTAGTCGTTAACGCTGCAAATACAGAAAAAGATTTCCAATGGTTAAGTAAACATAATGAATATAGTTCGGAAGAGTTAACTATTTCTAATGTGACGAAAGATTACGTCCAGCTCGCTCTTCAAGGGCCAAAAGCTGAAAACATTTTGCAAAAATTAACAGACGCGAACTTAGAAGACATTAAGTTTTTCCGTTTTCGTTCTGATATTCGTTTCCATGGCATGAATACAGAAGCAATTGTCTCTCGGACAGGCTATACTGGAGAAGATGGGTTTGAAATATATATTGATCAATCATTCGGTATAGAGCTTTGGAATAAAATATTAGAAGCCGGTAAAGACGATGGACTTGTGCCAGTAGGATTAGGAGCACGGGATACTCTACGATTTGAAGCAAATCTTCCGTTATATGGTCAAGAACTTACAGAAAATATTACACCGATTGAAGCGGGACTAAAGTTCTTTGTGAAAATTGATAAGGGTATACCATTTATCGGTGAAGATGTGTTAAAAAATCAAATTGAAAATGGTACGACGAGAAAATTAGTAGGGATTGAAATGATTGATCGTGGAATTCCAAGAACAGGTTATGATGTGTGGCATGAAGATGAAAAAATTGGGCACGTGACTTCCGGAACGCAAGCCCCTACATTAAAAAAGAATATCGGTCTAGCGCTTATCCAAACTGACTATGCCAATGTAGGAACTGAAATCATGATTCAAGTCAGAAAACGAAAATTAAAAGCGAAAGTGATTGAGACACCTTTTTTAAAAAATAAATAGAGGAGGCTTTCATATGGATTTCCGTTACTTACCAATGACTGAAAATGATAAGAAAGACATGTTAAAAGCAATAGGTGTGGATTCATCAGATGAATTATTTTCAGATATTCCTAAAGATATTTTATTAAAAGAACCTTTGAAATTAAAAAAACCAGTAAGTGAAGCCGAATTAAAAAGAGAATTAACACAGATGGCGAATAAAAACTATAATTTAACTGAATACACATCGTTTTTAGGCGCAGGTGTATATGATCATTTTATTCCATCTGTTGTTGACCATGTCATTTCAAGATCAGAATTTTATACAGCTTACACACCATATCAACCAGAAATTTCTCAAGGTGGCTTACAAGCAATTTTTGAATTTCAAACGATGATCTCGGAGCTAACAGGTTTACCAATAGCAAATTCTTCTATGTATGACGGTGGAACGTCATTAGCAGAAGCTGTCACATTAAGTGCAGGACAAACGAGAAGGAAAAAAGTGCTTGTTTCAAAAACTGTTCATCCTGAATCAAGAGAAGTTATTGAAACATATGCACGGGGGCAACATATTGATGTTATTGAGATTGATTACAAAGATGGTGTAACAGATTTAGAACAGTTGGAAGCACATCTTGACGAAACAATAGCAGGAGTGGTCATTCAGTACCCAAATTTCTTTGGGCAAATCGAACCGATGGCTAAGATAAATAAATTAATTAAGAACGATAAGAAAACGATGTTTATCGTATCCAGTAATCCATTAGCACTTGGCTTTCTAACTCCCCCTGCAGAATTCGGAGCGGATATTGTTGTAGGTGACACACAAGTGTTTGGTATTCCAACGCAATTTGGTGGACCACATTGTGGATACTTTGCCACAACAAAGAAATTAATGCGTAAAGTACCTGGTCGCCTCGTTGGACAAACGGTTGATGAAGAAGGTAAGCGTGGCTTTGTCTTAACATTACAAGCAAGAGAGCAACATATTCGCCGTGATAAAGCAACATCAAATATATGTTCCAATCAAGCTTTAAATGCGTTAGCAAGTGCTGTCGCTATGAGTTCAATTGGTAAGCATGGGATAAAGAAAATGACTTTATTAAATATGAAAAAAGCGCGTTATGCAAAACAGAAGATTCAAGATTTAGGTGTTGATATTGCATTTTCCGGACCTTTCTTTAACGAATTCGTCATTAAATTACCTAAATCTGTTTCAGAAGTAAATGATTATCTGTTAGAGAAGGGAATTATCGGTGGCTACGATTTGCAAACGGTTTATCCAGAACTAAAAAACCATATGTTAGTGGCCGTTACTGAAGTTCGTACAAAAGAAGAAATTGATACATTTGTAAAAGAATTGGGGGTTGTTCTAAATGGCTAATAAAGATTTTCCGTTAATCTTTGAGCGTAGTAAAGAAGGTAGAGTCAGCTATAGTCTCCCAGAATTAGACGTGCCTGAAGTGGATTTATCGGAAGAATTTTCCGATGAATATATCCGACAAACACCACCTGAATTACCAGAGCTTAGCGAGTTAGAGCTCATGCGTCATTATACTGCTTTATCTACACGAAATTTTGGTGTTGATTCTGGATTTTATCCACTTGGTTCATGTACGATGAAGTATAATCCGAAAATAAATGAAGATATTGCTAGGTTACCAGGATTTAGTCATATTCATCCATATCAACATCCTAAAACAGTCCAAGGTGCACTTGAAATGATGTATGATATGCAACAACATTTAAAAGAAATTACCGGTATGTATGAAATCTCATTACAACCAGCTGCTGGCGCTCATGGTGAGTGGTCTGGTTTAATGATGATTCGTGCTTTTCATGAGGCAAATGGTGATTTTAAACGAACAAAAGTTATTGTTCCAGACTCTGCACACGGGACAAACCCTGCGTCAGCAACAGTTGCTGGCTTCGAATCAGTTACCGTCAAATCTAATGAAAATGGCCTTGTCGATCTAGATGATTTAAAACGTGTTGTTGGGGAAGATACTGCGGCATTAATGTTAACAAACCCAAACACACTTGGGCTATTTGAAACAGAAATTTTGGAGATGAAAAAAATTGTGCATGAAGCTGGTGGTCGATTGTACTATGATGGTGCAAATTTAAACGCCATTATGGGTTATGCACGTCCAGGAGATATGGGCTTTGATGTTGTTCATTTAAACTTACACAAAACATTTTCAGGTCCACATGGTGGTGGTGGTCCGGGATCAGGTCCTATCGGTGTAACAAAGGAATTAGAACCATTTTTACCGAAACCAGTCATCGTAAAAAATGAGGACGGCTATACATTCGATTATGATCGACCGCAATCAATTGGACGCGTTAAGCCATATTATGGAAACTTTAGTATTTATTTACGTGCTTATACTTATATTCGAACGTTGGGAGCAGAAGGATTAAAGAAAGTTAGTGAGTATGCAGTGATGAACGCCAACTATGTTATGCGTAAACTTGAATCAGTTTACGAACTCCCATATAAACAGCATTGTAAACATGAGTTTGTTTTATCTGGCAAAAAGCAAAAGAAACTAGGAGTTCGAACACTTGATATAGCTAAACGCTTATTAGATTATGAGTATCATCCGCCAACAATTTACTTCCCGCTTAATGTAGAAGAAGCGATGATGATTGAGCCACCAGAAACTGAAACAAAAGAAACGTTAGATGGATTTATTGATACGATGTTGACAATTGCAGATGAAGTTGAAAACAACCCTGAAATAGTCCAAGAAGCACCACATACGACGGTTGTTAAGCGATTGGATGAAACATTAGCAGCAAGAAAGCCGGTTTTAAGATATATAAAAGAAGACTAGGCCAGATGGGGTATATTAAAAAAAGGTTCCAATTATCGGTTAAAGATAATTTGGAACCTTTTTATTAGATTGTTATGAACGCTTTACTTTACCCGTCCATTTTTTAAAGCCGCCTTTTAGTTGATTTAGATCTTGATAACCGTGCTTATGCAAGATTTGCGCAGCCCTAGCAGAACGAAACTCACTCTGACCATATAAATATACTGGTTTATCTTTACGTAATTCAACAAGTCGATGTTTTAATTGTGACAGCGGAATATTTCTAGCCCCCAATATATGACCACTATTAAATTCTTGTGGCTCCCTGACATCAATGAGTTGTGCTTTTCGATAACCTTCAATAAATTGTGTTTCGGTTAATGTTTTTAAGAATGTACGTTGTCTAAAATATCGAAACACACTAATTGTTACTAAAATAACAAGTGCAATGACTAAAAATTTCATTAATACTTCCCCCGTATATCTTTATACATATCATTATATTGTTTATCGATATTTTTTTCAAAGGTTTATTATAAAAGAAATATATATAAATTAAACAGTCCATATTTTTTTCTGTAAACCAAAAATGTTTTTAAATGGTTTACTTTATTATGAACTGTATTAATATAATTCTCGATAAGCTTGTAATATCAATACTTTTAAGGTATCATTTGTATGAAAGATTTTTGCCTTTATGATAAGAAGAAAGAGGAGATATGATGCCAACACCGAGTATGGAAGATTATATAGAAAAAATTTATATATTAATTGAAACAAAAGGATATGCTCGAGTATCTGATATTGCTGAAGAGCTCGAAGTTCATCCTTCATCAGTGACAAAAATGGTTCAGAAGTTAGATAAGGATAATTATTTAGATTATGAAAAATATAGAGGCTTTGTTTTAACGGAAAAGGGTAATAAAATTGGTAAGCGACTTGTTTTCCGTCATGATTTACTTGAAGAATTTTTAGAAATTATAGGTGTTGAACAAGAAAATATTTATGAAGATGTAGAAGGTATTGAACATCATCTGAGTTGGAATTCAATTGATCGGATAGCTGATTTAGTCGCATACTTTAAAGAAGATGAAAATAGATTAGAACAATTACGAAAAATCCAAGATTCAACAGACGACAGGTTCTAATGATCCCTCCTTTTGCTTACAATATTAAAAAGGTTAAGCAAGGAGTGGATCGATGAAAATAGATGCTGTTTTTTCTGGTGGTGGTGTGAAAGCCTATGCTTTTTTAGGGGCATTAGAGGAAATCTATGGAGCGAATTTAACCATTAAGCGTGTAGCTGGAACTTCAGCCGGTGCAATTCTTGCGTCCTTTCTTGCAGCAGGTTATTCACTGATTGAAATCGAACGACACCTCAAATATTTAAATTTAAAAAAACTATTAGATCCACCGAGACTCGTCTCTATTATCCCTGGAAGTAAATGGATATTTTTATATTTCCAAATGGGTTTATATCGCGGAAAGAAATTAGAAAGTTGGATTGAGCACATTTTAGCTGAAAAAGGAATTCATACATTTGGCGATTTAAAAAGTGATGATTTAAAGGTTGTTGCTAGTGATTTAACCCTTGGCCGACTCGTCGTTATCCCTGACGATTTAGAACGCTTATATGGCATGAAGCCAGAAACTTTTTCTGTAGCAAAAGCAGTTCGAATGAGTGCGGGATTTCCATTCTTTTTTATGCCAGATAGAATATATGGAAAGAGAGGAACGGTAAGTATCATCGTTGATGGCGGGTTATTAAGCAATTTCCCATTGTGGATTTTTGATCAAAACAAGGCTAATTCTAAAACGCTTAAGCGTCCTGTACTCGGCGTTAAATTAAGTGAATCAGTAGAACAAACACAACCGAAAAAAATAAAGCATGCGCTTGATTTATTTTTAGCCCTTTTTGCGACTATGAAACAAGCACATGATGCTCGCTACATTTCTAAAGATCATGAACGTCATATTATTTTTATTCCTGTCCACGAAGTTGAAGCGATTGATTTTAATTTATCTCATAAAACTATTGAGGAATTAAAGAAAAAAGGAAAATATTATGCAAGGAATTTTTTAAAAAGTTGGCCTCACTAATCATTCTCAGAATCGACGTGCACACCGTCATAGTGTCCACGTCTTTTTTGTTTTATTTAAGATAAATTTAACATAATAATTCATTATTGGTACATAATAAAAAACAATATAAAGTTCATAGGCTGAACGAACTGTGTTTTTTTACATCCAAATCCATTATCAAAGATGGTGTGGGGGACAAATAACTCATGAATAGGACAAGGTGATAATTGACGTATAAAATCCTAGACATTAAAAAAGAGAACATATAATGTGCAATAAATAGAAAAATCAAAATGAATATAACGGGTGACTATGTCTACTTTTTCTTTCCATCAATTACGTGAAAATGAGAGCGATTTTTGTGGGTACGGAATGGTTGGATCCGACTTTTTTCTTTTTGTTTTCTTATTTTTTTAGGTTGGTTATACTTTTTATTCGACTGTTTGGCTGCTTGTTTATATTTTTTCATTTCAGATGGCTGATTCGATAGAAATTTAACTAAAAGATAACTGATCATAAAAACAAAGGATATGATAAGAGAAATATATAATAACTGTTTAACAAATCCGGTAAAATTTGTCACGAGTTGTGATAAAACACCAAAGAGGGCCAGTCCAATGACTAATACAACAAATAAGTGATTACGCTTCATTAGAAATCCATCCTTTCTTTCCATCTATTTCTTTTATACCACTATTTTAATTTATTATACCTTTATCAAACCGATTTCACATTGGTTTATTTATTTAGTCACATCATACGAAACGTGGAGGGTGATATCATGGAGAAAAGTATGCGAAGTCAAACGATAAATCATACATTAACAACGGGTTTTTTTGGTGGCGTATTTTGGAGTATGATTTGGATACTTGTCTATGTATTTAATTTTACAATTGTTTCCCCTAAATCATTTTTACTTCGTTCTTGGATAAAAGCGGAGTGGACCGAAACTTTTTTAGGTGATGTCATAACGATACTAATGAGTGGATTCATTTCAATCGGAGTGGCGTTATTATATTACCTTTTTCTTAAGAAAATCCAATCGATTTTAGCAGGTATTTTCTATGGAATCGTACTTTGGGCAATTGCTTTTTACATACTTAAGCCAATGTTCCCACAAAATCCATCAATCAATGAATTACCATTTAATACAATCGTTACGACGTTAAGCTTATTCATTATTTATGGCATTTTCATTGGCTATAGTATTTCTTATGACTATGAGCAAGCGCAAGCAAAATATTCAAATTAATATTAAAAATATGGTCATCCTAGATTATCATTATCTTTCTTCCCTATTTATGGTAAAATGAATATTGTAACTATAAGGGGATTAGATAGTATGAAGCAAATTTTATTATTGAATGGACCAAACTTAAATTTATTAGGTGCTAGAGAGCCTGATATTTACGGTACTTTTACATTAGAGGACATTGAACGAACTGTAAACGAAGTTGCTCAAAAAAAAGGTTATAACGTAACATCTGTTCAATCTAATCATGAAGGAAACTTAATTGATGAAATACAAGGGGCTACAGGAAAGTATGAAGGCATTATATTCAATCCAGCCGCTTATACACATACGAGTGTTGCATTGTTGGATGCTATATTAGCTATTGAAGTACCCGTTATAGAAGTACATATCTCTAATATTCATCAACGTGATTCGTTTCGCAGACAGTCACTTATTGCGTCAGCATGTGTCGGTCAAATTGTTGGATTAGGTCTTTATGGTTATAAACTTGCCACAGAAGCTTTAATTGAAGAAATTATTCCAAAACGGCAAAAATAAATAGAGGAGAGATAGGGAAATGGAGAAAATTAAAAATATTAGACGGGTTTTAGAAGATGAAAATCTTGATGCTATTTTGATTACAAAACCAGAAAACAGACGGTATATGACCGGTTTTACCGGGACAGCTGGCGTAGCGATTGTCAGTTTGAATGATGCTGTATTTATTACAGACTTCCGCTATACAGAACAAGCTGGAGAGCAAGTTAAACATTTTAATGTTGTCGAACATAAACAAGCAATGCATAAAGAGATTAACTCACAACTTGAGAAAATGAATGTAAAACGCGTTGGCTTTGAAAAAAATCATTTGTCCTTTGCTACTTATGAACAATATAAACAAGCTATTAATGCTGAATTAATCCCTACAAATCAAGTTGTTGAAAAGCTTCGGATGTATAAAACTGAAGAAGAATTAGCCATTATGAAAAAAGCAGCACAAATAGCTGATGATGCATACGCACATATTCAGAAATACATAAAGCCAGGCGTAAAAGAAATTGATATTGCCAATGAATTGGAATTTTTTATGCGAAAACAAGGAGCTACATCTTCAAGTTTTGATATGATTGTTGCTTCTGGCTATCGCTCAGCTCTGCCGCATGGCGTTGCTTCTGAAAAAGAAATACAATCTGGTGAACTTGTTACATTAGACTATGGTGCATTATATCAAGGTTATTGCTCAGATATTACAAGAACACTAGCAGTTGGCGATATTAGTGATCAATTAAAAGAAATTTATCAGATTGTGTTAGAAGCGCAATTAAGAGGGATAAACGGAATTAAACCAGGTATGACTGGAAAAGAAGCCGATGCACTGACACGTGATTATATAACGGAGAAGGGTTACGGTGAGTACTTTGGTCATTCAACTGGTCATGGTCTTGGTATGGAAGTGCATGAAGGACCATCGTTATCATATATTTCAGAAACCGTTTTAGAGCCAGGCATGGTTGTTACTGTTGAGCCAGGTATTTATGTGCCACAAGTTGGTGGTTGTCGTATTGAGGATGATATTGTTATTACTAAAACAGGTAATGAACGCTTGACAAAGTCAACGAAAGAATTGATTATATTATAGGTGCCAGTTAACAGGCAGTTAACACTAAAGGAGGATAATAAGTGATTTCAGTTAATGATTTTCGGACAGGACTTACTATTCAACTTGATAATGATGTATGGCAAGTCATTGATTTCCAACATGTGAAGCCAGGAAAGGGAGCAGCATTCGTTCGCAGTAAATTACGTAATCTAAGGAATGGAAATATTCAAGAGAAAACATTCCGTGCTGGTGAAAAAGTAGCGCGGGCTCATGTTGAACACAAAAACATGCAATATTTATATGCCTCCGGTGATATACATGCATTTATGGATACAGAAACTTATGAACAAGTTGAATTACAAACAAGTCAAATTGAATACGAACTAAAGTTTATTAAAGAAAACACAGAAGTATCGTTAGTGATGTATGAGGGAGAAGTATTAGGAATTGATTTACCAAATACGGTTGAATTGGTCGTAACTGAAACTGATCCAGGTATTAAAGGTGACACTGCGAGTGGGGGTTCTAAACCAGCAACTTTAGAGACTGGTCTAGTGATACAAGTACCATTATTTGTAGATGTTGGTGATGTGTTAGTTATTAACACATCAGAGGGAAAATATGTATCCCGTTCATCATAATCCATATATTTTATATTTATAGAACAGTCATAATGACTGTTCTTTTTTTGTTTTTAAATGACCATTAATCATATTTTGTCATCTTAAACATACAATGTTTATAAAGTTAATTGTAAAGAGTGATAAGAATGGAAGAGATACTTCGTTTATTTCCGCAGGTGATACGTAATCAGCTAGAACAAAGTCTTGTTGATCGATGGGACAAACTACAAGAAATACGAATACGGACTGAAAAGCCGATTGAATTGATTTTTACCAATCATCATGAGTGGCTGCCGAATCTTATTCCGACACATCATGACCGTGTCCATATTATTAATCAATTAAGTGAATTTTCATTATATCGTTTAACAGATGAATTACGTGAAGGATTTATTACTATACAGGGAGGTCATCGTGTTGGAATTGCGGGTAAAGTAAATACGGAAAATGGGGTAGTAAAAGCTATTCAGCCCATTTCATATTTCAATATTAGAATCGCTAAACAAATCAAAGGCGTTGCCAAGACGCTCATTCCTTATCTATATGACAAAGAATACAAAAATACACTTATCATCGGAGCGCCACAAACCGGAAAGACAACGTATATCCGTGATTTAATACGCCTCATTTCGAGTGGTTGGAATCATGTTCCTGCGCATAAGGTTGGAGTTATTGATGAAAGGTCAGAAATTGGCGCATCTATAAAAGGGGTACCACAACATGATTTAGGAAAAAGAACGGATATTTTAGATGCATGTCCAAAAGCAGAAGGGATGATGATGCTTATTCGCTCAATGTCACCAGATATATTAGTAGTGGATGAAATCGGAAGTAACGACGATGTTACAGCTTTAATGGAGGCAGTTCATGCAGGGGTTAAAGTCATTTGCACTGCCCACGGAAGTTCCGTGAAAGATATAAGAAAGAGACCTTCATTTTTACGTTTATTTGAAGAAAATATTTTTGAAAGACTCGTTATTTTAAATAAGAAAAAAAGAGGCCGAATAAAAGTCATTTATGATTCTTCAATGCGTCCAATCATCCGATCGGGGAGGAAGGAAAAACATGAAGTGGTTTGGCGCTCTACTAATCATCATGGCTACAACAATGATTGGCTTTGAATGGAGCCGCCAGCTTTCTGGAAGACCAAAGCAAATTCGCCAATTAAAACATGCCTTACAAATATTAGAAGGAGAAATGTTATATAGTCAATTACCTTTACAAGAAGCATTTCTAATTGTTAGTAAACGCATGCCATATCCTGTTAACTATTTGTTTCGACTCTTAGTGAAGAAGATGAAAGAAACAAATGATGAGTTCCCAGAAATATGGCGAAAAAGTGTCCAATTATTTTTATCACGGTCATATTTAGGAAGAAATGAAGCTGAAGTACTTTACCAGTTTGGTCGTTCAATTGGTCAACATGATCTATCACAACAACAAAAACATATCTATTTAGCGATGACGCACTTAGATCGTGAATTAGATGAGGCGAGAGATCAACATTTAAAGTTTTCTCAAATGGCTAAATCGATCGGATTTTTGGCAGGCGTATTTATCGTGTTAATTCTTATTTGATATATGTCTGTTAACTTTTGGAGGGGCGTATTTATGATTTTTGATGCTAGCATTTTATTTCAAATCGCTGGAATTGGCATAATTGTCGCAATGATTCATACGATACTAAAACAGATGGGAAAAGAAGAGATTGCTCATTTTGCAACACTTGTTGGGTTCATCATCGTTCTTGCTATTGTGATTAATGGTCTTTCTGATCTTTTCCAAAAAATTAAATCTGTCTTTTTACTACAAGGATAGATTGTTATGGAAATTGTTCAACTTGTTATGATTGGTATTATTGCAAGTATATTTTACTTAATTTTACAAGAATTTGGCGCCCCAATTGGTTATTTAATCATATTAGTTACTAGTATTCTCATCTTTTCGGTTGTTATTAATCATATTAGTGATGTGTTTGAATTAATTCACAATTTGGGAGAGAGGGCATCTATAGAGGGGATGTATATTGAAACGATTTTAAAGATTGTTGGTATTGCATATCTGACTGAACTTGGTTCATCTTTAACAAAAGATGCGGGTCTCTTATCAATTGCAACAAAAATAGAGTTAGCGGGTAAGGTTTTTATTTTAGTCATTTCTATTCCGATTATGACAGCATTGTTAGAAGCGATTATTAATTTTCTCCCAGTTCATTAATAACGAAGGATAGTTGAAAGGGGAATGATTACAATGGCCATCATCCGTATTATTTTCATTATCCCCTTTTGTTTCATCATATTTCATCATCCCGTTTCAGCAGAAACTGAAAAGTCATTTGAAGATATGATGATAGACAATATGTCATTAGATAAGATTCAATCATATTGGACAAGTATAGGAGAGGAATATGGGGGATATATACCCGAATTGAAAAAGACGAGCATAAGTGAATATATAAAAAATCAAGAGGGCTTTTCATTAAAGCAAATCTTTAGTGGATTCCTTGAATTTTTACTTCATGAATTTATTATCAATGGAAAATTACTAAGTTCGTTATTGTTATTGACTATTTTTTCAGTGTTTTTACAAACATTACATACAACATTTCAAAATAGCACAGTGAGTAAACTAGCTTATTTTATCGTGTATATAGTCTTGTTATTTATTGCTTTAAATAGTTTTTATACTGTTTTTACTTATGCTCAAGAGACAATAGAAATGATGAGTAGTTTTATGATTGCACTTATTCCCCTCATTTTAGGGCTTATGACTACATTTGGCAATGTAGCTGCGGTGACTTTCTTTCATCCGTTAATTATTTTTCTTGTAAATAGTAGTGGATTATTAGTTGGTAAATTTATCTTGCCTTTGCTTCTATTGTCGGCATTGTTAATGATCGTAAGTAGTTTAAGTGATCGCTATAAGGTAACTCATTTAGCTAAACTATTTAAATCAGTAGCTTTAGGTGCATTAGGTATATTTTTAACAATCTTTTTAGGTGTTATGTCTGTTCAAGGGGCTGCAAGTGCGATTCAGGATGGAATTGGATTGAAAACGGCAAAGTATATTACAGCAAACTTTATTCCTGTCGTTGGACGTACATTTACAGATGCAACAGACACAATATTAAATGCATCATTATTATTAAAAAACGCGATCGGGATTGTCGGTGTTGTTATCACTATTTTTATTACAATCTTTCCAGCTTTAAAAATTTTGGCAATTGCAATTATATATCATGTCGCTGCTGCTGTTCTTCAACCGCTCGGAGATGGACCAGTGATTACAAGCCTAGAGACAATCAGTCAGTTTATTTTTTATATTCTCGCCTGTCTTCTAGTCGTTTCATTTATGTTCTTTTTAGGTATTGTGATAATCATTGCAGCTAGTAACTTAACAATGTTTATAAAGTAAGGGGGAGCATGATGACTTATATTATCAATTGGACGAGCCAAATCATCGTTTATATTTTATTAGCCATGATGATTGACTTTCTAACCCCTAAAGATACATTGCAAAAATATATACGTTTTGTTGTCGGCTTGATTTTAATCTTATTGTTTCTTCAGCCTGTCTTACAAGTTTTTCAAATTGATCTTAAATCTTCAATGAATCGTATCTTTACTCAACATATATACTCAGATGAACAATATCATTCAGAGATCCAATTAGAAAAAATGATTGAAAATGAAAAAAAAGAAATAGAATCTACTCAGCATGCATATATTTTAGAACAAATGGCTGTCCAATTAAGAGAACTTGCCGAACAACCACTAAGAGAAGAATTTGATGTCACGATCGAATCCATTGATTTTCAATTTACCAATGAACAAGACTTCTCTTACGAAAGTTTACAAGAGGTGATTGTTTATGTAACAAGTCATGACAAGAAGCAGGAAGGAGTGGTACAAGATGTGTCAGAAGTGAAGATAGATACGAAAGAACAAAAGGAAAAAGCAAGTTTCACACATACTGATGAAATGACTGACCGTTTAGAAGAAATTTGGCAAATAACAGATAAAAGTATTGTAATCATGTGGGAGGGGTAAGTTTTGTTACAGAAATTAAAAGATTTTTTATCGAAAGGAAAAAAGGATGAAAAACCATCTATAAGAAGTTATATGATATTAATTGGACTTGTAGGTCTGCTTATATTAATGGTCAATCAATTTATGACTCCCACAAAACAAGATGACACATTAATCACATTAAACGATGAAAATCAAGTTACATCACCATCCACTAGAACGTATTCAGATGCAACTTCGCAATCAGATTATTCCGAACTAGAGAAGAGCTATGAAAAACAATTGCAGACCATTCTTGAAAATATAAAAGGTATATCTGAAGTTCAAGTGATGGTCAATTTAGATTCAACAAATATAAAAATATATGAGAAAAATTTAATCAGTGGTAATCAAGTAACAGATGAAGAGGATCAAAGTGGTGGTAGTCGACAAATTGAAGAAACGACTGAAGAAACACAAGTTGTTGTAATCAGACAAGGTGATAAAGAAACGCCTTTACAAGTACAAACAAAAAAACCACATGTTCGTGGAGTGATTGTCATAGCAAAAGGGGTAGAAAATGCATCTGTAAAAAAAGCTATTCTTGAAGCTGTTTCTAAAGTTCTTGATGTTCCGACTCACCGTGTATCAGTGATGCCAAAAAATTAAGGAGGAATAGCATGTTGAAAAAACAAACTGTTTGGTTGTTGACAATGTTAAGTCTCATTATAGTCCTTAGTGTTTATTACGTTTTATCTCCAGACAGAGAAGATTTAGCCTTTAAAAACGATCCGACATCAGATATCGAGCAACCATCCGATCGTGATGATGAGGGGGTTGATGTAAATGTAACGAGTGGAAGTGAAGATGAAGTATTTACAACAATTCGAATGAATATTGAGGATGAAAGAAGTCGGACGCGAGATCGACTTAAAGATATTGTAGCCTCAAGTGATGCCACATCAGAAGAAAAGAATGACGCATTAAATACGATTGAACAATTAGAGAAAACGGCTTCAAAAGAGTTTATTTTAGAAAAGATGCTTATAGCCGAGAAAGAATATGAAGATGTTTTAGTTCGATCAGATGGAGAAAAGGTACAAGTTCACATAAAAGAAGAAACGCTATCTAAAGAAGAAGTTGACCATATTATGCAACTTGTTCGAGATGAGTTTGGAGACTTGACTGTGGATGTTATTTTTCAAGAGATGAAGGCAACAAAATAAGAACTTAAATAGAAAATGATTTAGGCAGTACTCCTAAATCATTTTCTATTTATTATTTCTAAGTCGCATCAAAAATTCAATCCTGTTATACTTGTTTCAAAACATTAGACGCAACATCTTACTCCTTTGCTCAGCAAATAATAAACAAAATAATGTTATCTATTGAACTTTACATTGAAGTTAGCGTAAAATATTAAGAGGAGTTATTAATACCTAATAATAAAAAATTACTGTTGAGAGGTGTCACTAATGCTAAAACTCGAAGAACTTCGTGAAATCATAAAGATGATAGACGAATCGTCAATTGATGAATTTAAATATGAAACAGATGGGATAGAGCTTAAGCTAAAAAAGCATCGAAATAATAAAAATGAAGGTGTTACAGTATATCAACCAGTTCAACCAAGTGATCCTCAAGTACAACAATCCGAAACCGTTGTTGAACCAATGCAACAATCTGATTCTAACCCAGAGAGACAATTGAATAACGATGGTCAAAACACAAGATCAGTTGATTACGATCATGAAATTATTTCGCCAATGGTCGGAACATTTTATGCAGCACCAAGCCCTGAAAGTGCTCCATACGTACAAGTAGGTAGTAAAGTTGAAAAAGATACGATTGTATGTATATTAGAAGCGATGAAACTATTTAACGAAATTGAAGCGGAAGTTTCGGGAGAGATTGTAGAAATCTTAGTTGATAATGGTGAACTTGTTGAATACGGGCAACCATTATTCAGAGTTAAAACGAAATGAGGGGACGAAATCAATTGATAAGTAAACTGTTAATTGCAAATAGGGGCGAAATTGCAGTACGTATCATTCGCGCATGTAAAGAACTTGGAATAAAAACAGTAGCTGTTTATTCAGAAGCAGACCAAGAATCCCTTCATGTGCAGTTAGCAGATGAAGCGTATTGTATTGGTCCTTATCCAAGTACAGAAAGCTACTTAAACATCACTAATATTATGAGTGTCGCTACTTTAACAAATGTAGATGCCATTCATCCAGGTTATGGTTTTCTAGCTGAAAATGTTGATTTTGCTGAAGTGTGTAAAGCTTGTTCAATTGTTTTTGTCGGACCTTCACCGGAAGCCATTCAAAAAATGGGCATTAAAGATGTCGCACGTGAAACGATGAGACAAGCTGATGTTCCTATTGTTCCAGGTTCAGACGGTGTCATTGTTGATGAAAACGAAGCGTTACAAGTAGCGAAAAAAATAGGTTATCCTGTTATCATTAAAGCAACAGCTGGTGGTGGTGGAAGAGGTATACGTGTTGCGTATGATGATAAGGAACTTTTGAAAGGTATAAAAGTAACACAAAAAGAAGCAGAAAAGGCTTTTGGAAATCCAGGCGTATATCTTGAAAAGTATATTGAAGACTTTCGCCATGTAGAAATACAAATACTAGCAGATCAATATGGAAATGTGATACATTTAGGTGAAAGAGACTGTTCAATCCAACGACGTTTACAAAAACTTGTAGAGGAAACACCATCCCCAGCAATCACATCAGATATTCGCCAGAAGATGGGTGAAGCAGCTATTAAAGCAGCTGAAGCTGTTAACTATGTTGGGGCAGGTACAATTGAATTTATATTTGATCGTTCAACAAATCAATTTTATTTTATGGAAATGAACACACGTATTCAGGTTGAACACCCTGTTACTGAAATGGTGACCGGTGTAGACTTAATTAAAGAGCAAATTAAAATAGCGAACAATGAACCTTTAAGTATTAAACAAGAAGATGTCGTATTGAATGGTTGGTCAATTGAATGTCGTATTAATGCGGAAAATCCTTTTAAACAATTTATGCCATCACCTGGAAAAATTGAGATGTATCTTCCCCCGGGTGGATTAGGTGTTAGGGTTGATTCATCCGTTTATTCTGGTTATACAATTCCACCACATTATGACTCGATGATTGCAAAATTAATTACTTATGGTTCAAATCGTGAAGAAGCGATAAAGCGAATGAAACGGGCGTTGGAGGAATTTGTTATCGAAGGTGTCTATACGACCATTCCATTTCATCATGCTTTAATGGAACATGATATCTTCATGAAAGGTGATTTTAATACAAATTTCTTAAAAGACTATCCAATCGTTGACAGTCAAAACGATTAGAGGAGTGAGATAATGCAGGAAAATAATTCAGTAAATGTAGGTGAGCATACAGGTTTAGGTAAGGTTGAAATTGCTCCAGAAGTGATTGAGGTCATAGCTGGTATTGCAGCTTCTGAAGTAGAAGGTATTGCAGCGATGCAAGGTAATTTTGCCACCGGTGTAGTAGAAGCATTCGGTAAGAAGTCTCATAAGAAAGGTGTTAAGGTTGAACTAAGTGATGACAATATTGTTATCGATTTATTTGTCAAATTAAAATTTGGGGTTTCTATTCCAGAAGTCGCTCAAAAAGCACAAACTAATATTAGACAAACTCTTAAGACAATGACAGCGTTAGACATAGCAGAAATAAATATTCATGTTGTCGGTATTGAAATGAATAAAAGCGAATCCAATTAATATTTTATCAAGGCCAAAGAAAATGATTCTTTTGGCCTTGATTTTACTGTTAATACTACATAATAGACAATAGCAATGCAAAGTGAATCGTGATATGATTTATATGAGATATTTTTGAAGGAGTCATATGAGATGAAAAGGCGTGAAGCGAGAGAAAAAGCATTTCAAATCTTATTTCAAATTGATATGAATGAAATGGAAACTGAAGATTTGAAAGCTAAATTAGAAAAATACGAAACAAAAGATCCGTATTTAAGCGACATTACACATGGTGTTCTACATCATAAGACAGATCTTGATCACCATATCGAACAACATTTAAAAAATTGGTCATTAAATCGAATTGCTATGGTTGAAAGGTCAATATTACGTATCGCGACATATGAAATTCTTTATGTTGAGGATATCCCAGTAAAAGTAACCATAAATGAAGCGGTTGAACTTGCAAATAAATATGGAGATGACCAATCTGGAAAATTTGTAAATGGTGTCTTGTCTAATATTGTGAAATGAAAGGTATGACAAATATGACAGCAAAACTTATTAACGGAAAAGAATTATCAAAAGAGCTAAAACAAGAGATGAAAAAAGAAGTCCTAGATTTAAAAGAAAAAGGGTTAAACCCACATTTAACGGTTATTTTAGTAGGAGATAATCCAGCATCGAAGTCATATGTTTCAGGTAAAAAAAAGGCCTCACAAGAAGTGGGTATATCATCTGAAATTATCCATTTAGAAGAGTCGATTTCAGAAAAAGAACTACTCGAAGTGATTCATAAATTAAATGATGATAAGAGGGTCCATGGCATTTTAGTACAGCTTCCATTGCCAGATCATATTGTGGAGCAACATGTTATTGAGGCGATTCGACCAGAAAAAGATGTTGATGGTTTTCACCCAGTGAATATAGGCCGTATGATGACAAATCAAGATACATTTTTACCGTGTACGCCATATGGTATTATAACGATGCTTAAATCAAAACAAATTTCCATTGCAGGAAAACATGCTGTTATTATTGGAAGAAGTAATATTGTTGGAAAACCTGTCGGCCAATTATTATTGAATGAACATTCAACCGTTACATACTGCCACTCAAGAACCGAAAACTTAAAAGAACTAACAACACAAGCTGATATTTTAGTCGTTGCTATAGGTAAACCACGTGTTATTACATCTGATTATGTTAAAAAAGGCGCCGTTGTTATTGATGTAGGGATCAATCGTCTCGAGGATGGGTCATTGACTGGTGATGTTGATTTTGAATCGGTCAGTGACAAAGCCTCATATATTACACCAGTTCCACGTGGTGTCGGACCAATGACCATTACGATGCTTTTAAAAAACACGATAAAAGCTGCGAAAGGATTGGCCCATATTGATTGAACGTTATTTAACAGTAACGGCGCTAACACGTTATATTAAACGAAAATTAGACACGGATAAACATTTGCGTACGATATGGCTTAAAGGAGAAATATCGAATTTTAAACATCATAATCGTGGTCATATGTATATGACAATTAAAGATCAACAAACACGTATTCGAGCCGTTATGTTTGCAGGAAACAATCGTTTTTTAAAATTTATGCCAGAAGATGGGATGCAAGTTTTAATAAAAGGTGAAGTGAGTGTTTTTGAAGCCGCTGGTCAATACCAACTTTATATTCACAGTATGGAACCAGATGGAGTTGGCGAACTTTATCTGGCGTATGAGCAATTAAAAAATAAACTAGAAATAAAAGGATACTTTAATAAAGAATATAAAAAACCTTTACCTCCATACCCCAAACATATCGGTGTGATAACTTCTCCTACAGGTGCAGCTGTACGAGATATTATAACGACGATTAAACGCCGATATCCAATTGCCCAAATAACACTGATTCCAACACTTGTACAGGGACCTACTGCTAGTGAGTCTATTAAACGGGCTATTGAATTAGCGAATAAACAAAAAGATTTTGATGTCCTGATTGTCGGACGTGGTGGTGGTTCTATTGAAGAATTATGGAGTTTTAATGATGAAGTTGTCGTCAAAGCGATATTTCATTCGAATATACCAATTATTTCTGCAGTTGGTCACGAAACAGATACAACCTTAGCAGACTTTGTTGCAGACTTAAGAGCACCTACACCAACAGGTGCAGCAGAGCTCGCTGTTCCATCAAGTAAGCAATTATTAGAGAAAACGAATGCTTTAAAAAACCAGTTAAATCAATTGTTAGATCATCAAATAACTCAGTATCAAACAGTTCTCAATCGGTTAAAAAACGCGTATGCTTTCAGATACCCTGAACATTTAATGAGACAAAAAGAACAAGAATTAGATAAACTAATCGAGCAGTTAAATAAACTCAATTTACAATCCAGTCAACAAATTCAACAATCTTTCATCCAGCTAGAGAACCGATTGAGACGAAGTTTTCCAAAGCGTCAATTTGAACAAGCAATCAATAATTACGTTACACTTAATAATCGTTTGCAAAAATTGATGACGAAGTATATGGAAGATAAGAAAGAGTCACTTCATATCATGATTGATAAATTAATGTTACTCAATCCTTTAGGCGTTTTAAAACGAGGTTTTTCAGTAGCATATACAAAAGATAATAAAATTATTAAAAAAAGTGAACAAGTTGAACTGAATGATCAAATATCTGTCCGTATTTCAGACGCTCTATTAACATGTCAAGTATTAAATAAGGAGGAAGAGAAAAATGACATCGGAAAAAGAGATGACTTTTGAAATGGCTATGAAAGAACTCGAATCCATTGTAGAAAAATTGGAACAAGGTGATGTCGAGATTGAAAAAGCCCTCGAATATTATCAAAAAGGTATGGAATTATCAAAAATATGTACAAATAAATTAACACATGTTCAAGAGAAAATGGTCCAAATCATGAATGAACAAGGGGAAACATTACCTTTTGAAGTACAGGAGGATTAAACGTGGGAACACTACAACAATTTATTAAACAAACACAAATCATTATGGACGAACAATTTAACATTCATTTTAGTGGACTTAATATTCCATCACGTTTAAAAAAGGCCATGCTTTACTCTTTAGAAGCGGGTGGAAAACGTATTCGTCCATTACTTTTATTAGCAACATATCAAGCGTTTGATTCAGAGCTTGAAAGAGTGTTTTCCACACCTACAGCGTTAGAACTTATTCATACTTATTCATTAATTCATGATGATTTACCTGCAATGGATGATGATGATTATCGCCGTGGAAAGTTAACAAATCACAAAGCATTCGATGAAGCAACTGCTATATTAGCTGGTGATGCTTTATTGACACATAGTTTTTACTTAATTGCTAATGATAACCACTTAACAGCTGATGAAAAGGTTAGGATTATAAGTTTATTATCAGAAACGAGTGGTCCGAAAGGTATGGTCGCTGGCCAGATCCTTGATATTGATGCAGAAAATAAAACAATAGATGTGAATCAATTGGAGAAAATACACGTCCTAAAGACAGGTGAATTAATTAAATTTGCCGTAAAAGCCGGAGCGATACTTGGCGGTGCTACAGAAAATCAGTTGAAGGATTTGGAGTCATTTGCATATCACCTAGGTTTATTGTTTCAAATCCAAGATGATATACTGGATGTCATTGGTGATGATAAAAAGTTAGGTAAAGCTGCAGGAAGCGATGAAGATTTAAATAAAAGCACCTATCCTAAATTGTTAGGATTGGAAGCAGCGATGGCATTACGTAATGAACATGCGGATACGGCAAAAGAATCATTAAGAAAGACAAAAGCAAATACAAAGTTATTAGAAGAAATTGTGGACTATTTTAACGCTCGAGATCATTGAAGTTAACCGTAATCATAAGCATGAAATCAATATAGATTTAATATATGAAATATGATATAATATACATATAAAAAGGGATGGTGCAGTATTCTAGTCAGTCCTCTATTCCTGAAGGCGGGGCTAAAAATTCGCCAAAGGGCATATCGATGAAGTTTCTTGTGTTGGCTTGAGGCGCCCAGCCTTGGGTCAATGCTGGAAGTTAAGGTTTTTGGGCGATCCACAAAGGCATGTGGGCGTTGACCCAATTACCGTGGAGGCCCATCTCTGTGAGAGTAACTGAGCCAAGTTACTTTTATGGAATGGGGTATGAACCTGCATAAAGAGTGAGGGGAAGCTTTACATGCAGCGTAGCCTGCCTTGAGTGGTGGTTGAGGGGATTAGAGTTACGGTTAATTATTAATTAGCGGCCACTGATTAATAATTAATTTCTATGAAATCAACACTGCAAAAGAGGCTAGGGAATAGCTAAAGACTGTTGAGGAAATCTCCTAGACTGTTCTAATGACATTTAAATGGGATTATAGTATGGACTAAGTGGTAATCCAGTCTAGCACCTGGCGACAGTGCTAAGATGAATTTAAAGGGGAACCGCCTTTATGGCAACATAGGGTATTCATCTGGGAAAACCTACTGGACCTAAGCCATAGTTTTTACCATTTAAATGACCATTCCTTTCGTACATAATCAATAAACTTATTTATATGAGGTATATAATGGATGCAAATATAAAAAGATCAATTAAGTTCAGTCTAACAATTGCCGTTATCACATTTGTGTTAGCGGCTATTTTTTCAGTTATTTCATCATCGATATTGAGTAAAGTTATGTGGCTTATAGGATTACTTGTTGTTTTATTTATTGTTTTTATTGGAGTTATTTTTGATATGCTTGGTATTGCTGCAACAGCTGCAGATGAAAAGCCATTTCATGCTATGGCAGCAGAGAAAATCCCAGGAGCAAAAGAAGCAATTCGAATTATCCGCAATGCCGATAAATTCGCTAGTTTTTGTAATGATGTGATTGGTGATATATCTGGAATCGTTAGTGGTACTGCTACCGCCGTTGTAGTCATTCAAATATCACATTTGTTAGGATATACAGACGGATCGGGTGTTCACATTGTATTAAGTGTTATCTTGACAAGCTTAGTTGCAGCTTTAACGGTAGGCGGAAAAGCAATCGGAAAATATTATGCCATTCATTCATCAACTAAAATTATCTTTCGCACGGCTAAAGTGATCGAATTTATCGAAAAGAAATTTAAAATAAAAATATTCTAAGTAGAATTCATAAACAGCTTCTTATAAGACAACATTTTTTAAAAAACGATTAAATGATAATAACTCTGTTTAAGGATACAAGGGGCACGTAAAAGCTTAGCGTTTTTCAACTGCGGGTTTGTAGCAACAGCTATTTAGGTCTTCGCTGAAATGAAACGAACGATATTGATAAAGATTCATTTTGATAAAATTAATAAAAAGGACTTAAACAAATGGCAAAACAAAGGTTAGATGTATTGTTAGTAGAACGGAATTTAGCCGAAACGAGAGAAAAGGCTAAACGACTTATCATGGCTGGGAAAGTGTTTTCAAATGAGATGCGTTTGGATAAACCAGGAATGAAAGTTGATCAAAGCATTCCTTTAAACATAAAAGGGAAGGAATTTCCTTATGTAGGGCGGGGTGGATTAAAGTTAGAAAAAGCGCTCGATTATTTTGCTATTGATGTAACAGACAAAATTATGGTTGATATTGGCTCATCGACAGGTGGTTTTACTGACTGCGCATTACAAAGAGGCGTTAAGTTAAGTTATGCAATCGATGTCGGATACAATCAATTGGATTGGAAGCTTAGAAATGATGAGCGTGTGATTGTCATGGAAAGAACTAATTTCCGTTATGTGACAGAGGAATTGTTTAAACACGGAAAGCCAAACTTCGCAACAATAGATGTCTCATTTATATCTTTAGAACTTATTTTACCTGTTTTGAAAAAAATATTAAATAAACAAAGTGATATTATTGCTCTAGTTAAACCTCAATTTGAAGCCGGTCGGCATCAAGTGGGTAAAAAGGGGATCATACGTGATAAAAAAATTCATATGGCCGTCCTAAATAAAATTATCGATTTCGCAAAAGCTGAAGGATATGATTTGTTCGATCTAACTTTTTCTCCGATTACTGGGAGCAGTGGTAATATCGAATTCCTTCTTCACTTAGGTTGGCAAAAAGAACAACATCCATCAGATCAAACACATCGTAGAGCTGTAGAACAAACTGTTAATGAAGCACATGACCGTCTATAATTGCTTATTAATATTGGTTAGGTGGGACGATAATGAGTAAATTACAACGTCATATAAAAATTAGAGAATTAATTATGGAAAATGATATAGAAACACAAGATGAATTGGTCACACGTCTAAAAGAGCTGGGATTTGATGTGACACAGGCAACTGTTTCCCGTGATATTAAGGAAATGCATCTTGTTAAAGTACCATCATCAAGTGGTGAATATAAGTATAGCTTACCTGGTGATCAACGCTTTAATCCTTTAGCGAAACTAAAGCGCTTGTTAATGGATGTATTCGTTAAAATTGATTATGCTAGTCACTTTATCGTCTTAAAGACTTTGCCTGGAAATGCACATGCGATAGGTGTTTTGATTGATAACTTAGAATGGGATGAAATCATGGGAACTATTTGTGGAGATGATACGTGTTTAATTATTTGCCGTCATGAAGAAGATTCTGAACTTGTACGTACGCGCTTTTTAGAAATGCTTTAATAAAAATCTTTGATTGTTTTACATAATTGAGGTGTCAAGTTCATGCTTACTGAGTTATCCATTCGTAACTTTACTATCATTGATGAAATATCGATTCAATTTCAAGAAGGATTGACTGTCTTAACGGGTGAAACCGGTGCAGGGAAATCGATTATTATTGACGCAATCCAATTATTAGTTGGAGGCAGAGGTTCTGTTGAATTTGTAAGACATAAAACTAAAAGAGCTGATTTAGAAGGGTTATTTATAATTGATGACGATAACCATCCTGTTTTTTCACTGGCTGAACAATATGGTATTACATTGTCGGATGGAGAAATTGTACTTGAACGTACGATTACAAATAAAGGCAGAAGTATATGCCGAATAAATGGAAAGCTCGTAACATTAGCTATATTAAGAGAAATTGGTTCGTATTTAGTTGATATTCATACTCAACACGAAACACAATCTTTAATGGATTCAAGTTACCATATAGAGTTGTTAGATTATTATGATTATGAAAATATTAAAAAAACAAAAGAAGAATATTTATCTCTCTATAATCAACTTCTAAAGCTTAAAAAACGTTATCGAGAATTAAGTGAAAATGAACAAAAAATGGCGCATCGCTTAGACCTACTTCAATTTCAATACAAAGAAATTGAACAAGCTGAATTACAACCAGATGAAGACCTTAAGTTAGAAAAAGAACGGGAACAATTGGTAAACATTGAGCGGACATATCAAGCAATAACTGGAGCTTATAATGCTTTATATGGTGAAAATAAAGGTTTGGATTGGCTTCATATTGCTCAACAATCATTACAAGAAGCAAGCGATTATGATCAATTTATAAAAAATAAAGCAGAAGTTATCACAAATACTTACTATACGATCGAAGAAATGACCTATGAATTACGGCAGTACATAGATGAGTTATCATTTAATTCTGACCGACTAAATGAAATAGAAGCACGATTAGATGAAATCAATCGCCTAAAGAAAAAATATGGCCCAACTGTATTAGATATTTTAGAATATATGGGAAAGGTTTCCGAAGAAATTGAACAAATTACCAATAAAGATTCTCATTTACAACAGTTAGCCTATCAAATAGATGAATTAGAAAAAGATGCGTATTTAGAAGCAAAACAGCTTCATGAGTTACGAATCAAGGCTGCAAAAGCTTTAACAAATGACATACATCAAGCTTTCGAAGATTTATATCTTGACCATGCAACATTTCACGTTTCATTTGAAAACAATCATCAGAGAACGTATGGTAAGCAGCCATCCCTACATGAAAACGGTTACGATTTTGTGCGTTTTTTTATTTCCACTAATCCAGGAGAGCCGTTAAAAGAATTAGATAAAATTGCCTCTGGCGGTGAATTATCAAGAATTATGCTTGCTTTAAAAGGAATATTTGCTAAACAAGAACAAATGACGAGTGTGATCTTTGATGAAGTGGATACTGGTGTGAGTGGTCGTGTAGCTCAAGCTATGGCAGATAAAATCCATCATATATCGAATGATTCTCAAGTCTTATGTATTACACATTTACCGCAAGTCGCAGCTATGGCAGATACACATTTATTTATAGAAAAACGTAAAAAAGAAGGTCGTACAGTAACAACAGTCGTAGAATTAACAAAAGCTGAAAAAATCGAGGAATTAAGTCGAATGTTAACGGGTTCAGAACTCACCAAAACAACTATTCAACATGCAGCTGAATTACTTGAATTAGCACAAGCGAGAAAGATTTAATTTATTAAAGGGTTAGCATAAGCTAACTCTTTTTTATTTTAAAAAAGGAAAACTTACACTGTTTTACTTATCTTTAACGCGTTTAAAAAACAAGTGAAAAGGTCAAGTTATAAATACAGATATAAAAAAATTGGTGTGGGTTGAAAGGAAGGAGAGTGAGACATTGAAAGTAAATATTCGGTTTTTATTCGGTTATTTGATTTTAGTTTGCTTATTTACCATTCCTTTTATAACCCCTGTTAAAAAGTATTTATCTATTCCTAATGAAATGATGATCATGCAGGAAAACAGTCCATTAATTTTTCCAAAGATTAGTGATTCAATAAAAGCAACTGCAAAAGATCGTGGAATGACACAAACGAAATCTAAATATGAATTTGACCAACAACTCGTTGGTAGTGATGAAATCATTTATCATGTTAATGGATTCCCTATTAAAAAAGTCAATTTATCTGTATTAGAGAACAAAAAAGTCATTCCAGGCGGTCAATCTATTGGCGTTCAGTTGCAAACACGTGGTGTTCTTGTTGTTGGTCATCATCTTGTCACGACTGAAGCTGGAACTAAATCACCGGGTGAAGATGCTGATATTCAAACTGGTGATGTCATTTTAAAAATTAATAACCAAGAAATTAAAAAGATGAGTGATATTAAGCCATTAGTTGATGAAGCTGGTAAGAAGGATACAGCATTATCTGTCACTGTGAAACGTGGTAATGAGATATTAGATACAACTTTACACCCGATAAAAGATAAACAGGAAAAGGAATATCGTATAGGACTATATATTCGTGATTCTGCAGCTGGAATTGGTACAATGACATTTGTTGATCCAACAACAAAAAAGTATGGAGCTTTAGGTCATATTATATCTGATATGGATACGAAAAAACCAATTGATATCCATCATGGCACAATTGTGCGCTCCTCCGTAACATCTATCGAAAAAGGGAACAGCGGTGAACCTGGTGAAAAGCAAGCTCAGTTTTCAATAAAGGAAAATAAAATTGGATCTATTGATAAAAATAGTCCATTTGGGATTTTTGGGAAGTTAGATAAGAACATATCAAATGGCCATTATGATAAACCGTTATCAGTCGCTTTACCTGATGAAGTAAAACCCGGTCCAGCAACCATATTAACTGTAGTTGAAGGAGAAAAAGTAGAAGAATTTTCTGTTGAAGTGGTAAGTACCATTCCTCAAAAACGCCCTGCGACAAAAGGCATGGTTATTAAAGTAACCGATCCTAAGTTATTGGAGAAAACAGGTGGTATTGTACAAGGAATGAGTGGAAGCCCTATTATACAGGACAATAAAATTATTGGAGCGGTAACTCATGTTTTCGTTAATGATCCGACTTCAGGATATGGTGTCCATATTGAATGGATGTTGCAGGAAACAGGAATAGATTTAAGAAATGAAATGGCTCATGCGAGTTGATAAAAAGACTTGTGGTACTTTTAGACCACAAGTCTTTTATAAATCATTATAATCATCAAAAACTTTAGAAAAAAGAAGGATTAATCTGTTTTATGTCGAATACAAATTATAGATAGTTTATACTTTTTTGAAAGGGGAATAGGGAAAGTGTCTAAAATTAAAGTATGTTTAGTTGATGATAATAAAGAATTAATTCGCATGTTAAAGGATTACTTTGTAACACAAGGGGATATTGAAATCATTGGTGTAGCAAATAATGGCAAAGATTGTCTTAATTTATTAAAAGAAATCGAGCCAGATGTATTAGTACTTGATTTGATTATGCCTCATTTAGACGGTCTCGCTGTTTTACAAGAATTAAAAACAAAAGCAACTAAAATGCCAAATGTCATCATGTTAACAGCATTTGGTCAAGAAGAAGTAATGAAAAAGGCGGTGGAGTTAGGTGCATCCTATTTTATACTAAAGCCCTTTGATCTTGATCACTTGGCAGATCAAATTCGCCAAACTATAGGAAAGCCAACTGTCTTAACACATTCAATAAATGGTGCGAGCGGTAGAAAACAAAATAATATAAAAAACTTAGAAGCTAACATCACCTCAGTCATTCATGAAATTGGTGTCCCCGCTCATATTAAAGGCTATATGTATTTAAGAAAGGCAATCTCAATGGTTTATAATGATATTGAACTTCTTGGCTCGATTACAAAAGTACTTTATCCAAAAATTGCGATGGAATATAACACGACATCTTCTCGTGTAGAACGTGCAATCCGTCATGCGATAGAAGTCGCGTGGAATAGAGGAAATATTGAATCGATCTCTAAAATATTCGGTTATACAGTCAGTGCAACGAAAACAAAACCGACTAATTCAGAGTTTATTGCAATGGTAGCTGACCGTTTACGCTTAGAAAATCATGTTGTATAAATGATAAAAAAGCGAAGTCCTCGATTGAGAACTTCGCTTTTTATTTTTGCTGAAAAAACATATCATAAAGAGAAATGATTGCTTTATTAATATCAGATTCAAGAATACCAAACATCATGGATACTTCTGATGAACCTTGATTAATCATCCGAATATTAACTCCAGCCTGTTTAAGTGCTGTCGTCGCTTTATGTGCAATCCCAGGCGTATTCATCATTCCTTCTCCGACAATCATAATCATTGCAAAACCATGTTCTAATTGGACGGTATCAGGATTTAACTCCGTTTGAATTCGCTGAATCATGTTTTTTTCTTTTTCTTGTGTCAGTTGTGTGTCTCTAATAATTACTGACATATCGTCAATCCCAGAAGGGGCATGTTCAAATGATACACCCTCATCTTCTAAGATGGAAAATAATTTTCGTCCAAATCCGATTTCCCGGTTCATCAAGTATTTACGAACGTAAAGACTACTAAATCCTGTATCACTTGCAATACCAACAACACATTCTTCATGGTGTTTACGTTTTCTAACAATATATGTACCTTTACTGTCAGGGTTATTCGTATTTTTAATGGCTACAGGGATATGAGATTTAAAAGCAGGCATTAACGCTTCATCATGAAAAACGGAAAAACCAGCATATGACAATTCACGCATTTCTTTATATGTTAAAATATCAATTTTTTTTGGATGAGGAACGATATTTGGATTTACCGTATAAACAGAATCAACATCAGTGAAATTTTCATATAAAGAAGCTCGAACCCCTGCAGCTACAATTGAACCGGTTATATCTGAGCCACCACGAGAGAAAGTAACCAATTCATTTGTATGAGTATAGCCGAAGAAACCAGGTATAACAAAACGACCAGTTTCATGTCGAAGTCGATAGAGATTGTCGTAACTTTCTGGTAATATTTGCGCATTTCCTGGTTCTTTACTGACGATAATTCCAGCGTCTTTTGGATTTAAATACGTCGCATCTACACCGATCTTCCGTAAATATGAACTTATAATCTTCGCTGAGCTATCTTCACCAATTGCTTTTATTTCATCTAATTTTAGTTCTTCATCTTTATCATGATGTAAAATCGCTTCAATAGTCGCTTCAATTTCAGATACGATTGCCGTATCTATCTCTAATTCACGTGTCATATGATCAAATCGTTCAAGAATAGATTGCAAATAGAAATCTTTATCTTGCTTATTTTCCGCATAATAAAATGCAATCAATTGATCAGTTATTTTATTTGGATATTGAACACTTTTTCCTGGTGCTGAAACAACAATAAATTTACGTTCCGCATCCTGCTTTATAATATTTCCGACTTTTTTAATTTGTTTCGCATCAGCTACAGATGTCCCACCGAACTTTACTACTTTCATTGTAAATCTCCCCAGGTTATTATTTTTATGTTTAATCATACCACATTTTTAGAAAAAAACCTTTCATGATGCAAGGTTTTAAAAAATCACTTTTTCTCTTTTGTAATAAGATTTTTCTTTCGGTCTCTATGCACAATAAAACCACCGATGAACATAAAGCCCCCTACAAGTAAAATGAGTCCAACAATAAATTGAATGCTTGTATGAAGAAAAATTGGATGAAACTCATTGAATAATGTGTCACGCATGAGCTTAATTCCAATAACAGATAATACACCGGGTATTAATAGTAATAGAAATGCAATGATTCTGCCCACCTTTAATGCCCCTTTTCATTTTGTCTATATATAGTATAACAGATATGTTTTAAAAAAAGCTAAAAATTCATTTGAAAAATATTGCAGATTGAAGTATGATGAAACTGTGCAGATCCTTGCAGGAGGAGGTTGATATGAAAAAAATATTAATTATTGGTGCAGGCCAAATGGGAACAACATTTCTAAAATTACTTCATTCGTTAACGTATATAGATGATATTTTAGTTTTTGATTATGATCAGACTGCACCAGGTATGCGTTACGCTAAAGAACACAATATACCATCTTGTCACCTGTGGAAAGACTGTATTAGTAGACAAAATAAATTTGACTATGTTTTCATGACAATTGATGATCATAGAATTCAACAATCATTCACGCCACGAGGGGACACAACTATTATCCCTTACGCTTTATCACAGCTTATGTATGATTTTATTCTCAGAAAAGAAATTGAAGGCCAAATAAAGCAAGATGAATTAATGACCCAGCATGAAGAATTAAAAGAAGTTAAAACGATGCTTGAAGCCATTCTATATTCATTTGATGATGCGATTAGTGTTGTCGATCATGAAGGAAAAGGTCTCTATGTGAATCCAGCATATACCCGGATAACGGGTTTGCAAGAAGTAGATGTCATAGGTAAACCAGCAACAATCGATATTATAGAAGGCGATAGTGTACATATGCGTGTATTAAATACGAAACAACCTGTTCGTGGTGTCCGTTTAAAAGTTGGACCGAATAAAAAAGAAGTTCTCGTAAATGTTGCACCTGTTATCGTCGATCAAAAGCTTCGTGGTAGTGTCGGTGTGATTCATGATGTCTCAGAAATCGTAACACTAACAGATGAACTGAAAAAAGCAAAAGAACGTATTCGAAATCTTGAAGCGACATATCGGTTTTCTGATATTATTGCTCATTCTGATGAGATGAAATTAGCTTTAGAACAAGCAAAAGTTGCAGCGAAAGCACCTGTCCCTGTATTGTTAAGAGGACCTTCGGGAACTGGTAAAGAGCTCATTGCTCACGCCATTCATAACGAAAGTAAACGTCATAGTTATCCGTTTATTCGTGTTAATTGTGCCACATTGTCCGAAAAAGTGTTAGAAGTTGAACTATTTGGATATGTAGGGGATGCTTTTCCAGATGCTCAACCTGGTGGAAAAAAAGGCTTGATTGAAGAAGCTGATGGAGGGAGTCTTTTTCTATATGAAATCAGTGAGCTGTCGCTCCGCTTACAAAAAAAGCTACTACATGTTATTCAAGAACAGACTATCGTTAGAATTGGTGGAACAGAATCGATTAAAGTTAATGTACGAATGATTGCGGCAACCCATAAAAATTTAGAAAAAGCCATTCGTATCGAGGATTTTAATGAGGAACTTTATTTTCAATTAAATCGTATTCCAATATATGTACCCCCCTTAATAAAGCGGTTATCTGATATACCGCATTTAGTAGAGCACATGATTAAAAGGCTTAACCAAAATTATGGTCGTCAAGTAAAATCCATTTCAGAAGAAGCATTAAACAAATTAATGGAATATGATTGGCCAGGAAATGTTCGTGAACTTGAAAATGTAATTGGTCGTGCGATGATTTATATGAAGCCAAATGAAGAAATCATTGAAAAACATCATTTACCCAGCCTTTGGACATATCCGATTTCATATCATAAAATCGAGTCCCATAAAAATTCAACTCAATCATTAGAAGAAGCAATGGAACAATTTGAAAAAGAATATGTCATGCATGCATACCGTGTCAATCATTATAATAAGACAAAAACAGCTAAAGCATTAGGTATTTCAGTTCGTAACCTATACTATAAAATAGAAAAATATGAATTGGATAAAGACAAAGATTTATAAAAATGGGTGACAAGAAATACTTTACACATAAATAAAAGCGCTTACATTACCAATTTTTAAAAGGGAGAGAGATGTAGTGAAAATTTTTAATGATATGGAAAAATATGATTATGAACAACTTGTTTTTTGTCAAGATAAACATTCGGGACTTAAAGCGATTATAGCGATTCACGATACAACATTAGGTCCTGCTTTAGGTGGAACACGTATGTGGACTTACAAAACAGAGGAAGCAGCGATTGAAGACGCTCTTCGATTAGCAAGAGGTATGACGTATAAAAATGCGGCTGCTGGTTTAGATTTAGGTGGTGGAAAAACGGTCATTATTGGTAATCCGAAAACAGATAAAAACCCAGAGATGTTCCGTGCATTTGGCCGTTTTATTCAAGGTTTAAATGGACGATATATAACAGCTGAAGACGTTGGAACAACAGAAGAAGATATGGATCTTATTCATCTTGAAACAGATTATGTTACTGGGACATCTGGTGCTAATTCCTCTGGGAACCCTTCACCAGTGACAGCTTATGGTGTCTATAAAGGTATGAAAGCGGCAGCTAAAGAAGCATTTGGGGATGACTCATTAGAAGGTAAAACAATCGCAGTACAAGGTGTAGGAAATGTAGCTTATAACTTATGTAAACATCTCAATAATGAAGGAGCTAAACTTATAGTCACGGATATCAATAAGGAAGCGGTTCGATTAGCTGTCGAATCATTTGGAGCAGAAGCAGTGGATCCCGATGATATTTATGATGTTGATTGTGATATCTATGCACCGTGTGCACTTGGCGCGACAATAAATGATGATACATTAAAACGTTTAAAAGCAAAAGTAGTAGCTGGATCAGCAAATAACCAATTAAAAGAAGCACGACATGGTGATATGCTCCATGAGATGGGAATCGTTTACGCACCTGACTATGTTATAAACTCAGGTGGAGTTATTAATGTAGCAGATGAATTGCAAGGTTATAATGAAGAGCGTGCTTTGAAAAAAGTGGAAACAATTTATCATACGTTAGGTCGGGTGTTCGAAATATCTAAGCGTGATCAAATTCCATCATATATTGCCGCAGATCGAATGGCAGAAGAACGTATAGCTATGAAGAAACAGTCACGTAGCCAATTTTTATTAAATGAACACCATATTTTAAGTAGAAGATCATAAAACTTTTAATGAATAGGAGTGCTAGTTAATGTCAAAAGAATATGATTTAGTTATTCTCGGCGGGGGAACCGGTGGCTATGTAGCTGCTATACGTGCATCACAACTTGGGATGAAAGTTGCTGTTGTTGAAAAAGATCGGCTAGGTGGGACGTGTTTACATCGAGGGTGCATCCCATCAAAAGCGTTGTTAAGAAGTGCAGAAGTTTACCGACAATCAGAACGAGCAGGTGAATTCGGTGTCGAAACATCGAATGTAACATTAAATTTTTTAAAGGTACAGGATAGGAAAAGTAAAATTATTGAACGATTGCACACAGGCGTTCAAGGATTAATGAGAAAAAGCCAAATCGATGTCTATAAAGGAATAGGTCGAATTCTAGGTCCAAGTATTTTTTCACCTATGCCGGGTACCATTTCGGTTGAATATGAAGATGGATCGGAAAATACAATGTTAATTCCTAAAAATGTTTTGATAGCAACAGGGTCTCGTCCACAGACATTACCACAACTAGAAGTTGATGGACGGTTTGTATTAACTTCGGATGAAGCATTAGAAATGGATGAACTCCCTAAGTCTATAGTTATTGTAGGCGGTGGTGTTATAGGGATTGAATGGGCTTCAATGTTAGCTGATTTCGGGGTGGAAGTCACGGTTGTGGAATTTTTATCGCAAATTTTGCCAACAGAAGATCGTGACATAGCTCGAGAAGTAACACGTCAATTAAAGAAAAAAGGGGTTAACATATTAACGAATACAGAGATACTACCTGAAACTTTAAAGAAAGATAATGGAATATTAATTGAAGCAAAAACTTCTGATGAAACAATCTCATTAGAAGCTGAAAAACTACTCGTTTCTGTAGGTAGAAAGGCAAATATAGAAAATATCGGTCTTAATAATACAAAAATTATCGTTGAAAATGGCTTTATTAAAACAAATGAATGGTACCAAACGAGAGAGTCACATATTTATGCTATTGGTGATGTCATAGGCGGGATGCAATTAGCTCATGTCGCATCCCACGAAGGTATTGTTGCAGTTGAACATATGGCAGGGAAACAAAGCTTTCCAATAAACTATAGCCATGTCCCTAGTTGTGTTTATTCACATCCTGAAGTTGCACGTGTTGGATTAACTGAAGAAGAAGCAAGAGAATTTGGATATTCCATAAAGGTCGGAAAGTTTTCCTTTCAAGCAATTGGTAAGGCACTCGTTTTTGGTGATACAAATGGTTTTGTAAAAATAATTACCGACGAAAAAACGGAAGATGTATTAGGTATTCATATGGTTGGTCCGCACGTGACAGATATGATTTCAGAAGCGGGATTAGCTAAAGTGCTTGATGCAACCGCTTGGGAGATATCAAAAACGATTCATCCACATCCATCATTATCGGAAATTTTCGGTGAAGCTGCATTAGCAGTTGAAGGTATACAAATACATGGATAGGTCAGTTGGATAAATTTAAAGGAGGGAATATTCATGTCAAAAACTCATCATAAATCATTAGGATTAACAAATGATGATGTCATTGAAATGTATAAAACAATGTTATTAGCTAGAAAAGTTGACGAAAGAATGTGGTTATTAAATCGTGCTGGTAAAATACCGTTTGTTATTTCATGTCAAGGGCAGGAAGCTGCGCAAGTTGGGGCTGCATTTGCGTTAGATCGTAAGCATGATTATGTAGCGCCGTACTATCGTGATTTAGGTGTTGTTTTAGCTTTTGGAATGACAGCGACAGATTTAATGTTAGCCGCTTTTGCTAAGGCAGAAGATCCTAATTCTGGTGGAAGACAGATGCCAAGTCACTTTGGTCAGAAAAAAAATCGCATTTTAACAGGTTCATCGCCAGTGGCCACGCAAGTTCCACATGCTGTCGGTGTAGCCTTAGCTGCCAAGATGGAGAGTAAGGACTTTGTATCATTTGTAACATTAGGTGAAGGATCATCGAACCAAGGTGATTTTCATGAAGGATTAAATTTCGCTGGCGTCCATAAATTGCCAGTTATAACGATGGTTGAAAATAATGGTTACGCCATTTCAGTACCACTAGAAAAACAATTAGCTTGTAAAAGTGTAGCCGACCGCGGGATTGGTTATGGTATGCCAGGTATTTCGGTTGATGGACATGATCCATTAGCAGTGTATGAAGTAGTCAAGGAAGCCCGAGAGCGCGCTATAAGTGGAGAAGGTCCAACATTAATTGAAGCGTTGACAACACGTTTTACAGCACATTCCAGCGATGATGATGATAGACAATATCGTGATTTGACGGAGCTTGAGAAAGCAAAACAACGTGATCCGATTATTACATTTGCAAACTATTTAAAGAATGAAGAGGTGTTAACAGAAGAAGAACTAAACAAAATTGAGTCTGAAATAAATGATGAGGTGAATAAAGCGACGGATTATGCTGAAAATGCGCCATTTGCAGATCCAGATCACGCATTAAAATACGTTTATGAAGAATAAGGGGGTAGAACTTATGACAGTCATGACATATATTCAAGCAGTAACAACTGCTTTAAAAGAAGAAATGATTCGTGATGAAAATGTATTTATTCTCGGGGAAGACGTCGGTAAAAAAGGTGGAGTGTTTAAAGCTACTGAAGGCTTATATGAACAATTTGGAGAGTATCGTGTCTTAGATACACCGCTCTCTGAATCAGCTATTGCAGGTGTCGGAATTGGTGCTGCGATGTATGGAAAACGTCCTGTTGCAGAAATGCAGTTTGCTGATTTTATTATGCCTGCTGTAAACCAAATTATTTCTGAAGCAGCACGCATCCGTTACCGTTCTAATAATGATTGGTCATGTCCGATTACCATTCGTGCACCATATGGTGGGGGTATTCACGGTGGTCTTTATCATTCTCAATCTGTTGAAGCAATTTTTGCTAATCAGCCGGGTTTAAAAATTGTGATGCCATCAACACCATACGATGTGAAAGGTTTGTTAAAAGCAGCTATTCGGGATAATGATCCAGTATTATTTTTTGAACATAAACGTGCGTATCGCTTATTGAAAGAAGAAGTGCCTAAAGAAGATTATGTTTTACCAATTGGTAAGGCAGATATTAAGCGTGAAGGTTCTGATGTCACTGTTATCACGTATGGTCTTTGCGTACATTTTGCTTTACAAGCAGCGGAAAAGTTACAGGCAGAAGGAATTGATACACATATTCTCGATTTACGGACAGTGTATCCTTTAGATAAAGAGGCGATCATTGAAGCGGCAAAGAAAACTGGCAAGGTTTTATTAGTTACAGAAGATAATCTAGAAGGAAGTATTATAAGTGAAGTATCGGCTATTATTGCTGAAAATTGTTTATTTGACTTAGATGCACCAATTAAACGTTTAGCTGGACCAGATGTCCCAGCTATGCCATATGCCCAACCGATGGAGCAATTCTTTGTAATCGATGAAGATAAAATAGAAGCAGCTATCCGTGATTTAGCTGAATTTTAAAGACTATACATTTTAGAAGGAGGTTTTTATATGGCAATCAAGGAAATTACAATGCCTAAATTAGGAGAGAGTGTCACAGAAGGTACGATTAATACGTGGCTCGTTCAAGTTGGAGACCATGTGAATAAATATGACCCGATCGCTGAAGTGATGACAGATAAGGTGAATGCTGAAGTACCGTCATCATTTACAGGTACGATTAAACAATTGATTGCTAATGAAGGTGATACACTTAAAGTAGGTGAATTAATTTGCACCATTGAAGTTATTGATTCAGAAGAAATGGTCGCAGATACAAAATTAGCTGATACGAAGGAAGAAACGCTCACAAATAATAAATCTCAAAGTGGACAATCGATGAAAAAGCGCTATTCCCCAGCTGTTTTAAGGTTAGCACAAGAACATAATATTGACCTACTTCAAGTTGAAGGATCAGGACGTGGCGGTCGAATTACTCGTAAAGATATAGAAAGAATTATTGCAAGTGGAAAAATCACACAAACAACAGATTCGAAACGAACACAACATGTTGTAGAAGAAACAAAAGCTATATCAGCTATAGAAAAGCCAACTCCTTCTAGCTTACCAGATGCTCAACTAGGGGATAAAGAAATACCTGTAACAGGTGTACGAAAAGTCATTGCCGATAATATGGTCCGTTCTAAAACAGAAATTCCACATGCTTGGATGACTGTCGAGGTCGATGTGACAGATTTAGTGAATTATCGCAATGAGGTTAAAGAAAGCTTTAAGGAAAAGGAAGGCTTCAATCTCACATATTTTGCTTTTTTTGTTAAAGCTGTCGCTCAAGCATTAAAAGAATTTCCACAAATCAATAGTATGTGGGCAGGGGATAAGATTATTCAAAAGAAAGATATCAATCTTTCAATTGCAGTTGCTAAAGATAACGAGCTTTTCGTTCCTGTTATTAAACATGCGGATGATAAAAGTGTTAAAGGAATAGCTAAATCGATATATGAATTAGCAACTAAAGCTAGAACAGGAAAATTAACGCCAGATGATATGCAAGGTGGTACATTTACGGTAAATAATACAGGCTCTTTTGGCAGTGTGCAGTCAATGGGTGTGATTAATCACCCACAAGCAGCTATTTTACAAGTTGAATCGATTGTCGAACGACCTGTTGTAGTGGATGGAATGATTGCTGTTCGTCATATGGTTAATCTCTGTTTATCACTTGACCATCGCATTTTAGATGGCTTAGTATGTGGGCAATTCCTAGCTCGTATAAAAGAGATTTTGGAAAACATGAACAAAGATACGATTTCAATATATTAATTGTTAAAAATTGAATTCTCATTCTAAACTTGGTAAGCTTATATTGTTAATAGTTTAGATAAAGGTGGGTTACATTATGGATTTCAATATGTTTATGAACGATGTCGTTAACGCAGCTCGTGAAGATATAAAAGAAGCAGGTTATGAAGAATTAACGACACCAGAGGAAGTCGATGAGGCACTAAATCGTAAAGGGACAACTCTAGTGATGATTAATTCTGTTTGTGGTTGTGCGGGTGGTATTGCTCGTCCTGCTGCTGCTAATGCGATTCATTATGATAAGCGTCCAGATCACTTAGTGACCGTTTTTGCTGGGCAAGATAAAGAAGCCACAGAAAGAGCACGGGAATATTTTGTCGGTTATCCACCATCATCACCATCATTTGCCTTTTTAAAAGACGGAGAAATTCTAGCAATGATTGAGCGTCATGATATAGAAGGTTTCAGCCCTGTTGAAGTGATGACGAAGTTACAAGCCATTTTTGATGCGCATTGCGAAGAAGTTTAATCCCATATGAATTTGACAACAAGGCTTACCTTATAGGTTAGCCTTGTTTTATCTATCTTATAGCAATTTAAATTTAAAGGGAGATTTAATTGTGAAAATTGGCTATCGTACAATTAAAACAGCTGTAGGAACACCAATTGCTATATCTATAGCACAATTTCTTGGTTTAGAAAATCATGTAACAGCAGGTATATTAACGATGCTATGTATTCAACCATCTAGAAAACAATCTGTTGTTAGTGCTTGGGATCGGTTTTTAGCCTCCATTATCGCAAGTTTATTTTCATTTTTCTTTTTTGAGATATTTGGATATAATACGATTGTCTTAGGCGTCATGTTAGCTTTCTTTATACCGACAACAGTTATGCTTAACGTGACACAAGGGATTACAACAAGTTCGGTCATTATTATTAATCTTTACAGTGCGCAACATATTGACTATCCATTTCTTTTCAATCAATTTATGCTTATTTTTGTAGGGATTGGTGTTGGTTTATTAGTTAATTTGTACATGCCAAGTCTAGACCGGTCATTAAAGTTAAAACAAAAAGAACTTGAGCATTATTTTCAAGTTATTTTATTTGAAATCGCTCTTTATATTCGTAATAAAAACATGGATTGGGACGGGAAAGAACTTGTTAGTGCGAAAGAATTACTTGAAGAAACACTAGATTTAGCAGAATTAGACAGAGAGAATCATTTGCTTCGCTCAGAGCATACATACTATGAGTACTTTGTCATGCGTCGCAAGCAATTTTTACTTCTTGAAAAGATGCTTCCACTTGTGACGAAATTACCTAATCAAGATGGTGTTTCAGAACAAATTGCAGACTTTTTCGAGAAATTATCAGAAGCTGTTCATCCTGGTAATACAGCAATCATATACCTTGACGAATTGGAGCGCTTGCGTGAGCAATTTTTAAATGAAGAATTACCTGAAACACAAGAAGAATTTACGACACGTGCCAATTTGTTTCGATTACTACATGATATTGAGGATTATTTATTGATTAAAAAGCGATTTAAAAAGTCCGATTCACTATCATTTTCTAAACGGAGGAAAAAGACTGGACAATGACTAAGCGTTCCAGTCTTTCCTTTATACTTTTATAATATAAATATAATAGAAAGTCCCATGGTTATTGTAGATAATACCATAGCTACAATCATTAAATATACAATAGCTTTCTTTCGGCGCTCACGTTTAGATGGTTTTTTAGTATATGATTTTTGTTGTTTACTAGACATGTTTGTATCCTCCTTTAAAACAGCATCTTATTAGTATTTTATCGTTTAATAGTTGATTGGACAAGATGAGAAAAAACTTTTTTCGTTCTGAATCTGAGGTGAAAAATGATTGCATATAAAGTCGTTAATTAAACGTATCGATCATATTGGTATAGCAGTTCGTGATCTTGTTTCGGTTATTCCTTTTTATACAGAAGTTCTCGGCCTGGCATTAAAAGGGATTGAAACCGTTGAACAAGAGAATGTGCGTGTTGCTTTCTTGCAATTAGGTGATATTCAGCTTGAGTTAATCGAGCCATTGTCTAATGATTCAACGATAGCACATTACATTGAAAAATACGGAGAAGGAATACATCATATAGCTCTTGAAACATCACAAATTAAAGAAAGTATGGAACATATTATAAGAAATGAAGGGAAATTAATATACGATGAGCCACATACAGGTGCAAAGCAAGCTTGGATAAATTTTATACATCCAAGATTTGCACATGGTGTCTTATTTGAGTTACTAGAAAAGAAGACATTATGATACACTAACAATATACTGCCCGTCATTTAGGAGGATTTTGATGAATCATATTACTATAAATAAACAACGATTAATAGAAGAATTTATGGAACTTGTACGAATCGATTCCGAAACAGGTAATGAGCAAGAGATTGCCTCTGTATTAAAGGAAAAGTTTTCCAAATTAGGTCTTGAAGTTATTGAAGATGATGCTAAGTCAAAGACAGGTCACGGTTCTGGTAATTTAATTTGTACATTAAAAGGTACGAAGGAAGCTGTAGATCCTATTTATTTTACATCACATATGGATACTGTTGTTCCGGGCAAAGGTGTCAGACCGTCAATAAAAGATCAATATATTGTATCAGATGGTAAAACGATTCTGGGAGCAGATGATAAAGCAGGTCTCGCTGCGATACTCGAAACAATTCGCTCATTAAAAGAAAATAAGGTAGAGCATGGTGATGTGCAATTTGTTATTACAGTAGGAGAAGAATCTGGTTTAGTCGGTGCAAAAGCATTAGATAAACAATTATTATATGCTAAATTTGGTTATGCGATTGATAGTGATGGTGATGTCGGTGATATCATCGTTAAAGCCCCTTCACAAGCGAAGCTTTATGTTGAAATTAAGGGAAAACCAGCACATGCAGGAGTAGCACCAGAAAAAGGTATATCAGCCATTACTTTAGCCGCAAAGGCAATTGCTAAAATGCCATTAGGACGTATTGATGAAGACACAACAGCAAATATAGGCCGTTTTGAAGGTGGGAAGCAGACGAATATCGTTTGTGATTATGTAAAGATTCTTGCTGAAGCACGTTCACTTGTACCAGAGAAAATAAATAAGCAACTTGAAATAATGAAACATATTTTTGAATCTACAGCAGAATCTTACGGTGGAGAAGCAAAAGTTGATATAAAAATGATGTATACTGGGTTTTCCCATTCAGCAGGTGAAGAAGTAGTAGAAGTGGCTCGTTCTGCAGCAAAAAAAATTGGTCGAACAAGTAAGTTATTAAAAAGCGGTGGCGGTAGTGATGCGAATATCATTAGTAGTTATGGTATTCCAACGGTTAATTTAGCTGTCGGATATGAAGAAATTCATACTGTTAATGAACGAATCCATGTTGATAACTTAGAAAAAATTACAGAACTCGTCTATGCGATTATTATAGAAGTGGCAAATAAGGCTTAATAAAAGATCCTAGTTTTATACTGGGATTTTTTATTAATGTATAGAGGTGTCATACATGTTACAGTTTAAACCACAAAAAGGGAGAGTTATTTTCCATATTGATATGAACTGTTTTTATGCTTCTGTAGAAATGGCATATAACCCATCGTTAAAAGGTAAGCCATTAGCTATTGCTGGCAATCCAGAAGAAAGGAAAGGAATAATAGTTACAAGTAGTTATGAAGCGCGAGACGAAGGTGTGTATACAACAATGCCCCTATGGGAAGCACGTAAAAAATGTCCGAATTTAATCGTTAAAAAACCAAATTTTGCTCGCTATCGAAAAGCATCAAGCAAAATATTTAGCTTGCTTAGGGACGTGACACCATTGGTAGAGCCTGTGTCTATCGATGAAGCTTATTTAGATGTAACAGAGACTAACTACCCGGGTGGTCCAGTTCAATTAGCTAAAGATTTACAAAACCGCATATATACTGAATTAGATTTACCATGCAGTATCGGAATTGCACCGAATAAATTTCTTGCAAAAATGGCTTCAGATATGAAGAAGCCGATGGGTATAACGATTTTAAGAAAGCGTGAGATTAAGCAAATCCTTTGGCCGCTTCCCATTGAAAAAATGTATGGTGTCGGTACAAAGACTGCTAAAAAGCTTCGTACATTGCAAATTGAAACAATTGGTGATTTAGCAAATAAAGATGTTTATATATTAAAACAAATGTTAGGTGTTAACGGAGAGCGTTTAAAGAATCGTGCGAATGGGGTTGATTTACGTCCAGTTGATCCAGATGCTGTTCATGAATTGAAAAGTATCGGAAATTCACAAACTTTGCCACAAGATACAACGGATGAACGAGACATCATCCGTGTATTATCTGATTTAGCTGACAGTGTCGTTCGTCGTGCAAAGCGTAAAGAAAGAGTGGGACGAACAGTACAATTAATGATTCGATTTAGTAATCGTCAAACCATTACCCGTAGTAAAACATTACCTTACTATATCGATGATAAGGATCATATCATGTCTATTGTGAGAGAATTGTTAAATAATCATTGGGATCGTCGTCCAGTTCGTCTATTAGGTGTGACATTACAAGATATTGAGGAAAAGAAGCATATTGCAAAACAACTAGATCTTTTTACATACGAGAAAGAAGAAGAAAAAGAAAAGCTTGACGTTACGATTGAACAATTAACTGAAAAATATGGAGAAAATCCTTTCAAACGACTTGTTAATTCCGATGAAAGCTTGAAACCACAAACAAGTTTCCAAAAGGATTTTCTTGATGATTTTTTATCAGAATGAACAGATTTATTTCATCATTTTTTAACGAGCTGTATGATCTTTTCGCCAGCATAGCGAAAGGGTAAATCGAAGCGTTTTGTTTTTAGTTAGTGGTCGCTATTTGCTCTCCTTTAATTTAACTGAAAAATATCGGTTAACGTGCTTATTTAATAAACTTGAGACATCCTTTAAAAAAACTGTGTTTCATAGAGAGTTTATTAAATTTTCGTTTTAATGCATTATACATCGTTTTCACTTTTGTTTTAATCATAATCATTTAAGTTTTTTTCTAAACGAATAGCCTATTGTTTCTTGACTAAAAAATAAATCGGTTGTGATAATCACACCTTCTGAATTGTCATTTATCCACTCTAATTTTATTTGTCACGTCGAATGATTTCTTCCTCGTAAAAATCTGTTGCGAGTACCGTGTTTTTAAAAATCTGTTTTGCTTCATCAAGTAGGAGAGCATAGTCTTGTTCTTGATAACGTGATGAAATATGTGTCAAAATTAGCTTTTTGACAGTACCAAGTTTTGCTAATTGAGCAGCTTGTTTTGTTGTTGAATGATGATATTTTTTAGCTAAATCTTCATGGTCCTTACTAAAAGTTGCTTCATGTACAAGGACATCAGAATTTTTGATAAATGTATGGTATTGTTCATGTGCTATTGTATCACCAAGGATTGATACGATTCTTCCAGGTCGTGTCGGTCCGAGAACCTGTTTCCGTTCAATGATTGTGCCATTTGGTAGTGTATATGTTTCGCTTTCGATAATTTCTTTATAGATTGGACCTGGGGAAATGCCGAGTGCTTTTAGCTTGTCTACTTGTAATTTTCCAGGACGATCCTTTTCTTCGATGCGAAAACCGTAGCTTGGAATTCCATGGTCAAGTTTTTTGCAATACACATTAAATTGTTTCGTTTCTAATATCTTTCCTTCAAATAATTCGACAATATGAAGGGGATAAGAAAGATGTGTTTCACTTATGGCCAAACTTGCTTCTACATATTGTTTAATGCCTTTTGGACCGTAAATGGTTAATTTATCACCATCTTGAAAAGAACGGCTGCTTAAAAACCCCGGCAAACCAAAAATATGATCACCGTGGAGATGGGTAATAAAAATTTTATTTACCTTTCGTGGTTTGATAGATGTATGTAAAATTTGGTGTTGGGTTCCTTCACCACAATCAAATAGCCATACACTATTTGATTCTTGTAGTAGGGAAAGAGCGATTGCCGATACGTTACGTTCTTTAGAAGGCATTCCCGCACCTGTTCCTAAAAATGTCAGTTTCATGTTTAAACCTCCAATTATATTCGAAAAAGGTTTCGTATTCGCTGTGCTTTATGTGGGACATCTGTTATTATACCATCACATTTCTTTTGGAAGCATCTTAAAAGCTGTCGTCGTTTGTTAACAGTATAAACTCTTAATGGCATATTTCTATTACGACTCTGTTCAACAATATTGCCTCGTAGTAAGCGATATTGAATATGAAGTGCTGTTGCACCAAGTGATTGGGCATATTCAACAAGGTCAGTTCGCCGTTTAGAGGTGAGGAAAGCCGTTTGAATATGTGTCATTTTCGCCAAACGCTGAACACTTGCTGGATTAAAACTTGATAAAATGATCCTTTCTTCCATTTGAAAATATTCAATCATTTCAAGCACTATTTCTTCTAAATGTTTATAAGCTATTTTATGATTTTTCAATTCGAGATTAATCATCAGTGGTTTATCTTCCACCCACTTTAAAAAGTCTTCTAACGAAACGATGGATGTTCCAATATATTTTTTTGAAAACCATGAGCCAGCATCAAGTTTTGTTAACTGCTCATAAGTAAAGTCTTTAATGTACCCTTTTTGATTCGTCGTCCGATTTAAACGAATGTCATGAAATAAGACTGGGATACGGTCTTTTGTTAATTGCACGTCTGTTTCAATCGCATCTGCTTTTAATTGATAAGCCAGTTCAAAAGCCGGCATCGTATTTTCAGGAGCAAGTTGACTAGCTCCACGATGGGCAAATATTTTTCCACCCATTATTTTCACCTCTCGTTTGATTGTGTTTTATTTTGTCTCAGTTGTCAATTCATTCTATGTGACAAATGATTTTAAAAAGGCTAGAATATAATGAAGCTGAATGGTCATTCATTTTAGGAGGTTGTATATGGTAGTTTCCAAACAGGACATATATCAGATTACTGTACCAACTCCATTTCCAGTCGGGGATGTACATATGTACTTGTTGACAGGTGACGTACTTACATTAATTGATACAGGAGTTAAAACGAAAGAAGCATGGGAAGCTTTAAATGATCAGTTAAAAAGCATCGGTTATAGTGTTCATGATATTGAACAGGTTGTTTTAACACACCATCATCCTGATCATATTGGGTTAATCGATCAATTACCAAAGGTTCAACAGATTGCTGCTCACGCATATATTGATCCTTGGTTAACACGTGATCAGGTATTTTTTGAGCAATACGAATTGTTTTATGAACACTTTTTTAAACGTTGTGGTGTCCCAGATGATGTTCGAGATTCTTTAAATGGTTATCGTGGGATGATTCATTATATCGGAACAGGTGAAGTGACATATGAGCTTACAGATGGAGACTTCTTACCTGGACATGCTGAGTGGCAAGTCATCGATACAAAAGGGCATGCACAAAGTCACTTATCATTTTTTAACAAGAAACATGGAACGTTTATCGGTGGTGATCATCTTTTATACCATATTTCGCCTAATCCATTATTAGAACCTATTGACCAAGTTGAACGTGCGAAACCACTTTTACAATATCAAGCGAATTTAAGAAAGTGTTTGTCACTAGGTATAAAGAATGTTTTACCTGGGCACGGTCCTATTTTTTCTAATATTTCATCACATATCACTAAGCAATTGAATGAACAAGAGGAACGAGCTACTGTTGTATATAAGATGATTCAACAAAAACCACGTACACCATTTGAGATTTGTCAAAAGCTATTTCCAACACAATATAGGACACAATTAGTATTTACAATGTCTGAAACAGTAGGGCAACTCGACTATTTAGAAGCAGACGATAAGGTTAAAGTGAGTGAAGAGAACGGTGTACTTGTGTATCACATCAAAAAGGGACTGGGACAAAGCAAGTTTTAAATGAGAAAAATTGCGGAAACAACATTGAAATGTTTCCGCAATTTCTTTTTTGTTTCGGATTTTGGCGGTATACTTTCTTAAGTTTATCGCCATTAATGCAAATGCGATATCATTTTCTTGAAGTTTCACTTCTAAATCCATACCAAAAGATGCTCTTTTGTTTTTATTAGATGATAAAATACAAAAGTATAAATTGGAAACAAGAAAACTTCCCTACTCCGCATGGTTACGCGCAAATCTTAGAAACCATGTAGAGTAGTTAGTTCCACTCCGCATGGTTACGCGTAAATTTTCAAATCCATGCAGAGTAGATAGCCCCACTCCGCATGGTTACGCGCAAATCTTCAAATCCATGCAGAGTAGTTAGTTCCACTCCGCATGGTTACGCGCAAATCTTCAAATCCATGCAGAGTAGATAGCTCCACTCCGCATGGTTACGCGCAAATCTTAGAAACCATGTAGAGTAGTTAGTTCCACTCCGCATGGTTACGCGCAAATCTTCAAATCCATGCAGAGTAGATAGCTCCACTCCGCATGGTTACGCGTAAATCTTCAAATCCATGCAGAGTAGTTCTCTCTACTCCACATGATTTCATCCAAAACTTCAAACGATAGCGAATAATAGTCGATAATAGTTTACTATTTAAACAAACCCCAGCTCGCTTTAATGATAGTTCATGTACTGTCATGATCATTAGGAGAAGGAGACTGGGACATAAGGAAAAAGTGAACAAAAATAGTTTTTTCATCATCAGAGGTTTTGTCTCAGCCTCTTTTTGTTAGAAATTACAACTTGATAAACAGAACATACATTCTTATAATAGAGCTTAGATAGCGAGGAAAGGGGATTGAGTAGAATGCTTAATTACGAAGCATTGCCGAAACGGACGATTTTTTGTATCGATATGAAAAGCTTCTATGCGAGTTGTGCAGCTCTAGATAGAGGATTAGATCCATTGTCTACTTATTTAGCTGTTGTTGCCGATACAAATCGAGATGGAAGTGTCGTTTTAGCAGCTACACCTGCACTGAAACATGAATTTGGTATTCGGACCGGCAATCGTTTATTCGAGATTCCACAAGATGATCGAATTATTATCGTTCCCGCACAAATGAATTTATATTTACAAGTATCCGTTGAGATTACGCGCTTATTTAATAAATACGTGCCGCAAGAAGCGATTCATACGTACAGTGTAGATGAAAGTTTTTTAGATGTTTCTGGTACGTGTCATATTTTTGGAGATTATAATCAATTGGCTAAACGAATCATCAATGAATTAAAGGATACATTCGGTTTAACCGCTACGATTGGAATAGGTCCGAATATGTTAATGGCAAAATTATGTCTTGATTTAGAAGCGAAAGAAATGGGCATTGCTCATTGGACATATGATGATGTTCCGACAAAATTATGGCCTGTTAAGCCTTTGTCGAAGATGTGGGGAATCGGTCGTCCGTTAGAAAAACGACTCAACCGTATGGGGATTTCTACCATTGGTGATTTAGCGCATTATCCTTTAACTCAATTAGAAAAAGCTTTCGGTGTCATAGGTAACCAATTATATTATCACGCGCATGGTGTTGATTTATCACAACTAGGGACTCCGCTGTTAACAGAACAAGTCAGTTATGGAAAAAGTCAAATATTATTACGTGATTATCATCATCCAGAAAAAATCGCTCATGTTATTTTAGAAATGTGTGAAGAAGTTGCAAGAAGAGCTCGGGAAGATCAAAAAGCAGGGCGAACGATTCATCTTGGCATTGGTTATAGTAAACATGACGGTGGCGGAGGGTTTCATCGTTCAATCTCTCTAGAAACACCTACAAATATAACGATGGAAATATATGCAGCTTGTATGCATTTATTTCGCCAGTTTTATATGCATAAAACAGTTCGTAAAATATCAGTTTCATTGGATCAGATCGTTGAAGACAACCAGCTGCAATTGCAATTATTTTCAGGAGATCGCATTCGTGAATGGAAACTCGGTTACGTAATGGATGATATTCGACATGATTATGGTTCAGACGCTTTACTACGAGCGGTCTCCTTTACAGAGCATGGAACAGCTAGATATCGCAGTCAACTAGTTGGCGGACATTACGCCACATAGAAAACAGGGCAATTGATGCCCTGTTAATTTTAACGATGTTGTTGATAAGTAATCGGCTTTGTCAATGCTTGAATATATTCGTATAAATCATCATTCATTGGATTTGTTAAGTCAATAGCAATATTTTCTTGAAGTTGTTTTAAAGAACTAGCTCCAAAAACAACACTGCTAACTGCTGGGTGTTTCAATATATAAGTTAATGCAAGTTCATTTAAATTTATATTTAATTGATTTAACTGGTCGAATATCGTTAAAAGCTCATCAGTAGAATAGTCTAAGTAGCCTTGTTTGCCTTTCTCGAAGATTATATTCCTACCGTTCATCGTTAGCATTCCTTGAGCTAAAGGTCCACGAGCTAATACACTAATACCTTCTGATTCGAGCAATGAAAGAATCGCTTCTTCAGGTCGACGATCAAATATATTATACTGCATCATTACAGCATCAATGTTTGCACGCTTGACATACTCACGAATGACATTTGGACGAATTGAGGAAATACCGTATGCACGAATAAGACCTTCTCTTTTTAATGTCTCAAAAGCATCAATCGTTTCATCAATAGGATCATCAATCGTTCCACCATGTAACATGTAAAAATCAATATAGTCTGTTTGTAGTCTATTTAAACTCTTTTTGACCGCTTCTAAAATATATTTTTTAGAAGGATCCCAGAACCAATCCCTCTTATGAGGATTGAAATGATTACCTACTTTTGTCGTTAAAATGATTTGTTCGCGCTTGTCTTTAATAATTTCTCCGATAATTTCCTCATTGACACCAAAATCATATAAATCTGCTGTGTCTAGATGGTTAATGCCATAATCAAGAGCTGTATCAACAATTTGTCGCGCTTGTTTTTTATTTGTTCCAAGTGACATGCAACCTAGAGTAAGTTCAGAAACATAAAGGTCAGATTGTCCGAGTCGATTCTTTTTCAAAAATAACACCCTCCTCAAATGGTAACTCCTTCTATTTTATGAATCGTTCATTTAAAAGGCAAGTGTATGTTACAATTAAGTGGATTGGTTAAACTATAGTTAGAGGTGACAAGATGCGTAAATTTGAAGAAAAAACAATTAAAACTGAACATATATTTCAAGGAAAAGTCGTCCAATTACAAGTGGACGATGTCGAATTACCGAATGGCCAATATTCAAAACGTGAAATAATTAAACATCCAGGAGCAGTAGCCGTTATTGCTGTCACACCGGATAAAAAAATCGTCTTTGTTGAACAGTATCGAAAACCACTAGAAAAATCATTGGTCGAAATACCAGCGGGAAAGTTAGAGAGAAACGAAGAGCCTCTTACGACAGCTCGTCGTGAACTAGAAGAAGAGACGGGTTATACAACGAAAGAATTAACATTGGTAACATCATTTTATACATCGCCAGGTTTTGCAGATGAATTAATTTACATCTATTTAGCAAAAGATCTTGTCCGTTTAGAAGATCCACCCAAAGGCGATGAGGACGAATTCGTCGAAGTCATTGAGCTGACGCTCGATGAAGCGAAAAAATATGTAAAAGATGAACGCATTCATGATGCTAAAACAAATTACGCTGTTTTATACCTTGAATCATCGGGGCTATTAAAATGACTTTACGAACATATTTTGCTGATATGCATATCCATATCGGGCGCGATAATATGAATCAACCTGTTAAAATCACAGCTTCGAAGCAATTAACGTTAACAAATATATTAAAAGAGTCTAGTCGTCGGAAAGGCATTGATTTAATAGGTATAATAGATGCTCATGCGCCAAATGTTATACGTGAATTAAAAGAGCTTTTAGAAGCAGATCTTGCAGTAGAATTATTGGATGGAGGCATTCGTTTTGAAAAAGTGACGGTATTATTAGGATCTGAGATCGAAGTATATGATAAAAATTGTCAAGGTCCGCTTCATGTCCTATGTTTTGTTCCTACTGTTAAATCGATGGAAATGTTTTCAAATTGGTTAAAAACGCGTATGACCAATATTTCATTAAGCTCACAACGTTTTTACGGTTCGGCAAAAGAACTGCAACAAAAGGTGAAAGAGTTAGCAGGTCTTTTTATTCCAGCACATGTGTTTACGCCTTTTAAAAGCTTATATGGCAAAGGGGTGGTTACATCTTTACAAGAAGTATTAGATCCTAAATTAATTGATGGTATTGAACTAGGACTAAGTTCCGATACAACGATGGCGGATCAAATAAAAGAACTTCATGCGTATACGTTTTTAACGAATTCTGATGCCCATTCATTAAAGAAAATAGCTCGAGAATATCAACAAATCGCTATAAAAGAGCCATCGTTTAAAGAGTTTTCGCTTGCACTTAAGCAAGAAGGCGGTAGAAAGTGGATAAGGAATTTCGGTATGAATCCAATGCTTGGCAAATATTATACGACAGTTTGTCAAGACTGTATGCAGCAGAATGAACCAAGCGTTAATCAATGTGTCCATTGTGGCAGTAAGAAAATCATTAAAGGGGTAAAAGACCGTATAACAGAAATTGGTCAAGCGGATACCGTGTGCTTAAAACGTCCACCTTATTTGTATCAAATCCCATTAGAATTTCTCCCAGAGCTAGGTCCAAAAACATACGAGCGTTTATTAACTTATTTCAATACAGAAATGAATATTCTCCATTACGTACCATACGAGCAATTAACTCAGGTCATTTCTGAACGTTTAGCTAAACTAATCATTCAAATGCGAGAAGGGAAACTTGATATTATTCCTGGTGGCGGGGGCAAGTATGGACAAGTTAAGAAATAAAATATAAATCTCTTGTTTCATACATGTTTACTAGATATCCTTCATAGATTAATCATATAAAAGGTTAGAGAAATGGAGGGTATCAATGTATACGCAAAAAGCTATTTGGACTCATTTTAAAGAACATGCGACAACGTATGTATTTACAATCATTTTGTTTTTAACTGGCATTATATTCGGTGCGTTTATCGTAAATAGCATGCATTTTGTGCAAAAACAAGACCTCTTTTTTTATTTAGAAAAATTTTTCGGCCAATTAGCTACAGAAGATTTTTTAAATCGAATCGATATATTAAAAAGTAGTTTTGCCTATCATGTTAAATATCTCATTTTTATATTTATCCTAGGTCTATCCATCATAGGATTACCACTTGTTTGGATTCTGCTGTTTTTAAAAGGATTAGTCGTTGGGTTTACGGTTGGATTTCTTGTGAATCAACTTGGTATGAAAGGTTTTTTGATTGCAAGTATAGCTGTTGCACCACAAAATCTATTAATCATACCGATTTATTTAATTGCTGGGAGTCTGTCGATGATTTTCTCATTAACCTTATTTAATAAGCTCATCTCACGAAAATTCTCGCAACCGATTTTCAGACCTTTTGCCCAATATTTAGTTGTTTTTCTTTTTTTAATCGTCATTTCGTTCCTCGCTGCAACAATTGAAGCTTTTATTACAAATGAGGCGATGCAATCTTTGATTAAAACTTATTATACATCAAAGTAAAGCATAGAGACCTTCATATTGTTAAAATAAGTTTTATATAAAATCGATTATACTTTGACATGATTTTTTTGTGTGCATATAATAAAGATGGGATATGAGGAGGGAAGCTCATGGAACATCGTCTAGATCGGATAAAAAAACAACTTCATGCACAAAGCTATAAATTAACTCCACAACGCGAAGCGACAGTTAAAGTTTTGTTAGAGCGTGAAGAGGATCATTTAAGTGCAGAAGATATTTATTTATTAGTGAAAGAAAAAGCTCCCGAAATAGGCTTGGCAACCGTCTATCGGACTTTAGAGCTTTTATTAGAATTGCAAATCGTTGAGAAGATAAACTTTGGTGATGGTGTTTCAAGATATGACTTGCGTCAAGAAGGACTAGAACATTTTCATCATCATCTCGTATGTGTAGAGTGTGGATCGATTCAAGAAATATTCGAGAATCTATTAGTTGATGTTGAAAAGAAAGTAGAAGAAGAATGGGGATTTCAAGTACAAGATCATCGTTTAACATTTCATGGAGTATGTAAAAAGTGTCAACAAGCAAAATTGAAAAAATCACGAATGACAAAGTAGTTTATACTCACTTTTAACCCATAACATGTATAAAATCTCTTTATTTTGGCATATCTTTTAACAAGTTAAGTAAGAAAGTGGGTATGCTAGATGAAGAGAATGGTTTGGCGCACATTAAAAGTTTTTATTATTTTTATCGCGTGTACGCTTCTATTTTATTTTGGACTCCGTTTTATGCATTTAGAATATGAACAGTTCCATCGTTATGAACCACCTGAAGGTCCTGCTATTAAAGTGTTTCATAACGATGATATGAATCGTTTTCGATTATTCTTTAGATTTGGGGAATAAACAAATGTTACAACATGCGATTGATGATTTTTTACATTATCTACAAGTTGAAAAAGGACTAGCATCCAATACATTAAGTGCTTATGAGCTAGATTTGAGATCTTATTGTGAATTTATAGAGAAGGAAAGAAAGAAATCGAAGTGGATTGATGTTTCAAGACTTGATTTGATGCAGTTTTTAAATTTACTAAAAGAAAGTGGTAAGGCGACAACAACGATAGCGAGAAATATATCCTCTTTACGGATGTTCCATCGCTTTTTATATCAGGACGGTATCGTAAAGATAGATATAAGTGAACATATTAATATACCAAAGAAATCGCGTAAATTGCCGAATGTGTTATCTACATCTGAAGTCGAAAAACTTTTGTCCATTAACGTTAAAACATCGTTAGATATGAGAAATAAAGCGATGATTGAATTGCTTTATGCTACAGGATTACGTGTAACTGAATTAATCGAATTAAAGCAGAGTGACTTTCATCGAACGATGGGCTTTGTTCGTTGTATAGGTAAAGGATCAAAGGAACGTATTATACCTGTTGGGGATATCGCTTTACAAGCAGTTAACGATTATCTTGATCAAGCAAGACCTAAGTTAATCAAGCAAAATCAATCTGAAAACACCTTATTTCTAAATCATCATGGTCGCCCATTAACAAGACAAGGCTTTTGGAAAATTATGAAACAACTAGCACAACAAGTTGGTATAAAGAAAAGAATCTCACCACATATGTTACGCCATTCATTTGCAACACATTTATTGGAGAATGGAGCCGATTTAAGGGCTGTTCAGGAGATGCTTGGTCATGAAGATATTTCAACAACAGAAATCTATACACATGTAACAAGGACGCGGATGAAAGAAGTGTATGAACAATATCATCCACGTGCTTAAATCTTTGTGTTATAGTTGTCTGACATCATACAACTATAATTATATATTAGGAGGTTGACAATTATGAAAACATTTAAACGAATCTTTCTCATTGTACTCGATTCAGTTGGTTTTGGTGAAGCTCCAGATGCTGAACAATATGGTGATAAAGGTGCAGATACAATTGGCCATATTGCTGAAGAGATGGGCGGATTACATATGCCCCATATGGAAAAGTTGGGTTTTGGCAATATACGGCCTATAAAAGGAATTGCATCTGTCGAACAAGCACAAGCTCATTATACAAAAATGCAAGAAGCATCTGTTGGTAAAGATACAATGACAGGTCATTGGGAAATTATGGGTTTACATATTGAGCAACCGTTTCGCACATTTCCGAACGGATTTCCGAACGAATTAATTGCTCAATTGGAGGAAAAGACAGGAAGAAAAGTCATCGGTAATAAACCTGCATCAGGAACAGCTATTATTGAAGAATTGGGAAAAGAACATATTGAATCAGGTGCCATCATTGTATATACTTCAGCGGATAGTGTATTGCAAATAGCGGCTCATGAGGAAGTTGTCCCTTTAGAAGAATTGTATCGTATTTGTGAAATAGCTCGAGAATTAACATTGGATGAAAAATATATGGTGGGACGTGTCATTGCTAGACCTTTTATCGGAGAAATTGGCAATTTTACACGTACAGCTAATCGTCATGATTATGCATTAAAACCGTTTGGACGTACTGTGATGAATGAATTAAAAGACAATAATTATGATGTCATTGCTCTTGGAAAAATATCAGATATCTATGATGGTGAAGGCATTACAGAAGCGATTAGAACGAAGAGTAATGATGATGGAATGATAAAACTTATAGAAACAGTTGATCGAGATTTTCATGGATTATGTTTTTTAAATTTAGTTGACTTTGATGCGAAATACGGTCACCGTCGTGATCCAATCGGGTATGGAAAAGCACTTGAAGCATATGATCGCCAAATCATTAAAGTTCTCAATAAATTAACATCAGATGATTTATTAATCATAACAGCTGACCATGGAAATGATCCAACACATCATGGGACAGATCATACGCGAGAATACGTGCCACTTATTGTTTATCATCGTGATATAACTAAAGGAAAAGCACTTCCTATTAGAGAAACATTTGCCGACATCGGCGCGACTATTGCTGATAATTTTAATGTTAGTCTTCCAAAATACGGGAAAAGCTTTTTAAAATATGTATTAGAGGAGTGATTAAATGGACTTAAATTTAATTAAAGAAGCGAGTGCATTTATAGAAAAACAAATAGATACAAAGCCATCTATAGGTCTCGTATTAGGTTCAGGATTAGGTGTTTTGGCAGATGAGATTGAACAACCAGTTATGATTAATTATGAGGATATTCCTCATTTTCCAAGCTCTACTGTAGGTGGACATGAGGGTCGCCTTGTGATAGGAACACTACAAGGAAAGCATGTCGTAGCTATGCAAGGGCGTTTTCATTATTATGAAGGATATACGATGCAGCAAGTCACTTTCCCGATACGAGTAATGAAAGAATTAGGTATTGAATCTCTTATTGTAACAAATGCCGCAGGTGGCATTAACGAAGCATTTCGCCCAGGAGACTTGATGATTATAACAGATCATATAAATAATATGGGGATAAACCCACTCATTGGGCCGAATGATGAACAATTAGGACCACGATTCCCTGATTTATCCTCGGCTTATGATCGGCAATATATTGATATCGCAAGAAGTTGTGCTGAATCAATCGGTCTTCTTGTTAAAGAAGGTGTTTATGTAGCCAATCAAGGTCCCGTCTATGAAACTCCTGTTGAAGTGAAAATGCTCAGAACATTAGGTGCAGATGCAGTAGGCATGTCAACTGTACCAGAAGTCATTGTAGCTAATCATGCATCACTTCGTGTCTTAGGCATTTCATGTATATCAAATATGGCAGCAGGTATTTTAAATCAACCTTTAACACATGATGAAGTCATTGAGACGACAGAGAAGGTTAAGGAAGATTTTCTCAAATTTGTAAAAGAAATATTAAAACACTTACCGAATAAATGAAGGTGATCACATATGAGAATGTATGATATTATAGAAAAAAAACGTGATGGATTGATATTATCAGAGGACGAAATTCGTTATTTTATCTCAGGATATACTAATGGAACAATCCCTGATTATCAGGTAAGTGCGCTTTTAATGGCTATTTATTTTCAAGGAATGAATCAGACAGAACTAGCTTATTTAACAAAAGCAATGGTAGACTCAGGGGATACAATTGATTTATCAGCCATTGAAGGCGTCAAAGTGGATAAACATTCAACAGGTGGCGTAGGAGATACGACGACCTTGATTTTAGCTCCTTTAGTAGCTTCATTAGGAGTTCCAGTAGCGAAAATGAGTGGAAGAGGTTTAGGGCATACGGGAGGAACTTTAGATAAACTGGAATCTATCCCAGGGTTTCATATTGAAATTACACGTGATGAATTTATTCAACGGGTGAATCAAAATAAAGTGGCTGTAATTGGGCAAACAGGTAATTTAACCCCCGCTGATAAAAAGATTTATAGCCTTAGAGATGTCACAGCTACAGTTAATTCCATTCCGCTTATTGCAAGTTCAATAATGAGTAAGAAAATAGCAGCCGGTTCAGACGCCATTGTTTTAGATGTAAAAACTGGACAAGGAGCGTTCATGAAACAAGCATCAGAAGCGGAGGAATTGGCTAAATCAATGGTAGCAATAGGTAATAAAACAAATCGAAAAACTATTGCTGTCATATCGGATATGAATCAACCACTTGGTTATGCAGTCGGAAATGCACTTGAAGTAAAAGAAGCGATTGAAACATTACAAGGAAACGGGCCAAAAGATTTAACAGAACTTTGTTTAACATTAGGTACTTATATGGTTGTATTATCAGGTGTGGTACAAACCGAAAAAGAAGCTAGAAAAAAACTAGAAGAAAATCTTCAGAATGGTAAAGCTTTACAAACGTTTAAGCTATTTATTGAATCACAAGGAGGAGATCCACAAGTAGTTGATGACCCTGATCGTTTACCACAAGCTAAATATAAAATAGAGGTCCCAGCGAAAAAATCAGGAACAGTTTCTAAAATCATTGCCGATGATATCGGAACAATAGCTATGTCATTAGGCGCGGGTCGACAGACGAAGGACGATGTTATTGACTTAGCGGTTGGAATCGTTCTACATAAGAAAATAGGAGAATCTGTTAAAGCAGGTGAAACACTCGTTACTATACATTCAAATCATGAAGATATATCAGATATAAAGCCTAAGATTTATGAGAGCATCCTAATCTCAGGTGACAATGTGACATCTCCACGATTAATTCATAATATCATTTCGTAGACGCATGTATAACATGCGTTTTTTTGTTTAAAAAAGCAAAAAAATGGCAACGATATATATGATATTGATTGCTGGAGGTAAGAGAATATGAGGACAATATTATATTTGTTTATCAGTTTATTATTAATTTTTTCTATCATTACACCTGTATTTGCCCAGGAAGAAAATCAGTCATTAGAACTTGCTGCTGATGCAAAGTCAGCCATGTTAATGGAACAGGATACGGGAAAAATTATTTTTGAAAAGAATGCAAATGAAAAACTCCCACCTGCTAGCATGGTGAAAATCATGACATTATTAATCGTCATGGAAGAAATAGATAAAGGAAACTTAAAAAAGAATGAAATGGTACGTATCAGTGAAAATGCATCATCTATGGGCGGATCACAAGTGTTTCTAGAAGCTGGAGAAGAAATGTCGGTAGAAGACTTAATTAAAAGTGTTGCAATTGCTTCAGGGAATGATGCGAGTGTTGCTTTAGCTGAACGGATCAGTGGTAGTGAGCAAAACTTTGTGAATAGAATGAACGAAAAGGCTATTGAATTACAGCTTAAAAACACGCAGTTTAAAAATGCTACTGGATTACCAGCGAAAGGACAATATAGTACAGCACATGATATGGCAATCATAGCTAAAGCACTACTACAGTATGATGATATTACAACATATACATCAATCTATGAAGACTACCTACGAAAAGGAAAGAAGAATGAATTCTGGCTCGTTAATACAAATAAACTCGTGAGATTTTACCCAGGAGTCGATGGTTTAAAGACAGGTTATACAAGTGAAGCAAAGTATTGTTTAACGGCGACTGCGAAAAAGAATGATATGAGAATGATTACAGTTGTAATGGGTGCTGATACAGTAAAAAAACGAAATCATGCAACTTCAGAAATGCTTGATTATGCGTTTAATCATTATGAAACTGAACAATTATTTGATAAAGGGGAAGTCATAAAGACTGTACCATTATTGAAAGCAGAAAAAGAACATATTCAAATTGTAACAGAGCACAATGTTCGTACGATTTATAAGAAGGAGAAACCATATGAAAATATAAAAACATATATAGAGATTGACCAAGATTTATCATTACCTCTAAAAAAAGGAGAACAAGTCGGTGTGTTAACCGTAAAAGCAAATAATCAAGAACTTTCAAAAACCCCTTTAATTGTTGCATCAGACATAAAAGAAGCATCATTTATAACGTTATTGAAACGTACATTGGGAAATATGTCGAAAGCTCGTTAATCAACTGCTTAATTTTGCGAATAACAACTTCTTTTGTCTAAAAGCAGGAATTAATTATAGGAATAAAGAAACAGTATGTATACCTATTAATGCGAAGGGGGATTGACATGGGTTTATCTTATTCTTTTACAGTTAAAGAAAATGTACTTGTTGTAAGATTAGCTGGTGAACTTGATCATCATGAAGCAGAAAATTTACGGGAAACTTGGAAGGAAAAGCTGTACACACAGCCAATTAAGCACGTTCTATTAAATATGGAGGCGGTGACTTTCATGGATAGCTCAGGCTTAGGAGTTATTTTAGGTCGATATAAAGAAGTGCTACAGCTTGGAGGGGAATTTGTTGTCTGTTCTGTTTCCCCAATGATTGGAAAAATATTTGAAATGTCGGGATTATTCAAGATTATTCGCCAAGAAGAGAACGAATTAAAGGCATTAATGACATTGGGGGTGGCTTCATGAGAAATCGTATGTATTTAGAAATTGCGAGTATAAGTGAGAATGAATCTTTTGCACGAGTAGCGGTGGGAGCCTTTATATCGCAACTAAATCCAACAATGGACGAGTTAATGGAAGTTAAAACAGTCGTATCAGAAGTGGTTACGAATTCGATTATTCACGGATACAACGAAGAACCGAATCATACAATAGAAATTTCCTGTCAATTATATGATGGTGAATTTGATTTAATTATTACAGATTATGGAAAAGGCATTGAAGATATAGAGATGGCTCGTGAACCAATGTACACATCAAAACCAGAACTTGAGCGTTCAGGTATGGGATTTACAATCATTGAAAACTTTATGGATTCTGTCGAGATAGAATCATCAGTGGGAAAGGGGACATCTATCCATATGACCAAAATGTTGTCCTCAAAAAAAACGAAAGTTGTCCATGAATAGGAATGGGGCCAATGAATGTCAATGTTAAGAAATCGGATGTAAGGCAGAAAGGTTTATTATCGGATAGAGAGATAAAGGCATATTTATTAAAAAGTCAACAAGGAGATAAGAGAGCACGTGATTATTTAGTAGAGAAAAATACGCGCCTTGTGTGGTCTGTTGTACAACGATTTATGAACCGTGGATATGACCCAGATGACCTATTTCAAATCGGCTGTATCGGATTAATCAAATCAATCGATAAGTTTGATCTATCATATAATGTACGTTTTTCAACTTATGCAGTACCAATGATAATCGGTGAGATTCAGCGCTTTTTACGAGATGATGGAAGTGTTAAAATTAGCCGTTCACTGAAAGAGATGGCGAATAAAATCCGAAGAAAAAAAGACATGCTAACAAAAAAATTTGGTCGAACACCTACGATTAACGAAATTGCTGAAGCATTAGACATCACGCCTGAAGAAGTCGTTCATGCTGAAGAAGCACTTAAAACACCGCAATCTATACACGAAACAGTATTTGAAAATGATGGTGATCCGATTACATTATTAGATCAATTAGCAGGTGATGAGAAAAATTGGTTTGACAAACTTATATTAGAAGAAGCCATACGAACTTTGGATAAACGAGAACGGCTTATTCTATATTTACGTTATTATAAAGACCAAACTCAATCTGAAGTGGCTAAACGCTTAGGAGTGTCACAAGTACAAGTTTCACGATTAGAAAAAAAGATACTTAAAGAAATGAAAACTATGATGAAGACATAGAAACACCATCCAATCGGATGGTTTTTCTTTGTTATAAAATAATATTCGTTTGAAAACTTTAAAGGAAAAAATAGACAACAGAGAAGAGCCAGAGTTTAAAAACGTTTATAGACAAATACTGATACAAAAAAGCTTCAGTATTTTAAAGGAACTCATATGAAAGTCATTCATAAAATGTCTATTTTATCAAATAATAGTAGAGACTATAAAAAAAGAGAGGTACATTTGATGGATCACACCGTATATCTACGTATGAAAAAGAAGCTTCATGTTAAAAGTGGTACAAGTCTTAAACTAAGTACAATTGCTGATATTTTTATTAACACTCCCTTAGATAAGGATATTGGAGAATTGATAATATATGATATTTCAAATGATAAAAATCGGGAAAATCATGTTGTAGTCATTGATCAATTTTTTTTACGAAAGTGCATATTAACGGAATTTCCGAAAATAAATGTACATTTTTTCGGTGTAAGTGAAACAATTGTTCAAATATCACATAGACAGAACATTCCATCGATTTTATTAGCTGTTATCGTCTGGTTTATATTATTTATTGGGACTGCAATGACCATCATGAATTTTCATTACGATGTCGGTATGCAAGAAACACAACAAAAGATTCATTATATGTTAACTGGAAAAGTAGCCGAATCCCCTTTATGGATTCAAATTCCTTATTCACTTGGCTTAGGAGTAGGTATGCTGCTATTTTTTAATCATTGGTTTAAGAAACGGTTTAATAATGAGCCAAGTCCACTTGAAATAGAAATATCTAAATATCAAGATGCACTTGATGATTATATAAAGAAACATGAAAAACATGTGGATTAATCTTTTAGAAATTATCATTGGCTTTTCAAGTGGTTTGGCTGTTGGTGGTGGCTTTGTAGCATTAATAACAATGTTGAAAATCTTACCGAGATTAACTCAAATAACAAAAACGGTATCGTTAATTCATTTTTATATTAGTTCGATTATGATCGGTGCTCTATTTGCGGGTTATCTTTCTTTTTCGGTAAATGCTTGGGACCACTCTTTGTTTGGATCCATAATATGGGGTAGTTTTCATGGCGTATTTAATGGACTTTTAATTGCGGCATTAGCTGAAGTGCTGAATGTATTTCCCATTTTTTTAAGAAGACTCCATTTAAAAGTCTGGCTAAAATGGTTCGTCATGGCATTCGTATTTGGAAAAATAACTGGCTCACTATTCCAATGGTTATTTTTTGATTAAACATAATGAATCAAAACAGGAGAGAAATTCATGAAAAAAATATATCGTGATGTTAAAGACGTAGAAAAATATATGAAACAGCGTATCGGACTAGAAAAGTCGTTTGACGTTGGTGTCAGACATTTTATTGTATTAAATAAAAAACTACAACTATACTTTGTGAACGGTTTAATTGATAGTATAATTATTAGCAGAATATTAGAAGAACTTGTCTCGCTTAATAATGACGAGCGTCATAATAAGCGTGATGTGGTGGACGTTATTGAGAATCGATTAATACATGAACAGGTTTCACGTGTTGAAACGATGGATGAAGCAGTAGATCAGATATTAACCGGCTTAATCGCTATTTTTATTGACGGACAGAAATATGCTTTTATTATTGATGTTAGAAATTATCCAGGAAGAAATCCAGAAGAACCAGATACAGAACGTGTTATTCGTGGTTCAAGAGACGGTTATACGGAAAATATTATAGAAAATACAGGCTTAACTAGGCGTCGTATTAAAGATGAACGTTTAAGAAATGAAATGTTCGCTATAGGAGAACGCTCTAAAACAGATGTCTGTATCAGTTATATTGAAGATATCGCAAACGACTCATTTATTGATGTCGTTAAACAAAAAATCAATGAAATTGATACAGATGGTATACCGATGGCGGATAAAACACTTGAAGAATTTATTTTAGGTGGTAAATGGAGCCCATTTCCTATGGTGCGTTATACAGAAAGACCTGACGTTGTTGCGCGTCATTTAATGGATGGTCATGTCGTCGTTTTTGTCGATACATCACCGACAGTGATTATTTTACCGACAACGTATTTTAACTGTTTGGAACATGCAGAGGAATATCGTCAAGCACCAGCTGCTGGAACATTTATTCGTTGGATTCGTCTGTTTGCCGTTTTAGGATCTCTCTTTCTTCTCCCATTATGGCTATTATTTGCAATGGAACCATCATTGCTCCCACCTGAACTTAGCTTTATAGGACCAAAAGAAGAAGGGAATGTTCCAATTGCTTTACAAATCATTTTAGCGGATATCGGTGTTGAGTTTCTCCGAATGGCGGCTGTTCATACACCTACTCCTTTAGCAACAGCTATGGGATTAATTGCAGCTGTATTGATTGGACAAATTGCAGTTGATGTTGGTTTATTAAGTTCCGAAGTTATTTTATATGTCGCAATTAGCACAATTGGATCTTATGTAACACCAAGCTATGAATTAAGCATTGCAAATAAAATCGTTAAGCTCTTTTTAGTTATTACGACAGCCCTATTTGGTGTATCTGGCTTTATGATAGGAACGCTTCTTGTGTTGATTTATCTTGTACGTTTAAAAGCATTTAAGACACCATATATGTGGCCATTTATTCCATTTGATTTACGGGGTATGTGGCATTTCATCATGCGATTACCAGTACCGTTATTAAACATAAGACCGGAAATTGTTCATCCTAAAAATCAGTTTTCACAATCAAATAAAAAGTAAGCTACTTTTGTTTTTCCCTCTGTTATGATAATGTATTTGTAAGATTTTGAATGAAACGGGGAGAATCACGATGCTATATACACACCATAATTATAAAGTGAATGAACACGGCCATCTTATGATTGGAGAGGTAGATGCAACCCTTTTAGCTAAAAAATATGAAACACCTCTATATATTTATGATATAGAGAGAGTAAGGCAAAATTGTCGTGATTTTATGGATCCTTTTAAGGAACAGCAGGTTAAAGGACGAGTTGCATATGCGAGTAAAGCCTTTTCATCCATTGGTATATTACAAGTTATTCAACAAGAAGGTCTATCGGTTGATGTTGTATCAAAAGGAGAATTATACACAGCGATAAAAGCAGGATTTGATCCTGAAAGAATTCATCTACACGGAAATAATAAAAGTGAAAGTGAATTAGAAATGGCCATCAAAACGGGTGTAGGATGTATCGTCATTGACAATTTTTACGAAATCGAGCTACTCGATAAGTTATTAAGTCAATTTAAGAAAAAAGTAAATGCTCTAATACGTGTCACACCTGGTATTGAATCGGATACACATCACTATATCATGACAGGTAACGAGGATTCAAAATTTGGCTTTAATTTACAAAATGGTCAAGCGAAAGCAGCGTTTTTAAAACTCCAACATCATCCGTACATTAATTTAAAAGGTGTGCATTGTCATATCGGATCGCAAATATTCGAAACAGAAGGTTTTATTTTAGCGACTAACCGATTATTTAACGAATTAAGTAAATGGCATAAAATGTATCAATATGAACCAGAAGTTATTAATTTAGGTGGTGGCTTTGGTATACAATATACGAAAGAAGACCAACCACTTCACCGTTCACAATATGTGAATGCACTTATAAAAGCTGTAGAAGACCAAGCGAATAAAATTCAAATACCAATGCCTGAAATATGGATTGAACCTGGTCGTTCAATCGTTGGCGATGCAGGTATAACGTTATATACAATTGGATCAATAAAGAATATCCCTCATATTCGAAAGTATATTTCCGTTGATGGCGGAATGACTGATAATTTAAGGCCAGCTCTATATGGAGCGAAGTATGAGGCCATTTTAGCTAATAAAGCGAACAGCCCAGCTTCTCAGAAGATATCTGTAGCAGGTAAATGTTGTGAATCAGGTGATATGCTTATTTGGGATTTATCTTTACCACATGTAGAATCAGGAGATTTACTAGCTGTTTTTTCAACAGGTGCATATGGATATTCGATGGCAAGTCATTATAACCGCTTTAGTAAGCCAGCAGTCGTCTTTGTTGAAAATGGGCGTCATCGACTCGTCATAAAGCGTGAAACTTATCAAGATGTTGTACGGAATGATTTACCTTATATCGGATAAATGATACCTTTTCTTTTCATAAAAGGTGATACATGGTAAAATGAGCCATGAGAATAGTTTAATTTATAAAGTAGAAGGTGTGGATAAATATGTCTAAAGGATATATTCTAATGGAAGATGGTAATAAAATTGAGTTCGAGCTTTATCCTAATGAAGCTCCAAAAACAGTTGAGAACTTTATTAAACTGGTAAAGGAAAACTTTTATGACGGGTTAACATTTCATCGTGTTATTCCAGGATTTGTAAGTCAAGGTGGATGTCCGATTGGTAACGGAACAGGTAATGCAGGATATACAATTAAGTGTGAAACTGATGGCAACCCACATAAACATGTTGAAGGTTCTTTATCAATGGCACACGCAGGAAGAGACACTGGAAGTTCACAATTTTTTATTGTTCATGAACAACAACCACATTTAGATGGTGTACATACCGTATTTGGAAAAGTCACATCAGGAATGGAGTATGTAAAAAAGATGACAAACGGTGATGTCATGACAAAGATAGAAATTACGGAAGAATAAGTGTACACATGAACAATGGATGGATATATAGTCGTCTATTTAATTTTATTTGTTGCACCATTAAGTGCTTTAATCCATGAATCTGGCCACATGATTGGTTCAATCTTAACTGGCTCTAATCATGTGCATCTATCAATTGGTCATGGAAGGGAAATTGCATCTTTTTCAACTGAAAAATTGCATATATCGATTCATTTGTGTTTTTTTCTAAGTGGTCAAGCGATAAGTAAAAGAAATCGCCCGTATAAAACATGGGAACTCGTTTTTATATCGATTTGTGGTCCTCTCAATAATGTTATCTTTGTATTTTTATTTTATATTATGTATAATAGCATGCCTAGCAAATATATTTTGCTTTTACTTTTTTTCAATGGTTGGCTTGCGCTTACAAATATCATCCCATATAAAGTTAATAAAAAACAATCTGATGGTTACATCATAATGGAAGCGATAAAACAACATGTTACAAATAGATGTAAATAGTAATTAGGTTATGCTTTTTAGGAAGAGGATGATCCATTTGAACCAACGTAAAAAAAACATCATACTTTTTATCATTTTACTCATCATAGCACTCGGTTGGGGTGTCGCTTATTGGTTCATTTTTGTTTTATAAATTAGAAATATGATAAAATGATACACACTTATTGATTTTCGTAAAACTTTTTTGTTTTTACGCATAACGTATTGCAGCAAGTCATTTAGTAATGAGGGGTATCTATGTTAATTCGTTATAAAAAAAACTTGGAAAAAATAGCAATGGGTTTGTTATCTTTTATGCCTACAGTAAAAGATGTAAAAACATTGCAAGATATGATTAAACAGTATGAAACAGATCCGAATTGGCATCTCTATCTTTGGAAAGATGATGATGATATGATTGGTGTGATAGGTCTTAAAGTGAATGAGGAAGAAAAACAAGCAGTGATTCAACATCTATCAGTTAGTCCATCACATCGTAACCAAGGGATTGGCAAACTGTTAATTAGTGAAATTCATCAACAATATAATCAGTATCAGATTTGTGCTGAAGAAGTGATTGATGGTTTTTATAAAAAATGTGATTTAGAATATGATTCTCATTCAAAATAAAACCCAGCCCATCACAGGGCTGGGTTTTTATTCTGAAGTGGAAGTTTTAGTACCAAGCTGCACCAACAATAATCAATAGGATAAATAGAACGACAATCAGTGCGAAACCCCCGTTATATCCGTATCCACCGCTCATTTAATATTCCTCCTTTTGTTTCAATGATATAATAGAGACATTCAGTCTTTCCATAATACATTATGTTAATGGAAGTAAACGTGTATGGGCATTTGTAATTTTTATTTTTAAAAGGAGTATGGGTGTATGAGTCACGCTTATAAAGTTAAATTGTCAACATTTGAAGGACCGCTTGATTTATTATTGCATTTAGTAAATCAATACGAAATCGATATTTATGATATTCCAATGGCGGAACTAGCCGATCAGTACTTGGACTATGTTCATACGATGCAAACATTGGAATTGAATATTGCAAGTGAATATCTCGTTATGGCTGCTACATTAGTAGCATTAAAAAGTCAAATGCTCTTACCAAAGCAAGAAATTGACCCTGAACTTGATACATACGAAGAAGACCCACGTGAAGATTTGATTATACGTTTGATTGAATACCGTAAATATAAAGAAGCTGCAAAAGTATTATCTGAAAAAGAAAGAGAACAGAATCAAACTTTTACAAGGACACCTAAAAGTTTTGATATAGAAGAAAAGCGCCCAACCATAAATGAGGGTGAAGCTTCTGTCTATGATATGCTAGATGCATTACAACATATGTTTGAACGTAAGCAATGGAATCGTCCACTTGATACAAAAGTTGAAAAACAAGATATTCCAATTGAACAGAGGATGGAAGAGATTCTTATGATTGTCAAACATGCACGAAATGGTATATTATTTGATCACCTATTTCCATATCCATCACGATCACATATTGTCATTACGTTTATGGCATTGTTGCAATTAATGAAGCAAAATGAAGTGTTTTGTCGTCAAGAAGATAATTTCACTCATTTATATATTTATCCCAATTCATAATAAATGATGGCATTGCTATGAGAGGTGTAATGAAATTATGGAAATACCTAGTTATAGAGCAGTAATTGAAGGACTACTTTTTGCGAGTGGAGATGAAGGAGTAACTGTTAAACAAATTGCAGAAATCATTGAGACAACCGAATCCACCGTTTTGCATATTTTAAATGAATTAGCATACGATTATGAACATACAGACCGTGGCGTGATGCTGACAGAATCTAGAGGGGTCTATTATTTAACGACAAAGCCAGAGCACAGTGAATACTATAAAAAATTACTTGAAACACCACATACGACTCAGATGTCACAAGCAGCATTAGAAACATTAGCTATCATTGCTTATAAGCAACCGATAACGAGGACTGAAATAGAGGAAATAAGAGGCGTTAAGAGTGATCGTCCTGTACAAACATTATTGTCACGAGGACTAATAGAGGAAGTTGGCCGTAAAAACACAATTGGACGACCAATGTTGTTTGCTACAACGAAGGATTTTCTAACATACTTTGGACTTACGTCTTTAGATGAATTACCACCATTACCTGAAGACTTGACGAAGGAAGATATAGAAAAAGAAACACATTTATTTTTCAAAAATATGGATGATGCAAATCAGAATAAGATAAATTAAGTGTGAAAAGCGGATCATTCTTATGAGTGATCCGCTTTTTTAATATCATATCCGAATAAAACGCGCATAAAATATACAGATGACATAACGAAGGGGGCAACTGTTTTGTGTCGTTTTATTCCGCTTTTAGTTGTAGCTTTTTCATTTTATTCATCCATTGTTTATGCCCATTTACCTTTAAATCTATCAGCTGAACATGCGATTTTAATGGAGCGTGAAACAGGTGACATTATATTTGAAAAACATGCCCATGAGAAGAAGCCAATTGCTAGTATAACGAAAATCATGACAGCTATCATTGCTATTGAGTCAGGAAAAATGAATGAAATAGCAAGAGCAAGTAGACGAGCTATACATACAGAAGGTTCTTCCATTTATTTGGAACAAGGAGAGAAAATGACGATAGAAGATCTTGTTTATGGATTAATGCTTCGTTCTGGAAATGATGCTGCTATTGTTATTAGTGAACATATTGGAGGCAGTGTGGAAGGTTTCGTTCATTTGATGAATGAAAAGGCAAGTTGGATCGGCATGACGAATACACATTTTGAGAATCCCCATGGCCTTCATTCGGACAACCACTATTCAACGGCATATGATATGGCACTATTAATGCGATATGCGATGGGAAATGAAACGTTTAGAATTGTTTCTGGTATGGATACATATCGTGCTCAAACACGGACGTACCCATGGTATAACAAGAATAAATTGTTAACCTCTCTATATGAGAAATGCACAGGGGGAAAAACCGGATTTACAAAAAAAGCAGGACGAACATTAGTGACGAGTGCTAAAGAAAAAGATATGGAATTGATTGCTGTTACTCTGAATGCACCAGATGATTGGAATGATCATATTTCAATGTATGAATGGGGATTCAAACATAAACATGATGATACGTTTTTAAATCATGCGATGAACATATTCAAACAAATTATTAAGGTGGGAAAAAGATGGTAAATCTTATTTGGGTTATGATGATATTGATTGGAATCGTTTATGCTTTATTTAATGGCACATTAGAACAAGTCACTCAAGGGATTTTTGAAAGTGCTGATCAAGCAATCGGCCTTGTTATTCAATTAATGAGTGTTCTCATTTTTTGGTTAGGAATCATGAAAATTGCTGAAAAAGCCCATATACTAAAAGCTTTATCATCGTTCTTTCGTCCACTTATTGCACGTTTGTTTCCAGAATTACCGAAAGATCATCCAGTCATTGGTTATATTTTATCAAATATTACAGCTAATTTATTTGGACTAGGGAATGCAGCTACACCGATGGGAATTAAAGCGATGGAAGAAATGCAAGCGCTAAATCAATTAAAAGATAGAGCCTCACGATCCATGATTACTTTTCTTGCCTTAAACACATCTGGTCTTACGTTAATCCCAACAACCGTTATTGCTATTCGTATGAAATATGAATCTATAGCACCGACTGAAATCGTTGGGACAACCATAATAGCAACGGTTATTTCAACTATTTCAGCACTTCTATTAGATCGTTTCTTCTATTATAGAAGTGTCGGGAGGGAATAACGGTGAATGTTATAACGTCGATTAGTTTTACTATCATACCTTTATTTATTTTAGTTGTCTTAACAGCAGCCATATGGCAAAAATTGCCAGCATATGAACTGTTTGTTGAAGGGGGTAAAGAAGGGGTAACGCTTGCCATTTCCCTTTTACCATTTTTATTAGGTATGTTAGTCGCTATTACGGTTTTACGTAGTTCAGGTGCTTTAGATGCTTTTATACAGTTCATTACACCGCTTTTAAGTTGCTTAGGTTTTCCAGCTGAAATCGTCCCTTTAGGATTCATTCGACCAGTATCAGGAACTGCTTCCTTAGCGATGATGACAGAACTCATCCAAACCTATGGTCCAGATTCATTTATTGGGAGACTTGCTTCAACGATGCAAGGAAGTACCGATACAACTTTATATATCTTAACGATATACTTCGGAGCGGTTGGAATAAAAAGAATGCGCTACGCCCTAAAAGTTGGACTACTCGCTGATTTGATTGGTATAATAGCTTCAGTAATCGTTGTATCATGGATATTTTAGAACGTACAGCGTTAACTTATGTTAGCGCTATTTATTTTGTATAGAAAAAGTGGTGATCATATGTCAGATTCAAGAATTAGATTACAAAAGGCTATCGCCGAAAGCGGTGTTACGTCAAGGAGAAAAGCAGAAAAGCTAATTGTAGACGGTAAAGTAAAAGTAAATGGTGTAACGGTAACAACATTAGGTACAAAAGTATCAAAGAAAGATGAAATTGAAGTAAATGGCATAAAATTAGAAAAGGAAGAACCTGTTTATTTTTTGTTTTATAAACCGCGTGAAGTGATTTCAAGCGTGAAAGATGATAAAAACCGGAAAGTTGTTCTTGACTTTTTCCCTGAAATAAAGGAGCGAATTTTTCCTATTGGGCGATTAGATTATCAATCATCAGGCTTATTATTATTAACGAATGATGGAGATTTTGCTAACGTAGTTATGCATCCACGCCATGGAATTGAAAAGGTTTATATAGTAAAAGTAAAAGGTATTCCCCAAAAACATGAGCTTTTTCAAATGAAAAAAGGGGTGCGTGATGGAAAAGACTTATTAAAAGCGCTCCATTGGAAAGTCTTATCCGTTGATTCAAAACAAAAGACAACTATATTAGAAATCACTTTAGGTGAAGGGAAAAATCGTCATATTCGTCGTATGATGAATGGCATAGGCTATCCCGTATTAAAAATCAAACGTGAAAAATATGGCTTTTTAACTTTAGATGGCCTACAACCAGGTGAGCATAGACCGCTTACACCTAAGGAAGTTAAGCAGATGTGGAATCTTGGAACAAAAAATGTTGAATAATCGCCATAATTTCCACTACGTTTGAGTGGTATAATAGTTCGAGGAGTGATGTGCATGAGTTTGGAACAACGAAAAGCTAATAAAGCACATAAAATGAAAAAACGATTTATATTTCGTTCCATTATATTAATTTTGATGCTAGCTGCAATTGTATACGCATTAGTTGCTAATTTTAACAAGGATAAATCAATATATCGGGCAGGGGATCAAGCACCAGATTTTAAATTGGAACAAATCAACGCAAACAACGAATTAGAGTCGATACAATTAAGTGAATTAAAAGGGAAAGGGGTCATGTTAAATTTTTGGGCGACATATTGTAAGCCGTGTGAAGCAGAAATGCCATTTATGGAAAAACTTTATCCTGAATATAAAGAAAAAGGAATTGAAATCGTTGCCGTCAATTTGGATGTTAATACATTAGTTGTTGATCGCTTTATCGATAAATATGATTTAACCTTTCCGATTCTTCCTGATCATAAGGAGCAAGTGATGGATCTCTATAAAGTTGGAAAACTACCAAGTACATTTTTTATAGATGAAAATGGAGTCATTGTAGATAAAGTAGATGGTGCACTCACACTTGAGAATTTAGAGAAACAATTTCAAAAGATTTTACCAAAAAAATAATCACAAGAAGTTATGAGGGATACTATGGATAAGATTAAATGTGAATGTGGCCACGTGAATCCTGAAGGTACGGTTCTTTGTGAGGCTTGCGGAAAACCAATAGAAGGCAACCAACATATAGATGGTAATGATAAAAAGACACTTCTAAATATGCGTTATGAAGGTTCCGCAAGACGTTCTAAAACATATACCAATTCAATTGTTGATAAGATTTGGTCATTTTTCTCATCTGTCAAAGTGGGTGTTTGGCTTATCGTTATTGCCTTAATTGCATCTGCGTTAGGAACAATTTATCCTCAAGCGGAATACATTCCACCTGAGGCCGTCTCACGCGATCCAGCTGTTTTTTATGAAGCGACTTACGGTATAACTGGAAAAATATACTACCAACTTGGTTTACATGAATTATATGGTTCGTGGTGGTATATGATTTTACTTGCTTTAATTGGTGTTTCATTAGTTATCTGTAGTTTGGATCGCTACATACCATTAAGAAGAGCATTAAAAATCCAAAAGCCAAAACGTCATGAAACATTTATTAAACGTCAACGTTTTTTTAGTGAAACAGAACATGTTACAACAGATGAAATTCATTCAGTAAAAGAAAAACTGCAACAACAACGCTATAAAATAACAGAGGAAAATGGTCATATTTTAGCAGAAAAGGGACGGTTTTCGCGTTGGGGTCCTTATGTCAATCATATTGGACTAATCATTATTCTAATTGCAGCACTTTTACGTCAAACACCTTTACTCTTTTTAGATGAATATGTTTGGGTAAGGGAAGGCGAACAAACAGTCATTCCCGGAACAGATGGCGAGTACTATATAGAAAATAAGAAGTTCATCTTTGAAACGTATAGTGAAGAAGATGGGGAAATTTATAAAGAAGCACTTGAAAAACAGGAAGCAATGGTTCCAAAAAACTACCAAACAAACGCCGTTATATACAAGAAGAAGGGGGAGACCGTTGCAGGAGCTGATCCTGAATTAGAAGTCGTTAAAGAAGCAGAAATTCGCATGAATGAACCGGCTAAGATAGGTAATGGATTTACATTATATCAAGCGGGTTATCAATTGAATGAATTTCATACGATGAGCTTTAAAGTACATCGGACAGATGATCAAAATGAGAAGGCTTTAGGAACATTCACAGTTGATATGAACAACCCAAAGCATGAATATGAATTAGACAATGGATTAACAGTTAAAATCGACCAATACTATCCAGAGTATGAGTTAGACGATGGCGAACCACGTTCAATATCAAAGTTCCCTAGAAACCCAGCATTTGTTTTTCTCATCTATCCTCCAAATGAAACAAAACCAGAAGTAAGTTTCGTTGGTATTGGGAAAAATATTGATCCAACAAATGAAAATGAATATAAACTAGGGATTGTCGATTTTGATATGAGGCATGTAAGTGGATTAACTGTTCGTAAAGATTATACTTTACCTATCTTTATTCTTGGCGCACTTATTTTTATGATTGGTGTGATACAAGGGATGTATTGGCAACATCGTCGCATATGGATTCATCCGAAAGGAAATGGCGTACTCTTAGCAGCACATACGAATAAAAACTGGCATGCGTTGAAACAAAACATTGAAAAAGCAATTGCTAATACGTCAATTAAAATCGTAGAAGATCAACAAGAGTTAGATAAAGATGTTTCTAAACGAGGAGGAGAATCATGAGTTTATTACAAATTAGTAATGGCATGTTATATGCTTCATTTGTTTTATATTTAATCGCGACGGCTTTCTTTGGTGCAACTATAAAACGTAAAAAAAGTACAAAAAAAGGATTTTCTGAAAAAATAGCCGTTGCATTAACGATTATTGGCTTTTTGGCCCAACTTACTTATTTCATTACAAGATGGGTAGCTAGTGGACATGCTCCAGTAAGTAATATGTTTGAATTTGTCACAGCATTTGGTATGGCGATGGTATTAGCCTTTATTATTTTATATTTTATGTATCGATTAACAGCGCTTGGATTGTTTGCACTACCTGTTGCGCTAACAGTTACAGGTTACGCTAGCATGTTTCCAAGTGATGTAGCACCACTTGTTCCATCATTACAAAGTCATTGGTTAACGATACATGTTATTACTGTAGCTATATCTATAGGAATACTATCCATTAGTTTCATCGCGGGTCTTATTTATTTAGTTAAATTTGTTGATCAATCATCGCGTACTAAAAGAACAACTTGGTTAGAAATCGTTCTATTTACGCTCTTTGTATTTATTGGCTTTATTATTGTATCTGTAAGTTTTAATATCACTGGTTATGAAGCAAAGTTTCAATACATTGACGGAACACGTGAAGTAACAACAGTTTATGAAATGCCGCCTATAGTGAAACCCCATGAAGGTAAAGCATTAACATCAGATGTAATGAAGCCATGGTTTGAAGCGCCAAGTTGGATGTTAGGAAAAGATGCAGGTAGAAAATTTAATACGTTAATCTGGTCCTTTTTAGCTGGTGGACTTATCTACTTAATCGTTCGCCTAATTGGTAGAAAACGTGTAGGTGCTTTACTACAGCCTATGCTAAAAAAAGTTAATTTAGATCTTGTTGACGAAATTTCATATCGCGCTGTAGCGATTGGATTTCCACTTTTTACACTTGGTGGTCTTATTTTTGCCGCTATATGGGCTCAAATTGCATGGGATCGTTTCTGGGGATGGGATCCTAAAGAAGTTTGGGCATTAATTACATGGTTTTTCTATGCTGCTTATTTGCACTTACGTCTATCAAGAGGTTGGCATGGAGAAAAATCAGCATGGCTTTCAATTATTGGTTTTGCTATCATTATGTTCAACCTCGTTGGTGTTAACTTGCTGTTAGCTGGATTACATTCTTATGCCTAAATAATATATATTAATACAAATAAAAAGATGGCTCATGTGTAATCTACATGTGGTCATCTTTTTTCTTATACATTTTTAATATATTCGTTTATACTAGTACTTAAAGGGTAAACTATTAAGGGGGATTTTTTGTGGATAAAAATGCACATATTTTAGTAGTGGATGATGAGGAAAGAATACGCCGCTTACTCAAAATGTATCTTGAACGCGAAGACTTCATAATAGATGAGGCAGAAAATGGACAAGAAGCATTAGAGCTTGCCTTAAAGAATGATTATGACCTAATTTTATTAGATATTATGATGCCAGAGATGGACGGAATAGATGTTTGTCAGGAACTTCGCAAAGAAAAAAACACCCCTGTCATTATGTTGACAGCAAAAGGTGAGGAATCAAATCGTGTCCAAGGGTTTGAAGTCGGAGCTGATGATTATATCGTTAAACCTTTTAGTCCACGAGAAGTCGTCTTACGTGTTAAAGCTATTTTACGCCGTGCAACAGCATCTGATTACAATCAAATGGATGCTCAAGCGAAAAACATTTTAGTTTTTCCACATTTGACGATTGACCATGATGCTCATCGCGTAACAGCTAATGACCAAGAAGTGAATTTAACACCTAAAGAATATGAACTGCTTTGTTTTTTAGCTAAATCACCAGATAAAGTCTTTAATCGTGAGCAACTACTAAAAGAAGTATGGCAGTATGAATTTTTCGGTGATTTAAGAACAGTAGATACACATGTTAAGCGTTTACGTGAGAAACTTAGCAGTGTATCTAAGGAAGCAGCAAAGATGATCGTTACCGTATGGGGTGTCGGATATAAATTTGAGGCGGATGATAAGTAATGATGTTTTGGCGAAGTGTTGTTGGTAAACTAGCAGTAACAATCTTATTGCTAGTTTCTTTTGTTTTATTTATTTTAACGATTTTGTTACTTGAGTTCTTTGAAAATTTCCATATTGAAGAAGCAGAAAAGGATATGTTGCAAACGGCAATGAAAATATCGGTTATGGCTGAACAATATCAAGATCGCGATCTTATTACCGATACGACCGAGCGGGTTAAAGATCCCTCAAGTCGAATTGTTATTTATTTTCCAGATGGTGGTGTCTGGGTTTCAGGAAGTAATGATGAACATTTAGGTTTAATGAGTGAAAATTGGATTGTTGAGAATGCTGATAAATCAGAGTTGTTAGGTGAAGAACGTAAAATAAAGAAACAAGTGAAACTTCCTGATCAAGATATGGGTGCATTTCTAGTCGGGACCATTACAAATGACAAAAAAACGGCCGTTTTCATTTATCAATCACTTGGTACGATGGATCAAACAAAACATGAAACAACAAAGATTATCCTATTAGCAGCAGGTATAGCTATCGTTTTAACAACGATATTTGCCTTTTTCTTATCAACGCGCATCACATCACCATTAATAAAAATGCGAGAAGCTGCGTTTGATTTAACAAGAGGTGAATTTAACACGAAAGTACCAATCTTAACACATGATGAGATTGGAGAATTAGCTATGGCTTTTAATCGAATGGGAAGGCAACTTAAGTTTCACATTAATGCACTTCGTCAGGAGAAGGAACAATTATCAAGTATTTTAAGCTCAATGGCCGATGGTGTTGTAACATTAAGTCGGAATGGAAATATGATCGTAACAAATCCACCTGCTGAACACTTTTTTGAAGATTGGTTTTATGAATATAATTATCCACAAGATGAGTCACGCCAAAAATGGCCTAATGAATTAAATGATGTCCTTCAGGAAGTTGTTCAAGGTGAGAAGGAAGTGTTAAGAGAGATTAGCTTACAGGGTCGTAGTTGGGTTATGATTATGACACCATTATATGATCAGTCTTATGTACGTGGTGCAGTCGCTGTTATTCGCGACATGACTGAAGAAAGACGTTTAGATAAGTTAAGAAAAGACTTTATTGCTAATGTTTCACATGAATTGCGAACACCTATTTCTATGTTACAAGGATACAGTGAAGCCATTGTTGATGATATTGCAGAAACAAAAGAAGAAAAAAATGAGCTCGCACAAATTATTTATGAAGAATCGATGCGGTTAAGTAGACTAGTTAATGAATTGTTGGATTTAGCACGTATGGAAGCAGGACATATCCAATTGAATAAAGTACAAGTAGATGTAGAAGATTATATGGATCGCATTTCAAGAAAATTCAAAGGTGTTGCCGAAGATAATCAGATTACCCTTAAGTTAAATAAAGACATATCAAATAAAATGGCTGTATTTGATGTCGATCGGATAGAACAAGTGTTAACAAATTTGATTGATAATGCGATTCGTCATACTTATGAAGGCGGTTATGTCGTAGTTGATGTGACTTATCATGGAGATATTTTGGAAGTATCGGTTAAGGATAGTGGAAGTGGCATACCTGAAGAAGATTTACCATTTGTCTTTGAACGATTTTATAAAGCAGATAAGTCGCGAGCACGGAAGAATAATGCAAAAGGAACAGGTTTAGGCCTATCGATTGCAAATAACATAGTGAAAGCACATGATGGAACGATTACAGTGAAAAGTAAGGTGAATCAGGGGACAACTTTTACATTTAAAATTCCAGTGGATCATTTAGAGGAAGATTAAGGATAAAATCCCACTTTAGTCGATTGATGATAGTGGGATTTTTTACTATATGTCATAAAAATAAATTACAATCTCTCATACTTTTTAGGATTACCATGAAAAGGTTTTTCGCTTATTTTAATGGACTCACTTGGGCATGATTCATACGCATCTATGACATCTTCATAAAATAATTCAGGAATTTGTTTACTACCGTGATTATCATCTATAATGACTTCAGATAAACCGTTTATATCATAATCAAAAATTTGGGGACAAGTTACACCACAAACCCCACATGCAATACATGTTTCTTTATCTACAATGGTAAAGAGACTCACTAACTATACAACCTCCTCTTATAGTTCTGAAAATGTATAAGATGAATTTCACATTAATAAGCCTTGATGAGGCAACGTTTGTTTGAAATAACCTATTTATATTATAAAATGAGGGTTTATGTCTGTCTATTAGTCAATATTATCATATGAATGGAGGCCGCATTGTCTCGTGTATTTTGATAGTTTGCTTCTATATTGTCAAAAACAATTGCATACGAATCGTTCTTCATCTGCTAGTTATCGATTATTGAAAGGATTTAAAGCGATTCAAACTTTACAAGATGCGAAACTGTTCCAAGTTCAACAGTTTTATGGTGTTTATCCAAATCTGACACAAAAACAATATGATGAAAAAATCAACCAACTTATGAAACAGAAATTACTTAGCGTCGACGAAAAATCAACGAAACGAATCATTCGATTAACAGATCGCGGTGAAGTTAAATTACAGGAATATCGTCATTTACTTCATTTTAAGCTGCTTAATGGTATGGCATATTATAAAATAGATAAATTATTTCAGCAGAGATTATTATTATTTATTCAAACATTGTTAAATACCCAGATGAATCATTTTAATTTTATCCCGATTATTGATTCGCAACCGATTACTGATTGGGTACGTACATTCTATTATCAAACAAAAGATAATCACGATAACATACACCTTCGTTTATATGAAGAATTAGTACAGTTGTTAAGATCTTTACCTGATCAATGGGCAGCTATTTTTGTTGATCGTATAACAAGTTATCAAACTTATGGTTTGAATACATTTCAATTAGCAAATAAATATCAACTTGCAACTGAGGATATTCCGATCATTGAAAAGGCAATCATCCATTATATGTTAACGGCGATTAATCGAGATAAACAATCTTTTCCTATTTTAATATCATTTATGAAACATCAAGAGGACCATATGACATTGACGTTGTCAGCAAAGAAGACACTCCTTCTTTTAAAACAAGGTTATTCATTAGATGAAATAGCTCGATTACGTCGCTTAAAGAAAAATACGATTGAAGATCATATGATTGAAATAGCATTGAATGATGTTGCTTTCCCTTATGAAGAATATTTATCAGAAACAGATATAAGAGAAATTAACCAGGCTGTCAATGAAACAAAAGGGTATAGGTTGAGAGATATAAAAGAAAAATTACATGATAATATTAGTTATTTTCAAATCAGATTATATTTAGCAATCGCGAAGAAATAATAAGGTGATATTAAATGGTAAAAAAGTATAAAGCGAATGAATTAACAAAGTATCTTAATGATTATTTTGGCTTTGATTCGTTTCGCATGGGGCAATTAGAAATTATTGAAGATGTTCTTCGAGGAGAAAATGTACTCGGTATATTACCAACTGGATCTGGTAAATCAATCTGTTATCAACTTCCTGCCTTACTACTTGAAGGAACGACGATTGTTGTATCTCCTTTAATAGCTTTGATGATTGATCAGGTGAAACAACTAAAAGCGAAACAGATTAAACGTGTCGTCGCCCTGAATAGTTTTATTACACCAAATGAACGCACAAAGATTTATCAACAATTAAATACATACAAATTGATTTATGTATCACCGGAATTATTACAGCAAGAAGATTTTTTATTTTATTTGAAGCAACTTTCGGTTCGTTTATTTGTTATCGATGAAGCACATTGTATTTCCCAGTGGGGACATGAATTTAGACCAGATTATATGAAATTGAAACATATGATTAAACTGTTAAATAACCCTCCTGTCCTGGCACTAAGTGCAACAGCTACCCCTTATGTTCAAACAGATATTATTGAGTCTTTAGGTTTAACGGATATAATTAAACATATTTATCCAATGGATAAAGAAAACATTATTTTCTCAGTAGAAAAATTTCGTCATCGAGATGAAAAGGCGTCATATATTATAGATGTTTTGAAACGTTTCGATGTTCCGACTTTAATTTACTTTTCAAGCCGAATTGAAGCAGAACAAATGGCTCAAACAATTAAGAATCGTTTGCCAAGTATTTCTGTTGCATTCTATCATGGAGGAATGGAACATATTGATCGTATTACGATTCAACAGCAATTTATGAATGATCAATTACAAGTTATCTGTTGCACAAGTGCCTTTGGTATGGGAATTGATAAAAGTAATATTCGTTTAATTATTCATTACCATCTACCTAATCAATTAGAATCATATGTCCAAGAAGCAGGTCGTGCGGGGCGTGACGGTAAACAAAGTGTCAGTGTTGTATTATATACAAGAGAAGATGAATATTTGCCTAAGCACTTCATGAATCATGAACTTCCGACAGAGATGGACATTCGTTTTGTTTTTTATATGTTGTTTAAGTTATATGAGCAAAATCAAGCACTTCCAACACAATCAGAGAAGGCAGCACAACTTTTTCAGTTAAATGAAGTCCAATGGCGGTTTCTATATGCTCAACTAGAAAAACATGATATCATTAAAGGTAATACAATTACATATGAAAAGTGGCATTGGAAACGAGTCTATACAATAATTAAACAAACAACCGCACAAAGATTACGTATAAAAGAGGAAAAATTACAGCAAATGTTAACTTGGATACATCAAAATAAATGTTTGCGAGAAGCGCTTTATAAACCTTTTCAGTCAAAATATACAAAACCGAAGAAAGATTGTTGTAGTCGATGTGGTTTCTCTATTGATCATTGGGATGTTAGCCCATATGAATCGTATCAATCGTCAGAAAAAACATGGCAACAAGTATTGAAAGATAAGTTTTTAATTGGAGATGAAAATGAAACAAAGTGAAATGATTAAACAGCTAAGTGATCAAGAACTAAAAAAATCATTATTATTAACGCAATTATCTTTACTTATACTTGCAATTAGCATAAGTATTGTTGTTTTTGACCGTTTATCAGATTGGTTGTTACAAATAAGATGGAATTCAGAAGAAATCTTTTATTACGGTGTCATTCCAGGAATCATCATTATCTTATTTAATATATTACTTTATTTAGTTGTACCAAAAAAATATCTAAATGATGGTGGCATTAATAAGCGATTGTTTACCAGTATGTCTCCAATAGAAATACTTTATTTTACGTTACTCATTGCCATCGCAGAAGAAGCATTATTTAGAGGTGTTTTACAGTATACGGTTGGTTATATCATTGCGAGTCTTATTTTCGCTTTTGTTCACATTCGTTATTTGAAAAAACCAGTTCTATTTCTTTCTGTTGTACTTGTAAGTTTTTATCTCGGTTATATATATAAATTAACTGGGAATTTGTTAACGGTTATGACAGCACATTTTCTTGTAGATTTCTTACTAGGTCTTTTTATCCATTATAAAGGTGAGGTGTATGTCTATGAATGATGTACAAGACAATCAAACAACATCATTTCAAGAATTAGAAGATAATCAATGTGATACAAACAATAGCGAATCGCCTGATGAGATTGATATATTAAATTTACCTCCTCGAAGTGTTGTTCACCAGGATAATCATAAGACACGTATAAAGTTTAAACAACCATTACTACGTTTTCTTAGTGTTGTTATTATTTTGTTAATCTTGATTGGTGTACACTTAATAATTAATTAATCTTATGGAATACTGTTCAAATAGAGGTAAATAACATATAATATAACAAACAGAAATGAGTTGCATGAGACATACTCATTTATCGTTGCTAAGGAGGGTGCTGTATGCGTATAGAAAGAGTGTCACCAAATCAGTTTACGATATTTCTTACTTTTGACGATCTGTTAGAACGTGGTTTCACAAAAGAAGATCTGTGGTATGATGCTGTAAAAGTTCGTAATCTTTTTAGTGATATGATGTACGAGGCAAGTTCAGAGCTAGGTATCGAATTGGAAGGTGAGCTTGTTGTTCAAGTTCATTTAATGCAGGCCCAGGGAATGCATGTCGTAGTCACTCAAGAAGTAACTGATGCGGAATGGGATGAAGAATTCATTGAAATGAAAGTGACATTAGATGAAAGTGAAGAACTTATTTTTTCATTCCATGACTTTGAACATATGATTCATGTAGGTGAACTCCTATATAATCAGTCCATTCATGGAGGGCAAGTTTTTTATTTCGATCACTACTATTATTTACTTTTAGAAGAATCCGATATAGATGGTCAACATAAAGATGATATAATTGCTATTTTATCTGAATATGCCATGCCAAGTATGATTACGTCGCATCGCTTATTAGAGTATGGTAAAACGATATATCATAACGAAGCAGTCAAACGAATTTACGAGGATTTTCACTAATCTGTTAACATAATGGACATGGGACAGACGACCATTGAGTTGTGTCAATTGCAATATTATAATGAAAGTGTATACTAATGCTTGAGTAACGCATTAGTAATTGATCATTTAAAGATAAATTTAGGAGGTAAATTCATGGTAGCCGATAAAGCAGACTCTCAGAATGAAGATAAGAAGGAAATGAATATATTAACGTCAACAAGGTCTGTCATAAAAACCGCATTGGATAAGTTGGGTTACCCTGATGAGGTTTATCAATTGTTAAAGGACCCAGTTCGTATGGTTACTGTAAGAATTCCAGTACGAATGGATGATGGCTCTGTTAAAGTTTTTACCGGGTATCGTGCACAACATAATGATGCAGTTGGCCCAACTAAAGGCGGGGTTCGCTTTCATCCAGATGTAACAGAAGATGAAGTGAAAGCTTTATCAATTTGGATGACTTTAAAAGCAGGCATTGTTAATTTACCATATGGCGGTGGAAAAGGTGGAATCATCTGTGATCCACGTGAAATGTCATTCCGTGAATTAGAAGGTTTAAGCCGTGGTTACGTTCGTGCACTTAGCCAAGTAGTTGGACCGACAAAAGATATTCCGGCACCTGATGTCTTCACCAATTCACAAATCATGGCATGGATGATGGATGAATATAGTCGGATTGATGAATACAATAGTCCTGGATTTATAACAGGTAAACCAATCGTTCTCGGTGGCTCGCATGGTCGAGAGACTGCTACAGCAAAAGGGGTTACAATTGCTATTAATGAAGCCGCTAAAAAGCGTGGTATTGACATTAAAGGTGCTAGAGTCATCATTCAAGGTTTTGGAAATGCAGGAAGTTTTCTTTCTAAATTTTTATATGATGCTGGGGCTAAAATTGTAGCGATTTCTGATGCATACGGCGCTCTTTATGATCCTGACGGTTTAGATATCGACTATCTATTAGATCGGAGAGACAGTTTTGGTACAGTTACAACATTATTTGATGATACCATTACAAACCAAGAAATGCTTGAATTAGATTGTGATATTCTTGTTCCGGCTGCTGTTGAAAATCAAATTACTGAGAAGAATGCCGAACATATTAAAGCTCAGATTGTCGTCGAAGCTGCAAATGGTCCGACAACAATGGAAGCGACAAAGATTTTAACTGAAAGAGATATTCTTCTTGTTCCTGATGTATTAGCATCTGCTGGAGGAGTAACTGTTTCATATTTTGAATGGGTACAAAACAATCAAGGTTATTATTGGTCAGAAGAAGAAGTAGAAGAAAAACTCCATGAAACAATGGTAACTGCTTTTAATACGATTTATGAATTAGCAGAAACGAGAAATGTCGATATGCGACTTGCAGCATACATGGTAGGAGTAAGAAATACAGCTGAAGCGTCTCGTTATCGTGGTTGGGTTTAATTTTATGCAATGAGAAAAACTCTTATCTCGATTTATAAGATTCGGATAAGGGTTTTTCTCATAATCTAGAACATGGTTATGATTAAAAAGGAAGTGCTTAATAGATGCAAAAAGAAGAAATCATCATCGTCGGTGGTGGACCGTGCGGTATGTCCTGTGCGATTGAACTCAAGAACATCGGTATAAAGCCACTGATTATTGAAAAAGGAAATATTGCGAATACAATTTATCATTTTCCTACACATCAAACGTTTTTTAGCTCAAGTTATAATTTAGAAATTGGTGGTATTCCATTTATTAATGAAAGACAAAAGCCTGTTCGTATTCAAGCACTCGCATATTATCGAGAAGTTGCAAAGCGAACAAACTTAAACATCAATACGTTTGAAAAAGTAACCCATATTGAAAAAAATGACAATTCATTTATTGTTTCAACGAAGAAACAAAACGGTGAGGAAAAGAAATATGAAGCAAGATATGTCGTTGTAGCGACGGGATATTATGACCAACCTCATTATATGAATATTCCTGGTGAAGACTTACCTAAAGTTTCACATTATTTTAAAGAAGGTCATCCATATTACGATAAAAATGTTGTCATTATTGGCGGTAAGAACTCAGCTGTTGACGCTGCATTAGAATTGCATAATGCAGGTGCCAAAATAACTGTTTTATATCGTGGTCATGAATACTCTAGTAGTATTAAACCTTGGATTTTACCAGATTTTAAATCATTAGTAAGAAGAGGCATTGTTCAAATGGAGTTTAATGCGCATGTTACAAAAATCACGGATACATCTGTTTTTTATAAACAAAATGGTATGGAATATGAAATAGAGAATGATTTTGTATTTGCAATGACCGGCTACCGTCCAGATATGACTTTATTATCTAACGCGGGCGTTATTATAGATACTAAAACTGGAAAGCCTTTGTATAATGAACGCACACTGGAGACAAATATAGAAGATTTATATGTTGCAGGCGTTGTTGCATCTGGGAATAATAATAATGAGATTTTTATTGAGAATGGGCGTTTTCATGGTAAAGGAATTGCTGAATCGATAAGAGAGAAACAATCGGTTGTAAATTAAATAAAGTGTTAAAACAAAACATTAAAAGGTTTCACTCATCAACTTTCGGTGAGTGGAATCTTTTTATTATTGTCTTGTATGTTTAATATTCCAATTTTTTTAGTATGTTCAATTCTTTCATATCATGGTACGATAGTAATAATGAGTATGAAAGAGGGAGAAAAGATGTTTGCTGTTTTGTCAGCGGGAATGGCTCCAGCTATTGCATTAATGGCTTTCTTTTACTTAAGAAAACATTATAGTGAACCATTAACATTAATTATTAAAACGTTTATTTTTGGTGTTTTACTTGTTTTTCCTTTAATGTTTTTACAATATGCATTTAAAACAGAGCTCTATTTAGGACCTCTATTTCATGCATACATCGTCACAGGATTCACTGAAGAATTCTTTAAATGGTTTGTTTTTTTGTATGTTGTATATCAACATACAGAATTCGATACACATTATGATGGTATCATTTACGCCGTTTCAATAAGTCTTGGTTTTGCTAGTTTAGAAAACATTATGTATCTACTTAGCCATGGCATTGAATATGCTTTCACTCGAGCGATTTTCCCCGTTTCCTCACATGCTTTATTTGGGGTTATGATGGGCTATCATTTTGGAATAGCAAAAATTATTAAGCGACGTCAATCATGGAATATATTTTTAGCTTTATTTTTACCTTTCTTTTTACACGGTACGTATAACTACATTTTACAAACAAATCAAGAATCATGGCCATTAATTCTTATACCTTTTATGATTTTTCTATGGATCGTCGGTTTATATCGAGTTAGAGTTGCTGCTAAAGCGTTACAAAAGCATTCTTATGATCAAGTCACCATCAAATGAGATGGGGCTTTTTTTTATGAATAAATATCATTATTTCTCAAAAAATACAATATACAAATGGACATTTGATAGGAGGATTTGTATGGTTTATAGACCGCTATTTCAAATGATATTAATAGCGATTATCGTGTTTAGCTCAGCGATATTTATGCCACAAAGTAGTAAAGCGTTTAGCTCACAAATCATTCAACACGGTGCAGTAGGTGATGATGTGATTGAATTACAAGCACGCTTACAGTACTTGGGGTTTTACAATAAGCAAATAGATGGTGTATTTGGTTGGAGTACGTATTGGGCACTGAGAAATTTTCAATATGAATTTGGACTAAATATTGATGGTCTTGCTGGTCAAGCGACAAAGGATAAATTAGTAAAAGCAAGTAAGTATAATGAAGAAGAGATAAAGAAAAAAATACAGTCAGGAGCGAAATTTACGCATTATGGGAAAGGAGAAACGAAGAAGCAAAAAGAAACAACATCTACAAAAACACCAGCAGTAAACGTTCCGAATGGTTTTTCCCAAAATGATATTAAACTATTAGCCAATGCTGTTCATGGGGAAGCACGTGGTGAACCATATGAAGGACAAGTTGCTGTAGCTGCCGTTATATTAAATCGCGTGCAAAGTCCGACCTTTCCCAATACAGTTTCTGGTGTTATCTTTGAACCTCGTGCTTTCACCGCTGTTGCTGATGGTCAGATATGGCTAACGCCGAATGAAACATCAAAACGTGCTGTTTTAGATGCTATTAATGGGTGGGACCCTTCTGGAAATGCATTATATTATTTTAACCCTGATACAGCAACATCACCTTGGATTTGGACAAGACCGCAAATTAAACGAATTGGAAAACATATTTTCTGTAAATAGAAAGGATGACTTTACATGATTCGCTCAATACTTCTCATTTTATTGTCTTTAGGCATCGTTGGCACTGGTTATTGGGGTTATAAGGAACATCAAGAGAAAAATGCTGTATTAATACATGCTGAAAATACGTACCAGCGATCATTCCATGAATTAGTTTATCATATGGATTTATTACATGATAAAATCGGAACATCACTTGCAATGAATTCTAAATCAAGATTATCTCCACAATTAGTTGATATCTGGCGAATATCGTCAGAAGCATTGGCAAATGTCGGACAACTACCATTAACATTATTACCTTTTAATAAGACAGAGGAGTTTTTATCTAATATTGGTGATTTTACGTATCGGACAGCGGTCAGAGACTTAGATAAAGAACCACTATCTAAAGAGGAAATGACGACATTAAAAAAATTGTACGAACAGGCTAGTGAAATAAAAGATGAACTACGTAACGTACAACATGCTGTATTAGAAAATGATTTACGTTGGATGGATGTTGAACTTGCTTTGGCAACAAATGGCGACCCACTTGATAACACGATTATTGATGGATTTAAAACAGTTGAAAAGAAAGTAGAAGGATATAGTGAAAGCAGTTCCGATTCACCATTGGTGACTGACACTGGAAAAGGACAACTGTTAAAACATTTGCACGGAAAAAAAGTGACCGAAAATGAAGCATTACAATTCGGGAAGAAACTTTTTAATGTTAAAAGTAAATCAGATATACAATTGACTAAGAGTGGTGAAGGATCTGACATCCCCTTATATACTTTATCGTATGAAGAAGGTGAAAAACGTGGTTACTTGGATATGTCGGTGAATGGTGCACATCCCATATCTTTATTAGTCGATAGACCTCTAAATAAAAAGCAACTTAGTTTAAATGAAGGATTTGAACGAGCTAAGGAGTTTCTTTCTCAAAATGAGTTTGAAAATATGACGCTTCAACAAAGTACTGAATATGATCAAATTGGTGTTTACACATTCCTTTATCAACAAGATAAAGTGAAGGTCTATCCAGATACCGTTGAAGTGAAAGTCGCTTTAGATAATGGTGATATTTTAGGGTTAACAGCTAAAAACTATTATATGAATCATAAAGAAAGGAAGATTGAATCACCAATATTATCAATAGCAGAAGCGAAGAAAAAAGTAAATCCACAAGTTCAAATAATGGATGATAGTCTTGCGATTATAAGAAATGATTTAGGTGATGAAGTCTTAACATATGAATTTATCGGAACGTATGAAGATGATTCATATCGAATATATATAAATGCAATGGATGGAACAGAAGAAAAAATTGAACGCTTGCAAAAGGCGGAAAGAAATTTTTCATATGGTACATAGGAAGGATGGAACACATCTTTCCTTTTTTTTGTATTTCTGTAATAATGTAGATAGGACTTTATTTAGGATGATTGAGGAGTAATGCATATGAAAATCGGGATGATACTCACATTGAAAATGATTACTTTGAATGAGGAGCATGAACAGATTTATACATGACATGTAAACTTATCGATGAAACAGAGAAGTATTTAATCGTAACACTTCCTGTCGAAGATGAGACAAGACGAACAAAAATCCTTACAAAAGGAACGAAGCTATTTGTCCAATTTATAAAAGAAAAGCATGCTGTCTATCAATTTGAAAGTGAAGTTATTAATAATAATTAACATGCCATTTCCCGCGATAATGATTAAAAAATATGAAAAGGACTCATTAAAGCGAATCCAAAGGAGACAGTTCGTTCGTGTTAAAGTGACACTTGATCTCATTGTTATTGTTAAGAGTCCAACAAATAACTTTTCACCATTTACAACAGTAACTGTCGATTTAAGTGGTGGTGGATTATTGATGGTAGTCCCTAAAGGCGTCCCAATTAAATTAGATGATGTATTACATATTTCTCTTACACTTCCGAATGATGATCATGAAATATTAAACTTACCGGCTAAAGTTGTTCGCCTATCAAAGTCAAATAATATAACAAGGGCATCCGTGGCATTTATCAATCTTCCTATTCAAACTGAACAAAAACTTATTCAATATTGTTTTTTATTCAAAGACAAGAAAGAAGAAAAGAAATAGGAAATATAGAAAGATAACGGTTTTTTTCAAGATAAAATGGTATAATCAACATATGAAAATAATGAGATAATAAGGTCTATAGAGAGGAATGACTGTTGTTGTTAAATGTACCTGCGATTAAAATTGCTATTGATGGGCCTGCAGCTGCTGGCAAAAGTACGGTAGCTAAAATGGTTGCTAAACAACTATCATATATTTATATCGATACAGGAGCGATGTATCGTTCAATTACACTTAAAGCGATAAATGAATCAGTCGATTTAACAGATGAAGACAAATTATTACAACTATTGAAAGAAACAAATATAGAGTTAAAACAATCTGACGATGGACAGCTTGTATTACTTGATGGGAAAGATGTCACACATACGATTCGTACGAAAGAAGTAACAAACCATGTATCACTGGTTGCTAAATATCCTAAAATAAGAAGAGAAATGGTTAAAAGGCAGCAAGAATTCGCTACCCAAAAAGGCATTGTCATGGATGGGCGAGATATAGGTACACATGTATTACCTGATGCAGAAGTAAAAATATTTTTAGTTGCATCAGTTGATGAACGCGCCAAGAGACGTCATAAAGAGAATCAAGAAAAAGGTATTCCATCTGATTTAGAATCGATTAAAGAAGAGATTAAACAAAGAGATGCTATAGATACGAATCGAGATGTTTCACCTCTTACGAAGGCAGTTGATGCGATAGAGATTGATACAACATCATTAACAATTGAAGAAGTCGCCGAGCGAATTTTACAAGAAGCTCAATCTGCCATAAAACGTAAAGGGGGATTGTGATATGAGTTTATATCGTATAGCTAAAATAATTGTATCGACTCTTTTCTACCCATTGTATAGAATTAAAGTAGTAGGAAAAGAAAACATCCCTACAAAGGGTCCTGTCATTATATGTTCAAATCATATTTCAAACTTAGATCCACCTGTCATTGGCATTACATCGCCACGGGTCATCCATTTTATGGCAAAAGAAGAGTTATTTGAAAAAACATTTTCAAGAAAGTTACTCACTGGTATCCATGCCTTTCCAGTAAGACGTGGCATGGCTGATCGTAATGCTTTACGGACCGGATTAAAAATACTGAAGGAAGGAAAAGTACTCGGGTTATTTCCTGAAGGAACGCGAAGTAGAACTGGAAAGCCAGGAAAACCATTAGCTGGCGTTGGTTTTTTTGCTTTAAGATCAGATGCAGTCGTCATACCATGTGCAATAAAAAGCTCGTATAAGCCATTTAAGCGAACAATAGTGACATATGGTGAACCGGTTGAAATGAATGAATTACGCAAGCAAAAAGCAAGTGCTCAGGAGACGGCTGACACAATTATGAAAGAAATTAAAAATTTACTTAATCTTTCCTAATAATTTGCTTGACAAATATATATAATTGTTAGAAGTTATAAAGAGAAGGTATTTATAAATTTCTAAAAAGTAATAGAAACGGACTTATTTCTTGATGTGTAAATTCGTTTTTGTTCTTAAGGAGGAAAAATCATGAGTGAATTAAACAACGACTTATCAATCTTAAACATAGGAGATACTGTTACAGGCACTGTTGTAAAAATCGAAGAAAAACAAGTGCTTGTTGATATTGGCTATAAGACGGAAGGCATTGTCCCAATTAGCGAATTATCTCACTTACATGTAGATACCCCAGGCGATGTGGTTAGTGATGGCGAAGAATTAACTTTAATGGTTAAAAAACTAGATGATGATGAAGTGATTCTTTCTAAAAAGGCTGTAGATGCTGATCAAGCATGGCAAGAATTAGAGCAAAAGCAAGCAAATGATGAAATATTTGAAACAGAAGTAAAAGAAATTGTAAAAGGTGGTCTTGTGACAGATGTTGGTGTTCGTGGGTTTATTCCAGCATCTCTAGTAGAAACATACTACGTAGAAGATTTCTCAGAATATAAAGGAAAAAAACTCGACGTCAAAATAGTTGATTTAGACCGTTCAACAAATCGTGTTATATTATCTCATCGTGCTGTTGTAGAAGAACAAGCCGAAAAAGAAAAAATGGAACGATTACAATCTCTTGAAGCTGGACAAGTGGTAGAGGGAAAAGTAAGTCGTTTAACTGACTTCGGTGCGTTTATTGACCTAGGTGGTGTTGACGGGCTTGTACATATATCTCAATTAGCTCATGAGCATGTTGAAAAACCATCTGATATCGTAGCAGAAGGTGAAACAATTGAAGTCGAAGTTTTATCAGTTGATCTTGAAAATGAACGGATTTCTTTATCACGTAAAAATGTTGTACCAGGGCCATGGGAAAATGTAAGTGAAAAAATTAAAGCTGGTGATGTGCTAGAAGGGACAGTGAAGAGACTTGTCAGTTTTGGTGCATTTGTTGAAGTGTTACCAGGTGTTGAAGGCTTAGTACATATTTCACAAATTGCTAACCGTCATATTGGCACACCGCAAGAAGTTTTAGAAGAGGGACAAACAGTAAACGTAAAAGTCCTTGATGTCAATGAAGAAGAAGAAAGAATGTCATTAAGTATTCGTGAGTTAGAAGCCGAAGAAGCTGAAAAGGAATACAAAGAATATGAAAAAGAGGAAGAACAATCTAGTTTCCAATTTGGAGAAATCATTGGTGACCAATTAGATAAATATAAAAATTAATTGATTAAACAACCTGATGATAGAAACCTTTCCATTTCACAATGGAAAGGTTTTTGTTTAAAAAAATATTAAACAGACATACTTATATTGTGATTTGAAAATTTTGGGAGTGGAACTCATGTCATCAGGTCTTATGTTTTATTGGTTAAGTTGGATGTTCTTTGTGTATGTTTTATTTTTTATGAAATATGATAAACATCAATGGTTCTTAATGTATTGGATTTTAATCATTATGAGTACGTCAAATATGTATATGACATTAACAGTATTAAAATTTTCTATTGCTTATATCGTCTTATTTATAGGCAGTATTATGTTTTTATTGCAAACGAATCATCGACTCTTTCATTTCTTCTCTTCATTTACATTAGCGATTGCTTATGCTAGTTTTTTAGTTTGGGAGCACGAAACCCCTTTGTTACTTTTCTTTCCAAAATATCTAGTACTCCCATCTTTTATTGTTTTAATTGCAATCTTTTTAATGAATGAATTTAAGAACAGATGCTTCGTCTCTTTAGTTGGAGCTTGTGGTGGAGAACTACTATATCATATATCATTAATGGCATATACTGATGATTATACGATGGGACATGATATATTTTTTGATTTATGTGCCATTATCATCACATTTCTTACTGTGATAGCTTTGTATGAACGGATGATTGATAAACTGCTTATGTTCTTCACCCGTATTTTACAAAGACCATGATAGATATGGATGTTTATTGTGTATTTAGAGTTCTTTTGCTAGAATAAATAAAGTCACAAAAAAAGAGAAAGGGTGTTCCTTTCATGCAAAAACCTGTAGTCGCGATTGTAGGAAGACCTAATGTAGGTAAATCGACTATTTTTAATCGTTTAATTGGTGAAAGAATATCAATCGTAGAGGATAAACCAGGTGTTACTAGAGACCGTATATATGCAGAGGCAGAATGGTTAACTACAACTTTTCGTGTTATTGATACAGGAGGAATTGAAGTAGGTGATGAACCATTACTTACTCTTGTTAGGCAACAAGCCGAAATTGCCATTGATGAAGCCGATGTCATTATTTTTATTGTAAATGGTCAAGAAGGCATAACAGGTGCTGATGAAGAGATTGCGAAATTATTATATAAATCTAATAAACCTGTTGTTTTAGCCGTCAATAAAATGGATAATCCTGAACAAAGAGAACAAATTTATGAATATTACGCGCTCGGTTTTGGAGAACCGTACCCTATTTCTGGTGCTCATGGACTCGGATTAGGTGATTTACTTGATGAAGTTGTCAAACATTTTCCTAAGTTTGATCATGTGCAAGATGAAGATGACGTTATTTCATTTAGTTTGATTGGAAGACCAAATGTTGGTAAGTCTTCATTAGTCAATGCAATCTTAAATGAGGAACGTGTTATCGTAAGTGATATCGAAGGCACGACACGTGATGCCATTGATAGTACCTTTGAAAGAGATGGTCAAGAATATACAATTATTGATACGGCTGGCATGCGTAAACGTGGTAAAGTATATGAAAAAACGGAAAAATACAGTGTTTTACGTGCTTTAAAAGCAATTGATCGTTCTAATGTCGTTCTTGTTATTATAGATGCAGAAACGGGTATTCGTGAGCAAGATAAACGAATTGCTGGCTATGCACATGATGCCGGAAGAGGTATTATAATTGTTGTAAACAAATGGGATACCATTGATTCGAAAGAGCAGTCGATGGAGCAATTTGAAGAGGATATACGGATGCATTTTCAATTTTTAGATTATGCACCAATTGTGTTTTTATCAGCAAAAACAAAAAAACGATTACATACTTTACTCCCGGTTATTCGTTTAGTAAGTGAAAATCACGCTAAACGTGTTCCGACAAACGTATTAAACGAAGTTATTATGGATGCAGTTGCAATTAGTCCACCGAGTTCAATAAAAGGTAAAAGATTAAAGATATTATATGTGACACAAGTGTCTGTCAAACCACCGTCATTTGTTGTATTTGTCAATGATCCTGAGCTTATGCATTTTACTTATCAACGATTTCTTGAAAATAAAATTAGAGATACGTTCGGTTTTGTCGGAACACCAATTAATATATTTGCAAGAAGACGTCAATGAGGAGTGAAGAAAATGGCAAAAATAGCAGTATTAGGTGCAGGTAGTTGGGGAACAGCACTAAGTATCGTACTAGCTGATAATAAACATGATGTTCGTTTATGGACACATAATAAAGACCAAGCTCTCGAAATGAATGAAACACATAAAAATGAAAAGTATTTGGATACGATAATTCCTGAATCAATTATAGCTTATAACGATATGAAAGAAGCTGTTAGTAATGTTGATGCAATCGTCATTGTTGTACCGACAAAAGCGATAAGAGAAGTATGTCAAAAATTAACAACTGTCTTAATGAATAAGCCCGTACTCATTCACGCTTCTAAAGGAATTGAGCCTAACACATTAAAACGTGTATCAGAAATTATTGATGAAGAAATGCCACAATATATATATGAAGATGTTGTTGTGCTATCTGGGCCGAGTCATGCTGAGGAAGTGGCACAACGCCAACCGACAACTGTTACAGTTGCTTCTTTGACAGAAGAACATGCTAAATACGCTCAGGATCTTTTCTTTAATGAATCTTTTCGTGTATATACAAGTGATGATCTTATCGGCATTGAATTAGGTGGCGCGCTCAAAAATATTATCGCTTTAGGTGCAGGTATTTCTGATGGATTAGGCTTTGGAGATAATGCAAAAGCTGCATTAATAACGCGTGGCTTAGCTGAGATGACTCGACTAGGAGTAGCTTTAGGAGCTCAACCGCTATCATTTTTAGGCTTACCAGGAGTAGGTGACCTTATTGTAACATGTACAAGTGTCCATAGTCGTAATTGGAAGGCAGGACATCTTTTAGGTAAAGGTTACCAATTAGAAGAAGTACTCAATCAGATGGAAATGGTCGTTGAAGGGGTTAGAACGACAAAAGCGGCTTATCAATTTGCTCAAGAAGAGAATGTAGATATGCCAATAACAAAAGGGATTTATGATATATTGTTTGAAGGAAAACATCCGAAAGAAATCGTTCAGCAACTAATGAATCGAACAAAAAAGGATGAGATGGCTGATATATTTACAGAGAGAAAATAGGAATAACACATCAAAATTCTCCTTGCATATAATATGTTGAATGTTACTTGTAAGGAGGAACAATTGTGGATAAAAATAATCCGTTTGAAAAAATACGTCAGCTTACAAATTTAAATCCAAGCGATATTTATAAGATTGCTGATTCGGTAAAACATGCTAATTTTTCAGATGAACAGACAGTGAGAAATCTAGTTAAAAAGTTAGCGAGAATGGCAAATAAATCGGTATCAAAAGAGATAGAAGACAAAATTGTAAACGCCATTACGTCTAATAATATTCCTGCTGATATTGATTCATTAAATAAGTATATAGACAAATGAATCTGTAGGCTTCTGATGATACAGTAAGTATTTAATCAGCATATAATACACCGTGTGAGTATTCATTGTTAGAGTTGCTGTGGGTATTATTTAGTCAAACCGAGGTTAAAGTTGACCCCACTTTATCCTCGGATTTTTTTGTTTAACTGATGTCAGAAAGCGTATACCACTTATTTATTTGTATATGTTATAATGTAATTTACAAATGTCATTGCTACTTGTAGGAGTGAAAATATGTCAGCTGCAGAAATAAAAGAAATCATCTCGTTTGTTGGAATTGGACTACTTATCTTAGCAATTATTTTTATCCAATTAGCTAGAAATAAACTATCTGGTTTGTTTGCTGCCATCGTTTCCTTCCTTGCCTATATTTGCCTTATCGTAGGAGCATTAATTGTATTTTATGTCGTTTTTAGTGGACCTACTCAATAAGGAAAAGGAGGAAAAACATATGAAACATAAGAGCATAATAATCATTGGCTTTATTCTATTTATTTTAACCGGTTGTATGTATCCAGATGAGGAACTTACACAGAATCAAGTTCCCAATGATATTCAATTAGAAATGGTTCAATCAGCCGTCGAAAAATATAAAGAAGAAACGAATGGACTTGTTCCAATTAAAACAAAAGATAGTGATACACCTATTTTTGAAAAATACTTAATTGACTTTTCATTATTAAAGGAAAATCATTTATTGACTGAGATTCCATCTACTGCCTATGAAAAAGGCGGGGTATATCAATATACGATTGTCGATCCTGAAGAAAATCCACAAGTGAAGCTTATAGATTTACGGACAGCAGAAGCTTTACGTAAAGTTAATGTTCATCTCGAGCATTATCGTAGTAAACATATTTATCCTCCATTTGATAAAAAAGTGGGTCCAGAGGTTTATACACTAGACTATAAGAAATTAGGACTTGATGCACCACCTAGTGTTATAAGTCCCTTTTCACAAGAGAGTCTCCCAATTATTATAAGTTCAGATGGTCAACTATATATCGACTATCGTAAAGATTTACAAGAAGCTTTAAATGAGTATAAGCATGATTATAAAGAAGGAGATGATATACGATTTCTATTAGTTGAACATTCACCATTTGTCCCAGCTTATTCCCTACCATATACTGTTAAGAATAATGAACCTATATTTTTAAATGAATAATGGTATAAATAAGCCCCTGTAACAATATATTGTTGCAGGGGCTTTATTAATGTTCAATTTTTATGATATACCATGCCAAACAAACCTTATATTCAAGGCATAATTTACATGGACAACATCATAGACTTGTAATATCAATGATTCGTCACGTCAAATATGAATAAATGTAGTTTTAGATCAGGAGGGAAGAATGATGAAAAAAGTAGACATTTTTAAAGATATCTCCAAGCGCACTGATGGAGATATTTATCTTGGGATTGTTGGGGCAGTAAGGACAGGAAAATCGACCTTTATAAAAAAATTTATGGAACTTGTGGTGCTCCCGAATATTCGTGATGAAAATGAACGTTCACGAGCACAAGATGAGCTACCACAAAGCGCTCAAGGTAAAACAATTATGACGACTGAGCCAAAGTTTATTCCGAACCAAGCTGTTACAGTTCATGTTGAAGATGGATTAGATGTTAATATAAGAATGGTTGATTGCGTTGGTTATGCGGTAGAAGGCGCTAAAGGATTTGAAGATGAAAATGGTCCGCGGATGATTCATACACCATGGTATGAGGATCCAATTCCGTTTCATGATGCAGCTGAAATTGGAACGAGAAAAGTTATACAAGAACATTCAACGATTGGTGTCATTGTAACTTCCGATGGTACAATTGGTGAAATTCCCCGATATGAATATGTTGATGCAGAAGCAAGGATTGTCGATGAATTAAAAGAAGTTGGTAAACCATTTATTATGGTGATTAACTCAACCCAGCCAAACGCTCCAGAAACAGAGAATTTAAGACAAGAATTGGTAGAATTGTATGATATTCCTGTATTAGCCATTAATGTCGAAACAATGACAGAACACGATGTCTATAATGTGTTACGTGAAGCATTATATGAATTTCCTGTGTTAGAAGTCAATGTGAATTTACCAAGTTGGGTAATGGTTTTACGTGAGGATCATTGGTTACAACAAAACTATCAAGAGTCAATTCAGTCTACGGTAAAGAATATTAAGCGATTGAGAGATGTTGATAAGATTATTGGTGACTTTATGGCGATTGAATATATTGAGCGAGCAAATATTGCTGGTATGAACATGGGAGATGGCATTGCCGAAATCGACTTACATGCTCCTGACCATTTATATGATGATGTATTGAAAGAAATTGTAGGGGAAGAAATCCGTGGTAAAGACCATCTTCTTCAATTGATGCAAGATTTCTCATATGCTAAACGTGAATATGATCAAATTGCCGGAGCTTTACAAATGGTTAAACAAACAGGCTATGGAATTGCCGCGCCAAGTCTGGCGGATATGGAGTTAGATGAACCTGAAATCATTAGGCAAGGGGCTCGTTACGGTGTGCGTTTGAAAGCTGTTGCACCAAGTATTCACATGATTAAGGTAGAAGTTGAATCTGAATTCTCACCTATTATTGGCACAGAAAAACAGAGTGAAGAGCTTGTTCGCTACTTAATGCAAGATTTTGAAGAAGACCCGCTTTCAATTTGGGAATCAGATATATTTGGAAGGTCATTAAGTTCAATTGTAAGAGAAGGTATTCAAGCAAAAATTGCCCTTATGCCGGAAAATGCTCGTTATAAGTTAAAAGACACACTTGAACAAATTATAAATAAAGGTTCTGGGGGGTTAATCGCAATCATCTTGTAAATAACCCATACCATTTATCAAATATCGATATAACTGAAAAACTTTTTTCCGGAAATCTTTGAAACATCTTGATTTAGACTAGATTTTTGCCTCCGAAGTATGTCATAATACCTATAAGGAGTAGATAACCAATGTATGTGAACCTTCAACAAAAACGATAAAAATGATCAGTTTTTGTTGAAATTTACTTGAGTGTAAGTTATTATATTCCTTGTCACCGTTGATTTTAATGGCTTTCAAGTATAAAAGAAAGCAAATTGGTAAACAAATGATGATAGCAATGATTTGTTCCAATGGTAGAGGACATATTGGGAGGAGGTGAATATCATGAACAAAACAGAATTAATCAATGCTGTTGCTGAGAAAACTGACCTTTCTAAAAAGGACGCTGGTAAAGCAGTTGATGCGGTTTTTGAAACTGTCATGGATTCACTTAGTAAAGGTGAAAAAGTACAATTAATTGGCTTTGGTAACTTTGAGGTACGTCAACGCTCTGCTCGAAAAGGACGTAATCCACAAACCGGAGAAGAAATTCAAATTCCGGCAAGCAAAGTTCCTGCATTCAAGCCAGGAAAAGCCCTTAAAGAAGCCGTTAAATAGTCGAGTACATAGGGCGATAAAAGGGTGCGTGTCATGTGCGCACCCTTTTTATTTATGTAAATAGATGTAGATTTTGTTAAGTTATTTAAAACCAAGCAAGCTGAAACACCCACATATATAGGACGTTTTATTTTAGTGCTATCTCTAGATATAACTTAATACGTCATCATTAATAAATCATAGGAGGTAATGTTATGGAGAACCTTCATTATAAATCAGACTATTTTATTATTAAAGCATTAGAAGACGGTGTTAATGTTATAGGATTAACACGTGGCACCGAAACCCGTTTTCATCATTCTGAGAAACTAGACAAAGGAGAAGTGATGATTGCTCAATTTACTGAACATACATCTGCTATAAAAGTAAGAGGAAAAGCATTAATACAAACGAATCACGGCGAAATATCGAGCAATTAAAATGATATTCTAGAGTTTGTTAGTTATCCCATAGCATTTATTATGTTATAATAGCAAAAGCTATGGTGGAATAGTTGGAAGGGTCAAGGTGATTCGTTTGCACAACATAATGCAAGAATTAAAAGAGATACAGACTTTAATAAAGAAACAGGCTCATTATCATTATTTGGACAAACATATTCAAGCACCAAATATAGATCAAGGAAAATTATTGCTTATATACACGCTTCTAACAGATTGTGATATACCTAAACAAAAGAAAGAAAAATATATCATGACAACGATGCTCGTTCAAATGGCGCTTGATACACACGATTTAGTTAGTAATAATGACAAAAATCATAGCCATATAGGAGTATCGCTTGAACAACAACTTCTCGTTTTAGCTGGAGATTATTATAGCAGTTTGTATTATTTATTATTATCCAATATTAATGATTATGAGTTTATTCAAATACTTGCTGAAGCTATTAGAAAAATAAATGAAGCGAAAATAAAAGTATATTATCAAGAATTTAAGAATTATGAAGAGTTATTAAATCTTGCGAAAACAATTGAGGCATCATTATACACACATTTAGCTAAATATATTGGTGAACCAGAAATTGTCTCTTATATAGAGGAATGGATATTAATCTATACTTTAAAAAACTACCAACACGGTAAAAAAACGATTTTTGATCAAATTTATGTTGATTTAGATGCGGAATCATTTATATCATATATAGAAAAAAACATGGAAAAGCCTATGATCATATTAAGGGAACAGGGATTTCAATTCATTCGACAATATCATTTACTTATTAAGCATTCACAATCATTTATAGATCAGTTATCTAATTAATAATACATCAAAAAGTGGGAAGGGCTGTCATATGAAACAACAATCTAAAGAAGAACGTGTGCACCATGTCTTTGAAAAGATTTATAAAAAATATGATACGATGAACTCAATTATTTCTTTTCAAAGGCATAAATCTTGGCGAAAAGATGTTATGAAACGGATGAAAGTAAAACCAGGTTCAACAGCATTAGATGTTTGCTGTGGCACGGGCGATTGGAGTCTCGCCTTAGCTGAAGCAACTGGTTCGCAAGGAGAAGTAATCGGTTTAGATTTCAGTCAAAACATGCTGAGTGTTGCGAAACAAAAAAAAGCTGAAACGAATCTTGAACATTTAACATATATACACGGTAATGCAATGGATTTACCGTTCGCAGATAATTCATTTGACTATGTTACCATTGGCTTTGGATTAAGAAATGTGCCAGACTATATGACGGTTTTAAAAGAGATGTATCGGGTCGTTAAACCTGGGGGAAAAGTCGTTTGTCTAGAAACATCACAGCCAACTATGCCAGTGTATCGTCAATTATATTACTTTTATTTCCGCTTTATAATGCCGTTATTTGGGAGAATCTTTGCAAAAAGCTATGAAGAATATGCTTGGTTACATGAATCTGCAAAGGACTTTCCCAATAAAAAGAAATTAAAACAAATGTTTCATGAGGCAGGTTTCTCGAAAGTTGATGTGAAAAGTTATACTGGTGGCGTAGCAGCTATGCATATAGGGTATAAATAATGTTGTTTTAATAATTGCAAAAGGTGAATCGCATGAAATTAGCCAAAACATACAGTTATCTCAAAAAAGAGCTACAAATAATTGAAAAGGCCTTAGGTTCAGTCATACAATCCGAACATCCTGTACTACGAAATGCATCAACACAACTATTAAAAGCAGGAGGTAAACGAATCCGACCCGTTTTTGTATTGTTAACTGGAAAACTTGGGGACTTTCGCATGGAAGAAATTAAAACGATTGCTGTTTCTTTAGAGTTAATCCACATGGCAACACTTGTACATGATGATGTTATAGATGACGCTGAATTACGTCGTGGAAAACCGACGATTAAACACCAATATGATAATCGCGTTGCCATGTATACAGGAGATTATATGCTTGCAAGAGCACTAGAAAATATTACATCAATTAAAATGCCTGAAATTCATCAGTGTTTATCAAAAGCACTCGTAGATGTGTGTATCGGAGAAGTTGAACAAATTAAATACAAGTACAATTGGGAACAAAATTTACGTATTTACTTACGTCGAATTAAGCGAAAAACAGCTTTATTAATTGCAACAAGTTGTAAACTTGGCGCTATCTCTGCGGGATTAGATGCGTCCGATGTGCGTAAGTTATATAAATACGGTTATTATATTGGCATGTCCTATCAAATTATTGATGATATTTTAGATTTTACATCTACTGAAAAACAACTCGGTAAACCAGCAGGAAGTGATTTGAGACAAGGAAATATAACCTTGCCTGTTTTATTTGCGATTAAAGAACCCATATTTTTCCAAGAAATTATCCATATTTTTAATCACCCGAATGAAATAACTGATGAGAAAATCAATGCATTAATTGACATGATAAAAGATTCAGGTGCCATTGAAAAGTCTTATCAAATAAGTAATCAATATTTACAAAAAGCATTAAATATCATTAAAGATATACCTGATTCAGTTCCAAAACAAACATTAGAAAATATCGCGCATTACATTGGGAAACGCCGTTTTTGAGACGTTTTCTTTGATACATAGTTGTTAATTAATATAAAATTTGGTAGAATTTTAACGGTTGATGAAAACATAAATGAGGTGTAAAGCATGGAAAAAACTTTCTTAATGGTTAAACCAGACGGTGTACAACGTAATTTAATTGGAGAAATAGTAGCTCGTTTTGAGCAAAAAGGATTCCAATTAGTTGGGGCTAAATTAATGCAAGTCTCTGATGAATTGGCTGAAAATCATTACGGAGAACATAAAGAGCGTCCTTTCTTTGGTGAACTCGTTGACTTTATCACTTCAGGACCAGTTTTTGCGATGGTTTGGGAAGGTGAAGATGTCATTAAAACAGCCCGTACAATGATGGGAGCAACGAATCCAGCTGAAGCTCAACCAGGAACGATTCGTGGAGACTTTGGAGTAACAATTGGTAAAAACGTGATCCATGGTTCTGACTCTCCTGAAAGTGCGGAAAGAGAAATTAACCTCTTTTTTAAAGAGGAAGAATTGGTATCTTATAAAAAACAAGATCAAACATGGATTTATTAAGCGTAAAGCCCCCCGAAGCAAGGGGGCTTTTTCAACAATTATCATCACATACGGAGACGACATATGACTGATTATCAAACATTTATTTCACAAATTAATAGAAAGCTTGGCATTGATTTATCATTATATAAAGAAGCACAAATGAAACGAAGATTAACATCTTTAAGAAATAAACGTGGATTTAATGATTTTGCATCTTATTTTCATGCGCTTGATAGAGACAAAAAGCTGTTAAATGAATTTACTGATCGAATCACGATTAATGTTTCCGAGTTTTTTCGAAATCCAAAACGATGGGACATACTTAGAGATAAAATTATTCCATCGCTTCTTGAGTCAAGGGCACATCTAAACATTTGGTCTGCTGCATGTTCGACTGGTGAGGAACCATACAGTGTCATTATGATGCTAAAAGAGTATTTTCCACAAGTTTCATTTAAATTAATAGCTACAGATATCGACGAGAATATTTTGCAGAAAGCTCAAAATGGATTATATAAAGAACAAGCATTAAAAGAAGTCCCAGACAATATGAAACGCAAATATTTCACGTATCACAATAATTTATATAAAATATCAGAACATATTAAAAAAGAAGTCTCTTTTTTGAAACATGATTTATTAAAGGACCCATATCCTACTGAGATAGATTTAATTATTTGTAGGAATGTTTTAATTTATTTTACAGATGAAGCTAAAGAAAATATTTATTACCGTATTGGGAAAACTTTAACAAACAAAGGTATCTTATTCGTTGGAAGCACTGAACAAATTTTCCATCCAGAACGGTTTAATCTTCGGTTGTTCGATACATTTTTTTATCAAAAGATCTAAGATATATCACTCTTATCTTCACATAGATAAGAGTATTTTTGTATAATGAGCATATAAAAGGCATTAACATAGATAAGGAGGAAGCTTCATTGCGTTATTTAACAGCAGGCGAGTCACATGGTAAACAATTAACAACGATTATAGAAGGTGTGCCTGCAGGTATGCCTCTATTAGCACAAGATATTAATGAGTCTTTACATCGTCGGCAAGGCGGATATGGACGTGGTAAACGAATGGAAATAGAAACTGATGATGTTCATATTATGAGTGGCGTTCGACATGGTTACACATTAGGTTCTCCGATTACACTAGTAGTAAAAAACGATGATTATAAACATTGGACAGATATTATGGGGGAAGAGCCGATTGATCCAGATACATATATTAGACGAATTGTAACGAAACCAAGACCAGGGCATGCCGATTTGAATGGGGCTATCAAGTATGGACATCGTGATATGCGAAATGTTTTGGAACGTTCATCTGCCCGTGAAACAGCAGCTCGGGTTGCGGCAGGTGCTGTAGGTAAAATCTTATTAAATCATTTAGGCATTAAAATAGTCGGTTATGTAAAAGAAATCGCGGGAGTTGTTGCAAAAGACTTTCAATCTTTATCGATAGATGAAAAAATCAATAGGTCTAATCAATCGCCAGTACGTACTTTAGATAAAGATGTAGAAGAAGACATGATGTCCAAAATTGATCAAGCTAAAAAAGATGGTGATTCTATAGGTGGCGTTGCTGAAGTGATTGTTGAAGGTGTGCCTGCTGGTATTGGTTCATACGTCCATTATGACAGGAAATTAGACGGGAGAATTGCAGGAAGTGTGATGAGCATTAACGCTTTTAAAGGTGTTGAATTTGGAATTGGTTTTTTAGCAGCACGTAAAAATGGTAGTGAAGTACATGATGAAATTATGTGGTCAAAAAATAAAGGATATTATAGAAAAACAAACCGTTTAGGTGGATTTGAAGGTGGTATGACAACTGGCATGCCAATCGTTGTCAAAGGTGTCATGAAGCCAATACCGACTCTCTATAAGCCGTTGCAAAGTGTTGATATTGAGACAAAAGAACCATTTCATGCAAGTATTGAACGTTCTGATGCTTGTGCTGTTCCTGCTGCTAGTGTTGTCATGGAACATGTTGTGGCATTTGAAATTGCAAAAGCTATTACAGAACAGTTTTCAAGTGATCAATTTACTATATTAAAACGTGAATTAGACCGACATCGTGAAGCAAGCAGGTGCTTTTAATGAAACAAATGTTGATTAAGTCTAAGACGACATCTTACCCTATTTATCTAGGAACAGATTTATTAAAACGTTTAGAGCAGTATATAAATCCATCATATACGTCCGTTTTAGTTATAACAGATCAAACGGTAGCGACTTATTATTTAGATGATGTAATGAATGCTTTAAAACAATTTTCCGTCCATCATATCGTTATTGAACCTGGAGAACAGTCTAAATCGATCGAGCAGTTTTATGACATTCATACGAAAGCTCTTTCTTTTGGATTGGATCGGCATTCACTCATTATTGCTCTCGGTGGAGGAGTCGTTGGAGATTTAGCCGGTTTTGTTGCTGCGACATTTATGCGTGGCATTGACTTTATTCAAATTCCTACAACAATATTAGCGCATGATAGTAGCGTAGGTGGAAAGGTAGCGATTAATCATCATTTAGGTAAAAATTTAATTGGCCAATTCTATGTCCCAAAAGCTGTTATATATGACGTCGCAACACTTCGTACACTAGATAAGCGAGAAATACGTTCTGGTTATGCTGAGATTATTAAAGAAGCATTGATTTCGGATGAGGCGTTTTTTAATGACCTTTTATTAACGAACATTTATCAAACCGATGCCAAAACACAAGTTAATCATCTTTATCACGGCATGCGGATTAAAGCAAGCATCGTTCAACAAGATGAGAGAGAACAAAACATTCGTCGTTATTTAAATTTTGGTCATACATTAGCACATGCACTTGAACAGCAATTAGGTTATGGGCAATTAACACACGGTGAAGCAGTTGCGATTGGTTTACTTTTTGCATTATATATCAGTGCAAATGAATATGGAAATAAACACACTTACCTCGTTTTACTAGATTGGTTCAAGAAACATGATTACCCACTAATGATTCCAAAAATAAATGTCAACGACCTTCTAAATCGAATGAAGGTAGATAAAAAAGTAGTTAATCGTCACATTCAGATGGTTTTATTAAAGTCTGTTGGACAACCTGAACTTAAATGTTTTACTGATCGAGAAATGGTAGAATATATAACATCATTTTTCTCAGAATTAATGAAAGGAATTGACAAATGAAACCAATCAAACTAGATTTTAATGCTCGAGCATTAAGAGGAAATCTATCTATGCCTGGAGATAAATCAATATCCCATCGAGCAATTATACTCGGTTCAATCGCGAATGGTACAACAACTGTTAAAAATTTCCTTCCAGCTAAAGACTGTTTACGAACATTAGAAGTATTCAGATGTTTAGGTGTTCAAATTGTTCAAGATAATTATACAGTTACAATTGATGGAAAAGGCATAGCAGGATTAGTTGAGCCGGATAAACCACTTTATTTCGGCAACTCAGGAACAACTGCGCGACTTATGCTTGGATTATTATCAGGATTACCATTTTTTACAACAGTTTATGGTGATCAATCATTAAGTCAACGTCCAATGGATCGTGTGATAAAACCTCTTAAAATGATGGGAGCATCTATCTTTGGGAGAGATTCTCATACACGACTTCCTTTAGCTATTAACGGTCAACCATTGTCCAGTATAACATATGAAATGGAGATAGAGAGTGCTCAAGTTAAGTCTGCCATATTATTAGCGGGTTTATATGCAGAGGGAGAAACAACGGTTATTGAGCGGATACCAACCCGAAATCATACAGAATTAATGTTGAAACATTTTGGCGGATCACTTAAGACAAGAAATAATCAAATCTCAATCCAAGGTAAGCAACAGCTTAAAGCAACGCAAATTAATGTTCCAGGTGATTTTTCTTCTGCTGCTTTCTTTATAGCTGGAGCACTTATTTTACAAAATAGTCAATTAGTTATTAAAAATATCGGTCTTAATCCAACACGAACTGGTATGTTAGATGTTTTGTGGCAAATGGGTGCTCATATTCAAGTGTCCGATATAAAAGAAACAAACGGAGAACGAGTAGGTAATCTAACTATTGAGACGAGTAACTTATGTGGTATAACAATTGATGGCAAGTTAATTCCACGACTTATTGATGAATTACCTATCATCAGTTTAATAGCAACTCAAGCAGAGGGACAAACGGTTATAAAAAATGCTGAAGAACTTCGTGTGAAAGAAACAGATCGAATTAAAGCAGTTGTTGATGTGCTAACAACTTTGGGAGCATCCATAAAAGAAACAGCAGATGGCATGATTATAAATGGTAAAACAACTTTAATAGGTGGCTCTGTATCAGCATATGGTGATCATCGGATGGCGATGATGATTATCATTGCCTCTCTCATTACGAAAGAACCAATATATATTGACGATTTATCATGTATGAATATTTCATATCCACGCTTTATTCATGATTTAAAACAAATTGTGATTTAATATGAGAAAGGAAGCTAAATAATGGATATCATTACAGAGGCAAATCAATTAATGGAAGCTCACTTAGCAAATGAAGCGATAAATTTAATCGAGGAAGCACTTAATACAGCTTCAGAAAATGAAAAAATATTATATGCTGCCTTTTTTATGGAGTGGGGGTTTTTAGATGAGGCGCGTTCCATTTTAGAACCACTCCATGCTAAGATGTGTCATAGTGAAGTCATTTTAATGCTTGCTGAAATATATACTGAACAACAGGAAGACACAAAGGCAATTGAACTCCTTTTATTAATCGATCCAGATGATGAAGCATATCTTCCTGCATTATTACAATTAGCTGATTTGTACCAACAAGAAGGATTATTTGAAGTCTCTGAACAAAAACTATTGGAAGCAAAGCGAATTGCACCGCAAGAAGAAGTCATTGATTTCGCATTAGGTGAATTATATTATTCAATTGGCGACTATAACCGCGCGATATTGTACTATGAAAAGGTATCAACAGACATTTTAAATGTATCTATAACTGAAAGACTCGCTCATAGTTTAACAGCAGTTGGAAAATATGAACTCGCTTTTAATTATTTTAAAACAATTAAAGAACCTGATCATGATACGTTGTTTTCATATGGTTTGACTGCATTTCAAATAGAACGTGATGATGTGGCAATTAAAGTTTTAAAACAACTTTTAGAAAAAGATCCATACTATCATTCGGCGTACTTACTTCTTGCAGAAGCATATGAAAGACAAGGTTTAATTAAAGAAGCATATAACATATTAAAACAGGGACTAGAATATGACGAATTTAATAAAGAATTATATTATCATTTAGGAATATTATTACAAAAGTTAAATCGGTTAGATGAAAGTGAAACAATGTTTCAAGAAGCCATAACACTTGATCCTGATTATAAAGAAGCCATTTTATCGCTTATAGCACTTTGGAAAGATAATAATAAATACGAGTTAATCATTGACTTAATTCATGATATTAAAAATGACGGCTCTATTGATCCCTTGTATGAATGGGCGTTAGGTAGAGCATATAGTGAATTAGATGAAAGAAACGATGCATTAAACGCCTATAAGCAGGCATATACTAATTTACAAGATGATCCTGAGTTTCTAAAAGAATATGGTATGTTATTATATGAAGCAGGAGAGCGTAAAGAAGCAGTCAATATTTTTCGAACTTACTTAATGATGATTCCCGATGATTATGATATTATAGCATTTACCGAGCGAATAGAGGAAATAAACTAAAAGATGCTCACTATGGTAAGGAGATCGATAAATGAGCGCATCTGTATCGATAGAAGATAAGAAGAACTTTCTTACATGGGTATTAAATCACCTTAAATTTAAAAGGCGAGAAAGTGTATGGATTCTGCATTACCTTTTAGGACATAAATCAGTTTTAGAGAATGTTCATTTTGTAAATGGAGCAAAATTTTGTCCTAGAGGTTTGATTATGTCTACAACTTGTTCTGATCATATTCCTTTTCGGTATTATAAAAGTCATATCGTAACAACTGATCCCGAGAAGGCATTTCATGATATTCGTCTAAATTGTGACCAAAAACTTTACTTGGAGTTAAATTTTAAACAAGCTTATCAAAATACTCAATATGTTAGTGTGATAGAAGAAAACCCTTTTATTCCAGAAGATTTTTTTCTCTCGGTAGAGGATAAACAAAATGCAAACCGATTATTAAATCAGTCCGTCTATCGCTTTCAAAAGACACAATTAAAAGCGGAGATAGATGCTGCTTTAGATTGCGGAGATAAAAGGAAGTTTTTAGAGCTTTCTCAAGCTTTAAAGCAGCTAGAAGAACAGAAAAATCAACCTACTTCCTAGCTAAGGTTGATTTTTTTGGGAAAGAAAATAGTAAAGATAGCATATATATCTATATTTTAGTAAATAATATGGAGGAGAGCTCGTTAATGAAATGGCGACAAGATGATGTAAATAAATATATAACAGCAAAAGAATATATTGACACGGCTTTATTGTCTTTACTTCCGTTTCATATATTAAAAGATGATGAAATATCAAAGCAAGCTTATCAAAGCGATGTTTTGCAAATATTTGCAGATGAATTAGAACGCGAACTATCAGGTCGAACAATGCAAATTCCACCGTATACATATCTCCATCATACAGATAAACAACAGGAAGTTTCTAGACTTAATACATGGATTAAAGAAATTGAAACACAACCTTTTAAACATACCTTTTTAATCACATTTGATATGGGTTGGAAAAAGTATGAAAGGCAATTAGAAGGTCAATTAATATGGTTACCAGTCATTCAAGTCGACCATATTCATGATAATGAATTGAAACGTTGGATGCATGAAAATGTAAAGCAAGTTAGTGAATTAATCCGTTCTTACTGGTAAAATCAGGTATAAATTGGTCAACTTTGAACAAGTTTTAACATTTATAAGTTATTAATTGACCAAGATGTTACTTTACGCTATCATGGTAATGTCCTAGTAATCTGATTTTAAAATTATGTCCGTGAACATCAAAGTAAAGAGGGGGGAAAATCATGAGTGATAAAAAGAAGCAAGTGACCCGAAGACAATTCTTAAACTATACATTAACAGGTGTAGGCGGGTTTATGGCAGCAGGAATGTTGATTTCACCTTTACGAATGGCAATTGATCCAGTTTTACAACCATCTGGTGATGGTGATTTTGCTAATGTAGGTTTGTCTGTAGATGATATCACAACAGAACCGCAACCTGTTGAATGGGAAGTAGAACAAGTTGATGCTTGGTATAAATCAGATGTTACTCGAAAAGCATTTGTATTTAAAAATGATCAGGATGAAATTGTAGCTCTTTCCCCAAAATGTACACATTTAGGGTGTATGGTATCATGGGAAGGTAGTGAAAGTCATCCAGACCAATTTTACTGTCCATGTCATGACGGACGCTTTACAAAAGATGGTACTAACGTTGAAGGTACACCACCTTTAGAACCGTTACATGTATATGAACATAAGGTTGAAAATGGCATGCTATTTTTAGGAAAAGCATATCCAAGAGGGGAGGCGTAATCATCTATGTTACAAAAAATGTATGATTGGATTGATGAGCGTATAGATATTACGCCAATTTGGCGCGATATCGCAGATCACGAAGTACCAGAACACGTTAACCCAGCGCATCATTTTTCAGCGTTTGTTTACTGTTTTGGCGGATTAACTTTCTTCGTTGTTGTGATCCAAATACTATCGGGCATGTTTTTAACGATGTATTATGTGCCTGATATTGAAAACGCTTGGAAGTCCGTATATTATTTACAAACACAGGTAGCACATGGTCAAATTGTTCGTGGAATGCACCATTGGGGCGCCAGTGTCGTTATAGTCATGCTCTTATTACATACACTACGAGTGTTCTTCCAAGGAGCATATAAAAAACCACGTGAATTAAACTGGATGGTAGGCGTTCTATTATTCTTTGTCATGCTCGGTTTAGGATTCACTGGATATTTATTACCATGGGATAACAAAGCATATTTTGCTACAGAAGTTGGCTTGAATATTGCTGGTCAAGTACCTTTAATTGGAGATTGGCTCATTACTCTTCTCGGTGGACACCCTGAAATTATTGGTGCACAAACATTGACAAGGTTCTTTGCAATCCATGTATTCTTCTTACCAGCAGCATTATTCGCATTATTAGCTGTACACTTTATATTAATTCGTAGACAAGGTATTTCTGGACCACTATGATGAGGAGGGATAAAGAATGAAAAGGGGTAAAGGAATGAAGTATGTCGGTGATTCTCGAGTTTCAGCAGAGAAAACATCGACAACTCCAAAAGACTATTCGGAATATCCTGGTAGAACCGTAGCTTTCTGGCCTAACTTCTTATTAACAGAATGGCTTGCAGGTTCAGTTTTTCTAGTAGGATTCCTTACACTTGTATTAACTCATCCATCACCTCTCGAAGGGATGGCTGACCCTACGACAGCAGGATATATACCACTTCCAGACTGGTACTTCTTATTCTTATATGAATTATTAAAGTACAAATACGCGGGTGGAGATTATGTTTTACTCGGTGTTGTCGTCATTCCTGGTCTAGCATTTGGTGCCCTTCTATTAGCACCATTTCTTGATAATGGACCAGGTCGTCGTCCAAGTCAACGCCCTATTGCTACAAGCATGATGTTATTAGCTTTAATTGCTACGATTTGGCTAACATATGACTCAGCTTCAGCTGTAGATTGGGAAGCACGTGCTGAGGCTAATAAGCCTATCCCACCATCTGAAGTTGAAATAGATACATCTGATCCAGGTTATGAAGTATATAAAAATTCTTGTGCATCATGTCATGGTGATAATTTAACAGATGGCGCTGCTGGACCACCATTAATTGGTATTGATTATACTGCAGATGAAATTGCTAAAATATCTGTAGAAGGAATCGGTAATATGCCAGCTGGTGTCTTTGATGGTACAGATGAAGAACTCGAACAGTTAGCTGAGTTCATTTTTACAATTAATGAGGAAAATAAAGAAGAATAAGAAAGAGCTAAACGAAAGCACCTTTGCCATCACAGTCGGTAAAGGTGCTTTTTAACTTTATTGAAGGGAGTTTTGTAATGTTTAGGCATATCTTAGCTGATCGACGTGTGCTTATCCTTTTATTTATAATAAATCTGCTTGGAACTATATATGGTTTCTATTGGTATAAATATCAATTGGCTATAACACCAGCTAAATTTCTCATTTTTGTTCCTGATAGCCCAACAGCGAGTTTATTTTTTACAATATTTTTGTTGTTTTTTATATTCGGAAGAAATGTGCCTTATATCGAAGCATTAGCACTAATCACGCTATTTAAATATGGTGTATGGGCAGTTGTAATGAATCTATTATCACTATATATTGATGGATCATTAAGTCCACAAGGTTATATGCTCATAATATCACATGCTTTAATGGCTGTTGAAGGTTTACTTTATGTCCGTTTTTATAAAGTTAAATTAAAGCATCTCGTCGTTGCGAGTATATGGACATTACATAATGATGTAATTGATTATGTTTATGGAATGATGCCTATATATAACTCCTTAACAGAATATATGGACCATATTGGATACTTCACATTTTGGTTAAGTATCACATCCATTTTTATTGCTTATCAATTAACAATCAAACGTCAACATCAGTTATAAAACCTTTTGTTCACGCATAGATTAAAATAAAAGCTATGCGAGGGATCTCTATGAAGAATTATTTTATAAAACAGATAAATAAAGGCAAACTCATAATAATCATAGGGATAATCGAGATATTATTCTTCTCAAAAATCACGAAAGCAAAAGTAAAAACAGAAACCGTTCAAAAAAGTGTAGATATGATTGCTTTTTATTGGGTATTATTTGTCATAGGTGGATTAATTGCACTTACATTAACTTATGTTAGTTGGAGAAAATATAAAGGTGAAAAACAGAAACAAAGAACTCATGACAAAACAGTTGACTGATTAGCATAATTTGACTAAAATTGACCTATAGATAACTTATGGAGGGGACAATAAATGTATCTAAGCTCTGGAACTCTCTTAATTTATTTTGCAATACTTCTTATTGTTCCGTTATGGGCACAAGCTAAAGTTAAAAGTACGTATTCTAAATATTCGAAAATTGCAACATCATCTAAAATGACTGGTGCACAAGTTGCTAGGCAGATTTTAAATGATAATGGCCTTTTTGATGTAACAGTAGAGGAAACGAGAGGTATTCTGTCAGACCATTATGATCCGCGTTCAAAAACCGTTCGTCTATCTACTGATAATTATCATGGCTATTCGATGGCAGCATCAGCAGTTGCTGCACACGAAGTTGGACATGCTATCCAAGATGCAGAGAACTACGCTTTTCTAAGATTTCGTTCTGCGCTCGTTCCTGTTGCTAATCTTGGATCAAACTTATCATTTTTCTTAATTATTGTCGGCCTATTCTTGAATATGATGAATTTAGCCGTCGTTGGACTTTTGTTTATGGCGGGGGCTGTTTTATTCCAGCTCGTTACATTACCAGTCGAATTTGATGCATCAAGTCGTGCTATGGGACAACTCGTTAGCGGTGGATATATTACAAATCGTGAAGAACGCGATACGAGAAAAGTATTAAATGCTGCAGCTATGACATATGTTGCGGCAGCTTTAGTTGCTGTTATGGAATTAATTCGTTTTGCCTTAATTGTTTTTGCTAACCGTGAATAATCATGATGTGATAACTAGAGGTGATTTTAATCATAACACCTCTTTTTTTTGTATAAATAATGATAAAACATTTGTCAAAGAATGGACAATTAGCTAACATTGATATATGTTCATTTTTACTTCTTAAAATTAAAGGAGTGCCTATTCTATGAACACTTACACGACTAAAGATATACAAAATCGAGTTGATTCTTATATATCACAATTTAAGGAAGGTTACTTTTCTCCATTAAGTTTATTAGCACGTATGACAGAAGAGGTAGGAGAATTAGCACGTGAAGTGAATCATTATTACGGTGAAAAGCCAAAAAAGCATACAGAGAAAGAGAAAACAATTGAAGAAGAACTTGGTGATATGCTTTTCGTTCTAACATGTTTCGCTAATTCTCTTGAAATTGACTTATCTGAAGCATTTGAACGATCTATGACAAAAATTGAAACACGTGACAAAGATCGCTGGACTCGTAAATAATCAAGGAGTTGACAACTATGACATTAAAAATAATTGTATCTGGTCCGAGAGGCAGAATGGGGAAAGAAGCCATTAATATGATTTTAAATGAAGAAAATATGGAACTGGTTGCTTGTATTGATCGAATAAATAATGGAAAAATGTTAGCGGATATTGATGGGATGCCAGATGTTCATGTACCAATATTTGTAGACTCAAAACAATGTTTCGAATCCATTAAAGCTGATATATTTTTAGAATTATCTATCCCTGATGTAGCATTCACACATACAGTAAATGCGTTAAAAAACGGTTTACGTGCAGTGGTAGGTACATCAGGATTGACAAAGGAACAAATTCATGATCTAAAAATACTTGCTTTTGAGAAGGAGTTAGGATGTATCATTGCCCCTAACTTCGCTATAGGTGCTGTTTTAATGATGCAATTCGCTCAAAAAGCTGCACGTTATTTCCCAGATATAGAAATTATTGAGAAGCACCATGACAAAAAGTTGGATGCACCGTCAGGGACAGCCATAAAAACATTAGATATGATTTTGGAAACAAGAGAAGATAAAGAGCAAGGACATCCGAATGAAAAAGAGACATTGCAAGGAGCAAGAGGAGCAAATCAATCTGGTGTCCACATTCATAGCGTTCGTTTACCTGGATTGATAGCTCATCAAGAAGTGATCTTTGGAGGTTTAGGACAAACATTGACGATTACTCATGATTCTTATAATCGTCAATCATTTATGACGGGTGTTAAATTCGCTTTAAATAAGGTCAATGAACTAACTGAACTCGTTTATGGTATGGAAAATATTTTAGATTAACAATAAAGGGGAATATGCATGATGAATATAGCATTAATCGCACATGATGAAAAAAAGCAAGAAATGATTCAATTTACCATTGCTTATGAAGAAATTTTAAAGCGTCATCATTTATATGCAACTGGAACAACAGGTAAGCGTATAGAGGAACATACGGATTTAAAGATCACTCGCTTTAAGTCTGGACCATTAGGTGGCGATCAGCAAATTGGTGCTATGGTTGCTCACAATGAAATGGATCTTGTCATATTCTTTAAAGACCCTTTAACTGCTCAACCACATGAACCTGATATAAGTGCATTGATGCGCTTATGTGATGTTTATTATATTCCATTAGTTACAAATCTTGCAGCGGCAGAAATTGTCATTCGAGCGTTGGAGCGTGGGGACTTTGCATGGCGTGATATTGTTAAACAAAGGGAAGGACGTTCATCATGAAAATTGGTATAACATGCTATCCAACTGTTGGAGGCTCAGGTGTTATTGCAACAGAGTTGGGCATGATGTTAGCAAAACGTGGTCATGAAATTCACTTTATTACATCTGGACTTCCATTTCGGTTAAATCAAGTGAATCCATATATTTATTACCATGAAGTAGAAGTAAACCAATATCCTGTTTTTCAATATGCACCTTATGACTTAGCTTTAGCCTCTAAAATGGCAGAAGTAATAGACCAGTACGCACTCGACATTTTACATGTTCATTATGCTATTCCACATGCAATTTCAGCCATTTTAGCACGTGATATTGCAAAACACGATGTAAAAATAGTGACAACATTGCATGGTACAGATATTACTGTGTTAGGAGTCGATCAGCTTTTTAAGAAAATGATTGCATATGCTATAGAAAAGTCAGATGCTGTCACAGCTGTTTCTAATCGCTTAAAAGAACAAACGATTGAGCTAACTCAAGTTAATAAAGATATTGCTGTTATTTACAATTTCATAAATGAAAACGTTTATTATAAGAAAGAATTGCCAAATTTAAAATCACAATACGGAATTAAAGATGAAGAGAAAGTGTTGATACATATTTCTAATTTTCGTAAGGTAAAACGTATTGAAGATATTATTAAGACATTTTATTATGTACAAAAACAAGTTGATTCGAAGCTTCTTCTCGTTGGAGATGGCCCTGAATCAACACATGCATATCAATTAGTTAAAGAATTGAAGATTGAAAATAATGTGCTCTTTCTTGGAAAACAAAAAAACATCAGTGATCTTTTATCTATTTCAGATTTACATTTGTTATTATCTGAAAAAGAAAGTTTTGGACTCGTTATATTAGAAGCGATGGCCTGTCATGTGCCTACAATCGGGACTAATATTGGCGGAATTCCTGAGGTTATTAAACATAATGAGAGTGGCTTACTTGTTGAGGTTGGTGCAGTTGAAGAAGCGGCAAAGCAGGCGATAGACTTATTGACAAACAAAGAAAAATTAGTTCGTTTATCAGAACAAGCATATATCCGTTCACAAGAATATTTTCATTCAGATTTGATCGTTAATCAATACGTAAATTTATATAAAAGTATATTAAATCGTTAACGTTAAAGAATTGATGGTGATTAAATGCTTACAAACCCGTTTCATCATGCTCGCTACATTATTGATAAAATTGAAGAACATGGCCACCAAGCTTATTTTGTTGGTGGCTGTGTTCGTGATTTATTATTAAATAATGATATAAAAGATATCGATATTGCTACATCGGCAAAGCCAGAGTTAATCCAAGATATCTTTGATAAAGTTATTCCAGTTGGTATTGAACATGGAACAGTTATAGTCCACCATCAAGGGATATCTTATGAAGTAACAACCTTTCGATTAGATGGCTCATATTCAGATGAAAGACATCCTGATTCGGTCCAGTTCATTGATCGCATTGACGAAGACCTTGCTAGAAGAGATTTTACGATGAATGCTCTGGCTATGGATAAACATGGAAAAATCATTGATTTATATGGTGGAAAACGTGATTTACAAGCACATATTATTCGAACAGTCGGAGATGGTGTGAAACGTTTCAAAGAAGACCCTTTGCGCATCATACGAGCATTACGTTTTACAAGCCAATTAGGTTTTTCAATTGAAACTGATACATTAAAAGCGATGAAAACATTAAAAGCTAAAATAGAGCATTTAGCAGTTGAACGGCTTTATCAAGAAATGGAAAGATTCTTTGCAGGTAAATATGTTGATAAAGGCATGTATTATCTTAAAGATTTAAATATACATCAATATTTACCTGTTTTTAAAAGTCATCCTCATATTGTCTATCAATTTCCGCAACCAGTGATGCCATTAAATTCATTTGCTGAAGTCATAACAGTCTTGCACCTTTTAGAACCAGAGATAAGTGTTCAATCATGGGTGAAAGGATGGAAGGCATCCAACCAAATAAAGCGAAAAGCCAATCTATTGGTTGACACGATATTACAGTATAAAAAGAATGGGTTAGATCGTTGGCTCGTTTATCAATTGCCTGCTCAATATGATGAGGCTTTTTTACGTATTATTCACTATATTTTAGGAGATCAAATAATCGACACTAACACCATTCATCTAATAAGAGAAGAGCTTGCTATTCATTCCAAAAAAGAATTAGCTGTTAATGGGCATGATATACTTAAGATGTTTCCTAATAAGAAAGCAGGACCGTGGGTGCAAAGACTTTTAAATCAGATTGAAAGATTAATCGTTACAGAACAACTGAAAAATCATAAAGAAAAGATAAAGGAGTGGATCAAATGCAATCCACCCGGAATAAATTAATCGCTATTCTTGCAAATAATCAAGATAAGTATATTTCCGGGCAGTACTTATCAGAAAAGCTAGACATTTCTCGGAGTGCCATTTGGAAACATATGAAAGAACTAGAAAAAGACGGATATGAAATTGAGGCGCGTCAACGACGTGGATACCGAATTGTATCCTTTCCAAATAAACTTAGTGAAAACACTTTAAAGTGGGGGTTGGAAACAGATTGGTTAGGACATACAATTATCCATAAAACGATCACAACGTCTACACAGCATATCGCGCATCAATTAGCTAGGGAGGGTGCTGAACACGGCACAATCGTTATTGCCGATGAACAAACAGGTGGAAAAGGTAGAATGAATCGCCCATGGCATTCTTCAAAAAATCAAGGTATATGGACGAGTCTTATCTTAAGACCAGAAATTTCACCACATCAGGCACCACAATTAACATTATTAACAGCAACTGTTCTAGCTGATGTAATCTATCAAGAAACAAATATACGTCCGTATATTAAATGGCCGAATGATATTTTAATTGAAAATAAAAAGTTAAGTGGTATTTTAACTGAAATGCAAGCAGAACAAGATCGTATACAATATATCATTATTGGTATTGGTATGAATATCAACCAAACAAAGGGCGATTTACCAAATAAATTACGTGAAACAGCAACATCTCTAAAAATTGAAACAGGGCGCCAAATCAATATGCTTACACTCGTTCAATCTATTTTAGAACAGTTTGAAAAAACATATGAAATGTATTTACATCATGGCTTTACGGCGATTAAAAATAAATGGGAAAGTTATGGTTTTAAAATCGGTGAAAAAATTAATATTAAAACAATGAATCGAGAATGGGAAGGAACTTTCTCAGGCATTGGTTCAGACGGAGGATTACTAGTAAAAAATAAACACGATGGTAAAATTGAAAAATTATATTCTGCTGAAATTGACTGGTTTCGAGAATAAATCTTCATATAGTATAGAAAGGTGGGGAATGAATTGCAAAGATATATTGTTGTTGATTTAGAAACAACTGGGCATTCGCCAGAACAAGGCGATAAAATCATTGAAATTGGGATTGTCATCATTGAAAATGAAACAATTACGAATACGTATAACACGCTAATGAATCCTAACCAATCTATCCCACCATTTATCAGTCAATTAACACATATTTATGATGATGATGTCAAGGAAGCTCCTTTTTTTTCAGAAGTTGTAAAAGAAATCATTCATTTTTTTGAATCAGGTTATTTCATCGCACATAATGCCCAATTTGATTATGAATTTTTAAACGCTATGTTAATCGAAGAAGGTTTTTCACCATTAAACAATCCGGTTCTTGATACTGTAGAATTAGCACGCATCTTCTTTCCAACAGCTACTGGATTTAAATTGAATGAGTTAGCCAACTATTTAAATTTAACACATGATATGCCACATCGTGCATTATCTGATGCATTTGTTACAGCAGAAATTTTTATGAAGATTATCGCCAAATTAAAAACATTACCCTTTGAAACAATATCGCATTTATTAGAATTAGAACCTTTCTTAAAATCGGATTTGTTTGCTATTCTTGAAAAAGAAAAACAAATTAAAGCATATAAAGATAAACAAAAAGCGATTGATTTTTATAAAGGCATAGCTTTTCGGAAAGATGAACAGCCGGATACATTGAGCTTTAAAGAAACTCTTCCTTCCTTTGGAGAGCTAATAGAAGATATATATAGTTCGAATGGCTTATTAAAACAAGCCCTTAATCGCTTTGAAATGCGTCGAGAACAAAAAGATATGTCTGAACTCGTCTATGATATATTTAGGCAAAAAAAACATGGGTTAATTGAAGCATCAACAGGAACTGGTAAATCACTTGCTTATTTAATACCAGCAATTTATGAAGCTGTTCAACTAAATGAACGTATTGTTATTAGTACATATACGACACAATTACAGAGTCAGTTACTAGTGGAAGAAATTCCGATACTTCAAGCAATTTTGCCATTTTCCTTTCAAGTCGCTCTCTTAAAAGGGAAAAAGCATTACATTAGTCTAGATAAATTTGTAAAAGAATTGCCTCATTCTGAAGATGATCATTATGGAATAGTCATTACAAAGGCAATGATTCTTGTATGGTTAACAGAAACGGTAACTGGCGACATTGATGAAATTCATCTACCATCAAGTGGTTACTACTTTTTTAGAAAGATTTCAGCGGAATCTGAAGATATTCAGGATGTTCATACGCCATGGCATCGGTATTCATATTACCAAAAAGCATACGAAAAAGCATACAATGCAGATTTAATCATTACTAATCATGCTTTATTATGTACAGATATAGTAAGTGAATATTCGTATTTACCAAGATATGAAAAGATCATTATTGATGAGGCACACCATTTAGAAGAAACAGCCGCACATCATTTTGGATTACAGTTTGATTATATGCAAAGCGTTTTCGTATTAAACCAAATGGGTACGACTGATGATGGTAGATGGATGACAAAGTTAGCTCATGCACTTCCTAATCAGAGTAAAGGGAAAATATTAAATCAATGGGACGCCCAATTTATGTCGTTTAGAATGGAGTTAGACGAAATATTTCGAAGCATTTACGAACATGTATTAAAACATAGTAGTGCATCGTTTAATGATATTGGACGTTTACAATATGATATCAATGAAGTAAGATTATCCGAACCATATTGGCAATCGATTGTTGAGAATATGCATTCTATTCATATTCTTGCAAAGGAACTATGTATTTTATTAAAAGAGTTAATGATGGATCCTTTTATTGATTCTTATTTATTAGAACAAATAAAACAAAGTCATGATTTCATGGAGTCAATCCAAAAGAAACTATTTGCGATCTTTCTTCAATCTAATGAGAATCAAGTAAAGTGGATTGAAATTGATACAACAGGTGCAAAAAATGCTGTATATATATATGCTAAACCGAGCAACATCGCGGATATTTTAAATAAACAATTTTTTGATGAAAAGCAATCCGTTATTTTAACAAGTGCTACATTAACGATGAAACAATCATTTCGTTTCGTTCAAGAACAACTCGGCCTAACTAATGGACAGGTAATCAAGTCGCAAATTGCAACACCGTTTAATTTTGAAGAACAAGTACAAATGCTTATACCGAATGACTTTCCAGATATTCGAACGGATCCAGAGGAGTTTATCTACTCTTCATGTGAAGCTATTCTCTCTTTAGCTGAAATAACAAAAGGGAGAATGCTTGTTCTTTTCACATCGTATGACATGTTACAACGCTCATATAATTTATTAAAAGAAATGTTTGCGGAAGACTATACGTTAATAGCCCAAGGAATAACAAGTGGAAGTCGTTCCCGACTAAAAAAGAAATTTCAATCATTTGAAAAAGCAATTCTTTTAGGAACAAGTTCTTTTTGGGAGGGGATTGATATTCCTGGAGAAGCTTTATCATCGTTAGTTATTGTTCGATTGCCATTTCAGCCACCAAATCATCCTGTTTATAAAGCTAAAGCAGAAAAATTAAAGGAGACAAGGAAAAACGCTTTTTATCATTTAGCTTTACCACATGCAGTGATTCGTTTTAAACAAGGTTTTGGAAGGTTAATTCGGTCTAATACAGATAGGGGGCTTGTATTTGTCTGTGATTCACGAATAAAAACATCGACATATGGTTCGTTTTTTATTGATTCGATACCTAATGTTCCTATTCATTACGATACAACACATCGACTAATTAAGAAAGCTCATACATGGTTTAATCAGAAAGATTCCATTTGAAAAAGCGTAAACATACTGTTTATCATCAGTATGTTTACGAATAATTGGTGTAAGTTGAGTTTTTTAGTTGAAATGCGAAAAAACAAGACACAATCTTAGTCAAAGTTGTTATAATAAAGAAGATGATGTCTGTTTATGTTCAACTATTCCTTTATTGTTTTCATTTGATTCAATCATATAAGTAACAATTTTTAGGAGTTTATTATGTCATACACGGGTAAGGTGAAAGTATGATCATCGAACGAAAAAACAAGTTCAAATTAACATGGCTAATATGGTTTATTGTACTATGCTGTGTACTTATTATTGGTATACTTATATATAGTGTCTATCTATATTATTCGATACTTAATAATAAAGAAACAGGTCTACAAAAATCAGAACAGATTATTTTAGAACAAACAAAGTTAATATCTGTTGATAAAGTTGAACGATTCCATGGTGATACATCTTATCATGTCATTACTGGACGAGCAAAAGATGGAGATACATATTTTGCTTTTCTACCTATTACAAATAATCATAAAAAACAAAAAATAACGCTTATCAATCATGCGAATATTATATCCCAAAGTCAGATTAAGGATCATTGGTTAAAGAGCTGTCAAACATGTCATTTTATTAGAATATCACCGGGTCTAATTGATGACCAACCAGTTTGGGAAATAACTTATAAAGACCAATCTTTGAGATATGTTTTTGATTACTTGTCCATGTATGACGGTAAGAGTATAGAACAATTTCGCTTTAAACGATTTAGTGAAAAATAAGAAAGAAGGGGATACATAATGAGATTAGCTAATCGGGTAATGAACTTGACACCATCATCAACGTTAGCAATATCAGCTAAAGCAAAAGCGCTAAAAAAAGAAGGGCATGATGTCATTGGTCTTGGTGTAGGAGAACCTGATTTTAATACACCGCAATATATATTAGACGCTGCAAATCAAGCGATGCAAGACGGGTTAACCAAATACACACCTTCTGGAGGCATTCCGGAATTAAAAAAAGCCATTGCTAAAAAGTTTAAAAAAGATAATCAACTTGATTATGAACTTGATGAAATCATTATTACAACAGGGGCTAAGCATGCATTATATACATTATTTCAAGTCATCTTAAATGCAGGAGATGAGGTGATTGTACCTTCGCCTTATTGGGTAAGTTATCCAGAGCAAATTAAGTTAGCTGAAGGAGAGCCTGTTTTTGTTCATGCTTTAGAAGAAAATGATTTCAAAATCACGCCTGAACAACTTGAACAATCAATTACAAATAAAACGAAAGCCTTGATTATTAATTCACCAAGTAATCCTACTGGTATGATGTATTCTAAAGAAGAACTATATGCACTTGGGGAAGTGTGCCTGAAACATAATATTTTAATTGTTTCCGATGAAATTTATGAAAAGCTTATTTATACGAGCGATCCACATATATCAATTGCACAGTTATCACCTGAATTAAAAGCGCAAACAGTTGTCATAAATGGTGTATCTAAATCTCATGCGATGACTGGTTGGCGGATTGGTTATTTAGCAGGACCTAAAGGCATCGTTAAAGCGATGACTAATCATGTATCTCACGCAACGAGTAACCCAACTTCAATTGCTCAATATGCTGCATTACGAGCCTATGAGACTGATCAGGATCCTACCATTGAAATGAGAGCGATTTTTAAAGAGCGTTTGCAAACACTATATGATTTAATAACGACTATACCTGGGATTACATGTCGTCAGCCTAAAGGTGCATTTTACTTATTTCCAAATGTGAGTGGAGCTATTAAACAAAATGGTTTTCAAACTGTTGATGCATGGGTGGAAGCACTTTTAGAAGAAGTGAAAGTGGCACTTGTCCCAGGATCTGGCTTCGGAGCGCCTGAAAATGTGCGACTATCGTATGCGACATCAAAAGAAGAATTAGTCGAAGCGGCACAACGTATTAAACATTTTGTAGAAAAAAATCAACAATAGATTTTGGAGGTTTTTAATTTGAAAACAACGATTCAACATATAGCAAAATATGAAGGACAAGAAGTAACAATAGGTGCATGGCTTGCAAATAAACGGTCAAGTGGTAAGATTGCATTTTTACAATTACGTGATGGAACAGGCTTTATGCAAGCAGTCGTCGTAAAAAACGATGTTGATGAAAATGTCTTTAAATTAGCGAAAACTATGAACCAAGAATCTTCAATGTATATTACCGGGACGATAGTTGAAGATAAGCGTTCACCAATAGGTTATGAAATGCAAGTAAAAAATATCGAACTCATTCAAGAAGCAGTTGATTATCCCATTACACCAAAAGAACATGGTACTGAATTTTTGATGGACCATCGTCATTTATGGTTGCGTTCTAGAAGACAACATGCCGTAATGAAAATCCGTAATGAGATCATTCGTTCAACATATGAATTTTTTAATGCACGAGATTTTGTCAAAGTAGATCCACCTATATTAACAGGTGCATCAGCTGAAGATACAACTGAATTGTTTCATGTTGAATACTTTGATGAAGAAGCGTATTTATCGCAAAGTGGACAACTCTATATGGAAGCAGCTGCAATGGCTTTAGGAAAGGTGTTCTCATTCGGGCCTACTTTTAGAGCTGAAAAATCAAAAACACGACGTCATTTAATCGAATTCTGGATGATGGAGCCTGAAATGGCTTTTGTAGAACATGAAGAAAGTTTACAAATTCAAGAGCAATATGTGACTCATGTCGTTCAGTCTGTATTAGAAAATTGTCAAACAGAATTAAAACAGCTTGATCGCGATATTTCAAAGCTAGAGAAAGTAAAAACACCATTTCCTAGAATAACCTATGGTGAAGCGATTAAATTTTTAAAAGAAAAAGGTTTTACTGATATTGAATGGGGAGACGATTTTGGAGCACCACATGAAACTGCGATAGCTGAAAACTATAATCAGCCTGTATTTATTACAAATTGGCCAAAAGAAATTAAAGCTTTCTATATGCAACCACATCCAGACAATCCTGAACTCGTCCTATGTGCTGATTTAATTGCACCAGAGGGATATGGCGAAATAATTGGTGGGTCTGAACGCATCCATGATTATGACTTAATGAAACAACGTTACGAAGAACATGGTTTAAGTGGTCCGGCATATGAATGGTATTTAGAATTACGAAAATATGGTAGTGTACCTCACTCCGGCTTTGGTCTTGGGTTAGAAAGAACAGTTGCATGGATATCAGGTGTTGAACATGTTCGTGAAACGATACCATTCCCAAGACTGTTAAATCGTCTATATCCATAAACAATATAAAATCTCTTGCAATCATTGCAAGGGATTTTATCTTTTTATTTACAATACATAATCATGCTATACTATATGTTAGAAATAAGAGGTGGAACAACTATATGAACAAACAAATGAAATTAGAACATATTTTATCAAACCAACTGCCAGTTCCGACAAAATTATTAACAGATTTTCATTTATTAGGATTAGATGAGATTGAATTAGTCGTTATTATTCAATTGCATCGGTTTCGGCATGAAGGAAATAATTTCCCAACGCCGCAAGATTTATCCGAATGCTTATCAATCAATGAAACAGAATGTGCGAATATATTGAGACGTTTAATCCAGAAACAATTATTATCCATCGATCAAATCGAAAATGAAATGAATCAGATTAGTGAAGTTTATTCATTAGAACCATTATGGGAAAAATTATTTCATGAAAATAATTTACAACAAGAAGTGTCAGATGACGGTACGCTTTTTATTCTGTTTGAACAAGAATTTGGTCGTCCGTTATCACCTTTTGAAATTGAAATGATTAATACTTGGTTAGATGATGATCGAATTTCTCCATCATTAATAAAAGCAGGATTAAGAGAATCTGTATTAATGAATAAGTTGAATTTTAAATACATTGATCGTATTTTACGGAGTTGGAAGAAAAAGGGTATTGAAACAGTTGAGCAAGCTCGCGTGGAGAGTCGCTCATTTAAAAAGCAAGCATCTCAGCATACAACATATAAAAATGTAGAGCAAAAAGATGATACATTATATTTTAACTGGTTAACAGGGGAGGATGGGCATGCTAAATAAAAATGAAATACGTTTCTGTTTAGATGAGATAGAGAAGATGTTTCCACATGCAACTTGTGAGCTTATCCATCGAAATCCATTTGAGCTTCTGATCGCTGTTGTTTTATCTGCTCAATGTACAGACGACCTCGTGAATAAAGTAACACGGGAATTATTTAAAAAGTATAAAACACCCGAGGATTACTTAGCAGTTTCACAAGAGGAATTACAAAATGATATCCGCTCGATTGGTTTATATCGTAACAAAGCAAAAAACATTCAAAAATTGTCTTATCAAATCATACACGAATATGATGGGAAAGTTCCCCAATCTAAAAAAGAACTTGTAAAGTTAGCAGGAGTAGGAAGGAAAACAGCTAATGTCGTAGCTTCTGTTGCCTTTAATGAACCTGCTATTGCCGTGGATACTCATGTCGAGCGCGTTGCAAAAAGATTAGGTATTTGTCGTTGGAAAGATAGTGTGTTGGAAGTTGAAAAAACATTAATGCGGAAAATACCAGAAGAAGAATGGAGTATAACGCATCACCGAATGATATTCTTTGGTAGGTATCATTGTAAAGCACGAAATCCAAACTGTCCTGAATGTCCACTTCTTGATTTATGTCGTGAAGGAAAAAAGCGAATGAAACGCATTGAACAAAAATAAGAAACCCCGTACATTTTTCATATGTACGGGGTTTCTATTTTTTAACTAATTGTCTTCATCGTTTTCATCATCGTCATCGTCGTCGTCACTGTTATCATCGTCGTCATTGTCGTCATTATTATTTTTATTTTGTTCTTCATTCGGTATCTTAATTTGTACTGAATTTTCTTCACTTCGTTTTCCGGACTGTTTGCCAATGGCTGTTACGACGATTGTATATGTTTCACCTGGTTGTGCACCTTTGATATTGACACCCATTGAATTTTTTATCTCTGTTTGACCATTTACTGTGACTTCAAATGATGCTGGTGGACCGTTATAGCCCCAATTAACCTGAATCATGGATCCATTATAATGAGCACTTAAATTTTGAACAGAAGGGATGGTTTCTTCTTCAGGTTCATCTTGCTCATCATCTTTGTTTTCATCATCGTCTAAGTTCTGATCTTCATCTGGACCAGTTCTAACTGTGACTGTTTGCGGATGACTTTTAAGCGCTTGATCAGCTTTGCTTATAGCAACAACTTGAATATCATATTGTGCGCCTAGTTCTACTTGATTAATGACAAGCTCGGTATCATCTGTTGTTGATAATACATTCATTTGACCACCATCTATGCGTGCGCTAACTTCAAATTGTACGTCATCTTTTTTATCATGAGACCATTTAATATGGATAGCTTCTTTAGCCTCGTCAAATGTTGCTTGTAGACCTTTAACAGGGTCTAATTGATCGTACTTAACTGATGATTGTTTTGGCTCAGTCCCTTTAACAAATAATTCAGTTACAATTTTTGAACTAGGCGTATAACTACTTGGTAATGACGGTGGGTTAGATCCTCTTTCAATATTTACTTTAACAACAGAATCTGGCATCTTAAAATCAGGTGTCTCAATGTTTTTCGAAATCTCGGTCATAGTATAACGGAATAAATCTCTTGCAATACCCGTATAGCCAGATGGAATCGGTTGTCGATTATTATCTTCGTCATAATTTCCCGTCCATACTGAGACTGTATAATTCGTTGAGTATCCGACAAACCAAGAATCTTTGTTCTCATTTGTTGTTCCGGTTTTACCTGCAATAGGTAGCCCAGCAACATTTGCCCTTTGACCCGTACCTTCTCTAACAACGGATTTAAGCATGTCAGTAACCATATATGCCGTGTAATCATTCATGACAGCTTTAGATTCAGGCGTTAATTCAATCACTTTTCCATCAGGAAATTCGACTTTAGTCACTGTATGTGGCTCAATATAAATACCTTCATTTCCAAATGCTTGGTATGCTCCAGCCATTTGGATAGGTGATACAGTTGTTTCAGTTCCACCTATTGCATCACGAATATTAATTCCAGACTTAGGAAATTTAATTCCTAATCCCTCTGCAAATTGCTTCACTTTATCAGCGCCTACTTCTTCAAATGTCTTAACAGCTGGTACATTTAATGAATGCGTTAAGGCGTAACGTGCACTAACCCAACCTTGGTATGTTCGGTTATGATTTCGAATCGGATTTGATCCAGCTATCTCATAAGGCTTATCATCATTTATCTGATGATAAGTTGACCATTTATTGTATTCAATAGCAGGACCGTAAGCCATGATTGGTTTAGCTGTTGAAGCAGGTTGAAAGCCGGCTTGGGCATAGTTAAAATCATCACCTTCACTGTTTCTTCTACCACCAATGGCTTGGATTTTTCCTGTTTTTGTATCGACAACAACCATTCCTGACTGCATCGTATCATTTGGAAACTTAATCGGATTTTCTTCTTGATCAGTAAGTAAAAACTCAACATAATCTTGTATGTCAGGGTCTAATGTCGTATATATTTTTAGACCATCTGTATAAATATTAGCACCATTCACTTTTTCTTTTACTTCTTTTTCAACTTGTTGAATAAATGCTTGATATTTAATAGACTGTGGACTTCTTTCAGTTAATAATGATTCAATGTCAACTTTCCTAGCTTCATCTGCTTCTTTCTCTGTAATTTTATTATGTCGTACCATCAAGTCTAAAACAGTATTCATTCGTTTTTTAGTTAAATCGGGATTTTTAAATGGGTTATAAGCTGTCGGACGCTGTGGTAAACCAGCTAATATTGCTGCTTCTGGTAATGTTAGTTCGTGCAAATCGGTCTTACCGAAATAAACTTGCGCGGCACGTGCTACTCCATAAGCACCATTACCATAAAATATTTTATTTAAATACATTTCCAATATCTGTTCTTTAGAATATTGTCGTTCGAGTTTTAAAGCGATCCATTGTTCTTGAACCTTTAACTTTATTTTCTTTTCTGATGTTAAAAAGGCATTCTCTGCTACTTGTTGTGTAATCGTACTTGCACCTTCAGACCCGAAACCGTGTTTAATGTTAGCGATAATCGCACCACCAATTCGTTTAATATCGATTCCAGGATGTTTAAAGAAGCGAGAGTCTTCAGTCGCTATAACCGCATCAACGAGAACTTCTGGTAAATCATCATAAACGATTTTTGTTCGTTTTTCAGAACCTAAATCGGCAAATACTTCACCATTTTTATCAAGAACTTTAGATGAGAAGGGATCTGATAATTTTTCAGGATCAATTTTTGGAGCAGTGGCAATATAATATCCAAATAATGCCATTACACCAATTCCTATCGCTAATATTAAGACGAGAATAGATAAGAAAAGCTTTTTCCATAAAGGCTTATGCTTTTTATGCTTATTTTGCTTCAATCTTTTTTGTTGTTTCTTTCTTCCCATTCGGGTTTGCTGGTTATTTGTAACCATGATTATACCTCCGATTATTTAAAGTAGAGTCGATCGACTACTGATAGGTAATCAACCCTTGCTTGGAATTTAAAAGGAATTAAAACACCATTTTGCTGAATCCTATGATAAGGTATGGATTTACGTCCATTTTTTAAATGATGCTTCCAATCCATTAGTAAATACTTTGCAGGATATAAAAAGGTTTCATCATTTGCTGCAAAACGGATAATAAAGAAACATATGCCGCCATGTTGTAAAACAGCTTCCATATGTTTAATCTGATGGTCTTGAATATTGGCTAATGGAAAGGATGTCTTATTTTTCGTTTCTTTTGCTTCAAAATCAATATACTTGCTGCGATATATACCATTATAATCCGTTGTTGATGCTTGTTTAAAATATGCTTCTTTAATCACAGCAGCACTTCGTCTAGGATAATGAACATCAACAATTTGTACAGGTGTTGGCTTTTTATGAATAACAGCCCGATTTGTTTGTAAATAATACGTATTCGTTATATTAATATCTTTTTCAAGACTCATTCCCCGATTACCATAGTGCGTTGATAATGGTTTTATTACTTGTTTAGTTGCAGTATTTCTTTTTTGTCCATTTGGGTAATTCATAAGGATTCCTCCTAATGTCTGAAAGTATCATATCAAAAAAATGGTGATTTGATAATCGAAAAATATAAATGTAACAAAAATGTCCATATTGTTAAGAAAAAGGTGGTTATATGTTTAACTATATACATTATATAACAAAACAAACAGAAGAACATAATTTCGATAACATCTCTCGTACTGAAGCATATTTAAATTATTATTCTCAACATCCAGAAATTGAATGGGCGTTTTTAGCAAGTATTGTTTCGCGTAATGCTGGTTGGAATATGACCGATTTAAAGCTACCTATGTTTCAACTTTTACTAGGAAAAACATCATGTGATAAGTTGTTTTTGACTTATGAAGAAGCGAACGCACGTATCTTTGCGGATGCTTATCCACAACTCCTTATCTATGCATTATCAAAAAAAGAAAAGCGACCTTTATTCTTTTTATTAAAATATTTCAATGTATCGCAATATATGAAAAATGAATGGATCCATTTTTGGGAAAGTAAGCAAAAAACACGTCTTGTAATGGCATTAATTGTAAATGAACAACATATTATTGAAAATCCGATTATCCAAAAGCATTCTGTCTTTCGTGAACTTCCATATCGAATGCAAAATCGATTAAAACTAAATGCTGTTCTCTTACCAACAATAACAGGTAAGCTTTATGGTTCTTATACAAAAGATTTTACAAAGCTTCATCGCCGTATTGAATTAGGTAAGACAATTTATTCTTTATTATTTCAGCAGCATATTTACAAACAGTGTTATCAATTTAGTAAACAAATACCACATATGTAACTGCTAGAATAGAATCAACAGTTTCTGCTTGATAGAATTGAACACTTTTCTATTAAAATAGCCTCCTAATCAGTTAAACTAATAAAATAA
>NZ_JACHHA010000001.1:471258-537265 GCF_014202495.1 Cerasibacillus quisquiliarum | reverse complement strand
GGCGGTAAACTTAAGGAAGGTTACCGCCATAAAGAACAAATCCATGATAGATGATGGAAATAACCATACAAAAAAATGGTTCCGAGCAATTTTTAATGCTTGGAACCATTTTTTATACCATTTTGAGCTAGTTTTGTCCCAGCCCCAATCCTTTATAAATAATTCAGTTATTCAACGTTTATAAATAACTTCCCTTCTGCTTTCTTGCGTGACTCATTACCGAATGTATCTTTTACCTTAACTTCTAACTGAGCACCGTTGGCTGTCACACCTTTTGGTACAGTCCAATAGCCTACATATTTACCAGATGATACTTCCATCATTGGTAATTCTATTGGGTTATCTGCTGAAGATAAGTTAGCTAACGGTAAGTATACCGAGAACGTCGCTTTTAAATCAGGCGCACTCTCAAACTCAATTTTAATACTATCTCCAGACTCAAGATACTTATCCTCATTAGGAGTTACGTTTTCTATTTCTGGTGCATCATATTGTGCAAACACAGTAATCGTTTTTGTAGTCGTATTACCTGCTAAATCAACTGCAACGACTTCAATTTCATTTGCACCATTATCTAGTAAAATTCGCTTAGCAAACGAACCATCTTCGTTTACTTTAGTATTTTGACCGTTAACCGTTAATGTATCAAGATTATCATCGGTCACATGTCCTTCAACTGTAACTGTTTCACGATTTGTTTTATCATTATTTCTCGGACTGTTAATTGATACATCTGGGCTAACTGTATCTAAAGTAACCGTTACAACTTCAGATTCACCTGTTACACCACCATTTTGAATTGAGACTGCCTTAAACTCATTAGCTCCTTCTGTTAAAACAGTATCAAAGCTAAATGTTCCTTCTTCATCAATATCGACTGTTCCAACTTCTTCACCATTATTTAACAATTGAACCTTTGTCGTTGGTGATGCAGTCCCTTCTATCGTAATGTCAGCTTCATTTGTTACATATGATTGATCAGGAGTTGTAATCACAGGCGCTTCTACTTCATAAGCTACGCGAGCACGAATCATATAGTTTCCTTCATCACTCGGTGACTTAGACCAATTACCACTTACATATTGATAACTTCTACCAGCGTTAGGACTGCTTTCGTCTGTGGCTAATCCAGGAGCATAAGGATTGTCCTTTGTTTGAATATATACCATGTAGAAATCCCCATCAACGATAATATTATGCTCTCTTAAATCAACAACTGTCCACTCACCATTTCTTAAAGCCTCAGCATCAATAGGACCTGCTAATTTCTTTCCTGGAAGTCCATCGGTTCCAGACGCATCCCATACTTCTACTTGGAATTCTGTTCCACCTGGAATTGGCCAGTCTGTCTCCCAGAAACGGAAAACTCCATCTGTTACAATTGCTGAATCTTTGCCTTCAGGTAATGACATTTTTACAGCCCAACCGTTTCCAGCGTCATAAAACGCACGGGCATTTTCAGCTGTACCGTCATCGTAACCAATTTCTCCACCTGGATACGTATAATATGGCTCTAGCTCAATATTAATTTCCATATCCTTATCCAGAGTAACTTCTACTTCTTTCGAATGGTAGCCTAAGGCCATAACTTTTAACGTATATGTGCCATGATATGCAGTTATGGAGAATTCTCCACTTTCATTTGTCTCAACAGGTGCAATATTAGCATCCTCCACCAATATGACAGTAGCACCGTCGATAGTCGCACCAGTAGCCTCATCTGTTACAGTACCAGTTAAAACAGATTGTGCTAGTTCCTGTAAGACAAAATGAACTGAAGTTGTCTCATCAGCATTCACAGTAACTGTTTCTTGTTCTGATTTATAACCATATGCTTCAGCAACAATAGTATAGTCACCAGCTGAGTGAATAAATGAGAACGACCCATCGGCAGGATTACTTTGAACTGTTCGCCCTGTTTCAAGAACACTTACTTTCGCACCTATCGGTAATTGTGATGGTTTTACTTGCTTATTTTTGGCTGCTTGATCTTTGGATGTCTTTTGATTGCCATTTAACGCAACTGATTTCTTACCTGTTTGTCCCACCTCAACTAATTGAACATCATCAATATACCAACCATCGCGAACAACGCTAAAATCGGAATATGCTCTAAACCCGATGTATACACGGCCACTATAATCAGAAAGATCTATTTCAACATCTTCCCAATCCTCTGTTAAACCTTGGAACATCTGTAGTTCAGTCCACTCTTCCATATCGGTAGAAATGACAACATGTCCATAGTCCCAAGCTCTACCTGAAGAAGACTGTTCGAAGTTATGCCAGTTTTTAAACTTGAGCACCGCTCCACCTTCAGGTAAATCGACTGGTGGCATAACGAGAGTAGCATTCATACTACTATCATAGTTTCCACTTAAATTTGTCGCATATACTTTTTCACCTGATGCTGCGCTCCCAGGTCCAGATGTCGGAACGCCCCATTCCCATGAATCATTGTTACCAAATGATGACCATCCTGCTGGGAAAGACTCAAAGTCTTGGAAGTAACCTGTTGTAATGCCTTGAAGAATGTCAACCGAATACTCATCACTTTCGACTTCGTTATTTCCAAAGTCATTAATTAGCCATTTATAAGTGAGGGTTTCTCCTTCAATGACATCACCTTTAAGTTTGACAACGTATTCGCCATCTTTAAAGTCACCAGAGACACGATTTGCTTCAACCGTTGTCCAATCACCTTGATCTATTTTATAACTTAAGTTCACTGAAGTGACACTGATGTTGTCACGTACTTGAACGGATAATTCAACATCTAATCCACTAAACGTCTCATTTAATGGTGTATGCTCGTATGTCGGTGCTTCTGTATCTTCACCGTCAATCAATACTGTTCCCTCGATTGTTCCAACACCTGAAAGGATTGAAGAAACAGCATCAAATGCATTTACAATACCATGACCATATCCATTATTTGGTACTTCAGAGTACTCTGAATCCGTTCTCGGAACAGCTGTTGTTGTTAAAATTGTTTCCATTTCATCAACAGAAATATTGGCATTTACTTGCCTTAATAATGCAGCTACTCCAGATACAGCTGGTCCTGACATCGATGTGCCATTCCAACCACCTTCATAACCGCCCCCTGGTACTGATGAACGAATATTTACACCTGGTGCTGATATGTCAGGTTTAATTTCATCATAAGGAGAAGGTCCGCGTAACGAGAAACTAGCAATCATATCATTACTATCTGTAGCTCCTGTCGCAAAAGATTCTGGATAGTTGGCTGGGACAGCAATAGATCCTGGTCCGCCAGGGTTACCCAATCTCGTATTTCCAGCTGAAAATTCAGGGAATATTTCACTAGCTCTCCAGGCACGAACTGCATCACGATACCATTCATCCAGTCCCGGACCCCCACCCCAAGAGTTATTGACAACATCTGGAGCTAAATCGACTCGACCGCCAGGGGCTAAAATCCATTCTGCGCCACGTAATAATATGGAATCAGTTGTGCTGCCTGCACTGTTAAAAACCCGAACAGCGATCCATTTTGCACCTGGAGCAACACCTATTTGATTCGAACCGTCCGGCTCACTTCCGACCATAGTCCCTGTTACATGTGTTCCATGTCCATTATCATCATATGCAGCTTCCCTACCTGCTGCTGTTGCATCAAGGAAACTAAATTGATGATCAACTTCACCTGTAGCAGCATCGTATCCACGATACTTTTCTTTCAATGCTGGGTGATTCCACTCGACACCTGTATCAAGACTAGCTACAACAGTTCCTGTCCCATCAATGCCTAAATTCCATGCACCTGGAGCTTGAACACGTTCAATATTCCATTCAACATTTTCTAACTTACTACTAGGTGCTTTTTCTTTCGTCTTAGTTGCGACATGTAGCTTTCTTTCTTCATCAGGAAGAATTTTTTCTACTTCTTGAAATGTGGCAATTTTTTCAGCTATTTCCTTAGTTGCTGTGACCGACATCCCATTCACAATAAAATATGAATGGAAATCTTCAACATTGCCTTCATTCATTTGTTCTTCTAAAAACGCTTTTACATTTCGTTGTGATTCATATGACACTGATTTTAATTCTGAAACAACATGAGAACGTTGCATAAACAAAGAACGATTAGCACTTAAATTTGCTCTTTTGGCTTGTTTTTTAGCCGTCTTAGCTACTTGATCTACATCAGCTGTTTCTTTAAATTTAACCATAAAACTTACATATTCATCATCTTTAAATTGCTTTAGTAATTTTTTACTTAGTTTATCCTTCGTTAACTGTTTAGAATCATTAACTGATTCATGTAACTTATTTCCACTTTTTGCGTTTTGAGAATGCGCACTAATCGTCGGAGCAAACAGTGAAAACACCATGAACAAGGATGCAATGATACTGAAAAACCTTGCCACTTGATGCTTTTTCATAATAAATTCCTCCTTTTATTTCATTCATTTTTAAACTTCGTTCCTTTTTTCCGAAAAAACTTTCCTCCTTTTTTTATTTTTTTAAATAGTTAAACTTATTTCATCTACTACTATATAGGAAACCTATTAAAAAAAATGTCGAATATTGCAGAATAAATATTACGAATAACAAAACAATCATATAGACCTATAAAATTTATTTTTTAATATAAACCTTAAGAACTACTAGAAATTAATAAGCGATGGAGACAATTTTCTCAAATGCAATAATGACGAGCTTTATATACATTTAGATAATAAGTCCTAACAATGACTTTAACCCTTGTAAATTATCAAAATGAATCATATGCTCTACTTAACATGATAGATTACAAATAAAACGTTAAAATCAACTTAAAATATCTTATTTTAATATATTTTTTAAAAAACTTCGTAAGTCGAAAGGTCTAATTTAAAAAATAAGATGGTTGTATAGTTCTATAAAAAAGCTATCTCAAAAATTGAGATAGCTTTTAATAAGTAAATGTTTAGTCATCTAATGGATTCAAATTTTCTGTTCCATCTAGTTGATGAATCATTTCTGTTAGTAATTCAATTTCAGATTCGATATCTTTCAAACTTGCTGTTTCAACAGGTGAATGCATATACCGAAGTGGTAAAGACACAAGTGCTACAGGTACTCCTTTCCCAGTTAATCGCATACGATCGGCATCTGTTCCGGTCATTCGTGGTGTCAATTCATATTGAAGAAACATTTGTAATTTCTTTGCTGTTTTTTCTAATAGATCATTTATTTTAATATTTATTGGAGCACCTTTCGCTAGTACTGGACCATATCCTAGTTTTACATCTCCATATTTATTCTTGTTAACAGTCGGATAATCCGTAGCAAATGTTACATCACATGCTATAGCCATTGTCGGCTCAATATCACTCGCAGCAAAATAAGCTCCCCCCATATTCGTTTCTTCATTTACTGTAGACACACCATAAACGCCAACTTTAGAGCCTTTTTCTTTTAAATGTCTGATGACTTCTGCAACGATAAATGCGCCGGTTCGATTATCTAATCCTCGTCCAGATACATAGCGGTCCATCAAGATTTCAGGTTCTCTCTTATATACAATATAATCACCTATTTGAACATATTTTAAGGCTTCTTTTTTTGAACGAAAGCCGCAATCGATAAACAAATCCTCTACTCCAAAACCATCTTTTAAGCCACCATGATGCTGTGCATTGACGCCAATAACACCTGTGATTGATTGTGTTTTCCCTAATACTGTCACTCGCATCCCGACAGCTGCTTTTATGTTAACTCCGCCTACTTTTTCAAAAAATAAATAACCATTGTCATCAATTCGCTTAACCATTAATGCAATTTCATCTACATGACCAGCTAATAATACTTTAAATTCGGCATCTGGGTTTAATATAGCAATGACATTACCTGCATAATCTGTACGGACGTCATCTGCAAACGATGTGACATAATCACGCCATTTTTTTTGAATAGCCGTTTCTAGTCCCGATGGTGAAGGTGTTTTCAATAATTCTAATAAAAACTGTTGATTCATTGTCTTTTCTCCTTTCATCTTTAATCGTATCAAAAGATAGAGCGTTTTTGTTTACGACACATCATATTAAACGTACACTTCAAGTAGTATATAACAAAAGGGGGCTTTTATCATGGATTTAAATCAGTGGTTTAACAAAGGGATTTCAGCAGAAAAGTATATTCAATCGATGGAGAAAAATAAGGAACAACTTCTTTATATTTACAATCAGTTCAAATTTCCTAATCATCGTCAAACATTAGAGATGATTGAGAAAAATAATTTACGTGTCATCGTCTTAACGGAAGATTGGTGCGGAGATGCCATGTTAAATTTACCTATCTTACTCCATATTGCAAAAGAGACAAATATGGACGTTCGTATCTTATATCGCGATAAAAACTTAGAATTAATGGATCAATATTTAACGAATGGTAAATCACGCTCAATACCTATTTTTATATTTATTGATGAAGCTGGAAATGAAGTAGCAAAATGGGGACCACGCGCAGAAATTGTTCAGCAATTTGTTGAAGAAACTTTAGCTTCTTTACCTGAAAAAGGAGACGAAAATTATGAACAAGCATTTAAAAAAGCTATCCAATATATGACAAGCTCCTATTATCAAAATAAACAATTCTGGTCAGATGTATATAACAGTATAATTGCAACATTAAAATAATATATAAATCTATTTATGATTTTTAAAAGAGCTATCTTTGTGGTAGAATTTGAAAATATATAATTTTAAGTGAATCTTTTAGGAGCTGTTAATATGAATAAACAACATCTTGAAGTTGGACAAGTTTTAGAAGGGAAAGTAACTGGTATTCAACCATACGGTGCTTTTGTCGCAATTAATAACAAAGTTCAAGGACTAGTCCATATTTCAGAAATAACCTATGGATATGTAAAAGACATCAATGACTATCTTTCTGTAGATGATAAGATCAAAGTTAAAATTATTGACATTGATGAAGATAGTGGAAAAGTATCTCTTTCAATCCGGGCTACGGAAAAACCACCAATAAAACATCCAAAACAAAAGCGTCATACCATGACCTTTTATCAAAGTGAGAATGAAGGATTTAATACTTTGAAGGCTAAGCTACAAGATTGGATTAAACAAACAGAGAATAGGAAATAAATAACGAACTGAAATAACTTCTTTTTTCTATGTCGTCATTAGAAAAGAGAAGTTTTTTAAAGCCATTTAATCTCGCTTGATTTTATTAATCTTCTCAGATACAGTAAAAGTAATTCGAGCTTGTTGATTAAATCCTAGGAGGCATCACCATGACAACTGTTCAGTTCTCATATAAGAGAGCAAATGATTTTGTAAAACAACATGAAATTGACTATTTAGAAGAAGCAGTCCAAATAGCTCACAATGCATTACACCACAAAACAGGGCAAGGAAATGATTTTCTCGGATGGATAGATTTACCAAGAAATTATGACAAAGAAGAGTTTGCACGAATTCAAACTTGTGCCGATAAAATCCGTAACGACTCTGATATCTTACTTGTCATTGGTATTGGTGGATCATATCTTGGTGCCCGTGCAGCTATTGAAATGCTCAATCACTCATTTCAAAATTTACTTCCGAAAGAAAAACGTAAAGCACCACAAGTTATTTTCGTTGGACATCATTTGAGCTCTACATACATAAAGGAGTTATTTGATCTGATTGACGGTAAAGATATTTCCATTAACATCATTTCTAAAAGTGGAACGACGACTGAACCGGCAATTGCGTTTCGTATATTTAAAAAATATTTAGAAGAAAAATATGGTATGGAGGAGGCTAAAAAGCGGATTTTCGCAACAACAGATCGAGAAAAGGGCGCCTTAAAAACAGTTGCGAAACAAGAAGGCTACGAAACTTTTGTTATTCCAGATGATGTCGGCGGACGCTATTCTGTCTTAACAGCCGTTGGATTACTACCGATTGCAGTAAGTGGGATTTCCATATCAGACATAATGGCAGGAGCTGAAGCAGCGCGTCAAGCCTATTTAGAGCCATCTTTAGGTAAAAACGAAGCATACCAATATGCAGCTGTTAGAAACATACTATACAACAAAGGAAAAACAATTGAAATGCTTGTTAATTATGAACCACAATTACATTATTTCGCTGAATGGTGGAAACAGTTATTCGGCGAGAGTGAAGGTAAAGATCAAAAAGGAATCTTTCCTACTTCAGCCCACTTCACGACAGATTTACACTCTTTAGGGCAATATATTCAAGAAGGACGCCGCAATCTATTTGAAACCGTATTACAAGTGAGCAAGCCAAAACATGATGTCATTGTTCCAAGTGATGAACAAGATTTAGACGGTTTAAATTATTTAGCTGGTAAAACAATTCATGACATTAATCATAAAGCTTACGAAGGGACACTTCTTGCCCATACGGATGGTGGAGTACCAAATTTAGTTGTGGAAATTTCTGAACTAACGCCGTATACATTTGGTTACCTCGTCTATTTCTTTGAAAAAGCATGTGCTATGAGTGGCTATTTACTCGGAGTCAATCCATTTGATCAGCCTGGTGTAGAAGCCTATAAGAAAAATATGTTTGCTCTTCTTGGTAAACCAGGGTTTGAAGCTGAAAAAACAGCACTTGAAAAAAGAATTTCAAAATAAATTTTTTTGTAAAAAATGTTTAATAATTATAAAACTGGGTAAAATATAAATGTAAGACTTTCTCGTATTCCCCCTGTGAGCAAGGCGTTTGAGACGCTTTGCTTTTTTTTTGAACTTTTACTCTCAATTAGCCAATTGTTTAACAAAATAAGATATAATGAATGCACAATCATTCAAATTTAAGGGGGAAATGAAATGACACAGTTCAACACGATTTATTCGCGAAAAGGTACGAAATCAATTAAATGGGATGCTTTACAAGACATCTTTAAAACTGATGATGTTCTTCCTATGTGGGTAGCAGATATGGATTTTCCCGCCCCGCAAGCTGTTTTAGAAACATTAAATAAACGAATACAACACGGTATTTTCGGTTATACGATGATAGATCAAGAAGTGAAACAATCAATAGTAAACTGGTTAGATAGACGCCATCAATGGAAAGTCCAAACCGAATGGCTCACCTTTAGTCCTGGTGTTGTTACTAGTTTACATATAGCTATTCAAGCATTAACAAGTCCAAAAGATAAAGTGCTTATTCAAACACCTGTCTATACCCCATTTTATAATGTCATAAAAATGCATGACCGAATCGTTGTAAAAAATTCACTTATATATGAAAACGGAACATATCGGATAGATTTTAACGATTTAGAGCAAAAGTTAAAAGATGTTCAGGCGTTTATTTTATGTTCACCACATAATCCGGTTGGTCGAGTTTGGAAAAAAGCTGAATTGAATAAAATAGCGACACTCTGTGAGAAGCATGATGTATTATTAATTTCCGATGAAATTCATGCTGACTTAATTTATCCAAATCATAAACATACTCCTATCGCGTCACTATCTGAAGAGATGTCTATGCGAACAATCACATGTATGTCACCTTCTAAAACGTTTAATTTAGCTGGATTACAAGCATCTTATATCGTAACTGAAAATCCTGTATTAAAGAAAAAAATTGATACGACACTCCGAAAGCAAGGGCTATCCTTATTAAATACGCTAGGTACATTGGCGATGGAAGCAGCCTATTCATATGGAGAAGCTTGGCTTGATGAGCTTTTAAATGTCCTAGAAGGACACGTCAACTATGTCATTGAAACTTTAGAGACTAACACCGACTTACGTGTCGTTCGACCTGAAGGAACATACTTATTATGGATTGATTGTAAGTCCTTAGGATTAACAGGTAAAGACTTACACGAATTTATGATAAAGAAAGCTAAAGTTGGATTAAATGCTGGTTTTGAATACGGTGTAGAAGGTGAACAATTCATGCGTATTAATATTGCCTGTTCAAAAGAAACGTTGCAAGAAGGCATTAATCGAATAATAAATGCCGTTCAATCATATGAATAGTTATTTTTAAGCGAAACGAATCGTTTGTTGATTTGTTTCGCTTTATTCATCTTCTTTTTCCTCGCTTTCCCCTTCTTCAGTTGGATCAGATGGCCATTCGCTTTGTTGTTTTTTTGGATCAACGATTTTTCCACATGCAAGTCTTACACCGGAAGAGCCACTCGGTTGGGTCATACCATCGTCCTGTTCTTCAGTAATAATTAACGATGTTCCACCACCCTTTAATAAGGATGTTTTACCTTCTTTTAAAGTAGCACCGTTAAGGGTCACTTCCGTTTCGATTAAGCCAGACCCATCTGCCTCAACATTAGGTAAGTCACCAAGATGAGGGCCATCGGGGTGTAGTAAACCATGCTTCTTACCTTCTGGATTTAAATGATTTCCTGCTGATTTAAACTCCGGACCATCACACTCTGGAAATTCATGAATATGTATGCCATGAAAACCAGGTGAAAAGCCTTCAACTTTCAATTTAATTAAAACACCTTCTTCACTTTCTGATAAAGTTACTTTACCTACATAATCACCAGAAGCATTATACATATTTACGTCTAATGAGGAGATTGGTGACGAACATGCAGTGAAAAAGATAATGAACAATATAATGATAAAACGCATCGTAAGACCCTCTTTTTCATCGATTTTTAATAGCTTTTCCTAAAAACAAAAAATGATTCCAGAGTGGTGGAATCATTTTTTTGAAGCATGTTCTTCTTTTTCAACCGTCACATGCATATATTGTTCATCAAATTCTTTTTCTTCTTTACGTGATTTTTTTATAAAGTAAATTGTCGCTACAATCGCACCGATTAAAAATATAGCAAATGTAATGATTGCTGGTATATATTCCGATTTATCGTTAGGAAAATAAAGAAATTCCATCATCGTTCTATCACTTCCTTCGAAAATAATTATATCAAAACAACAACGGCTTTTCACTCGATTATTATGATTGTTTTTGTCACAATAGATAAAGGAGGTTGATATGATGACATCATTTCAAATAGGAGACTATGTCCGTGCCCATTATAACTCAGGAACTTATATCGGAAAAATTGTTGAAGATAGAGGGGATCGTTATCTTATTGAAGTACTTGCTGTGTACAAACATCCAATGCAAGGTGATATCCATAATCCCTTTCAGGTGGATGATGTTTTTTTCCATGAACGAAAAGCTCTCGCCTACCGAGAAAAGGCTAATATTAAAAAGCCAGCGGTCCATCCTTTTTCAGAAGAAGTTCCTGATTATGGAGAATCGTTAAAGCAAGCTGTTCAAGCAATTAAAGAAAAACTAATGAAAGAAGATACCGCATATAATAAAAAAGCATTAAAAAACATAGAAAGTCTAGAGAAAAATTATTATCACGTTTACTACTCATAAAACAGCTAGAGGAGAAGGCCTCTAGCTGTTTTCACCTAAATGCTCTTTAATCACTTCTTCAATTCCTTTGATCGCCGCTTCCTCATCTGAACCATTTGCAATTACTTTGATCTCAGAACCTTTTGGAATACCTAAAGACATAACACCCATAATAGATTTAAGATTAACCTTTTTATCTTTATACACAATTTCCAATTTAGATTCGAACTGGCCTGCTTTGTTTACAAGTAATGTGGCTGGACGTGCATGGACTCCTGTTTCAGCCGTAATAAGAAATGTTTTTTCCTTCATTCCAATACCTTCCTTTCCCCTAAACATTTATTTTGATCACGATTATTTTTAATATGTATTCAATCGCATACGTTTATTATATACTATCTGATATATGAAATTAACCTTCAACCGTGACTTTTATCTTTTATCAAAAATAATCTATTTAAAGTTAGAGTATATACTTTGTTTTCCATACAAATTGTGATAACGTTTTACATGAGATTATTAGATTGAGGAGGTTGACAAATGAGTGTACATATCGGTGCAAAACAAGGTGACATAGCAGATAAAATTTTGCTTCCAGGTGATCCACTTCGAGCAAAATATATTGCTGAGACTTATTTAAAAGACATTATGCAATATAACGACGTAAGAGGGATGCTAGGATTTACTGGAACGTATAAAGGTGAACGTGTATCAGTCCAAGGGACAGGAATGGGTGTTCCTTCCATTTCTATTTACGTTAATGAACTCATTCAAAGCTATGATGTAAAAAAACTAATGCGTGTCGGAACATGCGGGGCAATTAAAGAAGATATCCATGTACGTGATGTCATTCTTGCACAAGGTGCCACAACGGATTCTCAAGTAAATAAACTTATCTTTAAAGGTGTCGATTATGCACCACTTGCGGATTTCGATCTTTTAAAAAACGCTTATGATACAACGAAAGAAAAAGGCCTAAATGTTCGAGTTGGAAATGTTTTTACAAGTGACTCTTTTTACCGTGACAACGCGAAAGAATTAAATGAACGATTAGCTAAATATAATGTATTAGCTGTAGAAATGGAAACATCTGCTCTTTACACACTAGCTGCTAAATTTAATCGTCAAGCATTATCTATTTTAACAGTATCCGATCACATCATCACTGGGGAAGAAACAACAGCAGAAGAGAGACAAACATCTTTTCATGACATGATGGAAATTGCCTTAGAAACAATTATTAAATAGTTGGAGATTTTTTTAAAATCTTCTAATGAAGTGGCGGCGAAAAGATGTCAGCTTTCGCCGCTAGTTCTTATAGAATACGATATCTTAGCCTGCTTTTTTTAACAAGTGAAGATGCATTGACGATTCAACGCGATCTCTCAACAGGTGGTTTCATCGCGAGAGGCTACGTTGAGCATACAATGGGCTATCATTGCTATGATTCTTCTTCGTATGTGTTAACAAGATAATAGAAAAGACCATTAGATACCCCTATATAGAACTCTTTCTAGCATATATACATCAATCTACTTTTTAATCATTTGTTCTCTAAAAACTTGTAATGCCTCATTTTCATTTAATACTTTCAAATCAGCTTCAGACAAAGTTCCGTCTCCCTCTTGAATAATGTATACATCAACTTCACGTTTTCCCCACTGCTTATAAACATCTTCTACTGTTTCATAATATAAATCAATTTTGTTTCCTTTTATGGCCCCACCCTTATCAGCTACGACTCCATATCCATAATCCGGAATATACATAATCGTCCCGATCGGATAGATTGATAAGTCAGCAGCAATTGTAGAATATAAATCTCGTTTGACCTTAACCCCAGAGAACGTGATACCGTATTCGGGGTGACCAGGATTTTTACCTGTTGATTCATATCCAGCTGTATACCCTGTAGCGATTACAGTCGTCTTTGGATATTGTGACATTTTCATCACTTCTTCTAATGATTCAGCTCCAGCAATCTCATCGCTAGAAAGATAACGTGTATGTGAATGAAAATTTTTTAATGCTTTTGGTCGTAAGGAGACCTCTCTTTCCTCCATGTTAAAAACATCTGTGCCATTACTAATATAAGAGTAAATATCTGATACTGATACATTGGATATACTACTTAATGTTGTTAATATAGCGTAAATAAAGAGAATACTTAACACGATGTAATTAAGAAAGTTGCTTATTTTCAATGTCAACACCCTTTCAGAATGTCAGCATCTCCAAATAAGCAACTTTTATTCATAAAATCCATATTTTTATTAAAACATTTGATAACCGCTTTTTCTTAATAACTTAATCACAATGCCAGAAACAACTGTTCCTAAAAAGCCAGCAAGAAATGTTACATAATCAACAAGATATAAGTTTGTTAATTTATTATATGTATGGGCAAATGCTTCTGATGGTGCAGTAAAATATCTTGTCGTTGGTATTCCGTCAAGCATCATAATCATTATGATAGGATAAAGAACACTCATTAACCATGTACGTCTAAGTAACATATTTAATATAAAAGAAATTCCAAAGAAGATAACGAAATATAATAAAACCGCAACTATCAATTGTATCAACGTTCTATTCCCCTTCAATTTTATGTTCTCATTTACAACGTTCATTTTATACTATAAGGACAAAAAATGAAAGATAATACATCTAACATTAAATATGAAGCCGCTTCATTTCCCTATTTTTTAAAATTTATGTTACGATAATAATGATTTGATTCTTAAATCTACTTCTTTCCTTCCATCCCAAAGGAAAGTCACACTTAAAAATAAACAAGTCTTTATGCTTATATGTACGAATAGGAGGAAATACGGTGTCAAATAACGTTTATGATATTACCATTATTGGAGCTGGCCCAGCCGGTTTATTTACAGCCTTTTACGGTGGCATGCGGCAAGCTAAAGTTAAAATAATAGAGAGTTTACCACATATAGGTGGTCAATTAACAGCACTTTATCCAGAGAAATATATTTATGATGTTCCAGCTTTCCCTAAGATTCGTGCTCAAGATTTAATTGACCAGCTAGAAGAACAACTTAAACTATTCGATCAAACAATCGTCTTAGGACAATCAATTGAAAAGGTCGAACGATTGGAAGATAATACATTTAAATTGACCTCGCACACTGGTGAAACACATTATTCCAAAACAATCATTATCACAGCTGGTAATGGAGCTTTCCAACCCCGTCGTCTAAACATAGGAAATAGTGAACAGTTTGAAGGTGTTAACTTACATTACTATGTTAAAAACATGAACCAATTCAAAGATAAAGAAATTGTTCTTCTCGGTGGTGGTGATTCAGCAGTTGATTGGGCACTTATGCTTGAACCAATCGCTAAAAAGGTAACACTTGTTCATAGACGTGATCAGTTTAGAGCACATGAGCACAGTGTTGAACAGTTAAAACAATCATCTGTAAATATTTTAACACCTTTTGCTGCTAAAGATATTGTCGGTTCTGACAAAATTGAAAAGATTATTTTACAAGAAGTAAGAGGCGAGCGTGAAATCGAACTTCCTGTTGACGATGTGCTATGTAATTACGGATTTGTATCAAGTCTAGGACCTATTAAAGATTGGGGATTAGAAATCGAGCGCAATAGCATCGTTGTCAATACTAAAATGGAAACAAATATACCTGGTATTTATGCTGCTGGCGATATTACAATTTTCCCTGGTAAAGTAAAATTAATAGCAACTGGATTCGGTGAAGGGCCTACAGCAGTTAATAATGCCATGCAATATATCAATCCAAAAGCACGAATCCAGCCAAGGCATTCAACAAGTATGTTTTAAGGAAAAATTAAGCCTTGCGTCATATTGATACATCTTTTTTACTGAATCGAACAACATGATTTTAAAATAATATTGTTCCATTTAATATAAGCGAAAGCAACATGAGTAACAAACAATGATTCCTTTTTCAATATGCTCCCTTTAAGGTAAACGGATTTTAAAAATTAAATTTCTGTTCTCCTTAAGGGGTTTTTTATGTTCAATTTAAGAACCAAATATTTGAAAGTTAAATATATATCTACAAATATGAAAGATTTTTAGATACAAGAAAAATTAAAGGCCTTAGCCCTATTGAGCTAAAGCCAATTAAATTACTTATTATTCTTTCCACAATCCACTTGATAAAAAGCATTTTACTTTCTATATTATTTAACAAGTTTCCGGGGTGCCTTCATAATCTTTTGCCCGGAATGAGGAACCACAACCACATGAGACAATCGCATTTGGATTATCAATTGTGAATCCGCCGCCCATCATGTTTTGTTTATAATCAATTGTTGTTCCCTCAATAATTGGGATATCTTGTTTATTTATGACGACTGGTATACCGTTTATTTCTTCAACATGATCTAGTTCCTCATTAATATTCTCTTCAAATCCTAGAGAGTAAGAAAGACCGCTACATCCCCCACCTTGGATACCGAAACGAAAGTGAACCGGATTTTCTTCTTCTTGCATCATTTCTTTAATCTGTAGGCTCGCTTGATCAGTTAGTGTGATAACCATTTCACTGCCTCCTTATGAACACGACATAAATTATGACTCATTATTCATTATACAAATCCATTTAATCTCCTTCAAATATTACACTTCATTCATGTTTGTAACGCTACATCATGTTTATCTAAAGCAGCATATATCGTTTTTAAACGTGGAATGCCTTCTGCTACAATTTCATCATTAACCATGACGATTGGATAAAAGAGATCTTCCTCTAATATACGTTGCACAAATTTTTTATGTTTTTCTACATTTGGTGGTGATTCAATATCAATATATTCATAAATTATCTGATCATCAACATATTTTCTACCAATTGCAGCTTGTAACCATTCATACGTATCTTTTGAACCTGGCGCACCAACACAACTTGCACATATTTGTTTTGCACCATAAACTGTAATAACAATCGACTCTTTTGACATATATAAACCCTCCCATTTTAATATTTATCATTTCCCGATCACTTTTATTTTACAAAATCGTTATTAAAAGATAAAATAATAGTAACTGAGAATGATTCTTAAATAAAGTTCTTGAATTAGATTTTTTTCATAAATCATCATATAATATAACATAGGAAAGGGGAATGCAGGATGCGTGAACAAGTACAAGAAGTATTAAATAAACTACGCCCATTTTTATTGCGTGATGGCGGTGACGTTCAACTCGTTGATGTCGACGAAAATGGGATTGTCCAACTTCGACTCATGGGAGCATGCGGAAATTGCCCTAGCTCAACGATTACATTAAAAGCTGGCATTGAACGAGCACTCATGGCAGAAGTACCAGGGGTAACTGAAATCGAGCAAGTATTTTAATGATGCAATTTAAAACTCTTTATCAATTAAGCAAGCGAAGAAGAGATTGTTTTCTTCGCTTGTTTTTATGTTGTTCTTCTAGTAACGTTAACACCTAACAAGACGAATACAAAAACTCTCCATGAAGCATCGATAAAATCAATTTTTTCGCCCTTTTCTAGCTTAAGAACACTAATAAAACGTAAATGATGAATGAATAGTAAAATGTTAAATAAGTATAACAAGAGCCAATTATGATGCTCTCATTTTATTGAATATTCATATATAAAAAATAATGTGCCAAAAGCCTAACAAGACTTATTGGCACTTCTATTACTCATTTCTTCGTAACTGGTGTCAGCGCACCATCTCCATAAAAATAACCTTCAAAGTTATCCATGCATAATTGGATCATTTGTGATCGTGTTTCATAGCTAGCTGAACCGATATGCGGAAGACAGACGACATTTTCCAAAGTAAATAGGGGATGATCTGCTGTAATTGGCTCTGACTCAAAAACATCTAACCCAGCAGCTCGAATTTCACCTGTTGTTAATGCTTCAATTAAATCTTGTTCATTTACGACAGCACCTCTGGAAACATTGATAAAAATTGCTTCCTGCTTCATCTTTTGGAAAGCTTCTGCATCAAATAATTCGGTCGTATCTTCAGTTAATGGAACGAGAGAAACGACATAATCTGATTTCTTAAGTAAAGTATCAAAGTCAACGTATTTAGCGCCTAATTCCGCTTCTAATTTCTCATTACGTGATCGGTTATGATATAAAATTGGCATGTCAAATCCTTTTGCTCTTCTTGCTACTGCACCACCAATTCGTCCCATACCTACGATTCCAATCGTTTTCTTATAAATATCAGTCCCTGCCAAGAAAAACGGCGACCAATCACGCCATTTGTTTTTTCGAATGACATGATGTGCTTCGATTAAACGTCTACCAGTCGCCATTAATAATGCGAAGGCTAAATCAGCTGTTGTTTCTGTTAAAATATCAGGTGTGTTTGTTACTGTTTTTCCTAAACTTTCTGCCGCTTGAATATCGATATTATCAAAACCAACGGCAAGGTTAGCAACAATTTTTAGCCGTGGATTGGCCTTTAAAAATTCCGCATCTATCTTATCTGATAACATACATAGCAAACCATCTGCCTCTTTTGCCTCTTTAAATAAAATATCATTTGGAACGGGCGTTTCTTCATGTTTCCATGTACGAATTTGAAAACGTTCTCTATATGGTGCTAATAATGATTCGGGTAGTTTTCTAGTAATGTAAATAGTAGGTGTTGACATGTATTTCTCTCCTTTATCTTATATCGTCTATTTTAATATATCATATGAGTGTTTTAATTTTCAGTAATTATACTTCTATAACAACATATCTTTCATTGGTTAACTTAATATGTTATCTTTGGATTACTAATCAATTCTTCAATTGAGGTGGATAAAATGGATGAAAAAGAACATATTCAAAGCGATCTTGAAATTAAAGCAAGACAATTATTAAGAGAACGTGGTGTAACAATTGAACATATTGCTGAACTCGTCTATTATCTTCAGTCGACATATCATGATAATTTAACGATGGAGATATGTTTAGAAAATGTCGACCGCGTACTAAGTAAACGTGAGGTACAAAATGCCATCTTGACAGGTATTCAACTTGATAAATTAGCTGAACAAAATAAATTAGAACAACCACTACAAAATATTATACGCACGGATGAAGGTTTATACGGAGTGGATGAAATAATCGCCTTTTCAATTGTTAATGTTTATGGTTCAATCGGATTTACAAATTATGGATATATAGACAAACAGAAACCTGGTATTTTAAAACAATTAAATGATCCATCAACTGGTGAATGTCATACATTCTTAGATGATATTGTCGGTGCGATTGCCGCCGCTGCATCTAGTCGATTGGCGCACTCGTTTGAAAGTAATACATAAAAAAATAAGCAGGCCACCACTTTAAGGTGACCTGCTTATTTGATAAGTTAAATATATGGAAGCCACTCTTTCAACGATTTCACATAATGTGTCGGCTTTTCCTCTAACGTTTCATACGATTCAAATGGAGTGACTCCCGTAAAGACCATTAATGTATCAATACCTGCATGAATGCCAGCCTTAATATCTGTATCATAATTATCACCAACTAATAATGTATCGGCGCGTTTTGTCCCAACAAGTTTTAGTGCTTCATTAACGATGATTTCTTCAGGTTTTCCTATAAAAATCGGTTTTTTTCCTGTAGCTACAGCCAAAACTGATGTTAAAGAGCCATTACCAGGAAGTAAACCTCTCTCACCTGGAATCGCGACGTCACTATTTGTTGAAACAAATGTTGCTCCACGCTGAAGCGCAAGACTACCGATTGCCAATTTTTCATACGTAATGGATCGATCTAAACCGATGACAACGTAATCACAATTCTCATCGTCTACTAATTGTAAGCCCGCTTTTTTAATGGCGTCACGCAAACCATCTTCACCAATGACATAACAACGAGCATGAGGGTTTTGCCTTTTAATATATGTTGCAGTCGCCATACTTGTTGTACAAATGTTCTGTGGCGTTGCATGAATACCCATATTCGTTAATTTATCCGCTACTTGCTCTACCGTCATTGTTGAATTATTCGTTAAAAAGACATAAGAGAAATCATTTTCAATTAAAGTCTGAATAAATGGAATGGCATCTTTAATGACTTGATTTCCACGATACATCGTTCCATCTAAATCGATAATATACCCCTTATACTGTTTCAATACACGTCATCCCTTTATACAGTCATCATTTATTATGAGTTTGAGGCTTAATCACCCATTTGCAACAATGGTCTCCCTTTGTGATCATTGCTGGTGCATCTATTTCACTACCTGGAAATAAATCTTCATACATCTTTTTCTCATGATGGCACATCTCGTGATAATCGCATGCTACATTCGCGATTGGGCAATGATAATATGTCATCACGTATTCACCGGACGCTTCCTTTTCTAATTCGACCATATATCCTCGTTTATGTTGTATGTTTGCAATTTCTTTTATCCTTTTGTCCAAGTCTGTACAATCGCTTGTCAATAGTTCTTCCAGTTGTTTTTTCTCCCGATCTATACGCTTTTTTAATAATGCTTGAACCATTTCTTCACCGGCAATTTCCTTTAAATCATCTAACAATTCCACAGGAAACGTCTCATAATGATTGGGATAAAGTTGATGTCCTTCTTTTGTGAGCTGATATGTGTGGTAAGGACGACCAATCTTTTGTTTATGGATTCGCTTTTGAACAAATCCATCAGCCTCAAGTTGTTTCAAATGCTTTCTAACAGCAATTTCCGAAATAGTAAAATGAATCATTAAATCATCGATTGACACAGTTTTCTCTTTCTTTAACGTATCTAAGATTTTCTGTTTAATAGAGGTCATTCGTTTCAATATGCATCACCTTTTTACTATTCTTTTGAAAATGCGTTTGCAACACCTAACTCATTATCTAAATAGTTTTTTATATGTGTACTGAATTGTCTTAGAACAGGCACATGTTTTTGCATCGTTTCTTTCAAAAGGGCTTGATCTACAGTTAAATAATCATTGACTAGCATTTTTCTTAAACTAATCACTTCTTTGTAAGCTGATTCATCAGCTTTTGGAATAACTTCTTCATCAATTAAAATATCGATAATATCTTCGTAACTACCAGGGTCACGCATAATAAATCCGTCAATCATTAAATTACCAGTATCAAGGATTGCTTCAATTAACATGTGACTTAACCGTTCTAGTGCAAGCTGTTCTATACGAGTTTCATAACGATAATTATCAAATATGTTTAAATAATCATCAATATAAGTTAATGTTTCAATAATTTTACTACGATCTACAAAATACATATCTAAAATCCTCCCATGACTTCCTTATATATATCATAGCATTAAACGACTATCGTGACATTATTAATGATATATCTCTCCAAATGGCACATCCAAGATTTTACATGTGTTAAAAGCTAACGATGACATAAAGTAGACATGTGAGGTGATCATTTAATGGATAAAAAAGGGGAAAAAAAGTATACCGATTTTTCTAATGTCGAACAAATGAAAAACCGATTAATTCCTGAAGAATTTCCCGAAGGAACATACGGATCATCTATTAATATAGATGAACCTGTTAAAGGTAAATCTACACCATGGGAAGAAGGTCAATATCGTGACAGTGCTTTTGTATATCCAGATCGTGAAAGACATGAGGATTTACCTAGAAAAGCTTTAGGAAGTCATCCTTTAAATAGTCGTAATAAAGATAATAAAGAGCAGTAGCTAAATTAGCTTCCTGCTCTTTCCGTTTTCTTGAGTACAAAATATGCACAACCAAAATTACAATATTCATAAATATAATCTTGTAATGTACTAATTCTTGTATCGTGTGAAGCCTTTTTATGAAAGTCATCATAAAAACCTTTAAGTCGTAATTGATCATAACCCCAATCACCAACAATGTAGTCGTATTTCTTTAAAATATCTGCATACCTTTCTTTAAATGCTTCTTCTTGAAATCCATCACGGACATCTTTTACTAATTCATATGTTACGCCATCTATTGTTATCAATGCCTTCCCTCCCGACTTTCTCTCCGTTTAGTTTACCATATTTCCAGCTATTCTGGGATGAACATGATTTTTACTGTATGTTTTCGTATTTTATTCTCAAACTAATGATAAATAATAAATTTAAGAGGCGATATATCATGCGAAAAATAATGATGATCATATTTATCACATGTTTTATACTATTTGGGTGTCATAACGATAATCAACGATTGAGTGAGCGTGAACATATAAATAATCAACTCGACCCCAATTCAAAGCAAACAGTAGACCCTGATTTCGATAAGCGAGTCGGCTTTGTTAATTATAAACGTGACCAAGTTAAACATGAAGAACAAAGACAAATAACTATCGATCGCTTCGCACTTGCTGACATGATTACCCGGATATTACTACAAAATGAAGCATTTGAAGAAGTTGCAACTGTTGTGACAAATAACGACGTATTGATAGCGTATGAAAAAAATGAAGAATATGATGAAAAAGAAACTATAAATTACGCGAGAAAAACAGCTATGTCTGTTATGCCACGCTTTTTCGATATACATGTATCAGATAACCCCAATTTAATCGATGACTTACAAAGTTTACACAACAGTTTAACAACCGATAAAAATGATCAAAATGTCGTAGAGCAAATCATTCATGAAATGAACCATAACGGATAAATATACATGATATTTAATTGAAAGGAGATTGGGAATCTGTATCAATGAATAAGTATAAATTACAATCATTCTTCACTATTTTAGTCATTTGTCTTGTTTTACTACCTACACCTACTCGTGCCAATCAAGTAGATGACACAATCTATAATAAACGACTTGCTTTATATAAAAAAACAGAAGCCATTACCCAACTGCCTTGGTATTTTATTGCAGCAATTGATCAATACGAAAGACAGATTCATAAAGATTTACCAGACGATCAACTTATTTCAATTAAGATTCCAGACATATTATGGTACGGTGTTGGAAACAGTTCGAACATTCAAGATGAAAAGGTGATTACATTATTTCAAGGAAAAGGGAAAGATGGCAACGGTGATGGGAAAGCTGATATCAATGATCCAGAAGATATATTATATACGATGGCACAAATCATCTTAGAATTTGGACCAACAGAAGATGACGTGAAAATTGGTTTATGGAATTATTATCAAAGAGAACTAACAGTACAAACGATTAAAAATACAGCTCGTGTCTTTAAAAAATTTCAACATGTTCATTTAACTGATCGTGATTTTCCAGTATCGTTACAACATAATTATAGTTATCGAAGTACATTCGGTGACCGAAGAGGGTTTGGCGGTTTAAGAAGTCACGAAGGAACAGATATATTCGCCAATTACGGAACACCAGTTAAATCAACAACATATGGCGTTGTAGAAATGCTCGGTTGGAATTTATACGGTGGTTGGCGTATCGGAATTAGAGACATCTACAATATTTATCACTACTATGCCCATTTAAACGGTTATGCTGACGATTTAAAATTAGGTGATATCGTTAAACCTGGAGATGTTCTCGGAAGCGTTGGTTCAAGCGGCTATGGACCACCAGGAACATCAGGTAAATTCCCACCACATTTACATTACGGCATGTATAAAGATAATGGTTATAATGAATGGGCTTTTGATCCATATCCATACTTACGTCGCTGGGAAAAGATGGCACGTTCAAAAAACAAATAAAGGGGGCTCTATTATAAAAGCACCCTTTAAAGTTTTAATGTTCAGTCTTTTCATTTTTACGAATAGCATTGATAATACTTGCTGTTAACCCACCCCAAATAATAAGCATACCTGTGATCATAACAATAATAGAACTCGTACTCATTTATTTAGCCTCCTTTATATCAACTTCAGTGTTTTCAGGTTTTTTTCTCCACTTGATGAGACTAAGGATAATCCCAATGACTAACACACCTATAGCGACAGACCAGCCACTATAAAAAATAAATGAATCGGGAAAATTACTATAATTTCCAGTCTCTGTAGCAAATGTCTTCAAAATATTTTGTCTTAAAGAATCATACATCATATAGCCTAATATAATAGGTGTAATCACGCCTAAGCAAATGGTCCACCAGACACCTAATTTAATATCTGACACATCATTAGCATGATTTCTCAATTCACGTAATTTACGTAAAACCCAAACAATAAGAACGACTTCAACTAAACCAAGCATAGCGACCCCAAAACTATTAATAAAGTAATCAACGGCATCTAAAATGTGTAAACCACCCTTTGTCGCGTAAATCATAGATATAATCGCCGCTAATCCCCCACCTACTAGGACGGCTTTTGTTCTAGAGATACGAAACTTATCAACTAAACCTGCAATATATGTTTCCGATATTGACATTAATGATGTTAAACCTGCAAGGACGAGCGAAAAGAAAAATAAGAATCCAAAGAAACCATTTAATGCTGGTAATTCATTAATAATAGCAGGAAACACCATGAAAGCTAAACCAACACCAGACTCTACGACATCATTGACTGCCACACCTTGTTGTCCAGCCATAAAGCCTAAAATAGCAAAGACACCGATCCCAGCCAATAATTCAAAACTAGAGTTTCCAAAACCTGTAATAAAAGCATTATTCGTTATATCTGATTTTTTAGGTAAATAACTAGAATACGTAATCATGATCGCAAATGCAATTGACAAACTGAAAAAAATTTGTCCATATGCTTCTACCCACACTTTACCGTTTAAAATCTTACTAAAATCAGGTTTAAAGAATGCTTCTAAGCCATCAAACGCTCCAGGCAATGTTAAAGCACGAATAACGATGATTAAAAAAACACCAATCAGTAAGGGGATCATTATACGATTAGCAATCTCAATACCCCGTTTAACACCTAATAAAAGGATACCTAAAATAATAACCCAAACGACAATTAAAGGGATAAAAACATCCGGAACTAAACTACCAACCTGCCCTGGTTTACCTACTTGTAAATGATTCAGAAAGAAACCTTCTGTATCACTACCCCACTGTAATTTGAATGAAAACAAAGCATAAGACATTGCCCAGGCAATAATCACTGAATAATAAGTAGAAATAACGAATGCGACTAATACACCCCACCAACCAATAAATTCAGTTTTCTTATTTAGTCTACGGAAAGTTAGTGGGGATGACCCTCGATACTTATGTCCCAATGTAAATTCCAAAATTAATATTGGAATACCTGCTGTTAATAACGCGACTAAATATGGGATAAAAAATGCTCCTCCACCATTTTCATAAGCAACAGCTGGAAAACGCCAAATGTTTCCAAGACCTACAGCGGAGCCAACTGCCGCTAAGATAAATCCAGCTCTAGTTCCCCATTGTGATCTTACTTCCATCGTTGTTCCTCCTTATATTTTCATTTCACATCTGAAAAGCTAAATTTTAATAAACTTAGCTATTTTCAGATATATTTGTTTTGTATTATACTCATACTTATATAAGATGTCAAAATGTTTTATTAATAAGAAAAGAAACCTATTTCTTCGCTATAACAAACGATAAAAATAGGTTTTCCACAATGAGTTTATACTTTTCTTAAATGAACTAATTGGAAACTAACGACAATAATCGCTAAAATTATTATTGATATCATTAAACCGAATCCGACTTGGTTTGTAAATCCGATAAATAAATAACCTAACCCAGCGGAAATGGCTGCTATAAACGCATAAGGCAACTGTGTTACAACGTGGTCAATATGATGTACCCCTGCTCCTGTTGATGAAAGAATCGTCGTATCTGAAATCGGTGTACAATGATCGCCAAACACTGCACCAGCAAGAACAGCGCCTAATGTTGGCAATAAAAGATTCATATCCGTTATAACGAGAACATCTACGGCAATCGGTAACATAATGCCGAACGTTCCCCAAGACGTACCCGTTGATAGAGACATGATACTAGCAATTAAGAAGAATAGAAATGGCAAAAAGGCAGTCTTCATCTGAGCTTCCGTAACAAGACCTGCTAAGTATTCACCAGTTTGTAATGTCCCGATAATAGAGCCAATCATCCAAGCAAGTAATAAAATAGTAATAGCTGGAACCATTGTCAGCGTTCCCTCTTTAACAATTTTCACCAGTTTGGCCTCACGTAAAGGGAGTTTTAAATATAATATAAGCGCAATCACAACTGATAATGTTCCACCAATAAAGAGTGATATATTAACATCGGTATTAGCAAACACTGCCAATATATTCGTTTCACCATCGCTTGCCATCCACCCAGTTATATACATCATAACAATGGTTGTCACTAGTAAAACAATAATTGGAATAAATAAATGGTAAGCCTTTCCATTTTGATTCGGTGTAAACGTATTTGATAAATCACCAGGTGGCATGCGATCTTGCCCAAGTAACTGACCTTTTTTTAACGCTCGTTCTTCATGTCTTTTCATCGGACCAATTAAAAAGTTTGCATAAATAACAATAAAGACAAGAATAAGAGCGATAATCGCATAAAGATTATACGGGATGATTTTAATAAACGCTTCTAACGCCTTAAATTCAGTTATTTCTTTAGCGGCAAACAGCCCACCTAATATCCCGATAATATATGCCCCCCAACTTGAAATTGGTGATAATACTGTTACTGGAGATGACGTAGAATCTATTAAATATGCAAGCTTTGCTCGTGAAACGTTATGGCGGTCTGTTAATGGACGTGAAATCTGCCCAACTGCTAAACTACTAAAATAATCATCAATAAAAATAATAAAGCCTAAAAGAACCGTCATTAATTGTGAACCTGTCCGAGTACGAACACGCTTTATCATCCATTCACCAAACGCACGGCTACCACCTGATGCTTGCAAGAAAGCAATCATAATGCCTAAAAGGACTAAAAAAAGTAATAATAAAATATTGCCTATTTCAATCCCTTCGCTACTGTAAAAAATAGCAACAAAAACTTGAACAATTTCTTTTAATGTATCAATGACATGAAATTCATGAATGAATAATGCCCCAATAACAATCCCTGTTCCAAGCGATAAAAGCACTTTTCGTGTTAATAAAACTAAAACCAGCATGACGAGTGCTGGTATAATCGAATAGACTGTCCCTACCATTTATACCCCTCCATTTATTATTCAGTTCGTATGGAGGGAAGAGGATTGACTTAAAAATATTAGGCAATGATAGAAAACGACTTATCATTGCCCCTTGCAATTTTCGTAATCCTCTATTTCGATCAGTAGTCCTCCATACAACAATATGTATGACAGTGCGTCTCTTATTCAAAGACACCCCAGCGAATATAAGTTTGACACTTATATTGCTTCGGCAAACAACCCTTTTGCTATCATCATTGTTGTCATCCTCAGATAGTTTACTCATGTTGCCTGCGCCTCTACCTCACCGACGTGATAAGGTAATATATTTAATTTATTACATGTTATTATACACATATTAAGGTAAATCTTGCAAGTCCTTTTTCGGAACAGCAATTGATGGCCCCTTATTTCCACCACCGTAGAAATTCGGTACTTGCCCCATAACTAAATGTTTGTCAATCATAATTCGCGTTTTTACAGTCGTTACTTCCGTTGTAAACGGTACGATTATTTGTACATCTGCTTCTACGAGAACATATAATGTAACAAATACATTGTTAATACCAAATTCTTCTCTTTCTTCTTTAATATCCGTGCGCACACTTCCAATCAGTTCTAAATTTACTGGAATTTTTGGACCTAAATTAGCTAAAATGGCATTTCCTGTTGCTTGACCAATCGGTATTTCTACAACTGTCGGATCCTTTTCCACTAATTCATCGACCGTATCACCATAAACTTTCGGTTCACTCAACGGATTTTCATAATTTGGTGGTTCTCCACGATTCATACTACGAAAAAATTCCTCAACACGGTCTGTAGCTGCTCGATTAATTTTATTAACAACTGACGAATCCCACCCAACTATTGATACATTTCCATTATCGTCTGTAATGGTACGGGCAATTTGATCAAACGTATAATTTTCAGCAAATTTAACAGCTGAATTAATTGCTCGAGTAGCAAACTCTGTTGTCTTTCTTTTAGCAATATCCATTAGGACAGGCTTTATTTTTGCATCGATATACCAAATGCTAAGAAATGTACTTATCATAACAAAGAGAAAAGAAATGAATAAAAGCTGACTCATCGGAGGTGGTGTTCGTGATTTAAATCGTGGTCGTTTGCGCATTTTTAAAACCCCCTTAACTCAAACTATGCTTGTTTACGGGGGTTTAGAAGAAAATTTATGCAATTTTTAACAATGCGTCTTTTCCATTCATACCAACTTCCCAACCATATTCCTTTGAAGCATCTGTTATCATCTCCAACGGTGCATGTAACAACTCATCAATTGTTCGAACACCATTTGCCCTGCCAGCAATCACATGTCTTTCTTTTAGCCGCTCATTTAAGACGTTAACGTCTAATGCAGCACACATGATATAGCCAATTTCATTTGCAATAATCAATAAATTCGTTCTTGGTAATTCAACACGTATCGCTGTAAAAATGATACCTTCTACATCAAGTGGATTAATTGTTATCATAAAAAATCCCCCTTTATCATAATACACACTATATGACAAAGGGGAGCGAACTGTTCATACACTTAATCATCTGCACCATAATAAGTCACTAATGTTTCTAAAAGAATATCCCGTAAAAATTCCGGTAAGAAGTAAGTTTTCTGTTTCGCTTGTGATATTTCAGGTAATAATGCACCAAATGTAAACGAATCAGCCGTTGCAATATTGTATGTCATATTTTCTTGTACTTTTCTCCCACCAATCGTAACATCGGATATGATGAAGCCTTCCATTTCATCCTCTATCGATGAAAAGGCGATATCAGAGTAAATCATTTTTCCTAGAACTTCTCCGCGAAAGCCAAATCCTTTCAATTTCATTTCAGTAAATGAACGGCTCAATGTCTTATGGATAACCTTGATTAATTCACTACCATAAATACTGACAACACATGGATTAATGGGATGCGGGCAAATACGGTGTATATCACCATAAGTAATATATCCAGAATGAAAGTCTTCTAACAATAGTCCTGCATTCAACATCGCTCCATCCGCATTTGTCCATTCTTTCACAGTATTAGTTAATTGTTGCATAATTTTTGTTTCTCTAAACCATCTCACTTCCAACGGTTCTTTTAAATAAACGATATCTTTTTCTAATATATTTCGTGCTTTGACATCTAATTGATGAAGCTTTTCTTCTGTAGCTAAATCTTTAGGAATATGTGATACATCTGTCGCAAAAGCTTCCTTATGAGAAAGCTCATCTATTTGATGATCCCATGTAAGATGCACTTCACCAACATAGTAACAATTTTTCCCAGCTGCCGTTATAAGGGTTTCATGTACCAACTCTCCACTTTTAAACAAATGATGTGTATGACCACCAATAATGACATCAATTTCTGGAAACTGTTTCGCAATTTTTCGATCAACCGAAATACCAAGATGTGATAACAATATAATGCAATCGACTTCTTGTTTTACCTTTTTTATATATTTTTCGAGTGTTGCAAATGGTGATTCCACATGGAGATCTAATAAATGATAAAAGTCATTGAAAGGTACTGTTAACCCTATCATGCCAATTTTTACGCCACCGACTGACTGAAATGTTGTATATCGTTTTAACCAATCCGGTTCGGGCCCATCATTACTATGTAGATTTGCACAAACGACATCAAACTCTGCCTCTTTATATAAATCAAAAAAATCATCTCGAGCTAATGTAATCCCTTCATTGTTACCAAAAGTGACAACATCATAAGCTAAATCATTCAGTAGTTCGACATTTGCCTTTCCCATAGTCGCCTCTGTGATGGGGTGTACCCGATCCATATGATCACCTATATCAATAAGATAATGTGATTCACCATCTATTTGATGTTTGATTTTCTTTACTTTTAAAAAGTTCGCTACACGTGACCATTGTGAAAAATGGCTATGAAAATCATTCGTATAATAAATGTGAATATGTTCTAACATCTTTCGATCACCTTAGCTCAACCCTTCTATAATTAATTGAAATCCTACTAAAATAAGAATAATCCTTAAAATCCACTGAACCGCATTTCCTGTTAATTTTTGATTTGTATATGCACCTAATTTGCCACCAATCCATGCTGCTGGAATAAAAATAAATACATATTGCCAATCAATATGTCCTAAAAACACATGTGTCGTCGCACTAAATAAGCTAACAAAAAAAATCATAAACATCGATGTCGCTGTTGCTATTTGTGTTGGAAAGCCGAATAAGAGGATCATTGTCGGCACCATAATCGCTCCGCCACCAATACCGAATAAACCAGATAATACTCCGACAATAAATGATATGGATATAGCGAACCACTTATTCACAGCATATTGGTACTCCACTCCATTTATCGTAAATACGCGTTTTGAACCAGTCGTAATCATTGGTCGTGCCTGTTCTTGTCGTTTAATAAATAATAACAATGACATAACTATCATTAGTAAACCGAAATATAACGTAAACTTCTCTGCGGGAACAAACTGGTTAAGCCATGAACCAAATATCCCTCCTGGAATACTACCTAGTAAAAATTGAAGCCCCGATTTCTTATCAACACGTTGTTGTTTAAGATAAGAAATGGTCGATGAGAGCGCTGTAAAAACAATTAAAAACAAAGAAATCCCAACAATCGTATGTGGCGTTGCCCAAGCAAAACCTGGATGATGTTCATGAAGTGCTAATAAGAGTGGAATTAAAATCATTCCACCACCCAATCCGACTAAGCTTCCAATAAAGGAAGCAATTATACCTGCTAATAAACTTATTAAGTAAACCAAGTAAAAACCCCTCTTACGAATTTAAATGATATTTCCATAGTAGCATGATTGAAATCTGATTCCTATTAGAATGGGTCATATGATTGTAAAGAGTCTATGAAGGTAAACAAAAACTTTTATTGTGTTAATAGATGGCTTTTATTTTGATATATATGATGGGTATATGCCTCATTTTATACCACATGTACGTATCTCTTCTACAAATAACGCTACTTAGGTCTTATCTTCGTATCAATATGAGTAAGGGAAATATCGAATAATATGAAGAGACATCATTTAACAGGACCTATATTCACAAAACTCAAAGCGGGTGTCTTATTTCGGGATATCCGTTTTTTTGTTATTTTATCTTCATCTCATACTATATTTTTTAATCCGTCTAAAAAAACTAGCTACAAGTGATCATATACACTTCCTTCTCAATTTTCTTACGCACTCATTAATCATGAATTTATCTATGATTTCAGTGCAGGATAATCATAATAATGCTTTTTTTACATCATTTACTCCTTTATAAGTTAATCGTCTTGTCCATATATTTGTTATATCATCCACAGGAGGAACAAACTTTGAGAAAAATAAGTCCAGTCTTTTTTATTTCAATCACACTTGCCATATTATTTATATTATGGGGAGCATTTCTTCCGAATAATCTCGAAAAAGTCTCGACAGCAACCCAAACATTTTTACAAGAGAAATTTGGTTGGTTCTACTTAATTACCGCAAGTGCTATCCTCTTATTTGCTATTTTTCTGGCCTTTTCAAAATATGGTCATGTAAAACTAGGTAAAGACGATGATGAACCTGAATATAGTACATTTAGCTGGTTTGCTATGCTTTTTAGTGCTGGGATGGGAATAGGTCTTGTGTTTTGGAGCATCGCTGAACCGATTTCACATTTCTACATTCCTCCTTATCATATCGGCAATCATCCTGAAGCAGCAGAAACAGCATTGAGGTTTTCCTATTTTCATTGGGGTTTACATCCATGGGGTATTTATGCTGTTATCGCCTTAGCACTAGCTTTTTTCAAGTTTAGAAAAGAGGCTCCTGGAACAATCAGTGCTATTTTTTATCCTTTACTCGGAGATCGTATCAACGGTCCGATCGGTAAAATAATTGATACGATTGCCGTTTTTGCAACAGTGTTTGGTGTTGCTACTTCCTTAGGTCTTGGGGCAATTCAAATAAATGGTGGCTTTCATTTTCTAAACGAAAACATTCCGAATGGATTCATAGCCCAATTGATTATCATTGTAGCAGTGACCATTTTATTCATGTTATCGGTTATTTCAGGACTTGGGAGAGGAATTAAGTGGTTAAGTAATGCCAATATTGTTTTGGCTATCTTGCTTATGCTTTTCTTCCTATTCATGGGACCGACGACATTTTTATTGAACCTTTTTACAACATCCTTAGGTAATTATGTAGAATACTTGCCACGGATGAGCTTCCGGCTATCACCTTTTGATCAGGAAAACAGTGAGTGGATTCAAGGTTGGACCATTTTTTATTGGGCTTGGTGGATTGCTTGGTCTCCATTTGTTGGTACATTTATTGCTCGAGTGTCAAAAGGCCGGACTATTCGAGAGTTTGTCTTCGGGGTATTAGCCGTTCCTACGTTATTCTGTGCGTTATGGTTTTCAATCTTTGGTGGTACAGGTATTCATATTGAAATGTTTGGTGAAGGTGGTATTTGGGAAGCAATGAATTTTGGAGAAAACACGGAAATTGCACTATTTGCGACATTACAGCATTTACCTCTAAGTACAATCGCTACAATTGTATCCATTATACTAATCGCTTCCTTTTTTGTTACATCAGCGGATTCTGCAACGTTTGTAATCGGCATGCAGACAACAAATGGCATGCTAAATCCTCCTTTACACGTTAAAATCATTTGGGGATTAGTCCAAGCCGCAGCTGCTGCGGTTCTACTATGGTCAGGTGGTTTGAATGCTTTACAAACAGCATCCATTGTATCTGCATTTCCGTTTGTGTTTATTTTAATATTCATCATGATCTCTCTTCATAAAGGATTAAAAGACGAACAAATTATAAAGAAAAATAGGAAAGTATTTTAAATGGAGGGAACATCACAATGAAACTGATTAATGTCAGAAAAGGACAATTTGTATATTATCAAAACAAATTACACAAAGTTTACTCAGTGAAACCCTTTTATAGACAATCCGTTCACCTTATTCGCCTGGAAGATTTAGAGCAACAACTCGCGACAGCTAAAGAAATTGATTTATATAAACCAAAACATCTCGACAGTTTTGTATGTAATCATACGCGCTATACTCTAAACAAGGATGTACGAGCAAAAGTTGGGGACTATATTTTAGTCATTAAACCACGCCCTGATTCACTTGACCGCCATTATCTCCATGCGATTGAAATGGTTTCTATCATTGAAGAAGAAGGAATCATCAGTCATAAATCAAATGGCATTAAGCATCATGAATATTGGGTGATGGAACCTGGACTAGCCGAAAATGCTACGATTATTGATAAACAAGTTCCTGATTCTGATGACGCCCATCAAGAGCGTACAAAAGACACATTTATGCCTGAATCACGAACACCGAAAATCGGTGATATATACCAAAAAAATGATAGTGACCCTGTCATCGAAGCCATGGTTATTGCTATGGAGGGAAATACCGTCTATCTAGGTGGAGATTTAGAAGTTACAATAGACGAACTCATCGATTCAAACAACTGGACGTATATGCATCAAGCCCATCACTGATTCCGCTCACAGAACGGGGTGCTTTTCTGGTGATAATGCGGACATGGGGGCAAGCAATTTCCCTGACAAAACAAGTTCATTCATACTCCTCTTGATCTGTGAATACAGCTTAAAAGAAATCATAAATAGGGATGATATTGAGATATGCAATTTTATTATGGAAATCAGATGCCTTTAAGGGTATTAGATGAGTGTGAGTTTTGGAAGCATTAAGAAGAACATACCGTTGCCATTCGAGGGTTAGTAAAAACCTTAGAGAAAAAACATGTAACCGCCTTACATGAATGGCAAAAAGCACTAAATGAGACTCAGCAACGAGTCGTACGCTTTATTAAGAGAGACTTATAACGCATTGAAGCTGTCAATCCAATGTAATACACTTCGATAAATCAGACTTGTATATAATGGATGGTGCCCCGTTGGGCAAAACATAAAACACCGTCAGATCTATAAAAATATAAGGAAATAAAACAGCGGAGATCCTCAAAACTTTCTCCGCTTATTTCATTTCAGATGCCTTTCAACATCCCGCTTTCATCTATATAAAAAAATAAAATCACTTGCTATGCTATTCAAGAAATTGATTTCCGAAAAAATGTAAATAACCCAAGAGCAAAGAATAAAATAAAACTCCCACTAGTAACCAATAAAAACTGTGTCATCGGCACGAAAAACATTCCCGACTTATCATTCACATACATCATAAAAAATGCTTGTGCCCAAAGGTAATACGGACCGAATCGTTCTTTAATAAAGCGGGCTACATGACTTATTCCGGTTTCTTAAAGTTAATTTAACTTTTATATATCATTATCATTTCCACTTTCGAGCCGTTCAACTAATTCATATTCAACAGAGATGGATTTGCTTTTTGGTTGAATTTGCATGAGTTTTTCCATGATTTGTTTCCGTTCATGAGGTGATAAAGAATCTATTAATTGAAGTTCGACTAAAATAACACCGTTTCCGATATCATAATGGCTACTAACATCTACAATGTTATCAAGCTGATAAACCTTATCGTGAATAATGTCTCGTTCTTTTTCCAATTCCGATTCAGAATAACCAATTCGACCTACGATCTCGCTATGACCAGGTAATTGATTCACTAAATCAATGGCTGCTTTAGGAATCTCTCCTTTAAATCCGAACCATGCTCCTCTATTTTCATTGAAAGTAGCTCCAGTAAATGTATCAGGATAAATTTCTTCTAGATCATTCGCTACACGGACAAAATCACTCTGCCAACCGAAACGCTCAATCGCTTCCTCTAAAGTAATCCCTTCACTTTCAGCTATTAATGTCAGATCTTCTAGCTCTTCATTCGTGATTTCTTGATGCTTATCTGCTTTATCATTTGATATAACGATCCTCTGTGTGTCTAATTCAGTTTGTTTATCCGATTCTTCGGCATCATAGGAAGGCAATTTAAGCGCAGTAGCGATTAAAGCAATAACTAAAACAGTTAAAAGCTTTTTATTCATTTTTCGATTCCTCCGCTCGATATTATAATATTACAAAAACTAATTTAAGATACCACCCTTTACTTTTATCTCACCTCTTTACTCATACATTCACTATAGGAATTTATATGACCTTTCTTTGTTGAATATAGCTTAATATCATTATACATTTTCTGAAATGTTTTTCATCTAAGAAACAGCTTAGTAATCATGCTTCTCGATATATTGTTTTGGAAGCTTTTTTATATGGTGTTGAAGGTATATTTTCTATAGTTGAAGTATTTCATTTATCCTAGTGAGGCGCTACCAATTCAACTTTTATTCGATCTGGGTCTTCAAAATAAACCGCATAGTGTTCCTCTCCACCATTCTATTTACACATCTTCTAACCGTTGCTCTTCCAATATATTTCTATCATTAGCATTTTGATTTTTAAATTCTTCAAATATTCGCTGTAACACCTATAATTGTATCTCATTATATGTACTAAAAATTTAAAAATCAAGGCTCTTTATTCATTTTTAAAATTAAATTGAACGTTTCTTCTTCGTCGTTTGTATAGTTAGTGAAGACCAAAATAGAAAGGAGACAAATAATATGCTGCAAATAGAAAACCTTGTAAAAAAATATGACACCAATACTGTCTTGGACGAAGTTTCAGCAACATTTGAAGAAGGAAAATGTTATTTACTACTCGGAGCAAATGGTGCTGGGAAATCTACTTTAGCAAAATGTATTGCAGGTGATGAGGGATATGAAAGTGGTTCAATTCAGTGGCATAACTCATCCACTAATGTATCGGACATCGTCGCTTTACAATATCAATTTTTTAATAGTTATCCACATTTAAAAGTACGAGAGGTCATCCAATTATTCCAACGTCTAATTGTAAATCCATACGATATCAATGAACTTTACACATTATTGAATGTTTCATCATTTGAACAAACGCTTATAAAAAATCTATCAGGCGGACAACAAAAAACACTCTCTATTATTCTGGCATTTTTATTAAATAAAAAAATCATCATTCTTGATGAACCTTTTGCAACTTTAGACTTGCAACGGAAACAAGTCCTTGCTGAATTTATAAAAAATCAAATACACCAAGATCGTTTATTCATAATTATTAGCCATGAGATTGCAGGTTTTGAAGATTTGTTTGATTCCATACTGATTTTACAAAATGGAAAAATTATGGAACAAGGCACAATGAGTGATTTGAAAAAGAAGTATAAGCAGACTACTTTTCCAGGAATCGAAGGCATTTATTTTGAAGTAACGGGGCAAGTGTTAGGAGGGTATAAGAAATGACCAATCAAATTGCACGAAGTTTTATCTTAGAACAAGTTCGAAACCGTGGTATACTTTTTGGAAACTTATTGCCAGCATTCATATTTATTATTTGTTCCTGGATATCCAAAATCAGTTTAATAAACAATCCAGATACGGTAGACTATTTGATAAAAGGACAATTCTTACCCATTTCATTGATGATGCTTCTTTTTACATTTTCTCTGTCAGGAGCAACAATCTATTTAGCAGATTTAAAAGCCAACAAAACATACCATTGGTTAAAACGAACGAATGTGTCTCCATTTACCTATTATTTCGGTATGGGGATTGGTGTTTTCCTATTAATGAATGTCTCATTAGTTGCTACTTTACTAGCATATGCTCTATTGATTCACATTTCATTACCATCCTTTTTCATTATACTATTAGTATGTAATTTTGTATTTCTAGCATTTTATCCAACCAGTTTTATCTTAGCAGGTATCTTCAAGAATGGAAATGTTGCACAAAGCATGCTTGTTCCGATTTTGATTATATTCATGTTTTCAATTACAATGCCAGCCATGTTTTTAACAATTAGTGGGAAAAATCCACAAGACTATTATATTTTTCTTAGTTGGAATCCAATGTTGTATTTAAATGATATGTTACAATATCAACTCAATATAATACATGAGATGTGGTTATCTTATGGTCAATATGCAATTATTTTATTATTCTTTAGCTTTGTACTCAGTTTATTTGCGAAAAAAATATATCAAAAGTAGGTGGGAACAATGGATATAGGTTGGATTATATCCTTAATTGTTACAGGAATTTGGATAATCGTGATACTAATGATTGTCATTCCAATGGATCGAAAATATATTGTACGAGAGAATCGAAAAATCAACTATAAAAAGACAAAAATTCTTTTGCGTTGGAATGTGTTCGATACGTTAACATTAATTGTCGCGATTTATACCATTATTTGTGTGCAAGCATTGAATTTCCTTCTATCGTCTGGAGAAACGATTGAAAATCCTTTCGTTCAATTCTTTACAAATCAATCACAAGCATGGGTTATTGTTACTATTTGTTATCTCGTTTCACGTGTGACCATGACTTTAAAAGCAATCAAAGCCCATATGAAGGATGCGACTAATGAGAACGAATGAAGAATGGATGAAAGTCTATCAAAGTGGTGATATAAGAGGATTAACTGTGTTGTATGAACGACTATACGAGACATTATATTCTTTTCTCTACAGATATACTCGTGAAGAACAACTCAGTATTGACATCGTTCATGACACGTTTGAAGTATTACAAAAGAAAAAGCATCATTATAATCAGCATAAGGGTACGGTAAAAGCATATCTTTTCCAGATTGCATACCGACTACTAATAAATAAATTAAACCGTCGAAAAAAATGGCGTTCGATTTTACCTTTTCTGGTACCCACTCCAACACCTACATTTTCTACGGATGAGAAATTAGTCATTCAACAAGCCATTGCTCGCTTGTCCGAAAAGCACCGCGCTGTTATTTTATTAGCATATTATGCAGACTTACCACAAGATGAAATAGCGCAAATTCTTGGTGTTCCAATTGGCACCGTAAAGTCACGATTATATCATGCAATTAAAATATTAAAAGAACAATTGAAGGAGGATTTTAATGTCAAAAAATGAATTCGAAGATGATAACTTAAAAAAGTGGCTCGACGAATATCATGTGCACATACCGAGAGAAAAATTACAATTTAGAACGCCTAAATGGGAACGTTTGATTCGTTACTTGGCATCACCAACACAAAATCCACTCGACAAATTTCACGAGACCTCATTCGGGTTAAAGTTGTTTCGGAGTATTCCACTTACAGGAGCGGTATTAGTTGGGGTCATTCAAGTCATATCTCAATTATAGAATAAGTATATAATCGTAAAATAAAACATAAAAATAACAACCATTGCCTGTTCATTCTCTAAACGCTATACTATTCATTGGCAATGCGATATTTTTTAGAGGTGAATAGAGTGCAGTTACCAGATGACTTTTTAGTTAAAATGAAAGATCTATTAAATGAAGAATTCGAACCGTTTATCACTACGTATAACGACAAGCAAACAAATGGTTTACGTCTAAATACATTAAAAATTAAAAAAGAGGATTTTTTAAACTTGACCTCCTTCGCTTTAAAGCAAATACCTTGGGTGGATGTTGGTTTTTATTACAATCATGAAGAACGTCCAGGCAAACATCCTTATCATGAAGCTGGACTGTACTATATTCAAGAACCAAGTGCTATGGCAGTTGTTGAAGTGATGACGCCACAACCAGGGGAAAAAATTCTTGACTTATCAGCCGCTCCCGGAGGAAAAACAACACATATAGCACAATATATGAAGCAACAAGGCTTGCTCGTCGCAAATGACATTCACCCTTCACGTGCTCGTATTCTTTCACAAAACGTCGAGCGTATGGGGATTCGAAATGCTGTTGTAACGAATGAAACACCTGAACGTCTCGCCAAAAGATTTCCAAGCTTTTTCGATCGCATCTTAGTGGATGCACCTTGTTCTGGTGAAGGTATGTTTCGAAAAAATCCTCTCGCCTGTGATGAATGGAGTTTAAATTATGTTGAAGCATGTGCAAGACGTCAAAAAAATATATTAGATCAAGCATGTCAAATGTTAAAAACAGAAGGACAGCTTGTCTATTCAACTTGCACTTTCTCTCCAGAAGAAAATGAACAACTTATTAATCAATTTGTAAAAGACCATCCAAATTTTGAAATTGAACGAATAGATGTTTATGATCAATTTAGTTCTGGACGTTCACATTGGGTCGATGGGCCTGTTAAAGGTATCGAACATACGATTCGATTATGGCCACACCATATCAAAGGTGAAGGACATTTTATAGCTGTACTACGAAAGAATGGCGCACGAGAGCAACATAAATATAAACAATTACGACCGATTAAAAATAAAAATCGTCTTAAAGATTATTTGACCTTTGCTAAAGAAAACCTTCGAACAATACCGAAAGGAACATTCATCTTATTTGGCGATGACCTTTATATCGTACCATCTGAGATGATTCTGATGGATCATTTAAAAGTTATCCGACCCGGTTGGCATTTGGGAACTAATAAGAAAAATCGTTTTCAACCTTCTCATGCACTCGCATTAAGTTTAAAAGCTAATGAAGTTAAACACCATGTCAATTTTTCCAGTGATTCCCACGATATCCTGGCTTACTTAAAAGGCGAAGCATTCCGAGTACAAGGTGAAAATGGCTGGAATCTAATTACCGTTGATGGATATTCATTAGGCTGGGGCAAATTATCGAATCAATTGATGAAAAATCACTTCCCAAAAGGCTTAAGATGGATGTCGTAAACAACTATTAAAACTTCCGACAAATTGTAGCTAAGCGAGATCTGATGAGGTTGTCTCGGATAGGCTTATGTCATATAACTTTGGCGAAGGGACGTACATTGAAATCCGATTCCATAAAACTTTAGTCTAATCGTAGGATTTACATAAATCAAAACGTGGAGAAAAGATTTCTCTTTCTCCACGTTATTTAATATAAGGCCATTATTTCAATAACCCTTACATCACACTCAATTGTTGGACGTGCTCTTTTCCTTATCCCTCATTAATATAAACGTACTTATCCAGGAAGAAATTGGAATGATAAGCGCAATACCAATACCTGCACAAAAGATAGTCATCATCTCTCCACTAAACACTTTCGAGTTGACAATCTCGCCAAAAGAATACTCTAAATCTTTAAACCAGATAAGTAGTCCTAAATAACCACCAAAAAAAGCAAAAAATATCGTATTCGCATCTGTTCCTAAGATATCACGCCCAATATTTAAGCCAGATTGGAATAATTCTTTTTTATTAAGTAACGGATTTAACCTTAACAAGTGATGAAGTGATGATGATATCGATATGGCTACGTCCATAATCGCACCAATCGTACTCATAATGATAACAGATGTAACGATTTTAACAAAATCTATACCGATATATAGAGAATACCCACTGATTTCATCTGTTTCTTCTTCACTAAAACCTTGAATTAGCGCATACTTTGTCACCAAATGGATAAAGAGAAGTAAGATGGTAACGGTAATAATTGTCGCAAGAAATGCTGCTATTGTTTTGTCATTTATTTCATTGATAAAAAAGAGATTGATACAACTAATCAAGACACATGCGATCAATGTAATGATTAGCAGATTAATGGAAGTATTCAACATGAAAAATACTGTTAAAATAACAGCAAGTAAATTTAACAATAATGCAACAAATGAACGTACGCCCTGTCTGCCACCGACAAAAGCCATTAATGTAAATAAAATAACCGATAATAGTCCAATTGCATTCATATATTCGCCCTCTTTCGCTGAACGAAGAAAATAGCTGTATACAAGCTAATCGGTATCGTTAAGACAACACCAATGCCTCCTGCTAAAGCTCGCGCAATTTCTAATGAAAGATTCATCGAAAGCGTAAATCCAAAAGGAACGCCATTTTTCAAATATAAAATAAGCATCGGAAGTGAACCACTCACATAAGCAAAAAATAAAATACTCGTAATCGTCCCCATCACATCTCTTCCGATTTCCAGTCCCGTTTCTTTAAGCTGCTTTACAGATATATCTTTATTCTTTTCATACAACTCAAAGATGGAAGACGACATTGTAATCGCAACATCCATCACAGCGCCGAGTGAGCCAATGAATAACCCAGCCAAAAAGATTAATCGATAAGGACGCGTTAAAAAAGACATGCCTTCATAATAAATCCCACTATCAGAGGTTATCGATAAAACAACATATGTAATAAATAAAGACGAAAATGTGCCAACTAAAGTAGTCACAATCGCGGCATATGCTTTATCATTCAAGCCACTCACAAATAACAATGAAATGACCGTAAATAAAACAACCATCAGCGCACTGAGCCATAATAAGTTTGATTGGGGATTTTTCACATAATAATCAAGGACGAGTGATAATAGAACAATGTTAATACCTAAACTCACCATTGAAAACAAACCTTGCTTCCTACCTATCAAGAGAAGTGTAAAAATAAAAACCCATGCCGTTATGACAACATATTTATCACGTTTTACATTCATAATATGACCAGTTAATAATCCATCTTCTGTTTGGACAATCTTTACAAATAAGTCGTGTCCTCGTTTATATGCTTGGTCATAAGCACCTGATGATGAATATTCATTCGTTAAATAAATTGTTTTTCCCTTATGTTCACCGTTTTGAACGACAGCCTCTATTTTCTGTGTAAAGCGTTCATCCTTATTTTGTAATCCATCGACTGTTGTCTCTGTATCTATTATTATTGTCTCAACAACTTTCACAATTGGTCGATCATAAAGTGAATGATTATGATAAACAAAAATAAAAGATAAGAGGCAACTTACAATAACGATGCTATAAAAAATGAGTCGGCTTTTAGGTGCCTCTTTTAATTGATTGATTAACATGCACCAAACCTCCACCTATCTGATAAGATTCAGTTTACCATGAACAACTGTTTGTTGCGAGTGTAGGTGTTTTGTATGTAATATAGCTTTAAAGCCATTACTCATGAGAACCGTTATATAATATAAAGAAAATATTGATTTAAGGAAGCAGATTACTTTAGATACGAATTGAAATATAATTGGAGGGATTTTAATTGAGCGAAGGTAAAAATAGTACCACTTATAGGCGTGAAAACTTAAAACAAAAAGAACTTAAAAAGAACACAAATCGTAATATAGATAATGTATTCGATCATTCAAATATCGGCAACTTTTCGGATGACCCAGTTGGTGTTTTGGGGTGGAAAGGAACTGGGATACTATTTCTTTTAATCATAGCAGGTTTTATCATTTATTCCCTATTCTTTCACTAGCGGGTGCATTACACCCTTGAAATGATGTATAGTGGGAACGATCGAATAACAAGATATTTTGTCGTAGTAATGAGTGTTTTTTGATTAACATTAAAGAAAAATGAATAGACCTCACTATCTTATGTAAGGCCTATGAGTAGTTAATATTCTCTATCAATTTTAGTTCGGTACCTTTTGTTAATTAAGGGCTTTTTATACTTTGTTTTATGGATTTAGAGACTGTATACACCCCATAAATCATTATAACAAATCCCCAGACAACGGTAATCACATTAAATTGTGGTGTATCATAAACTTGAAACCAACCGATCAATGGGTTTATAAAGGACACTACTTTTTCACCAAAAGGGTTCAAATTAAAAATATGCCAACCTGTATAATCATCTAATAAATAGAAAACAAATTGTAATATTAAAAAGGCGAATAGATAAATCAACCAACCATAGCGATTTTTTCTCACTTGGTCTGGACGATGCTCTTTTGAATTTTGCTCGGACATATGACGTCCACCCCCTTACTTATCAAAATTCTTTATTTTTATAAATCATATATGAAACAAAATACGAGACGATAAAAAGCACAATAGACACAGCAAAAAATGTAACTGAAAAAATCCCATCGAAACCATCAACCGTTCCAATAACAAGTTCTAAAAGCATAAAAACAATAAAAAACATTCCAAAACAGAATCCCATACTGCTTATCGTAATCGTATCTGATTTTTCTGTTCCTAATAAGTAAGTCAACGGATAATGTAACGCAGCAATAGCCAAAATGCCACCCATACCACGTAACAAAAAGTTAAAAAATGTATTTGTAAATGTTGGATATAAGAATGTATGAACAAAATAAAACAGGACAAACGTTAAAACTAAACTCATAGAAAACAATAATACGAATGTTATATATTTACTCTGAATAATTTTATGTCTTTCTACTGGCAATGTAAGCTCAAATTTACTCCAGCCAGACTTATCATCATGTTTTAATACTTCAAATGCATTGACAGGTATTAATAAAAACGGTAAAAAAGCGGCTACCCTTAATGCCACTGGATTTTGTGTAAAAAGAAGTAAACTAATGGCCAATATCGTTAATCCTATAGAAGACTTAATACCTTTTTCTACTGTGTACAAATTATTAAGAATGAGTCCTTTCATTGTTTTCTCCTTTCATAAGCAATAATGTAATATCATCAATCGTAAAATCGCTGATCTGGCAACCTCTTGGTAAACCGTGCTTATTTGAAACGAGTACATTGAGCATTTCATCTTTTGTTATATAAGCTAACACATCATCTTCGTTTATTTCATGAAATGTGTCAGAACGGCACTGAACAATGGCATAGTTATGAAGCAATTCGTCCTTGTTTACTTTTAAAATAATCTCGCCATTTTTAATAAATATCAGTTCATCCGCTATTTTTTCGATATCACTCGTTATATGTGACGATAAAAAAATCGCATGGTCTTTATCTTTTACAAAGTCTATAAATACCTCTAAAATGTCATCTCTTGCTACAGGATCTAATCCAGCTGTTGCTTCATCCAGAATTAATAATTTTGCACCATGTGATAAAGCAACTGCTATCGATAATTTCATCGACATACCTCTAGAAAAACCTGCTATTTTTTGCTTTTTTGGTAGCGAAAAAAGTTGAATATAATGATTGTATTTGTCGTTATCCCACTGCTGATAAATATTTTTCATCACTTTTGCTAATTGATCGACATTCAAATGACTGGAAAAATTCATGTCATCAAACACAACGCCTATATCTTCTCTTATTTTTGGCTTTGTAACATCCACTTTTTTTCCAAAAATGGTGATGGCTCCACGGTCTTTTTTCAATGTGCCAAGAATAGCTCCCATTGTTGTCGTTTTACCCGCTCCATTTTCTCCAATAAACCCGACAATCGATCCATACGGGATTGAAAAATCAATATCTTTTAAGACAAATTGGGATTTAGCATACACTTTCCTTAAACCGTCGACTTCTAAAATATTAGACACGTGCGATTACAACTCCTTTTCTTCATAAATTTTTATTGATAACCTCCATGACAAGAGGTAGAAAATAACACTAATCAATAATAATAAACTGTATAATTGACTATCTGGTAAATGATAGAAAAATAGAATGATGTTAGGAAAATATTCATTTATATAATCTAAAATCGATGGAATTAATATGGCCGTCACAACATAAATAAACAAGAAAATACTAATCAAATTTTGGTTTGCCAATTTATAAATAAGCGGGATGTATAAAGCCCCGTAAAACATCGCTAAAGCTAAACTAAAAACGATCCACTGCCAAGCTAGTAAAACGATTCCCCCATTAAGAATCGAGCTAACGATCATAAAAACAATCATTGTTGCGGAAGTGAAAACAATAATCCCAATGAATTTCGCACTAACAAGCTCCTTCCGGGTAAAAGGTAAAGCATTCATTAACTTATGTGCATTGAAAAAATCATCATAGTAAAATGAATTCAGAGTCATGATGGCACTTATTAAAACAATAATAAATACAGAACTATTTTGAAAATAAATAAAAATAGTCAACATGATCAAGTAAAGCAAAAGTAGGTGCTTCTGTATGATTAAATCTTTTTTAATTAAGTGAAACACCGCTCGCCCTCCTTTTAACGTAATACATCACATCTTCTAAAGTTGCTTCTTCAATAAGAGCTTCATCTGAAAATACCTTTTCTACCGATTGTCGATTAGATGTCAAAGCTTCAAATCCTGCTCCTGTTCGCTTGACTGAAACAAAGTACTTTTCTGTTTCTACATCTAATAAATCCAATGGCCCACGGACAATGGCATATTCTTCTTCAACTGCATGTAGTTCCTTAGAAAAAATAAGCTGCCCATCATGAATAAACGAAATATAATCAGCAATACGGGCTAAATCACTCGTTATATGTGTCGAAAAGAAAATCGTTTTATTTTCATCTAACATGAAATCATGAAGGATATCTAAAAATTCCCGGCGAAAAATCGGATCCATTCCCGCTGTCGGCTCATCAAATATAAGTAATTCAGCATGATGAGAAAAAGCTATTGCGAGTGATACTTTCATTTTCATCCCTTTTGAGAAGGTTTTTATTTTTTTCTGAAGTGGAATGGCAAATAAATCCGTATAGTAGCGAAATTGTATCTCATCCCATCGGCGATAACACGGAGCAATAATCCGTTGTAAGTCATTCACTGTCACATCTTCATATAACACATTGTCATCAAATACAATGACGATTCTTCTACTAACATTCTTTATTGCTGTATTTTCTTCATTAAAATTTACGTGGAGTGAAGGAAGTAAAGACGAACGCGGATAAATCATATGGTATTGCATTTCCTTTAATACCTTTAGGATGGCTATTAATCTATATAATGAGCTAATAGCTAAAATGAGTTACGATACTTATAAATTAACCATTTGGTTTTTTCTTACAGGTTTAATGATTCTGCAAGCAATTATTTTAACTGTATTAAAAAGGAAATACTAAGTATTGGTGCGTTATGATATGACGATTTAAAAGTTACATTAAAATCTACACAAAGGGAGCTTTCAAATGTTAGGATTACCACGTGGAGAGGTTTTTTTGGTTTCTTGGACAAAGGAATGGAAGGAAGCATTTTTGAACGAAAAAAAACTAATAGAAAAGTTAATTGGCGAGTACATGATAGATATACAGCATATCGGTAGTACAGCCGTTCCACACTTAAAAGCAAAGCCAATTATTGATATAGCTATTGTACTCGAACGATTTGAAGATGGACTAAAGTGTATTGCCCCATTAGAGAAACTAGGATATAAATATCGAGAAAATGTATTGCCTGAAAGATATTATTTTAATAAAGGTGAACCGAGAACACATCAAATCCATATGTATGAAAAAGGGAATAAATATTTAATGGAGCAATTAAAGTTTAGGAACCATTTAATTAATAATGATGCAGCACGTATAGAATATGAACAATTAAAAATTCAACTTTCTCAAGCAAATCCAAGTAATAAGCATCAATACGCGGAAGAAAAGACGGACTTTATTAGATCTATATTAAATATAATTAATGGTTGATAAGACAGCTTTGATTCTTAATTAGAACATAAAATTCCGGGGGAGTTTTCTTGTCTGAATACATCTTTACTGGACTGATTAGCTTAATGTCATGTAAATCATCTCTGATTGATAGATTTGTTTATCATTGCAGAGCACATTGCGATATAACCCGCTTCAATGAGGCCGATTTGTTTAACGTTGGAACATCAAATGCGATTTAACCCAAGCGGAACGAGATCAATGACACAACATCAATTGCTTTTTTAATCATCTTCATTTTAACTCACCCTTTATTTTATTTATAAAACTCTGTTTATCCAAGATTTGTGTCACATCATTAATTATTTCCTTGTCATTACTTTGAAGATCATTAGGATGAGCTTCTAAAGATGCAAATTCATCCAATGAATCAGATAATTTAATAAGGTAATCATCCGAAGCAACTTGGAACATACCTGTTTCTTCACCAAGAATCCAATAATCCGATTCACTAGCTGCCGTCTTTTTCAAGAAAAAAACATATTTTTCTCCAGGCTTGAACATTTTATTATCATTAAAACGCCATTCACTGTCGCCATTTTGTCTTATTGTTACTTCTGCCCTCATATCGTCTCCCTCAATCTTTTGAATAATATGAGTTGCAAATACTGTATAGGGAATTGGCTCTTCTTTCACTTCCTTAATCAATCTCTTTATTTCTACCTCAGCAATTAAATCAGCATCTTTTACAGCCTCTTCGAAATCAAAAGGTACAATTCTAGCATCTATTCCACCAGGTATTTCAGTACCTACTCCTGCATAATCTGGATTCATTTCTGTTTTTTCATGCGATGAACAACCAACTAGAAATGAAATAATGAGTAATAAAATAGATGTTGTTAGGAAATCCTTTTTCAATAAAAACCCCTCCTAAAAGAATAATATTGCTATTCATTTTAGCTATTTCCCATTATTTTTTCAAGATGGAATTTTTAGATATTTTTATATATATTGTGACAAATTTTGACATCGAACCTGATTGATGACTTGTTGTAAATCTTTTTTAAACGCCTGCTAAGGTCCTCTTCTTATAAAATTATTAGAAGATAACTACCATCCCATGTGTAGCCTTCTATGGTGTTATTTAGTGTATACGTTGATTTCTCAACAATCATCTGCAAATAGGCGTTCAGATGATACTAAATCGAAATAAGCGAAGAAAATGATTCTTCGCTTTTTTAGGTAAAAGGCATATCGCAAATAAATGAATTATACAGAGTGTCATTGCACGGTTACCTATTCCTTTGCCCCACCGATCGGCTTCATGTAAAACAATTCCCATTTCAAGCCAATATGACGGCTCATGTCCCGATAATAAAGCAAGGAATCTGTCATATTAATCCCGCAATTATTTTATCTTCTCATCCGAAAATAGCAACAACATTATATCATAATTTACACATCTGACACACTCACGTAAAATCCCAGATAGCTTATAAGTTTTTATGATATACTTTTCCTAAAGGAGGAATCCGTATGGGTACACGTAACTTAGACAAAATCCTTCTCTCATAATCAAAATATGATAGGAGGAACAATAAATGAAATTAGAAGAAGCGTTAAATTTTTATAAAAAACAGTTTCACGATTTTAAAAACGTTATAAATTTAACAACCATATTAGACAAAGAAGTCGATGAAATTGAACAACAAATCGGGAGACACTTTCAAACTGTATTAGAACTCGGAGCTGGAAATGGCCAATTAGCAAGAAGTATCGCACATCGAAAAAAAGATGTCACAACGATTGAGCTCGTTCCAGAAATGGTCGAATTTGCCAATTCAATTCCTTCATCGGTAAAGTCACTCTGTGGGAGTTTTTATGATTTACCACTTAATAAAACCTTTGACGTCATCCTCTATATTGATGGTTTTGGCGTAGGAAATGATGACGATCAATTAAAACTTTTGCACAGAATCTATGGATGGATGAATGATGATGGGGTTGCATTGATTGATATTTATCAACCAAACTATTGGAAAAAGATAGATGGAAAGAGTATGTATCCTTTAGGAACGAAAAAAGTAGCCCGTAAATACGGTTTTATAGAAGAAACAAATGAAATGACAGATACGTGGTGGCATGTGGATAATCCTGAAAACGTGTATACACAAACATTGACATGCTATTCACCAGATGACATTGTAGAACTTGCCAATCAAGCAAACCTAAAAGTAAAAGCATTCTACCCCGGTGGTGCAATGGATTTTGACACATGGACATACAACGAAACCGTGTCACTTTCTAGTTGTCTCAGTTATCGGGTGAAGTTGGTGAAATAAAAGAAAAAATCCTGTCACCATTTTAGCGGTGGCAGGATTTTTTTAATGATTGGTTGCTTCAGACTACATGATGGTTGTATGTTCTTCCAAAACTTGGGCAATTTCTGCTAATAAATATTTGCGGGGCACTATATCCACTACAAAGTCCTCTTCTTTTGGTTTTATTCAAATCACAGTTTATACCCGTTATACCTGAAAAAAAGCGCCGCAAAAAGTAATACTGTCCGCTTATTCGCATTGAATCGATTCTCTATCTTGACATGTGAAGCTTAGTAGTACGCCTCAACTTTGCTATGAAAGTATATGTTAATCAATTATGTGTATCACCCATTTTCAACGTTTATTTTTCAGAGTCATAAATCATTCTCAAATAATTAATTAACACCTTTATTTATTGCGAAAATATTCTCTGTTTCTAAACACTTACTCGAAATGTTCAATGTTTCCAAGTATGTCTCTTCAATTCCGCCTCCACCGGCTTCCAGTGCATCACCTTCTAAAAACGTACCGTAACTTGGGATTTTCACTCCATACAAACCATTCTTTTCATAAAGCTTTGTCCCTTTTGGCCAAATAGAAACACGTAATGATTTCAATTTACCATACAAACTTAACATTACTTATCGTGTTGGATCTACGTCAATATTTTGGACACAAAAAAGTTAAGTTTTCAATAGTTCTTTGAATGTTAATTTATATAAAGCTATTGGGCTTGACATGGAGCCTCTGCGGGCACGATTTCTTTAGCCTAGGCCAGCTTATTTAATACAATGCTGGCATGCCACAAAGGCTATCATACCCGCCACTCCATGTAAAGCCGTGCTCTTATGCAAGTTTACGTTATGATGTAACAGCTTTAATCTCATTTTCTAATTCTTGCGGTGTTTTATAGCTGATACTTCCATGCATTCTTTTGCGGTTATACCAGCTTTCAATGTATTGAAATAATACTAATTTAGCAGAATGATAATCAAAATATTGAACATGATTGACTTCTTCTTTCTTTAAAATGGCATGAAAGGACTCGATACAAGCGTTATCATACGGACTGCCCTTATAACTAAAGGAATGTGTCATTCCATACTTTTTAATGATATTCGCAAATTCACCACTTGTATATTGAGTACCAAGATCTGAATGGAAAATTAAACCTTCATCTGGTTTTTGTGTGTGATAGGCATTTTCTAATGCTTTTATAATCAATTCAGTCGTCATTTTTCTGGAAAAAGAGTAACCAACTATCTTTTTAGTATGTAAATCCATAACCGACGCAAGATAGCACCAGCCGTGTTTAAGCGTATAAATATATGTGATATCATCGACCCATTTCTCATTAAGCGTTTTGGTTGAAAAGTCTCTTTTTAGGATATTTTCGCGCTCAACAACTTTTTGTTTACTTGATGTAGGACGGAATTTTTTAACTATAATAGAACGAAGACCAGCCTTTTTCATTAAACGTTGAACACGTTTCATACTGACATGATATCCTTTCTTTTTTATAGACGGTGTATTTTCGGTGCACCATAACGCTTTTGACTATCATGATGAATCTGAGTGATTTTTTTTGTTAATTTTTGGTTTTCTCTTTCACGTTTAGATTCTGTTTTATGAAGCGACTGATAGTAAGTACTTCTTGGGATCCCGAGCACATCACACATCGTTTGAACTGGATATTCTTTTTTCTGTCGATCAATAAAATGAGTGATTTCATTGTCATCTACTTTTTTGCGAATATGGCCATAGCCTTTTTTAATATCTCATTTTCCTCCTGTAAGCGGAGTATTTGTTTTTGGAGTTTTGCGTAGTCATCTGGAGTAACAGATGAACCATCTTCTAATTCAATTGGAGAAAACTTTTTAATCCATGCATAAATGGTAACTTCTGAAACGCCATATTCGCTGCTTAAATCTTTGACTGATTGACCAGAACGATATCATTCAACAACCATTTTACGAAAATCATCATTGTATCGTTTGCCATTATTTTTATGTTTCATTGGACACATCCTCCTAAGATTGATTGTAATGACTTAACTAAGATGTGTCCATGAAACTATACTAGCATCAAAACTTATTTGAATATATATGTTAAGGATTTACATAGAGCCACTATGGCGTGATAATTTGCCAAATACGGAAGGTTAGTGAAACACATTTCGCTAGGTTGAGCCATATAACGACTGTCTATCCAAGTAAAGACTCGTTCTTATAAAGTTTTCGGTTATACCAGTCTTAAATGTATTTGAAACTTTTATGTGTAATGGGCATTTTCCAATACTGTTATAATCTATTCAATCATCATTTTTCAGGAAAAAGAGTAAACAATTAATTATTTTACTATGTAGATCCGCAGCCAATGTAAGATAACTGCAGCCATGTTTAAGCACAACTATAAATGTTTTGTCACTGATCGATTTTCCATTAAGCAGTTTGGTTACATTTTCGCGTTCAATTACTGTTTGTTTACTTGAAAACACGAACATCAGAAACCTTAATGTATTCGTCATAGCAAAGAGATTGATACATCCAAGCCTTTGCAAATACATATACTCTAAAAATTGCAATCTATAGATTAATAAAAATAGTTTAGTTTTATTAAGATTTATAATCATCATTCACCCAGAGTAGACAAAAAACCCGTCACACATATTTCTGTGACGGGTTTTTTAAGACCTTAACCGATTGAACCTTCCATCTCGAACTTAATCAATCTGTTCATCTCAACCGCATATTCCATCGGTAGTTCTTTTGTGAATGGTTCGATGAAGCCCATGACGATCATTTCTGTTGCTTCCTGTTCGCCTAGGCCGCGGCTCATGAGATAGAATAATTGTTCTTCAGATACTTTTGATACTTTCGCTTCGTGTTCGAGTGAGATGTTATCGTTATATACTTCGTTGTATGGGATTGTGTCGGAAATCGATTCGTTGTCTAGAAGTAACGTATCACACTCGATTGTTGCTTTTGCATTATCTGCTTTACGACCGAATTGGACAAGACCACGGTAGTTTACTTTTCCACCTTGTTTTGAAATTGATTTAGACACAATGGATGAAGATGTATTTGGTGCTAGATGATGCATTTTCGCACCGGCATCTTGTGTTTGGCCTCTTCCAGCGATAGCAATTGATAATGTGTTACCTCTTGCACCCTCACCTCTTAATAGGACAGCAGGGTATTTCATCGTTACTTTAGAACCAATGTTACCGTCAATCCATTCCATTGTGGCGTTCGCGTCACATGTTGCCCGTTTTGTAACGAGGTTATAGACGTTATTTGCCCAGTTTTGGATGGTTGTGTAACGGCAGTATGCATTCTCCTTAACGAAGATTTCAACGACCGCTGAGTGTAGTGAGTTTGTTGTGTAAACGGGTGCTGTACATCCCTCAACATAGTGGACAGATGCACCTTCATCAACAATAATTAATGTTCTTTCGAATTGACCCATATTTTCCGAGTTAATTCTAAAGTATGCTTGTAATGGTGTCGTTGCTTTTACACCTGGTGGAACGTAAATGAATGATCCACCTGACCATACAGCTGAGTTTAGTGCTGCGAATTTGTTATCAGTTGGTGGGACAACTTTTCCGAAATATTGTTTAAACAGTTCTTCATGCTCTTTAAGGGCTGAATCTGTATCGGTAAAGATGATCCCCATTTCTTCTAAATCTTCTTGTAAGCTTTGATATACAACTTCTGATTCATACTGTGCGGATACACCTGCTAGGTACTTCTGCTCTGCTTCAGGGATACCTAATTTATCGAATGTCTGTTTAATTTCGTCAGGTACTTCATCCCATGTACGCCCTTGTTTTTCTGATGGTTTAACGTAGTAAACAATCTCATCAAAATCAAGTTCTGATAAGTCGCCTCCCCACATTGGCATCGGGCGCTCGAAGAAATGTTCTAATGATTTCAAGCGGAATTCAAGCATCCACTCTGGCTCTTCTTTCATCTTAGAAATTTCTTCAACGACTTCACGTGTTAAACCTCTTTCAGTACGGAAAATCGAAACGTCTTTATCACGAAAACCATATTTATATTCATCAGACACTGGCAAATCTTTCGCCATTGCTTACAACCTCCCTTTAAAATTTTTCAATGTGTTCAAAAAAACGCATTGACTTATTCTTCTTTCTTCACACCTTGTTCCATCGCTTTCCAAGCAAGTGTGGCACATTTGATTCGAGCTGGAAATTGGGAAACACCTTGAAGTGCTGCAATATCACCTGAATCTATTTCATTAAAATCAATATCTTTTCCAAGCATCATATCAGAGAAAAGTTCTGACATTTTTAGTGCTTCCTCCACTTTTTTACCCTTAACAGCTTCTGTCATCATAGATGCAGATGCCATGCTGATGGAACATCCTTCACCTAAAAATTTAACATCTTCAATGACACCTTCATCGACTTTCATTTGTAATTCGATTCTATCACCACATGTCGGGTTATTTAAATCGACTGTTAACACATCGCCTTCAAATTTACCGCGATTTCGTGGACTTTTATAATGGTCCATGATGACTTGTCGATACAATGTGTCTAGGTTATTAAAAGACATGATTGAAATACTCCTTCGTTTTTAGAAGTCCTTCTACTAATCGATCAATATCTTCAGTCGTGTTATATAAATAAAAGCTTGCTCTTGCTGTAGCTGTTACATCTAACCACTTCATTAATGGTTGTGCACAGTGATGTCCCGCGCGAACAGCGATTCCTTCTGCATCCAAAACGGTTGCAACATCGTGTGGATGGACATCATCTAAGTTAAATGTGACAAGAGCTGCTCTCTTCTCAGGTCCGTAAATCTCGATACCATCAATGGTACGCATCTTTTCTAGTGCGTAGTCAGCTAATTGTTCTTCGTGTTTTAAAATGTTTTCCATGCCTACATCTTGTAGAAAGTCTATCGCTGCACCTAATCCGATTGCTCCTGCAATAATAGGTGTGCCACCTTCAAATTTCCATGGGAGCTCTTTCCACGTTGAGTCATATAAATCAACAAAGTCAATCATTTCGCCGCCAAATTCAACAGGTTCCATTACTTCTAACAAATCTTTCTTACCGTATAAAACACCTATGCCTGTTGGTGCTCCCATCTTATGTCCTGATAATGCGTAGAAATCACAATCTAAATCTTGAACATCAACTTCCATATGTGGCGCACCTTGAGCACCATCAACGACGAAAATAGCACCGTTTTGATGTGCAATCTGAGCGATTTCTTTCACCGGGTTAATCGTACCGAGCACATTGGAAACATGCGTGATGGCAACGATTTTTGTATTTGTTGTTACTGTTTTCTTTACATCATCTAATGTAATTGTACCATCTTCCTGTAATGGGATATATTTTAATGTAGCGCCCGTTGCTTTCGCAGCTTGTTGCCATGGAATAATATTACTATGATGTTCCATTGGCGTTATGACAATTTCATCGCCTTTTTTTAATTGGTGACGTGCATAACCATAAGCGACCATATTTATCGACGTTGTCGTTCCGCGTGTAAAAATAATTTCCGCCGTACTTTTAGCATGTAAAAATTGGCGCACTTTCTCACGTGCTCCTTCATATTGATCTGTTGCACGTGAGCCTAAAGTATGCACCCCGCGATGCACATTCGCATTGTTCTTACGGTAATAGTCATTCACTGCTTCAATGACTGTAATCGGCTTTTGTGCCGTTGCTGATGAATCGAGATAGACTAACGGATGACCATTGATTTCCTGGTTAAGAATTGGAAACATCTCACGAATGGCTTTAACATCCATTAGTTAATCTTCCTTTCAATGACTTGTTTTAGTTGCTTTTTCACTGATTCAAGTGGTAATTGAGAAACAACTGGCTCAAGGAATCCGTGAATAATAAGTTTTTCCGCTTCCTGCTTTGTAATTCCACGGCTCATGAGATAGTATAACTGCATTTGGTCCACGCGGCCAACTGATGCAGCATGACCCGCCATAACGTCATCTTCTTCAATAAGAAGAATTGGGTTTGCATCTCCACGAGCTTTTTCACTTAACATAAGGACACGTGATGTCTGTTCTGCGTTAGAACCTGATGCGCCGTTTTCAATTTTACCAATTCCATTAAAGACATTACTTGCACTGTCTTTCATCACACCATGTTGTAAAATATACCCTTCTGCATTTCTGCCCCAATGGATTGTTTTAGATGTAATGTTTTGGATCTGTTTACCACGACCGACAGTGACTGTATTCGCATTACATAAGGAATTGTCACCGACAAGTTCTGTAATATTTTCAAAGATTGTGTTCCCATCATTCATTTGTCCAATCGACCAATTAATCGTTGCATCTCGATTGACAACACCACGGCGGTTCATGTAAATCGTAGTGCCAGTTGCAAAATTATCTACACCACCGAAAGCAATTTGTGCATTATCATGTGCGAATACTTCTGTAACGATATTAGCTACTGTTTCTTCTTCATTATTTGAAATATAGTTTTCCACATAATTAACCGAGCTATTAGATTCTGCTACAACAATTACATGGTTGAAATAAGCAATCGTTGGATCCTCTTGCCAGAACACAACTTGTAATGGTGTCTTTACTTCTACGTTTTTAGGGACGTATACGAAAATACCGCCATTCATAAGCGCTGCATGTAAAGCAGTTAGACGATGTTCATCTATAGATACGGCATCTTTCATATAATATTTTTTAACAAGTTCTTCATGTTCTTGTAAAGCAGTAAATATATCTGTGAAAATAACACCTTTTTCTTTTAGTTCATTACTTAGTGATGCATAAGCAATGGAGTGATTTCTTTGAATGAGTAAGTTCTCAGGTAAATTTTCTGGATCAAAGAAATCTTTTATTTCTTCAGGTAGATGTTCCAATGATTGAATCGCTTCACCCTCGACATAGTCATGTTTAAAACGACTGAAATTCCATCTGACGATATTTGTTTTATCAGGTTTAGGCATGTCAAGAGTTTCTGACTGTTCCAATGCCTGAAGGCGTAACGTTTTCATCCACTCTGGTTCATTTCTATCTTTGGAAAACTGTTTAATATATTCTTTTGTATAAATCTGTTCCGTATCAACAGTCATGCTAACCCTCCTAACTTAAGCTTCTTGTCCAACAGTTTCATCTTTAATACCAAGTTCCTCTTTTAACCATTCGTATCCTTCTTCTTCTAGACGTTTTGCTAACTCAGGTCCACCTGATTTAACAACACGACCTTGCATCATAACATGGACGTAATCTGGTTTAATATAATTTAATAATCTTTGATAGTGCGTAATAATTAATGTCCCGAATTCTTCACTACGCATGTCATTAATCGCATCAGAAACAATTTTAAGCGCATCAATATCTAAACCTGAGTCAATTTCATCAAGAATAGCAATTTTTGGCTTTAATAGACTCATTTGTAAAATTTCATTACGCTTTTTCTCTCCCCCAGAGAAGCCTTCGTTCAAATAACGCTGTGCCATACTTTTATCGATTTCTAATGCTTCTAATTTCTCATCCATCTCTTTAATAAATTGCATAAGTGGGATTTCATTACCTTCTCCACGAATCGCATTTATAGATGAACGTAGGAAATCAGACGTTGTGACACCACTAATTTCGCTTGGATATTGCATCGCTAAAAACAAACCTGCTCGTGCACGCTCGTCAACTTCCATATCAAGCACTTCTTCTCCATCAAGAAGAATACTTCCCTTTGTCACTTCATAGCTTGGGTGTCCCATAATTGCGGATGCTAAAGTTGATTTACCGGTTCCGTTCGGTCCCATAATTGCGTGGAACTCGCCACCCTTTATCGTTAAATTAACTCCTTTTAATATTTCATTCCCTTCAACTGAAACATGAAGGTCTTTAATTTCTAAAGTAGATCCAGCCATAATGATACCTCCAATTAAAAATAGTTATGTTTGAGAACCATTATCACCAATTCTCAATTTATTATCATTATCATCTTAAATCATCTAGCAATTAATAGCAAATGATTGAGATAACTCTCTCTAAAACATTATAACACATATATATTTACACTTTAATGAGATGAAATGAATGTGATGTTTTTCACTTTATATTTTCAATTAAACAAATAAAAGCGATGGTTATTGATACAAAACCCGATTGGAATTCAACAAAGAAAGAGCTGTTTCTTATATAAAGATAAATAAGTGAAGCACAATAATCGATTTAAATGAAATGAGCCTGATTTTAAAATTGTCATTGTAAAATGAACATTTTATGGAATTGGTTAGTTAGCGAAAATTGATGGTGTTAATCCAGGCTAATCTATTTACGCAACCATAAAAAATCCACTCCTAATAATTAGGAGTGGGAAATAGACTAAATCTTAACTCTAACGTACGAAATAGATGGATCTATCTCATATTCATTTTGCACTAAACCGATTGCAATCGTCCTTTATAATTAAAGACAATAAAAATTTAATCTTCGTCAACCGGTACAACTGAACCGTTATACTCTTCTAAAATAAACTCTTGAATCTCTTCAGAACGAAGAACTTCAACGAGCGTTTTAATTGCTTCGTTATCTTTATCTTTCGACTGCACAGCAATAATATTCACATATGGTGAATCAGAATCTTCTATGGCAATTGCTTCTTCAATAGGATTAATATCATGATCAAGGGCGAAGTTTGAATTGATTAAAACCGCATCTCCCTCATCATTTAAGTACATTTGTACGAGCATTTCTGGTGATGTTGAGTCATCGAACTTAAAGTTTTTAGGATTTTCCTCAATATCATCCACAACGGCTACTGTTTTATCGATGCCTTCTTTTAATTTAATTAATCCCTTTGCCTCTAGTAAAGCTAACATACGACCATGGTCAGCGACTGAGCTACTTAATAAAATCGTCGCACCTTCTGGTAAATCTTCTAGGCTTTTATGACGTTGTGAGTAAATACCGATTGGTTCGATATGAATGCCACCTGCATTTTCGATATCATAACCATGCTCTTCTTTCTGAGATTCGAAAAACGGTATATGTTGATAGAAGTTAGCATCCAAATCGCCTGCATCTAAATCTTGATTCGCCATGACATATTCTGTATATGTTTCAATCTCAAGCTCTATTCCTTTTTCCTCTAAGATTGGTTTTGCTTTTTCTAAAATGGGAACATGCGGATTGGGTGATGCGCCTATTTTTAATGTGACAGTTTCACCTGACGCATTGTCCTTTGAATCTGAACTTTTGTCTTCTTTATCCGCTCCACATGCTACTAATGCAATAGCAACGAGCACAATAATTGATAATTGCAACCATTTCTTCATGTATGATCTCTCCTATTATTTTATTATTTATATATGGGAACTAGATGAACTAGTATGTTAACGTTTATCAACTTTTGCCGAAATCGTATCACCAAGCCACTGAATGAAAAAAACAATGAATAAGATAATAATTGTAGCAACTAATGTCACATCCGGCCGATTGCGTTGAAACCCGTATAAAAAGGCTAAATGACCTAACCCTCCTGCACCGATCACTCCAGCCATCGCTGTATAGCCAACAAGTGCGACAGAAGTGACAGTGATGCCTGAAATTAATGCTGGACGTGATTCTGGGATAAGCACTTTCCAAATGATGGTGCTTGTTTTAGCTCCCATTGATTTCGCTGCTTCTATAACTCCTTTATCAATCTCGCGTAAAGCAATTAACACCATTCGCGCATAAAACGGAGCCGCTCCGATAATTAATGCAGGAAGAGCTGCGTTTGCTCCACGAATGGATCCGAAGATGAGCTTCGTAAATGGAATGAGTAAAATGATTAAAATAATAAAAGGTATCGAACGAAATATGTTTACGAAAGCTCCAGTTAAAAAATGAACGATGCGATTGGCCCATAAATTATGTGGCGCTGTTAAAAACAGAAGAAGGCCTATCACCAAACCGAATATAAAGGTAAATACCGTTGACAATGCGGTCATATAAAGTGTCTCATATGTTGCCTCCCACATTTGTCCCCAATCTACATTTGGAAAAATCTGTTCAATAAATGACGTTGTTTCATTCGATGTCTGCTCATTCATTGCTTAAAACCTCTGCTTTCACATCAATTGATTGCAAAAATTGCAATGCTTCATGAATTTGACTTTCTGCACCGTCGATATGAACGATTAATGTGCCATATGGACCGTCTTTCGTTTCGTTAATATGTCCGTGGACGACACTTGCCGATACTTGAAAGTTTCGAATCAGCTCCGTTAATATCGGCTCTTCTGTTTTTTTACCAACAAAAGTGAGCTGAATGAGCGAACCACTCGGATAATTGTCAAAAAGCATCTCTAATGTCGGTAAAGTATCTTTAACACCTGTTAATTGTGATACAAAACGTTTCGTAACAGATTGTTGTGGATTTTGAAACACATCTAGCACTTTACCCATTTCAACAATCCTTCCTGCTTCCATGACTGCAACACGATGACAAATTTTTTGAATGACGTGCATTTCATGGGTAATTAAAACAATTGTAATACCTAAACGTTCATTAATATCTACGAGTAAATCTAAAATAGCATCCGTTGTCTCAGGATCAAGTGCACTTGTTGCCTCATCACCGAGTAACACATCTGGTTCATTCGCTAATGCTCTAGCGATACCGACCCGTTGTTTTTGTCCTCCCGATAGTTGACTTGGATAAGCTTTTTCACGTCCTTGTAAGCCGACAAGTTCAATTAGATTTTGAACGCGATCATATCTTTCTTCTTTTGATACACCTGCAATTTCTAATGGAAAAGCAATGTTTTCTTCAACCGTTCTCGACCAAAGTAAATTGAAATGCTGAAAAATCATGCTCACTTTTTGACGTGCCTGACGTAAACTCTCACCTTTCATATGGGAAAATCTTTTACCATTAATAAACACTTCACCACTTGTTGGTTGTTCTAAACCATTTAACAAGCGAATAAATGTACTTTTCCCTGCTCCACTATAGCCAATGACTCCGAAGATTTCGCCTCTTTTTATATCTAATGTCACATCATCGACTGCAACAATCTTTTTATCCTCAACAGTAAATTCTTTGCGGAGTTCTTTTATTGAAATCACTCTATGCCCTCCTATCACTTAATGTCATATAAACAAAAACGTCTTCCTGCTCTAGAGAACAGAAAGACGATATCATTCATCTTCGTTCTCTCATCTTCCAAAGCATGGCTTTGCAGGAATTAGCACCGTTTTAGGAATATCCTAAAGGTTGCCGCGGTTTCTACGGGCCTGTCCCTCCACCGCTCTTGATAAGAGATTTCATTTTTATGCTTTTTCCTAATAAATGCAATGATACGCATTTTAATCATAAATGTCAACTCATTTATATTTATTGTGCTATATCTTCTTATTATTAATCTTGTTGAAATAATTCTGGTTTATATTGATATAAATATTGGTATATATTCCCTATTGAATGAAAAGCATAGACTTTTTCTTTTACTTCATTATTTTTTTTGATAAATAGACATGGTACACTCTCAACTTCATTATCTTGCATAAATTGAGGATAAAGGGATGCGTTCATTTCATAGAATATATCTTGTTTATGAATCCCTTCAATTTGTTCAAGCATTTGACGGGCAACGTGACACGTTCCACAAAATGGGCTATGTATATATAGTAATATTTCTTCTGCTTCAAGTTGGTTTTCCGTTATTTTTATCATTTAATCACCCTAATTTTTAAGCTTACAGAAAAATAGGGTTCACTTCAATGTTTTTACTCACTAAGGCATGAGCTATTTCATGTAACGGTGTTGTAGCGACCTCTTTATAATCTGGATGGATATAAATATGTTCAGCATGGGGTAGCTCTCGCTTCAACTGCTTGCGTAATTTCCATCCTGCTCTATCTTCATCTGCCATTATATATACATCACGATCATCCAGTTGATACGTTTCTAACATGTTATCAAAGCGTTCAATTCCGAGTGTTCCGTTTGTACAAATGATGGTAACATCTTCCGTTATGACTTTTTTTATTTGCTGTTTATCTGTTAATCCTTCAACAATTATCACTTTAGGAAGCATGTTATACACCTCGCAATGTCAAATGTTTTTAAATATGCATATTTGATTTAATAATCTTTTCAGCTCACAACTTAAATCTACTGATTAAGCAATAAACGAAAAAAAGGTTGTATCGTTCACAGCAAAACGACCAACCTCCTTGTAAACTTCATATACACTTAGTCTTCTTCTACCATTGCTTTATATTCATCACTAGACATGAGTTTATCTAATTCTGATTCATCAGAAACTTCAACAACGATCATCCACGCTTTTTCATATGGTGATTCGTTTACAAACTCAGGGCTATCCTCAAGATCTTCGTTTACTTCAACGACTTTACCACTTACTGGAGCATAAAGTTCGGATACCGTTTTAACGGACTCGACACTACCGAAAGGTTCATCTGCTTCAACTTCCTCGCCAACTTCAGGTAACTCAACGAATACGATGTCACCTAATTCATCTTGTGCAAAATCAGTTATCCCAATTCGCACTTTGCCATCTTCTTTTTTAACCCATTCATGTTCTTCAGAGTATAATAGTTCTTTTGGAAAATCCATTCCAATTCCCTCCATTCAATCATTGCGGCTTCATACTTAAATATACAAGTTTACAGAAAAATTTGCCAGTAAATCATTGCTTGTTTTTATTTTATCATAAGATGCCTAGAACATTAACTCCAAGTTTCAGCATATGCATCCTCTTTAAAACCAACTGTAACACGTTCACCATCTGTCGCAATCGGTCTTTTAATGAGCATCCCTTCTTGAGCTAATTGTTCAGCCATTTCCTCTTTCGTCATATCTTTAATTTTATCCTTCATATTAAGTTCGCGATATTTTTTCCCACTCGTATTAAAGAATCGACGTGGCGGCAGACCGCTTTTATCCATAAAATCTAATATTTCTTCTTTTGTCGGTGGATTTTCTACAATATGTATATACTCATATTTGATTCCTTGCTCATCAAGCCACTTCACAGCTTTTTTGCATGTACCACAATTCGGATAACAATATAACTTCATGAAAAGCCCTCCTATTATTTAACATTTGTTTTCATCTTAGCATGTTCTGGGGTGGGATTGAAGTATGTTGGTTTTAGGATTGTTAATTGTCTGTATGTCGTTGTTTTACGTTGAAATGGATGATAGAAGAACAATCTAGAAATAAGCAATATATAGAATTTACGTTACTACACCTGCTCCTTTAGTTTATTGATAGGTATTCGAAATAATGGTAAAATTTATAAAAAGTTTTTTTAATAATTGTTATGAATCCCTTAATTTAAATTTTAAAATTTCAGGAGTGTCATCATATGATTTCAGCCATCGAAATATCCAAAACGTATCACAATTCTAGAACAGCAGCACTAAAAAATACAAATATCGTTATTGATGAAGGTTCAATTAACGTTATTATGGGTAAAAGTGGGTCTGGAAAATCAACACTGTTAAATATATTAAGTGGGTTGATTGAACCAAGTACTGGTACTGTTTATATGATGAATAAAGATTATTATAGGTTATCAGAAAAAGAAAAAGCACAGTTCCGCGGAAAATATTTTGGTTATGTATTCCAATCCTTTCAACTCATTTATGAATTGACGGTGTATGATAATATCATCATGCCACTACATATTACAAATCAAAAAGTAAATGAACAAGCCGTTTATCAACTACTAAAAGATTTAGAGATTTATCATTATATGCGTTCTTTTCCTAGTGAATTATCTGGTGGGCAACAACAAAGAGTGGCCATCGCAAGGGCAATGATCCACAATCCAAAAGTCATTTTTGCGGATGAACCTACAGGTAATTTGGACTCTGAGAATTCATTAAGGGTAATTGAATTATTAACTCGTCTTTGTAAAAAAAATCAAACGACATTACTCGTTGTCACACATGATAAACAATTAATTAAAAATCCGGATCATCTATTTATACTAAAGGATGGAAAACTCGTATAGAATGAAGGGTAAACAATGAAATCGGTAAAACTATTATCTTACGCATGGAAATTATTATGGAATGATAAAAAAATTTTCTGGTCAATTGTTAGCGCTCTAACATTTATACTCGTATTTATAACGATTGCCGTTGGGATATTGCATCAATATGTGGATCAAGCAAAATTAGCCGCTTATCAAACATATGGTGACCACACTTTAATTGTAAATTCCGATGAACCCATGACTGGAGAAAATGCACTAAGGGAAACTGGACATTTCCGCATTTCTGGAAATATATATACATTCGGTCTCTTAAACAATGATCAAGATTTGGATTTCACAATCGGGTGGATGGACGAGCACGCTTTGACTCAAATGAATCTCCTCCGTGGAAGAATGCCAGAGTCAGATTATGAAGTCCTAGTCGAAGAATTTACTATTAAACACCTTGCTAAAGGGTCCAAGCAAACTGACATCAAGCTTCCTTTCACATTCAATATAGAGGGAGAGGCGTTTACTGTCGTTGGGATTGTTAAAAACTATTCCGGTATTTGGTCTAGTTCAACGATAATTGATAAAGGGAAAAATACATTTCCAAATATCATTTTGACTCGTGATTTTACACAACCCTTCCCAGATATTCAACAACATATGATATTAATCAAAGACAGAAAAGAGTCACTTACTCTCGACTTTGATACAATTGATACTTTTTTTAAACATAATAATTTGCAGGAATTGGATTATGACGCAATTGTCATTAATACAAATTTATATGATGATCATTTAAAGCAAGTCAATCAGGTTTATGTCTTAACAACACTATTTTTATCAGTAATCACAATAACTGCTTTGATTGTCTTCACATACATTTTTTCATTCTATTATTCAATACGATTTCGCAGTCATTTTAATCTTTTTTCAAATTTAGGTTTTACACCATGGCATATCTATAAATTGGCTTTCTTTCAAGGTTTAATTATTGTATCCATAAGTGCTTTTTTCATGTTTCTTATCCATATCATGTCTGTCTATATCTTTAATATTTTACCTAAATTAAATATGCTTTTACTTATGACAATCACCCTAATAGCGATTTTATTAATGGGATGTTTAATATTAATTGTTTGTCATCTTACATATTCAACTTCAAGGGATAACATTCGACATTTACCTGTGTTTATAGAACTGTGGATAAAGAATTGGCATGTGAAATGGAAATTATTTTATTTAAATCTATTCCATTCGTTGAAATCGTTTTTCTTAATCATCGGGCTGTTGACAAGTTTACTCGTGTTAATATTTTTAAGTGAGCTTATAGCAAATGAAACATTATATGAAACGGATGAAAAAATGGCCGATTATATTTTTAGTTCCAAAAGGTCAGATGCATTTGTGCATTTACAGCAATTTGAAATCTTTTTCACACCAGAATATATTCCTAGTCATTTAGTAGATGAAATAGAAAATGAAGCAGTAGCCTTCATGGATAAAGAACCGAAAACACTTGGAACGAGCTTGTTGTTAAAAGACGATTCATTAAACGCACCAATCATTAATCGTTTTCACGAAGATGTGGAAGATTCGGGTGTTGTTTTTACAGAACATGATCTATTAGAGTTAGACATGCCGCTCGACTATGTTCCTTTATCTAATATTCATTATGTCGTTTTAAATGATAACAATTGGTCACTTTTTAATTCTCAACTCAAATTTAGTGAGCGCACATATCATAAATTGCAAGATTCTCTATCTATGATACTTATCATTCCAGATGAAACAATTCGGTTCGATCAACCTGATACATTATCCATTGGGAGAATTGAAAATCTCAATAATGAATTAGAGTATAAGCAGTGGGATTTACAAGTTTTAGAATCCGTAAAGAAAACGATCGTTCACCCAATAACAAAAGAAGCATTTTCTAACATAATCATTATGATTCATGAGAACACCATGCAAAAATATGATATCTTCCCTGGTTATAGAAACCTGGAAATTTACCGAGATGCGCAAGCTAATATAAATGAAATTAAACAACTAGAAAATAAGTTGGCAACTTTAGCAGCTATGTATCCAGATAACTTATACTACATTAAAGAGGCATTTATTGAAAAAAGCAAAGACCAAGCTAGATTTATAAGCCGACTTGGCATTCTGTTATTTATCATATTGGGGTTATTTGTGGGAACGATTATATTTATAGTCTTTTTAATGAAGTTTTATCAACGTGAAAGAGAGCTTCTTATTTACAAATCTCTAGGAGGGACTACTCAAGATATTATTAAAATCTTTTTAACGGAATTACTTGTCTATTATATTCTCTCGTTATTCTTAGCAACAGGATTAATTACTTTACTCCTAATCATCACACCAGCACCTGTTCAATCGATTATAGACGCTATTTATCTTGATATCCGTTTATTTATCATATTGGGGATTTCCACAGCAGGTCTTTGTTTCGTAATGATGAAGAAATTGAACATGTCACATCTTTATAGTATACAAAATAAATATGGTTCATAATTAGTAGATACGTTACAACTATATCTAAGATAGGTGGGGAATTATGCGAGTTGTTGTCAGAACAGGATTAATAATAGCCTTTTGTCTCTATTTACTCATTTTAACAAAGCTCATTTTATTTAAACATTTGCCTGCCGGAGAAATTATCAATCATTTTACTTTTAAATTTGATGGTATCTATTGGCCTGCCCATATTGAAGTCATTATCTCAGCATCACTTTCTGAAATTCCCAGTTCCACAAGTATTTCTTTGTCGGCAGTAAATTCAACATTTCCATTTGCGTCTTCTTCAAAGAATTTTGATAGATTTTCTGCCAATTCAATCTGTTCTTTGTCTACTACGATAGCATCGGGATTAACAACCAGAATTTTCGAATCAGCATCCCAATCAATAGAATCTTCCTTTTTACCGTAGCTAATTCCGTTAGCGCTTACTGAAGTAGAAAAAGCCAAAGTAACCTAGCGACAACAATTAATAGAGTAAAGAACCTTTTTAACACATGAACCCTCCTGATCTTTTATTGGAAGCGTATACATGATGTTTGATTTACAATATACTAGTAAATACCAAGAATAAACAAGGGGGAAATAGTAAAAAATGTATTTTCTTTTATTCACTGTAATTTATTGTTTAATAACGCAGATTTTGAACATAGACTATGTGCTTGCTTTGGGAATTTATTTAATCGGCCTATGCTTTATCAAAGGTATGCTTAAAGAAATGACTAACGGTGAAGGAATAAAAGATGTTTTTAACATAAAAAAAACGAAGCACATGTATGAAGAAAATGGATTTAAAAATTCTTTAATAGAGTATTTATCTCTATTTCTAGTTTTTTTAAATTCTTATTTAATTGATTATGAGCCTTTCACTCCTTTTGAATATATTTATATGTTTTTTCTTATTGGGTTTGTATATCGCTTTATATTTTGGGGGATGATACGTTCCTTTAAGGAAGCAGACTTCAGGAATTTGGAAAAATAGTGGGGGAAAGGGTTAAAAAAACTCCTCACTATATTCAAGTCTTCATCCACTAATAAAACTGAATGTTGTTCACTTTTTCTTGTGGTTTTCCCACCAAGTTAGGTGGGGTTGTTGGATATTTGCCGTTCCATTACTTTTATCGTTTTTATTTACGTAGAAGTGAGGGTCAGGCTTGATGGGATAACTGAAACGCGACCTCTCAGGAAGGAAATGGATGACTAGACTATTCATTGAACCGGCAATACAGCCTCTCGATGATGATATTATAAACGAGACTATGCATTGAAGCGACAACGTGGACTCTCATAAGAAAAATACAGTACGAGACTGTACGTTGAAACGATAACGTGGACTCTCATAAGAAAAATACAGTACGAGACTATGCATTGAAACGACAACGTGGACTCTCATAAGAAAAATACAGTACGAGACTGTACGTTGAAACGACAACGTGGACTCTCATAGGAGAAATACAGTACGAGACTATGCATTGAAACGACAACGTGGAGTCTC
>NZ_JACHHA010000001.1:232004-471169 GCF_014202495.1 Cerasibacillus quisquiliarum | reverse complement strand
ACCGTGGACTCTCATAGGAAAAATACAGTACGAGACTATGCATTGAAACGACAACGTGGACTCTCATAGGAAAAATACAGTACGAGACTATGCATTGAAACGACAACGTGGACTCTCATAGGAAAAATACAGTACGAGACTATGCATTGAAGTGCAAACGCACCCCATTCATACATAAAACCCAAAACAAAAGAACGAGCGGAAATCTCCGCTCGTTCTTTTATTGGGGGGCAAACGATATGAACTTTGATTATTTATAGAACATATTTTTCTGCGTCAATGATTTGGTCTGCGATTTCACGTTTTTTCGCGATTACGTTTGTTGGTGTATGACGTGTTAGCTTACGTAAGGATGACAACATCATGCGAAGTGTGTCACCTTCTTCAACGGCAACGAGAATTTCTTTTGCATCTGCTTCAATGCGATTGAACGCTTCTTGTACGTATACTTGTGTATAGAGAAGCTTTTGTTTATTCTTTTCCTCGCCTGAATTTTGAATCGCTTTTTCAGTTCGTAAGACAGCAGATTCCATATTGTATACAGATGCTGCCATATCAGCAAGGTTAGCTAATATTTCTTGTTCTTCTTCTAGTTTTTGCATATATTTTTGTGCGGCTAATCCTGCAGCAAGTAAAACGATTTTCTTCGCGTTTCTCACTAAATACTTTTCTTGCTCGAGTGGTTCTGTACCGACTTCTTCTGGCATCATCATTAGGAGCTCTTCTTGTAAGCCTTGAGCTTCTTGGAGTAATGGTAATTCACCACGCATAGCTTTTTTCAGCAATGTTCCTGGAACGATGAGGCGGTTGATTTCATTTGTTCCTTCAAAAATACGGTTAATCCGCGAATCACGGTACATGCGCTCGACTTCATATTCTTGCATAAAGCCGTAACCACCGTGCATTTGCACAGCTTCATCAACGATATAGTCAAGGCATTCTGTTGCTGTGTATTTATTCATGGAACATTCAATTTGATATTCAGCGATTGCACGAGCGACTTCACGCCCATCTTTTAATTCTTCTTCACTCATAGATCCCATACGCTGTTCAAAAAGCCCGACTGTTCGATAAACAGCACTTTCATTTGCATATGTTTCTGCGGCCATCGTGCCTAACTTTTCTTTCGTTAGAGTGAAGCTGGAAATGGAACGCCCGAATTGTTTACGCTCATTGACATATTTTGTTGCGACTTCAATCGCACGTTTTGATCCACCTACACCACCAATGGCTAGCTTATAACGGCCAACATTAAGAATGTTAAAAGCAATATGATGACCTTTGCCTTTTTCACCTAATAAGTTCTCAACAGGTACTTCAGCATCTTCTAAAACTAATGTCCGTGTAGAAGAACTCTTAATTCCCATTTTCTTTTCTTCTGGTCCTGTTGAGACACCTGGGAAATCTTTTTCTACGATAAATGCTGAGAAGTGCTCTCCGTCAACTTTAGCATATACGACAAAAACATCAGCGAATGCAGCGTTTGTAATCCATTGTTTTTCACCATTTAAAATATAGTGTGTGCCTGCCTCATTTAAAACAGCTGTCGTTTTTGCACCTAATGCATCAGAACCTGACCCTGGCTCTGTTAAAGCATATGCGGCAATCAATTCACCTGTTGCAAGCTTCGGCAAATACTTTTTCTTCTGTTCTTCATTTCCGAAAAAGACGATCGGTAACGTTCCAATCCCGACGTGAGCACCATGTGTAATTGAGAAACCACCTGCGCGGGCAAATTTTTCCGTAATTAATGATGAACTAAATTTGTCTAAACCAAGTCCACCGTATTCTTCAGGAATATCAGCGCTTAATAAGCCGAGTTCACCAGCTTTTTCTAATAATTTAACGGAATGCTCAAATTCATGGTTTTCAAGTTTGTCAACAAGAGGGAGAACTTCACTAACGACAAACTCTTCTGTCGTATTAGCAATCATCTTATGCTCATCTGAGAAATCCTCTGGAGTCATAATATCTTCTCCATTTAATTCCTCAATTAAGAATGCGCCACCTTTAATAAACTTCTCTTTTGTTTCACTCATCTTTATCTTCCTTTCAAAATTTATTTTATTTAAAGTAATTCAAAAATGCCTGCTGCACCCATTCCGCCACCGATACACATCGTCACCATTCCGAACTGGACATTTCTCCGTTTCATTTCATGAAGTAATGTCAGGGTTAACTTTGTACCTGTTGTACCAAGTGGATGACCAAGGGCAATCGCTCCACCGTTCACATTGACGATTTCTGGATTTAGATCAAGTGCTTGAATCACACGTAATGATTGGGAAGCAAATGCTTCGTTTAATTCAATCAGTCCGATATCACTTAACTCAAGATTAGCCAATTTAAGTGCTTTTGGAATCGCAGCGACTGGGCCTACTCCCATAATCTCTGGTTCTACCCCTGCTACGGCAAATGAGCGTAACTTTAAAAGTGGTGTTAGCCCCTCTGCTTCAGCTTTTTCCCGTTCCATAACCAAAACCGAAGCTGCACCATCACTCATTTGTGATGAATTTCCTGCTGTTACTGTTCCGTTAAGACTGAACGCAGGACGTAATTTTGCGAGAACTTCCATATTTGTTCCTGGTCTTACACCTTCGTCCATGTCAAATGTTTTTGTTTTTTCGACGACTTTACCATCAGAGTCAATGACACGTTCCTTTACTTCTACAGGAACAATTTCATCATTAAACTTTCCTTCTTGAATCGCTTTTGCCGCTCGTTTGTGACTTTCAACAGCAAATGCATCTTGTTCTTCACGTGATATGGAAAATCGTCTTGCAACTTCTTCAGCTGTATGTCCCATCGTCATATAATATTCTGGTGCTTGTTCTACAAGTGTTGGATTAGGCTTAATGACATGACCACCCATCGGAATTAAACTCATGGACTCCGCTCCACCAGCTATAATCGTATCTGCATAGCCCAGCATAATACGCTCTGCTGCATAGGCAATACTTTGTAATCCTGATGAACAGTAACGGTTGATCGTAATGCCCGGAACGTCATGACTTAAACCTGCTAAACCCGCTATATTACGTGCCATATTCATTCCTTGCTCTGCTTCAGGCATCGCACAACCGATAATGACATCATCAATCTCTCCATCATATCCATCTGCCCGTTTTAACGTTTCTTTTATCGTTAAAGCAGCAAGGTCATCTGGCCGTGTATGTGCTAATGTTCCACGAATGGCACGACCTACTGGTGTCCTTGCTCCTGCTACAATTACCGCTTCTTTCATTTTCCTTCCCCCTCTTTCTATTAATTACGTAATGGTTTTCCTTTTAATAACATGTGTTGCATACGCTGTTGTGTTTTTGGTTCGCCAATTAAACTTAAAAACGCTTCTCTTTCAAGGTCTAACATAACTTGTTCATCTATCAAACTATTTTCTTTAATGCGTCCACCTGATAAAACATAGGCTAATTTCTCAGCTATCTTCACATCATGTTCTGACGCATAACCACCGAATTGTAATGTCTTAGCTCCCATTAACATTGCTGCATAGCCAGGATCACCAACGACTGGAATTTTCTCACGCTTAGGTGCTTTATATCCAGCTTGACTTAATGCAAGCACTTTCTGTTTAGCATCATAGAGTAAATGATCTGAATTGACACTAATGCCATCGAAATGATTAAGAAAGCCTTTCTCACGCGCTTCTTCTGCAGATGTTGAAACGTCAGCCATAGCGACACGTTCAAATACTTTATTTGCCACTTTCATTAAGTCAACGTCAACATCTTTCGGCACGTTACGAAGCATTTTTAAGTAAAGCTCTTTCGTACCACCGCCGCCAGGAATAAGCCCAACACCTACTTCCACTAATCCGATATAGGTTTCTTGCGACGCTTGCACAGCAGCTGCTGGTAATGTCACTTCAGCCCCACCGCCCAGTGTCATATTAAACGGTGCTGTCACAACTGGTTTTTTCGAATATTTAATATTTAATGTCATATTTTGAAACTGGCGCACGACCAAATCTAATTCAAAGAAGTTATGATCTTGTGCTTCCATAAGCATCAATGCTAAGTTCGCACCGACACAGAAATTTTTACCTTGGTTTCCAATGACAAGACCTTCGTAATTTTTTTCTACTTCTTCGATGGACTTATTCACCATTTGTACGACATCTAAACCAATCGCATTATTCGGTGAATGAAATTCGAGTAATGCAACACCGTCGCCAATGTCAATTAAACTTGCACCTGTATTTTTCATAATGACACCTTGTTTATCTTTTAGACGCTTAAGATGGATTTCTTTCGGATTAACGTCATCTTTTTGGTATGTGTCACCATCATAGTAGTGAGTATCGCCATTTTCTTCTTTATAAAACTGCTCATGACCGTTGTCAAGAAGGTCTAAAACCCATTTCGGTACAGTATCTCCCTCTGTTTGCATCCGCTCGACTGATTTTCTTAAACCGATGACATCCCATAGTTCAAATGGTCCTAATTTCCAACCGAATCCCCATTTCATCGCTTTATCGATTGATACAATATCATCAGCGATTTCACCTAATAATTCTGCTGAATAAAGAAGGACGGGCTTTAAAATGTTCCAGACAAAGTCACTTGCTTTATCACCTGGCATAGATAAAAGCGTTTTCAATTTATTGAAACCTTTTTGTTGTTTAGCCATTTCAGTTGCTTTTGTCTTTAGTTTTTTCCGTTCTTCGTATTCCATTGTTTCAGGATTTAATTCTAAAATGATACTGCCTTCTTTACCTTTTTTCTTAAGATAAAATCCTTGTTTTGTTTTCGCTCCTAACCAGCCTTTTTCTAGCATATCTTGCATGAAGCCCGGGATTTCAAAGACACGCTTTTCTTCTCCTTCAACTTGATCATAGACGTTTTTAGCGACATGGATAAATGTATCTAAACCAACGACATCAAGTGTTCTAAACGTGGCACTCTTTGGACGTCCGAGTAATGGGCCTGTAACAGAATCGACCTCACTAATAGATAAGTTTGCTTTTAGCATTTCCTGTACCGTAATTAATAGGCCATATGTTCCGATTCGATTTGCAATAAAGTTTGGTGTGTCTTTAGCTAAGACAACCCCTTTACCTAATACGTCTTCGGCAAATGTTTGCATAAATTCTACAACTTCTGGCTTTGTATCTTTTGTTGGAATAACCTCTAACAATTTTAAATAACGTGGTGGATTGAAAAAGTGTGTTCCTAAAAAATGTTGACGAAAATCTTCTGAACAGTCTTCTGACATTTTCTCAATCGAAATACCTGATGTATTTGAACTAACGATTGTTCCTCGTTTACGATATTTGTCTACTTTAGCAAAGACATCTTTTTTAACGTCTAAGTTCTCAACCACAACCTCGATAATCCAGTCGACATCTTTCAACTTTTCTAAATCATCTTCCATGTTACCGGTTTCAATTAAATCTAAGCTCTTTTTAGATGTAATTGGTGACGGCTTTTGCTTTAATAATGCTTGCTTATTTTGTACGGCTATTTTGTTACGCACGACTGGGTCTTCTAATGTTAAGCCTTTTGCTTCTTCTTCCTTTGTCAGTTCACGTGGTACGATATCAAGTAATAATGTCGGAATACCGATATTCGCTAAATGAGCCGCAATACCTGAACCCATAACACCAGAACCTAATACCGCTACACGTTCAATGGATTGTTTCATTTCTTTATCCCCCTATCATTCATTTACAATGAGTACCTCTTTTAATCTTTGAATGAATACTCATTCATTTTTTTGCCCTAAAAGAAAGAGGCATCTCATCCTCGTTACTTATACTATAAAATACTTTTAGATTTTTCGCAACGGTAATGCATAAAATTTATGACATAAATTTTTTTAACACATTGTTTCAATACTTTTATGTTATTTTAGAACTAACTAGTTTTTGAAGACAATAATGAAGTGATGGATTTATAACATCAAAAATTATTATTTTAAAACCATCATAAACATCAAACCGCATGTCATCAAACTTTTTACATTCGATACATGCGGTTCATTAATTTTAGAAATGTTTTGACCCGTTTTGTTCTCGTAAATGATATATTACGTGTAGTTTACATGCTCTCCGGAGCGCTTACTCCTATGATTCGTAAAGCATTTGCTATCGTAATCTTCACAGCTTTCATCAATGCTAAGCGTGCAAAGGTTAGTTCACGATTCTCGTCATCTAATACTTTTTCTGCATTATAAAAACTATGAAGTAATGTTGATAAATCGAATACATATTGTGTGACTTTATGAGGTGTACGCTTCTGAGCTGCTTCGGCGATTATTTGTGGGAATTCCCCAAGTTTAACTAGAAGCTCTTCTTCCTTTTCTGAAGTTAATAAGGAATACTCTGGTGTTTCTTCTGTTATGAAACCTTTTTTATCTGCTTGTTTAAGCATCGTACATATACGCGCATAAGCGTACTGGACATAATAAACAGGGTTTTCGTTAGACTGTGAGCGTGCTAAATCCATATCAAAATCTAAATGCGAATCGCCTGAGCGCATACTGAAGAAATAGCGCATCGCATCTTTTCCAACCTCTTCCATTAATTGTCTTAAAGTAACTGCTTTTCCTGTCCGTTTACTCATCTTCACACGTTCGCCATTTTCATATAAGTTAACCATTTGAATGACAGCAACTTCTAACGTATCTTCATCATATCCTAGTGCTTGAATGGCCGCTTTCATACGTGGAATGTAACCGTGATGGTCAGCTCCCCAAATATTAATGAGCGTATTGAAGCCACGATCAAGTTTATCTTTATGATAAGCAATGTCTGGTGTTAAATACGTATAGCTACCATCTGATTTAACTAAAACACGGTCTTTATCGTCTTTATATGCTGTTGTTTTAAACCAAGTCGCACCATCTTGTTCATAAACAAGATTTGATTCTTTCAGTTTTTCAAGGGCTGCATCAATTTTTTTATCTTCATAGAGTGATGTTTCAGAAAACCAGTTATCAAATGTTACTCCAAATGCGTGTAAATCATGTTTGATTTTATCTAGCTCTCGCTTAAGGCCGTATTGGCGAAAATATTTCAACCGCTCTTCTTTTGTGACATGAATCCATTTGTCACCGTCTCGTTCTTTTAATTCATATCCGAATGTTTGAACATCCTTACCACGATAACCATCTTCTGGTATATCCCATTCTTTTCCTAATGCTTGCATATAACGTGCTTCAACAGAAAGCGCAAGTTGGTCTATTTGATTTCCCGCATCATTGATATAGTATTCACGCTCAACATCATACCCTGCCGCTTCTAACACATTACATAATGCATCACCATATGCTGCACCACGCGCATGACCTAAGTGAAGATCACCTGTTGGATTTGCTGAAACGAACTCGACTTGAATACGCTCTCCTTTACCAATTTCAGAACGACCGTACTCGTCTCCTGCTTCTAATATAGTTGGGACAAGTTTTGTTAAAAACGTATGGTCAATAAAAAAGTTAATAAAACCTGGACCAGCAATATCAATTTTTGTTACATGGTCGCAAGTAAAATGTTCAACAATTGCTTCAGCTGTTTTACGCGGGGGTTGTTTAGCGATTTTTGTTAATTGCATCGCGACATTTGTTGCATAATCACCATGCTCTTTGCTTTTCGGTTTTTCTAAAATTATATTTGGGATTTGATTTGCTTCTGTAATCCCCGCTTCGACGACAGCCTCTTGTATAGCTCTTTTTATATCTTTTTCAATCTTTTCTAACATACTCATCTATAGATTCCTCCTAGGGATAGATTATCCATTGATAAATATCAATATATGTATAACAAGACTCATTATAGCATTTTTACAACAGATTAATCGAGTATCTCCATATTATTGTATCACGAATAAAAGGTATTTTTAAATAATCGTAATCATTCCTATTTACAAATCGTATTCATTACGATATGATATTTACTGATGAAAATAAGGGAGGATTTATTTTGAAAAAACGACTCATATTTATAATTGTAATATTCATTAGCATCATAAGTGGGTGTGAAAATGATGTAAAAGAGCAGGAAGATCTAATTTATACGTCTATATATCCGATTCAGTTTTTAACTGAGCAGATTGTAGGCAATGAAGTGGCGGTGAAATCTATCATTCCTCCAGGTGTTGATGCCCATTCCTTTGAACTGTCTTCAAAAGAAATGACCGATATCGCTAAAGGTGAAGCATTTATTTTTCTCGGTGCAGGTATGGAAAGTTTTGCTGAAGCAACGGCTGATGCATTAAATTCACAAGATGTGACACTAGTTGAAATCGGAAAACATGAGGAATTGTTTATGAAAAATGAAAGTGATGACCATCATCATGGACATGAAGACGATGAGCACGATCATGGGGATTTAGATCCACATATATGGTTAGATCCATTACGTATGATAGATATTGGAAAATTAATTACAGCTGAATTAAGTGCTCTTCATCCAAATAATCAAAAACAATACGAAGAAAACATGAACAACCTTGAAAAAGAATTAACTGCTTTGGATGAGCAATTTGTCGATGTTTTATCTAAAAAGGAAGATAAGCATGTGTTAGTTAATCATGCTGCTTTCGGTTATTGGGAAGACAGATATGGGATTAAGCAAATAGCGATAAGTGGCCTTTCTTCTAGTGATGAACCATCGCAAAAAGATTTGGCAAAGATTACGAAATTAGCTGAAGAAAAACAACTGAAATATGTACTATATGATCAAACAGGATCTAATCGTGTTGCAAAAATTGTCCAAGAGCATCTCGGAGCAGAAGAACGTGTATTGCATAACTTAGAAGTTCTCACAGATGAAGATATTAATCATAAAGACGATTATTTTAGCTTAATGAAACATAACTTAAACATACTTGATGAAGTGACAAATTAGCTTTTTATATGAAGGGAGCTTAATTAGATGCAAGACTCTGTTATCCGTTTAGAAAACATTGGCTTTGCCTATGGAGAGCGGCAAGTACTAAAGAATGTCCATTTAGACATTAAGCGCGGAATGTTTATGGGATTGGTTGGTCCGAATGGTGGAGGAAAAACAACGTTAATTAAAATTATTCTCGGCCTTTTAAAACCAGATAACGGTTCAATCTTTCTTTTAAATGAGCCGATGAATGAATTTAAAGATTGGAATCGGATTGGATTTGTTTCTCAAAAAGCAAATACATTTAATAAAGGTTTTCCTGCTACCGTTTATGAAGTCGTCTCTATGGGATTAACGGCAAAGATCGGGTATTTTAAATTTTTCAAGAAACATCATAAAGAAAAAGTACTAGAAGCAATTCGCTTAGTCGATATGGAGAAATATACGTATCGTAATATTGGTAACTTATCTGGTGGGCAACAACAGCGGGTATTTATTGCTCGTGCATTAGTAAGTGAACCCGAACTCCTTATCCTTGATGAGCCTACAGTTGGCATTGATTACAAAAATGTTGATCGTTTCTATGAGCTATTACATGAACTAAATGTAAAAAACAATCTTACTTTATTACTTGTCACCCATGATACAGGTGTTATGACCAAATATGCTACTCATGTTGCTTGTTTAAATCAGACATTACATTTTCACGGTGATTCAGCTGCTTATACAGCACTTACGACTGAACAATTATCAAAAATATACGGACATCCTGTGCAAGCCATCGTACATAATCATGATTAAAAGATAATCATGATGTAGACAAACTTGATGAAATAAATAGAAGTAACGGCTAAAAGCAAGCCGAGGAGGTGTCTTATGCTAGCAGATTTATTACAATTCACGTTTTTACGTCATACATTTTTAACAGGTTTACTTGTCGGTATTATCGCACCACTACTTGGTACATTTCTTGTCGTTAGACGCTTATCCCTATTAGCGGATGCACTATCACATGTCACTTTAGCAGGTATTTCTTTCGGTCTATTACTCGAAAAAACGATGCTCGTATCTTTTTTAAATCCGTTATATAGCGGAATGACTTTCTCTGTCATTGGTGCTATTTTAATCGAGAAGTTAAGACATGTTTATAAAGGTTATCAGGAAATTGGCATACCTATTATTTTAAGTGGTGGTGTTGGTTTAAGTGTTATTTTTATCGCTTTAGCTAACGGATTTAATAATGATTTATTCAATTATTTATTCGGTTCGGTCTCAGCAGTTAGTCAGCAAGATTTCTGGACGATTATCATAATGGCATCATTTATAATAGCTGTGATACGTATCTTTTATAAAGAATTACTCACGCTATCTTTCGATGAGGAGCACGCCACAGTTTCAGGCATCCATTCAAAACGAATTCACTTTTTATTTATCGTCTTAACTGCTCTTGTTATCGCAGTATCAATCCGTATTGTTGGTGTGCTTCTCGTCTCAGCGTTAATGACCTTACCTGTCGCTAGTGCCATGCGGATTAGTCATAGCTTTAAACAGACGATTGTTTTATCTATTGTATTTGCTGAAATAGCTGTTATAGTAGGATTAATTAGTGGTTATTATTTAAGTATCCCACCAGGTGGAACAATTGTTGTCGTTGCAATCTTAATTTTACTTTTATCTATTAGTGTGAAACGATTTTCTTACATCTTATCGAAAGAGGGGTGAATCAAATGAGTCTTCAAGAATCGCTTGAGCTTTTAAAAGAAAATGGTTATAAGATGACAGAGCGACGTAAGGAAATTCTAAATTATTTTCATCATGAAGATGGTTATCGTTCTGCTAAAGAACTATATGAACATATGGAATCAATATACGAAGGGATTAGTTATGATACTGTTTATCGCAATCTTAATCTCTATCATGAACTCGGTATCTTAGAATCCACAGAACTAAATTCGGAAAAGCATTTCCGGATGAATTGTAGTGATCATCATCACCATCATTTTATTTGTAAAGCATGTGGGCATACGAAGAAAATAAATGTTTGTCCAATGGATGATATCGGACAAACATTAAGCAATTATCAAATTGATGATCATAAGTTCGAGGTTTATGGTCGTTGTCCGGATTGTCAATAATATGAACTTAAAGACAAGTATTGCGATTGGTATCGGTGGTGCCATTGGGACACTGTTTCGCTATACAATTTCTCTTATTTTTATGACGAACAGTGGGTTTCCTATAGCTACATTTCTTATTAATTTAAGTGGTTGTTTTATCCTTAGTTTCATTCTGACGTTTTCTCATATAAAATGGAAAAAACAACCACTTTCTATAATAGCGTTCAATGTGGGTGTCATCGGTTCTTTTACAACTTTTTCTACATTTGTTGTGGAAGTCGCTCAGCTGTTCCCTTCTCATTTAGGATTCGCTTTATTATATGCTTTTGGCAGTATTATTGGTGGTATCATATGTGCCTTTTCCGGCTATTATATTGCCCATATGTTAGAAATCAGGTGAAGACACGTGGACTTTTTATCTCTAGCCATAGGTGGATGTTTAGGAAGTGTCAGTCGTTACTTTATATCAACTAAAGTAGAGCCATTCGGTATCGGAACATTTATTGTTAATGTTACTGGATCAGTCCTTTTATCTTTAATTGTTAAGTTTTACATACTTGACGTCATTTCGGAATTGGTTTTGTATGCTGTTGGAATTGGTTTCTGTGGTGCTTTTACGACCTTTTCTACGTTTGGATATGAGACGTTACAACTAATGTTAAATAAAAAGTACTTACTAGCATTTCTATATTCACTAGGCACGGCGATAATTTCTTTCATTACTGTTTACTTTATTTTAGTGCTTTAAAACAAAAAATGCCGATGACATATTCAGCATATGATTCTCCTGTTATCTATGGACTGTAATGAATGGAAGTATGTTAAGCATTTATTTAAAAAATCACTATTTGACAACCAACGCGCTTTCTTAGGCGTGGTTTTTGCTTTTATTCATAGAAATAAATCTTAAGTCACCTTTTATCGCATCACATGACTTTGCTATGATGATTAAACGTGAATGAATATAGCATTTTATGAGAAAATTAGATAACGTTAAAAGAGACGCTATGAATGACAATACATTCTTTACATGTATTGAGAACGTTGACAGATTCATCTCTGAAGAAGCAATCATAGAAGTACGCCTTTCTAGTATTGATAACAAGAAAATAGTAGTCGCTTTTTTACTTTACTTAAATTTAAAAAACGCATGTCTATATAGATATTAAATAATAGGTATAAGATAAAGCGAAAAGTATTCTTGTATATATTAAAGGCAAGTCATTCGGCACAAATCAACATTGCCATAAGCAATGCTTTTCTTATATTTTTCACCGTGACTTGAAATGAAAAACTGGATAAAGTTATGAAAATGATAACTTTATCCAGTAAGTTCATTTTATGATTTAGTTTACACGACGCACATGACCATTGAATTTTGATTTCCAGTATCCACTTGTCATATCAGCAACAGCTACACCTGTACTATTCTGTGCTCCAATAAACTTACCACCACCGATATAAATACCGACATGTCCATCTGTTTTATATGTATTAAAGAAGACAAGATCGCCTGGTTTAATATTTCCATATGATACTTTAGTACCGACACCTCTCATACCCGCTGTACTAGATGGCAATGATTTACCAGCCTTTCCATACGCCCATGATACAAATCCAGAACAGTCAAAGCCTCCTGGCCCTTTACCTGCCCAAACATAAGGTGTTCCAATGACTGAATAACCTGCTTGAATAGCAGAGCCGTAGTTAGCTGTTTGCGCTGGGTTAGCTGTTGATTCTGATGATTTTTTAGTTTTGTTTGTTGTTTCCTGTGTCGATTCAGAATCATTTTGCGTTACTACAACAGGGGTACGTGCTGCTTCGATATCGCTTGAAACTTGTGCCTCAAGTGAAGCAAGGTCACTATCTTTCATTTTAAGTTTTTTAACTTTTTTCTTTAATTGTTTTTCTTTTTTCTTTAAATTTTCTTTCCGTGCCTCATTTTCTTCTTTTTGCTCAACGATTAATTCTTGTATTCCTTTAAGTTCTACTTCCATTTCTTCTAATTCTGCTAGTTTATTTTCAACTTCTTCTTTATCTTCATCAATTTTTTCAATAAGCTGTTGATCAGATTCCGTAATTTTCGTAACAGCTGTTACACGGCTAATTAAATCATTGAAATCGCTTGATCCAAAGATAACGTCAAGTAAGCCAATATTCCCACCGCTTTTTTGATATGAAACGGCACGTTCTTTTAAAATTTCAAAGCGTTCATCAATCGCATCTTCTAATGAAGCAACTTCATCTTCAGTCTTATCGATTGCTTTTTTTGTTTTCGTCATTTCTTTTTTATTTGCTTTTAGTGCCTTATTTGTTTGATCAATTTCTTTATTTAATTGTTTTAAATCTAGTAAAAGGTTTGCAATTTCTTTTTCTGCTTTTGTTAAATTTTTCTTGACTTGTGATCGTTCATCTTGAATGCTTATTTGTTTATTCTGTAATTGTTGTAAAGTCTCAGCATAGCTTGTCTGTGTAAAAAACATACTACTTAAACCTACAACTGACACTGTTGCAACTGTAACAAATGACTTCTTCAAAATTCTTCCCCGCTTTCCCATAATCACTGCAAATGATTTTAAAAGCTAAAACGACTTATGTATATTGCAGTACATTTTTTTATTTTAAAGTTTTATGTATATCTCTCATACTTTTCTACTAAAGGAAGTATAACACCGAATGATTTCACACGTATTATGGTAATGTTACAATATTATTTCAAAATACTAGATTTAAAGATAGAGTTTACTATGACACTATTTATCCTTTTTTATCATTTTTCATAATATTGTATATGATATACTAAGATGAGTTTTATTATTAAAAATGGAGGAAAAATGATGCGGCTTTTTGAATTTACTGGTGAAAGAGTAATCAAGACAGGAATCGCTGTTTTTTTAACAGCATGGATTTGTGAATTAATTGGCTGGCCGCCTGTATTTGCGGTTATTACAGCCATCGTTACTATCGAACCGACCGTGTCAGACTCCATTAGAAAAGGGCTCATTCGTTTTCCAGCTTCAGCTATAGGCTCTGCTTATACGGTATTTTTCATCTCTATGTTCGGTCAATCACCAATTACATATACTTTGTCTGCCGTTCTAACTATTTTAACTTGTTATAAATTGAATTTACATGCTGGTTTACTTGTCGCAACATTGACAGCCGTTGCTATGGTGGAAGTTGTTCACAGCCATTTTTTAATTGCCTTTTTTATCCGTCTCGGCACAACGACGATAGGGCTACTCGTTTCCACTGCTGTGAACATGTTAATTCTACCACCTGACTATTCAAAAGATATTACTAATGATATACAACAAATAAGTAAAAAAACTGGAAAACTTTTATACAAAGTGTTTCACGATATTCTAGAAGATAGACATGACGATGATATATATGATAGAAAAGCACTGAAACGTATGCGAAATAAAATCATTCGTGCAGAATCACTCATTCGTTATCAAGAAGATGAAGCGAGGTTTCATCCGCTAGTTGGAATTGAAAAAAGCAATGCTAAAAAGGCAAAACAGCAGCTTAACAGTTTACGTATGATTATTTATCATATTGAAAACTTAGTCTACACACCTTTAGAAAAAATTTCGTGGACGAAAGCAGACCGTCAAAACATTCTTCATTCGATTCGTATTCTTGAAGAAGCAATGCAACAACCGAAAAAATACCATAAAAATTATCTCCATAAGCAAATAAAACAGCTAACGACTTTGTTTTGGGAGGACAATAAGGAAATGGTTTCGAGCGAGGAGCACCCGACTCATTTCCCACCTGAACTGATCGTACTCTATGAGTTAATCGCTATATATCAGCACATAGAAAATTTCTATAATGAAGATTAAAGTGTGAGACTATGAGATTTTCTTTGAAATAATACAAGCGGAGAATGTAAGTTTTCTCCGCTTGTTCTAATCTATAAGCATTCAATGTGCGGCTCTCTTTGCAGCCGCGGATAAAGCTGCATGTACCCTTGAAGATGTTCTTTTCAACGAGACTGCAATTTAAAAGACTCAATATGCACTCTTAACTTCGTGTTACAATACGAGACTGCAATTTGAATAGCCTGACTTCTATATAGCAACAGTTGGACTATTCATCAAGCGTATTCGCTATTAATTCATAGGAGCGTTTTCGTGCTTCATATGAATGTGTAATCGTTAAAATCATGATTTCATCCGCATTGTAGATTTCTTTTAGACTTAACAATTCCTTGACTACTTTTTCAGGGTTTCCGATGATTTGTTTTTCTCTTGATCTTTTCACCATTTCTTTCTGTTGAACAGTAAATTGATGTTGTCTCGCTTTTTCAGTTGAAGGTACTGGACTATCTTGTGATACTTGCCAAAGTGCCTGACTTAAAGCAAGTTCTTCCGCTTCTTGTTCGGTTTCAGCACAGATTGCTGATACAGCTAGAACCACATATGGCTTTTCGTTCGGATATGCTTCTCTCCATGCTTTCTTATATGACTGAACAATCTGGGGACCATTAGAATCTGACATAAAATGGGCAAATGAATAAGGTAATCGTTTTTCCACTGCTAATTTAGCACTTTTTTCACTCGTACCTAATAGCCACATCTGTGGTTGTATAGCCGGAACTGGTCTTGGTCTTATTCTTGAAAACGTATGATCTTGTGGAAAACCATTCGTCAAAAATCGCTGTAAATCATCAATGAGTTCAGGATATTGTCTTACTTTTTCAAGATAACGTTCTGATAAAGCTAACGTCGCTTCTGCTGAACCACCCGGTGCACGACCAATACCGAGATCAATCCGATTAGGATACAGACTAGCTAACAGATTGTAACGCTCAGCTATATTAAAGGGACGGTAATGTGGTAATAAAACGGCACCTGCACCTATCCTTATTGTATTCGTTTCCGCTCCTAAGCGGCTCAATAAGACATCAGGTGCTGGACATGTTAAGCCAGGTAAATCATGATGTTCAGCGATCCAATACCTTTTATAACCTAATCGTTCAGCATCCTTTGCCAGTTGGATCGTTTGGTTTAGAGCTTCTTTATAGCTTGCTCCTTCTGAGAGTGGGACTTGATCTAAAATACTTAACTTCATCGAATCTTCCTTTCGTCACGCTTACTATTTTTGTTCATTAAATGTTGCATTTATTTCATCAACAAGTTTTTCAGCAATCCTTCGATAAGCTTGACTTATTTCTGAAAATAATAAAATGATATGAAGTTGTTCTATATATGTCGTCTCTGGTCCTTCGATTTCAACGACATCGCTCACACGATCTGACAAATGTATCATATTTTCTTTCACTTGTTTAATAAGTTGCTTAACTAAATCTGTATGTTCTTCATAAAATGTTTCTAATGGGAACTTATCTTCGACGACTTGATTATTTAATGGTTCTAATAGTGACTTAATATCTTTAAGCATTAATGTTCCTTTTAAATGATAGATTAAACTGATGAGAATAATATGATTCTTCGTGTATTGTTTATTTTTTATTGGATAAAATAAACGTCCCTTCGCATAGTTGTTTATCATTGTTTTAGTTAATATTTTTTCATCTTCATGACGTTTTGTTTCATTAAATGCCTTCTCAAATAATTGAATCACTTGATCCATATATAAAGCGATATCAGGAATATCCGCTAATTCTAATTGTGCTTCTAACCCACTATTTTCAATTATTTCATGTAATGGTTTCATATTTTTCGCTCCATTTTTATTGTACTTCTTATTAGTATAAGCATAAAAAAGGTAAATGTAAACATTGACTAGATGTTGTAAAGTATGTATCATTATATATAGTTTCAATAACTACATGAAGGAGTGTTGAAAGATGAATACTTATATACGAGAACCGATAAATGGCTTAACCCATTTATTTGGAGCAATGATCTCTGTCGTTGGACTTTTTTTACTCATCATGAAAACATCTGCAATGTCGTCTTCTTCTGTTGAACGATTTGCTGTCATTGTCTTCGGTGTGAGTATGATTTTATTATATAGTGCATCTGCTATTTATCACATGATAATGGCAAATGAGCGTATTATTAAAACTTTTAGACGTATTGATCATGCGATGATTTTCGTACTAATTGCTGGCACATATACACCTATTAGTTTAATTGGTCTATCAGGGACAAAAGGATGGATATTGTTTACAATCATTCATAGTCTGGCATTACTTGGTGTACTTTATAAACTGATTTGGTTTGACGCACCACGATGGCTTTCAACAGCTATTTATATTATTATGGGCTGGCTCATTATTTTTTATAGTGGGTCATTAGCTCCTATGATTGGTACAAAAGGCATGTTGCTTCTCGTATTAGGTGGAGTCATTTATACGATTGGGGGATTGATTTATTGGTTTAAACCAAAGTGGTTAGAGTTTCAATATATGGGATATCATGAAATTTTCCATTTATTTATAATGGGAGGTAGTTTTCTACATTTTCTCTGTATTTACAATTATGTTGTTTAATTATTATAATCACCTTCTACACTTATTAAAAACAATGAATGAGCATATAAAAGTCAAATCCGACCTTTATATGCTCATTTTATTATTTTAGATAACCATTTCTGATTGGATATAATAATATAGTAACTGTTCTGTATGGATTAAAGCTTTTTCATGTGTACGTTCAAAAGCATGTGATGAATCGATACCAGGTCCAATTAACCCATGGACTATATCATGTCCCGAGCGGATGGCAGCTGATGCGTCAGAACCATAGTATGGATAAATATCCAATTTGTAACTTATGTTATTTTGTTCCGCTATAGAAACAAAGTGTTTTCTAAGTCCGTAATGGTAAGGGCCACTTGCATCTTTCACACAAATTGAAACCGTATATTCATCTGTTGATTGCCCATCACCAATAGCTCCCATATCAACTGCAACATACTCAACCGTTTCTGGTGGAATATTGGAGTTACCACCGTAGCCAATTTCTTCATTATTCGAAATGAGAAAATGTGTTGTATATGGTAATGATATGCCTTCTTCTTTAATCCTTTTAATAAGTTGCAATAAAATCGCAACACTTGCTTTATCATCAAGATGACGTGATTTAATAAAACCATTTGCTGTTATTTGAACGCGTGGATCAAATGTTACAAAGTCACCGACTTCTATCCCTAATTGACGCACTTCTTCAGCATTATTTACTTCAGCATCTATCCGCACTTCCATATTATCTTGATTTCGTTTAGCTGTTCCGGCATCTTTATATACATGAACAGACGTTTGGTGCATTAAAATTGTTCCTGTATAAACTTTCCCGCTTGCCGTATGTATTTCACAATATTCACCTTCGATAGAGTTATAGTTAAATCCGCCAATTAAATCAAGGCGAAGACGACCGTTATCTTTTACTTCCTTAACCATTGCACCTAATGTATCAACATGAGCGGTTAGCATACGGTGTTCTTCTTCGTTTGTACCTGGGATTGTTGCAATAAGACCGCCTTTGTTATTACGCTTCGTTTCAACATTTAATTGTTTTAAATAATCGTCTACAAATTGAATCACTTTATCCGTAAAACCTGATGGACTTGGAATTGAAACAAGTTGGTGGATAAGTTTTTTTGTTTCATCAATGTTTAAATTTGTACCCATTAATAAACCCCTTTCTAGCTTTCTATCATTATCATACGCGTTTATGTTAAGTTGAACAAGCTCATTTTATCATCTATCTAGCATTTCATCCTTCATTAAATATTTTAATTACAAGTAAACTTGAGTTTATTTTTGTTACACATATCTGTTGTTCAATTTTTGTTCATAATTTTGTTACGATTTTTTGACAATAGATATCTGAATTAAACATTTTTTACTTCGTGTTATATTATGTTATAGAATCACAAGAAATCGTGTTTTTTAACATGGTAGAACAAATCAAAAAGAGGAGGATGTATCAATGGATTTTCCAGTTGTTGAGTTTCCATGGCTAGGTAACGGTACCGTCATTGCTATCATTGCTATCATTCATGTCATTATAAGTCACGGTGTCGCTATCGGCGCAACAACATTAATGGTATCTATGGAGTATACTGGTATTAAAAACCAGAACGAAGGGTTAATTTCATTAGCGCGTAAATTTAGCAAATGGGTACTTATTATAACGACAACAGTTGGCGCCATAACTGGAGTTGGCATATGGTTTAGTACGACAGTCATTCAACCTGATTCCATCGGATCATTGTTAAGGATTTTCTTTTGGGCTTGGTTTGCTGAGTGGATTGTCTTTATTACAGAAGTTGTTCTATTACTCGTCTACTTTTACACATGGGATAAATGGACAGGAGCTAAGCGCTATATACATAACCGAATTGGCTGGGCACTCGTATTTTTCGGCTGGTTAACAGCTGCCATTATTACAGGTGTTTTAGCAGCAAAATTAACTCCTGGAAAGTGGACAGAAACATTATCATTTTGGAATGCATTCTTTAATCCGACTTATTTACCATCACTCGCTTTTAGAACATTCATCGCAATTGTTCTAGCGATTGCACTCGTATCTGTGTTTATCAAGTTTTTTGTAAAAGACAGAGATTTACAAAGTGACGTCTTTAAATTATTTGGTAAGATAAACCTTGTCGCTTTGCCACTTTTATTATTATCCGGTGTTTGGTATCTTTATAAAATTCCAGCAGAAGCATACGATTTAATCGTCTGGTCTACTGGTATGTCTAAAAAAATGTTTGATTGGATCAATATTGCTGGCTTATTAGTTTTTATCATTTTTGGGCTTTGGATGATTTTAAAATCAAATAAAGTACCATTTATTTTAGCGATTGCTGTATTCTTTTCTTCGATAGGTTTCATTGCAGAGTTTGAAATGGTACGTGAATCTGTCCGTAAACCATTCATTATATACGATTATATGTATGCGAACGGGATTTTAGAAAAAGACGCAGAATTGTATAATAAAGAAGGTTATCTGACTCACTCTACATTCGCAAAAGTTAAGGAAGTAACAGATGACAATAAGTATGAAGCTGGAGAAGAACTTTATAAAGGACAATGTCTCGCTTGTCATACGATAGACGGCTGGCGTGATACAAGAGCTTTCGCTAATCGCTTGGACGGCTGGACTGAAGAAACGATTGATATGTATATTGGACAACTGAATGAGGCTAGACCATTTATGCCACCTTTCGTCGGAACAGAGGAAGAACGACAAGCACTAGCACACTTTTTATTTAAGGTGACAGAAGAAGTTAATAATGATTCTAACCAAGCGAAAGGAGCAGATGAATAATGTATCTTCTAAGCTTAATCATACCTGAAGATTTGGAACTCATTATTCCAGGACATGTTGGTTTCTTTGAATTTCTTATTATTATTAGTTTTATTTTGCATATCATTTTTGTAAACATTACGGTTGGCTCGTCAGCGATGGCGGTTTTTAAAGAAATAAAAGGTATGATTCATAAAAACAAAGAAGAAGATTTACTTGCTAAACAGCTAGCTAATCATACTTCTATTTTAAAAAGTATTGCTGTCGTCTTAGGTGTTGCACCACTACTTTTAATTAGTGTGATTTATACACAGTATTTCTATCCATCAACTATCTTAATAGGAAAAGCGTGGTTGTCGTTACTCATTATCTTAATCGTTGCTTTCTTATTTCTCTATGCTTATAAATTTTTATGGGATAAAATGCAACACAAAAAGTTATTCCATGTCATGCTAGGAGCAGTTGGGAGTTTATTATTATTATTTGTTCCACTTATCTTTATCGTTAATGTCGTCTCTATGCTTTAACCAGATATGTGGGCTCAATCAAAAGGTTTCTTCCACGGTCTAGTTTATTACCCACAGATTTGGCAGCGTTATATTCATTTTATATTAGCTAGTTTTGCTGCTGCAGGATTTTATTTATATTTTTGGAATAACCGTTTACAAAAGAAACAAAATAAGGAATTGGACGATTCTATCGAGCAAAATATTATAAAAGAAGGAAAAAAATACGGATTAAAGGTTATGATCATGACGACTGCTCTACAATTTGTTGCAGGATTCCTACTTCTATTTAGTTTTGAAAAGGATATCCGTAACTTATATATGGGTGATGATGTCATGTTAACGACATTATTATTGGGTTCGCTTCTTTTAACTGGTGGATTGTTGTATTTCTTATATTTATTAATGAAACATGATCAAAGAAAATATTTTACGTTATCGATTGTCTCATTCTTCTTAGTCTTATCACTGATGGGCTGGATGCGTCATGAATTAAGAGAATCTTATATTAAACCGTATAAAGAGGACGCCCCACAAACGACAGTTCAGACAGACGAACGTTAACAGATGATTGACTTTTATTAACACCACATACGCAATTGATGTGGTGTTTTTTTGTTCGTTCGTTAAGTTTATTATCGTCAATTATTTGAGTAGGGTACTATTCAATGTTGTATTATTCTGTACTCATCAATTGGTATAATACTCAACAATGGAGTAAATAGTATACATCTCATTGAATGGATTGCTCAAAGATAGTCAACTTTTTTAAAAAGGTCTAGCACCAATAAGGCACTAGACATCTTATAATTAATGATTTGTAAGAGGTTGCTTTTTCATCAATTCCAAATTTCCATCTAACATTTGATATACTTTATCGCAATACGTTAATAATCGTTCATCATGTGTAACCATAATCGCTGCTTTGTTTCGTGACTTTACCCCTTTTGAAATAAGTTCTACAATTTCAAAAGCACGTTGTGAATCAAGGCTTGCTGTCGGTTCATCGGCAAGTATAATATTAGGATCATTTATAAACGCACGTGCAATAGCTGTTCGTTGACGTTCTCCCCCCGAAAGCTGATCAGGATACTTTTTTACCTTGTTACCTAGACCGACTTCTTCTAATAATTCTTTTGCATAACGCTTATCTTCAGCTGTAATTGATCCTTTCATTTTTTTAACGACTAATAATTGATCGAGTACATGTAAGTAAGGAACCAAATTAGACGTTTGTAAAATAAAACCGATTTCTTCTAATCGTAATTTTGCTAGTTCTATTGACTTTAGATCCTTTAAGTTCGTGCCGTTAATCATAACATTTCCTTTAGACGGTTGAAGAAGAGCCCCGGCAATTGATAGGAATGTACTTTTTCCTGAACCTGAAGGACCAACCACTGCTACAAATTCACCGGGATTTACTGATATTGATACATTATTTAATGCAGTAAATTCACTATCTCCCTCTTCATAAAACTTTGAAACATTTTTAAATTGAATGCCTTGCATTATTCAATCCTCCCTATCGCTTGTAACGGATCGATTTTTGTTATTTTTCGGACGGAAAAAAGAGAACTTAAAACTGAAACAATGAGTAAAACGATTGCATAACTAAATACAAGCTTTAAATCAAGTGCAAAAGGCATCTCATCTGGAAGAATGGCTGCTGTTCCGTATGTTAACAAAATACCAAATCCGATACTTACAACAGCTAATAAAAATACTTGAGATACGACAGCCCGTCCAAGAAATGCATTGCTAGCGCCAATTGCTTTCATAATTCCGAATTGATTCGACTTCTGTAATGTTAGCACATAGAAGAAGACAGTAATAACAACAGCAGAAATGGCCATTAAAAAGGCTAACATCATCATTATCGTTCCATTTTCAGCAGTATAGCCTGGAATACCGTTTATGGCTTCTTTTTTTGTCGTCGTTTCTATCCCTTCTATTGCTTGATTAACTTCATCAGGGTTAATCTGTTTACCTTGAAGCATGATAGCATTAACTGGATTATTTATTCCCATATCGGATCCCGGTGCCGCAAAATGAATGGTTCGCCAGTGATCCATCGTCATTAATATAGCTGGTAAATGGTTGAAAGATTCATTTTTTACAAATCCTACCACTGTTATCACTTCTGTTGAACCTTCAATTTCTAATGTATCTCCGATATGAATCCCTTGATTTTTTAGAGAATCATTGACAATAACTTCAGTGTTTTTCCCTTTTTCTAATGAATGCCCTTCAATAACTTCAGGTTCTAAAAAGCTACCCGGATGAATACCAAGAAGAGAGACATCAATTTTTTCATCATCAGATGTTACATTCTCTTTAAGGACGACTGCTGAACGATAACCCATTGGTGCTGCATCTTCGACATTTGGTAATGCTTTAAGATCTTTCGTCATATCATCAGAAATGACTGACCTTAACATCGAATGGCGTGAACCCTCTTCAAATACGACAAATTCAGCATCCATCTTTTTAAAAGATGAAGCACTAAGCGAAGAAAGTCCATTACCTAATCCAGATAAAATAAAGACAAGCCAAGAAATTAAGACGAGAATCATACCAATCATGAAAAAACGTAATTTGGCATGTTTTAACTCTTTCAATGCAAGAAACATCTCTTTCACCTCTTCATTTGATTTATAAAGTAACACAAGTGTAACTTTAGGTAATAAATTAAATATAGGTGAAAGTAACAGAAGTGTCAATTTATAAATCTGCTTGCATACCTTGAGAGAGAAAATTCATAATGAGAGTCTTCCATTGTTTTTCAGGCAAATTCGTTTGGTTAGGAATATTTACAGTTTGAAAAATAAAACCTAAAATTAAGTGATCAGGAAATTCAGTATGGATACGCTTTTCTTCTCTACCTAATTCAATAAAGGCATTTAAATAAGCATACATGTCATGATGTCTAATTTCTAACTGTTTTACTTTTTCATTTACATGTTTTGTTGTTGGTATTTGATAAACGATAGAGAGATTTTGATGAATTCGGCTATATTTAAAAATAATATCAAGCAAATATTCTAATTGTTGATTAAAATGCTTATACTGACGTATGACTTTTAAATCTTGTAAAAACTTATCCATCTCATAAATCATTAAATCAATAATCAATTCATCTTTATTCTTAAAGTATTTATAAAGTGCTCCACGTGTAATTTCTAATCGCTCAGCTATTAATCCGAAGTGAAGACCAGCATATCCGTGTTGTATCAATAAATCATTTGTTACTTCATAAAGAGCTTCTTTCGTAAATTTACGTGTCATCATCTCACTCCTAAATAATAATTAATTATGGTTCATTTAGAACTTCATATCATTAGTTTGAGTTTAGTTTGCTATCATCATAACATATGAACCTATACACATTATGCAGTGGATGATTCAAACTAAATATTTACTGCTTTTTTTCTATAAGCAATTTCTCACATTTTTTCTTTAGAAAATGTATATAATAAAAAAGCACTTTTTCCGTTATTTATTCCGGTAAAAAGTGCTGTTTTATATTTATTAAAGTGTTTGTTAAAAATGATGTATGGAGACGGTGGGAGTTGAACCCACGTCCAAGGATATCGCCACTTAAGCTTCTACATGTTTAGTTGGTATATTATGTTTCACCAATTCAACGGCCTACCAACAGGCGTTATGAATGGCTAGTCTGATTCAATTCAACGTTAACCCTCAGACGGCGAGTTAACGTATAGCCCGCTTCATTTAAGACCCTTCATCTACTACACGGGCGATAGCAGGAAGGATCCTTTAGCTAGACTAAGCTGCTAAAGCGAAATTATTGTTTTCTTTGCCAGTTAAATTTAGGCGTTAACGTTTTACGAGTCGTAACCTCGACATGCAACTCAAGCTCGACCTATCCCTGTCGAATCCAAAACGTCCCCTTGTAAAGTGAACGTAAAGACATATAGGTGAACTTTCACTATAATAGTATATCACATTGAATATATTAATCAAGTGATTCAGTCGACGATAACTTACTTTTCTTTATTCGTATTAATACCTAATGGTTTATACAAAGGGCAATAGCCAACTGCTGCTGTAAATAACATAACAATTCCTAACAGTCCTACCCATCTTATACCACCATCTACGAAAAACAACAATGCTAATAAAGCAATCCCTAAAATAAAACGAATGACACGATCTACCTGACCTATATTTTTTTCCATCGTACCGTCACCTCGGTATTATATTTACTTATATTATACCATTTCATACCATGGGGGGCATTCGTTTTGCTTGTCGTTACTAAACGCCTCTCACATGGTCTTTTACGGCACGTTCTATATCTCGTTTCATTTGTTTTCGTTTTAAATCTTCACGTTTATCGTATTGCTTCTTACCTTTACCAAGACCTAATAACACTTTAGCGTAACCATTTTTAATATAAATTTTTAACGGAACGAGTGTATATCCTTTTTGTTGAGTTAATCCGATTAATCGATCAATTTCTTTTCTGTGTAATAGTAATTTACGTGTCCTTGTCGGATCATGGTTAAATCGATTCCCTTGTTCATATGGTGCAATATGCATATTAATTAATTGAACTTCACCATTTTGATCAATTCGAGCGTGTGAGTCTTTCATTTGCACCCGTCCAGCACGAATTGATTTTATTTCTGTTCCTTTAAGTACAATCCCAGCTTCAATCGTATCTTCAATGAAATAATCATGCCGTGCTTTTTTATTTTGGGCAATTGTCTTTCCTTTTCGCTTCGACATATCCGTATTCCTCCAACTATTTCGGTGTGATTTATTCTAACAAAAAATAAGTCAAATTACCAATTTAACCAGAATACTAATAGAAACAAAGGTGAGTGTGCATTTAGACAGTCGTTTGCTTTTTTATGCGTTTAATAAAATACAACACTTTCTATGTGAGCTCGTTGAACAGACAATGGTTAACGAACAAATTTAAAAGTATCAAAAGCGGAGTATATCAAATCTGATATGCTCCGCTTCTATCAACATAACGGTCATGATAAGCATAAACCATGTCTTTAGTTACTTTTTAATCCATCATAAATAATGTCAATATTATGTTGCAACAATTTAATATATGTGTCAACCGGATCGCCTTTTTGACCTATTTCATCGGAATATATTTCTTTCTCATAAATATCAATTCCTGATTCACTTGACACTGTTTCTAAAGGTCTAGGGTCAACATTTGATTCTAAAAATAAGACAGGTGGTTGCTTTTCTTTTAATGTGTCAACCAATGATTTGATTTGCTCGGGTGTTCCGAGCTCTTCCGTATCAATTTCCCACACATACGCTTCTTCCAATCCATAACGCTCGGTCATATATTGAAACGCACGCTCGCTCGTTACAAGGATGCGATCTTCTTCAGGTATTTCACCGATTTTTTCTTTATATTGGGCATCCATATCACGTAATTCATGTAAATATTTGTCTGCATTTTCCTCATAAACAGCTTTGTTATCTGGATCAATTTTTACTAAGGCGTCTCTTAAGTTTTCCGCCATTTTAATGCCGACCTGTGGATCCAAGAAAGAATGTGGGTTTACTTCCTCTTCAACGCCTGATTCTTTACCAATATATTTCGGTTTAACACCTTTATTTAATTCAAATACATGATCCAAATTTTGATTGACTGAATCGATCATTTTATAGAACCAGCCGTCTTTACCACCTTCTAAATTCATACCGTTTAAAAACAAGACGTCCGCATCGGTCGCTTTTTTAATATCTTCTGGAAGTGGTTCATATTCATGTGGATCCGTTCCTGTTGGTACAAGGTTGTGTACTTCAACATGATCGCCACCAATTTGATGAACCATATCTGTTATGATCGTAAAAGATGAAACAACTTTTAACTTCTCTCCAGATTGAGCGTCATTATTCTCCTTAGAATCCCCATCATTGTTACAAGCAGCTAAGAAAAAAATAGCCATGATAATCGTAAACGTCATATAAAAAAAGCGCTTCATAACTTTCTCTCTCCTTTATTATCATTAATTTTATTAAAAAGATGTACGTTGTTTATTCGTTCTTAAAGCTCTCCATACAATTCCTTGTTGTGGAGAAAATAAAAAAGCAAGTAAAAATATCACAGTCGCTACTAAAACTATAACTGCTCCTGATGTTAGGTTATACTTAAAGCTAAAATATAAACCAAGGACACTTGATATCGATCCGAATAGAGCAGCTAATACGATCATTATAGATAAGCGATTTGTTAATAAGTATGCTGTTGCTGCAGGTGTAATAAGCATGGCAACAACAAGAATAACTCCTACTGTCTGCAATGAAGCAACAGTAACTAATGTTAACAGAACCATCAAACCATAATGAACAAATTTCGTCGGTATGCCATATGACGTAGAGATAACTGGATCAAATGTCGTAATAAGTAATTCTTTATAAAAGAGAAACACGATCAATAACACGAAGATACCTATCCCTAGTGTCAACCACATATCTGACGAACGAACGGATAAGACATTTCCAAATAAAATGGATGATAAATCAACGACTGTCTGTGCCTTCATTAATAATAAAATCCCTAATGCAAAAAAAGCAGAAAAAACGATACCAATAGATGAATCACTTTTGATACGACTATTTTGTGTAACAAAGCCAATGCCTAAAGATGTAATAACACCCATTAATACTGCACCATAAAAGTAATTAATGCCTAACATAAAAGAAATGGCTACACCTGGTAAAATAGCATGAGAAATCGCATCTCCCATTAAAGCCATCCCACGTAAAATAATAAAACTTCCAATAACTCCACATAAAATGCCGACCATAACAGATGTGAATAATGCCTTTTGTAAAAACTCATATTGCATGATGTCATTTATAAATTGAACCATCAGACACTAAACCCCGCTTTCATGAAAGGAAAATTTGTCTGATATGCTTTAGACATTGTTTCAGCTTGGAACACATCAGATACTGGACCAGATTGAATGAGTTTTTTATTAATTAAAATGAGATCATCAAAATAATCTTCTACTTTTGATAAATCATGATGAACAACAAAAACTGTTTTTCCTTTGTCGCGTAGTCGTTTTAATATGCTAATAATCGTTTGTTCGCTCGCAACATCAATCCCAACAAATGGTTCATCTAAAAAAAATATTTCTGCTTGTTGGGCCAATGCACGTGCTAAAAAAACCCGTTGCTGCTGGCCACCTGATAATTCGCCAATCTGTTGCTTTGCATACTTCTCCATACCGACCTGTTGTAAGCAAGTGTATGCCCAATCTTTTTCTTTACGGCCTGGTCTTTTAAAGAGTCCTAGCTTTGGATACGTACCTAATAAAACCGTATGAAAAACATTAATTGGGAAATCCCAATCAATATTACTTCTTTGTGGGACATAGGCAATTTTTTTTCGCATTTTTTTAACAGGGTTTCCGTGAATTTTAACACTTCCATGGTCACGTGGTATTAATTCTAAAATCGCCTTCATTAAGGTGGATTTTCCCGCACCATTTGGGCCGATAATTCCGATTAATTTACCTGTATCAAAAGAAAAAGAAATATCATTAATCACTTCTTTGCCATAATATGATACATGCAAATGTTCAACTTCGATTGCCTTATCCATCTGATTTCACCTTCCTTAACATGTTGCCAATTATATTCTCTAAATAAAAAGTATGGTTAACCTCTATATTGTTTCTATCGTTCAATAAATAGTATATACAACAAAATATTAGTTGTCAACAATCATTTTTACCTTATGCAACTTTTTATTTTTTTTCTCCTTTGTGACACTTTTTATTTATAGTTTATTGAACAAGATAAAAAACGCCACAAGAGTTTAACTCTTATGGCGTAAAATAGGCTCCTATTCGTCGCCTTCTCCTTGGGCGATTTCAAAATCAACGACACGCTCTTCTAAATTTACGTTTATGACGCGAACATTTACTTCTTGACCTATGCGATATATTTTTCGCGTCATTTCTCCAATTAATGAATAGCTTTTTTCATCAAAATGATAATAGTCATCTGTTAAGTAACTTACATGAACGAGTCCTTCGACTGTATTTTCAAGTTCTACAAATAAGCCGAAGCTTGTGACTGAACTAATGACTCCTTTGAATACGTCACCAATTTTATCTAACATATATTCGGCTTTCTTCAAATCATCCGTTTCTCGTTCTGCATCAACAGCTCTTCTTTCCATTAACGAAGCGTGCTTTGTTATATCAGGAAGTAGTTGTTCCCATTTATGAATCACTTTCTTACTCATTTGTTTATGGATTAAATATGTTCGAATGAGTCTGTGGACAATAAGATCGGGATAACGGCGTATAGGTGATGTGAAATGTGTATAATATGTCGCAGCTAAGCCAAAATGACCAATACTATTAGGATCATATTTCGCCTGTTTCATAGAACGTAACATAAGTTTAGATACAATCATTTCCTCTGGTCGTTCGGCAACATTTTCAAGGATTTTCTGTAATTGTTGTGGATGGATATCGTGCGCAACACCTTTTACGCGTATACCCATTCCTGATAAAAACTCAAAGAAACTTTGCAATTTATCTTCATCAGGATTTTCATGAATGCGATAAACGAATGGAACATTTAACCAATAAAAATGTTCGGCAACTGTTTCATTAGCAGCGAGCATAAACTCCTCAATAATTCGTTCGGCAACTGAACGCTCTCGAATCACAACATCAACCGCTTTTCCTTCTTCATTAACAAGGACTTTCGCTTCTTTAAAGTCAAAGTCAATGGCGCCACGACCCATCCGCTTTCCACGTAATATTTTGGCTAATTTCTCCATCTGTTCAAACATCGGAACGAGCTCTTTATATTTTTCACGTAATGCCAGATCTTTGTCAACGAGAATTTTATTCACATCTTCATAAGTCATTCGTTCTGTCGTTCGAATAACACTTTGAAAAATTTCATGCTGAACGACTTTTCCAGTCGAGTCAATCTCCATCTCACAGCTTAGCGTCAGCCTATCAACACGAGGATTAAGTGAACAGATACCATTGGATAAGCGATGTGGAATCATCGGAATAACACGGTCAACTAGATAGACACTTGTTCCCCTTTCTAATGCTTCTTGATCCATCGGAGAATTTTCTTCAATATAATAACTGACATCAGCTATATGGACACCCAATTTATAATGACCATTCTCTAGTTTCGATACTGTGACAGCATCATCTAAATCTTTAGCATCTGCACCATCAATCGTCACAATCATTTCGCTTCTAAGATCACGACGTTCCTTAATTTCCTCATCACTTACCGAATCTTGAATAGATGCCGCATGTTGTATGACATCTTCTGGAAACTCAATATGAATGCCATGTTTATAAATAATGGATAATATATCAATACCCGGATCATTCTCATGACCAAGTATTTTAATGATTTCGCCTTCTGCACTTCGCTTTTCTTCTGGGAACTTTGTAATTTTAGCAACGACTTTATGACCTTGAATGGCTCCGTTTGTCTTACTTTTCGGTATAAAAATATCATTCGGAACACGTTTATCATCAGCAACGACAAAACCGAATGAATGATTATCTTCAAATGTTCCGACAATTTCTGTCGTTCCTCGCTCTAAAATCCGTATGACAGAACCTTCAGGACGGTTTCCTGATTCTCCTGTTTTTTCCACACGAACTAACACGAGATCATTATTCATAGCAGAATTTAAATCAGAATGATGAATATAAATATCTTGTTGTTCTTCATCATCCGGAAGCAGAAATGCAAAGCCTTTGGCATGCATTTGGATATGTCCACGAACTAAATTCATTCTTTCTGGTAAGCCAAAACGATTCTTTCGCGTCCGAACGAGCTTCCCAGTTTCTTCAAGTCTGTTTAAAGCAATGACAAGCGCCTTAAAAGCATCCGCTTCATAAGCTTCTAATGCTTCTTCTAATTCATGAACAGAGAGTGGTTTTTGTTCATTTTCACGAAAATATGTTAAGATTCTTTCTTCCATTTGTTCATTCAAGGGCGACACCTTCCCGAAATATATTTTCACTTATCTTTATTATGCCCAATCTAATGATTCTAAAAACGCAAATATATCTTCATGTAACAAGTCTTTCTCTTTATCTAACGTAATCACATGCCCTGATTGTTCATACCATTGGATTTTTTTAACATCTGACTCTATCTTATCATAAATATAGTTAGCACTCTCTGGATTTATCATTTTATCATGACGAGCCTGGACAACCATTGTCGGTGTATAAATCGTATCAATTTCTTTTTGAACTTTCTTTATAAATTGGCCAATTTCATTAAACATTGGTCTTGATGCTGATAATAGATGAGTTAATTCTTGAGCTATTGTGTCATCATCTTTACGCTCTAATTGTTTATATTGTTTAGAGAAGTGGATAAAGCCCGCAGTGAGTTGCTTTTCATTATCAAAGAACATTGGCGAACACATCGGAATAACTGCTTTAATCGGTAATGAATAAGCCATTTTTAACCCGAGTACACCGCCTAAAGAAAGTCCTGCTACTGCAATCTCTTTATAACCTAAATTTTTTAAATGTTCGTACCCAGCTAACGCATCTTCCCACCAGTCTTGTGGTCGTGTTTCAATTAGTTCCTCTGGTGCCACGCCGTGACCACGATAAATAGGAGCATGGGATGTGTAACCGTGCTTTTCGAGGAATCTTCCAAGTATACGAACATCAGCAGAATGTCCAGTAAATCCATGTAATAATAAAACGGCTCGTGGACCGCTTTCGAATGTAAACGGTTCTGGTCGTTTAATCTTCACGTCAATCTACCTTTCCTTAACAAAAAATAAAAAAACCCTACCATCAACATGATAAGGTTACATTTATTATACAAAATATGCACTAACAAAAGCTAATACAAAAAATATGACCGCAGTGACGATCGTTCCACGATGTAAAAATAAATCTATGCCGCGCGCTTTTTGTTTACCGAATAGTTGCTCTGCACCACCTGAAATAGCTCCAGATAGGCCAGCACTCTTTCCACTTTGTAGAAGAATTAAGATAATCATAATGATTCCATCAATGACAAGTAACACATTTATCGCTGTTTCCATTATTGCGAGCACCTCCTATATGTAAAAGCTTACCATATTAGTCTCACTATTATAATTAATACTTTAGCACAGAGTGTTCATCATAACAAGCTATTTTCATGATTTCTCTTACCGAAAAAATGGAAGTTCTATTATTTTTCTTCTATACTCTAAATAACTACTTTTATAGGAGGATATAAAGTGAGAGAATCACTTTGGTTAAACACAAGCGATCATACGGCTATTCATGTTATGAAATGGACAAACAAAACAACACCAAAGGCCATTGTGCAACTATCTCATGGGATGGTTGAACATATTGAGCGTTACGATGATGTTGCTCGCTTCTTAGTTGAACAAAATATATTTGTTTATGGAAATGACCATCGTGGTCATGGGTTAACAGGTAAGCGACAAGGAGCACTTGGCTTCTTTTCTGAAAGCGATGGATTTCAGAAAGTAACAAATGATTTATTGCTCGTAACTGAACAGATTAAACACGATTATCCAGAAACACCGATTATTCTTATCGGGCATAGTATGGGATCTTTTCTAGCACGAAAATATATACAATCTTATAGTAAGGAAATTGTTGCTGTCATTTTATCAGGTACAACATATACGTCTTCTGCTGAACTTTTTTTAGCAAAACAAGCTGCGAAGATGACGGATCCATTACAGAAAGCGCCATATTTAAATCAACTCATCTTTGGCTTAAACAACCGAAAAGTGAATCATCCTCGTACTGAATTTGATTGGTTAACACGTGATCACGAAAGTGTGCAAAAATATATCGCTGATCCATTATGTGGCTTTGTACCGACTGGCCAATTTTTTAGAGATTTATTTACTGGTTTAGCAGATATTCATAATCAAGCGAAAAATCATCATATTCCAGCTGATTTACCAATGTTATTCATTAGTGGTGATCATGATCCTGTTAGTCAATATGGAAAAAATGTCTGGAAAGCCGCTCATCTATATAAAGAACTTGGACTGACAAATATTATGGTTGCCTTATTCCATAAAGGAAGACATGAACTATTTCATGAAATAAATAAGCATGAAGTCTTCGAATTTATATATAAATGGATCAATAATATTTTAACGAACTTAGGATTAGAAAGATGATTATCTATCATGTAAAATAGATGGAAATAAATCTAAAGGATGATTGAAATGAAAAAAATAACTGGTATCCCTGCCTCAAACGGTATAGCAATGGCAAAAGTATACCATTTGATCGAACCAGATTTAACATACGATCAAACAAATACCAATAATCCTTATGATGAAGTACATCGCTTAAACGATGCATTACATGTTACAAAAGAAGACTTACAAGCCATACGCACTCATACTGAAAATACACTTGGAATAGAACATGCTGAGATCTTTTCTGCTCATCTCCTCGTTCTCGAAGACCCTGAGTTTATTAAGCAAATAAAAGATAAAATAACTGAAGATCATTTATCAGCCGAAGCTGCCTTAGATGAGGTTAGCAAGTTTTTTATGAATCTCTTTGAAAATATGGATAATGAATACATGCGTGAAAGAGCTGCTGATATTAAAGACGTTTCAAAACGAGTGATGGCTCACTTATTGGGAGTTACTCTTCCGAATCCAGCATTAATTAACGAAGAAGTCATCGTTGTAGCACACGATTTAACACCCTCTCATACCGCCCAGCTCAATCGAAAATATGTCAAAGGTTTTGCCACGAATATAGGAGGTAAAACGTCCCACTCCGCTATTATGGCACGCTCTTTGGAAATACCTGCTGTCGTTGGAACAAAAGAGATTACCGCTTTAACAAAGCAAGGAGATTGTTTAATCATTGATGGCAATAACGGACAAGTGATCATTAATCCTTCAAATGAACTTAAAGAAATATATAAGGAAAAACAAATTGCATTTAAAAAACAGAAACAGATTTGGTCAACTTTGAAAAATGAACAATCCATTTCAAAAGATGGCATACAAGTTGAATTAGCTGCTAATATCGGCTCACCAGACGATGTACGAGCTGTGCTTGAAAACGGTGGTGAAGGTATCGGTCTTTATCGTACTGAATTTTTATTCATGGGCAAATCGACGTTGCCCTCTGAAGATGAACAATATAAAGCATATAAAACCGTTTTAGAAGCGATGAATGGAAAACCAGTTATTGTAAGAACATTAGATATTGGTGGCGATAAAGAAATCGATTATTTACAATTACCTGAAGAGATGAATCCTTTTTTAGGCTTTCGAGCGATCCGCTTTTGCTTAGAAAATGAACATATATTCCGGCCACAACTGCGAGCTTTACTCCGGGCAAGTGTACATGGGAACTTAAAGATCATGTTCCCGATGGTCGCTGCTTTAGAAGAGTTTAGACAAGCGAAAGGAATTTTACTAGAAGAAAAGAATGCGTTGCAAGATGAAGGTGTTATCGTTTCTCCTTCAATAGAGGTTGGTATTATGGTTGAGATTCCTTCAACTGCTGTTTTAGCTAAGCAGTTTGCCAAGGAAGTCGACTTTTTCAGTATAGGAACAAATGATTTGATTCAATATACAATGGCGGCAGATCGTATGAATGAACGAGTTGCATATTTATATCAACCGTATCATCCTGCAATTTTAAACCTTGTTCATCAAGTGATTGAAGCAGCTCATAATGAAGGTAAATGGGTCGGCATGTGTGGTGAAATGGCAGAAGATCCGCTTGCTATCCCGCTTTTACTTGGACTCGGATTAGACGAATTTAGTATGAGTGCGTCTTCGATTTTACCCGCAAGGTCTCAAATCCGTGACTTGTCAAAAGCTGATATGGAAATAGTTGCCCATGACGCATTAGCAATGGGTACAGCAGAAGAAGTCGTCTCATTAATCAAGTCGAAGTTAAAATAATTTTGTTATGTTGAGAATGTCCTAAGGGCATTCCTTTTTTATATCATCAAAGCGTCGTATTGTCATCTCAACTGCTTCTCACTAAAATTTTTAAAAAACACGATATTCAGAACGTCAATGTAAACGCTCACTACAAAATTAAGCAGCGAGACTATACGTTAAAGCGACAATTTGTACTCTCGAGACGAGTTTGAACTGCGAGACTATACATTGAAGCGATAATTTGTACTCTCAAGACATGTTTGAGCTGCGAGACTATACATTGAAGCGATAATTTGTACTCTCGAGACGAGTTTGAACTGCGAGACTATACATTGAAGCGATAATTTGTACTCTCGAGACGAGTTTGAACTGCGAGACTATACGTTGAAGCGAGAATTTGTACTCTCAAGACATGTTTGAACTGCGAGACTTTACGTTGAAGCGCCAATACGAAATCTCGAGACGTAGTCGAACAACGAGACTATACGTTGAGACTTCCACACCACTAAGAAAATAAATAGCACAGCTCCTAGCTATGGGACTGTGCTATTTATAGGCATTTATCTTAAGTCTTATTTTTCTAAATGATAGAAGGCATCTTTTCCAGCATAGACACCAAGACCTTGTAATTCATCTTCAATACGTAATAGTTGATTGTATTTCGCTACACGGTCTGTACGGGATGGGGCACCGGTTTTGATTTGTCCAGCATTTGTCGCTACAGCGATATCTGCAATTGTAGCGTCTTCTGTTTCTCCTGAACGATGTGATATAACGGATGTATAACCAGCACGCTTAGCCATCTCGATTGCTTCGAAAGTTTCTGTTAAAGTACCGATTTGGTTTACTTTGATTAAGATTGAGTTACCGACACCTTGTTCAATACCTTGAGCTAGCTTTTTCGTATTCGTTACGAATAAATCATCGCCAACAAGTTGAACGCGTTTTCCAATACGTTCAGTTAATAATTTGTGACCATCCCAATCATCTTCATCTAATCCATCTTCTATTGAAATGATTGGATATTTATTAACCATTTCTTCGTACCAATCGACCATTTCTTCCGACGTACGAATGACTCCTTCCCCTTTTAGATGATATTTACCATCAGCATACATTTCTGAAGCAGCGACGTCCATCGCTAATTTGACCTCTTCACCTGGCTTATATCCTGCAGCTTCTATTGCTTCAACGATGGTTTGCAACGCTTCTTCATTTGATTTTAAGTCAGGAGCAAAACCACCTTCATCACCGACTGCCGTATTATAACCCTTTTCTTGAAGAACTTTTTTCAGTGCATGGAAAATTTCTGTTCCAGCTCGTAATGCTTCTTTAAATGTTGGTGCAGAAACTGGCACAATCATAAATTCTTGAATATCAACATTATTATCCGCATGCTCTCCACCATTTAAAATGTTCATCATTGGCGTTGGTAATGTTTTCGCATTGAAACCACCTAAATAATTATAAAGTGGTATATCTAAATAGCTAGAAGCAGCATGGGCTGCAGCGATGGAAACACCGAGAATCGCATTGGCTCCAAGTTTGCCTTTATTATCTGTACCATCTAGTTCAATCATAATTTGATCGATAATATTTTGACGTGTCACGTCAATGCCGTGTAATTCAGGCGCAATCACTTCATTTACATTCTTCACTGCTTGAAGAACACCTTTACCAAGATAGCGGTCTTTATCACCGTCACGTAATTCCACTGCTTCATATTCCCCAGTGGAAGCACCACTTGGAACAAGCGCAGAACCAAATGCACCTGATTCTGTAAAGATCTCAACTTCAACTGTAGGGTTACCGCGTGAATCTAGTACTTCACGAGCATAAACATCTGTAATATATGGCATCTTAAGTCTCTCCTTTTATTTTTTAATTAATGATGTTCCTGTCATTTCATTTGGTTTATCTATATTTAATAAATCTAATAACGTCGGAGCTAAATCAGCTAAAATACCACCATCTCGTAATTCAATCCCTTGTTTAGTCACAATAACTGGGACGGGATTTGTCGTATGTGTTGTCATAGGTTTTCCATCAACTGTTACGACTTCATCTGAATTACCATGGTCAGCTGTAATAATGGCGTGTCCACCTAATTCAATGATGCGATCGACAATTCTTCCTAAACATTCATCAACCGCTTCAATCGCTTTAATCGTCGGCTCTAACTTTCCAGAATGGCCGACCATATCAGGATTGGCAAAGTTAAGTATAATCGCATCAGTCGTTCCTTCATCAAGCACTTTTAATAATGCATCTGTTACTTCATAAGCACTCATTTCTGGTTTTAAGTCATAAGTAGCAACTTTCGGTGAATCTATTAAAATACGTTTCTCACCAGGAAATTCTTCATGTCGCCCACCGTTCATAAAATAGGTGACATGTGGATATTTTTCAGTCTCAGCTATCCGTAATTGAGTGAGATTGTGCTTTGAAATAACTTCTCCGACAGTCTGTTCTAATCCTACAGGACCATAAGCAACAGCACCGTTTATCGAGTCAGCATATTTTGTTAACATAACAAAATGGATATCTGTTGGTCGATTTTCTCCACGCTCAAATTCATCAAAGCTATGTTCAGTGAAAGTACGAGAAATTTGAATAGCTCGATCTGGTCGGAAATTATAAAAAATAATGGAATCACCGTCTTGAATTGTCGCAATCGGTTGACCAGACGTATCTGTCAATACAGAAGGTATTACAAATTCATCATGAATTCCATGCTCATATGAATCGTCAATCACATCATATGGATGATGGTATTGTGGACCTTGGCCATATACCATTGCATCATAAGATTTCTTCACACGTTCCCAACGGCGATCTCGGTCCATTGAATAATAACGTCCAGAGATTGTTGCTATTTTTCCGACGCCATATTCTTTTATCTTCGCTTCTGTCATCTCGATATATTTCTTTGCCGATGTCGGTGGCACATCACGCCCATCGAGAAATGCGTGAATAAACACATCTTTAATGCCTTCTTGTTTTGCTAACTTTAATAAAGCAAATAAATGATGGATATCACTATGTACACCGCCATCGGAAAGAAGACCTAGCAAATGCACACTTTTTCCATTCTTCTTAGCTTCATGCATCGCTTCAAGAAAGACATCTTTTTTAAAAAATTCTCCGCTCTCAATAGACAAATTAATTCGTGTTAAGCTTTGGTAAACAATTCTCCCAGCTCCGATATTTAAGTGACCAACTTCTGAATTTCCCATTTGACCGTTAGGTAAACCGACAGCCTCACCACTCGCTTTAAGTTGGTTATGTGGGTACATTTTCCAATAACGATCAAAATTTGGTTTATTTGCTTGTTTAACCGCATTACCAATCACTTCATCTCGAAGGGCAAACCCATCTAAAATGATCAATGCGGTTGGTGCTTTACGTTCATTCATTCGTTCCTGCCTCCACAAGCTGTAAGAAAGACCCAGCTTCTAAACTTGCTCCTCCTACTAATGCTCCATCAATATCTGATTGTGCCAATAATTCATCTATATTGGTCGGCTTCACACTACCACCATATTGAATGATGACTTTGTTAGCTATATTTGCCGATGTTTCTTTTTCTATTGTCTCACGAATATGTTGACATACTTCATTAGCATCTGCACTTGATGCTGTTTTTCCAGTTCCGATCGCCCAAATTGGTTCATAAGCGATAATGACTTCTCTAACCTGTTCATCTGTTAAACGAGCAATAGCCTTTTTTACTTGTGATGCGACTTGTTCTTTCGTTTCATTTGCTTCTCGTTGCTCCAATGTTTCACCTACACATACAATTGGTGTTAATCCGTGTTTAAATGCTGCATGAACTTTTTTATTAACAGTTTCATCGGTTTCGGCAAAATATTCTCGGCGCTCAGAATGACCGATAATGACATGGGTGACGCCGATATCTTTTAACATGGTCGGACTTACTTCTCCTGTGAACGCACCGCTTTCTTGCTCATGCATATTTTGTGCAGCTATTTTTAAGTTTGTGCCTTTCGCTTTTTCTACTAATAAAGGTAAATGGATAAATGGTGCACAAACAATCGCTTCAACTTGATCTGATTTAGGTAATCGTTCTTTAACTTGTTCAATAAAAGCATGAGCTTCGGCAATTGTTTTATTCATCTTCCAATTACCTGCAATAACCTTCCTTCTCATTCAAACCACCTCTTGATTGTTTTTTTAAAAGGGCTTGCTCATTATTCTTTATCATCAAGAGCCTTAATTCCCGGAAGTTCTTTTCCTTCCATAAATTCTAAAGACGCACCGCCACCTGTTGAGACGTGATCCATTTGATCACTAAGTCCAAACTTTTCTACAGCTGCTGCAGAATCCCCACCACCAATTATAGTAAAACCATCTGCTTCGGCAAGTGATTTTGCGACAGCACGGGTTCCACCTGCAAAAGGATTCATCTCAAATACACCCATCGGTCCATTCCAAATAACGAGTTTTGATTTAGCAATAATGTCAGCAAATGTTTCACGTGTTTTAATTCCAATATCTAAGCCTTGCCAGTCGTTTGGCATATCTTCAATAGAAACAATTTTTGTATCTGCTTCTTCACTAAACCGATCCGCAATTACTGTGTCTTCCGGAATGATGAATTGAACACCTTTTTCTTCAGCTTTTTGTAAAAACTCCTTAGCTAAGTCGATTTTATCTTCTTCAAGTAATGATTTGCCGATATCATATCCTTTCGCTTTAATAAAAGTGTAAGCTAGACCACCACCAACAAGTAAATAGTCGACTTTATCTAAAAAGTTATCGATAACATCGATTTTATCTTTGACCTTAGCACCACCAATAATAGCTGTAAACGGACGCTCTGGTTCTTCTAATGCTTTCGTTAAAACAGCTATTTCTTTTTCCATTAAAAAACCCGCGACAGCTGGCAACTTTTCTGCAACACCAGCTGTTGATGCATGCGCTCTATGGGCTGTACCGAATGCATCATTCACGTAAATATCAGCCATTTCAGCAAACGCTTCAACTAATTTTGGATCATTCGTTGTTTCACCTGGATGGAAACGTACATTTTCTATCAGTAATATATCGCCATCTTCTAATTGAGAAATAGCTGTATTCACCTCATCACCATAAACGCTATCAGTCTTTAGAACGACCTTTCCTGTTAAATCACTTAAGCGCTTCGCCACAGGATCTAGACGTAATTCTTCTACAACTTGTCCATTCGGGCGCCCTAAATGACTAGCTAATATCACTTTTGCGCCTGCTTCTGATAAATAATTAATGGTAGGCAAAGCTGCTCTAATTCTTGTATCGTCTGTTACGTCGCCATCTTGCATCGGTACATTAAAGTCAACGCGGCAAAATACTTTTTTTCCTTTAACTTGAATATCTTTTAGAGTTTTTTTATTCACTGGATAGCCTCCCATTTAAAAATCATATGTACACATCCATTATATAAGTTTTTCCCGTAAAATGCTTTCATTATCCATTTCTAGTTCACGTTTTCTTTTTAGAATAAAAAAAGAGGGAATGCTCTCCCTCTTTTTCATATTATAGTCCTTTATCTGCCATTAATGCTGCTAAGTCCACACAGCGGGCAGAATAGCCCATTTCATTATCATACCAAGAAATAAGTTTTACTAAATTATCATCCATAACCATTGTTGATAAAGCGTCAAAAATAGATGAATGTGGATTACCAACAATATCCGTTGACACAAGTGGCTCTTCACTATATTCTAAAATGCCTTTTAATTCGCCTTCAGCTGCTTCTTTAAATGCTGCATTTAATTCTTCAACAGTAGCTTCTTTTTCAAGTTCTGCTACTAGATCAACGACAGAGCCGTCTGGAACAGGGACACGTACAGCCATGCCATTCAATTTACCAGCTAATTCTGGCAACACTTCAGAAACGGCTTTTGCCGCACCTGTAGTTGTTGGAATAATATTTTCAGCCGCTGCACGTGCACGACGGTAATCTTTATGAGGTAAATCTAAAATCTGTTGGTCATTTGTATAAGCGTGAATCGTTGTCATAAGACCACGTTTGATTCCGAAATGTTCATGCAATACTTTAGCAAATGGTGCTAAACAGTTTGTCGTACAAGAAGCATTTGATACGATATGATGTTTGTCCGCTTCATATTGTTGATCATTAACACCCATAACAACAGTTAAATCAACATCTTTACCCGGTGCAGAAATAATAACTTTCTTTGCTCCTGCATCAATATGCTTTTGTGCCGATTCACGATCTCTAAAACGCCCTGTTGCTTCAATAACAATATCTACACCTAAGTCACCCCATGGTAAATTGGCTGGATCCTTTTCGGCGAACACTTTAACTTCCTTACCACCAACTGAAATATTTGAACCATTAACAGTAATCTTTTCAGCCATTTTTCCATGTACTGAATCATATTTTAATAAATGTGCCAACATCTCAGCATCAGTTAAATCATTCACTGCCACAACTTCTACTTTGTCACTTTTTAATGACTCACGAAAAACCAATCGTCCAATTCTACCAAAGCCGTTAATCCCTACTTTTACTGTCATTTGTCTTCCTCCTTAATGAATCTTTCGTTTTATATATTAAAGGGAAGCATCCCTTAATATACCAATCGCTGCGCCTTCATCTGTAATTAATGTCTTGCTATAGCTAGTTTTAAAATAGGCTGAAATGGCTTCAGCTTTAGAAAGTCCTCCCGCAACTGCAATGACATGTTCTTTTGTAACTAAATCCTCCAAATCAATGCCTGTTGAAACAACTTGATGAATGATATGACCGTTTTTATTAAAATAATAACCGAATGCTTCAGCAACAGCTTCTTCATCAATTAATTTCTCTATGATAGCTTGTGGCGTATCTCGTCTTCGGGCCATCGTGATAGCGTCACCTAATCCATGAAGGACAATTTGCGCTTCCTTAATACGTTCTAATACAGCGTGAATTGCTGGTTCATGACGCATTGTATTAAATGACGCTTCACTTAATACGTCAGGCATAAAAAGCATGCGATACGAACTGTTTGTTTTTTGAGCCATTTTAGCAACGATTGTATTTGCTTGATACTCAACATTTTCACCAAATCCACCGCGTGCAGGAACAAAGAGATATTGGTTATCACCGTCTGTTTCTTCCATTTGTTCTGCTACAGCTGCAATCGTTGAGCCACCAGTAACAGCAATCGTTGCCTCTGGTGTCATAATAGAATCCAAATAATTCGCACAGGCTCTTCCCATTTCTAGCTTAGCCCATTTCTCTTCATCACTATTACCAGGTACAATAATGATTTTTTCTAAACCTAATTGTTTTTTTACTTTTTGTTCTAACTCGTTTAAACCTGATAACTCCTTAATAAAGGGTACAAGTTGTTCTAAAACATATTTACCCTCCTGAGTTAAAAACATTCCTTTATTTGTCACATGCAAAATCCGCTGTTCTTGTAATAATTCTATCTCGCTACGAATCGTACGTTCAGTTAATCCCATAACATCTGCCAATGAACGCCTGCCGATTGGTTGGAGCAAGTTGACATGTCTCATTAGATCGTAACGTTGTTTCATATCTTGTAACATATTCGGGTATATTCTTTTTAGTATGTCAAGTAAACTATTCATGTCATAAGCTCCTCTTAGATGGTCGTTTTTTACCCCGCCCGGGTCAAATGTGTCCCGCTTGTTTTAAAAAAATAGGAAAAATATTTTTCCTATTTTTAGTATACCATATTTCAACTTTTATATCCTAACGATTTAATCTTTTTTTCTAATTGATGTAAATTTAAGTCTTTTCCATATAAAACATCCTCCCCGATTTCAACGACGGGGATTTCCATTTGATATTGACTTAACCAGCGATCATCTTCTTCAATATTTCTCTTCTCAATTGTAAAGTGATAGTCTAATTGAAGCATTTCTAATAATTGCTCTGCCTCTTCACAGAGTGGACAATTTTCACGCATGTAAAAATATAAGGTCATCTCATTGTCTTCCTTTTTTATAATAATTCTTTCATCAATTGGGCTGTTGTTTTATTTGTCATCAAAGCAAAAGGAACATCAAATGGTGTTTTCGCACCTATTTCACCTTTTTTCTGGAGTCGATGAGCTGCACGTGCATATGCGACTAAAACACTTGCAGTAAATTCTGGATTACTTTCTAGTGTAAGGGAGAACTCTACTGTTTGTTGATGATTTGGACTTGTTTTTCCAGAGCGAATGACAAAGCCACCGTGTTTCATTTTTTGATGTTCATTGAAAAATGTCGCTTCATCAATAAAGTGAACAGTCGTATCATATGGTGCGAAATAATCAGGCATCGTTTTAATTTCCTTCTCTATCCGTTTATGTTCTTTCTCATCAGCAACGACATAACAAACACGTTTATGCCGTTCTGCTGCTGATAAGTTTTCGCCTTTGCCACGTCTTGCATCAGCTAATACTGATTCAATAGGAACTGTATATTGAACCGCATGTTTAACACCCTTTATACGACGAACAGCTTCGGAATGACCTTGACTAAGGCCTTCTCCCCAAAACGTATGTGTCCCACCTTTCGGAATGACGATTTCTCCTAATAAGCGATTAAGAGAAAACAAACCAGGATCCCAACCGGTTGAGATGATAGCCGTGTTTCCTCCCTTTAGAGCAGCTTCATTCACTCTCTCATAGTGCTCAGGAATCTTTGCATGATTATCATAGCTATCAACAATCGGAAAGTGTTCAACTACTTCGGGACTCATTTTTGGTAGATCACTCGCTGAGCCACCACATAATACCATGACATCAATTTTTCCCTTAAAACTTTCTATATCATGATATGGGTAAACTTTGACATGATGAGTCGCTGTTTTAATTGTCGCTGGATCTCTTCTTGTGAATATCCCGACTAATTCCATATCAAGGTTATTCTGAACCGCCAATTCTGCTCCCCGACCTAAATTACCGTATCCAATAATTCCGATCTTTATTTTTTCATTTTGTTTCATTGTATGCCACTCCTTTATCGGTTACAATTATAGTCGTTTTAGACATATTCAGCAAAATTTTTACTATATATGAAGCAACATAACGATTGATTTGTTATCGTAAACATATCATTTCAAGAGGAGTTGATTTAAATGACAACCACCATACATCGTGTATTAATGATTGGTGGAGATGCGCGTTACAGAGAAGTTGTTCAGTCATTTGCTAAAGCTGATTTTCAAGTGATTGCTGTCGGTTGGGAGAAATTTGCTTTTTCCTTACACAATGTGACTCATGACAGATTAGCGAACATTGATTTTTCTACCATTGATTCGATCATCTTACCTGTTTCTGGGGTAAATGATCAAGGGGTGGTCGAACTTAGTCCATATGCTGATACAGAACTCGTTTTAACAGAAGAAATGTTAAGTAAAACGAAAGAAACATGTATCATTTATACAGGTGTGGCAAATGCGTATTTAAAACAAATGGTGATGAATTCGAGTAGATCATTAGTGACATTATTTGACCGTGATGATGTGGCTATTTTAAATTCAATTCCAACAGCTGAAGGAACTTTACATATCGCCATGGAGCACACCGATGAAACAATTCATGATTCCCATGTTCTTGTACTAGGCTTCGGTCGTGTTGGTATGTCTGTCGCTAGATTGTTTGCTGCTGTTGGTGCACATGTTACTGTTTGTGTGAGGCAGTCGAAAGACAGGGCACGGTTAAAAGAAATGGGAATGAGAGGCATTTATTTTGATGAGATTTATGAAGTCATTGACCAGTTTCAAATCGTTATCAATACCGTTCCTTATCTCGTACTTGATGACAAGCTGATTGAAAAGATGGGTTCGGATTCATTAATTATTGACCTTGCTTCGAGTCCAGGAGGTACTGATTTTACAACAGCACATAATAAAGGAATTAAAGCTATTCATGCGCTCGGTATCCCAGGTAAAGTCGCACCAAAAACTGCTGGGAAAATCATTGCGGATGTACTGATTGATTTGATGGGTAATTATATCAAGTGAAAAGATTGCTGCATATTCTAGAAAGTCTAATAATGAAAACAGATTTTGATCGAAGAACGCCCCCAATTTTTACCATAAATAACACAGAAAAAATAGGGTTTTTATAAACAACACCTTGAATAATTTCTCATCTTCAAGGTGTTGTATTAATTATTTTTCTATTTCTTTTTTAACTTCTTCAAACCACTCATTGAAAATGTCGTTAGGATGCAATAATTCATCATTTGAATAAACTAAATCATAACGATACCTACCATTTAGTTTATTACTCTGAACATTGTAATGCAATTTCATTTCGGTCGGCATATCACGATTGAATTCTTTACATTTATTATGCAATTCCTCTAAATTTTTAATCCCAATATCTAATAATGCTTCTTGCTTAGCAATTGATGTATCGAACTCATTTGAAATATTATTTAATTGATGTTTACGATAAACATTATTTTTTATCTTAAAAAAACATTAAACACATATACACTTGACTCATAGGAGCAATAAATATAAATATCGTTTGCTTTATGATTTACATATTCTTAAACAAACCCCTACCATATTCACTTGTAATTCTAAGAAATAATCTTCAAATTCTTTAGGCACTTTCATCTACCTTTCACATTATTTATTTTATCTTTGTAAAATTCACCATCTATCATATATCTAACTTCGAAACTTACAGGCCCCAGTCTCGTCCCACTGTAACATGCTTTCAGGCTTTTATTGCGATTTTCAACATAAAATGATTTTTAATATTTGATTAAAGTTGTATTTTGAAAGCGATGTGACCAATTCGTGACCGAAAAACAAAAAAAGGCAAAAGATAGAATGCTCTCTATCCTTTGCCAAACAATAGTTTAAAACAAACGCGCCCGAGAGGACTCGAACCCCCGACACATGGAACCGGAATCCATTGCTCTATCCAGCTGAGCTACGGGCGCATATTAATGACACAAGTTTTATTATATCGCTTTTTATATTTTATGACAAGTCCCTTTGAAATAAATTGTTTATTTCAAAGGATAATCGGTTAATATGGATGATATAAACAAATTATAATCTTTATGTTTGACCTTCATTGACCTTTAGTTTATGATAAAATAAGACTTCATATTATTGTCATTTAAGGAGGAAATTGAAAATGCATTTAATTCCTACAGTTGTTGAACAAACAAATCGTGGAGAGCGTGCGTATGATATTTATTCACGTTTATTAAAAGACAGAATCATTATGTTAGGGAGCGCAATTGATGATAATGTAGCGAACTCTATCGTTGCTCAGCTCTTATTTCTAGAAGCAGAAGACCCAGGTAAAGATATTTCACTATATATTAACTCACCAGGTGGTTCTATCACAGCTGGAATGGCTATTTACGATACCATGCAATTTATTAAATCAGATGTATCAACTATTTGTATCGGTATGGCTGCATCTATGGGGGCTTTTTTACTTGCTGCTGGTGAAAAAGGTAAACGCTATGCATTACCGAATAGTGAAATAATGATTCACCAACCATTAGGTGGAACACAAGGTCAAGCAGCAGACATTGAAATTCACGCAAAGCGTATTTTACAAATGCGTGATAAAATGAACCAAATTCTTTCTGAAAGAACTGGGCAACCGATTGAAGTCATTGAACGCGATACGGACCGTGACAATTTCATGACAGCTCCTGCTGCTGTTGAATATGGATTAATAGACAGTATTCTTGAACGAAAAGATAAATAATAGAAAGAAAATGCTTTCCAATTTTGTCTATTGGAAAGCATTTTTTATTATGTTATGTATCTATTCGGCTGAATCAAAGTTTTGTCACCCTGTTCTACTCATCATGATAATAAATATTTGCCAATTTATATAACGGCGAAAGGATAAAACTTTATTCTGCATGTTATTATACGATCATAGGAATATTTTACAGTGTGGAAGGTCTACTCCTTATCAAGTGCTCATTTTTAAGAAATCCGTACGGAGTTGAGTGTAACGCTCTACTACGCATTAATCCGTACGGGAGTAGAGGGACCTTAGATCTACTCTCTGCATTTAAAGGGAGATTTCGATACTTAAATCACAACTATCATGCAGCTACTTCATTCAAATGAAAAAACCGGCCTAGAAATACATTCTCTACCGGTTTAGTTCTGAATCCTTTATTCCAGATAAGCACGGTTTACAATTGTTATAAACTTCACAAGCACAGATTTAGGATTTAGAGACAAAACTAATTAAATGGTTTAATGCCGCTTCTTCGTCTGGACCGTCTGCTATTAATGTTACTGTTTCACCTTTAGTAATCGCTAAACTCATTAATCCCATAATACTTTTAGCGTTAATTTTTTTCCCGTCTTTTTCTAAAAAAATATGGGATGAATAACGATTTGCTTCTTGAACGAATTGTGCTGCTGGACGTGCCTGTAGGCCTGTTTCTAATTCTATTGTAACTGTTTTTTCAACCAATGATATCATCCTCTCCAATCTTAGGAAACGCTCTCAATAGGCGTTAAAAAATCCGGCTATAAATATTTTTATTATACCATGTTTCTTTGAAAACGTTAATTATCTTCTATTATGCTACTTTACATTTTTCCTTTACGAATTTTATCGGCAATTTCATCAATTCTTTTCATCCGATGATTAACCCCTGATTTGGATATTTTTCCACTCGGGATCAATTCACCTAATTCCTTTAATGAAACTTCTTCATGATTCATTCTTGTAATCGCGACTTCCTTTAGTTTTTCTGGCAAGGCATCTAGCCCAATCGTTCGTTCAATCAATTTAATGTTTTCCATTTGTCTAAAAGCAGCACCTATTGTTTTATTTATATTTGCTGTTTCACAGTTGACGAGTCGGTTGACTGAATTTCTCATATCGCGGACAATCCGAACATCTTCAAATTTAAATAATGCATTATGTGCACCAATGATACTTAGAAATTCAGTAATTTTTTCCGCTTCTTTTAAGTAAACGATAAATCCATTTCTTCTTTTTAATTGTTTTGCCCTTAAGTCAAACTCATTCATCAAATCACATAGTGCTTGATTATGCTCTTTATAGACATTGAATATTTCTAAATGATATGATGATGTTTCTGGATTGTTAATCGAACCGCCTGCTAAAAATGCACCACGTAGATAAGCACGTTTACAACACTTTTTCGCTACAATTTCATCTGATATGTTATGAACAAATGTGTATGGTTCCTCATCAAAGATTTTTAAATCTTGAAGTAGCTCACGGACCTTCGTCGTAATTCTAACGATATACACATTGTTCTTCTTTAGTTTCATTTTCTTGCGAACGAGCAAATCAATAGGTAATTGATACATTGCTTTGATTAAGGAATAAATTCTTCTCGCTATTGCGGCATTTTCCGTTGGTATGTCTAAAGCATAGCCATGCTCAGAAAATGAAATGACGCCATTCATACGAATTAATGCAGATAATTCAGCTATCATACATGATGAATCTGATTCAATTCGTGTTAACTCATTTTTTATTTCAGAAGCAAAGGACAAACTGCTCCCTCCTTCTTTTTATTTCTTAACAACTAATGAATGTAATAATGTAGAAATTTTTTCCGTATCATGACGGACTGTTTCATATTGATGCGTTATAATATCACCTTCTATCACTTCAATTCCCATATCGATTAATCGATTTCGATCTAATAAAACTGGTGCTGCTTGCTCTAATGCATATCGATCGCGTACTTCTTTACTAATAGCTTCATTATGGACAATAATAGCATCTATACAGTTATCACCTATATGATCGTTTATAGCTTGTGCATGATCAGCTGCGGTATAATTCGTCGTTTCACCTAATTGTGTCATCACATTACAAACGTATACGACCTTAGCGCTTGTCTTTTGAAGTGCTTTATCGATTCCTGGAATGATTAAATTCGGTAATATACTCGTATAAAGACTTCCAGGTGAAATAACGACAAGGTCTGCTTCTTTAATTGCTTCAACAGCATACGGAAATGGTTGAACATGTTCTGGTGTTAAAAAGATACGCTTTATTTTTTTACGTGCTAATGGAATGTTTGACTCACCTGAAACAATCGTTCCATCAGTCATTTGCGCATGGAGTTGTAAATTCTCATTAGAAATAGGATAAATCTTTCCTTTTACTCCAAATACGCGAGATAACTCTTTAACACCCGTATAAAAATCGCCTGTAACAGAAGCCATCGCCGCCAATAGTAAATTACCCAACGAATGACCAGATAAACCGTTATCAATTGAAAAACGGTACTGAAATAAATCAATTAATATTGGTTCAACATCTGACATCGCTGCAATGACATTTCTAATATCACCTGGTGCAGGCATATCGATTTCTTGACGTAACCTTCCTGTGCTCCCACCATCATCAGCTACTGTCACTAACGCTGTTAAATCAATCGGCTTATTCTTTAAGCCACGTAATAAAACGGGCATGCCTGTCCCGCCACCAATCACAACAATCCGGGGGGGATTTTGAATTGTACTCATTGGCCTACTGTCCCTTCCGTTTATCTATATCACGATGTGTAATATGTGTTATATAATCTTGCGAAAGGACTTTAGCGAAATACTCGGATAATGCAACTGAGCGATGTTGTCCTCCCGTACATCCAATTGCGATAACAAGCTGAGATTTTCCTTCCTTTTTATATAACGGGAGCATAAACTCAAGTAAATCTAATACTTTCTCTTGGAATTTCTGTGTATCAGACCATTTAAAAACATAGGATGATACATCAGCATTTAATCCTGTTAATGGTTGCAAATTTGGGACGTAATGCGGATTTGGCAAAAACCGTACGTCGAAAACTAAATCAGCATCAATTGGTAATCCATATTTAAATCCGAATGATAGCATATGAACTGAAAATACTTCTTGTTCTTCTTCGCTATATGTTTTTAAAATTTTCTCACGGAGCTCTTTCGGTTTTAAATTCGTTGTATCGATTATATGCTGGGCACGCCCTTTTAACTCATCTAATAAAAGCCGTTCTTGTTGGATTCCTTTTAATGGTAAATCACCGACAGCTAATGGATGAGACCGCCTTGTTTCTTTATAACGGCTGACGAGTTGCTCATCTTCCGCATCTAAAAACAATATATGTTCATCAAAAGATTCCTCATCACTTAAGGCGTCTAAAGAGTCGAATAAGCTATCAAAAAATTCACGCGCTCGTAAGTCGATAACAAGAGCAACTTTTTGAATCGTATTTGTAGAGTCTTTCATTAGCTCAAGAAATTTAGGTAATAATGTTGGTGGTAAATTATCAACACAATAATAACCTAAGTCTTCAAAACTTTGTATGGCCACTGTTTTTCCAGCACCGGACATGCCAGTGATAATGACTAATTTTGTCTCACTTCGTTGTTTTGTCATGCATACTCTCCTTTCTATCGCTACTTTAATAGCCGTTATCTTATGAATATGCATTAAGTACTATAAAAAAACATATGTATAATATAGTATACAATGAATATCAGGGACATACCAATTTTCTGAAGTAGCTTTAGGTCGACCTATTTTCAAACAAAAAAAAGCACAGATGAGAGAGAAATCTGTGCTAAAAAAATATATCTTATAATTAAAAAGGGGGGTCATTATTAATCTCATTATATGAGATATTTGTTTCGCCTGTGTTACAAAGGCGTTAAATTGAAATTACTTTAAGAAAAGGGCAGACAATGAATAACAGTCCTAGACTAATCAAGAGCGTATAACGCATTATCATTCTCTGTATACTTTATGGAAGATTAAAAATGATTTTGTCCAAGTCTCATTTTCTATTTATTTTGTTGTTGCTGCTTTTTCCTTTTCCTTCATTTCCTCAACATAAGCAATTGCTGCTTCAGCTGCAATACTTCCGTCTCCGGTCGCAGTAACAATTTGACGAAGTTTTTTCTCACGAACATCACCAGCTGCATAAATGCCTGGAATTTTTGTTTCCATTTCTTCGTTTGTTGGGATATATCCTTCATCATTTGTAATATCAAGTGATTTAAACGGTTCACTTAAAGGAATCGTCCCGATGTAAATGAACACACCATCGACATCAAACGTTGATTTTTCTCCTGTTTCGCGATTAACTAATGATAAGTTACTTACCTTACCATCTGGTCCATTAATCTTCTCAACTTCTGTATTCCAAATAAAATCAATTTTATCATTATTAAAGGCACGTTCTTGAATAATCTTTTGTGCTCTTAGTTCATCACGGCGGTGAATAATTGTTACCTTCTTAGCAAATTTTGTTAAATAAATGCCCTCTTCAACTGCGGAATCTCCACCACCGATGACAGCGAGTTCTTTATCTTTGAAAAAGGCACCATCACAAACGGCACAATACGAAACACCGCGTCCCACAAATTCTTCTTCACCAGGGATACCGAGTTTCTTTTGCTCTGCACCAGTTGCAATGATTACTGCTCTTGTTTTATATTCTTGATCGGCCGTCTTTACGACTTTATAATCCCCATGATCAACAACTTCTGAAATATCTCCGTATGCATATTCCGCTCCGAATTTCTTAGCATGTTCAAACATTTTATTCGATAAATCTGGTCCAAGTATATGATCGAATCCAGGGTAGTTTTCGACATCTTCTGTATTAGCAACTTGCCCACCCGGAATACCTCTTTCAATCATTAATGTGTCTAAATTTGCACGAGAGGCATATACAGCCGCTGTCATACCTGCTGGACCTACTCCTGCAATGACAACATCGTACATTCTTTCTTCAGCCATTACGATCAGCTCACTTTCTATTTTATTACTGTTAATCTAAGCGTATAAGAATTAACACATTTCGTCTATCTATTTGCTCATCTATCCCATGGATGTACTTCTTTTAACATCATTGGATGTTTCTTACATCCTTCTTTCCAAATTGTTAAAGCCTTATCTTTCTTTCCAAGATGATAAAGAGTGTAACTGTACCATCTATAATATGATAGATGTCCTTTTACTGCTTCTTTATTAATCATTCGAAAACGGTTATAAGCTGTTTCATAGTAGCCAGTTCGTCCAAGTACGGTGGCTAATCTTAACTTTTGATGGTCATGCATCGGGTATATATTTAGTAATGCACGAATGAGTGATTCATATTCCGATTGTCGTTTATCTATATAATAAAATAAAGCTAAATTTGTCACACTATTTAAAGAAGATGGGTTTTTTTCTAATTCTGCCCATTCGACTTGATATGCAGCCTCTTTTTCTCCTAAAAAAAATAAAGCTTGTGCATAATCATGTTTTGCTTGTTGATGGTCGGGAAAAAGAAGCAACATTTCTTCTAAAATAGGTAGAGCCTTTTTCCAATTCATTGTCTCCATATAAAAAAAGGCTGTTTCTTGATAAATAATTAATTCATCTTCATCATCTAATAGCCAATCATCTTGTTCTTCTAAGTCAATGATTTCTAACAATTCTTCAGCCTCATCAGCGAAGTCACCATCTGGTTCTTGCTCCAAATATGTTTCTGCATATTTTCTAGCATCAGATAATAAACCGAGGTGGGCATAATTATTCGCCAATAAATAAAAACAGTCACTATATTGTTCATTCGCTGTCTTTAATACATTCGTTAGAACTTCATTCGCTTTATGAAACAAGCCAATTTCAGTATATATAATAGACATTTGGCATTGATATAATGGATCATCTGGTGACTTCTCTACAGCTCTTTGAATCCATTTTAATGCATTGTCGAACTTTCTCTTTTTAAATGCTTTCACACCATGCGAAAAATAAAAATCTCCTTCAGGAACAAAAGGGATAACATTGTTTAACTTTTGTTTCTTAATTGATTCTTGCATAATAACCCCAATCTCTTTTCATAATTTGCACCGTACAAATTATAACATATCTAGCTTTATTTCGACGAATAGTTAGATTCATCTAGAGCACTCTAATAACATTTTATAAAAAATATCATCTTTCATGTCATATATGCAAAACAGGAGACGTTAATCATATAAAACAACCTATGAATTTAGTCACATGATGAATCATTTATTCTTTCTCGTTAGTTAGCGATATTTTGTAATACATACAGTTACTTCATACATATCCCCTAAACATTATTAAATAACTTAAGCAGAGAAAATGAGAAACCATTTCTCTGCTTACTTGACAGCTCTCTTTTATTCTTTTTACAAAAATTGCACGGCATCTTGTATTGCATCTTCTAATTCACTAACAGCTTTTCGATGTTCTTCTGTTGTCCATCGAAAGACTTTCGCCATATGTTCACATACGGATTGTTTATGCTCTCGTACCCAATCAATATCGAAAAATAGCGCGCTGGTTCTTCTAATAAAGAAATCGATTGGACGACAAACCCATTCATTGTAAATACTATAAGTTAGTTCTGCTAAAACGAGTGGATCTATCGCTTCACTTGATTGTGAACCCTTTTCTTTTTTATATAGGTCGACGATTCGATAAACATTTGTACCATATCGCTTAACAAGTCTCGCGGCATCCTTGTCACTTATTCCTACTTGAACAGCTTCTTTGATAGCTTGTATTTTAAAAGCTTGAAAACCTTTTGACCCGCCCACTTCTCCACCTGCAAGCGGTAAATCTTTTGTTATAGAGCTTGAATATAATATGCCTTCTTCTTCTTTCAATTGCTTTACTACAATATCGACGATTTGTTCAGCCATTTTTCGATAACCGGTTAGTTTTCCACCAGCGATTGATAGTAGACCAGAATCAGAATAAAAAATTTCATCTTTACGGGAAATTTCATCAGGATTCTTTCCATCTTCAGCAATCAATGGTCGTACACCAGCCCAACTTGATTCTACATCTGCCGCAGTTAAATGAAGCGTTGGGAACATTTCATGTATGGCATGGAGAATGTAATCACGATCCTCAGCCGTTGCCGTCGGCTGAGCAAGATTTCCTTCAAATGGCGTATCAGTCGTACCTACATAAGTTTTACTATCACGTGGGATGGCAAAAATCATTCGGCCATCAGGTGCATCAAAATAGATCGCTTGTTGTAATGGAAATACACGATTTGAGAAAACGAGATGAACCCCTTTCGTAATATATAAGTGTTTCCCTTTTTTCGATTTGTCAAGTTCTCGTAAATCATCTACCCATGGACCACAAGCATTAATTATTTTTTTAGCATAAATTTCATCCGTCTCATTTGTTAATAAGTCAATAACATGGACACCGACGACTTTTCCATTTTCATAAATAAAATCAGTCACTTTTAAATAATTGACGGCAATTGCACCATGTTCGACAGCTTTCTTTATTACCTCAATCGTTAAACGTGCATCATCCGTTTTATACTCAACATAGTAGCCTGCCCCCTTTAATCCTGACTCTTTTAAAAGCGGTTCCTTAGCTAATGTTTCTTCCCGGCTGAGCATTTTTCGCCGCTCACTTTTTTTAACACCTGCTAATGTATCATATAAACGTAAACCGATATTTGTTGTTAACGGTCCGAATGTTCCACCTTTATGAAAAGGGAGCATCATCCATTCTGATGTTGTGACATGTGGCCCATTTTCATAGACGACTTCGCGTTCTTTTCCTACTTCAGCTACAAGTTTAAATTCAAGTCCTTTCAAGTAACGTAATCCGCCATGTACTAACTTTGTTGAACGACTTGATGTTCCAGCAGCAAAATCCTGCATATCAACAACAGCAGTTTTTAACCCTCTTGTTGTTGCATCTAATACAATACCTGCACCTGTAATTCCCCCACCTATTACTAATAAATCAAGTTGCTCTTCGCTTTTTAATTGACTTAACATGTCATCTCTTATCATTGTGCTCATCTTACTATCTCCTATCGATTTAAATTTTACATATTTTAGGAAAAATAAAAACCGCAAAATATACTAACTTTACTCAATTAGTATATTTGCGGTTTCTCCATTTCTCCGACCATTTATATTTACTTGATAAATATAGTATAACATAAGTTTCTATTCAAACAAAAGAATTCATACAGCTACTGCCATAAATGGCGTTCTGACGTTGATACAGCAATAGCTCCGGCTTTAAGAGCAGTTGTAATATCCTCTTGCTGGCGAATTAATCCGCCAGCAATGATTGGTAATCCTGTTTCTTTCTGGACCATTTGAATCATAGTTGGCACAAGCCCAGGTAGGACTTCAATACAGTCAGGCTGTGACCGTTTAACGAGTTTTATATTATTTTTTAAGGCGAGACTATCAAGTAAAAACATGCGCTGAATAGCTAATAGGTGATGCTTCTTTGCGAGTTGTATCACATTGCCACGCGTTGATAAAACACCATCAGGTTTAATCACGTGAATAAGAAATTCCATACCATGTTCATCAGCTTTTAAACCTTGAATAAGATCAAAATGGATTAATACCTTTTTACGACAACGTCTAGCATGTCGAACAAGTTGAGTTAATTGTGATAATTTCGTTTCTAAAAAAATAACATATTTTGACGTTGTCTGTAAGGCTTCTTCAAAGTCTTTCATTCTTCGGATGGCTGGTAAAATCCCCGTTGGTATTTGCAATTGAATCGCACCCTTTCTTTTCACTCAAAGAAATGCTTATTTATTCCTTTGGCGTGCTTCCATTTCCTCTTTTGTATAAATAAGTTGCATCGGATTGCCACCTACAAAGGCTCCAGCCGGAACATCTTTATGGACAAGTGTTGCTGCTGATACAACAGCTCCATCTCCTATTGTTACACCTGGTAAAATCGTCGTATTTGCTCCAATCATCACATTGCTACCAATTTTCACATCACCGAGTCTATATTCATCAATTAAATATTCATGTGCGAGAATCGTTGAATTATAGCCAATAATCGTATTTGAACCGACAGAAATTTTTTCTGGAAACATAATATCAGGAACGACCATTAAAGCGAAAGCTGTCTTTTTACCAACGTGCATCCGTAAAAAGGTACGATATAACCAATTTTTCACACTTAAAAAAGGCATATATCTAGCAATGAAGATGACGATAACATTTTTGAAAACTTTCCAAAACGAAACGGTACGATAAATTTGCCATAATGAATTTGACCCTTTCACAGAATATCGCTTCGTCTTACGCATAAATTAACCTCCAATGATCTCTAACAATTCCTTCATATCGTCGATGATGTATGTCGGGCGATAACTTTCTAAAAATGCTCTCCCTTTATGAGACCAACTTACTCCTGCCGTCATGACACCAGCACGATGTCCCGCTTCAATATCATGATAATTATCACCGACCATTAAAGTCGTTTTTGGATTAGCATTTAGAAGCTGCATCGCTTTAATTAATGGTTCAGGATGTGGTTTGCCATGTTTTACGTCTCCTAAAGTAATTACCGTATCAAAATATTGATCTAACCCAGTTAAATCTAGTCCCATTTTCACACCTTTTCCCATTTTGTTTGTTACGATAGCCAAGTTTATATCGGCATTTTTCAATGCTGCAATTGTCTCAATCACATTTGGAAAAGCCGTTACATAATCATCATGGTGGCTAAGATTATGCTCTCTATAAACAGCCATCATTTCTTCAGCTTTTTCAGGATCAATTTTATTAAATGTTTCAAAAAGCGGTGGACCGTTAAATGATTTGATTTCTTCTAACGTGAAATTTAATCCGTATTTATCAAACGTATACTTAAAAGACTCGATAATAAGCTCGTTTGTATTAATTAATGTTCCGTCTAAATCAAATAAAATGGATTCGATTTTCATGAATCATGCCCTTTCTTCATACATATGTTATGTTAAATCTTAGACTAAGATCGCGATTAATAAAATGACGACACTAATATTCAAATAAACTAAAGTTACAGCTGAACGACAAGCTATGATCTCGCTACTTTTTTACCATCATAATGACACTTGACATGACCTGATTTTTTACGATAAATCATTAATATCATTGAACCGATAATCAAGAGTAGAGAAATAACTTGTGCTGTTCGAAAATGACCAAATAATGTGTAAAGACTATCTGTCCGCATCTGTTCGATGAAAAAGCGCCCGATTGAATAAGCGATTAAATAACTTAAGAACATAGTTCCACGTAATGGATTTTTTCGTCTGAACCATAATAAAAAGCCAAAAACGAGTAAATTCCATACAGATTCATAAAGAAATGTCGGATGATACATTACGCCGTTAATACACATTTGATTCATAATGAAATCCGGTAAATACTGATGGAAACTTTCATAGGTCGCTTCTGAAATCGGACCTCCATGTGCTTCCTGATTCATAAAATTACCCCATCGCCCTATTGCTTGTCCAAGTATGAGACTCGGAGCAGCAATATCAGCAAGCTGCCAAAAGGATACGTTTTTAACTTTAGCGAATATTATTGCAGTCAAAACAGCACCGATTAATGCGCCGTGAATGGCGAGACCACCTTCCCAAATGGCAAATATTTTCCACCACGAGGCAGATGCGTATTGTTCCCATTGAAAAATAACGTAATACATACGAGCAAACAAAATAGAGACAGGAATGGCAAATACGACGAGATCGACCATTAAATCTTTTTTTAACCCTAAACGATCTGCTTCCCTAGTTGCTAAAATTAATCCTAACAGTAATCCAAAGGCGATAATAACGCCATACCAGTATATTTCTTTTGAACCAATTTGGATAAACACACGGTTTAATGTTGGTGCATCACACGTCATGACAACACTCCTATTCAAAATTTTCTTTACCTTTTTCTTCTATAACGTGGCTAAGTTTATCGGTAAAGTCTTTTGCTGCGTTAACTCCCATCCTTTTAAGACGAAAGTTCATCGCTGCAACTTCGATAATGACTGCCAAGTTTCTTCCTGGACGAACAGGTATCGTCACCATAGGCAATTCAACATCCATAATTTTCATTTTTTGGTGTTCTAGCCCTAGACGATCATATTGTTTCGTTTCATCCCACTGTTCTAAATGAGCTATAAATGATATTTTCTTAAACTTACGGACTGAACCTGCCCCGAATAATGTCATCACATTAATAATGCCTAAGCCACGTATTTCTAATAAATATTCAATTAATGGTGGTGGGTTACCAATTAATGTATCATAATCAGCTTGACGAATTTCTACACTATCATCAGCAACTAATTGATGGCCTCTTTTTACGAGTTCTAAAGCTGTTTCACTCTTTCCTATACCACTCTTACCTGTAATCAGAACACCAACACCATGAATATCAACGAGCACACCGTGAATCGCAGTTTGTGGTGCTAGTTTAGTTTCTAAATAATTTGTTAATCGGCTAATCACGCGCGTCGTCTTACGAATAGACCGGATGACTGGAACACCAGAACGATTCGCCGCCTCAATAATTGGTATCGGTACTTCCATTCCTCTCGATATGACGATGCCTGGCGTTACATCTGTACATAAACGATTCGCACGATTTCTTTGTTCATAAAGCGGCAAGTCTAAAAAATATGCCATTTCTGTTTTACCAATTAATTGTAATCTTTCCTTTGGGTAATATTTAAAATAACCAGTCAATTCAATACCAGGTCGGGAAATATCACTTTCTTTGATTTCTCTATGTAATCCATCTTTACCAGCAACGACTGTTAAATTAAAATGTTCGATCAAATCTTTTGTCCGTACAATTGCCAATTTTATTTCCCCCTATGTGGTAGGCTTAGCTAAAATATATTCATAGCATAAATACGTTAATTCATATGTCATTGACTTTATACCCCTTTTAATACCGTAATGTATCTTTTACAAATTTACTTAAAATGAGATTAATAATAGAAAGAATGATTGCTGCAATAATCGCTGTACCAAAGCCTTCAATAACAAATGAAGGTCCCATCACACTTTGAGTAATCATGAGTGTAAGAGCATTAATCACAAATAGAAATAATCCAAGACTAATGACCGTAATCGGTAACGTCAAAATAATGAGAATCGGTTTTACAACTGTGTTTAAGGCAGCTAAAATGAAACTTGCCAATAAAGCTGTGCCAAAGCCTTCCAAATGAAATGAATCAAATATATTCGATACGAGTATTAAGGCAATAGCATTGAGGAAAATGGATAATAAGCCACGCTGTAACATAAATATCCCTCCGTATGGTATCGTTATGATTTAAAATCCCAAATATAAAACGCTTCTTTACCTAGTCGCTCTAACGCTATTTCACGTAATGACTCATTTGATTTATCTTTACGTTTAAAACCGCTTAAAATACCACTAGCTTGTGTTTTATGTGCTTGAATCGCTGCCATTTTTTGATCGAAATACGGTTCCACATCATAAACGATATCGGGTTTGCCTAAATCTTCATATGCTGTATTTGTAATGGCTTGTGCCCACACTGTCGGACGTAAGTTCTCATCCATTAATCGAACTGCCTCGATAGCCGCTCTTCCTAACGCATTATGATCTGGGTGAACAGCATGATCTGGATAATGGGTAATAACTAAACTTGGTTGTAACTTTTCTAGAAGAGACTTAATATGTAGTGCCACTTCAGTAACATCTTCAAATTCTAATGTTTTGTCACGATAACCTAATAAATGAAGATCTATATCTAACAATTTGCATGCATTGATAAGTTCCTTTTTCCGTATTTCAGGTACTGTCTCCCGGTTAGCAATAATTGGATTTCCCATATTACGTCCCATTTCACCGAGTGTGCCGCATAAATATGTTACTGGAACACCTTGTTTACGAAATTGGGTAATCGTACCTGCCGCACCAAATGATTCATCATCAGGATGAGGATAAATCACAACAACATGCTTCTCTTTATTCATATAGTGACATTCCTTTCTTTTATTATTTAAATGGTGTTTCACTTAATTGGAGTGCAACGAGTAAGCGTCCTTCTGTATCATGCCCTGCCATAAGGAGCTGTTTGTCTTCGTAAATTTCCCAATGTGTTAACCCTTCAGCATAAATCCAGCCATTTTTCGTCTTTAATCCAACACGATAATGTGCTTTATCCTTAACAATCTTTCCTTGTGTACAAAAAACATTTGCATTACGAATAAATACACCGACATTAATAGACTCATTAAAATGGCTCGCATACGCCCCATTCGTCGTCTCTAAATGAATATAAATATCTTTATGTAAAAACGTATTTAATGTTTGTTGAACTTCTTCTAACTCTATTCGTTTCATCATAACGTTCCCCCTATCTTCTTTCTATTAAGATTAGCGAAATATCACCATATCGTCAAAACTTATTCCTCATCATGTTATAAACCACCCATAACCTGGGGAATGATGGTTCATAACGTAAATGCTCGTTATGCCACACTATACATTGAAATAAACTTATTTCCAAACATGCATACATACTGATTGACATCTAATTAACAAATATATTTTATCAAATAATTTGAGTCGTGTGGAGTAACGGAGATTATATTTTGGCTTTAGGAAAAAGACTTGACTCAACAATAGTATCTTTAACAAAGCTAATAACATTGCTCTAGACCCACCTCTATAACATCTGATACGATTAAATTAGCTTAAATAGGCGGTGAAATAATGTGAAAAAAAACACAAAAAAAATTGTCTTCGCTACATGGATAGGAATTACCGTAAATGTCATGTTAACGATTTTAAAAGGAATCGGTGGTTTCCTTTCAGGTAGTAAAGCGTTGATTGCAGATGCCATTCATTCTGCTTCAGATATTATTAGTTCCGTTATTGTCCTATTCGGTGTGCGTATTGCGAACAAGCCGCCTGATGAGGAACATCCATATGGTCATGGAAAAGCGGAAAATATAGCTTCTAATATTATCGCTCTTATTTTAATTGTTGTCGGTATTGAAATGAGTATTTCTTCTTTTAAAGTTTTTTTAGGTGACATGCCAAAAGCACCAACAAGAATAGCACTCATCATTTTAATTATTTCAGTTATAATGAAAGAGTTATTATTTCAGTATAAATATTACGTCGGTAAAAAATATAATAGTGCAGCACTCATAAGTGATGCCTGGCACCACCGTTCTGATTCATTATCTTCAATCGCTGCATTGCTTGGTGTCAGTGCAGCCATGCTAAGTGATACGTTACAATTACCGCTACTTGTCTATGGGGATGCTGTTGCGGGTATCTTAGTCTCAATCATCGTTATTAAAGTTGGTTATGATTTAGTAAAAGAATCGTCTACTATTATGTTAGAAAAAGTTCTTACAAAAGATGAGACAAAAAAATATATCGAGACCATTCATTCTATTGAAGGCGTTTTAGTTATCGATCAACTTTATGCTCGAACACATGGCAGTTATATCATCATTGATATTAAAGTAGCCGTTGATCCGTCTATTTCTGTTAAAGCAGGGCATGATATCGCAAAGAAATTAAAACAAACATTAATGGCTGAACATAAAGAAGTAGCTGATGTTCTCGTCCACTTAAATCCTTATTTTGATTAAATGTACTGTAAGCCTCCTTTCTATTCCAAAAACTTGGAAGAGCTTTATCTTAAACCGTTACGTTAAGAAACTGTACGTTCATACAATCAATCGTTCAGCCTATAATGTCAAAGGAAATATTAACGTCTGTATCTATTAAGTATTTAAAATAGCGGAGAAAATCATGACTGATTACCTCCGCTTATTTTACTAATCTAGTGATACATTTTGTTCCTGTTTTTCTAAATCTTTTGCCATCCGTTTCTGATCTCTTTCAATAATTTTACGTAAATATTTACCTGTATGCGAACGCTCTTCTTCCATAACTTCTTCTGGCGTCCCAGTCACAATCACTTCTCCGCCACCTTCTCCACCTTCTGGACCTAAATCAATAATATAATCCGCTGTTTTAATGACATCTAAGTTATGTTCAATGACTAACACTGTATCGCCATTATCAACTAAGCGATTTAACACGTTTAAGAGACGTTTAATATCATCTGTATGCAGTCCAGTCGTCGGTTCATCTAAAATATAAAAAGATTTACCATTAGAACGACGATGCAATTCACTTGCTAATTTCACACGTTGTGCTTCACCACCGGATAACGTTGTTGCTGGTTGACCTAATTTAATATAACCGAGACCTACATCGGCAATTGTTTGTAATTTACGCTTAATCCGTGGAATATTTTCAAAAAATATTAGCGCCTCGTCAATCGTCATATTCAATATATCGGAAATGTTTTTTCCTTTGTATTTGACTTCAAGTGTTTCCCGGTTATAGCGCTTCCCTTGACAAACTTCACACGGAACATAAACATCCGGTAAGAAATGCATTTCTATTTTTATAATTCCGTCACCACGACATGCTTCACAACGCCCACCTTTAACGTTAAAGCTAAATCGTCCTTTCTTATATCCACGCACTTTCGCCTCATTTGTTTGTGCAAATACATCACGGATATCATCGAATACTCCCGTATATGTTGCTGGATTTGAACGTGGTGTCCGTCCGATAGGTGATTGGTCAATATCTATCACCTTTTCAATATGTTCAATACCTTTTACGTCTCGATGTTTACCAGGACGATGTTTTCCTTTATATAGTGCTTTCGCTAATGCTTTGTATAAAATATCATTTACTAACGTACTTTTCCCAGATCCAGATACACCTGTGACAACTGTAAACAAACCGATAGGAAATTTAACATGAATATTTTTTAAATTGTTTTCTTTCGCGCCAATGACTTCAATAAAACGTTTATCAGGTTGACGACGTTTTATCGGTAGAGGTATATACTTTTTGCCAGATAAATATTGACCAGTTAATGACTGATCATCAGCCATCACTTCCATAGGTGGACCACTTGCTACAATCTTACCACCATGTTCTCCAGCACCTGGACCGATATCAACTAACCAGTCAGCAGCTAACATTGTATCTTCATCATGTTCGACAACAATTAATGTATTATCTAAATCCCTCATATTCTTTAAAGTTCGTATTAATCGATCGTTATCACGTTGATGTAAGCCGATGGATGGTTCATCAAGCACATATAAAACACCCGTTAATGCTGAACCAATCTGGGTTGCTAAGCGTATTCGTTGTGCTTCACCACCAGATAAAGTACCTGCCGTACGTGATAAAGTTAAATATTCCAAACCGACATTATTTAAAAAATCAAGTCGATTGCATATTTCCCGTAATATTAATCGTGCGATTTGTTGCTCTTTTTCCGTTAACTGAAGTGATGTGAAAAATTTCTTCGCATCACGAATCGCATAATCTGTCACTTCACTAATATGCTTACCGGCTACTTTTACCGCTAAGGCTTCTTTTTTCAACCGATACCCTTTACATGTTGGGCACGCCTTTTGTGCCATGTATTTTTCTAAGTTTTCCCGCGTAAATTCTGATGAGGTCTCTTGATAACGGCGAGAAACATTATTAATGACACCTTCGAAATAAATCATTTTATCATGGACTTTACCAAAGTCATTTACATAGTAGAAATGGATTTTCTCGTCGCCACTTCCATATAAGATGATATTCATTTGTTCTTCTGGTAAATCTTTAACAGGTGTATCCATATCGATTTCATAATGATCACAGACACTTTTTAATAACTGTGGATAATATTTTGAACTAATCGGTTCCCAGGCTGCTATTGCATGTTCATTTAATGTTTTATTCCAATCAGGAATGACAAGGTCAACATCCACCTCTAATTTTGTTCCGAGACCATCACATGATGGGCAAGCACCGAATGGACTATTAAAGGAAAAGAGTCGCGGTTCTAATTCATCGATTGAAAAGCCACATTTAGGACAAGCGTGAAGCTCACTAAATACGATTTCTTCTTCGTCAATGATATCTACAATAACTCTCCCGTTACCTAGCTTCAAAGCTGTTTCTAAAGAGTCACTAAGACGAGCTTCGACACCTGGTTTCACTATAATACGATCGACAACGACTTCAATCGAATGCTTTTTATTTTTATCTAGTTTAATTTCTTCCGTAACTTCTCGCATCATATTATCTACACGTAAACGAACATACCCTTCTTGTTTTAACCTTTCAAGGAGACGAATATGCTCGCCTTTACGTCCCGAAACAACCGGACCGAGAATTTGTAATCTCGTTCGCTCTGGGTACTCCATTATTCGGTCGACCATTTGTTGAACCGTCTGTGAAGTAATTTCAATGCCATGTTTTGGACAAACCGGACGACCAATACGAGCAAAGAGCAGGCGTAAATAATCGTATATTTCTGTCACTGTTCCTACAGTTGAGCGGGGATTGCGGCTCGTTGTCTTCTGATCAATCGAAATAGCAGGTGATAAGCCCTCAATTAAATCGACATCTGGCTTATCCATCTGACCAAGAAATTGTCTTGCATAGGCTGATAACGATTCAACATAACGTCTTTGCCCTTCAGCATAAATCGTATCAAACGCAAGTGATGACTTTCCAGATCCAGATAAACCAGTCATCACGACTAATTTATTTTTTGGAATGTCTAAATCGATATTTTTTAAATTATTTGCGCGTGCTCCCTTTATTTTAATTGATTTACTTGGCATCAGCACAATCATCCTTCCACATTATAAATCTCATCATAGTTCTGATTTTAATTCGAAAAGTAAATCGCGTAGTTCAGCTGCTTTTTCAAAATCGAGTGCTTTGGCGGCTTCACGCATTTCTTTTTCCATATTTTGCAACACTTTTTCTTTATCACGTTTTGACATTTTGTGGAATTGTTTAGCTTTTGGTTCATATGTCTGTTCTTCATCTTCAACAACCATTGTCGCTCGAATAACATCACGGATTTCTTTCTCAATAGTCTTTGGTACAATTCCATGCTTCTTATTATATGCAGACTGTATTTCACGACGTCGCTTCGTTTCATCTATAGCAACTTGCATGGAATCTGTTATTTTATCAGCATACATAATGACTTGTCCATTCGCATTTCTCGCTGCGCGCCCCATCGTCTGGATGAGTGAACGCTCTGAACGAAGAAATCCTTCTTTGTCCGCATCTAATATAGCAACGAGCGATACTTCTGGAATATCTAAGCCTTCTCTTAATAAGTTAATGCCGATTAAGACATCGTATTTTCCAATACGTAAATCCCGAATAATTTCAATTCGTTCTAATGTTTTTATATCAGAATGTAAATAGGCAACTTTCATATCGATATCTTTTAAATAATCCGTTAAGTCTTCTGCCATCTTCTTCGTTAATGTTGTCACGAGGACGCGTTCATTTCTATCTATTCGTTTATTTATTTCACCAATTAAATCATCAATCTGTCCTTTAATTGGACGGACATCAACGATCGGATCTAATAAGCCAGTCGGCCGAATAATCTGTTCTGTTACATCTGGTGCATGCTCTAATTCATATGGTCCTGGTGTTGCCGATACGAAGATCATTTGATTCGCTTTTTTCTCAAATTCATCGAACTTCAATGGACGGTTATCTAAAGCTGATGGCAAGCGAAAACCGTGATCGACTAGCACTTGTTTACGTGCCTGGTCACCGTTATACATGCCGCGAATTTGTGGTAATGTCACATGAGACTCATCAATAACAATTAAATAATCATCAGGAAAATAATCTAATAATGTATACGGTGTTGAACCTGCTTCACGAAATGTGAGATGTCGGGAATAATTTTCAATCCCTGAACAAAATCCCATTTCTTCCATCATTTCAATATCATAGTTCGTACGTTGTTCTAAGCGCTGTGCTTCAAGAAGCTTTCCTTCAGAGCGTAATTCCTTTAACCGCTCTTCTAACTCTTTTTTAATATTTATAATCGCTTTCTTCATTTTCTCTTCACGCGTCACGAAATGGGAAGCTGGGAAAATAGCGACATGTTCACGGTCACCAATAATCTCCCCTGTTAGTGCATCTACTTCCCGAATACGATCGATTTCATCACCAAAAAATTCAACTCGGATACAATGTTCTTCTAATGAAGCAGGAATAATCTCAACAGAATCACCCCGTACACGAAATGTCCCACGCTGAAAATCAATGTCATTTCGCGTATATAAAATATCAACAAGTTCACGTAACAATTCGTCACGGTCTTTCTCCATGCCAACTCTTAAAGAAAGCACCTGGCTTTTATATTCTTCAGGGGAACCTAATCCATAAATACATGATACACTAGCAACGATAAGGACATCACGTCTTTCAAAAAGAGCAGATGTTGCCGAGTGTCTTAATTTATCTATTTCATCATTTATACTCGCGTCTTTCTCAATATACGTATCAGATGATGGAACATAAGCTTCTGGTTGATAATAATCATAATAACTAACGAAATACTCGACCGCATTATTTGGAAAAAACTCTTTAAATTCACTATATAATTGCCCTGCTAACGTTTTGTTATGAGCTATAACAAGCGTCGGGCGATTTATTTCCTTAACAACATTAGAAATCGTAAACGTCTTACCAGTTCCAGTAGCACCTAATAATGTCTGGTGTTTTTGACCGGCTAATACTTTTTCTACTAATTGTTTAATTGCCTCTGGTTGGTCACCTTGTGGTTTAAACGATGATACAAGTTCAAACTTTTTATTCACTTGTACCGCCTCCATTTTAAAGAATCATCATACATAAATCATTATAGCACACATACGAACGAGCATTCGACTAATTAACTAAGACAAGAAAAAATCTGCCCGTTAGGAACAGATTTTTTCATAGTCATCGTTTAATTGGATACGATTTCTTCAGGTACTTTTGCTCGAAAACTGTATGGATCATTTGGGAAGATAAAACCTAATTCATGATCGTCCCCCTCGTACATAGCTGCTTGAATAAAACGAACTTCTCCTTGATCATCTACAATATCTAATCGAAAGTGAGCCCCTTTCTCCTGTAAAGCATAATAAAATGCATCCACATGATTAATCGGTTTGCCATTTACTTTTGTTATCGTCTCACCTACTAACACATCTAAACGATCTGCAGGGGAGCCTGGGATAATACTTAAAATACGTAACCCCTGTGCTACATCATAAAAGTAAGGTGCTTTTGATTGATCTGTCACACGATGTCGATAATTGATAAATTCTTTACCAATTAAAGCAACAGCTACGACAAATAATATAAGTTGTGGTGTCCAAATAGTAGCAACCGCTATCGCTAAAACGATAATAGATAATAATAACATCTGATTTCCAAGTCTTCGCCCCACTAAATGTGGAAGATCACTGATTACTTTGTAATTAAAACCTATTATAAATGGGACAACGATAAGACTATATGATTGTTCAGAACCGATGGATAAGTAAGGCCAATATGAAGCAAAAGGCGTAATCGTTCCATTAGGCACGACCGCGATAAATGGGATAAGTGACATTTTCTTCACATGATGTGCCCCAACCCATGAACCACGCTGACTCTTCGTTAAAACTGGAAAAGTTTTATTACGCTTTGTTCTTCGTAACATCATGCCTTCTAACATTAAAAACAAAGCTAAAAGAAGCGCTAATCCAGAAAAATTAATCTCACCGAAAAAATTCACATCAATATATGATTGTTTTTTTAATAAAGGCGGTAAAAACACGAGAAGCAAAATCGTTAGTCCTATTGTATAACTGGCTGACAATAAATTTAAACGTGATGTCATGCTTAATAAGATCACGATAATACTCATTAATAACAATGTTTCTAAAGAAAAGACAATCCCGATTCCTATAGAAACTATGGAAAGAAAGATGCCAAACCCAATGGATAGAGCCCAAGTCTGTTTCCATTCCGAAAACAGATTAAATATTTTTGTACCAAAATCCATTCGTTCACCTTTTATCCGAAAATAACCAGTGAAAATAACAAGGATAAAAGCCCAATAAAACAATGGATTTAAAAACATTTTCCCTATTGCTTTTAATATTTCTACGAGCCATTGTTCAACCACTGTGAGTCACACCTTTCTATCAAGCAGCGATATTTTATTTGTAAAGCGTTTGTAGTGCTTTTTCCATTTGTCGATCGTCTTCACCACTGCGAATTTTTTCAATTAATGCTGTTTCTATTAAGCCGGCTGTTTCTTGATCAACTTTACCAGTTTGTTTGATGTTTTGTTCTTTCTGAAAGGCTTTTACAGCTTTTTCTGTCGTTTTATCAAAATAACCATCCATTCGTTCTAATTGATATCCAAGACCTTTTAACATTTTCTGGATATTCTCAATATCTTCTCCAGCATCGTTATATGTTAGTGTTTTTTCTACTTGGATAGGGTGAGTGAAATAGTAATCTGGTTGCTTCACTTCAATCGTAGGCTTTACACCTTTTTCATGAATCCAATTGCCTTTCGGTGACAACCATTTAAAAAATGTTAATTTCACCGTACTTCCATCACCTAACGGAACAGCTTGTTGGACTGTTCCTTTTCCAAAGCTACTTGTACCAACAACATCGTAACCCATTTCTTTTAAAGCAACAGCAAGAATCTCAGATGCTGAAGCACTTCCTTCATCAATTAACACTTGAATAGGATATGGTTTTTTCTCTGTTAAATCTGTGTGATACGTCTCTCGATTACCTTCTCTGTCTTCAATTTGAACATAAGGCATATCTTTTGGCACAAAGAATTGTAAAATATCTTCAACTGATTCTAATAAACCACCAGGGTTACCACGAACATCTATAATCAATCCATCCATACCTTGCTCTTCGAATTTGGTTAAATACTCATAAAATTCTTCCGCTGTCCGTTCTGAAAATGTCGTAATTTCAATGACTCCTGTTTTCTTTCCGTCAACTTCTTTTAAATCAGCATATACTGTTTCAATTGGAATCGTATCACGAATCATTTTAACTTCAATAATATCTTTGACCCCTGGTCGCATAATTTCTAAAACGACTTCTGAGCCTTTTTTGCCACGTATTTTTGCAACAGCTTCAGTTAAATCGTATCCTTCTAAGCTTTCACCATTCACACTGAGCACTTGATCATTTGGACGTAAGCCTGCTTTTTCAGCTGGGGAATTTTTTATCGGTGCGACAATCGTTATTTTCCCGTTTACTAAACTTACTTCAGCACCGATTCCTTCAAATGATGATTCTATTTGTTCATTGAATTGCTCCATCGCTTCAATGTCCATATAAGAACTGTAAGGGTCCTCAAGTGAGGATAGCATACCTTGGATGGCCCCTTCGATAAGTTCCTGATCGTCTACTTCTTCGACGAAATGTTTCTTAATTAATGCGTAAGCTTGATTAATTTTCTTCATTTTGTCATCAGACACTTGATATTTAGTCTGTAAATCATTATTTTCTTCTTGTACAGCCTGATTGTGCCCCTGTGATGACGTTAAATAAATACCACCTGCAAAACCGATCATAAGAGCAGCAACAATCCAAAAAACAGCAACTACTTTTCTCATCTTCATTCTCGACACTCACCTCTATATGTATTCATTGAACATAAACGTACAATAATTTAAAAAATGATTTATTAACCATTTTACCATTAAACGTATATAGATTCTAATATCAAATCAAAAAGACACCACATAAATTGTGGTGTCTTTTATACGCCTTATTCATTAAGGTAAATAATTCATCGGGTCAGTTGCATTTTCTTTGCTCCAAAAACCTTTGTGTATTTCAAAATGTAAATGTGGTCCCGTTGAATTTCCTGTATTTCCTGATTTACCGATAACTTGTCCTTGTGATACCTTTTGATTTGCCTTAACATCAATACTGCTTAAATGTGCATATAATGTGGTGTAAGTTTTTCCTTTAATATGATGTGTAATAAGTAGCACATTACCATACCCATTCATTTGACCATCATATTCTTTACTAATCATTGTTACGACACCTGGTGCCGAAGCCTTTACCGGTGTTCCTTCTGCCACACCATAATCTATACCACGGTGGTATGTACTACATCCATTACAACTTCTAGGACCGAAACCTGACGTAATTGGACCATTAACTGGATGGATAAAGCCTCCTGTTGCGATTGGTGGAGCTTGTCTAATTGGCTCTGATTTTGTTCCAGGTGAACTTGGTGTAGATGCTTTTTGTTTCAGTTGTTGCTTTCTTTTCTGTGCTTCCTCTTGTTCACGTTGAATCCGAGCTAATTCTTGTTCAGCAAATGCCTTTGCTTTTTGAGCTGCCGCTTTTTGCTTTCGGACGATTGCTTGCTCTTCTTCCAAACTCACTTTATACTCTTCTAGTTCTCCATGTTCTTTTTCAAGTTGGCGTTGCAATTTTTCTTTTTTAGCAAGTTGTTGATCAAGTTTATTTTTCAAACGATTTAACTGTTGTTTTTGCTTGTCCAATTTGACCTTACGCAATTCAACTTCTCTTTTATTTGCTTCGACTTGGTCTTTCTTCTCTTCAACTTCTATCTTTTTAGCTTCCATAGTGCGTTTATCAGCATCGAGTTCTTCCATGATTTCTTTATCTGAATCCATTATTGTATTAACAGCTGATGTTCGGCTAATAAAATCTCCGAAACTTTTTGCTCCTAGTAGTACTTCAAGATAACTCATTTTACCGCCACTCTCTTGAATAGAGCGTAGCCGGCTTTTCAATAATGCTTCACGTTCCCTAATGCTTTTCTGTAATTGTAATATTTCTTTATTCAATGTACGCATTTGCTTCTTTAAACCTTTACTTTCTTCGGTTAACGTGTTAATTTTTTCTGTTGTTTGCTTGATTTCATTTTCTTTTTTTTCAATCGATGTTTTCGTTTGTGCTAATTTATCATCAATGACTTCCATTTCGCTTTTATTAGTAGATTGTTTATTTAAATTTTCACCAATTTTCTTCTCAGTATTCGTCTTATCAGAGTTAAGTGAGTTGTTCTTCTTTTCTAACTCAGCTTCTTTACGATCTAAATCATTCAGTTTTCCCTTTACATCATTTATTGATTCAGCATGTAAGACATTTGTACTTAGGCTAGTAGACATGAACAAAAAAACAACGAGCATTAGTGATAATTTCTTCCGCAATTGTATTCCCCTCTCTCTTTTTCCATCTATATTTATATCTATGAATCTATTTATTAGACTTTTAGAAAGCGACGAACACTCATGATGCTTCCCCAAACACCAATCAAAGCTCCAATAAGGAGAATAACGAGTGATATTTGCCATGCGAACGGATAAAATGACAATAATTCAAAGAATGGTATTTGTACACTAATGACAAGTTTTTCAACAATATAGTAATATCCTGCCAATAAGACACCGATTGGTATAATGGAACCAATCATACCTAACAACATACCTTCGATAAAGAACGGCCAACGAATAAATCCGTTTGTCGCTCCTACGAGCTTCATAATGCCTATTTCTGTACTTCGAGCCATAATAGTCAGCTTGATTGTATTTGAAATGAGGAATATCGCTGTAAAAACAAGACCAACAATTAAAATAATCCCAACGATACGTGCATTTTTATTAAATTCAAACAGCTGACTAACGACTTCTTTTCCGTAGTTTACTTTATGTACGTGATCAAAGCCACGAATTTTTTCTGCAATGACCGCTGTATCTTGTGGTTCCTTTGCTTTAATAATATAGGCATGGTTTAAAGGGTTGTCTTGTTCAAATAATTCCCATGATTTCCCTTCTTTCCCCATTCCTTTTATCAAATTATCAAGTTCTTCATCTTTAGATGAAAAAACAACAGATTCAATTTGATTAATCTTTTTTATGTTATGACCAAGTGTTTTTATATCTTCATCACTCGCTGCAACATCAATTAACACTTTGACAATAACGTCTTCTTCAACTTTTTCTGCCATATGGTTTAAGTTGAGAATAATAACTAAAAATGCAGCAACGAGTAATAATGTAACTGTGACAGACCCAATCGATGCGACAGTCATCCAACCGTTACGAAAAATATTTTTAACACCTTCCCGGAGATGACGTTTAAATGTTCTAATTTTCATAGCCGTATTCACCTCGGGATTCATCTCTTACGATCATGCCACTTTCAATTGCAATGACACGTTTTTTCATTTTATTTACTATTTCTTTACTATGTGTTGCCATAATAATCGTCGTCCCTCGTTCATTGATGTCTTCAAACACGCTCATAATATCCCAAGATGTGTCTGGATCTAAATTCCCTGTGGGCTCGTCTGCAATAACAATATCTGGACGATTTACGATGGCACGTGCAATGGAAACACGCTGTTGCTCCCCGCCCGATAATTCATTTGGTAAAAAACGGGCTTTACTTTTTAAGTCAACTAATTCCAACACTTCCATGACTCGCTTACGAATATTTCTCGGTGATTCTTCAATAACTTCTAAAGCAAAGGCAATATTTTCATAGACTGTAAGTTTTGGTAATAATTTAAAATCCTGAAACACAACACCGATACGTCGGCGAAAGAAAGGCACTTCCCTTTCTTTTAATTCACTCGTGTTCACGCCATTGATTTCAACTAATCCGGTTGTCGGTTTCACTTCGCGATAAATTAATTTAATAAATGTCGATTTACCGGCACCGCTTGGGCCGACGATGTAAACAAATTCACCTTTTTCTATATGTATAGATACACCATTAAGTGCTGTTACACCATTTTGATATCTTTTAAACACGTTTTCCATTTTTATCATTATTGTTCACCTTTTATTTTTGTCATAGTCAATCTTTGTTGTCTTCAGTAACATATTTCTATCATTTCTATCAAAAATAAACATTTCCCCTATAGTATAACATCTTTTAACAAGATTTTTAGTCATTTTTTATTACATTTATATTTCATTCCCGCCACTTTTGTCATAATACATTAATACATGTCATATTGCTGTTAAATTATACATTTACTGTTAAATAATCCCTGTAATTTATTTCCAATAAAAACGAAGCTAAGACAAAACCGATCTTAAATGAGAAAAATTGCGGAATCAACATTGACATATTATTTCCGCAATTTTTTTGTTTCGGATAGTTATTATCCTCTGACTGGAAATTTAGAGAATGACAAATTAGTCTTTAGAAATCAAAAACTGACTATTATAAATGTCTCGTGTTGCTTCTTCCGAATGCTTGGTTCTAATATATTCTTTTCGCTGTTCCCATTTTTTATTATCTAGAAACGAGTAAAGTACTCTACTCCACATGATGACGCAGATACCTTTAAATCCATGTAGGGTGGAGCGCTCTAATCCGTACGGTTTCGCATAAATCTTCAAAACCATGCTGGGTGGAGCTCTCTAATCCGTATGGTTTCGCATAAATCTCCAAAACCATGCAGAGTGGAGAACTCTAATCCGTACGGTTTCGCATAAATCTCCAAAACCATGCTGGGTGGAGCGCTCTAATCCGTACGGTTTCGCATAAATCTTCAAAACCATGCTGGGTGGAGCGCTCTAATCCGTACGGTTTCGCATAAATCTTTAAATCTATGCAGAGTCGTTCGCTCTATTCTGCATGTTTTTCTTCCAAAAGGTCTAACGATAGCGAATATTACCCGATAATCGTTTATAGTATCTCTTAAACTACAGCTCGCTCTATTGATGATTCATGTACTATCATGATCATTAGGAGAAGGAGACTGGGACAGAAGGAAAAGGTGAACAAAAATAGTTTTTTATAAAAATAGAAAACGCATGAAATCAATGTTTTGATTTCATGCGTTTTTTCATCTTTCAGAGGTTTTGACCCAACCTCGTTTTATTTTTTACTATGTTTTATTATTTCTTTTCAGCTAACCAGTCAGCAAGTGTTTTTGCATCATCTTCAGAAACTTGCTTTTGTGGTTGCATGCTCCCTACACCATTTTGAATGATGTCAACAATTTCATCTGCACTGAATTTAGAACCAGCTTGATCTAATGCTGGACCAGCACCACCGGATAAATCTTGTCCATGACATGCTGCACAGTTTGCTTTATAAATATCTTCACCAGCTGATGCAGTTGTATCGCCACCTGCATCATTGTTTGCTGCACCATCGTCATTAGCATTATCGTCGCCACCGCCACAAGCACCTAATACAAGGACGGATCCTAATAATACTGCCATTAACCATTTTTTCATGATTAATCCCCCTAACTCATAATTGTTGATTTGTGTCACCCTATATTATAACCTAATTATAAAGTTTTTAAACCTTTTTTAATGTATTTTTCTTCTTTATCTACCAACATCTGCTAGCTAAACCCTTTATTTACTAAGTAGTTGGCCACTTTTTGTCAAAATCATGAACTTGTCATTTTATTAAAGTTAATCGACTTGCGAACGAAGGTAAGCATCGATAAATGGATCGATATTACCATCAATGACGCTTTGTCCATTTCCAATTTCAATATTTGTTCTGTGGTCTTTTACCATCGTATATGGATGGAAGATATATGAACGAATCTGGCTTCCCCAGCCAATTTCTTTCTGTTCTCCTCTTAAAGCAGCTAGTTCTTCTTGTTGTTTTTCAATTTCGAGCTGATATAGTTTTGATTTCAACATCTTCATTGCAGATTCTCGATTTTTTATTTGCGAACGTTCATTTTGACAAGTAACAATTGTGTTTGTTGGTATATGTGTGATTCTTACAGCAGAGTCTGTCGTGTTAACATGTTGTCCTCCTGCACCACTTGCGCGATACGTGTCAATTTTAATATCTTCTGCTTTCACTTCAATATCGACATCATCTGTTAGTTCTGGTGTCACATCACAAGAGACAAATGATGTGTGACGACGTCCAGATGAATCAAACGGTGAGATTCTTACTAACCGATGGACACCTTTTTCAGCTTTTAAATAACCGTAGGCATTGTGCCCCTTAATGAGCAAAGTTACACTTTTCACCCCAGCTTCTTCACCCGGTAAATAGTTTAAAACGTCTACTTTATATCCTTTGTCTTCAGCCCAACGCTGATACATTCTTAATAAAATACTTGCCCAATCTTGAGATTCTGTTCCACCAGCTCCAGGGTGAAGTTCTAAAATGGCGTTGTTTGCATCATATGGCTCGCTCAGTAAGAGGTGAAGTTCAAACCTATTCGCCTCTTTTATTAATTTTTTCATATTTGACTGTAGGTCAGCCATGAGTTCTAAATCACTTTCTTCTTTCACCAATTCATAAGTGACTTCCAGATCTTCTAACATTTCATTAATTTGAGCAAAATCCTCTAGTAAATGTTTTAATCCATTTGCCTCGTTAATGACAGTTTGGGCTTTCTTTTGATCATCCCAAAATTGCGGGGCAGCCATTTGTTGTTCTAATTCTTTAATACGTGCTTGTTTCTTTTCTAAGTCAAAGAGACCCCCTAAATTGTATAATGCGCTTCTTCATGTGTTCAATTTCATTTTTTATTTCTGTAAATTCCATCTGTTCTCACCTCTAAATTAATGTTAACACTTTTATTGTAAAATGATGAAATTGCCACGTCAACGGTCAAAAGACGTTAACGGGCAATTTCTCTTATTTTTTCATTATTATTTACCGTGACAGTTCTTATATTTCTTACCGCTACCACAAGGACAAGGGTCATTTCTGCCTACACGGTTTTTTCGCACAATAGGACGACGCTTTTTCTCCTCTTTTTGTCCACCAGAGACAGCTTTTGTATTTTTAACGACTGCTTGACGCTGTAAATTATCACGTACTTGTGCTTTCATCATATACTTAGCAACTTCATCTTCAATGCTAGCAATCATTTCTTCAAACATATTAAAACCTTCTATTTGATATTCGTGAAGCGGATCGTCTTGACCGTACGCACGTAAATGAATACCTTGCCGTAGCTGATCCATTTGGTCAATATGTGCCATCCATTTTGTATCAACCGTACGTAATAATATAACTTTTTCAAATTCACGCATCTGTTCTGGTGTCATTTCTTCTTCTTTAGCATCATATTTTTCTTTCACTTTGGCAAAAATAGTTTCTGTTATTTCTTCTGGCTCTTTACCTAATATATCTTTTTCATCAATATCTTCAGGAGATAGAAGGTTTGCATGAGCGTGTTCAATAATAGCTTTTAAATTCCAGTTTTCTTCATCATCATCTTGTGTATGCAAGTGAACAACACGTTCTAGTGACGATTGAATCATATTTTCAATAATATGACGGATTTCATCTTTTTCTGCATCAATGACTTCAAAGCGCTGTTTATAAATAATCTCCCTTTGCTCGCGTAAAACATCGTCATACGCAAGGATTGTTTTACGTGCATCAAAGTTATTTCCTTCTACGCGTTTCTGTGCAGATTCAACAGCACGTGACACCATTTTACTTTCAATTGGTTGAGAATCATCCATACCGAGACGATCCATCATATTTTTCAAGTTATCAGATCCAAAGCGACGCATTAATTCGTCTTCCATTGACAGATAGAACTGCGACATGCCTGGATCTCCCTGTCGGCCTGAACGTCCACGCAGCTGGTTGTCTATGCGGCGTGATTCATGCCGTTCTGTACCAATAACAGCCAGTCCGCCAAGCTCACGTACGCCTTCACCAAGTTTAATATCTGTTCCCCTTCCTGCCATGTTCGTGGCAATGGTGACAGCCCCTTTTTGACCTGCTTGTTCGATAATTTCTGCTTCACGGAAATGGTTTTTCGCGTTCAATACATTATGCTTAATGCGCTCTTTCTTTAATAAATCAGAAATGTGTTCAGATGTTTCAACGGCAACTGTCCCAACAAGAACAGGTTGACCTTTCTCGTGGCGCTCTTTTATTTCCTCTATTACTGCACGAAATTTGCCGTCCATTGTTTTATAAATCATATCTGGTTTATCTTCACGAATGACTGGTTTATTCGTTGGAATGACGATCACTTCCATATTATAAATATTACGAAATTCTTCTTCCTCAGTTTTGGCTGTTCCCGTCATTCCTGCCAGTTTGTTATACATTCTAAAGTAGTTCTGGAAGGTGATAGATGCAAGTGTCATACTTTCATTTTGTATTGGAAGGCCTTCTTTTGCTTCAATCGCTTGATGGAGACCATCACTATAACGACGCCCTTCCATATAACGTCCTGTAAATTGGTCAATAATGACGACTTGACCATCTTTAACAATATAGTCTGTATCACGATGCATCGCCATATGTGCTTTTAACGCTTGATTAATGTGGTGTGTTAATGAGACATGCTCTAAGTCAAATAAGTTATCCACAGAGAAGTAGCGTTCTGCCTTATTGATTCCTTCCTCTGTTAAGAGAACGCCTTTTGTTTTTTCATCATATGTGTAATCTTTATCACGTGTAAGTGTATTAACAAAAGCATTTGCTTGAATGTATAATGTTGTTGACTTCTCAGCTGTACCAGAGATAATGAGTGGGGTTCTAGCTTCATCAATTAAGATGGAGTCCACCTCATCAATAATCGCAAAATTCAATGGGCGTTGCACCATCTGTTCCTTATACAACACCATATTGTCACGTAAGTAATCGAAGCCAAATTCATTGTTCGTCCCATATGTGATATCAGCTTGATACGCTTCACGTTTTTCTTCTTTTGATAAGCCTGCTGTATTAAGTCCTACAGTTAAGCCAAGAAACTCAAATAATTGTCCCATCTCTGTAGCGTCACGGTCCGCTAAATAATCATTTACCGTAATTACGTGTACACCTTTTCCTGATAAGGCATTTAAATACGCTGGTAATGTTGCTGCAAGGGTTTTTCCTTCCCCTGTTTTCATTTCAGCTATATTTCCCTCATGCATGGCGATAGCACCCATTAACTGTACTTTAAAAGGGCGCATGTTAAGGACTCGTTTTGAACCTTCGCGAACGACAGCATATGCTTCTACTAAAAGATCGTCTAATGTTTCTCCATTGGCATAACGCTCTTTAAACTGTTCTGTTTTTTCTTTTAGTTGCTCGTCTGATAATCGTTCATACTCTGGTTCAAGTGCTTCTATTTCTTGGGCGATTTTATCTAATTTTTTTAGTTTTCTTTGATTTTCGCCAAATATCTTCTTTAAAAATCCAACCATTTTAAACGCTCCTCTATTTTAAAAATAAACGACTTCATCATCATGATTAGTTTATATTCACAGTAATTTATATTAATCCATATTTAATCATAACACTTTCAAAGGGGCAATGACAACTTCATATATTTTCGGCGCAAATATCATCATAAATTTATAGAAATATAAAAAGAGTAGCCTTGAGGGGTGCTACTCTTTTTCGGAGAAAGTTGGGGAATTTAAGAGGAAATTTGTGGATAACAAATCGTGGACTGAACAGAACGCTTGGATTTAATATTTTGTTGATTGATGATGAATAAGTGAGAGATTAATAAGTTGTTGATTTGTAGAGGCAATCATTGTTACTAATTGACTGATGATTTTTTCATGTTGGTTTATTTGGATGGTCATTTCGGTCATTTTTTCCTTTATTTGATCTTCCATATCGATTCCCTCCTCCTTTTTTCTTACATTTATTTATAGCATGGAAGTCGTGTGATGACTAATCAGTATATTTAAATTTTATATTGTTATTCGACAAAAAATGCATTGTCTTCTTCTCGTTTGGCGCGTATTTTTATTTTAAAAGACATTTTTCCTTAAATCTTTACTTCCAAACTTAATTTCTTCACTTTTCCTCGACATTATGTGACAAGTCTTTAGACAGTATATATCCATTACATTACAGGGCCGCTTTAAAGTTTATATTAAAAAAGCCTCCTACGTTATGTAGGAAGCCCTTTTTCTCATGCATCTCATTTCATTTAACGATGTGGTTCAATTAAGCCATAACGTCCGTCTTTTCTACGATATACAACGTTTGTATCGCCTGATTCTGCATTTGTAAAGACGAAGAAATTATGACCGAGCATGTCCATTTGCAGAATAGCTTCTTCAGAGTCCATCGGTTTTAAGTTAAAACGTTTTGTTCGAACAATTTCAATTTCATCTGATTCTTCTTCTTGCTCACGCTTTTCTCTTTCAAGTTCCGCAAAAATATATTTTGGAGACCCTTCTTGACGGAACTTACGATTAACTTTTGTTTTGTGTTTGCGAATTTGTCTTTCTAATTTATCAACAACCAAGTCGATTGCAGCATATAAATCAGCGTGTTCTTCTTCAGCACGTAAAAGTAAGTTAGTCATAGGAATCGTAACTTCAATTGTTTGTGCATCATTGTAGACACTTAGATTTACGTGAACATCAGAGGTTGGAGGTGTGTCGAAATATCTTTCTAATTTATTAATTTTTTTCTCAACATAATCACGAATTGCTGCTGTTACCTCAATGTTTTCACCACGAATAGTGTAATTCATGAAAGTGTCCCCCTTTACTTTAATGTACATTCTATTATACATTGTTTATCCATAAAAATCTTGCGTAAACCTTTTTTATTCATAAAACTGTTACATTTCATAGTTTGCTATTTTTTTTGATCCATAAACATACCATCATTCGTTTGAACAGAGCGATATGGATTAACATATGAATGTGTTGATTTACGCTGTCGCTTCGTTTGCTTCATATCTTGTTTTAATTCTGTAAAGAGGGCATACATTTCTTGCTCAATTAATTTATTAAGCGAAATAATCTTCTGACCTATCTTTAACTCGTCTTGACTATATGGTGGCGAAAGCTTTCGTAGTACTTGTTCACGTTCTTCAATAAAATGCGTCAGTTGCTCAATCACATCGTGTCTTTCGATGTGCTGGCGTTTCTGCAGTAGATGAAGCATGTCCAGCGTCAGCTCGTAAACAACTTGAACAGCTTGCATTACTTTATTCCCTCAAGTGGAGAAGTCTGTCTTGTTTTTTGTAACACTTGTTTCCATGTTTCTCGAAATTCAATAACATATTCTAATACTTCCTCTAAATATGCTTTGTTGTTTTCGATATTTGCTTTTGTTAACCGATGATGCATATAATCATACAAAGGCATTATCTGTTTCGATAGGTCAACTTGTGGATCTAGAGTAATCATTAATTCTTGAATAATACGTTGTGCCTTCTGGATGTTTTTATTTTTATTTTCATAGTCTTTTACTTCAATGTCCTTTATGGCTCGTTTAATAAATTTAACACAGCCATTGTACAGCATTAATGTCAATTCACCACCAGAAGCTGTCTTAATTGCATTATTTTGATATGTTTGATATGCATTATTTGGCATCATAATATCGTTCTCCTCATATTATTGTCCACTAAATTGCGATAATAAATACATGGATTGCTGATTCGCTCTTTGAATGGCTTTCTCCATAGCGGTAAATTGTGCCCAATAGCGGTTCTCTATTGATATAAGTTTCTTCTCAAAGGCATCAATTCGACTGTTTAAGTCTTTCATATTTTTCCCAATCGTATAACCTTCTAATGTAGAGTAACTTTTTCCAGCTCGTTCTTCAATTCGCTTCATCGTATCCTTTATCGAATCTTCTAAACGGTTAATGACACCACGACTTGACCCTTCTACATTATTTGAGAACAACTTTTGCACACTTTCTGGGTCCTCTTTCAAAGCTTCTTTTAATTTTTCTTCATTAATTTCTAATTTACCACCATCGAGATAGCTTTGTGTTGTTGTAATACCGATCTCGGTCAATGATGTAAATTTGCCATCTGTTTCTACCTTACCGTACCAGCTTCGTCTCATAGAATATAAACTGTTTGTAATAATCGTTTCACCACGAAGAAGTCCACTTTTGGCTTTTTCTTCCCAAAGTTCAATTTGCTTTTCTGTCATTTCTTCTTTTTGAGCGTCTGTTAAAGGTGGGTAGTTACGATAACGTTTTTCTCGTTGTGTTTCATTCAATTGGTCGACAAGTTGATTGTATTGATCAACAAATTCTTTTATTTGCTCAAAAGCTTGATCAACATCATGAGATACCGTTAAAATAACTGGTTCGTCTAATCGTGTCGTTTGTTTAAAATCAAAAGTAACACCGTTTAAAGTATAATGGTTTGTTTTCGACTCTAATTGTAGGTGATCATTATAAGTAAATTTCGCATTTGTTCCGCCTTTTTCTTCTTCCATATCTAGATGGAGAACATTTGTGAAAAAGGCGTTCGTATTCTCATCAAATACGATTTCCTTTCCTGTTTCATTATATTTTCCTGTGCGGGTTGTTTCCATTACGACTCGTTGTGACTGTTCATCGTAAAACATACGGACATGATTATCATCATCTGATATACGTTTTAATACATCTTTTAATGTATCGCCTTGATTTATCGTAAAAGAATGTTGTACAAGCTTTCCTTCTTCGGGATCAAATGTTTTAAAGAAAAATTCTTTTCCTACATATTGCTCATCAACAATCTCATCCTCCAGCGCTATATCCATTTTTTGTGTGCTTATATTCATTGCTGATGTTGCAAGCTGTGTAACTGCGATTTTATACGTTCCATTTGAGGCATTTGTCGTTGCACTAGCAGATACAGCGTTTGCATTTGATGAAGAAACGGTTTTACTTTGGTATGTTTTACTCAGCTTCATATCAAAAATCATATCATCTAATTCTTTTAGTGCTAAGTTAATATCGCGAAAGGCATCGCGCTTCCACGTAAGTTTTGTCCGTTCTTGGTGCATTTTATCGAGTGGGATTCGTTCAGCCGACATTAACTTATCAATAATCTCATCGACATTCATTCCTGAAGCAAGTCCACCAATACGCATGTTGATCACTCCTTATATTTTCTTATCAATGAGAAGTCCCATAAAATCAGCCATAGCTGCATACATATCGAGCAATTTCTTAGGTGGTATTTCTCTAATGACTTCATCTGTCAATAGGTTAACAACTTCTACATAATACTCATTTAAGTCTTCATGGTACTGAAATTTTAAATTCGTCTGCAACGGTTCAATAAATGTATTTAAGTTTTGAACAGCTTGTTTAACATCATCATTGTGGATTTGTTCTGTCTGTTGTTGATTTGTATTCATAAAATTTTTTCCTGTGAAAACACGATTTTCAGAAGGTTGCGATTGTGCTGCATGACGACTCGTAAAATATTCTGACACACTTTCTATCCGCATACTTACGCATCTCCCATACATCTTTTATTTTTATATCGGATAGATAGAGATAATTGTTTAGTGTTTGTCTTTATCTGACTACTTTTTATCGTTCTGTTGTAACAATTCAAGTACATCAATGGAAATCATTGCAGCTTGATTGTTTTCCTTTTGAATATCTTCGTAAAGTTCTTTTCGATAAATATCAACTTCAGATGGGGCATTAACGCCTAATTTAATTTGGTCACCATCTATCGATAATATTTTTATTTCTATTTCTTCACCAATTAAAATGGATTCGTTCTTTTTTCTAGTTAAAACAAGCATTTTTATTCCCCCTTGACTTTTTGTAATGTTGTGATAGGGGCTTTAATTGGATAATCTGTTTCATTTAAAATGTATTGCTTCCCATATTGTTTTTTTATATTTAAAATCAGCGGTGCTTTTAAGTTAATTGTACTTTTAGAAAAGGGAGTAGCTAGAGTAACAATTGTTAATACATTAACATCTGATTCTGTTTCAATTTGAAGTTTCTCAATAATAGATGGGCTTAAGTCAAAAGCATACGTTTTATAAAAATGGTATGGACTCGTTACTATAAAAGCAACATCTTTCGTATGAATAGATTGTAAAATATTAAAAAACGGGTTTTCTGGTAGCTCTAACAAAACAAATTTTGTTTCATTTGGAAAGCCTGGAAGACCATCTAAGAAATGAATCACTTGCTCTTCTTTAATAGACAATTCCCCTAAGTATTTTGTCTGAATGTACATTTTCTTTCACCTTTCATTCTTTATATAACTTCTGAAAATAAGTGACTAACTGAAAATTCGATTGATGCATAGCGCTTCATCGCTACTTCTATTTGACCAGGTATATAATCGTGTTCTGGCTGTTTTGTTTCCACATGTATTTGTGGCTTATTCTCTTTACTTGAAATATGTAAGTGAGCTGGCTCATAATTTATTTTTACAGAGAACACAGAAGGTATAAAAGTGATTTGTGGTTGCTTGTATGTACCACCACTGTTCATTATCGCTTGTTCAGCAATTGGAGAGCCTTTATGTTCGATTTTCATTAATTGCTGTCCTTGTTCAGCACGTCTTGCAATCGCTTCTAATATGCTGCTTTTTCCCTCTTCAGCAGCCATTTCTGTCATTCGTAATGGAGACAATAAATTCATATCTTCCCATGCTTCTGTTTGATCAATGGTTAATTTTCCAGGTGTTGTTTCTATTTTTAAATCTGCCTTCGGTTGTTCGATTGTCATATCTGCTTTTGGTTGGCTAATCGATTGATTCGCATGTATTTGATTGATTTCTATTTGAGCTGTTTCTGTTTTAATTTGAATTTGTGGTAATTTCACACTCATCACCTATTTCAATGTTAAAAGCCCTGCCCTTTCTTAGAAGGACAGAGCTATATATTTATTATCTTAAGAAGTCTAGCAATGTCGGCTGGATCGTTCGAGAACCCGCTGCTAAGGAAGCGCGTAAAATACTTTCCTGCGTAATCAGTTGAGTGATCACTTCTTCATATTCGACATCTTCGTTATCTGACATCATCTTCTTAGCAACGATTTCCTGATGATTTAACCGATCATGAATAAGTTCTAAACGATTCATACGTGCACCTAAATCTGCGCGTGCATTTACGACTTGATCTGTAAATGCTTGAATATCACCGATGCTTGCATTAATTTGATCTAAATCACTATTTTCTAAACCAGCTATAAAACGGTCAATGGCTGAAAATAAATCATCTGTTTCTGTTTTAAATAAATGATCTGGTTTCGTATTAACAGCTAGCTTTGTCCCGTGGGCAACCTCGATGATGACTGAATCATTATTTTCGCTATTAAATGTACCGTCTTTGTTAACTGGTGGCTGATCTGTTTGTCTACCATTAAAAATATGCTTTCCACCTACTGACGTATTTGCTATATCGATGACATGTTCTTTTAACTGTTTTACTTCACTCATCATATTTAATCGGTCCTCTTCGTTATAAGAACCTGTACTACCTTGAACAGCTAAATCATAGATGCGGTGTAAAGCCTTCGTCATTTTATCTAATGCTTCATCTGTATTTTCAAGCCAATTTTCTGCTTCACTCGCATTACTTTTATATTGCTCAATCTTACTAACTTCTGCTCGGTAACTCATTCCCTTCATAGCCACAACGGGATTATCTGAAGGACGACTTACCTTTTTTCCTGTATGGAGTTGCTCTAAATATTGATCGAATTTACTATAATTACTTGATAGATTACGTAACATTTGATTTGAAAGCATACTTTGTGTTACACGCATTGATTTCACTACCTTCCTACTATTCCCATACCATTGATGATGCGATCAATCAATTCATCAATAACAGTCATATTTCTAGCTGCTGCGTTATAGGCATGTTGGAATTTAATTAGATTTGCAATTTCTTCATCAAGAGAAACAGAGCTAACAGATAAACGTTGGTTTTCAATTTGTGTTAAAGAAATATGAGTGTTAGCTGACATTGCGTTTGCCTTTTCCGCTTTTACACCCATCTGGCCAATGATTGCTCTATAAAAGCCATTGATTGATCTGTTCTGACCAAGTTCTGAATCAATTGGCTGATCAAGGATTTCCGCTAATTTTAAGGCGTTGCTTCCATCTCCTACTAAATTTGCTTCTGATGCAGCTGCAATGAAATCAGGATGATTTAAAATATCGTCACTAACAGCAATATTTCCTGCATCTGTGCCTACAAAGAAAGCTTGTCCCGGTTGACCAGAGAGATCAAATCCATTTGAATGTACAGCATTAAACTGTTCTATGAACACGTGAGCTAAAGTGTTCATATCATCTAACATTTCCGGATATAAGCCTTTTAACTCTCCGTTTTCCATATAACCATAGGCGTGTATGAGTGCATTCAATGAGCCGTTATTGTTTGAATATGGAAACAGAACATCTCCTGCCATCACAGTTGATGGCTCACCTTTAGAATATGTCAAATGTTCTACTTTCATCGCACCTTCTGTCCCATCAACTAACTTCACAGGCGGATCAAATGGTTTTCCATGATCATCAACTATTTCTATCGTTACGATTCCGTCAGCAATATCCTTACTGCTTGAGGCGCTTTTACGATAACTAACGTCTATATTAACGATTTCTGACAATTCATCTATTAATCGATCACGTTCATCATATAAGTCATTCGCTAAATAACCATGCGGTTCAATTTCTTGAATCTGTAAGTTTATATTATGAATCCGATCAATTAAAGAATTTGCCTTTTGAACAGTGACATCCATTTGATAATCTAAGTCACTTCGAATCGATTGTAACGTATTTGATATATAATTAAACGTGTCTGCAACAGCTTCTCCGCGTCTAGCAACGACAGAGCGAGCACCTTCGTTTTCAGGATTATTCGCAAGTACTTGTAAGGCATCCCAAAACTGGTTCATTGTATGAGCTAAACCATTTTCAGAAGGTTCATTCATTAACAATTCCATTCGACCTAGAGCATCTGATGTTGTTTGCCAATAACTTGATTTACTATTTTCAGAGCGGTATTGATCATCTAAATATTGAACACGAATTCTCTCTACCGATCCAGCTTGTACGCCTGTTCCGATTTGTCCAGGAATTTGTGGTTGATTCCTACCTGGAACTGGATATGGTGTTGTTGTTTCAAAGTTTACCCGTTGTCTAGAATAACCTTTCGTATTAGCATTAGAAATATTATGCCCCGTCGTATAAATAGCAGATTGCTGGGTAAATAAAGCTCGTTTTGCCATTTCTAACCCATGAAAAGTACTCATAAATTACACACTCCTTATGCTTTTGAATCAAATACCGACCGTTTTAGTAGTGGTGATGTGTCGTTTTGCCCATAATTGATTTGCTCCATTGATGGATTCATCATATTAAGCGAAAGGTGAACAAATTGTAGTGACTGCACTAATAATTGTTGATTTAATTCTTCCTGTTTTTTTAATTCTGTTAGCAAATCACGTAATTGAGTTGATAATCGCTCTAATTCTGACTTAATAGAATCATCGGCGGCTAACTTTTCTAACATCACTGTGATTGTCCGTTTAGTTCCAGAGGATTCATTAGAATCAAACCATGCTTCGACTGCTTGGTAACGTTTACTTTCTGCCTTGTCAATTTGTTGGATAAGTTTTCTTTCTGTAACTAGTAATTCTTCTAAAGGTTCTAACTGATAGTCCTTAATTACCTCTGTTTTCTGCTTTGAAACTTGTAGGAGGTGCGTATACAACTTAATCAATGTTCGTAATGTAACGATAATGGTATGACTTACCATTATAAATCATCCCTTTCAGAGAAGCCGACTTATTTTCCCGTCCAAAAATCAATCATTTTCTTAGCAGTTTGGCGATAATCGATTTCATATTCCCCTGATTCAATCGCTCGTTTAATTTTCTCGATCTTAGCTTCACGGTGATAAAGCGCTTTATTTTTACTCTGTAGCTTTTGAGCCTCTTGTGAGATTTCTAACTGATCTTCTCGGTTCATTGGCTTTTTTTGTTGATGTTGTTTATTTAATAAATCTTTATATGGATTGAATTTTGTTTGATTCGTTCCATGAATTTTCATACTTACACCTCACTAAATCTTAATTTTCTTTATGTTTATCAAGCGTAAAATATGTTCGCTCTTTTTCTTCTATTCGTTTTTTCAATCTTTCATGCATGGCTTCTTCATGTTCATGTACTTGTAAGTCATGTTTTAATTCTTCACTACATGCTGCACATAAACTGCCAGTCGTAATATGTTTACCACAGCGTTCACATGGATAAGCTAATTTAGGAAACTGTGATTGTCTTAACCGTTTTTCTTTTATAAATTTAATAATTAACTCTTCCTTAACACCAGTAGCCTCAACAATTTCAATTAAAGTTGCTTCTCGATTTTTACGTTGTTTTAAAAAATGATATACGATTTGAAATGCTTCTTCCTCTTCCTTAAAACACGCACGGCATATATCACGAATATCTTTAACAAATAACGCCCCACAACGCGAACAATTTGCTAATTCTGGCATATGTCATTCCCCTTAACATCATTATTGTAGCACAGGTATTAACCTCTGACTAACGTATATCCGTATACTTCAGGACAACCGTTATTTTTTAATAATCTAGCGGCATGACGTAATGTCGTACCTGTTGTATATATATCATCGACAAGAATAACCGGTTTGTTAATAGGCTCTACCAATTTAAATGGATTTTTTGTCTGCATGCGTTCATATCGTGTTTTTTTAGCTTGTTTTTCACTATGAAGCCGTTTAAGGATAGACGGTTGATAATATGGCAACAATCTTGCTAAAGCATCTGCTTGATTAAAGCCTCTCTCATGTAACCGCATTTCACTTAATGGAATAGGAACAATTATAAAATTCTTTAATTGTGTTAAAAAATGATTTTTAAAAACTTTGACAAACATCGGGCGAAAAGCATATACGAGTTCATAATCCCCCCGATATTTCCATTTTGCAATCATTTCACGCATCCGTTCATTATAAGAATAAACTGAGATATTAGCTGTTAATGGATCTTTACCAAGCTTTTCACTCCAATATTGACAATCTAGGCATCGTTCCATATCTGATTTGCGACTGCATTTTACACATCGTTTACCATTTAGTAACTCAAGTTCTGACTGGCAATCATCACATAGTGTTGTTCGTTCTACAAACGTAAATAAATGACGCCAAGAAGGTTGATAGATTATCGCTTGATTACACCATAAACAATCATTCATTTAAAACCACCTCGTTTATTCATCGCTTTAATTGCTTGAATTGCTTGTACCATCGCATTCGTTTTCCCATCATGGAAGAAAATAACATCACCATCTGGATCGTCTGGGCTTCTTCCTGCACGACCAGCAATTTGAACGAGTGCTGCTTCATCAAATACGTGATGTCCAGCGTTTAGAACAGCAACGTCAATCGCTGGAAAAGTAACCCCACGTTCTAGAATTGTCGTAGTAAATAACACATCTATTTTCTTTTTTCGAAATAAATCCACTTTTTCTTCTCGGTTTGGATCTTTAGAATGAACGAATGTGCTTCTTATTTCAGAATGTAAAGTGGTAAATGTCTGCTTTAATGCTTCAGCTATTTGGATAGTTGGAACGAAGACTAGAACTTGACGTTCACTATGCTCACGTGTAAAGTACCAACGTAAAAATGATTTAGGAAATTGTTTATGAGCGAGGTTCTTTTGCAATGATATAGTCAACTTCATTTGAGGAACGGGTAGTGGATGGTTATGATATCTTTTAGCAATAAAAATATGTGGTAAATGTTGATATTTCATTCTTTGTTTTTGGTCGTCTCTTGGGGTTGCTGTTAAATAGATCCTCGTACCTGAAGGCTTTAATGCACGCTTAGTCACAATCGGTAATGATATATCTTTATGATAAGGAAAAGCATCAATCTCATCGACTATGACAACATCAAAAGCGTGAATATAACGTAATAATTGATGTGTTGTCGCAATGATAAGTTGTGCTGAACCGGATTTGTCTCGACTTTCTCCGTATAATGCTTGGATCGATACAGTTTGAAAAGCCCGTTTCAATCGTGGAAATAGTTCTCTAACTACATCTGATCTAGGCGTTGCAATACAGAGGCGCATCCCTAACTGTAAAGCATATGTTATACCTTGAAATAACATCTCTGTCTTTCCAGAACCACACACAGCATGGATTAATATTTCTTTTTCCTTTAATTGAATAGCTGTTACAATGCGTTTTGCCGCTCGTTCTTGTTCAATTGTCAGCTTCCCCTTCCATGTACATGGTTGTTGATGGGTAGGCCAATTCGGTTCAGGACCATGCCATTCGTATAATTTTTCACAATCACTTACACGCCCCATTGTAATACATTTGCGGCAATAGCGATGTGTTTGATTGCATCGTGAACAAGGATACATTCCAAATAGAGACCGTTTTGTGTTGTGACAGCGTTGACATTCGTAATGAAAACCTTTTTTAATAATCGGTTGGATAGGGTGGAGTAGTTTCAGCTTGGTGAGAGATTGATATGTTTGGTGATTAACCGGGAGTTCTCTTTTCAAAAGACGTTTGCCAGCAAGTTGCTTGATTATTCGAGTAGGCAGCGAAAAATGGTTTTTCATATCGTTATGCGTCACCTCCGTGTAAAAATAGCCGCTAGGATGAACCTAGCAGCATTAATCATTCATATCATATAATAAATATAATCACTATGATTGCTTACTTCTGATACCAACTTATACCGATAGCACCCTCGCCGAGATGTGTACCAATAACTGGTCCGAAATAACTAATCGATGTTTTAACATCTGGATATTCTTGTTTAAAGCGTGCTTCAAGCTCACGAGCTGCTTTCTCATTATTACCATGAATAAACACAACTTCTGCCAATTGATATGCAGCAGCATCTTCCATCAGCATCGACATTATTCGATTAGTTGCCTTTTTACGTGTTCGGACTTTTTCAAACGGAACAATGACCTTATCTACAAAATGCAAAATGGGCTTTACTTGTAATAAATGACCAATTAACTTTTGCGCACCAGTTAAACGACCACCCCGATGTAAATTCGTTAAATCGTCTACCATGAAGTACGCTCGTATCGTTTTCTTTATATTGTCAAGCCGTTGAATAATTTCTTCAGGTGACTTATTTTCCTTAGCTAATCGAGCCGCTTCCAAGACATAAAAACCTTGTGCCATACAACTGAGTTCTGAATCATAAGGATATACTTTGAGCTTTTCAAACATTTCTCCTGCACCAGCTACAGCAGAATATGTACCACTAATGCCACTTGATAGATGAATGGAAATAACAGCATCATATTCTTTAGCTAACTTCTGAAATGTTTCAGTAATAGATCCAATAGAAGGTTGTGATGTTTTGGGTAATTCTTTTGCTTCTCTCATTTTGTCATAAAATTGTTCTGTAGTCATATCAATTTCTTCTCGATAAGCTTTGTCCCCAAAAACGACACTAAGAGGTACCATATGTATATCTAACTGTTTGCGGATTGATTCGGGAATATAAGCCGTACTATCTGTCATTACAGCTACTTTCATGACGTTCCCTCCTTTCCTGCTTCCTTTTTTTCATACCAATCTATTTTACACAAAATCTAATGTATATGCATGTAATCATATCCGACTTATGATTCCATTTTTAACCGACATCAACCCAGCCTCTCCGTATCGCAAGTACAACCGCATGTGTACGGTCTTTTACATTCATCTTTTGTAAAATACTACTTACGTGGTTTTTAACCGTTTTTTCACTAATATATAATGCGTCTGCTACTGCTTTATTATTTTTTCCCATGGCTACGAGTTGAAGAACTTGACACTCTCGCTTCGTTAATAGCAGTAATGGATCTTGAAAATCAGTTGTTGGGTCATTTGAGTTAGATGGCATTTCTTGCGCTAAGCGACGGTACTCTTTAACGAGATTATGTGTCACTTTTGGGTGTAAATAGGATCCGCCGTTTGCGACAACTTTAATGGCCTCAATAAGAGAATCAGAATCTATTTCTTTTAATAAATAACCTTGTGCACCAGTTTTTAATACATGCGTCACATAGTTTTCATCGTCATGTATGGATAAAATAATAATTTTAACATCTGGGAATTCCTCAACTAATTGCGATGTCGCCTGTACCCCATTGACATTCGGCATGTTAATATCCATCAAGACAACATCTGGTTGATGTTCTTTTACAAGTTCGTTTGCATTCGAACCATCACTACCCTCTGCAACAACTCTGAACTGCGGCTCGAACTCCAAAATCCGTTTAACACCTTCTCGAAAAAGTTTATGATCGTCTATGAGTACGATTTTTACAATTTCATTTGTATCCATTTCTCTACTCCCCTTCACATCTTTTGGAACTATCTCTACTATTATTTTGGACAAGGTATCCTAACGATGACCTTAGTGCCTTTGCCTGGTTTTGAATTTATTACAAGCTTGCCTGAGAGCATATCTACTCTTTCTTTCATACCAATAATTCCAAATGTATCTTCTCGTTTTTTGTCCATTTCAAATCCTTTCCCATTGTCTGTAATAACAGCAGTTAAGTATTCTTCTGTATTTTCAAATTTTACGTGGATCCATGTGGCATTTGCATGTTTTATTGAATTTTGAACGGCCTCTTGAATAAGCCGAAATAAAGTGACTTCATATTGGGTATCCAAGCGTTTATTTGAACCTAAATCAGTAAGGTCAATTAAAATATTATGAAATTCCGCCACAGTTGATAAATACTTATTTAATGTTGGAACTAACCCAAGGTCATCAAGCGCCATCGGTCTTAAATCATAGATAATCCGTCTAACATCATGTAGTGATTGTCTAATAAGTGAACGGACAATTTTTATTTCTTTTAATGCATCATCTAACGTTCGTTCACGCATTGTTTTTTCAACAAGTTCTGAGCGGAGTAAAATATTGGCCAGCATCTGCGCAGGACCGTCATGTATTTCTCGTGAAATTTTCCGTCTTTCTTCCTCTTGAGCTTGGATAATTTTAAGTCCGAACTTATGTTTTTCTTTTGCTTCTTTAATAATTTCATTGACTTGCTGAAAATCGTTATTTAAGTAATTTAAAACGACAGATACTTTACCTACCAATCCTTCTGCTCGATTAATCGTTCGTTCTAATGATACAATTCTTCTTTCTATTTCGTCTCTTTTTTGGCGTAGGGCTTTCTCTTCTTGGCGCAACATCAGAAGTTTTGTTTGTAAGTGGTGGGTTTTTTCATATACTTGACGGATTTCGTCTTCACTATATTGATCGAAGTATTTACTTACTATTGATAGTCTTTTTTTTGAAGCTTGCACTTCTTTAGTCAGTATTTCTTCAGCTTCAATATAATGCAATACTTTTTCCTTAGTCGTGTTTAATTCTAGGACTAGTTTCTCATATTCTGTACGGGCATCTTCACTAATTTGAAATATTTCATCTTTACTTTCTTCAACTACACCGACCATTTTATCAATAATATTATCTAAACTTTCTTCAATTGCTTTCATTACCATCTTCTAACACCAACCTATGTTATAATCATACCGAGAAACTATTATTTTTTATAGGGTCTAAAGTTCTATTTCTAAAGGACTACTGTGACCTTTTGTCACATTTTTTTAAAATGTTCGCTTGTATATTGCTGTATCTATTATTTTTATGCGTATGATGAGAGCTTTTAGCTATTTTCAAAAAAATTCTTAGCAATTTTTTCTATTACATATTATACCATTAAAGGAGAAGTTATGATGTTACCTAGCTATTTTACTGTGAAAAAAGAAGGATTCGATGAAATAATTATCCAGAAGTCCCGGTTTATTGGTTATGTTAAACGAGTTGAAACAGAAGAAGAAGCACAAGCATTCATTCAAGAAATTAAGAAAAAACATCATGATGCTACCCACAATTGCTCAGCTTATGTCATCGGTAAAAATGACCAAATCCAAAAAGCAAATGATGATGGTGAACCGAGTGGGACAGCTGGCGTTCCTATTTTAGAAGTCATAAAAAAGCAAAATTTGAAAAACACCGCAGTCGTTGTCACACGGTATTTTGGTGGAATTAAACTCGGAGCGGGTGGCCTTATTCGGGCATATAGTCGTACTGCTGCACAGGCAATAAAAACAACTGGAATTGTAAAAAGGCAACGTATGCAAGGCTTCTCAGTTACGGTTGAATACACACTTCTAGGAAAACTAGAAAACGCATTAAGAAATTCCGAGCATATCTTAGAGCATATTAACTATCAGGATAAAGTTGAGTTAATTGTTTACGTTAAAGAAGGTCATGAGGAATCATTTTTAAAGTGGATAACAGAACACTCTAATGCACAAGCAAATATAAAAGAAACTAACAAAAAATTTATTGAAATTGATGTTGAATCAACGAAAGAATAATATGTAGTAAAAGTGCAAGGAAGTGAATACCTTGCACTGTTTTTTTGGAATTCGTCTATCTATGTAGCATCTCTATTCATGTCATCAGATTCAGGGCAAAACCTGAAAACTTACGTCAAAGTTTCACGCTCACATATTTAAAACGGTGAGACTATCAGTTGAAGCTTCAATGTGGACTCTCGGGCAAAGAGAGACCGACGAGAATGAACGTTGAAGCTTCAATGTGGACTCTCGGGCAAAGAGAGACGGGCGAGAATGAACGTTGAAGCTTCAATGTAGACTCTCGGGCAAAGAGAGACGGGCGAGAATGAACGTTGAAGCTTCAATATGGACTCTCGGGCAAAGAGAGACCGACGAGAATGAACGTTGAAGACTCAATATGGACTCTCGGGCAAAGAGAGACCGACGAGAATGAACGTTGAAGCTTCAATGTGGACTCTGTAGCGCAAATAAAAACGTTCCTTATATTTTTACTTTAGATAATGCGGCTTCATCAGCAATAATTGTTACATTAGGGTGTTTCTGCAGGACAGATGCTGGAACTTTTTCAGTGATTTCTCCGTGAATAACCTGAGCAAGAATTTCTGCTTTCTTTTCTCCAGAAGCAAGTAATAAAATCTTTTTGCTATCCATAATAGTGGCAATTCCCATTGTAATCGCTTCGGTTGGAACATCATCAATTGAATGGAAAAAGCGCGCATTTGCCTGTCGTGTTGATTCATCTAATTTAACAACATGTGTGCGACTCGTAAAAGGCGTGTTTGGTTCATTAAAACCGATATGACCATTTAATCCAATTCCCAAAACTTGAATATCTATTTGCCCTGCGTTTTTTATTTTCTTTTCGTATCGTTCGCATTCAGCAGCGATATTTTCAGCTTTTCCATTCGGAAGAGCGGCATGAGTTGGTGGGATATCAATATGCTTAAATAGCTTATCGTTCATATAATAATAGTAACTATTTTTATCCGACTTATCTAAACCTACATATTCATCAAGATTGAATGTTTTAATTTGTTTAAATGAAACTTCATGATTTTTATATTTTTCTATCAAGCGTTTATATAGTCCTTCTGGGGTAGAACCGGTAGCTAAACCTAAAACCGCTCTTTCATTAGATTTCATTTCTTTAACTAGGATATCACATGCTTTCTCACTCATCGCTTCATAATCCTTAACTTTAATGACGTGCATTATTTACCATCCCTTTCGTACGCGATGACACCTCGGCAAATCGTATATGAAATGTCTAACATATCATTAACGAGTAGAATATCAGCATCTTTTCCAGTTGTTAAACTACCTTTACGATCAAAAACAGATAGTTGTTTAGCAGGATTAACCGATGCCATCTCTATAATATGTCGTAGTGTAACTCGGTCTAATTTTAACATATTTTGGGCTGCATTGTACATTTTCAAAATACTGCCAGCAAGTGTATCATCGTGAAGAACAGCTCGGTCGTTTGTTACTTTAACAGGCTGCCCTCCTAACTCATAATCACCAGGGGGGAGACATTTGGCACGCATGGCATCTGTAATGAGCATCAACCGCTCACTCCCCATTTGATCGTAAATAAGTTGCATCATTTCATCAGATACATGAATTCGATCAGCAATCAACTCAGCACGTAAATCATTTAGTAAAAGTGCTGCACCTACAACACCAATGTCGCGATGATGAATGCCACTCATCGCATTACAAATATGTGTTACTTGACGTACACCGTACTTTACAGCTTTTTTCATATCATGAAAGGTCGCTTTGGTATGACCTGCTGAAACGTTAACTCCTTGATTTGCTACATGGGAAATAAATGAGCCGTCTTGATCAAGCTCTGGTGCCATTGTAATTGTTTTAATTTTCCCCCCTGATTGTTGTTGCCATTGGTCAAATTGTTCAATACTCGGATTCATTATATGTTCTAATGGTTGTGCACCTTTTTTACTTTTCTCAATGAATGGTCCTTCTAAATGCACGCCGAGTACTTCGGCATAGCCTTGTTTATTCGGATAGTGAGCTATATTTTCTAAAGCACGTGAAATGTTTTCTTTAGATTGAGTAATCGTTGTTGCTAAAAAACTTGTTGTTCCCTCTGCTGGTAACGTTTTGGCAATTGTATCAATCGCTTCTTCTGTTGCATCCATCACATCACGACCATTAGCACCGTGTATATGACCATCAATAAACCCAGGAATCGCATATAAACCTTGGCCATTAATGACTTTAAAAAATGATGGATATGTCGCCATAGATTGTTCGCTTTGTAAGATTTGTGATATTTTCCCATTTTCAATGCGTAATGTGCCATCTTTAATCACATCATTTTCTGTATATATATGAACATGTTTAATAATTAACGCTTGATTGTGTTCCAATTTAAAAATCCTTTCCATTTATTTATATTCATTTTGACATCAATAAGACGAAAAAGACTAATGATTATAATTAAGCACATAATCAGTAGTCTTTTTGTATATTTATTATGAATCCATAACATCTGGCATATGCTTTTGGTGACGGCTCATCTGCTGGTCATGATCAGATAATTCGTATATCATCGTTTCTATCATTTGTTCTGCACTTTTAATTTTGTCATTTTCTGTATCTATTATTAATTTCTTTAACATCTGTTTTAAGTTCTCGCGTTCTATCATACTTTCACCTTCTTCATATGATACGCTCGGCATGACGAGCCAAAACACTTTAACGAAAGATTAAAAGAATTATATCATAATATGATTAGAAAATGTACATTTTCACTGAAACTTCCTATATCTTTCACATCTTTGTCTTGTTATTTTGTCCTTTTCTATAATATATGAACCAAATGAGTAAAGAGGCAATTAAAACACCGATACTATCAATGATGACATCACCAAAATAGGCTGTGCGATTCGGGGTGAAGCTTTGGTGATATTCATCTACAACAGCATATGCGACAGATAATAAAAAAGCCACACATAATCTTGGAACAAAGGCTAACTGGGTTGTTCTCAACAATGCATAATAAAATAATAGCATTAAAATAAAAAACACTGTTACATGAGCGCCTTTACGAATGATAAATTCAATAAATTGCTCAATGCCTAACGCTTGCACACTAATTTCTTTATGATGATATGTAAAGTGAATCCATGATAGATAAGGTTCTAGAAAAGATACATCAATCCATTCAGCCATCATCGGTTTAATATCTTGCTTTTCATAAGGTTGTGATGATGCGTAAAAAATAACTCCCATCCAACTAATAGGAAGAAGCCAATATGCCATTTTCACATATATCACCTTTATTCCAATTAAACGATTATAAATATTTTGTTACACCATGTCTATCTTAACATGTTTGTGACTTTATACACTTTATTTTTTTGATTTTTTTTTATATACTATATCCAAAGCCTTCGAGGGAGGAGTTCGGTTGAGAAAGCTATCCATTTTATTAATTATAGGCGGAATTATTTTTCTAGGTGTCGGTGGTTATCAACTCTATCAAACGAAAATGAATGAAAAGCAAAATTTAAAAGAAGCTAAATCATTATTGAACAAAAACGATCAAAAGAAGAACACTAATTCACTGGATTCGAACTTCCCATTAGACTTTAATCCTTCAACTGGTGAAACAGTTGGTATTTTAGAAATACCTAAATTAGAGTCTGAATTACCAATTGTTGAAGGAACAGATGAGGATGAATTAGCACAAGGTGTTGGACATTATGCAGGTACAGCCTTTCCCCTACAAAAAGATCAAATCGTTCTATCAGGCCATCGCGATACTGTTTTTCGTCGCATGGGCGAATTAGAACTAGGAGATATCTTAACGTTACAATTGCCTTATGGGGAATTTTCTTATGAAATCTTTGAAACGAAAATCGTCGATGCTAATGACCGTTCAATTATCGTTCCAACAAAACCGAATGAAGTTCTTACAGTTACTACTTGTTATCCTTTTTCTTATATAGGAAGCGCACCAGACAGATACATCATCAACGCACGCCCTGTAGATCAAAAGAAAACAAAACAGAAAGCAAAAAAGAAAAATGGCGACTCGAAATAAGAGGGGGGCATTCGAATGCAGTCAAGAGTTAAACAAATAAAATGAAAGAAAAAAAGTTGAAAAAAGGTGAACTTTTAATATTAATCTCATCCTTCTACTATTAAGTGGAGGATGTGTTTATTATGTATGGGATAAAATTAGCGATACAGTAGAAACAATACATTCGAATTTTCACAAGTGGAAAACATTTTATAAAGGCAACATTCACCTTAATGGAGATGACGCTTTAAATGATATAAGAATGCACAAACATGGTCCACGTGGTGATATGGAACGGAATGAACGACAAGTTGTTGCGTTAGTGATGAAAAAGGGGACAAATGTAACAAATATGACGAAGTTCGCTGAAATGATTGATATTTTGGAACATCATGTTGAAACAAATTTAGACCAAGCGCAAATGAAAAAGATTTTCACACGCTATCGCCACACAAAAAGATCGTTAGTATACTAGAGATAAAGGGGAACGTCCAAATCATAAATAGTACTTGGTATTATGTTGTTCCTGACAACAATTAACAAAGATCAATTAAAAATAATATGAAAGAAAAATAAATGAATAGGCTTGCATTCAAAACGAGGGGGAAATAGATTATGAAGCGTGCCTTACTGATATTTGTATTATTGGCCATAGCAATGATGAGCGCTTGTTCCGATAATAACATATCATCTCCTAATGATCGCTTTGATGAATATGTATCAGCTTGGGAAAAACAACAATTCGATAAAATGTATGCCATGTTAACTTCAGAATCAAAATCGACATACCCTACTGAACAATTCATTGATCGCTATCAAAAAATTTATCAAGATTTACAGATTACAGATCCTAAAATCACTTTTAAAAAGTTAGGGAAAAAAGATTTAAAAAAAGCAAAAAAAGATGGAAAAATAACGATTCCTTTTCAAGTTGAACTAAATAGTGTCGCAGGTCCTATTACTTTTAATTATAATGCTTCATTTATTCAAGAGGTTGTTGATAAAGAAAAAAGTAAAAAGGATTGGTTTCTAAAATGGGATCCTGGATTTATTTTCCCAGACATTAAGGACGGTTCTGAAATTGGTTTAGAGATTGTCGAACCAGCTCGTGGTGAAATATTAGATCGGAATAAAATGCCTTTAGCTCTGAATGGAATCATGGTGGAAATTGGAATTATCCCTAAAAATTTAGGGCCTCATGCAGAAGAAAACAAACAACGATTAGCTAACTTATTAAATATGTCGGTTGAAATGATTGATAAACTTCTAGACCAAAACTGGGTACAGCCAGAGTATTTTGTACCAATTAAAAAGGTGTCTGTAGAAAATGAAGCCCTTATCAATCAAGCTTTAATGATTGAAGGCGTTACAAAGCGAGATGTAACTGGAAGAATTTATCCAGGTGGAAAAGCGACAGCCCACTTGGTCGGTTATATTAGTCAGGCTACAAGAGAAGAGCTTGAAAAGTTAGATAAAAGTCGTTATCGACCAGGTGATATGATAGGTAAAAGTGGACTCGAAAAATTATTTGAGGATCGACTAAAAGGTGAGCGTGGTGCTAAAATATTTGTCAAAAAAGGGGAAACAGAAAAAAAGGTCATAGCTGAAAAGCCTGTTAAAGATGGTGAAAATATATCCATTACGATTGATATTAACCTTCAAGAACGCATTTATAATTCATATAACGGTGCAGCTGGAACAGCAGCTGCCATTCATCCAAAAACAGGGGAAACACTCGCTCTTGTCAGTAGTCCTGCATATGACCCGAATGAAATGGTATATGGGATTAGTCAGGAAAAATGGGATGCTTTACAAAATGATCCGAATAAACCGTTATTAAACCGTTTTGCAGCAACATATGCTCCAGGTTCAGTTATTAAACCTATTACAGCTGCAATTGGTATCAAAAATGGAACACTTAAGCCTGAAGAAGGGCTCACAATTAATGGACAAACATGGAGTAACGGAAAAGGTTGGGGAGATTATAAAGTAAGACGCGTGTCAACAACAAATGCTCCAGTTGATTTAGATGATGCTCTTGTTCGGTCTGATAATATTTATTTTGCTATGCAAGCCGTTAGAATGGGGTCAAAAGCCTATGTTAAAGGTCTTAAAGAATTCGGAGTCGGCGAGAAGTTTCCATATACTTATCCGATTCAAGATTCAACGATTTCCACAAGCGGTGATATTGATCATGAAGTATTACTAGCAAATACGAGTTACGGACAAGGTGAAATTGAATTTAGCTCACTCCATCTCGCGACAGCTTATTCTGCTTTTCTTAATGAAGGCGACATCATCCAACCGACCTTACTACTATCTGAAGAAACGGGTCAAGTTTGGAAAGAGAACGTATTAGCGAAAGAAGATGTTAAATTCATCCAAGATGGACTGCGACACGTTGTTACAAAAGGAACCGCTCGAGCTATTAACAATGCCAAAGTAGATATATCTGGAAAAACTGGTACAGCAGAATTGAAAGTATCAGCCGATCAAAAAGGTGATGAAAATAGCTGGTTTATTGGTTATCCGACTAAGAGTCAGGACTTTATCATTGCGATGATGATGGAGAAAACACAAACTAAAGAGAGAGGTATTGTCACAAAAAATGTTGCAGAAATCATTGAATATGTAAATAAAAAAATAAAGAGTCATGAATAAAAATGATTGATAACAGCTCAAACAACAAAAATATAAGTGTATCGGAAATAAGAATATTGTAATAGCGTTTAAAAAAATATTTAGAAGTTAAGTAGTCGATTTTAAAATGGGCTACTTAACTTCTTTTTTTACAATCATTGGTGATTTGTCCAGTCCCTTTAATGATTTAAAGATGTTTTACCAATTCTAAAAATAAGGCTTTATCTCTCTCATCTAATGCTTGATCAATTCGACGCTTTAGATTCATACGTTCTAATTCATAAATCATTTGGTCAATTTCATCGTTCTGTTCAAGACCAACTTTAGATAAATTAAAATAAGGTTTTACAATGAGGTGTAAATGGAAGATAAAATCTGGATAGGTGATTAATTCATACATCGTTTTATAAATAACATCCTCACCATTTTGGAAAGCAAATTTAGCTCGTATATTTTCAATCGCTTTCGTATGACGATTGACTAATATTTCATTTGCTTCCAATGGTACAAATTGATAGACCTGGTTATCAATTAAAAGTGAAAAATATTGATATGCTAATACAACGTGGACCATTTTCTTATCTACCTTTAAATAATAAGGCCTAAGCATTTTAACGGTAATCATCTTTCATTTCCTCCCCTATCAATTTTTAGGGTGCCACGTTTTAATCGTATTTTAATCAACTACATGTCATTCCAAGTTGCAATAAAGCCACTGACATAGCGTGGCTTCTTTAAATAATTTGAATGAGATGACATCTCTTTTATTAAACATTACGTAGATAATTTCTCTATTTCACGTAGTAAATCATCCGCTATTCTTATCACATCTGTTTTATTAAACTTAAAACGTTCTTCCCGATTTTCCAGCATTTCTCCTGCATCTTTGATGAACTGCATACCACGTTTCATATGTGCTTGATAAATTTCAGTTACTTCTTTTATCTGCATCACATATTGTTCATCAGTGCCCTTCTTTACTGTCTCTTCGTACATGTCGATCATTTCTTGGCCTTCTCGTCTTGGAAAATATTCATGGGGGTCTGTGCTATCAAAAATACAGAAATCAAGTTCTGGTACGAGTACCATATCAATGCTATCTGGATCAAAACTACAATGATATAATTCAACGTCATACCCATGCGCTTCACACGCCGCTAAAACTTTTTTCATCAATGTTGACTTTCCTGTTCCTGCTCTTCCCTTAATAAAATAACTATGACCCACTCGATTTAATAATTCTGGTACGACATTAACAACACCATTTTGTGTATTTGTTCCAAACAGTCGGTGATAAACATGTGCTTTTCTTTCCAATTTAGGAACATCATGTAAAATTTTTTCTATAAGTTGGGTAGCGACTTGATCTGCCTTTGTAAAGTCCATCTGTCTAATAAAAATTTCTTCCAATTGATCATGGACAGATAATCCTATTCTAAATTGTTCATATGCTTCTTCCATTTTCTTATCATAGTTTTTGCAAAAACGCACACCCTCTTCTTCACTTAAGTATGAAAACATGCCATATTGCGATAAATCGTACTCCGTATATTCACGCTTAAGCGGGACTGACACATCTTCTGTCAATATCGCAATAGACTTTTCACGAATAATAAGCCCATCTTCATAGTCAGTGCCTGAAGAACTACATATGATTTCAAGTGGAGATTTCATGTTTAATTTTTTACTCATTTGATTTAACACAGCGGTTTTTAAACGAAGTGAAGGATGCTTTAAGACAATGATATGTTCTAATTCAGTTACATTAGACGGTAATAGATTAATAAAACCTTTTCCAGTATGACCTGTGACATAGTATAAATGTTTCTTCAATATAACACATCCTTTTTCTACATTATCCTTATCATATTCTATGTTACACAAAGAAAGCATGTGACTGGAAATCGTATGCTTATAAATCCGTTTTGTTATAAAGTAACATATTTCCCTTTCGTCGCTCAATACAAAACATTCAAAAGGGAGAAGTATAAGTTCAATATGTACGTGGAAACCACATTAAAATGAAAAAGTAGAGAAACATAAGAATGATATATAGTCAATTTCAAATCGGTTTCTTAAATATTTTAATCTTCTTGTATAAATGGCTGTAAATCATTCGATATGGCATCCATTTCTGAAATAGCTCGTTCAATAATTTCCATTAATTGCTCATTCACTTCTGCTTCGATCGCTGCATCTTCAATCTTTATTGTCTTTAATATATCATTAGCATGTTGCTCCAACTGTATAATGCGTCGTTTTTTTTCATTTTCAGTAAATATATCGATCCGTTCTTCCGCTTCAGCAATCGTCTTTTGTAACTCATTTTTTATTCGGTTCATTTGCTTTTCTTGCTCTTTTAAAATGGTCGTTTCAATCGCTTCAATAGACTCGTCTTCCTTTCGCTCAAACCAGTCAAATAATAATGAACGAATCTCTTCATCAGCAAAAACGACATGAATGCCGCCACCTATTAATAACAACATGAAAACGGTCATAACGAATAATTGGATTTGCTTTTTTAATTTTTGTGGCCACATCAGATCCTCCCTCCTTAGAAATAAAGGGGCAACTAAGTGCCCCTATCATTTTAGTTAGTCAAGTCAGAAACGAGCTGATCCATCGCTTGCTTTGCTTCATTTTCCATCTCAGCCGCTTTCTCTACGATTGCATGCTCAATTTCAGCAGTGTAACCATTAATGATTGAGCGAACTTCACGACGTAGCTCATCAACCTTATGATTGATACGCGTTTTTAAATTTGACACCAATACATCTGAACGCGTATTTACTTCAGATTCAATCTCAGATTTCGCCTCTTCAATAGCTGTTTCTAAATCAGAAAGTGCTTCATTTTTAATAGCGGTTAACTCTACTTCGATATCAGTCAACGTTGATTCACGTTTACTTCCAAAATGATCACGAAGATCGGATTGCACATATTGTGACGCTTCAGAACCTAAGCGTTCAATTTCTTGAACACCTTCTACAAATACTTGAAAGAATTGTAAATCCATCCCATCTAAAATTTCCACTCTTGCGTCATCTAATGAATCTAAGTGAGCATCTTTAGCCGCACGAATTGCTTTCGTACTTCTTCCTATTTCATATGCTTTTTTTCGATCAATCATACCTTCAGCATGAGATTTTTCATCAGCGTATTCATCTAGTAAACCAGGCATTAGACTTTCGCCATATTGATTCGCTTCATCCATTGCAGAATCGACTTTCTGATTAAATAAACGATTATACCAATCTCTTAACGCTTCTCCTGCATCAGTATTTGCTAAAACGAACGTTAAACCTGAAATAATTGAAAAAGCTAATACACCAGCGATAACTTTCTTCCTTGTTAATTTAAATAATTTCATTCATCATCCCTCTTCCTTAATCGTTTAATAACTCACGTAAAAAATCAGTCACTCCCTCATTGATGTTACGCTCAATCTCAATTTCTTTCTTTTTCTCAAATGCTTCGAATCGAGTATATTCAAATAACTTTTTCTTATCATTATTTAGCTGTTCGATATAAGAGTCCTTATTGTATAAGAGCTTTTGCTTTACCTTTTCTAGGACAGATTCTATCGCAAATATGTCTTGATTTCGTAACGCCTTTTCATACTCTTTTTGTAAATCAATCATACGGCTTGTCCAATACTCATTGACAACATCTTTTGAAAACTCATTTGTTTGCGGCTTACTTAGACTTTTCGTTGTGTTTGAAATTCCATAAACGGTCGTTCCACCTAAAATAACTATTATGATGATGAAGCCAATTATGCCCCCTCGTTTCAACATCACCTTACCTTCCTTTCTTAAAATTGACGATTCAGATTCACTTATATTCTGTAATACACGCTTGATGTCATTTCAAAAGACGTAGACCGTATAACAAATCATGATGTCAGAAAAATCCAATTTCAATATCATCGTTTAAATTATATTGAATCTATTTAATTTTGTAAATAATTCTTAAGTAACATTTATTACTTTTAAAACATAAAACTGGTTTTTTTTTACCATTTTACTTGTAGTTCTTTAGACCCTTGTACATATGACTTTGGATAAATTAAATTGCTGCATGTCACTAAGCTATGAAAAGTAGAAGCATAGACTCTATATTCAAGAGGGTTAAACTGTTACGTTTTTTGACATTTTCATCATGATAAATACAAAATAAAAAAGGATTAGGATAACAAATTTTGTTACCCCAATCCTCTTTGTTCATAATTTGCAGCTTTTGCGGCTAATGATGTGCAAGCCTTCTAAATATAATAAACACATATTTTTATAATAAGAATCATTATTCAAGTTCAGTAACTTTTCGAATCTCTTGTTCCATGGATGAGTGACAAAGTGGACATTTCGGTTTATCCGCAAAGCTTAAAGAGTCACGCATCCAGCCATTGCACTCATCGTTTGTACATACCCACACTTTTGTATCTACTTTTCGCAATGGTTCTTTTCGTCCACGAGAGAAAGCCATAATTAACATATCCCCTTTCAAGGTTCTATATCTATTATACGCTTTTAAGCAGAACTTTAAAAGAGACGCTCTAATTCAGCTATTCTTTAGGACTATTTTTTACATTTCGATCAAAAAGCGCAGTTGTTATAAATGGTATGAATAAAATAAATAATAAAACAAAAAATAATAAGTGAATATTAAAGTAGTCAACGATAAAACCACCAAGAATCGGTCCAGTCATTCGACCTGCTGCGGCTACACTATTAATAAAACCTTGATAAAAGCCAGAACGCCCTGGCGGCGCCAAATCATTCGCAATAGTCGGTATAGCGGGCCATACGAGCATTTCCCCAAAAGTTAATATCGCCATAGCAACAGCAAACATAATAAATTTTTCAGAAGCCATGGTTAACATAAAAGACAGTAAGAAAATAGCGTTCCCTACATAAATATATGTTTTTTGTGACTGCCATTTAAATAGTTTCATAAGCGGTTGTCCAGCGACTATCAAAAAGCCATTGATTGCCCAGAGCATGCTATATTGCTCTAGTGGAATACCAATATCTTGAGTATGTGACGCAATCGTCGACTGCCATTGGCTATATGCAAACCAAATGACAAAAAAACCAACGGATAAAATAATCAATGCTGTAAAGCGAGATTTATCCGCAATTTTACCTTTCTGTTCAATAACAGTTGTATGCATATGACGATCTTTAATTTGCTCCATCCCTTTAAACGTCAATAAAACAATTAAGAAAAATAAAAAGAAGAAGATTGCATTCGCAATAAATATATAGTTAAATGAAATACTTGCTACGTAACCACCAAATGTTGCACCGAGCGCAACGCCTAGATTTTGAGCAACATACATCGCATTAAAGGCTCGTCTTCCACCTTCTGGCCAAACAGAACCTGCTAATGCAAACATGACAGGCCATGTCGCACCACTTCCCAAACCGATTAATATTAACATCATGGAATACGGTACAATGCTATGATTAAATGATAGAAAAATCGCAGCGAAAAGCGATAATCCGGTTGAATATATTAATGTTTTATAAGCGCTAAAACGATCGAACAACATACCACCAATTAAGTTACCGATTATCGTCGCACCTTGATTTAACATTAAAATAAAGCCAGCAAATGCCAGGCTTTTTCCTAGTTCATTATGCATATAGATCGTATTTAATGGCCATAAAAAAGAAGCACCGATAACATTAATTGTAATCGATACAGCTAATAACCATATATATTTAGGCATTCTATCATCTCTTTTCTGCACTTCTATCGTTAGTTTATCAATTGTAATATATTTTCTAAACCATATCAATCATTACATTTAAAATAATAGATTAAGGATATTTGTTATATTTTTATATATGTCATACTTTTTATTTTTGTGATATACTATTTACATAATAAACTGTTATATCACAGAACTTATACACTTTAATTTACGGAGGGGAATTTTATTATGCTTTCAGCAACATGGAACTGGTTATGGGATAAACATGATCAAGTAAAAGACACAGTTCGTTTTTTTACAAAAGGAGACCCGACATCAGCGACACAAATGGCAACTGGAAAATCGATTGATCCGATTCGCAAATCTAATAATGGGAATAACAATCGAAAATATAAACCGATTCAATTTATTGGATTAATGACAGGCCCACTTTTTTTTGCTTTAACATTACTATTTTTTTCACCAGATGACCTTTCTCAAGAAGGAATTGCCGTATTAGCTAGTACAATTTGGATTGCGATTTGGTGGATGACTGAAGCAATTCCTATTCCAGCTACATCATTACTCCCAATAATTTTGTTTCCGCTTACAGGTGGACTTGATATGGAAGCAACGACTTCATCATACGGTAGTGGAACAATTTTTCTTTTTATGGGTGGTTTTATGGTTGCTTTAGCAATGGAAAAATGGGATTTGCATCGTCGAATCGCTTTAAGTATTATTTCTGTTATAGGTACAAACACTGATCGAATTGTGCTCGGATTTATGGTCGCAACAGGGTTTCTATCGATGTGGATTTCTAACACGGCTACCGCTATGATGATGGTTCCGATAGGTCTTGCTATCATTTACCAAATTTCCGAATCCTTAAAACACGATCCATCTATAGATACATCTAAAGAAAATTTTGGATTTGGAAAAGCTTTAATGTTAGCGATTGCTTATTCCGCATCGATTGGCGGAATTGCTACTTTAATAGGAACGCCACCCAATGCTGCTCTAGCAGGTGTTGTTAAGGAGTTATACAATTTTGAGCTATCTTTTGCAACATGGATGTTATTTGGGGTACCGATTTCTGCTATTTTCATCTTTATTACATGGATTTATCTTGTGAAAATAGCCTATCCACTTAAAGTGAAAGAAATGCCAGGTGGACGTAAAATCATTGCCAAAGAAATGAAGAAACTAGGTAAACCATCTTATGAAGAAAAGGCCGTCTTTATCGTTTTCTTATTAACGGCCTTAGCTTGGATTACACGCTCATTCCTTTTAGTAAAAATTTCTCCAAATATAAGTGATGCTATGATTGCTATGATGGCTGCTATTGTCTTATTCATTATTCCATCAAAAAATAAGAAAGGGGATTTTCTACTCGATTGGGATACGGCAGTTAAATTACCGTGGGGAATTCTCTTATTGTTCGGTGGTGGGTTAGCCATTGCCGCGGGCTTTTCTGACTCAGGATTGTCTGAATGGATTGGAAGCCAACTACAAGCACTTGAAGGTGTGAATACACTTATCGTTATCTTAATCGTTACTGGTCTTGTTATTTTCTTAACAGAGGTGACATCAAATACAGCAACAGCAAATATGATGTTTCCAATCATGGCTGCCTTAGGAATAGCACTCGGTGTTCATCCATTTGCTTTCATGGTTGCCGCTGCGGTAGCTGCATCATGCGCCTTTATGTTACCAGTAGCAACACCGCCAAACGCAGTTGTTTTCGGTTCTGGTTACTTACGTATTCCTGATATGGCAAAAGCAGGGTTTGTATTAAATATTATCGGTATCTTCCTTGTCACAATTGCTGTTTATGTTCTATTGCCAATTGTTTGGGGAATTGATTTAACTAGTATTCCAGAAACATTTAATTAATTATTTGCTAAAGTAAAGAAGTGTCCATTAAGTCCGATTGACTACTGGACACTTCTTTTATTGTTTCATTACCGTTTAGTAAGCATGGTACTTTTTAATTACTAATTGAGTAAAGAGCACATAAATTATTGGAACAAGTCCCGAGACAAGTATTAAACCTTCCCAGCCTAAAAAACTCCACACAGGACTAAGTAATGTACTACCAGACGCCACGCCAATATAGTAAGCAACTAAGTAAAGACTCGCTGCACTTCCTTTATGATGTGTCGCTTGTTCACTCACAGTCGTTGCAGTTAAGGAATGGGCAATAAAAAATCCGAGACATAATACACATAGGCCAAAAACAATGATATATAGTGATGAGCTTAGTGTCATAAAAGCACCGATAGATAATACAATAATAGCTATGATACGCATCGGTGTTAATTTCATATATCCTACCATCCATCCTGCTATTGGAGAAGCAATGACTCCTATACTATAAGCAAAAAATAAATACGAAATAAACTTCAATGATAAATTAAAAGGTGGTTCTTGTAAATGAAATGGCAGATATGTCCACACACCGGTAAAAGATAATTGCAGAACCGTGCCTAATCCGAAAATAACGAGTAAGCGTGGGTTTTTCAAATGATGAGCAAATCCGATAAAGTCATGCTTAATCGGTAACTTACTAGGATTAAAAAAACGTGATCTAGGTAAAGAAATGAAAACGATGATAAAAATGCCTAGTCCAATTGCACCAAGTAAATAGAATGCTATTTGCCATGAATAATAATCAGTCACATAGCCAATGAAGACGCGTCCGGCCATCCCGCCTAAAGCATTGCTAGAAATATAAAGTCCTGTTGCTACCCCTACACTTTTTTGATCCATTTCTTCACTTAAATATGCTAGCGCACTGGCGAGTAATGCTGCTGCTAGAATGCCTTGGAAAAAGCGCAATGTCATAAACAAAGCATATGATTGTATTTGCGGAATCAATATAAATGGAATAACAGTACCTATTAAAGATAATTTAATAAAAATTGTACGTCCAAAACGGTCTGATAAAAATCCAAATATAACTAGTCCTATAATAAGACCAATAATGGTTAAAGATAATAACAGACTTGAGGCAGATACAGAAATACCATAGTCTTCAACAAACAACGGCAAAAGAGGTTGAATAGCATAAATGGAAGCAAAAATAAAAAAAGACGCCAGTGCCAGACTGATAGAAATCTTCCAAAAATAAACATCTCGTAACGTATATCGTTGACCTTGATTCAAGATATTACACATCCTATATTATGCTCTCTTCCATTTTAATATACCATAACTTAACCATAGCTGCTCTCAAACAAGCACAAACACTTTACAGTGTGATTAAGGGAAACATAACTCATATTAGACATATCAAGGCGTTTATTGAAATGTTCTAACATAGATGCCATTTGAGTGAAAAATAAAAGGATGGATTTATCACAATGGAATCCATCCTTTTTTCACCGCTAATAATGCTGCGCCTGTACGGTCTCGAACACCGAGTTTCCGTATAATCGAACTGACATGATTTGTCACGGTATTTCTAGATATGTATAAATTCTCAGCAATCGTACAATTTTTATGCCCTAAAACTAATTGTTCGAGGACATTCCATTCCTGTTCTGTCAATAAACCACTTGGACGCTCCGATTGATCTAATACCTTTGACTGATAAGCTTGAAATAATAGTTCCGACCACTCAGGGTGGACATAAGTTCTTTCATTTAGCATCATTGTAATGGCTTTGATGATTTCATTAATTTCCATTTCTGAATATAAATAGCCTTTCAGCTTTAAACGAAATAATTCTTCTAATCGTGCTTGACTCAGGTGGTGCATATTTACAGCAATATTATTGCAATCACCGTAATATTCAATTACTTTTTTCAATAAGGGCTCATCAACAATGATTAAGTCATACATGTCTTTTTCGCCCTGTAATAAAAAATCCCTACTATAAACGTGAAATGTACAATCTTTTAATTCGTCTTGCAAAATATTAGCTATTCCTTTTGCACTAATTAATATGTTCGTAATAATCGCAATATGATACAAGGTCCTCAACTCCCTTCTATATTATGCGACTTTTTTAATATAATAGCAATAAGCCTAATAGCCTATTTTTTCCCATTACATTTTAATATGAGTGTTTTACAATCGGTATATTAGAAATAGAGAAATATAAGTAGCTTTTCAATATATAAAGGTCATCAAAGGCAGATAAAACAGAAGAATTCATTTTATGTTTTATCTTCTTTGATGAATGTAATTGCTTCACGGGTTGTATCTAAATATTTAATAACTCGTTCATATTGCATTGATGCTACACTCATAAACAGTATATCGATAATATGTAGCTGGGCTATACGTGAGGATGTTGCTGCACTTCGGAACGTTGCTTCCCTTGTTGCAGAAGTATATAAGCAAATATCAGCATTATTCGCAACGGGAGAGGGACCGTATCGCGTCATGCTTATCGTTGTGACATCGTTTTGCTTTGCTAACTGTAATAGTTTACTCACTTCGTATGTCTCACCCGAAAATGATATCCCAACAACGACATCGTTCGGGCCTTTATTAGCAATGGCTGTTGCTCCCATATGCACATCTGAATAAGAATTAACATTTTTATTTATCCTTAAAAATTTCTGTTCGGCATCTGAAGCAGCAATGTACGAAGCACCGTTACCGACGAAAACAATGGACTCCGCCTTTGTTAATGCAATAGCCGCTCGTTCGATGTCCTGAATATTTAAAATATCCTTCGTCTCTTTTAATGTTCGAATCGTATTCGTCGTTACTTTATCAATAATCGCTTGGCAATTTTCATTCGGTTCAATATCCCGATAATCAACAACAGATTGCTGTTGAATATCACCTGCAACACGCAGTTTTAACTCTTGAAACCCACTAAAACCTAGTGATTTACATAAGCGAATGACTGCGGCACTACTTGTATCACTTTTTTTGGCAAGTTCACTTGTCGTCAAGACAATAGCTTCTTGAGGCTGTTGTATGATATATTGCGCAATTTTCTTTTCCGATGGTGGTAACTGTTCAAACATTTCCTTTAGAATAATGAGTCCACCTTTTAAATATGCCATCAGCTATCACCTACTTTTAATGATTGTTTTAAATGGTCAATGATACGATTTGAAACTATTGCTTGATGTCCATACTTTAAAGCGCCGATAACTGAACCACCGACAGGAGAGATCCGTGGTAATAATATAGTTAACCGTTCTGTCTTTGATATGATCTTTTCTTTTATCATTACTGGTAAAACGGTTTGATCATGAAACATCCCACCGCATAAAACAACAGGAGTGGACTTGCTTTTTGGAAATAACTTATTCGATAATGTTAAAATACTCGTCACCATATCATCAGCTGCTTCGTCCATAATATGTTTTGCAACAGAGTCATTCTGTTTGTATGCTGTAATAACTATTTTCGCTACAGGAGATATTTCATTTTTCGGTACAGGTGCTTGATAAATCCTATCTATTAATTGTCGTGTTGAATTAACTTGAAAATGGTTGAGTATTAATTCTAATAATATCGTTTCTTCTCCACGACCATCAGCAGCATAAAGTGCAGCAATAATCCCCTTTCTACCAATATCATAGCCACTGCCCTCATCACCAAGTAAATAACCCCATCCACCTATACGGTCATGTACACCCGCTTCGTTCACACAGTATGTAATTGAACCTGTTCCACTAATTTGCACAATTCCTGCCTCTCCATACGTACCAGAATAAAGTGCATTAATTGTATCAGGTTCAACATAGGTTGTAACGGTTTTAGGTAGCTCATTTGTCATAAGCTGTTTGACCTTGTATCTGGCATATTCGCTTCCTGCTCCAGATAGGCCAGCGAAAACAGTTGAAACATGTTTAAAAGCTTGTGGATGTTTTTCCTGTAATACTTGAAATAGTGTATGAAAAGTACGTTGTACTTCTTTTTGAGAAGTCGTATTTATATTTGTCGGTCCTGCTTTTACAATATCAAGTACATGCCCCACTCGATCTGCTAGAACGGCCTCTGTCTTTGTACCACCACCATCAATACCTATTACATAAACCAAATCCACCTACCTCCTAACTTAGTCTACCGTTCACATTGTAGCTGCTTCATTGCAGCGCGTAAATTACCTTGACATGCTTGAATTGTTTCGTTTGCTGTTTTGTAGTCAATAGAAAATTGACAAACGAGCACAGCCGCTTTTAAATTGCCTTGACACGCTTTTAACGCCGCTTTTGCCGTCTCTTCTGATACGTCGGTTAATTCACGAACAATATCCACGGTACGTTTCCGCAATTTTTTATTCGTTGCTTGGACATCTACCATATAATTTTGATAAACCTTCCCTAATTTTACCATGGATGTTGTAGAAATCATATTTAAAGCTAATTTTTGTGCTGTTCCTGCTTTCATTCGCGTTGAACCTTTTACTACTTCTTCACCGACGATTATTTCTACAGGGTAGTCGACTAGTTGGCTTAATGGAGAATTCGGCACACAGACAATTGCAGCTGTAGGGATATTTCTCTCTTTTGCACTTTCAATGCCACCAATCACATATGGTGTCCTACCACTAGCCGCTATACCAATTAAGAAATCCTTCTCTGTTAATCGTTCTGCTACTTCTAAGCGTCCTAATTCTATATTATCTTCCGCATCTTCAACAGCGTAACGTATTGCTTTTTCACCACCGGCAATCATTCCCGTAAATAATTCAGGACTTACTCCGAATGTAGGCGGACACTCTGAGGCGTCAAGAATGCCTAAACGTCCACTTGTACCAGCTCCCATATAGACAATTTTACCACCTTGTTCAATAGTCTCGATAACTTGTTTTACGACATGCTCCAATTGTGGAAGCGCTTGTTTGACAGCAAGCGGCACCTTTTGATCATGATTATTGATCTCAGTCAAAATTTGTTCGATTGACATTTCGTCTAAATGTTGCATCAAAGAGACCTCTCCTTTAAGAACGAACCATTCTTAATGATAGAGTAAATAGGCATCTCTTACTTTATGAAACGCCTTCGCTTCATATTTCATTTGCTGTAGAAATGGCTCAACGTTCTGTAATAATAATTGTTTTCTAAGTTCATCTGTTCCTGCTAATAAATCGATAAAATATCGGTTATTAAAATCAGCACTGCGAATAAATTGGGCTTGTTTTGGATACCGTTTAAAAATAACTTCAAGTAATTTTATCCCAACTTTAATAGGCTGTAATTGCTCACGGTTGGTAATATGAAGATAAACCCCTTCACAAACTGTATGTGCATGTTTTGATATATATGGTTTAAATACGGTTGGTCTAAATAAGACACCATCTAAGTTTAACTGATTCATTTCTTCAGCCAATTGACGGCCATTAATAAATGGCGCTCCGATGACTTCAAATGGATTCGTCGTTCCTCTACCTTCTGATAAGTTCGTTCCTTCAATTAAACATGTTCCTGGATACAAAAGACACATGTCTTGCCCCGTCGTATTTGGAGTCGGTGAGACCCATAATAAATCTGTATCAGTAAAATAATCCGTACGTGACCAGCCTTCCATACGAATGACTTCCAAATGACAATGAATATGAAATTCATTATTAAATAAAATTGCTATCTCACCAATCGTTAGTCCGTGACGAATCGGGATTGGAAACTCACCTACAAAAGATGTAAAACCTTCTTTTACACAGTTGCCTTCTACATCGACTCCGTTAATTGGATTCGGACGATCTAAAACAACAACTTGTATATCCAAATCACGACATATTTTCATCATATGTGCTAACGTATAAATGAATGTATAGTAACGCGAACCGATGTCTTGCAAATCACAGAATACGACATCAACTTCCTTAAACATGTTAGGGGTTGGCCTTTTTTCCTTGTTATACAGACTATAAACGGGAAGTTGTGTATACGTATCAATCGCAGAATCAATCCATTCACCTTCTTTAACTTCTCCACGGAGTCCATGTTCAGGACCGAATAATGTCGTTAGTTGAATGTTTTTATGGTGAAAAAACAAATCAATTGTCGACTCTAATTGTTGATTCACCCCCGTTAAGTTCGTTAATAAACCAATGCGTTTACCTTCATATTTTGTAACGTGTTTTTCTAAAAAAACTTCAACACCGAGTTTCAATTCTTCACCTCATTTTTAACCTTTGATAGCTCCTTTCATAGCGCCACCGATAAAGAAGCGTTGTAACAGAAGGAATATAACGATGACTGGAATCATCGAAATAATGGCACCTGCTGCAATTAAACGCCAATCAGAAGTAAATGTTCCTGAAAGCATGTTTAAACCTAATGGTAATGTAAACATGTTTTGATCATTTACGATGATTAACGGCCATAAGAAATCGCCCCATGCTGATACAAATGTAAAGATTGTCAATGTGACGAGTGAAGGCTTCACAAGAGGCATAAGAACTTTCCACCATATTTGAAAACTATTTGCTCCGTCCATTCTTGCTGATTCATCTAGCTCATATGGTACAGTCATAAAGGCTTGACGCATCAAAAAAACACCAAAAGCTGTTGTCACATGTGGTAATACCATTCCTAAATACGTATTTTGTAACCCTAGATTTAATGAAAGAATATATACAGGAATCATCAGTAACTGAAACGGAATCATCATTGTACTTAAAATTAAGATGAATACCGTGTTTTTTCCTTTAAAATTCATCCGTGCTAACGGATATGCTGCTAATGAACAGAACAAAACGTTTAAAATAACTGTTAATCCGGAAACAATCGTACTGTTCAATAAATATCTCCAAAACGGAAAGACATCCATCACCTTACCAAAGTTACTGAATGTCGGTTCTTCTGGTAATAACTTAGGAGGATATTGGAAAATATTTTCACTAGCAGATTTTAAAGCAGTTGACAAGAGCCATAGAAATGGCCCAATCATAAATAAAGTAATAGCAATTAATAATAAATAGAGTAATATTTTCTTAATGATTGAAGAGCTTTTTTTGGCTGCCATATAATCCCTCCTATGCGGTTTTATCTTTACCCATCACTTTTAGATTCATCAATGAAAATATTAACGTCAGTACAAAGAGAACAACACCGGCTGCACTCGCATAGCCCATATTCAATCTGTCAAAGGCTTCTTTATAAATATAAAATACGAGCGTTTCAGAAGCATGTAATGGGCCCCCACCAGTCATAATATAAATTTCCTCGAATACTTTCATCGCTGCTATCGAAGACATAATCGTAACAATTAAGACAAACGGCATGAGCATCGGAATCGTAATTCGTGTATGTTGTTGCCACCAGTTAGCACCATCAATCTGTGCTGCTTCATAAAGACTCGTTGGAATCGACTGTAAGCCTGCTAGATAAATGATCATATAATACCCGAGACCTTTCCATACGGTGACAACCATGACAGCAAAAATAGCTGTATCTGTTGAGGTTAACCATGGAATTGGTTCAGCAATAATACCTAATAAGTCTAAAACATAATTAAGTAAGCCGTTTTCTTTATAAACCCAGTCCCAAGCAATCCCTGCCACAACTAAGGATGTAACAACAGGGATATAGTAAGCCGAACGGAAAAATCCGATTCCTTTCAATTTTTGATTCACTAATACAGCAAGAAAAATTGGAATAATAACAAGAGCTGGAACAACACCAATCAAATAAATAAACGTGTTTTTAAGTGTTTTCCAAAATAATTCATCTTGAAATAATTTTTCGTAGTTATCAAATTTAACAAACTCCGGATCAGAAACCATATTATAATCTGTAAAACTTAACCATATCGCTTGTAACATCGGATAAAAAATAAAAGCTCCTAAGATGACACATCCAGGAAGTAAAAATAAATACGGTGTTAATTTATTTGTTCGCAAATAACCCACCCCATTCTTTTAGGAATATATAAAAAGAGGAGAGGATCTCCCCTCTTTTCTATTAGTTATTTTGCTAAAATTTCATTCCATGCTTTTTCTGCTTTATCTAAAGCTTCTTGTGGTGTTGCTTCACCTAGCATCGCTTCAGAAATCGCATCGAACATCGCTTCTTTTAATTCATCATAATTTTCCATCGGTGGAACGAGTAATTCCGCTTCATCTAATTGACCAGCTGCTGTAATACGCACTAAATCAGTAGGTTCCGCATCTTCACCTGCTTCTGTGAAATAAGGATCTTCTAATGCTTCAACTGCAGATGGTAAAATTGGTGTTAATTTTGTAAATGCCAGTTGATTTTCAGCGTTTGTCAAAAATAAAGCAAATTTAACTGCTGCTTCTTCGTTATCAGTTTGTTTCGGAACAACGATGTTTTGTACACTCATTGTTTTCTTACCTGTGTCACCAGTAATCGCTTCAGACGGTTTTGTATGTTCATAGATTTCTGGTGCATTCTCTTTTATTTGTGAAATAAAGTGTGAACCTGCAAAGAAGGCAACTTGTCCAGCTTGATACATATCAATGGTATTTCTTTGATCACCTGATAAGGCCTCTTTAGGGATTAAGTCTTCTTGATATAATTCTGTAAAGTATTCAAATGCTTTTAATCCTTCAGGCGTATTAAAGGCTGCTTTTGTACCATCTTCATTTGTTAATTCAGCGCCCATTACAACCATATGTTGTAGAACTAGAGATAAATCTAGTGATGGGAAGTAACCGTATTTCCCTGTTTTCTCTTTAATAATTTTTGAGTATTCTTTTGCTTCTTCATATGTTTTGGCAGGTTTTTCTGGATCTAGCCCTGCTTCTTCATAAATTTTTGTATTGTTTAATGTTACTTCAGTAGATAAGTACCATGGAATCACAAATGTTACATCTTGAAGACGGTTTGCTTCCCAAGCACCTTTTACATATTTCTGCTTATCTTCATCAGAAACAGCTTCTTCCATATTAACTAACGCATCAAGCTCTGCTAATTTAGAAGCAAATGTTGGATTTAAGTTCACAACGTCTGGTGCTGTGTTTGAACTCACTGCTGTTAAAATCTTCTTATCTAAATCAGCAGCTGGAACATCTAACCAATCAATTTTAATATCTGGGTTTTCATTTTCAAAATCAGCGATAACACCCTCAATATATTCTGTAAAAGTAGGTTTTAATTGCATCGTCCAAAATTCAATCGTTGTTTGTTCTGTTTTCCCTTTGCTATCTTTGTTATCTTTACTATCCTTTTTCGCATCGTCACTACCACATGCCGATACAAAAATCATTGTAATGATTAATATCATCGCAAGTAATAAATGTTTCTTTTTCATTTTTTATTTTCCCCTTTCTAATTGTAAAAAAAGTACCCACACTCTTTCACTTAATACCGACATCACCTCCCAAAGTATCCTCGCATTATATTGTAACTGGAAGCTTGCCATTTGCTTTTTCGTTACCAAGAATGACTTGCAAAACAGCTTCAACAGTATATGGATTTGGTTCATAAACAGCCAGTTGTGTGACTGTTTCATGTATATCTGATAAAACATATGGACTTTTTAAAGCAATGAAAACAATCTGCTTTTGCTCTTTTATCAATCGATTAATCAAGTCTAGGTGATGCTTCAACAACCTCTGCGCATTTGTGAAAATAAGATATGCATCGTTATGACTAAGACTTATCTTTGCAGGTTTTTGCCATGGGAGAAAAACATGCTCCCAATCGAGCGTCTTAAATGATTGAACCATCTGATTTTCATTAAGATGAACATCTTCTGCAAATGAATCATTTTCTTCAAGTAACCATAATACTTTAACGTCATCTGTTCGTTTAAAAGGTGTTAACGGACGAGTGTCAGAACGAAGTGTTACGCCTTTTTGAAAAGCCTTTCTCGCTAACATTTGATGTTTTTCTTTATGATAAGTGACGCGCTTTTGCTTTTGAATGTTTTCTTTTAATCGATTAACACGTTCAAGTGATTGATTGACCTGCTCGATGGAAATCTCTCCATCTTTAACAGCTTGTTCGAGGCGATTAAGTGTTGCTACTTGAACGTCATATGTTTGCGATACAATTAAGAGATCTGCTCCTACTCGCAGCGCTTGAACAGCCCCTTCAGGTGTTGTTACTGTATCCGAAATGGCTTTCATTTCTAAACAATCTGTCACAACAACACCGTTAAACTGAAGCTCATCACGTAGAAGTTCAGTTATGATTACCTTTGATAAAGATGCTGGAACGACTTCTTTATCAAACGCTTTATAATATACATGGTTAACCATGACACTATGTAAACCTTGTTTAATCGCTTCATAAAAAGGAGCGATTTCATGATAATATAGATTCTCACGTGATGATGTGACAATCGGTAAATCTAAATGTGAATCAACAGACGTATTTCCATGACCGGGAAAATGTTTACCACTTGTTAAGACATATTCATCAGAGTGACCTTTTACAAAAGCGAGACCGTGCTTTATGACATGTTCAACTTTTTCTCCGTATGAGCGTACGCCGATGACTGGATTTTTCGGATTATGATTTACATCTAACACTGGAGCTAAATTCATGTTGATACCTAATGCTTTCAACTCGCGTGCTGTGGCTCGGCTAATTTCATATGTCAGATTCTCGTCATCACAAGCCCCCAACAGCATATTCCCTGGAAAAGTTGTATTTTCTTCTTTTAACCGACTAACAATACCATTCTCTTGATCGATCGCAATGAGTAAAGGCAATGGATGATGAGCATTTCGCGCGACTTGTTGTAGTTGTGATGTCAATGCTTTCGTTTCATCTCGAGAACCAATGTTTCGTGCGAATAAGATAACAGAACCGATTTTCTCTTGTTCTATTAAACTGCATATTTCCTCTGACGGTATTTGTCCATGAAATCCAACCATCATCAATTGAGCCAATTTTTCTCGTAATGTCCATTGTTTATTCATCGGATGATATCTCCTCTGTTTATGTATAAAAAATCTAGATTGTAATCCCTTTCATCTATCAACTTATAAAAAGTATATTAAATATTATTACGGTAGTCAATAATTTTTGTGAAATATTATTTCAGATTTTATAGATTTTCGTATGACATGTCGGATGTTAATTTTTATACAATTAACACGTAATGGAGAAGATTTAAATGACAAAAAAAGGTTCTAATCATCAATAGCGATCATTAGAACCTTTTTTATATATTTAATCTATTTCTTTAAAGTATGTCCCATAGCCTTTCCAAGGATAAAAGCCTAATTGATTATAAAAGTCGATTAAACTAGTCCAATCAATAACGATTGTTTCAATATGACGCTTACGTAAAGTATTAATTGCTGCTTTAACAATGGCTAAGCCATACCCAGATCCACGTTCATTTTCGTCAATACCGAGTGGCCCGATACCGCCAATCGGCTGAGAGAAGAGTGGTTGCCAATATACATTTTGCGCTATAAACGGAGATTGATGATCATTAATACGGCAAAACCCTATCATACGGCCTTTGCTTTTCAAAACGAGAAATTCGCGACCTTTCCCGCCCTTTTCAAAATATTTGATCGCTTCATATTCCCAACGCCCCGGAAAGGATCGGTTTAGAAACTTAAGAAAATCTGCCTTTTCTTCTTCTCTTAAGAGTGTGAATGTCATATGATCAGGAATATCAAAAAATGGCTCTTCTTTATGATAAGTGGCTAGTAAATCATATTCATCGCTTCGTTTCTCATACCCACGTTTTTCAGCCCATGCTATCACTTCTTCATAAATATGTGGAATTCCAGGGAAGTAATGCCACACATCACCAGCCAAGCGAATTTGTTTCACTTGCTTTTTCCTTAGTACAGCTTCTGCATGACGCAATAAATATGAACCAATCCCTTTGCAACGATAGCTCTTTTTGACTAATATTGCCTGAATCCAGCCCAACTCATGATCCATTTTGACATTGAGTTTTTCTTGCCATACTTTCGTAAGAATAAAGCCAATCACTTCACCTCGATCATTTTCTACGATTAATGAAGCATCGTGTAAAATATTTTCATCCGAAAAACTATTCTGTTCAAACAGGGATGTCCGCATAGGAAAGTCATTCCCCAGCTCTTCGTTCCATAGCGTGACAAGTTCCGCAAGGCGCTTTTGATCCCATTGCACATATTGCATGCCGTTTCCTCCCATTTGCTTTTTTGAACTATTATTTCATTCTATAGAAAATCAATGAAATAATAAAGCAATTTTACAGCATGACTCATTTATGCTTGAACAGTCATATTTTGGTTTTCCATCCTATCATTATCACGATTTTTCTGAATGTACCATATAGCACCAATGACGACAACACCAATAATATTCGTATACATTTCTGGAATAATCATACATAATCCACCAATAAATAAGGCGATTCTCTCCCATACAAATGAATTTGCTTTAAAGTAACCAATCATTGCACTACTTACAGCCATCATACCAATGAGTGCTGTTAAAATAGCAAAAACAAATTTAATTGGTGTCACATCGACCATTAATAAAATGGGATCAGCGACAAATATATAAGGAATAATGAAAGCGGCTATTGCTAGTCTTACTGCATCAATTCCCGTTTTAAATGGATTCGCCCTAGCGATTCCTGCTCCTGCATATGCGGCTAAACAAACAGGTGGGGTAATATCTGCAACAATACCGAAATAAAACACAAACATATGGACGGCAATCGGTTCTACACCAAAAGAATTAATTAAAGCTGGTGCAGCAACTGTGGCTGTAACAACATAGTTAGCTGTTGTCGGTAACCCCATTCCTAAAATTAAGCAAGCAATCATAGTGAAGAATAAGGCAAGTGGCAAGAACCCCCCAGACAACGCTATAATACCCGAAGCAAACTTAGAGCCGAGTCCTGTAATACTAACAACTCCAGCAATGATGCCTGCAGTTGCCACAGCAGCAATGACTGGTAAGGCCGTTCTTGCACCTTCTATTAACAAATAAACAGTCTGTTTAAAATTCAGTCGTGTTTCTTTTCTTAACAGACTAATAAAGTATGCTGTAAAAATCCCAAGCAAAGCGGCTCTTTGTGGTGTAAATCCAGCTAAAATTGTACCAATAATGATGATTAAAGGAAACAACATATAACCGTATTTTTTTAAGAGTTCTTTCAAGTTCGGCAATTGAGACTTAGGTAAACCGACAATACCGCGCTTTTTTGCTTCAAAATGTGTACCAATAAATATACCGGAAAAATAAAGAATCGCTGGAATCGTTGCTGCTAACATAATGGTGGAAAATTTAACCTCTAAATATTCCATCATAATAAAAGCGGCTGCCCCCATTAAAGGTGGCATAATTTGTCCACCTGTTGAAGCAGATGCTTCTGTTGCTGCAGCAAATTCCGGTTTAAATCCAGATTTCTTCATCATTGGAATGGTGAATGAACCAGAAGCAACAGTATTTCCAACCGAACTACCTGAGACCATTCCTTGCAAAGCACTAGCCGCTACTGCAGCTTTAGCTGTTCCACCGGTAAAACGGCCAGTTAAAGCAAAGGCTAAATTGTTAAAGAATTTCCCTATATTTGTATGGACGAGAACAACACCGAAAAATAAAAAAAGATAAATATATTTCGCTGATATTTGAATTGGTGTTCCAAATACACCACTATCTTGATACCATAAATTCGTCGTAATGCGCTCGATTGAAAAGCCCGCATGGGAAAGTACTTGTGTTGGTATATATTTACCTAATATAGCGTATAAAATAGCGATGGTTGCCACAATAACAATAGCAAGTCCGACTGTTCGACGTGTCGCTTCAAGAACTAACAAAATCCCAATAATGGATACAATCGTATCAAACGTCGTATAACCAGTAATACGTGCCATTAAAATATCATCGAAGAAAATAATTTTATGATAAGCGACATACATCGCTAAAAATGCTAAAAGTACATCATACCAAGGCACTGTCTTCTGAACACGATGCAATCCCTTCTTGATTGGAAAGAGTAAAAAAATAATACCTAACGCCGTTCCGAGATGAATGGCACCTTGCTTTTGCGAAGGTAATGTTCCAAAATATCCTGTATATAAATGAAAAAGCGTTAAGGAAATACCAAGAAAACCAACAACCCAAGCCCATCTACCTATATTTATACGATATTGACTTTCACGATCATATTTTTCTAATACTTTCTGAGCATCTACTGATTGTTGATCTTTGTTCATACAATCACCTACCCTTTGAAAATAACGGAAGAGATGACCACGCATCTCTTCCAAGACAATCTATCCCATTAACTTACTTCTTTAAATCATCTAAACTCTTAATACCTGTACTTTCACGCGTAACAATTTGTGCTGCTTCTGGATAAATATGTCCGATAAAAGCAGCGTTTTTAACTTGATTATCTTTAAACTGTCCTTCTCCATTAATCGCATCCAATGCTGGGACATGCACAGTCATTCCTAAATCAATATTACCATCACGGATACCGGCTAAGTTCTCTAATGATGCCCCTGTTTCTTGATTAGTGACGTTCACACTATCGATGTGGTTATTAAACACAATTGCCATTTCTCCACCTAATGGATAATATGTCCCACCAGAACTGCCTGTTCCTAAAACAAGTTCACTTTTTTCATCCGTCAGATCTAATTCAGCAATTGGATTATCAAATTCAAGCCCTTGCTCCTTATAATATTTAGCAGCTCCTGGATGAATCGGTAACCCTTCTGATCCGTTAAGTGCATTTTCTAAAGTCATTTGTTTTCCTTGGGCATGTGTGATTTCATTTGAATGCTCAACCATCGCCTTAGCTAATTCATAGCCTTGTTCTTCTGAAATGGTATTTGTATTCGCCATTAATACTGCATAAGCAGTAACTGTTTCAATATCTTTGTCTAAAAACTCATATGTGTCAGCCGGAATCGTATGACGGCGATAAGCACTATTTTCCTCAATATAGTCAATCGCCTCATCTGAAAGCTCTAACATGACGACATCACCAGTTGAATTGTGTAAGCTTTCAATACTTCCTGCTGGTAGTCCTAAAACACCTATTAAAATATCAATATTGCCATCTTGAACTTGGTCAGCTGCATCTCCAAACCCCTCTTGATACGCTTTATAATCTCCATCCTCTATTCCATACGCTTCTAGTAATAAACGTGATGCCGAATTCGTCTCACTCGCAGCTGGACCGATTGCAATACTTGCCTTGTCACCACCACAGGCTGTCAATAGAAGTACAATTCCAATCATTATGCTAAGTATACTAAGTTTTTTACTCTTCATAATAAACCTCCTCATACTACTATTTTTTAAATTCTTCAATAGATTGCTAGCGCTTTCAAATAATGCTGAATGTAAATGGCTAAATGACACCCCACAATATGACTTAATTCTTGTCGTCAGGAACATAAATATGCGAATTTTTTCTGAATTTAATTGAAGTGATGATTAACAAAGTGTGGTCATACGTTGGGGGGGTTAAACATTATAGCAATCTATCCGATGTATTCAATATAGGTATCATAACATATCTTGAAAGGAAAATGCCACCTTATAGTAAATCTGCCATAATTTATTCATCTATTTGTCTATAAAACATAAGAGAGGAGACTCCATCATGAAAGGCAAGTCAAAACGGAAATCTTCACTTTTTATTGGGATATTTGTTCCTATCATCATTTTAATCGTTATAACGGGTATCACTATTGGAATGACTAACTATGTGATTAGTAAAAATACGATTATGGAAGAAAAAACACTTTCGGTCAATCGTCAACTTCAAACAATGAATAAAACATTCGAGTTGTTTTTTGAAGAGGCACATAGTATTCTTAACCGTTTTGCTGAAGACGAACATATTATTAACTACAAGAATAATAAACCAGATGATCTACTTACATATTATAAACAAACAGTTGATCAAACAGATATAATAGGCAACGCACATACGAGTATAGATGATACAGGTGAAATTATTCTCTACCCTGAAGCTGATTTAGGTGATTTTGACCCGCGGACAAGAGAATGGTATCAAATGGCAGTTGAAGCGGAAGGTGAAATCATTTGGTCAGATCCATTTATAGATGTATCTACTGAAAAAACAATCGTTACTGTAGCAAAGGCATTTTATCAAGATGGTAAATTAAAAGGTGTAACAGCTTTAGATGTGTTTGTTGATACACTCATTGACTTAGGAAAAAATATAGATGCAGGACAATCTGGCTATGCTCTTATTCTTAACTCAGAAGGTGTGTTTATTGCACACCCGGATACAAAGAAAATTGGTAAAAGCGCTAAAGATCTCCCATTCTTTAAACAATTACAAAAAAGTAAAGAACATGGCACAATATCCTATCAAGAAAACAAAGAAAAAAAACAGTTAACATTTGTCACAAACAATACGGCAAATTGGATAATCGGTGCAGTTGTCTTTGAAAGTGATTTTTCTAAACAAGCTCAATCTATATTACTACCAATTGTCGTGACATTAGTCATTATTATCATCTTAGCTGGGGTTGTATCAGTATTTATTGCACGTAAGATTACAAAGCCTGTTAAATCTTTACAAGAAACGATTCAACAAGTGGAAGCAGGTGATTTAACTGTATCAATCGAAACAAGTGCATCGAATGAAATAGGTCAACTGGCACAGAGTTTTTCACAGATGACAAATCGTTTACGAGCAATGATTTCTCATATAAGTGAAATATCAGACCATGTTTCTGACGCATCGCGAAATCTTGTAGCTAGTGCAGAAGAAAATACAGCTGCAACGAATGAAGTTGCCACAACAATGGAACAAATTGCTTCTGGCGCAAGTAATCAAGCTGAAATCATGGAGAGTAATGCAAAAGCTACTGACGAATTGTCTCAATCGATTCAGGAAATTATTGCATATAATAATGACATGTTTTCACAAGCTGAACATTCAAATAAAGCATCTGAAACAGGTCTAAATACTGTCTATACATTACAAAAACAAACGAAAGAAACACAAGTTGCGACAAAAGATGTCATTCAAGCAATTCACTCTTTAAATAAAAAATCAGCACAAATAGGCGAAATCGTTACGGAAATTACCGATATCTCTGAGCAAACAAATTTACTAGCATTAAATGCCGCTATTGAAGCATCACGTGCTGGAGAACATGGTCGTGGATTTGCAGTAGTTGCTGATGAAGTAAGAAAATTAGCTGAACAAACAGAGAAAGCGCTTCAAGGTGTGTCGCTTCTCGTCACTGATATGCAAAGTGAAATCGAAAAAAGCACAAAATTAATCGACCGTACAGGCCAAATTTTCTATGACCAAATAGAAACGGTTAATGAGACGAAGCAAGCTTTTGAAAATATCCAAAAAGCTATTAAAGAAAATAATACGATGATTCAAAAAGTTACTCAATTAACAGAAACAATTATGTCACAAGAACAAACGATTACAACTCATGCACAAAACATTGTTTCAATTAGCCAGGAAACAGCAGCCGGTACAGAGGAAGTAACAGCATCTGTAGAAGAACAACACGCATCTATGGAGCAACTATCAAATATTGCTGAGCAGCTCGACTCCGACGCTATCAACTTGCAAAACGAAATCAATCAATTTAAGGTCAAGTAAATTTAACTAGGCTATCCAAAAAATGAATCATTATTTTTTGGATAGCTTTTAAATAACATACATTATTTTACCATGCATGAAAATTGATAAATTCCTATCTCTAAATATGTTAAATTTAAACTATGCTTCTTTCCACTCTTGGAATGCAAACATTTCCCATGGCTGTAAATAATCGATCAAAAATATTTCTTCTTTACGAATGCGACCGACGACATTCGTCTTACCAGAGTTTGGCATATCTTTTAAAGCAATCTGAAGTTCTCCTTTATATTGTTGATACAAATCATTTTCAATGATGATATCGCCTCGCTTAATGTCACGCGTATTAAATGGTTTAATAGCGTGTTCACGATATTTAACGCGGCTTTGTGTTGAACGAATCATATAATCTGATATATCTCCCCGATAGAAATGAGGCTCTTTAAGAATAATTGTTCGTTCAAGTTCGCTAATACCTTCTACTAATTCGACATTGAAAGTCATCTTTTCGCGATTTATTTTACTTAATAACTTTAATTCATCATCCGAAGCATAGGCGTTACTGATAATAATGTCATCAATTAATTTTGTAGCAAGTAAATGTTTTGCCTGAACATCGATCGGTAAATCACGATGCATTTCTAATGTAGGTAAACCTTCAATAATTGGCCATGGTCCAAATGAAGCAGCAGAAGAAGAAACAAAAGCAGCAGTCCTTAAGCCATTCGTTTTAAATTTACGACTACTTTCAATAAAAAAATCATAAGATAAACCAGAGAAACGATGTGGATAAAAATTGTGACAACCTATCAATTGGCGACGTTTCGGTTGATAATTTAATATATTTTCCAAATAATGAGTTGCTTGGCTCATATTCATTTCAATTTTTAAGTCGAATGGATTAAATGTCATTTGAGCTTCTTCACGACCAGTAAAACCTAAATCTAAACGAATACCATCGACACCTAAGTCATGGAAAAAACTCAAATCATTATAAGATATATTTAACTCGTGAAATATTCTCGGACTTATATCACAAATAACTTCCATATCTAAATCTTTTGCAAAGTGAATCGTCTGTTTAAATTCATGTAAAATTTGTTCTTTATTACCGTCTACTGACAATAAACATGTAAAAATACGCTTAAACCCGTATGCATGAGCTTTTTTAATATAGTCTTGATCTTCTTCTACGAGTGAATGATTAGGATAAATCGATATGCCAAAAACACCCATCACTCTCAATCCTTTCCTTATATTTCTTTTTCTAATCGATACAATTTCTTTAACATTTTCATCATTTGTTCAATGAGTGATATTTCACTCAGCGCTGCCATAAGATGGTCTTGCGCGTGAACCATTAATAATGACATCGGTACTTTTTCACCGTTAATTTCTGCTGAAATGAGCTTTGTTTGTGTATTGTGAGCTGTTACTAATGTTTGATTAGCTTTTTCGAGTTTTTTCTCTGCTTCAGAAAATTCGTATGCATGTGCCAACTCTAGAGCTTCATAGGCAATCGCTTTTGCATCACCACCATAAGAAATAATATTAAAAATTTCCTTTTCAACATCGAACATAGTATGCCCTCCACTTCATTCACAAAAATGACAAATTAAAATATTTTTTCAATATGTTACATTTCATATTGAATAAATATTTCCTTTATTTTATAATACAATTAAAATGTAAGCCCTTTCAAGTTTGAATATAGCTCATATTCATTATCAATGAGAAAGGAGCGATTTTAGGAGGTGAAAGTATGCGTGTCTTATTCGTCTGTTCTGGCGGCATGTCAAGTGCTATTGTTGTCAACGCTTTAAAATCTGAAGCAGAAAAAAACGGTGTTCATTTAACAGTTAAGGCGATTGGTTCTAGTGAAGTTGCTTTTGAATTAGAAAGTCCATGGGATGTCGTCATGGTTGCTCCTCAAATTAGACATCGGTTTGACAAAATTAAAAAAGAAGCGGATGAAAAAAACGTTCCTTGTGGTGCTATTCCACCACAAGCTTATACGCCACTAGGTGGACCTGTCTTATTTGAAACGTTACAAAAGCTCGTTAATTAATTTTATAATTTGAGGGAGGTTCAGTTGATGAGTAAATTCACGGCGTTCCTTGACAAAAAAGTTTCTGGACCGATGGCAAGATTAGCTGAACAACGTCATTTACTTGCCATACGTGATGGGGTTATTTCCGCGTTACCGTTTATCATTGTTGGATCATTCTTTTTAATTATTGCTTTTCCACCTTTACCTGAATCTTGGTCAATAGCCCAATGGGCAGCTGAACATGCTGGAGAAATTTTAATTCCGTACCGTATGACAATGTTTATTATGTCTTTATATATTGCGTTTGGAATTGGTTATAATTTAGCACAATCGTATAAAGTTGATCCCTTATCAGGGGCACAAATTGCTGTCGCATCATTATTACTAACGATTACACCGACTGCATTAGATGAATTAGGTTTTGTTTTACCGATGCAATATCTCGGTGGAAATGGATTATTCGTTACCATTATCGTATCTATCATATCTGTAGAAATCTTTCGAATCTGTAAGCAAAGAAATATTACAATTAAACTTCCAGAGCAAGTTCCCGCATCCGTTGGTCGATCATTTGAAGCACTCATTCCCGTCAGCATTGTAATTTTACTCATGACACTTATTACGGTCGTCTTAGGAATCAGTTTACATGAAATCGTTCAAAATTTAGTTGCCCCACTTGTTAAAGCTGGTGACAGTCTTTTAGGTGTCTTAATACCTGTTTTCTTAATTACTTTTTTCTGGTCATTTGGTATTCACGGTGTCTCGATTGTCGGAACAGTAGCACGGCCGCTTTGGGAAGTATATTTTGCTAATAACGGTGAAGCGGCTGCTAGTGGAGAAGCTTTGCCACATATTGCTCCCGAACCACTTTATCAATGGTTTATTTGGATTGGTGGTTCAGGTGCCACATTAGGGCTTGTCATTGTTATGCTCATATTTGCAAAATCTGATTACTTAAAAAAAGTAGGAAGAGCAGCTGCTGCACCTAGTATTTTTAATATCAATGAACCAGTCATTTTCGGTGTACCAATCGTATTAAACCCGCTCTTAATTATTCCATTTATTTTGACACCATTAATTACAGCAACAATTTCATATATGGCTACATCTATTGGCTTCGTATCAGCAACGTTCGTTAAACCACCGTGGACATTACCAGCACCAATCGGAGCATATTTAGCAACTGGTGGCGATTGGCGTGCGATTATATTAGTCTTTATTAATATGACAATTTCAGCATTCATTTATCTCCCGTTTTTCAAGATTTATGATAGAAAAATGCTTCTCATGGAAGAAGGAGAAGGTGAAACTAAAGTAGAGGCATCATAATTATTTGGCTGACTATTTGCTTGTTTCATGTTCAAATGGCCATTCGGGAATCCCTCGTGATTCCCTCTTTCATATAAGGAGGAGATAACGATGACAGACGATACACCAAAACTTATTCCTAAGATTAGTTTTAAAGGTGTTTTTATTTTTATGATTATTTTATTTACTGGCACACTATTTATCCCTAAATTCTTTCTACTATTGGCCTTATCGATGAGATTAAGTTATTTCTTAGCGGCAGGAATTTCCGCATCAATTGGGCTCATTTTTGTTTTGACTAAAATCGATGCATCAACAGCGGAAAAACACTTTTTTAAAAAGCGAATCATTATTTCAATCATTGTTGGTTTCGTGACAAGTGCCTTAATCACTTTTGTTTTCGGGAGGGATCTTATTGGCTAATTCAAGTATAAAAATAGTAACGATTGGCGGTGGTTCAAGCTATACACCCGAATTTGTTGAAGGTCTCATTAATCGATATGACGAAATACCTGTTCGTGAACTTTGGCTTGTAGATGTAGAGGAAGGAAAAGAGAAGCTAGAGATTGTTGGCAATCTCGCTAGACGCATGGTCGATAAAGCGAATCTCCCCATCGATATTCATTTAACATTCAATCGTCAAGAAGCGTTAAAAGATGCTGATTTTGTCACAACGCAAATGCGTGTTGGCCAATTAGATGCACGCATTAAAGATGAACGTATCCCATTAAAATACGGCATGATCGGTCAAGAAACTAATGGGGCAGGCGGCTTATTTAAAGCATTACGCACCATACCGGTTATGCTTGACATTGCTAATGAGATAACAGTTTTATGTCCAAATGCTTGGCTCATTAATTTTACTAATCCAGCTGGTATGGTCACCGAAGCCGTATTGAAGAACAGTCCACATAAGAAAGTTGTCGGAGTCTGTAATGTACCTATTAATATGAAAATGACGATTGCTCATTTATTAGAAATTCCATTAGACAAACTTGAAATCATCTTTGCCGGGCTCAATCATATGTCATATGGACTAGATGTCATTATAGATGGTGAATCGAGATTAGATCATGTCCTCACTCTATTAGCCGACCCTAAAAAACAACCAACGATGCAAAACATCACCCCTCTTCCCTGGGAAACATCGTTTATTCGTGGCTTACAACTTATTCCTAGTCCATATCATCGTTACTATTATAAGACAAGTACGATTTTACATAAACAACTCACTGAATTTAATAAAGGTATCACTCGTGCCGAAGTCGTTAAGCGGTTAGAAGAAGATTTGTTTAATTTATATAAAAACCCTGATTTAAATATTAAACCGCCCCAACTAGAAAAACGTGGTGGTGCATATTATAGTGATGTGGCCTGTAACTTAATCTCTTCTATTTATAATGACAAAGGTGATATCCAAACTTTAAATGTTGAAAACAATGGAGCCATTTCGAATTTGCCAAACGATACTGTCGTAGAAGTGAATTGTGTCGTTACGAAAAACGGTCCCACTCCATTAGCGGTTGGATCACTTCCTTATACGATTAACGGTTTGGTGCAACAAATCAAATCATTTGAATTAGTAGCAATCGAAGCGGCCGTGACGGGATCATATGAACAAGCTTTACTGGCGCTTTGTTTGAATCCGCTCGTAACCGATGATCAAACGGCAAAATTCATATTAGATGACATGCTCGAGGCTCATCGTGATTATTTACCACAGTTTTTTAACGAGAAATAAGCGACATATATTGTATGAATGATTTTTCATAAGAGCATCGACGCTCCAACGGGATGTCTCATGTCGGTTTTCCTTCATGAGAGGTTGCATTGAAGACTCAACGTGAGGTCTCAGCTAGCTTTTGCACCACGAGAGAACGCATTAAAGCTCCAACGTGAGGTCTCAGCTAATTTTTACACCACGAGAGGGCGCATTGAAGCTCCAACGTGAGGTCTCAGCTAGTTTTTACACCACGAGAGGGCGCATTGAATAATCCCAACGCGCTATCTATCATCTTCTTGAAACAAAAAAGGGTGTCTCGTATAACGACAAGACACCCTTTCGTGATTATTTGTTTTTCGTTTTTCTTTCCTTTGCGCCTTTACTTTCAATTCCTGTTGGTGAAACAGACGTCACTCCATACGTATAGCGCTTATGTGGATCACGGTCTTTATCAATAAAGACAGCTTGTCCATCGTTATCATAGACAACCCCGATAATATGTTCTGGATTTTCATAGTCTCCACGTTTATTGCCTTCAAAGCGATAAACAATATATTTCCGCACATCTTTACGTTTTTTATTATTAATAACGACTTTAACAACGTCATCCGTTTCTTCTAGCATCACAGAAATGGGTTTCTTAGGAACACGGTTACCATTCCAAGGTGTAGCAGGTGTTAACGCTTTTGTATGATAGATTTCGTCTTGTAAAATATCCGCATAACCTAATGCGTTACGAAAGACGTCTTTCATTGAAAAATGCATTTGCCCTCGAGCAACATCATTGAAGCGATTATCTAAAATCTGTTCTGGCAATTCGTATGGATTATCCCACGCCTCATCAAAATTATCGTTCACTTTATAGTCAGCCATCCCGATATATAGATTTACTGGATGAACTTCACTATAAGTAGTCACTTCTCTACTCCACCAATCTAGTAAAATAGAATAGTTAGCTACCATAAATTGTCTAGACCAATAGATTTGTGGCGTTATATAATCAATCGAACCATCTCTTATCCATTGACGTGTATCGGCATATAGATGATCATAATTTGTTTGCCCTGCTTCTGTATCACTGCCTGTTGGGTCATCAGCGATATTTCGCCATACACCAAATGGTGAAATACCAAACTGAACCCAAGACTTCATCTCTTTTATTGCTTGATTAATTTCATAGACGAGCTCATTAACATTATTTCTACGCCAATCTTCAATGTTTGAAAAGCCTTGACCGTATTTATGAAATGTTTTCTCATCTGGAAATTCTTCTCCAGCTATCTTATACGGATAGAAATAATCATCCATATGGACCGCATCAATATCATAGTTCGTTACTAATTCTTTTACCGTTTCGATCAAATATTGTTGAACTTCTGGAATCCCTGGATTGAAATAGTATTGCTGACCGTATTTCACGACCCAATCTGGATGCTTTTTAGCAATATGATCAGACGCCAAATCATCTAAATCTTGACCCGGCATTGTCAACCGATATGGATTAATCCATGCATGGAGTTCCATGCCATGACCATGGGTAATATCTAACATAATTTGTAATGGATCATATCCCGGATCAGTTCCTTGTTCCTTTCCGGTGATATATCTTGACCAAGGTGCTAATTCTGAAGGATATAACGCATCTGATGTTGGTTTCACTTGAAAAATAACAGTGTTAAAATGCATCTCAGCTAGTCGACCGACCGCATCCATTGCCCATTCAGTAAACTCGGCTTCACTCATTCCTGCTGGCATATCAATATTGACAACTGTCGCAATCCATGCAGCACGCATTTCAACTTTTGGCTGTTCTTCATTTTCTGCAAAAACCGGCGTTTCTAGTGACAGACTCAAAACTAACAGCAATACGACACCAACAATTAATAAGCGTTTTATCAATCATATCACCTTCTCCTTAGCTTAATGAGACCGCTTACATTAATAGTTTGAACTTTCCCCCTTTCTCAATCATTTAACTCTCCCTTATTCTATCACAGCACATGCTGTTAATAAATCTATCAAAAGTCTCAATTTTATAAATTTAAAATTTATAAGAATAACTTTTTAACCCCTTTTTTCCTATATTAAAAACGTCTATCAGTTATACTATTTATTAGTCAACTGATAAACGTTCTTCTTTTATATTTAATAGAGAAATGGGTGCCATATCTTCATTAGCTTTAAAATGTTCTTTTGTCTCTTCTATAATCTCGGCACCTTTTTTAACTGGGACGACATCATTTACACCTTCTACAATTGCTTCAAATGTTCTTTCGTCTCCCCATACATCCTTAGCAAAGTCCATGATATTTTCGATTTGCTTTATAACAGGAACGAGCTTTGGTAATGTATGAACTAATTCTAGCATCGCATCAAAATGTTCTTCACTAAGACGCAATTGTGCAATTTTACGTTCTGTGTCCTCAAAAACCATACTTAATGACTTGCTATCAGTTAGTGCTTCAACAACAACTATTTTTGGTTGAATATCTTGAGCCATATCCATTTCTCCTCTCATTGTGACTGTTCATTAATGTTTCTTACTTATAGCTTACATGGTATGGTACTATTTTTATATACGGTAAAACCCCCATTTTATCAGCATTACAGCAAGAAATAACTAATAAATTCACGTTAGAAAAAGGTTTTTTCTCAACCAAAATGATCACTGCTTACACCTTAATAATCAAATTATCAAATTTGTTTTCCTTCTAAAATTTATCTGATAATATATATATAACAACATTAAAGGAGGGAAGTTTTTTTGCTTCTCTAGAACTAATTGACCAAAATAGTCAGAAAGGATTGGTAGTGATGAAGAAAATTTACACATTTATTTTCGTAGTCTTTTTGCTTGTTGTTCCAACATCAACTGCTTTTGCTAATGAATCGAGTAATGAAGTTCAAAACGATCAAGTCATATTTGAAGAAATTGAACAAACAATTGATCTGTTAGATCCTCTTACGAATGAAGTTGAGCTATCAGATATTGAAAAAAGCAATCAAGACATTATTAATAATTTAAAGCAGAATTTAAAAATAAGAATAAAAAATGAAAGTCAAATTGTTTCAAATGCTGTTGCAACAATTGATGTAACAAAAGAAATAAAACAAAACAAGAAACAAATTAAGCAAGAAATAATTAGGATTCGTTCATCACAAATTGATGTATCGGAAGAGGATTTAGCTAAATTAATTAAACTATCAAAGCAAACGATAAACCATATGAAAACAAGCGATTATGTTGCTGGAAGTGTTGGAAAAGAAACAAAAAACATTGTTAAAAATATAGTCAACAAAAACCTTAGTGGTGTTAAGCGAAGCATGAGTCAATTAATTGAAGCACAAAATAATCGGCTACTATTACTAACAACACTTAATCAAGATTTAGAACATCTTTCTTATACTTTACAAGCCATTAAATAATCATCTAAATAAAAACAAGTGGAAGGTCTACACGCCTCTCCACTATTTTTTATTTAAACATTTACTTTCTGTATTATGATTTATCGCTATTCATATTAACGGTTTCTATTTTATAATTTGGTAGAATAAGAATTTCAACCCTTCTGTTTTTGGCTCTATTCTTTTCTGAATTATTGGGGACAATGGGGTGATTGTCGCCATATCCTTTTGAACTGAAATACGCTGGGTCAAGCTTGTCATTCTGTAAAATAACTTTCATAAAATTCACAGCTCGAATCACGCTTAACTCCCAATTTGATTGAAATTCAGCTGTATGTATCGGTCTATCATCTGCATGACCACTTACAACAATTTGATGTGGTGAATGAGTGACTAAAAAATAGGAAATTTCCTTAGCAATTTGAACACCTTTTGCATTTACCTCTGCACTTCCAGATGGAAAGGTGACATCCGTTAAAATCGTAATCATTAAACCTTCACTTGTTAATACCGTGTCAATCGATTTTTCTAGATTATTTTTATGGATATATTGATTAATATCCTGCTGCAATTCCTTCAACTGTTGAAACTCTATTGTACTCTGGCTCTCAGCTTCTCCATTATCTTCCGCGCTATCCTGATTCTCATCATCAGAAGAAGCCTTTTCTTCGTTTTCTGATAAATCGATTGTGTTTATCTTTTCATTTAATGGACCTCCACCATTAGAAAATTCACTTTTAAATACTTGCGCTAATTGTTCGTACTTTTTCGCATCAAGTTCGCTCATAGCAAATAATACAATAAAAAGTGCTAGAAGTAACGTTAATAAGTCTGCATACGGTAGGAGCCAAGATTGGTCAGCTTGATAATTCTGGTTCTTGTTTTTCCGCTTCATCGAAAGCCTCCCTACTAGCTAACAATTCTTTCTCTGATAAATATGTACTCAACTTTTCTCTAACGATCCGTGGTGAGTGTCCATCTGTAATAGACAGAATACCTTCTACCATAATCTCCTTTATCTGAATTTCCCTTTCTGATTTTTCCTTTAATTTATTGGCAAACGGATGCCATAATACATAACCTGTAAAAATTCCTAATAAAGTAGCAACAAAAGCAGCTGAAATAGCTTCCCCTAATACTGACATATCCTCCATGTTTTTTAATGCAGCTATTAAACCAACAACAGCTCCTAATACACCTAAAGTTGGAGCATATGTACCAGCTTGTGAAAAAATAGCAGCACCTTCACGATGACGTTTTTCCATCGCGTTTATTTTTTCTATCAAAAATTCTCTAATGAATTCTGGTGACTTTCCATCAAGGATGAGTTGCAGACCAGACTTTAGAAAAGGATCATCTTGATTTTCAATCTCTTTTTCAAGTGATAATAGCCCCTCCTTGCGAATTTGATTAGCTAAAGTAGCGAATGTATCAATTATCTTGTTCATATCATATTGCGGTTCTTCTGTAAAAACGATTTTTATTAAATGTGGTATCTTTTTAATCGTTCGCATTGGAAAGGAGATTAAAATAGTTGCAACCGTACCTAATAAAATAATTAATATGGCTGCCGGATTTAGTAAAGCTATCATTCCTACCCCTTTCAAAGCCATACCTAAAACGATAGCAAATATCCCCAAAATAATGCCTAATATCGATGCTTTATCCATAACAATCCTCCATAAATCTAGTAAATTAGGTCTTTATACCTATATATAGACTAAAAAAATAGCTTATTTCATCCTTTCTACGTTTAATAGATGGTATTCACTTATATATTCATCATCGGTTAAATAAAACGTATTTAAATAGGAAATATTTCCTATTTATAAATCTTAAACCTCTATGACATACAAGCTATTAAAAGATAATAAAAAAAAGAAGATGGGCTATTTACTCCATCTTCTACTCTAGCTAACACGTTGTAAAGCGTTTATTGTTTCAATTGATATTTATCTACAAAATCAAGCAAAATCTCTTTTAAATTAGGACTTCCTACTTCCTCTAAATCATAATGGACACGTGTATATGGTTTATTAATATCTATAACTCTTGATAAATCAATCGGTGTTCCAATAATGACCGCGTCACAATCAGTTTGATTGATTGTTTGTTCTAAGTCATTTAATTGTTGTTTTCCATACCCCATGGCAGGAAGAACATTTCCGAGATGGACATATTTTTCAAATGTATCAATTAGTGTTCCGACTGAAAATGGACGGGGGTCGACTAACTCCTTTACACCTAAACGTTCAGCAGCTACAGTCCCTGCTCCAATCGTCATTTCACCATGTGTAAGTGTTGGTCCATCTTCAACGACTAACACACGTTTCCCCTTAATCATTTCTGGATGTTCGACTGTAATTTTTGATTCGGCTTTCACAATCACACTATCTGGACGAACTTTTTTAATATTATTTTCCACAATTTGTATGGAAGCTTCATCAGCACTATCAATTTTATTAATAATCGCCACATCCGCTGTACGCAAACTCACTTCTCCTGGGTAATAGGTCAATTCATGACCTGGACGATGTGGATCTAGAACGGTAATTGATAGATCAGGTTCATAGAAAGAGAAATCGTTATTTCCACCATCCCATAAAATGACATCGCACCCATCTGGATCATTTTCCACCGCTTCTAAAATATCAGCATAATCAACTCCAGCATAGACGATGTTCCCACGATCAACATGTGGCTCATATTCTTCCATTTCTTCAATGGTACATTTATGTTTTTTCAAATCCTCAACGGTAGCAAAGCGTTGCACACGCTGGGCAACTAAGTCACCGTATGGCATTGGGTGACGAACGGCAACGACCTTTAATCCTTTCTCTAATAATGTTTCAATAATTTTGCGTGATGTTTGACTTTTACCAGTCCCAGTTCTTACGGCACAAACTGATATGACAGGTTTTTTACTTTTTAACATTGTACTTTTCGGGCCGAGTAACTTAAAATCCGCACCTGCTGCATTGACTATCGCACTAACGCCCATTACTTCTTCATAATGAACATCACTATAGGAAAACACACATTCATCAACATCAAATTCTTTTATTAATGTCGATAATTGGTCCTGTGGATAAATCGGTATTCCTTCAGGATATAATTCACCTGCTAATTCACTCGGATACTTCCTGTCATCTATATCAGGAATTTGTGTCGCTGTAAATGCCACAACCTCATACTCTTTTTTATTACGATAATACGTATTAAAATTATGAAAATCTCTACCTGCTGCACCAATAATGATAACTTTTTTCTTCATGGCTTTCTCTCCTAGCATTCTAGTTTGAAATAAATATCATATTTATTATTATACTATTATTTGTATATTTATACAAATAATAGTATTGATTATGGATGGACTTTATATATAGGATTTGTTGTTCCCCCCCTCATGCTGTCTTAGAGCAAGCTTTAAACGAGAGACTATATTCACACTTCAACGTGCGTCCTCGTAAAGAGTTTCCTTATCGAGAGTACATATTGAAGCGGAAACGTTAAGTCTCATGACGTTCTTCCTTATCGAGAGTGCATGTTGAAGCGGAAACGTCAAGTCTCATGACGTTCTTCCTTATCGAGAGTGTATGTTGAAGCGGAAACGTCAAGTCTCATGACGCTCTTCCTTATCGAGAGTGCATGTTGAAGCGGAAACGTCAAGTCTCATGACGTTCTTCCTTATCGAGAGTGCATGTTGAAGCGGAAACGTCAAGTCTCATGACGCTCTTCCTTATCGAGAGTGTATGTTGAAGCGGAAACGTCAAGTCTCATGACGCTCTTCCTTATCGAGAGTGCATGTTGAAGCGGAAACGTTAAGTCTCATGACGTTCTTCCTTATCGAGAGTGTATGTTGAAGCGGAAACGTTAAGTCTCATGACGTTCTTCCTTATCGAGAGTGCATGTTGAAGCGACAACGGACAATCTTCTCATCGCTTTTTCACTATAAACTACGGGGGGCACTTTGACGATAGTGCTTAAGCTTATTCTAAGTAAAGGAACATCTTTTCTTATCAATAAGTCTTTTCACTTGCTACATGTTGCAATCTATGTCTAACATGAACTAAAGTGTTGCCTAAGCATAAAAAATTTCAGGACAAACAAAATATAGGAGCGTAAAAATCTATGATTACATTTGAACATGTTTCGAAAACTTATCCCGATGGTACAACCGCTGTTCGTTCAATTAATTTAAATATTCAACAAGGCGAGTTTTTCGTTATTATTGGACCTAGTGGGAGTGGTAAAACGACTGTACTAAAAATGATTAATCGATTGATTCCATTAACAGACGGTTCAGTCTATATAAATCAGAAAAATATTAACGACTATGACATCCATGAATTGCGTTGGCAAATTGGTTATGTGCTACAACAAATTGCCTTATTTCCCCATATGACAATTGAGGAAAATATCGCTATCGTCCCCGAACTTAAAAAATGGCCTCGCAAAAAAACAAAGCACAGAGTGGAAGAGCTTTTAAAGATGGTCGGATTAAATCCAGAAGACTATTTACACCGTAAACCTGCTGAACTATCAGGTGGTCAACAACAACGAATTGGCGTTATCAGAGCTTTAGCGGCAAATCCTAATATCGTTCTTATGGATGAGCCGTTTAGTGCATTGGACCCGATTACACGTGAGAAACTTCAAGATGATATTAAACAAATTCAAAAAAGCATTCAGAAAACGACCGTATTTGTCACACATGATATGCAAGAAGCGCTGAAATTAGCCGATCGTATTTGTTTAATGAAAGATGGTGAAATTGTTCAAGTAGGTACACCTGAAGAAATAGTGAATCAACCGGCAAACCAATTTGTTAGAGATTTTGTTGGGGATCAAGCACCAACATTAAAAGGACACGTCCATCTCGATGAACTGCTTCAGCCGATACAACATAACACATACATTAAACAGTACCCTACAATCAACAATCAAGTTGCAACGATAGAAAACATTTTAGAACACTTAAAAACAAATGACCAAGTCATCATTGAAAAGAATGGTGAACTACTAGGCATCATTAACAGACAAGCCATAATCGACCATCTCGCAAAACAACTCCAGAATGGAGGCAACATTTATGAATGAATTTATAAATATATTTAAAGATCGCCAAGACCAGCTGATACAAGCACTATTAGAACATGTCCAGATTTCATTTATCTCGCTTTTTTTCGCTGTTTTGATTGCCATTCCATTGGGGATCTATTTAACAAAGAAGCCGAAAGTTGCCGAATCAATTATAGGAATAACAGCTGTTTTACAGACTATTCCGTCCTTAGCATTACTAGGTCTTTTAATTCCGCTATTTGGAATTGGTAAAGTTCCCGCCATCATTGCCTTAGTCGCTTATGCCTTGTTACCTATTCTTAGAAATACGTATACGGGGATAAATGGAGTCGATGATTCTCTAATAGAAGCGGCACGGGCAATGGGTATGAATCAAAGAAAGCGACTTATAAAAGTTGAACTTCCGTTAGCTTTACCTGTCATTATGGCTGGCATTCGCACAGCGATGGTATTAATTGTCGGTACTGCAACATTAGCAGCACTTATTGGTGCCGGTGGATTAGGTGATATTATCTTATTAGGGATTGACCGTAATAATACAGCACTCATTGTATTAGGTGCAGTTCCAGCTGCTTTATTAGCACTGCTTTTTGATTTTTTATTAAAACGATTTGAACATATGTCTTATAAGAAATCTCTCATTACCTTAAGCTCTGTTGTCGTCATTGCCTTATTCTTCTTGATTACACCATATATTTTTAATAATCAAGATAACGAAATCGTCATCGCAGGTAAACTCGGCTCTGAACCTGAAATACTTATTAATATGTACAAACAGCTGATCGAAAATGATACAGATTTAACGGTGCAGTTAAAACCTGGATTAGGAAAAACCTCTTTCGTTTTCAATGCTTTGAAATCAGGAAGCATTGATATTTATCCTGAATTTACCGGAACAGCCATTGCCGAGTTTTTAAAAGAAACAGCTGATAGTACGGATAGAGAAGATGTTTATCAACAAGCAAAAGACGGGCTAATGGATACATTTCAAATGACTCTTTTAGAACCGATGCAATTTAATAACACATATGCCTTAGCTGTACCTACAAACTTCGCTGAAGCACATGATTTAAGTGCAATCTCTGATTTAAAGAATGTTGAAGCATCGATAAAAGTTGGCTTTACATTAGAATTCTCTGACCGTGAAGATGGTTATCGCGGGATTCAAAAATTGTACGGCATTCATTTTGATAATCTCGTTACGATGGAACCGAAGCTAAGATATAGTGCGATTGAATCAGGCGATATTCAATTAATTGATGCCTACTCCACAGATAGTGAATTAAAGGAATACGAGCTGACTGTGTTGGAAGATGATAAGGAACTTTTTCCACCTTATCAAGGCGCACCATTATTAAGACAAGAAACGATTGAAAAATATCCAGAAATTGAAACTTCTCTTAATAAACTCGCAGGGAAAATAACGGATGATGAGATGAGAGAGATGAACTATCAAGTAAATGTTGAAGGGAAAAGCCCTGAAGAAGTAGCTAGAGACTATTTAATGAAAGAAGGATTATTGAAATAAACGTTTGTAATAAACTTTTCATATATCATACTTAAATAATAGCGATTGATGATAAACTATGAATAGATTTGTTTTTTAATTACAATATATGAGGTGGACAAAATGAAAGCATATTTAGCAAATGGATTATTTAGCATGGGGGATCGCATACTTAATGAATTATTAGCTGAAAAGATAAGAAAATCAATTCCTAATATTCATTTATACGTCCCACAAGAAAATGCTGCAATCAATGATAAAAATAGCTATGCCGATTCGGTCACAATCGCAAAGGCGGATATGGATAAGTTAAAAGAAAGTGATTTTCTAATCGCAGTCATTGATGGTGTTGAGATTGATAGTGGTGTAGCAGCTGAGATTGGTGCATTTTATATGTTAAACAGGCCAATTTTCGCCTTATATACTGATGTCCGCCAGCAAGGACGTCATAACGATAAAAAAATCCAAGCTTTAATAGACGATGGAACAGAGAATCAATTTATGTATCGCAATTTATTTGTTGTTGGCTTAATTAAACAGACAGACGGTGGGATTTATTCCTCTGTTGAAGAGTTAGTTGAGGCTGTTGAAAATTACACGACTAAATAGAAATCAAAAACCAAGAGGATGTTTTCAATCCTCTTGGTCTTATTCAATCTAATGATATTATTTTTTCGCCTTTAGAATATCTTGCCAAATTAATAATGCAATTGGTTGACATTTTTCATTTGTAAATTGTTCTGTTCCAAACATTTTATTAAAGGTATCTTGAATGATTTCAGCTAAATCATTTTCATTTTGGATTCTTGAAAACTCCTTCACAATCATTTCTACCTCAGTATCATACTCATCATCTGGTGCACCAAGATATAATAAATCGAACGGATCCCAGCGATCAATATGACGTTTAACAATATCAGTAGCGATTTTGTTAATCATCATAACCTCCCACAATTGTCTATTTATTTGAATACTAAGTATATCAAACAAATAGTACCAAATATTCGCCTAAACATTCCTTAAGCTTTAAAATCCACTTGCTTTCCTAAAAAGGGATGTGCCACTTGTTGTTGTGTTGAATCTTGCATCATTTTTAATAGTCCTAATGCATTTGTTTCTGCAGTTGACATCGCTGATTTCATCACAGATAGACTCGCTTGTTGGTTAACCTGTGCTTGTTTCATGACAGTAGATAAAGCAGCAATATCCATTGTATCCCACCTTTTATATATGTAGAAATCTATTATTAATTGCAAACATATCTAAAAAAATTGCTTTAATCTAGCGTTGATAAATGAGTATCATTCAAAAACAGTGAACCTAGGTCTGTTTTACGCCTGAAGCTTAAGTGCCACAAAATGTCTGATATGGAAAATTGGATGGTGGTGGAAGTTCAGTATATGGCTCTTGTTCTTCTGTATGTGCATAAGGTTTTGATAAAATGTCTAACAAACGCTCCATGACACTGTAATCTGCTCTTTCCACCGCAGCTTCAATTGCTTCTTCAACGCGATGGTTACGTGGGATAACAGCCGGATTATGTTCTCTCATGAGCTGTTTAGAATGAGCCTTCGAAACTGGCTGTCTCTCTAGTCTTGCTTGCCACTGTTTGTACCACCTAATAAATCCCTCGCTAAGAGAAAGGTCTGTTTCATCTAAGCGATCAAATGTTAAATATCTAAACGTATTCGTATAATCTACCTTATATCGTTCCATTAAGTGAAGAAGGTCCTTTATGAGCGTCTCATCATCATTCTCTTCATTGGATAAGCCTAATTTCTTTCTCATTCCATTCAACCAATACATCTTATACAACTTTTCATATTTATGAAGCGATTGTTGTGCTACGTTAATTGCTTTTTTCTCTTCGTCATCTATGAGTGGTAATAGTGTTTCAGCAAACCTCGCCAAATTCCACACGCCAATTCCTGGCTGATTACGGTAAGCATAACGACCTTTTATGTCAATAGAGCTAAACACAGTCGCTGGATGATATTGATCCATAAATGCACACGGACCATAGTCAATCGTTTCGCCACTTAATGTCATATTATCCGTATTCATAACGCCATGAATAAAGCCGACGAGCTGCCATTTCGCAATTAGTTTCGCTTGACGCTTTATGACTTCTTCAAGGAAAGCTACATATTTGTTCTCACTTTCTTCGACATATGGAAAATGGCGCTTGATCGTATAATGAGCCAATTCCTTTAATTCAGCGACTGGCCTCCAAGCAGCAACATATTGAAACGTACCGACACGTAAATGGCTAGACGCCAAACGAGTTAAAATCGCACCAGGTAATTCTGTTTCTCTTATCACGGTTTCACCCGTCGTTACGACCGCTAAACTTCTAGTTGTTGGAATGCCTAACCCATGCATGGCCTCACTAATAATGTATTCCCTTAACATCGGTCCAAGCGCCGAACGACCATCACCACCACGGGAATACGGAGTTCTCCCTGAACCTTTTAGTTGTATATCAAACCGCTCCCCTGAAGGTGTGATATGTTCACCGATTAAAATCGCACGACCATCTCCTAACATTGTAAAATGACCGAATTGATGTCCTGCATATGCTTGGGCTAAAGGTGATGTGCCTTCTGGAATTCTATTACCTGCAAGGACTGATACACCAACATTACTTTTTAAAGCTTTGACATTTAATCCTAACGATTTTGCTAAAGAATCATTAAAAACTATTAATTTTGGTGAACGTACTGGAACTGGACGTTGTTTAGTGAAAAGTGCCCCTGGTAATTGCGTATAACTATTATCGAAATGCCATCCTATATTAACTTCGCCATTATTATTTTTCATTGGATCACCTTGTTTTTTCATTTATACTCTTAACGAATACGTGATGCACTTAGTTTTTGTTCCTAATCATTTATTATACCATGGATGAATGTTAGGGTGGTTCAACCATTGGGGTTGTCATTTTGCCTGATTTTAAGTATAAAAGGGATGCGTTTTACCCAACACACCCCTTCTAAGCTTAATTTCCTACATTAATAAACAATTTCCCATCTGCCTGTTTCCGTACTTTATCATTCACTCGATTCTTTGCCCGAACTTCGATAATAGCACCTTCTGCATGAGCATTTTTCCTAGCTGTCCAGAATCCAACATAGTTACCGCTTTTCATCTCCATCATCGGTACTTCAACAGGGCCTTCATCAAGATAAATAACAAATGAGGCTCTTAATCCTTGTTCACTATCAAATGATATCTTGACACTTTGACCCTTAATTATTCGTCATACATGTTTACGAGTTGCCTTGATAGCGTATTATTTAATTTTGCAATGTACTCCCACGCACATTGCATAGGAGTTTTATAGTTATTAACTGTTCTTTTTATGTTTTGCCATTTTAAATGGTGCGTAAATCAATGCCCCGACTAAGAACAGGCCGAGATAACCAATTAATGGATAGAAAAATGCAACCAAATCAGTAAATCCGACAAAGCTTGCGATAAATCCAATCGTAGCAACAACAACAATGAAGATGTTTGCAGACTTTGTACGCATTTCTACAAACCGAGCGGTAAACGCATAAAACATACTTACACCCGTATTAAAAATCATTCCGAATAAGACGAATGACATAAAGACTGCTAGACTCGGTGAAATATCGTCAATGATTTTTAGCATCGGCATGTCAAACGCCGCTACAGTATCAACTTTTGAAAAAATCGCCAAATGACTGAGTAAAATAAGTACACCTAAACCGAAACCACCAAGAAATCCACCAATTGAAGCGACCCGCTCATTTTTTTCTGCGCCACCCATAACGAGCGACATCGCCGCACCGACCGCAATATTAAATGATACATAATTAACGGCAGAAATAAACCAGTTTGGTAATGTCGTGTCTACTTCTTTTGCTACAGGATTTAACTGAGCAAAAGATGAGTCCATTGTTAACAAACTGTACACACTTATAATGATAATCGTCAAAATAAGAAATGGCGTGATACTTCCTATCACTGCAATAACACGTTGTATATTTAACATAACTGTTAAGATAATAAGTATCGTCAAAATCAAACTTCCAACAAATGGTGATAAGCCGAATTGCTGATGTAATATCGACCCCGCTCCAGCAATCATAACAACACCAACACTAAATAACGTAAATATGATAACGTAATCGACTATCACACCGATATGCCGACCACTTACCCAGTAAATCACTTCCTTATGAGAGGTTGTTTGTGTTCGACTACCTAATTTCGTCAAAACCATCCCTAAATAAGCAAAGAAAGCGGTTGCAACAATTGCCGCAGCTGTCCCCATATAGCCAAAACTCGTAAAGTATTGTAATATCTCTTGTCCTGATGCAAACCCTGCCCCGACGATGATACCAATAAATGCACTAGCAATTTTCAAAATCCTTAACATATAATCCCCCTAAACCAATAATCTTAATCATCCGACAATTATCAGACAAAATTTTATAAGATGTTATATATTGTATCAGATTTCTAGCTTATGAGGAAATATGTCTATTATTTTACTTTTAAAAAAGCGGGCTATCTTTCTAAATAAAGTCTCTTAAGAATCGAACAGACACGTAATTTTTTCTGAGATGCGATTCTAATATACGTGGAGATCATTCAGTATACTAAAAAAATCTGAGCATTTACTAAAAACGCCCAGATTTTAATATCGCATATATAATCCATAAAAACATGAAGGCTGCTACGATAAAGCCAATCTCTATAACAGGGATATCCCAGAGAAGAGTTGATTGCCGTACTAAGGCTGATCCGATAATGAGACCCGCCATAAAAATACTAAAAGCGAGTAGCACAATGCTAAATGACAGTCGGTTGCTAATACGATCGAGCTTTTTTAATGAACGATCGAGCTCTGGAGACGTGATTTCCATACGAATTTTTCCGTGTTTAATAATCGACTTTAATTGTCTAATAGAAATAGGTAAGTTAGAAATCAACTCTTTATACTCAACAAAGCTCTTATACATGTCTTGAGCTAATGTTTTCGGATGATATTTTTCTATTAACAACTCACGGCCGAATGGTTCCGCCATCTTTACGATGCTTAGTTTTGGATGGAGTTTCTCTACAATTCCTTCTACCATGAGCAATGTTTTTCCTAATAAAGTTAACTCATGTGGTAAATAAATATGATGTTCATATGATACTGAGAATAGATCCTGAATAGCTTCACCTAAATGGATATCACTTATTGGTACATCATAGTATTTTACTCGGAGATGTTCTAAGTCATTATATAATTCACGCATATCTACATTTTCAGGAAGCATTCCCATCTCAGAAATAGCTTTTATAATACCATCTGTTTGCTGGCGCATTAAGGCGATAACAAATGAAGCTAGATGCTCTTTCATTTCTGGTGTCAAGTGGCCGACCATGCCGAAATCCATGAAAATTAACTTTTGATCCTGTTGGACAAGAATATTTCCTGGATGTGGGTCAGCGTGGAAAAAGCCCTCTTTAAAAATTTGCTGGAACATCGCTTCAACAAAATGTTCAGCTATTAATAAACTATCCATTCCTTTTTCACGAAGCGTCTTCACATGATCCAATTTAATTCCTTCAACATATTCCATTGTTAATACTTTATCTGTTGTCTGTTCCCAATAAACGGTTGGCACATGGATATGGTGATTATTTTGAAACATCTTTTTAATTCTTTCACCATTCCGCGCTTCTTGTCTGTAATCCAATTCTTTCATAAGAAATTTTGCGAATTCCTTAATCATCTCTTTCACACGATAGCGAGCAGCGATTTCTAGCCGCATTTCAGCTAATATAGCTAGATCTTGCAGTATTTCTATGTCCGTCTTTATAGTCGCTTGGATGTTGGGACGCTGTATTTTCACAGCGACACGTTCATCTGTATGAAGAGTCGCTTCATGAACTTGTCCGATTGATGCTGCTGCAATTGGCGTTTTATGGAAAGATTTAAAAGACGTATCTATTGAAACACCCAATTCATTTTCTATTATTTCTCGTACATCTTCATAAGGAAATGGCGCAACATCGTCTTGTAATTTTTTTAATTCAATTATAATAGCATCTGGTAAAATATCAGGACGTGTACTTGCAAATTGGCCTAACTTAACAAATGTCGGACCTAACTCTTCTAAAAATAAACGGATACGTTCTCCAGTCGTTTTCTTTTCCCTTTCAAATGGTTCTTTTGTAAACATCCGTTTTGGGAGGGAAACTAAATCGTAAAGCCCTAATTCATCAGCAATATAACCGAAGCCATTTCGTGAAAAGGCTTTGACAATATCACGATAGCGTTGAATATGTCTTATACGTTTTTGAAAAATTGAAATCCCTCCCTTTGTCATTGTGGCTAGCTCATAGTAGCATAATTTCTACCTATAAATTACAGTTATCTTTATTTGGACTCAGTTTCACCTAAAGCTTTTTCCAATTGCTTTACGCGTTGTTTAAGTGCATCAACTTCTTCTTTTGTCGCTAGGTTTAGCTCATCTAATATTTGCTTTAGTTTTTGCTCAATGCGTTCATCTAAATCTTTTTTCGCTTCTTCACCTTTTACGACTAATTCATCAACAAATTCTTTTGACTCTTGCTTAGTCAATTCTCCTTTTTCAACGAGTTCTTCAACTACTTTTTCAGCTTGTTCTTTCGTTGTAATAGCGAGTCCTAATCCTAAAGTTAAACCTTTTTTAATCATATTCTTCATTTTAGTTCGCTCCTTTTGGAATGGAATGTCTTGAGTCTAAAAACATATCGTTTCTACTTTCAGTATAACATTTTACATTTTGTTTTGCCGACTAACAAATGACATATGAGTAACAAATAAAGTCATTATTAGTCATTTATTTGACAGATGGTGAAAGTTTTCGTAGTATTTATTAAACAAAAGCAGATCACTTTCTGCTTTTCGTTTTAAACAAGAGAATAGAGGAGAGATGAGTTAGAGATGAGTATGAATGAGCAAGTAGCTGAGAAAGGTTTTTTTGGTGAGTTTGGTGGGAGCTTCATACCTGAAGGTTTACAAAAAGTGATGACACAGCTTGATGAAGCATTTGAACTATTTAAAGATGATCGTGACTTTCAGGCAGATTTCCAATACTATTTAACAGAATATGTCGGACGTGAAAACCCGCTTACATTTGCTAAAAATCTAACTAAAAAAATCGGTGGCGCTAAAATATATTTAAAACGTGAAGATTTAAATCATACTGGCGCCCATAAAATTAATAATGCGATTGGGCAAATATTATTAGCGAAACGTATGGGGGCCAAGCGAATTATTGCCGAAACAGGTGCAGGACAGCACGGTGTTGCAACAGCGACAGCAGCAGCGATGTTCGATTTACCTTGTACTGTGTATATGGGAAAAGTCGATGCAGAACGTCAAGCATTGAATGTCTTCCGAATGGAATTACTCGGTGCAGAAGTTGTTTCAGTTGATAAAGGTGAAGGTCGTTTAAAAGATGCTGTTGATATTGCGCTCGAAGATTTGGTGCAAAACTATAAAGACACATTTTATTTATTAGGTTCAGCTGTTGGGCCACATCCATATCCGACGATTGTTAAGCATTTTCAATCTGTTATTAGTGACGAAGCTAAACGGCAAATTTTGAAAAAGGAAGGGAAACTTCCGACAGCTGTTGTTGCTTGTACTGGTGGAGGCAGTAATGCAATCGGAGCTTTTGCACATTTTATTGCTGAAAAAGATGTCCGGCTTATCGGTGTCGAACCAGCAGAAGCCGCTTCATTAACAAAAGGGAAAACCGCTGTCTTACACGGATTCAAAAGTTTAACGTTGTTAAACGAAAACGGTGAACCTAGTCCAACTCATTCCATTGCAGCTGGATTAGATTATCCTGGAATCGGTCCAGAGCATAGTTATTTAAAAACAACTGGACGCGCTGAATATGTAACAGTCACAAGTGAAGAAGCATTGAATGCTTTTCACCTATTGTCAAAAACAGAAGGGATTATACCAGCTCTAGAAAGTTCACACGCTATTGCTCACGCGATAAAACTAGCAAAAGAATTAAACAAAAGCGAATGTATTATTGTTAACTTATCTGGCCGCGGTGATAAGGATGTCGCACAAATATTTGATATGATGAAACAAAAATAATAAATACAGTTCAGAAAGCCTTGCAAAGTCTCAATGATGGATTGCAAGGCTTTTATGATGATTTATTTCGGGGTTGAGATTGCGCTGGTGGCGCTCGATTTCTGGGGCGCGGCGCTCGATTCCTGGGCGGCAGTGCTCGATTTTGCGGTCGCAGCGCTCGATTTTTTAAACCAAGCGCGTTATTAAAATAAGTCCTTTATTCAGTCATTAGTCGAAAATCATAGCTTTATTTTGTACACTAATAGATAGGATAAACAATATTTACCTTAAGGAGTAATAGATGGAACAGTTGATTGAACTACTTAACGAACCACTTATTTTAGTTTTTGTCATTTTATTTCTTGGCTCTTGGTTGGGACAAATAAAAATAAAAGGACTCAGCCTAGGAGCAGCTGGTGTTTTACTTGTTGCTATGGTGTTCGGGCATTTTGGCTATGAAGTTTCACCAATTATCCAAAACCTTGGACTCAGTTTGTTCATTGTCGCCATTGGCCTTCAAGCTGGACCTAGTTTTTTCCGGATGATGCGTTCAAAAGGAATGATTTTCGGAATCATCGCCTTAGTCATCGTTACGATTTCAGTTATCACAACGATTATTGTAGCGAAGACCTTTCATATCTCACCTGCTTTGAGTGTTGGCTTAATGACAGGTGCATTAACAAGTACACCTGGCTTAGCAGCTGCACTTCAAGCGACTGGTGATCCACTTGCATCAGTAGGATATGGGATTGCCTATCCTTTCGGCGTATTAGCCGTCGTATTATTTGTTCAGCTTTTACCACGGATAGCAAATATAGATTTGAAAAAAGATTTACAAAAAGCGAAAGATCCGATTAAAACAGAACAATCACCAGAAATGATTAAAGTTATTGTTACCAATTCAAAATTTCATAAAAAAACGTTACGGGAATTGGACTTTAGTAAGAAGTCGATTGTCATTAGTCGGATTATTCGTAATAGACAAACAATGATCGCCCTTAGTGATAGTGTCATATTACTAGGAGATAAACTAGTTGCTGTTGGAGTGCAACCCGAGCTCGATGCCTTTAGTAAGGAAATTGGTAAAAAAGTTGATGTCGATTTAGAGAACCCGGACAACATTCAACTTCAGAAAATAACCGTTGAATCAGATGAATTAATTGGAAAGAGTTTAAAAGAACTAAATCTTCGGCAAACATACGGAGCAACAGTCACCCGCATTGTTCGGAATGGAATCGAAATCAGACAAAATCCGAACATGCCGCTTATTCGTGGAGATGTTCTTACTGTCGTCAGTACAGAGGACCGTTTAAAGGAAATAGAAAAACTCTTCTCGAAGAAAAAATTAACGGTTACAAATGTCCATATTTTTTCTATCAGTACCATTTTATTGCTAGGTATATTAGTTGGAATGATCCCAATCAACATACCAGGTTTCGGCACGATAACATTAGGTATTGCTGGTGGACCTTTGTTCGTCGCCTTAATCATCGGGCATTTCGGTCGCTTAGGTCCCATTCATGTGCGTTATTATGGACCTGCCAATCAAGTCATTCAAGAGTTAGGATTAGTGCTATTTTTAGCTGGAGCGGGAACGACAGCCGGTCAGGGACTCATTGACGTCATTCAAACTGAAGGATTGAAGCTCGTTCTTGCTGGAACGCTCATCACCATCATACCAATTGTTTTCGGTTATCTTATAAGTAAAAAAATCTTTAAATTGAGCGTTGTTCATTCGTTAGGTGCTTTAAGTGGCGGTATGACGAGCACACCTGCATTAGGAGCACTCAATCAGCTAATTGATTCAGAAGATCCAGCGATTGCTTATGCAGCTGCATATCCATTTGCGCTCATTTTTGTTGCCATCGCTGCTCAGTTGATTGTGTTTTTTCTTTAATTAATGATAAAAAAGCCCGAAAGTACGATACTTTCGGGCTTTTCATTTTTGTACACAGAAATTATTTAAGTGCCAGCTCGCCGGCAGCCTTAACTTTCACACGTGTTGCATTTCCTGGTAAATAAGCTAATGGGACATGTTCCATATCAACTATTTCTACTTTTGTTTCATTAGCACCTGCATTAATTGTTTCTTGAATAGCCATTTGTTGTGCCTTTTTTAATATTTCTTCACGATTTTCTTTATTTATTGAAAATATTTTTTCAATTTCTCCACTAATTTGAGAAATAGCTGAACCAATTGCATTAGCAACATGACCATTATTTGGTCTAAACACTTGTGAAGCTCCTTTTAACTCTGTTGGTAATAAAACATTTCCACCACCAACTAAAACGACTGGCATATCTAATGCACTTGTTTTAACCTTATCCACAGCTTCTTCAACCATTTCAATCATAGATTTATAGATATCTTCTAATAATGATTGCTTTAGGTGACTAACAAGCTCCCGGTTACCTAAATCCAAAAGACCTAGACCGACAACTACATCTGTAGCTGTCAATGTATTTCCCCCAAATATCATTGCTTCTTCGTGCAAACGATGTCCTACACTGTCAGGACCAATTGTAAATGAATCTTCATTAATGTGTATAATTGTCCCGCCGCCAAGGCCGATTGAATTTATATCTGGCATACGGAAGTTAGTACGAACTCCGCCTAACTCCACGGCTATTGAAGACTGTCTTGGGAAACCTTTAACAAGCACACCTATATCTGTTGTTGTTCCCCCTACATCTACAATGATTGCATCTGTATTATTTGATAAGAAAGATGCACCACGTAAGCTATTTGTTGGTCCACATGCAACCGTTAAAATAGGGTATTTTAATGTATAAGCTTTTGACATTAATGTCCCATCATTTTGACAGAAAAATACTTTCGCTTTTATACCGTGCTTTTCTAAAGCATTTTCAAAGCCATCCGCTGTTCTTCTAGCAACATCAATAATAGACGCATTTAAAATCGTTGCATTTTCACGCTCTAATAGACCAATACTTCCTATCTCACTTGATAAAGAAATCGAAATGTCATCTCCCATCACTTCTTGTAAAATGTCTTTTGCTCTTATTTCATGTTCTTTATTTACTGGTGAAAAAATAGACGTAATGGCAATAGAATCTACTTTTCCAATTAATTGTTCACCGATTCTTTTGACCTTATCTTCATCAAAAGAAGCAATCTCCGAACCATTAAATTCATGTCCTCCACGAATAATAAACATATTAGATCCTAAGATATCTTTCAAATCTTGTGGTACACCAGCTAACGGTTTGATTGCTGTTCCAGCTGGAGCACCAATTCGAATAATGGCTACATTATTTAAATTTTTTCTCTCTACTATTGCATTTGTGCATTGTGTTGTACCTAACATCGCAAAATTTATTTCTTTAGTGTCTATCGTTGCTTGTTCAACAATTTTTTCTATCGCACGATAAATTCCCGTCTCTATATCATCAGTGGTAGGAGTTTTGACTGAATAAATCACATTCATATCTTCATCCAATAATACACCATCGGTATTAGTACCACCTACATCAATTCCTAAACGGTATACCACTACTGATCATTCCTTTCATTTAATTTTTCAACTGGAATAAAATCATAATCATAACCAAAATATCTTGGACCTGCAACTTCGATTCCTTTTGGCGTACGCCACTTTTCATCACACGGAATACCAATTAATGTCACGCGTGAACCATAACGCATGCCTTCTGTAGTAATTGGTAAGGCAGTTTCTGAATCCAATACAGTTATTAAATCAGGTGTCATACATAAAATATTTGAATCTGTTTTAGCAATTAGATGTTCATTTTGAAAATTTATATAAGCATTCTCACCTTTGTTTGAATCTAAACCACTAATCTTCGCTTGACCTTTAACAAATCCACCATCCGTTTGACGATCAATATCTACTATTTTTCCAGTAAATAATTTAAATCCATTTAGTAATGTCAACACTTCATCTATAGCATTCAATCCATTTGATTTTGCTTCACGAATGGTACGCCCGATTTTTTCTTCTAACGTTAATGTACGGTATATGGCTGATTGCTTTACTTGTCTACCTGTCATTGGATAGATTGCATTCATTACAGATCCACCCATAACCATTGTGGCAGAACGAGCAATCTTTTCGGCCCACAGCCCATCTATTGTATTTAAAACGAGATTATTACCCTTTTCATCTGCTAGAACCAATGGCGTTGTAGATACTCCTTCTAAATAGAAGGTTACCATTTGTAATTCAGGGAACGCTCTACCCATGCCGTCACCATCTACTACAGGTAAACCTATCCTTGCAGCCAAAGCCAAAGGAAGAAGTGAATTGACACCCCCTGCTTCTATTGGCATGGTTGCTTTTATTTTTTTGTTTAGAACTTTTTCTAAAGCTTTAAATGATGCTAATGCTTCTTCACCACTAGGAATTTTTTCTACCATGACAGTCGGAGCTCCCATCATTGCTGATGGAACAACAATATCATCATCTTCCAGTTCGGTAATATCTAATAATGGTATAGGACCAAATTCTTCTATAGCTTGAATGGCCATTATCTTCCCAATATATGGATCGCCTCCACCACCTGTTCCTAATAAAGCTGCGCCAATTGCTATATTTTCTATTTCTTCAATCCCTAAGTATCTCATACAATGATCTCTCCTTTTTCAGCTGTTCTTCTTTGTCCAATTAAACCTCTAATGAACTGAAGTGTAAAAGCAAATAAAAACGCGTCTACACCCGATGCACCTGTTAATGTAAATAAACCAAATCCTGTTGGTGCAGGCGTTGTCATAAATGCAACGATCGATGCTAATGTCCATGTTAGTAGACTAGATAATCTGATTTTAGGTATCTTGTCTATATTATTAAATGAATACTGCTTATGTCGAAAAATGAAATCAGCTGTGTAAACTCCACCAATTGGTGGTATTAAAATACTTAACACATTTAAAAATGGAATAAACTGTGTGTAAATACCTGCAATGGCAAAAGCCGTTCCTATTAAACCAGCAATGATCGTTAAAACATATTTAGAAACACGTCTAAATACGACTGAAAAGCCTAGTGCTGACGAATATAAATTGGTGTTGTTTGTCGTCCATTGCGCTAAAATGAGTACAAGCATACCACCTGTTCCCCAACCAATGCCAATCATTATGGCAACGACATCAACTTCAGATGTTGCTTTTGCAAGGATCGCCGATATAATTAACACAATACTATATCCGACAAAGTAACCTAACATCGATGAAATGACTGCATCTTTTACTGACTTAGCATATCGTGAAATATCTGGTCCAATGATGGCACCAACAGCCAATGAACCAATCACTACTGATATCCCCATTCCAATTGTTAATGGTGTGCTTGTTAGCGGAGCTGTATTTAGTTCAGCATAAGTAAATGAAGAACTTACAACATATACGGAACCTATTAATAGTATGGCGAGTAACGGAACAGCTAAAACACTTAGTTTTTCTATTGCATTATATCCGATGGTTGCTGTTATAGTCATCAATATTCCACCGATAATCATCAACAAAGATGGAGAAATATTTACATTAAATACATCTAAAATAACTTTATTTAAACTTGAGCCAAACAAATCAAGCTGGACACCAAACCAACCAAATAAAGAAATAGCTATAATAACTGATACAGCCATTGAGCCATACCTTCCTAAAGCAAAAGATGAAACTAATGAAGTTGATAAACCTGTTTTCGCACCGACAATACAACAAATGACACTAATAAGAGATAATAAAAATGTACCAATTAACGTGGATACGATTGCTTCATTAAGTGACATTCCACTACCGAGGGCGCCACCTAAAGCGGTGGCAGATAAGGCGATAATACCTGCAATCCAAACTAAAGTTAATTTTACCCAACCTTTTCTTTTATCATCTGGAACTGGTTCTAACTCGTAATCGTCTATTAATTTATTCTTTTCATTATCCAAAGTATTCCCTCCCAAAATTATCTATTATATATTGATTTATTAAATAATGAGCTTGTTCAATATTTTTTTGCAAACACGTTTCATTATAAATAATGACGCCCCAGAAAAGACCATTACCAATAAAGATGAAGTAATCAATTAATTTACGAATATCATGTCTATTTAATTCAGGATGATTCAATATGATTATGTTCAATAATCGTTTTACGAGCCATGTATGATATGAATCCAAATATGCCATAATAGTTTCTTTTATTTTTGGAATTGGAGCAGTAATCATTGTTACATATGCTCGCGTTTCTTCAGTATAAGTCGTATGATGTTTTACAATCGAATCCAATAAGTTACACAACAGATCATTAATTGGTTTAGCTTTAGATGTTTCAAATGTTCTTTTCATACTTGTAAAATGGTTTTCTAAAATATGTTCTAAAGCTGCTTTAAATAATTCCTCTTTATTTTTAAAAAAATAATAAATGGAAGCTGGCTTAATATCAACGTCTTTGGCTATTTTGGCCATCGTAGCACCATGATAGCCATGCTCAGAAAAATTATTAATTGCTGCTAAAATAAGCTTTTCTCGTGTCATATTCTCACCACCTAACTAATGTTTATTAGGTATCATAGCATTAACATTTTCGTTAGTCAATATTTTCTGTGTATTTATTTAATAATGTTATTTTCGATAGTTGATAATAAAATTAATTCATTCTCACAATAGACTTTTATAAAAGTTCGTATAAACACAACTATTACAAGACAGAAACAGTATTTATTACTTCTAAAATAGATTACGATAAAAATTAAACATACAATCATCTACAGAAAAGTTTTAAAAAAGCGTATGAAATCAACATGAATAAATTTGATCTCATACGCTTCTTTTATTTTTATATGGTTCATTCAATTTTTCATTTCATCATAGTAATTGTCTAATTTCATCTTCAAATGTTGTCGGTTCAACTGATGGTTCAAATCGGTTTACAACTGTCCCCTCTTTATCAATTAGAAATTTTGTAAAATTCCACTTTATAGAATCTCCAACTAACCATTCTGGGTATTCATTAGCAAGACGCATTTTTAACAACTTTTCTTCTATATTTGTTTCATCAAAGCCACGGAAAGGTGCTTTTTGTTTTAAATAACGAAATAATGGATCCTCATTTACACCGTTCACATTAATTTTTGCAAACATTGGAAATGATACACCATAGTTTGCTCGGCAAAATTGTGCTGCTTCATCACTCGTTCCAGGTTCTTGTTCAGCAAATTGATTACAAGGGAAACCTAGTATTTCAAAATCTTGTTTGTCGAACGTTAAATATAACTGTTGTAACTGCTCGAACTGATATGTAAATCTACACTTACTTGCGGTATTTACGATTAAAAGAACTTTATCTTTAAACTGTTCTAAAGTCACTTGTTCTCCTTTTAATGTTGTTACTTTAAATTGATATATAGACATAACATCCCCTCTTTATAATAATTACTATGTAATAATTATTATATAGTGATTATTAAGATTATAAAAGTAAATGCTTATATATTAGCGATTAACGTTGTTAAAACTTTTATATGAAGGGATATTTTCTACTTCTTCTGCAAAAGTAATGGCACGAACAATTGCCTCTTCCATTACTTTTACAGCTATACTACCAATTAAATCAATCGAAGCTGATTGTTTATCTGTTCCGAGTGCAAAAATCGTATCACCGTCAAACATCGTATGCGCTGGATAGATTGTTTTAGCGAAAGCATTGTGAGTCATTTGAGCAATCTTTTTCGCTTCTGCTTTTGTGAGTGTCACATTGGCTGCAACAACACCAATTGTCGTATTGGCTCCTGGCTTTGCAAACGTTTCGGGATTTGATTGCATAATAGCAATACTGTCCATAATTTCATTTGTCTCTGGGTTAATAGGACCAGCTAATATCGAACCATTCTTTGGATCACGAATATCACCAACTGCATTCACAGCAACGATCGCGCCAACAACAATCCCATTTTCAAGACGAATCGAGGCACTGCCTAATCCACCTTTCATACAATGCTTCATTCCAAGTATCTTTCCAACGGTCGCACCACATCCAGCACCTACATTACCAAATGGAAAAGAGCCCTTTCTTGCTTGTTTAGCAGCTTGATACCCCATCGCTTTATCGGGGCGAATCTCAGCATCACCTACTGCCAAGTCAAATAGGACAGCACCTGGTACTATCGGGACTTTCGCGACACCGACATCAAAACCTATCCCCTGCTCCTCCAGATATTGCATGACACCATCTGCTGCTTCTAAACCAAATGCACTCCCCCCAGATAAGGTGATTGCATGAACCTTGTCCACTAAATGAATCGGGTCCAGTAAATCGGTTTCACGTGTCCCTGGTGCAGATCCACGTACATCGACACCACAAACAGCCCCTTCCTCAACCACTAAAACGGAGCACCCTGTTAATCCCTTCGTATTTTCCATATGTCCCACTTTAATACCAGGCACATCAGTAATATTTCCGAAAAACATGAACAACACCTCATTTTTATATCATTTTATTTTACAATTTAATAAAATAAATGGCATATATTTTGAAAATATATCGAGAGAAATGAAGATTTGTTTCTCTTTTATATCAATATATTAACAAATTCGTTTCATTTAGTCCTCGCGAATTAAAAAACATGTCATAACCTGTTATAATTAAAGTAGATTTGTATTAAAGGGGCGATTTTTTATGGAAAAAGTAAAGATGAATGTTCAAACAGCATACCGTGGACAACTACTTCGTTCAGGAAAAGTATATGAAGTAGAAAAAGCGACAGCTAAACGCTGGATTGCTGCGAAACTCGCTGAAAAAGTAGAAAAAGAACATTAAGTCAGCCCGTACATATAAATAAAACCGCTAGCCGATGAGGTTAGCGGTTTTTTGATGACTCTCTCTGTTCAATTATACTTTAAAGCTGTCTATCTATTAGCGAAAAAGTCTTCTGCCTTCTCAAGATAAACTTCTTGCTCTGGTGTGAGATCATATTCTTCAACGATAGCATCAACTGGGCAGACAGCGAGACATGCTCCACAGTCAATACATACGTCAGGATCTATATAAAATTGATCAGGTCCTTCTTCAATACAATCTACTGGGCAGACACTAACACATTCTGCAGCTTTTTCATTTTTGCATGGATCTAAAATAACAAAAGCCATCTATGTAATACCTCCCTAATTTCTTAGTTTATGCATACCAATTATTATGATACACGACATACGAGTTGCAAGCAATTAGCTTGCAACTCGTATTGTATCATCATGTCAGTTTAGTCATTTTTCTTTAACTTTGCTAACGCCTCGGCAAAAGGATTATTTTTAAAGCCATCATCTTGTTTCTTTAAATATCGATTGACATCTTTACGTGATACATGATGTTTTTTCGCATGTTGACGGCGTTTATTAAAAGTTGATAACTTCTCACGATGACCACAACGACAATAAAAAGTTCGCCCTTCACCTTCACCACGTAGTTCCATTCGTTTATGACAATTTGGACAGCGTGCATTGGTCGTTTTCGCAATGTTTTTTCGGTGTCCACATGAACGGTCTTGACAGACAAGCATTCGTCCATGTTTATTTTTGACTTCAAGCATGAGCTTTCCGCAATCTGGACATTGTGTACCGGTAATGTTATCGTGTTTAAATGTTGCCTCACTCATTTTTATTTCATGCACAATCTCTTTTGTATATGATTTGATTTCTGAAATAAAAACTCGTTTACGTAATTTTCCTTGAGCAATTTGATTTAATTTCTTTTCCCATTCAGCAGTCAAGGCAGGTGAACGTAAATCTTCTGGCACAAGCTCAAGAAGTTGTTTTCCTTTTAACGTTAGGTAGATATATTTTCCACGTTTCTCCATGAGGGAACTATTGAACAATTTATCAATGATATCAGCTCTTGTTGCAACTGTACCAAGGCCACCCGTTTCATGTAATGTTTTTGCAAGATGCTGATCTTCTTCATCCATAAAACGTGCTGGATTTTCCATCGCTTTTAGTAAGGTACCTTCTGTAAAGCGTTCAGGTGGTTCCGTTTCACCTTGAGCTATTCGAACATCCACATGTTCAACACGGTCACCTTTCTTCATCAATGGAATTGGCTTTTCATCTTCATCATCATCAAACGAACGATCATATAATGATTTCCACCCGTGTTTTTTCACAAAATTTCCTCGAGCAATAAAAGTTTCACCATCTATTTGCCCTATCAATGTTAACTCTACATATTCATATGGATCGGAAAGGACAGATAAAAATCGCTTAATCACAAGGTCATATATTTTTCGTTCCTTCGCATCCAAATCTTCTAAAATGACCGGCTCTTCTGTCGGGATAATGGCATGATGGTCAGTTATTTTTGTATTATCAACGACTGACTTTGGTAATTGCCATTTTTTTCGTTTTAAACGGCTAGCTGTTGCTGCATACTGGTTCACACCACAAGCATCTAATCTTTCATTTATTGTTGGTACAATGTCCGTCGATAGATAGCGTGAATCGGTTCGTGGGTACGTTAGAACTTTATGACGCTCATATAAACGCTGCATAATCGATAATGTTTCTTTCCCTGAAAAATTAAATATCCGATTCGCATCACGTTGTAATTCCGTTAAATCATATAATTGTGGTGCATATTTTTTACGATGTTTTTTATTAACATCTGTCACAATTAACGGTTTGTTTTTTACACGTTCGAGTATGTTTTCTGCTTTTTCTTTTGAAAAAATGCGCGATTGTTTTTGCTTATTTTGCCATGTCCATGTGACTGTGCGACCTGTTACTGCTTTGAGTTCATAAAATACTTTTGGTTTAAATGAACGGATCACTTCTTCACGCATCGCCACCATCGCTAAAGTCGGGGTCTGTACACGACCACTCGATAACTGTGCATTAAATTTTGTCGTCAGTGCGCGTGTCGCGTTTAAGCCGACATACCAATCTGCTTCTGCTCGTGCAACAGCTGATGCATATAAATTCTCGTATTTTTTCCCTCGTTTTAAGTTGTTAAATCCATCGCGTATCGCTTTATCTGTAACTGAAGAAATCCATAATCTTTTTATCGGTTTACAAGCGTGTGCTTTTTCAATAATCCAGCGAGCAACAAGCTCCCCTTCACGCCCTGCATCTGTCGCGATAACAATCTCATTAACGTCTTTACGGTTAAGCTGTGACTTCACTGTATTAAATTGTTTTCCCGTCTGACGAATAACGATTAATTTCATTTTATCTGGAAGCATCGGAAGATCTTCTAACTTCCAAGTTTTATATTTTTTATCGTAAGCTTCTGGCTGAGCTAATGTAACAAGATGTCCTAATGCCCATGTGACAATATATTTTTTTCCTTCAAAATATCCATTGCCCTTTTTGCCACATTTTAAAACGCGCGCAATATCCCGTCCGACAGACGGCTTTTCCGCTAACACAACTGTTTTACTCATAAAAAAATCCTCTCTTTAAGTCGCTCTTTACAGTTTATCATAAATAGCCGAACATAAGCGATTCCGTAAGTTATTTGTAAAATGATTTAGCGTGTGACCCCGTTATTTAGATGGCTCAATAATCCGCCTTACTTTTTTCCATCTTGCCCATACTAATATGACATTTCACCATACACTATAGGTAAATCATTCAATTTCTTAGTATCTTCTAATCTAGACATATTCAATGTTTTTCCCAATCACTGTCACTGCACAAAGATTCTTACCTATGTTACTTAGATAGGTAATCATGACATAGGCGTTCTACAATAAATTTGTTGTAACTTATAATTTTAATATAAAGGATTGGTTATATGTTATATATAATGGGTTTTTTATTTTTAGTTATTGCAGTAAGTATTGATGGATTTGGAGTTGGAATGACATATGGCATGCGCAAAACTAAAGTACCATTAATAGCTATACTCATTATCATGTGTTGCTCTGGTATTACGGTATTTTTCGCTATTTTAGTTGGTGACTTTCTACAGCAAATAATCACTGCTCAATATACTGAATGTATTGGTGGAATAATCTTAATCGGATTAGGACTGTTTTCTCTCTTCCAAATCTATCGTTCAAAAGCTAAACATAAATTCATTTCTTCTTCAGCAGAAAAAGGGACACTCCACGACGTTAAAACAGTACTAACAACACCAGAAAAAGCCGATCTTGACCAATCTGGTAATATATCAGGGGGAGAAGCTCTACTACTAGGATTTGCTTTAGCAATGGATGCTTTCGGAGCTGGAATCGGTGCAGCAATGCTAAATTATCCACCTTTTATGACATCATTATTCATTGCTGTAATGAGTGGACTTTTTCTCTTATTTGGCATTAATGTTGGACATATACTCATTAAAAAACAATATTTTCAAAAATTATCTTTTTTGCCTGCTATTCTTTTGATTACAATTGGATTAACAAATATTTTATTATAATAAAAGAGTGGCCCGTCCCGGTACAGTGCCACTCTTTTTTCATTCATCTTCTGTGTCGTCTTCATACGGATTACCATTCATTTTTACTGTTTTATCGAATTGCCCGATTTCGTATTTATTTCCCCCAACATTAACGACAATATTATAAATTGTACACTTTGCTCGTTTAGCCCCACAATCAAATGCTTCATACCCTAATTCATTTAATGACGTTTTCATCACATCATTAATTTCTGCAAGACTTAATTCAGCAAATTCGTCTTTAGCATTAGCCATGATTGTATAATTCAAATAGTAGTAATCGCCTTCACGCCGTGTATCCTTCATATCAAAACTAATCGTCCCTAAATAAGGAGCTAAACTCGTTTGCTGAATCCGGTCAACTTCTACTTCAACAAGTGATTCATCTGGATCAGTCCCAGTACAAGCTGTTAAAAATATAACAAGAAATATACTACATAAAGCAAACAATACCCGCTTCATATAATCCCCTTCCTCAAGAGCTGCTATCGTTATCTTTCTTTAATATTTGTAACATAGTTATGAGGAAAGTGCCACAGATTTCTACTCCCTAATAAGCGAAAGTTAAGATAAAATGGTTCTTGATAGAGCATGGCTTCACATATCTCGTCATTATTGACATATTTATGAGAAATAGCATTATAGCGCTTTTACCATGCCGCCATCAACAATTAACGCCTGTCCTGTAATATATGTGTTCGCACCAGAAGCTAAGAAAACTACAGCTTTTGCAAATTCATCTGGTTGACCAAATCGGTTGAAAGGAATAAGCGATTCCTTTTCTTGAATGACTTGCTCAACTGATACACCACGACTTTTAGCATTGATTTCATTCAGCTCTTTTATTCTATCGGTCATAATGGTCCCAGGACCAACAGTATTGATGAGAATTTGATACGGACCAAATTCCTGTGAAAGGCTTTTCGTAAGTCCTAAAACACCCGGGCGCATCGTATTGGATAAAAGTAACTGATCAATGCTTTCCTTAATTGATGAAGAACTTAAATTCACTATTCTCCCACTTTGTTGCCTTTTCATAAATGGTAGCACTTCACGAATCGTTCGAACAAAGCTTAATAAATTTAATTCAAACGCATGGTACCAATCATCATCTGTCAGATCTTCAAACATTCCCGCTGGTGGTCCACCTGCATTATTAATTAATACATCAACTGTTCCATATAATGTCACTGCCTTTTGAACCATCCGTTTAATTTGATCGGATTTTTTCATATCGCAAACGATATATTCAATCGAGTCTTTTCCCGTCTGTTCAATGATTTCTGCCTTTGCCTTTTTTAATGCTTCTTCATCACGACTACTCATGAGCACATGTGCCCCATTCTTAACAAATTCCAGAGCCACTGCTTTACCTAAGCCTTTACTAGCCGCTGTTATAATCACTGATTTCCCATGTAAGTTTAAGTCCATTTAAACATCCTCCAGTTATAATATATTTAACAAAAGTGTTAACGTCAGAACACTCATAACCGTCGTTATTAAAGTAATTGTTGAAACAAGATCCGGTTCGGCATCGAATTCTACCGCAAACAATGTCGTTGTTACAGCTGTTGGCATAGCCGAAATAATAATCATGACGGAGCCAAGTAAAGGATCTACTGAAAAAATACGAACGAATAAAAAAGCCAAAAAAGGTGAGATAAACATCTTCAAAATGACAGAAGTTGATACGACTTGCCAATTCATTTCTAAGCCTTTAATGGATGCAAGCTGCATGCCTAAAACAACCATCATCACTGGAATCGAACCATCAGCTAAAAGGCCAATCATTGAATAAATCGATTCAGTTAGTTCGATTTGGCACTTTTGAAATACAAATGCAAAAAGTGCTGCATAAGTTGCTGGCATCTTGAATATTGTTAGTACGGCTTGTCCAATCGAACGTTTCCCACGTGATGCATAATAGACACCAAATGAATTCATCAATAGAGATTGAACAACCATAAAAAAGATCGCATATGGGAAAGCCTCTTCTCCGAGACCAAAATAAATAATCGGAGCACCGTAATTTCCAGCATTCATAAAGGCTGATGCTAACATTGACGCACTCTCTGTTGCTTTTGACCAACCGAATAATGCGGCAAATATTTTATTCAAAATGATCAATACGATTAACAAACATAATGCAAATAGAAATAAAATGATAAATCGCTGATCAAATGTAGATGCATATAAATTTTTAAAAACGAGTGCTGGTAGAAAAATATAAATCGCCATTGTCGAGATTGATTTCACATCTAAAAATCGAGTACGTTGTAACAAATAGCCAAGTATAAACACAATAATCGTTGGTAAAACTGCACTGAAAAACACACCCATGGTGACATCTCCATATTTCAATATATAAATAAGTTTACCATATTTTAGTGAATATGATTACTGTTCAGTCAATTGATCCAAAATAAAAAAGAGCGGTTAATCGCTCTTTTTTTATCCATTATGCTGCTTCTGCACTTGTATACGCATCAACAATTGATGTTAAAATAAAACCAATTGATGAAGAGAACATGAATGCAATGCCCCAGCCACCAAGACCTGCTCCTAAAATTGTCACTTTACCAACAATTGTTGGGATTGTTGCTAAGATGACACCAGTCGCAAAAATAACCATTCCTGGATAATACGGTAGATATTTAGCACGTGATGATGCTTTTAATAGGCCGATTCCAAGTAAGACTAAGACTATTGTCATGACAGCACCAATTAATAGCACTGATTGTACCATCAAATCACCTCATATAATCATATGTAATAGACCTTCTCAATTACATAATTTTATCCTTCCGATCTATAAAAGTCAATTAAAACAATATTAACATAGTGATAAGATGATTTCGTTTATCTGGAATGAATCAAATGATGAATGAATATATTTTAAACAAGCATGTTGTTCATTTAAGAGAAAGGAGAATCAAGACAATAAAAGGAAAGCAAAATATGTGATTGAAAGGAGGCTTTTCATGACAAAAAATTTTATATGGCAAATTATTGGCGCCTTTATCTTAGCACTCATCGTCGGGATTGTGTTCGGGGAAAAAGCAACTTATGTCGAGCCACTTGGAGAACTATTTTTAAGACTTATTAAATTTATTATCGTTCCTCTTATTTTAACGACGATTATTGTTGGTATGTCAAGTACGAATGACTTAAAAAAACTAGGACGCTTAGGTGGAAAGACAATTTCTTATTATTTAATAACGAGTTTTATCGCTATATCAATAGGTATTTTATCTGGAATCGTCTTTTCACCGGGAAGTGGCACAGACATCAAAACGCCTGAAACAAATATTGAATCAACTGATTCGGATGGAATCTTGAATACAATTTTAAACATCATCCCAACAAACCCTCTCGAATCACTTGCTGATGGAGCAATATTGCAAATCATCTTTTTTGCCATTTTTATCGGTCTTGGAATCTCTTTAGTTGGAGAAAAAGCGATACCTGTTCGTAATTTCTTTAACGGCTTTGCTGAGATTATGTATCGAATAACAAGCATTGTCATGACGCTTGTCCCTATTGGGATATTTGGGTTACTCGCACCTGTTGTTGGAAACTATGGTTTGTCTGTTTTATTACCACTGATTAAATTGATCGTTGCCATGTTAATTGCTAGTTTGATCCATATCTTCATTATTTATTCTATAGCTGTCAAAGCACTCGGTAAAATGAATCCATTACATTTCTTCAAAGGTATTTTTCCAGCCGCTTCAGTTGCTTTCAGCACTTGCAGTAGCTCTGGAACACTTCCGATTACGATGAAGAATACCGAAGAGAACTTAGGTGTATCTAAAGAGACTTGTAGCTTTGTTCTTCCTCTTGGAGCGACGATTAACATGGACGGTACAGCCATTTATCAGGGAGTCGCTGTTATGTTTATCGCCCAATACTTCAATACAGAACTTAGCCTCGCTCAGTTATTAACCGTCGCACTTATCGCAACACTAGCTTCAATCGGAACGGCCGGGGTTCCAGGAGCTGGTATGGTAATGCTGACAATGGTCCTTACCGCTGTTCATTTACCACTAGAAGGAATTGCATTAATCGCTGGAATTGATCGGATATTAGATATGATTCGAACGACGATTAATATTGTTGGTGATGCATCAGCAAGTGTTGTTATTGAAGAATCGGAAAGAAAATGGAGCTAATGCATCATTATACTAATCATTAAAATATGTGATGAACCACCTAAAAAGGAAAGCAAGCGAAGAGATAGTTGCCTATCTCTTCGCTTTATTTACGGATCTTCGTAAATATTAACATGTATAACACTTTATCTTACACTAATTGAAGTAAAAGAAACAGATGAACTCATATTGACACCTTCGACTTATGGCTACTATAAGAATAAAGCTGCGAACTTATTCACGATAAAGTTCCGATTATACAAGTCCATACGAATACTGATTGATATCTCTAGACACGATGCTCTTATGACATTCCACATTAGCAGAATAAATGCCAGTAGATGACTCGTTTCCCCGTTCACAAAATCGATACACTTTCGCTTTAATAGGCCTTTAGTTCTATATGATTACAGCCGATAATATATATAGAGCTATTTTTCTTTTGACTCTAAAAGAAGTTTCATTATATTAAATATGCGTTTCAATGAAACACTTCTTTTGGAAATATATCGTACGGGGTGTGCCAACTAATGAAAAATTTATTTAACTTCAAAAAAATACGTTCTAAACTGTTATTAGCTTTTTCAATTGTTCTTATTTTAATTGTTGTTAACGGAATCATTAATTTAAATACCATTAACAAAATGAACAGGGAAACGGAAGACATGGTTAACAAACATCTTCCTTCACTCATAGCAAGTCATGATATGGCATTTAATGTCGCGCAACGCCTAGGTTTTTTAAGAGGCTTTTTATTATATGGTGATGAATCCTATCGGACGCTTTTTAATGATTATACGCAAGAAATTATGGATATTGAACAGAAGTTAAGAGCTGAATTCTCAAATGAAGAACTTGATGAATTATTTGAAGTAGAGAAACAATGGCTCGATTACGCAAATCAAGCTTTTCTTCTATATGATGAAGAGAAAAAAGATGAAGCGATTGATTTATTAGGTGGAGAAGCAACAGAGCTTGCCCGTGAAATCATGAAACGTTTAGAAGGCTTTTCAGAAGTCACACATGAACATATCATATCCGATGGAAAAGCAAGTGTGAAAGAAGGACAAAAATCCTTTATATACATGTCTATTACCTTTATCATTACGATTATTGTCGGCTTTGTTATTGCATCATATGTTTCTAGGCAAATTTCAAACCCAGTTCAAAAAGTTATGGATCGTTTAAAACTTATTGCCAATGGTGACTTAACACATGATGATTTAACCATTACGACACGTGATGAAACGGGTCAATTAATAGAAACGACAAATATCATGAATACTCAATTACGTGAACTGTTGCAAGAAGTGAATCAAGTATCCGAAACAGTAAGTGCCCAAAGTGAGGAATTAATGCAAGCAGCAGATGAAGTAAAATTAGGGACAGAGCAAATTTCCTCTACGATGCAAGAACTCGCTTCTGGTGTTGAAGAACAAGCAAATCATGCGAGTCATGTTTCTTCATTTACACACACGTTTTCCGATCAAGCTAAAGAAGCGAATGAAACAGGTTCTCATATTAAGAAAGCTAGTTCTCATGTTCTAAAATTAACACATGAAGGTCGAGAGTTAATGCAAGGGTCATCAGATCAAATGCAAAAAATAGACCAAATTGTTCATGAGGCTGTCGAACGGATGAGAGGACTTGATTCACAAACAAAGGCGATTACAGAACTCGTTAAAGTAACACAAGATATTGCTGAACAAACAAATTTACTCGCCTTAAATGCTGCGATCGAAGCAGCACGTGCTGGAGAGCATGGGAAAGGTTTTGCCGTTGTGGCTGATGAAGTACGAAAGTTAGCTGAAGGTGTCGCAAGTTCAGTTGCAAATATAACGGGAATCGCTTCTAACATTCAATTAGAATCCGAGAACGTCACAAAATCTCTAGAGAAAAGTTATCAAGAAGTCGAAAACGGAACAAAACAAATTCAACATACACATCAAATGTTTGAACAAATTAATAAAGCCATTACAGAAGTAGCTGATAATATTGAAATGATTTCAGACACATTGGCAAATTTTGCATCACGAACTGAAGAGATGAACAGATCAATTGAAGAAGTGGCATCCATTTCTGAACAATCAGCAGCTGGTGTAGAACAAACATCTGCATCATCCGAAGAAGTAGCTACTTCAATGGAAGAAGTTGCTGGAAGTGCTTCACAGCTTGCAAAGCTAGCTGAGCAATTAAATAATCTTGTCCGACAATTTAAAATATAGTCACTGCCCTTATTTTTCGGTATAATACGAGATATAGGAAGAAACGATTCTTCTCCTTCCTATATCTTTTATATTTTTTTAGGCATTTATCAATTGGTCATGAATGGTGACATAGTTAAAAAAGGGAGGCATTTTATGTTAAAGTTTTCAGAGTATACTTATGAACGACCAAATGTTAAAGCTGAAAAAGAAAAAGCACTTCAGCTCATTCAAGCATTTAAAGAGGCATCATCAGTCGAAGAACAAATGAACGCAGTAGAAGCAATCAATAAAAATCGCAACCGGTTATCAACACTAAGTAACCTTGCATTTGTAAGAGCATCAATTGATACTCATGACGCATTCTACAAAAAAGAGCGTGATTTTTGGGATGCTTTTTCTCCAGAAGTTCAAGAATGGAATACGTTATTTTATAAAGAACTACTACAATCGCCATATCGCAATCAATTAGAAGAAAAATGGGGCACGCAATTATTTAAGCTAGCAGAATATGAATTGAAGTCTTTTTCACCAGATATTATTCCGTTATTACAAGAGGAGAATAAATTAGTATCCGAGTATTCTAAGCTAGTCGCTTCTGCTCAAATCGAATTCCAAGGTGAAGTTTACACATTAGCACAACTTGGGCCATTTTTACAACATGAAGACCGCACAATTCGTAAAGAAGCATTGGATGCTAGAACGAGGTTTTTTGAAAAGCATCGTCATGAATTCGATTCAATATATGACAAGCTTGTTAAATTACGTCATAACATGGCTCAGAAGCTTGGATTCAAGAATTTCGTCGAACTCGGTTATGTACGCATGTCACGGATTGATTATAATAAAGAAATGGTCGCCCGTTTCCGTAAGCAAGTTGAAGAAGTCGTCGTGCCACTTGTCACAAAATTATATGAACGACAAGCAAAACGAATTGGTGTATCCGATTTTAAATTTTATGATGAAAGTTATCATTTTAAAACGGGAAATGCAACTCCAAAAGGATCACCTGAATGGATTATTGAAAACGGAAAGAAAATGTATGAAGAACTTTCTCCTGAAACAGCAGCATTCTTTAATTTTATGCTCGAACGTGAATTGATGGATTTGGTCGCGAAAAAAGGAAAAGAAGCTGGTGGATATTGTACGTTTATCGCTGATTATAACGCACCATTTATTTTTTCAAACTTTAATGGAACATCAGATGATATCGATGTATTAACACATGAAGCTGGACACGCCTTCCAATTTTATTCTAGTCGCGATTTAGGTGTTCCAGAATACTTAATGCCAACTAGTGAATCAGCTGAAATTCATTCCATGAGTATGGAGTTTTTCACATGGCCATGGATGGAGCTGTTTTTCAAAGAGGATACAGAGAAGTATAAATTCTCACATTTAGTCAGTGGACTAACTTTCCTCCCATATGGAGTTGCTGTCGATGAATTTCAACATCTCGTCTATGAAAATCCAGATTGGACGCCCGCGGAAAGAAATGCAGCATGGAGGAAATTAGAAGATAAATATATGCCACATCGTGATTATGATGGTCAGCCATATCTTGAAGCAGGTGGCTTATGGCAACGTCAGGGGCATATTTATCAAGTTCCATTTTACTATATTGACTACACTTTAGCGCAAATTTGTGCTTTTCAGTTTTGGAAAAAATCACGGGAAAATCACGAAGAAGCGTGGAAAGATTATCTTAAGTTATGTCAATTAGGTGGCTCTAAATCATTTCTTGGCCTCGTTGAATCAGCAAGACTTGACTCACCATTTGAAGAAGGAACAGTTGAGTCTATCATTCAGTCAATTGAAGCTTGGTTAGATCAAGTTGAAGATGATAAGCTGTAATAGCTGAAAAAGTGATAGAATAGCACAAACTATCGTAAGCAGTTAGTTTGTGCTGTTTTTTTCATCGGCATAGCAAGCATGCGATCATATCATTTAATAATATAAAGTTAACTGCAAAAAGCGATTGACATTGCAAATCATGGTAAAGCAGTCCAAATACGATTTTTAATTTTCTCTTGTTAAATGTTCGTATAATCTGCAATAAAATCTAGAAAACTCATCCAGACCAAAAGTCTTTCTGAAGCAATTCCGAATACAGAAATAACTCGTACTACTAAAAAAACAGCAAAACATCGCCTGTCATTATGCCATCATATCGTGTAACTGGCTTATATCGACATTGCCACCTGAAATCACTGTGACAATCTTTTTATTTGTTACTTGTAGATGACCAAACATTGCCGCTGCTATTGTCACAGCACTTGAAGGTTCGATCAGTTGCTTCATCCGTTCCATTACGAATAACATCGCTTGCCGAATTTCTTCTTCGCTAACGAGTACAAGATCATCAATATATTTTTGGACAATCGGAAAAGTTAATTCGCCTGGTTGACTCGTTCTTAAACCGTCAGCAATCGTTTTGGTTTGACCAATTGAGGTAATTTCACCATTTTTTAACGAAAGATATGTATCTTTAGCAAGTTCCGGTTCAACACCAATAACTTTTACACTTGGCTTTGTTTCTTTAATAGCTGTTAAAATACCAGAAAGTAATCCACCACCACCTACAGGTACAACGACAAGATCAGCATCTGTTACTTGCTCTAATATTTCTAATCCGATGGTGCCCTGTCCTGCCATGATTAATGGGTCATCATAAGGTGGGATAAAGACCCCTGCTTTTTCTTCTGCTATAGCTTTCGCCCGTGGAATACGTTCTTCTGAAGTAAAGCCACATTTTTCAACATGTCCCCCATAAGCTTTAATCGCTGCTACTTTGCTGCGATTCGCATCTTCTGGGACAACAATCGTAGCAGGAATATGTAATTGACTTGCTGTAAAGGCGACAGCTTGACCATGATTACCTGATGAAGCTGCTGTAACTAAGGTTGCACCTTCTTTTACAGCTTGTTTCACTTTATTCATCGCACCGCGAATTTTAAAAGATCCCGTTTTCTGTAAATGTTCTGCTTTTAAAAACATTTGATTTTCACATGCTTCGGACAGCTTTTTCGAAGTCATGATCGGTGTATGATGAATATCTCTTTGAATGGTCTCATATGCTACTTTAATTTGTTCAAGTTTTAACATCATTAAGCTTCCCCCTTACGTTCATTATGACTGTTTAAACCAGCCTTTCTCTTTATAATGTGACACAGCTTCAATTCGATTGCTCACTTCTAGTTTATCTAAAATAACAGATACATAGTTTCTCACTGTGCCATATGATAGATGGAGTTCATTTGCGATGTCTTTCGTACTTTTCCCTTCAGCAATTAAATGAATCACTTGTTGCTCACGATCTGTTAATGGATTACCTTTATCAAAAGCTAAGTCAATCAGTTCAGGAGCATAAATTTTTCTTCCGTCCATTATTATCCGTATCGAATTGGCAAGTTCTTCACTTGGACTATCCTTTAATAAATAGCCACTTACTCCTGCATGGCGTGCACGTTCGAAGTATCCATTACGTGCAAATGTTGTCAAAATAATAACTTTACAAGAGTTGTCTTTTAAACGATCTGCAGCGTCAAGACCACTCATGACTGGCATTTCTATATCCATAATACAAATATCTGGTTTTAATTGTCTAACTAAACGAAGAGCTTCTTCGCCATTTTTCGCTTGACCGACGACTTCCATATCATCTTCTAAATTAAGAAGCGCAGCTAAAGCCCCACGTAACATCGTTTGATCCTCCGCAATGACGATGCGAATCACATTACCGCCCCCTCTATCGTTATTCTGATTGTTTAATGACATTTGGAATTTGAATCGTTAATTGTGTTCCTTGTTTTGCGTCAATTTTCAAACTTCCATTAACAAATTCTAACCGTTCACGCATCCCTTGAATGCCATTGTTCATATGGTTCAAATTTTCCTCTGTGATTCCTATGCCATCATCTTCTATACACATCAACCATTGTTCTGGAGAATGAACGATTCCAATTTTACAAAACGTAGCTTGACTATGTTTTACAACATTTGTAATCGCCTCTTTTAAACACATCACCAATGTGTTTTCCACAAGAAGTGGTGTATTTTTCAATATAACATCCCCAACAACCTGACACTCAATTCGTGCGGCTTTTAATAATTGCTTAACACCAATCAGCTCTTCTTGAAGCTTTTCTCCCTTCATATTGTATACCATTTCACGGACTTCTTTTAAGGCAATGCGTGCGGTTTGTTGAACATCCGCTATTTCCTCAATTGCTTGTTTTGGATTTTTTGCCACCAAGCGTTTCGCTAAATCGCTTTTTAGTCCAATTAATGATAGCTTCTGCCCTAATGTATCATGTAAATCTCTAGCAATTCGGTGTCTTTCTTCTAAAACGATGAGCTCTGAAATTTTTTCTCGTGCTGATTTTAATTCTTCTTCAAGCCGTTCACGCTTATTACGGTTATACATATTTAATGGTAACAGAATAACGCCTAAAATACTGAAGATAATAAATGGCCATTGCGAAAAGAGAATATCTCTTTGAATAAAAAAACCAACCCCGACAGCAATGATAGTCGTGACAAGATGGATCATATAAAACGTGATAAAACGTCGTTTTTCCTGGATATTTCCGATATAAAAAGCTAGGAATAACGAAAAATAAACATAGCCCAATAATATCGTCATTACAATACTAATCGCCATTTCTACACTAACAGCAACATGGGCAATCCAACCACTTGATAAAAATGATAATCGATAGGCTGTAAAAAACAGAACGACCATCACAATTCCAAAAATAATCCCAGCTGTTGATGCTGTTTTAAAAACAAAATATAATGGGAGAATACAAAAAATGACCCAGACATAAGCACTTAAACCAGTGTTTTTAGGAATAATATGATACCAATTTTGCCTTTTATTTTCCATATCATTCTCCTTTTCTCATATTTTCCATAGTATCAGTATATCACGTGTATATCATACAGAATTAAAAAGCCTCCCAAATAGGAAGGCTTATTTTTCTTGTATACTTGATTTTAAAGGTATGTTTTTTCGCATCGCTTTCAAGTCTTTAAACGTTATAAATGATCGGCTATCTTCATCATATAAGCGAAAACGAATGGCTTGTAAGCTTGACGTCAATGTAATTGTCGTTGCTTTTTGTAATGGTGGAACTGTTTCATGAACATCTTCAAGATAATAATTTGGCACTTTTGGACTAAGATGGTGAACATGGTGAAAACCAATATTTCCAGTTAACCATTGTAATATTTTTGGTAATTTGTAGTATGAACTACCATCAACTGCCGCTTTAACGAAATCCCATTGTGCTTCAGTCGCAAAATAAGAATCTTCAAATTGATGTTGCACATAAAACAGCCAAATGCCTAATGACCCTGCAATTAACATAATCGGCAACTGAATCGCTAAAAATGCTTGCCAACCAATTAACCATATAAGTATTGTATATAATAGGACAATTAACAGATTGATTAAATACGTATTAAAACGCTCACGACGATGCGCACCTTTTCGATTAAAACGGTTTGAAATCAAGTATAAATACAATGGACCTAATCCAAACATAATAAACGGATTGCGATATAAACGATAAGCGATTCGTTTCCATATTGATGCGGATACATATTCATCGACCGTCATAATCCATACGTCCCCTGTACCAAGTTTATCCAAATTACCACTAGTTGCATGGTGAATTGCATGGTTTCGCTTCCATTTCTCAAAAGCAAAATGAGTAAGAACACCTGTGAACGTTCCAACAATTCGATTCCATTTACTACTATTGAAAAATGATCCATGCGTACAATCATGAAAAATAATAAACGTCCGTATTAAAAATCCCGCAGCAATCATTAGAAGCGGTAATGTTAACCAATAAGAAATCACCAAACTTTTATAAGCTAAATACCAGAGAATAATATACGGAACAACAGTGTTCAACAACTGAAAAACACTTGATTTCACATCTGCTTTTGCATAAGGTTGCACACTTTTTCTCAATTGCGCTTGTTTTTGTTTATGTTTCATCTTATGACTTCCTCCTAAACAGATAGTCATTGTTAGTATAGGTAAAATCACAAGATAAAATAAGTCATAAATGTCAGTAGTTCATATGACAAATGTCACATATATTAAGCTTATTCCATTAAAAAATGTCGCACCGGTTTCCCAGCACGACATTCTTTTATGACTATTTAAATACGCGCGCCGCTTCAACTGCCTTAAGCCAACCACGATATAATTTTCCCTTTTCTCTTTCATTCATTTTAGGTTCAAAGATGTGATCGACTTTCCACTGTTCACCTATTTCCTCTTTATCTTTCCAATAACCGACAGCAAGACCTGCTAAATAAGCTGCTCCTAAAGCAGTTGTTTCCTGAACGACTGGTCGTTCCACTTGGACGCCAAGCATATCGCTTTGAAACTGCATGAGAAAATCATTTTGTACCATACCACCATCTACACGTAACGCTTTTAAATGAATATCTGAATCAGCTTTCATCGTATCAAGAACATCTTTTGTTTGATAAGCGATTGCTTCTAATGTCGCACGAATAAAATGTTCCTTCGTTGTTCCACGTGTTAAACCAAACACAGCCCCTCTTGTCTCACTATCCCAATACGGTGTTCCTAACCCGACAAAAGCAGGAACAACATAGACACCTTCAGCCGAGTCGACACGTGTCGCATATGTCTCACTTTCTGATGCCTCTCTAAACATGCGCATCCCGTCTCTTAGCCATTGTACAGCAGAACCAGCAACGAAAATACTGCCTTCTAAAGCATATTCGACTTTTCCATTTAAACCCCAGGCAATGGTCGTTAATAATCCACGTTCAGATGTAACCGCTTTCTCCCCTGTATTCATTAACATAAAGCAACCGGTACCATACGTATTCTTTGCCATTCCACTTTCAAAGCAAGCCTGCCCAAATAAAGCTGCTTGCTGATCACCTGCTATCCCAGCAATTGGAACTCGTTCTCCAAAGAAATGATAATCCACTGTCTCTGCATATATTTCTGAAGACTCGCGAACTTCTGGTAGCATTGATTGAGGCACTTGCAAAATATTTAGTAGTTCATCATCCCATTTTAAGTCATGAATATTAAACATTAATGTTCTAGAGGCATTTGAATAATCGGTGACATGTGCTTTTCCACCAGATAATTTATAAACGAGCCATGTATCGATTGTTCCAAACATTAGATCACCGTTTTCTGCCTTTTCCCTTGCTCCATCAACATGGTCTAAAATCCACTTCACCTTTGACCCAGAAAAATACGGATCCAATAATAACCCAGTCTTTTGCCGAAACGTTTCTTCATAGCCAGCATCACGTAATTGCTGACAAATATGCTCTGTTTGTCGTGACTGCCATACAATCGCATGGTAGATCGGTCTACCTGTATGTTTGTCCCAGACAACTGTCGTCTCTCGTTGATTTGTAATACCGATTGCTGCTACTTGTTTTGCTTCAATATCTGCTATCCGTAAAGCCTCAGCCATACAAGCTAATACCGACGTCCAAATCTCATTCGCATCATGTTCAACCCAACCAGGCTCTGGAAAAATTTGCTCGAATTCTTGTTGAGCTACCGCTTTAATCTCTCCGTGGTGGTTAAACAAAATGGCTCGTGAACTCGTCGTTCCTTGATCCAACGCTAATATATATTGTTCACTCATCTATACTCCCTCCATTGATTTTCGTTCTATCTTGGATTAACCTATTTTATATTATACGCCGATTCACCTTCATGACCAACCCTATTTTTTCATTTGCTTGCTGAAGAACAGTTAATAAATATTTTACTATTACTCTAACCCACCTCAAGTTTATTTTTAATAAACATTCAATATACTGTATGTAGAAAATCATCATACAATAAAAGACCAATCCATGCTGAAACATGGAACAGTCTTCACTAGACCGAACCCCATCAAGATGGACCGCGCGGGTGCGGGATAATTAATAACCCTAAGGTCTGCTAAGCATATAGGGGATTGTTTTTATTGTCATGATTGGACAGACGCCACCAACATTCCAAATGAAATGATTTATAACACTTGGATGTGTATTCTCAAACAGCCACATTCCACAAGTATTTATTCAAAATTGTTCTTATTAACTTAACATATCTGTTTATTTTATAATAATATTAAGGTATACTATATATAGAAAATCATAATATAATAAAAGACCGATCCATGCTGGTACATGGAACGGTCCCCAATAGACCGAACCCCATCAAGAGGGGTGGCGCTAAGAGAAATAATCCCTCAGAGCCTCGCTATAAGCACATGAGGGATTATTTTTTATTGTTATGATTGGACATCATATACGCCACCAGCATCCCAAATGAAACCATTAAGGACAAGGTGAAATACATTGTTTCGTCCATAGGCATCACCCCCTTCTTGGAAACCCAAAAAGGTAAATGGTGCGCCATCCCTCATGTGAAGCCGATCTATTGTAACTTCAGTATACCATAACAACCATTATGATGAAATAATCTTCTAATAATTCCTATGTTTCAGGTAAATGAGGGCCATTTTATATTGTATAAGGAATTGCATAAGATCCGCGGAGTTAACTTTGCTAATCCTTATTTTGCGTGGTATAAGGAGAATAAACTACCTTATTTGTTTCGTAAATTTCATTTCAGACTAGCGCTAATGAAGATATACTTATGCCACACTTAGTCCGGGTAATCATGGAATATGTAAAGAGTTTAGATTGCTACCCAGCATGTTGTTGAAATCATCACACGATTAACGTGGGGTAAAACTCGCTACTCAACACTTAGTTCCAGTAATCACGCTGTTCGTGTGCGGTGCAACACCTAATTTTTTTAAAAATTTCAATAAAAGGCAAATGAAGTAGTGAGTAGAGCATTCTACCAGATGCGGTTGAGCGAAAAAGGAAGTAACCTGAACGGGTAGTGAGCCACACTAGATGTGGATTCAAAAAAAGAGAGCCACGCGATAGTTGGATCTCTTTCTCCATATCATTTTAAAAAGGTGCTCCAGAAAAGGGAGCACCTTTTTATGCCTCATCATTACGAGAGACTAACTTCGTCCTCTACGTTGGGCCATTGTTTCTTCGGCGATTCGGATCATACGCTTTACCATTTCGCCGCCCACTTTTCCGTTCTCACGTGCAGTTGTATCGGCACCTAGCTCAACATTCATTTCATTAGCAATTTCTTCTTTCATGTTGTTGATCGCGTTTTCCGCTCCAGGGACAAGTAATTTATTATTGTTCCTGCGTGCCATTTGTGATCACTCCTTGTGGGATTGAATAGTTTCCTATTCAGCCTTACGATATGGAAAATTTGCATGTTTATACATGGAAAATAAATAAACCTTTTTAGAGACCTGGACGATGATCTAGGAAGTTTTGATAAGCAAATCCACGAACTTCATCTTCTTTGTAATGTTTTAATAGCTCGTTAATAAAATTTTCATATTGACCGGCATGTTCCAACTGGTCAACATAATAACTAATTCCGTCAAAATCAGAACCAAACCCGATTTGCTTCACCCCACCCAATGCACATAAATGGTCGATATGCTTGATCAAATCAGCAATTGTCGCCTCTTTACTATCCTGCTTAATAAACGGCGGATTGAACACAACATGAATAAGACCATTTTTTTCAAACAACGCTTTAATTTGATCATCATATAGATTTCTCGGATGATCGCAAATTGCTCGAGCATTAGAGTGACTTGCGATTGGGTAATCAGCTAACTCAATCATATCCCAAAATCCTTTTACTGTAGAATGTGACACATCTGTAAATACATGATGTGCATTGTTTAATTTAACAACTTCTTTACCGAGTAAAGTTAACCCACCACCACGTGGTTCACCGGCTCCGTCAGCACAAAGGTTAGCGTGATTCCACGTCAGACCAATTGATAAAATACCTTCACGATAAAGCTGTCTTAACTTCACTAAGTCATTACCGAACGGGTCTGCTCCTTCAAGTGTTAATACAGCCCCGATTTGATCATCTTCTAACTTATCGATATCTTCCCATTTTTTAATATGAACCATCTCTGGGTTATTCGCTAAAATCTCGGAATGAAATAAATCAATTTGCTCCAATAAATAGTCCCATTTTTCATATGTCGGGATATTAGGCTCTAAAAATAATGCGAAAAACTGTACCATATAGTTTCCTTGTTTTAAACGGTTAAAATTCGTATCTAACGAAGGACTGTTTTTAAATTGTAATGGCTTCACGCCGTATATCTTTCCCCTTTTAGAAAGTTGTAGTTTATATAAAGCATCACAATGAGCATCAATGATTTTCATATTACTATACACCACCCTTGTCTATCTCTATTAAGAAGTCCATGCTTAATGACGCTTTTGGCATGCATTGATAAACGCTTTGAAAATATTCCATGACGCCTCATCATCCACTGCAATCATATTTTCAGGATGCCACTGTAAACCTAATACAAAATGGTGCTCTTTACTTTCAATCGCTTCGACTATTCCATCACGTGCTGTACCACTTACCTTTAATGGTGAGCGAACAACTCGATTTGCTTGATGGTGACGCGTATTCACACGTAATGTTTCAAGACCGGTAATTTGATGTAGTAAACTACCTTCTGTGACATCAACATAATGGGCGCCATGACTAAGCGGTGCTTTCTGATTATGTTGTAATAAATCACGATCTTGACATTGTGCATAAATATCTTGATACATATCACCACCAACTGTGACATTTAAAATTTGACTCCCACGACAAACCCCAAGAATCGGTTTATCTAATTTAAGCATTTCTTCAATAATCAGTTTCTCAAAATGATCACGCTTAGGAATGACTGTTCCTAAATTCGGATGCGGTTCTTCACCAAAATATGTCGGATCAACATCATATCCGCCTGTCGCTAACAGACCATCAATTTCACCAACTATTTGTGTCACATCACTCATTTCCTCAAAATATGGTAACACAACAGGAATACCACCTGCTTTTAATATCGCTTTAATATTCGCATTGGCTACCTTATAATATGTTTCGTCCACTTCCATCGATGGTGTAATCCCAATAATTGGCTTCATATAAATCTCCCCTATTCTTATTATGAAGTTTAAACATTTCATAACATCATTATCTATTTAAAAATTAAAACTTATAAAAAATTTAACTGGAATTGCGTGACAATTTTACCAATTTTCTCATCTCGCGCATTTAAGACCGCTTCTTCAACATATGGCTCTAACTCGTTTCTAATCGACTCGTCACCAATATCTAATTGCTTTAATACTTCCATCGCCGTGACACGTGTTCCCCTTGCGTTTCCATCTTCTACTTTAATGGCTACACCAAGACCTGTTTCTTTATCTCCAAAGCAATGCACAGCCTCCGCCCCCCCTTTAGCAACAAGTCGCCCTTTAAACACTCGCATTAAATCTGTATCAAACTGGTTTGTACCAGCAACCATTTCCGGATAATCGACCATTGCTTGACAAATTCTGGCTAAACTATGTTGGCGTGACTCGTTTTCGGTATGCCAATTTTCCGGATTAGCTAAACGAGCAAATAATAAAGCGACTTTATCTAGTGGCAAACGATGCACAGGGACACCACATCCATCAACAGATGTAACTATTTTTTCTTTTGAATACCCGCTCACATCTGAAATAACATCGATAATTTGCTGTTGATAAGGGTGCGTTACATCTCGATATGTATCTAATGAAAAACCTTGCTTTTTACAACCTGCTAACATGCCCGCATGTTTCCCCGAACAATTACTAAATAATGGTGTAAGTTTTCCTCCTTTTTTAATAAGCTGTTCGTAACTTTCTTTATGTCTCGGAATATGTATGCCACATTGTAAAGATGTCTCCTGAAGATCAAGCTTTTTTAATACAGTGGCAACCGTATCTCGATGATATCTCTCTCCTATATGACTAGCACAAAATAAAGCCAACTCACGTTCTGTTAAATGATACGCTTCCATTGCACCCGACTCTACAACTGGAACCGTTTGAAGCGCTTTCATTGATGAGCGTGCAAACGTAAGCCGATGTGGATTCCCGTAATAAGCAACCAATTCACCTTTCGCTGACATAACAGCGATATGGATTTGGTGTGTACTTTCAATATAGTCCCCTCGATAAACGAGAACAGGGGCATTTGAATGATTCATGCTGTGCTTCCTCCCCACTCCATTATGTGAAATTTATGTAAATTATACCAATAATCGATTACAAAAAGCAAAACATCTCCTTATAGAAAATATTTTTTTGATATTATCTATGAATTAATAATGCTATCTTAAGTCATATCAGAAGGAAAATGTTTATCTCTGCTACTAACATAGACATATTAAAAGAAACGATTGCCAATCCTTATTCAATAATATTTCTTCATCTTTTATATAAAAAGAATACTACTACATGAAAAAACAGCCAATTACGATCTTGGAAGTTTATAGATTAAAAAGACTTTAAATTACTATAATGGTTAGGTCTATTTATTCCTTAGTCGATCATCCATTCACATCAAAACAAAATTCCCGAGATTCATAATTAGGACTTTCAGCATTTATTAATAGTAAAAACATTACTATAGTGCTAAAATTGTTTATGAAGCATAGTTTTTTAAATACGCTTCATACTAAATAATAAAATTAGCAGAAAGAAGGATAAACATATGTATGATTTTTTTATGCCTAATGTAAACTTTTTCGGACGTGGTGCTGTAAAAGTAACTGGTGAACGGTGTAAAATTCTTGGAGGTAAGAAAGCACTTATCGTAACAGATGGTTTCTTACGTTCTTTACCTGGAGGTCCTGTCGAGAAAGTAACAGAATCATTAGATGAAGCAGGAATTTCATATGCATTTTATGATGAAGTAGAACCAAATCCAAAAGACACAAATGTTAAAGACGGACTAAAAGTATTCCAAGATGAAAATTGTGATTTAATTGTCACTGTCGGTGGCGGTAGTGCACATGACTGTGGAAAAGGAATTGGAATTGCTGCAACACATGAAGGCGATCTTTATGAAAACTATGCTGGAATTGAAACATTATCAAATCCTTTACCCCCAATTGTTTGCGTAAATACAACAGCTGGTACTGCAAGTGAGGTAACACGTCACTGTGTCATTACAAACACAGAAAAGAAAATAAAATTCGTTATCGTTAGCTGGAGAAATACACCGCTCGTATCGATTAATGACCCAGAACTAATGGTTGGTAAACCTGCTGGCTTAACAGCAGCTACTGGTATGGATGCTTTAACACATGCGATTGAATCATATGTATCTCTCGGTGCTAACCCAGTAACTGATTCTATGGCAATCCAAGCAATTAAATTAATTTCAACTAACTTACGACAAGCTGTTGCCTATGGTAAAAACATTGAAGCACGCGAAAACATGGCTCATGCGTCACTATTAGCTGGTATGGCCTTTAACAACGCTGGTTTAGGATATGTACATGCAATGGCTCATCAATTAGGTGGTCTGTATGACATTCCACATGGTGTTGCAAACGCTGTGTTACTTCCACACGTTGAAGAATTCAATATTATCTCTAATCCTAAGAAGTTTGCTGATATTGCAGAATTCATGGGTGAAAATATTGAAGGCTTATCTGTTCGTGAAGCAGCTGATAAAGCAATTGCCGCTATCCGTAAATTATCTGAAGATGTTAACATTCCATCTAATTTAAGAGAATTAGGTGTAAAAGAAGAAGACTTTGAAAAAATGGCAAAACTTGCCCTTGAAGACGGAAACGCAGTAAGTAATCCAATTCAAGGTAATGAACAAGATATTATTAATATTTTTAAAGCGGCATATTAATAGCATAAAATTTATAAAAGGGACATCCTTCTAAATGAAACAAGCAAAGAACCTGACAGTTTTCTTTGCTTGTTTTTTGTATATTGAGCTTATTTTATCGATTAATTTACGAAGAAGTATATCTTATGTGAATCATTATAATTTCTCGTTCACGTTCGTATTTATACTTTAGCCTAATACCTATTGGAGGATTATCTCGTGAGTGTTCATCAGCGTTGCAATGCAAGGTCTCAATTTTAAAACGAGAAGTTAGAGGAAATTAATTTATGCAAGTCTTAACTATGGAATTTATAAGAAAACTTAAGGAGGCTGGACATACTGTAGAGCTACTCGATTTATATAAAGAAGAATTTAATCCAGTTATTTTTGAACAGGATGAGCCCGATTGGAGTCGTGACGGCTATGAATATTCTCCAATTGTTCATCGAGAAATTGATCGTATGAATCGTAACGAAGCTTTAGCCTTTATATTTCCTGTGTTGTGGTATAATATTCAAGCGATGTTGAAAGGTTATATCGACCGGGTTTGGAATTACAATTATGCATACGGAAACAGTAAGCTTCCACATAAAAAAGCACTATGGATTGGCTTAGCTGGTGGCTCTAAAGCACACTTTGCTAAACGTAAATACGATACAATGATCGAACATTATTTAAATGTAGGACTAGCAGGCTATACGGGTATCTCCAATTCAAAAGTTGAAATCATGTATGATACCCTTTCTGAAAAGGCGCTCGATCCAGCACAATTCCCAGAGTTCCAAAAAGAAATACTTGAAAATGCATATAAACTAGGACTTGAGTTTGCCACATTATAAGCAAATCTATTGCATATCGAGATTTCTCGATTTATAATGAGATTAAAATGATATGTGGTGATATAATTGGATCTTATACGTATTTATAAAGCCCTGTCCAATCCAACACGGATACAAATTTTACAGTGGTTAAAAGAACCTGAAAAGCATTTTTCAGAAGTGTATCCAGAAGGTGTATGTGTTAGTGATATTCAAAAAAAAGTCAAGCTATCTCAATCAACCGTTTCGCTTTACTTGTCTATTATACAGGACGCTGGTTTTATTCAATCAACCCGCCAAGGTCAGTGGACCTATTACAAAAGGAACGAAAAACAAATCGAAGAAATCAAACAATGTATGATGGATTTATAATAAAAGATCCACTCATAACCACGAATCATTTTAATAAGGATATCATAAATCGATATTTCTCGATATATAAAAACATGAGGAAAAGGTATCTAATTGATACCTTTTCCTACATATAAAAATAAGGAGAGATAATATGAAAATACTCGTTGTCGGTGCAAATGGAAAAATAGGAAGACATATCGTTCGTCATCTAGCAGAAGAAGAAAACGTTACTGTAAAAGCAATGCTTCGTAAACAGGAACAAATCGAGCAGTTTAAGCATTTAGACGTAGAAACAGTTATAGCAGACTTGGAAGCGGAAGATGGCGTTTTTAAAGCATCTCAAGACGTCGACACAATCATTTTTACAGCTGGTTCAGGCGGCCATACAGGTGCCGATAAAACGATGCTCGTCGATTTAGATGGCGCATTTAAAACGATTGAAGCCGCTGAAAAACACAATATCAAACGCTTTATTATGATTAGTGCCTTACATTCTGATACCCCAAAAAATTGGAAAGAAGGTATGGAACACTATTATACGGCTAAAAAACGCGCTGATGAACGTCTCCGTCATAGTCACTTGAATTATACGATTTTACGTCCAGGTTGGTTAACAAATGATGAACCAACGGGAAAAATTGAAGCGCGCCTTAATTTAGGAAAAGATGGAAGTATCACTCGCCAGGATGTAGCGATGACAGTCGTTAAAACACTACATCTTGAAGAAACATTCTACAAAACGATTGAAATCATTAATGGTGACATTCCGATCGATAAAGCCCTAACAAATATAAATTAACACATATTGGAGTGATTGGTTATGGAAACTTTCCATAACAAGCAAGGATACAAACGAATTTTTAAAGAAAATAAACTAACACTCGGATTATTCATTCCGATTGAAGCGTATTCAGGAAGCATTCCGTCAATGGAAAAACATATTCAAATGGCTCAAAAAGCTGAGGAATTGGGATTTGGAGCTTTATGGGTAAGAGACATCCCACTATTTGATCCCTATTTCGGGGATGTTGGACAAATCTATGATCCATGGATCTATTTAGGCTATTTGACAGCTCATACAAAGAAAATCACACTAGGAACTGGGAGTATTGTTTTTCCATTAAGACATCCGATTCACCTGGCAAAAGCTGCTACATCGATCGATCAACTATCAAAGGGAAGACTTGTTTTAGGCATTGCATCAGGTGACAGACAGGTGGAATTTCCTGCATTTAATATAAATATTCCATCTCGTGGTGAAGCCTTTCGGGAAACCTATTATTATTTTAAGCAATTATTAAACGAGGACTTTCCAATGATTGATAGTCAAGTTGGACAAATTCACCGTAATGCTGGGGTATTACCAAAGCCCTATCATAGCAGCGATATCCCATTGATTATAACGGGATCAAGTCGCCAGCCATTTGACTGGATTGCAGCAAACGGAGATGGTTGGATGTACTATCCAAGAAGTATTCATCAACAATCTTTGTCTGTACAAGCATGGCGTGAAGCAACATCTACATTCAAACCGTTTTTACAATCATTGTATATTGATTTGACAGAAGATCCTGATACGGAGCCATCACCAATCCATCTCGGATTCCGTCTCGGTAGAAAACATCTCATTCATTTCTTAAAGTCATTAGAAAAAATTGGCGTTAACCATGTGATGCTTAACTTAAAATATGGTCAACGCGATGCTGAAAAAGTCATGGAAGAATTGGCTAACGAGGTATTACCACACTTCCCATCCTTCGATTAAAAGATGTTTTAAAAGTGAGATTAAAACGCGGTTAATCTATATAGATTAACCGCGTTTTTCATAGATCAAATAATCGTCCAGCAAGAGCTAAAAAATAGACTTCACAATTTACTCAATCACGATATCATTTAATTCCATTTTAGTGGCGTGAGCAATTGTATCGCCAACTGGACATGTTTTTTCAATAAATGATACGAATTCTTCTACCTTTTCACGAGATGCATCTGTTTTAATATGGATGTCATATTCGATTGATTGAAAGCCTGGGCGAACATCATCAGCTTTATGTAGAAAACCGTCTGTGTCTAATTCTCCAGTTAATTCGACCCAAAAATCTTCAAATTCAATTTCAAATTTCTTAGCAAACATTCTTGCTACAATTGACTGACAAGCTCCTAATGCACATAACATAAGCTCGACTGGATTCATCCCTGTATCAGTTCCACCGAGTTCTTTTGGTTCATCAATTGTCACTTCAAAATGTCTTGATTGTACTTTTACTTGTACGCCTTCTTGTAAATAAGCTTTTGCATGAAATAATGATTTAGCCATCTGACTTGCTCCTCTCTTTTTTGTAAATGGTTTACTTGACAACTTTAGTATACGAGAAAAGCGACTTGATAAATTTGAACGTTTTGTGAAACACTTCACAAAACGTTCATTATTAGCCTCTATTTCAGTCTCATCAATGGTTCAAGGTAGTTTTTGAACAAAAGTTAACAAATTATATGTTAGAGTATGTGAAGTTCGTGTGATAATATGTGAAGTGAACGTAGTGAGTGGAATGTGACATGGGTTCATCAATCTGTCAACAAATAGTCAACGCTCTGTAACACGTTGTGAACGAATTAACCAATTCATCCTTTATACTATAAGTAAGGTGATTTTCACTATGCAGACGTTGTTAACTCCAGTTCACAAATGAAGAAATTACATCATAAAGGGGAGAATAACAAAATGGATCCACTCTGGTTAGCAAGGCTTCAATTTGCTTCAACGACGATTTTCCATTATTTCTTTGTTCCAATGTCAATTGGTCTTGCGTTAATTATCGCTATTATGCAAACGATGTATGTCGTTAAAGATGACGAAAGATATAAACGCATGACTAAATTTTGGGGAACGTTGTTTTTAATTAACTTTGCCGTCGGTGTTGTTACTGGTATTTTACAAGAATTCCAATTTGGTATGAACTGGTCAACATATTCACGATTCGTAGGTGACGTATTTGGCCCGTCGTTAGCTATTGAGGGATTATTAGCGTTTTTTATGGAATCAACTTTCATCGGACTGTGGGTATTCGGCTGGGATCGTTTATCAAAACGCGTCCACTTACTTTCCGTCTGGCTCGTATCAATTGGAACGATCTTATCCGCGTTTTGGATTTTAACAGCTAACTCATTTATGCAGTCCCCTGTTGGATATGAATTTGCTGATGGACGTGCACAAATGGTTAGCTTCAAAGAAATTATATCAAATCCACACTTATGGGTACAGTTTCCACATGTGCTCATCTCTTCTTTTGCAACAGGTGCCTTTCTTATTGCAGGCATCAGTGCATGGAAGATTTCTAAAAAACATGATATCGATATCTTTAAAAAGTCCTTTAAAATATCTATTATCGTAGCAGCTATTTCATCATTATTTATTATCGTAACTGGTCATAACCAAGCACAACATTTAGTTCAAACACAACCAATGAAACTTGCTGCAGCAGAAGCTCTCTGGGAAAACAGTGGCGATCCTGCACCGTTTACTCTGATCGCTAGTATTGATAGTGAAAATCAAAAAAACAACTGGCAACTCGATATCCCATATGCTCTCAGTATCTTGTCATACAATAAGTTTAGTGGGTCTGTCCAAGGGATAAATGAATTACAAAAAGAATATGAAGAAAAATATGGTCCAGGAAATTATGTACCACCAGTGAAGACTTTGTTCTGGAGTTTCCGTGCTATGGCGCTTTCTGGAACATTGATGTTAATTTTAGCCATTTATGGTTGGTTCGCAACAAGAAAAGACCAACTTGAAAAACATACCCGTTTCTTAAAATTAATGGTCTGGTCAATTACATTACCATTTATTGCAAACACAGTTGGATGGTTAATGACGGAATTAGGTCGTCAACCATGGGTTGTCTTTGGCATTATGAAAACCGAAGACGCTGTATCACCAACTGTTACAGCAAACGAAGTACTCTTCTCACTTATTTCATTTAATACGATCTACGCTATTTTAGGTGGCGTGTTAGTATATCTGTTCGTACAACATATTAAAAAGAATGGAGAAGACAAAGAGCAAGCACCTATCACAACTGATCCATTTAGTAAGGAGGGAACCGAAATTGTCTCTTAATGAAATATGGTTTATCTTAATCGCCGTTTTGTTTACAGGTTTCTTTATCTTGGAAGGTTTTGATTTTGGTGTTGGCACTGTCGCTCGATTTTTAGGTAAAAATGATGTAGAAAAACGTGTCTATATCAATACGATTGGACCGTTTTGGGATGCAAATGAGGTGTGGCTCATTACAGCAGGCGGTGCGATGTTTGCCGCATTTCCACATTGGTACGCGACAATGTTTAGTGGGTTTTATATTCCACTCGTACTTATGTTACTTGCTCTTATCATACGTGGTGTAGCCTTTGAATTTAGAAGTAAAGTAACAAATCCTAAATGGCGTCATACGTGGGATTGGGGAATCTTTATCGGTAGCTTTTTACCTCCTATCTTATGGGGAGTCGTACTTGCGAATTTTATGACGGGAATGCCAATCGATGCTGATAAAGAAATGGTCGGAGGATTCCTACAGTTTTTACACCCGTTTGCCTTACTCGGTGGTGTTATGTTCTTACTTGTCACAACACAACATGGGCTGCAATTTCTCACCCTTAAGACAGAAGGGGATTTACAAGAACGTGCACGAAAAGTTGCGAATAAATTAGCACCCATTACACTATTTGTCGTATTACTTTTCGCAATAGTAGGGTATATTAAAACAGATATATTCACATATCATGGGAATTTTTGGGTGATTCTTCCCATCTTAACATGGGTAGCTCTACTGTTTGGCACCATGCTTAACCGTAAGAAAAAAGATGGTCTTGCTTTTACAATGACGAGTTTGACGATTTTATTTTTAAGTGCAAGTATTTTTATCGGGATGTTCCCACGTGTGATGATCAGTTCGATTAATGACATGTATAGCTTAACTGTTCAAACTGCTTCATCAGGTAGCTATACTTTAAAAACGATGCTGATTGCCACAATTATCTTTTTACCATTTGTGTTAGCTTATCAAACATGGAGTTACTACGTCTTTCGTAAACGAGTAACGAAAAAGGATGTCACTTACTAATGAAACGGCAAAAAGGTCTTCCAAATTATCCTGGTAGTAAAATTTCATACATTTTATTAGGAAGCCTATCTATCCTTGAAGCAATAGGTACGATTGCCCAAGCCATTTTCTTGGCTCGGGCAATTACCTATTTATTTAAAGGGCAGGCATTGACTGATGTTATAACAGATTTCTTATTCTTTTTTATTGCCTTCACATTAAAACATTGCATTTCTCTCTTACAACAATATGTAGCGGAAAAATTTGCCGAACGAATCGGTAAAAAATTACGAGCTGAACTTATTCAGACATATGTCAAAAATGGTCGCGGTTTCGTTCAAAGATTAGGCACGGGGCGGTTAGTCACACTAGCGATTGAAGGAATTGACAACTTAAAAAATTATTTAACTTTAGCTATTCCGCGCATCATTCGTACAATGATTGTCCCCCTCCTTATTGTAATATATATTTTTACACTTGATAAAAAGTCAGCCGTCATTCTAATTGTAACGGTACCGATTGTTATCGTGTTCATGATTTTACTCGGCATTGCTGCTCAAAAAATGGCCGATAGTCAGTATGCGACATATCGTGTTTTATCTAATCATTTTATTGATTCATTAAAAGGATTAGAAACATTAAAATATCTTGGGCAAAGCTTAAAACATGAAGCTAAAATCGGTCGTGTCAGTGAACAATACCGTAAAGCAACGATGCGCACCTTACGTGTCGCCTTTTTATCATCATTTGCACTCGATTTTTTCACAAGTTTATCGATTGCTTTCGTTGCTGTTAGTCTCGGTTTTCGATTAATTGATGGTACGACAGATCTATTACCAGCTCTAACGATACTTATATTAGCACCAGAATATTTTTTACCCATTCGTCAAGTCGGTAAAGATTATCATGCAACTTTAGATGGACAAGTGGCGATGGATGAAATGGATACGATCTTATCTCAACCTATTGAAAAAGAACATATAACAAGACCAATGAAATGGGACTCATCAAGTACACTTGAACTTAAACAAGTACGTGTTGAAAAAGATGACCATGTCTTATTAGATAACGTCAGTTTCTCCTGTTCTCATCGTGGAATGATTGGGATTGTTGGAGCCAGTGGTGCTGGTAAATCTACACTTATCCATGTTCTTTCAGGCTTTATTAAACCGACAAATGGCACGATGATGGTCAACAGAGAATTACTACATTCATTTAATCGTGACGATTGGTTAAGTCATATCGCCTATATCCCACAACACCCGTATATTTTTCCGATGTCACTAGCAGATAATATTCGCTTTTATGAACCAGAAGCTACGGATGAACAAGTAACTAAAATAATTGAAGAAATTGGACTTTCATCTTTTGTTCAAGAGCTTCCTAATGGGATTCATGAGAAGATAGGTGAAGGAGCTCGTGAATTAAGTGGCGGACAAGAACAGCGGATTGCCATGGCACGTGCCTTACTTAGTAAAAAGCCTATTTTACTATTAGATGAACCAACTGCACATTTAGATATTGAAACAGAATATGAAATTAAACAATTAATGCTTCATCTTTTTAAAGATAAACTTGTTTTCTTAGCGACACATCGTTCACATTGGATGAAGGATATGGATCATCTCCTTGTCATTAACAATGGGAAGTTAGTTGAACAAGGTTCACATGATGAATTAATTGCTATGAACGGTCATTATGCTGCATTAACGCGGAGGGTGAATTAAGATGCAAGATTGGGTAAAGCCTTATATGAAACAATATAAAGGGAGGATGTTTCTTGCCATATTACTTGGAGCATTAGGAGTTGCTTCTGGAACAATGTTACTCTTTACGTCTGGCTATCTTATTTCCAAATCTGCTCTCCAACCTGAAAATGTCATGCTCGTATATGTTCCAATTGTTGCTGTGAGAGCTTTTAGTATCGGGCAAGCTGCGTTTCCTTATGCAGAAAAACTCGTCAGCCATGATTTAGTTTTACGTATTTTAGCTCATATGCGAAAGCGACTTTATCGTATGGTTGAGCCACAAGCATTGTTTTTACGTTCACGTTATCAAACTGGTGATCTTTTAGGCGTCCTTTCGGATGATATTGAACATTTACAAGACCTTTATTTGCGTTCGATTATTCCGAGTGTCATCGGTGTTTTTATTTATACGATCTTCATTATCGTACTCGGTATATTTGATGTTGCTTTTGCATTTATGATGCTTTTTTTACTCGGGGTGATTGTCTTTTTAATTCCGTGGATTTCATTAATATTAACGCAAAAACATCACCGTAAGATAAAGAAAGTACGCCAAACATTATATAGTCAATTAACAGATGCGATTTTTGGATTAACAGATTGGCAAGCAAGTGGACGTACAACTGACTTATTGCAAGCCCATAAACAAAACGATGCAAAGCTACTTAAAACAGAACGACAAATTCAAAGCTGGGAAAGAATTCGCAATGCACTCATTCAACTCATCATTGGTGTGGCAATCATCTTTATGATTATTTGGGCAAATAAACAAGCTGGGCTACAAACGATTACACCAACATTGATAGCTGCATTTACCTTAATGGTGATGTCTATTACTGATGCGATTGCACCGATATCTGATGCCGTTGAACATCTACCAAGTTACACTGATTCACTTGAACGAATCAAACGTTTTGAAGAAAGCCAGCTGCCACTTATTTTTCCAAAAAATAACACATGGACTCAATCACAAGATACAACGATTGTTCTTGATCATGTTAGTTATCAATACCCAGATACTAAGAAAAAAATCATTGATTCCCTTTCATTAACGATTGCTCCTGGAAAGAGAATCGCCATCTTAGGTAAAAGTGGTACTGGAAAATCAACTTTATTAAAGCTTTTGGCTGGGGTGTTAGAACCCACTCATGGAAAGATCACAATCGGTGGTCATCCTATGCAAAGTGGACTACTCTCGCAAGCAGTATCCGTTTTAAATCAAAAACCACATCTGTTTAATACAACAGTTGAAAATAATATCCGAATTGGTAACCCACATGCAAGTGACAAAGACATACAAGACGTCATCGAACAAGCACAACTCACTGAACTTATTGATTCGTTACCAAATGGATTACAAACATCCGTTGAAGAGTTAGGTAACCGATTCTCAGGTGGCGAAAGACAGCGAATTGCTTTTGCCCGTGTTCTTCTTCAAAACACACCGATTATATTAGTTGATGAAGCTACTATCGGACTTGACCCGCAAACGGAAAGGGAATTGTTGGAAACTGTTTTTAAAGCTACGACGAATAAAACCGTTATTTGGGTTACCCACCATTTAGCTGGTGCACATATGATGGATGAAATACTATTTTTACGTCATGGTAATATTTATATCCATGGTAGCCATACAGAGTTATTATTAACGAATGATTATTATAAAAAACTTTATGCCATGGACATTGGATAACAAAAAAGCACGCCTTCTAGTAAAATGCTCATGTTAACTAGAAGATGTGCTTTTCACTTAAAATGGAAAGAAAAATGGAATTGCGATGATCATTACGACAGTTAGAACGAGTTGCAGAACGAGACCAATTTTGACAAAATCTTTAAACGTATAGCCACCTGCATTCATAACGAGAGCATTCGTTGGAGATGCAACAGGTGTCATAAAGGCCATGCTTGCTGAAATCGCAACAGCTATCACAAACGGATAAGGACTTACACCTAGACTCACTGCTGTCGCCATTGCAATCGGTGCAAATAAAACAGCTGTTGCTGTATTACTAATAAATTGACTTAATGTCATCGTTAATACATAAAATCCTGCTAAAACAGCATACGGACCATAGTCCCCTAATATATTGATGATGGTCTCACTTACAACAAGCACACCACCTGTTTTTTCTAAAGCTGTCGCCACTGGAAGCATGGCTGCAATTAGAAGAACAGATTCCCAATTAATCGCTCGATATGCATCATTTGTCGAACGAACACAGCCTGTTATAATCATTAAAAAAGCCGCTAATAGTACTGAAACAACAGGATCCAACCGTTCAAAAGTCATTAGGGTAAGCATCATTAACATAATTGCAGCAGCAATAGGTGCTTTTCCCTTCGCAATGGCTGATGTTGCTTTTTGTGATACATTTCCAACAACAACGACATCATGAATCATTTCTGATAATATTTCCATATCATCCCATTTACCATAAACAAGTAAAGCATCTCCAGGGCGTAAGCGCTGTTTAGCTGCATCTTTTAATATATAATGTCCACTTCGATTAATAGCAAGTACATTACAACGATATTTTTTACGAAAGTGGAGGTCACGCAATGTTTTATTTTTAAATTCTGATTGTGGAGCAATTAATATTTCAGTTAAGCCGAATTCCCGAGATAAGAAACGCTCTTTTACTTCCGTTCGCTCTGTCAGATCATGTAAATCATATGCATCAATCAACGCCTTAGCTTGACCGAATACGAGGACTCGATCTCCAGGTTGAAATGTTGTATGTGTTTTCGGTACGACAACATGGCTCCCATTACTGAATAGTTGTAATCCGTCAGTTTCTTTCCGTTCAATGGATATAACAGTTACATCAAATCTCCCTGTTAAATCAAGCTCAATTAATGATTTTCCTATAATGGATGATGTATTTGGCACCTCGATTAAATAGAGTAAATGGTTGATATTATAAATACCAACAAGTTCTTGCCCTGTATGCTCATCATAACGATGCTGTTGTATATGCTCATGATTCGGTAACATCCGTTTACCAATCCATGCCATAAATATAATACCTGTTATAAAAGCGACAAGACCAATTGGTGTAAAACCAAAGAAATGAAGCGGTTCATAACCATGTTCTTTTAATAAATCGTTGACGACAAGGTTAGGTGGCGTTCCAATCATCGTTAAAACACCACCTAAACTGCTAGCAAAAGCGAGTGGAATTAGAAATTTGGCTGGGCTAGTCTTTAAACTTACTGCCATACTCATAACTACCGGAAGTAACACAGCAACTGTTCCAGTATTACTCATAAAAGCACTGAAAACACCGACTGTTACCATGATAATGACAAGTAAACGCCCTTCATCTTTTCTACCAAATTTTAATAATTGATTGCCCATCATTTTAGCTAGTCCAGTATTAAAAATACCTGCTCCAACAATAAATAAACCTGCAATCATAACGACGACAGAGTTTGAAAAGCCAGCTAACGCTTCAGTTGGTGTAATAATATCTGTTATGACAAGAATAAGTAAGGCTCCAATAGCAACTAGATCTGAGCGTATTTTTCCATGAATAAATAAACCAGTAGCCAATCCTAAAACAGAAAAGGTTATCAGCATATCTGTATACATTTTTTCCCTGCTTTCTTAATCAATTAACCGTTTTTGTATGTAATACCTACATTATTATATTCGGCTTAACTGAAGAATCATTAAGGATCTAAAATATGTGACTCTTATCACTCAACATGTTACAGTTTAACTATACCATTTTCACAGGATTGTTTTATAGGAGAGAAAAATATGAAACTAATTGCTACAGATTTAGATGGAACGTTATTAAATGAACGTGGTGAAGTAAGTAAGGAAAATGCTCAAGCGATTCATCAAGCATTAGATGCTGGTATTGAGGTCGTGGTGGCAACTGGAAGAGCATATGAAGCTGCAGTTAAAGAACTAGAAGCTGTTGATCTCCATTTGCCAATGATTACGTTAAATGGTGCAGTGATTTTTTCAGAGAAACATGAAATGATCAATCATATCCCACTTGATAAAGATGTCGCACGGCAAATTGCAAAGAACTGTCAGGAAAATGATATTTACTTTGAAGTTTTCACAAATAAAGGTGTCTTTTCAACGAGTCGCGAATATTTCACACAAGTCATCATTGACATCGTTAAAACGTCAAACCCAGACATTTCAACTACAGAAATTAAAGAACGCATTGAAGAGCGCTTTATTGTAGAAAATGTTCAATTTACTACGGACTATGAATCGATTCTTGAACAACCTGATTTTGTTATTTACAAACTACTTGCCTTTTCACCAGATGATACAAAATTAGCTCAAGTAAAAGATGAACTACAACATATTGATTCATTAACCATTACTGCATCTGCCAGTGTCAATCTTGAATTTAATCATCGAGAAGCACAGAAAGGTAGCACATTAAAAGCATTTGCTGAATCTAAAGGTATTGATATGCAAGACGTCATGGCGATTGGCGATAATTATAACGATCTTTCCATGCTAAAAATTGCTGGGTATAGTGTCGCTATGGAAAATGCCAATGACGAGATTAAAGCTCATTGTGATTTTATTACTAAAAGAAATAATGAAAATGGTGTAGCCTATGCAATTCAAAAGATACTAGAGTAGAATGAATTCCAGCATGAACGACTAAGTATGAGCATGAAATGTTACCATTGTTTTCATTTCTTTACCTGAATTGCAATAGATAGATCCCTACTCGTTACAGAATACAGATCCAATAAATCACTACATAAGATTAAAAAAGTAGACCGAAACCAGTTATAATTGGCCTCGGTCTTCTTAATTTATATGCTCTTTAATTACTACTGAGACACACGAACAGTAAAGTCTGCTAATAGACGTGTGCCAAATCCTGTAGCAGAATTTCCATAATAGCCTTTTTCTGTGCTTTCCATAACCCCAGCGATATCAACATGGGCCCATTTTGTATTTTCTGGTACGAAATGACGTAAAAATAATGCTGCAGTAATCGAACCAGCTTCACCTTTGTTACTAATATTACAAATATCGGCATAATCGCTTTTCAAATAGCTTTCATAAGCATCGACGAGTGGCATTGGCCAGTTGAAATCACCGTTTTCATCACCTAGCTCTTTCAACATGACTTGTAATTCGTGTTCACCAAATACACCTGCCATTTTTGAACCTAATGCTGCCCAAATGGCACCTGTTAATGTTGCGATATCAACGACATAATCGGCCTCTAATTCACCTGCACGGATTAAACCATCTGCTAAAATGAGACGGCCTTCTGCATCGGTATTACCGATTTGCACAGTTTTGCCATTTTTATATTTAATGACTTCACCTGGTAAGACGGATGACTGATCAATATTATTTTCAACCATTGGAATAAGACCAACGACATTAACTTTGGCTTCTGATTTAGCAAGCAACTTCAACGCTCCAGAAACTGCAGCTGCCCCACCCATATCCATCCGCATATCACTAAGATTTCGTGAGCCTTTCAAACTAATTCCACCCGTATCAAATGTCACACCTTTTCCAACAAGGGCTACTAACGGTTTGGATGAATCATTACAATACTTTAATTCAACAAAGCGCGGTTCATATTGACTACCTTGTCCAACCGTTAAGACACCATTCATTTCACGTTTTTCAAGTTCAGATTTATCAAATACTGTCACCTCAACGGCTGTATCTTTAAATTCCTCTTGTAGTCGCGTTGGAAATGTTTCTGGATTTAACACATTTGATAATTCATTCATTAAATCTCGGGCAAACGAAGTCGCGTCAGCACGAATCTCTCCCACTTCAACAACTTCATGGCTACTACCGTTAACAGATAAAGTCGGTTTGACGATATCTTTTTTAGATTGATATGTATTGAATGAATAATTTCCTAAGTGCCACCCCTCTACAAAAGCAATAACCACTTGTTCATCTGCTATATTAATATATTCACTTAATACAGATTGCTCAATAACTGCTTCAGTTATCTTCTTTTTACCGAGATCACGCGCAATTGAACCAGCCGTCATACGAACATGTTCTGTCGTTTTTTTCTTTTCATCGACTGCTTTTAAAACAACGAAGACACCTTCAGGAAGTGTTAATAACACATAATCTCCTGATTGATTCGTAACATAATCTTTTAAAACTGGTCGCTTATAAACACGTTCATCCGTTTCCAAAATAATCTGAGCTTTCATTGTAAACTCCTCCCCTTACATGATCATCTTCTAGTATATACTATTTCGTTTTCCGAATAAATAAATTTAGTCTCATAAAATAGATATTTTTTCTATATGATTATGTGCTACAATGGTTGTTGTGAAAAATATTTGCAAAGTCTTTCTTTTACATTTAAAATATGCTTCTGTAGTTCGTTATCAATATGAGCGTTCATAGGAGGGATGAAAGATGGCAAAAACAGTCAGAGATATGGCATTAGTCATCATTGGTTCATTCATATTTGCCTTTGGAATTAATTATTTCGCCATTCCAAACCGCTTGTCCGAGGGCGGTGTTATTGGAATTACGATGATAACTTATTATTTATTTACATGGTCGCCCGGGATTGTAAACTTCGTATTAAACGCCACACTCTTGGCAATTGGTTATAAATATTTTTCTAAACGAACGATGTTTTACACAATTATATCCATCATCTTTTCATCTATATTTCTCCACTATACAGTTGATATTGGAAAAGGAATTAATGATGACACATTATTAGCTGCTCTATTTGCTGGCGTGACAGTCGGGTTTGGTCTTGGCTTAATTTTCCGTGCTGGCGGTACATCAGGTGGTTCTGCCATTCTCGCACAATTAGGAAACCAATTTCTCGGCTGGAGTGTCGGTAAAGGTATGTTAATTATGGATATTCTAGTCATATTCTCATCTGCTTTCATCATTGGACAAGAGAAAGCGATGTACACATTAGTATCGGTATACGTTGGTGCTAAAATTATTGATGTCGTGATAGAAGGGGCAAATACGCGAATTGCTGTCTTAATTATTTCCGCAAAGCCAGAACAAATCTTAACAGAAGTAACGGATAAAATGGCCCGTGGATTAACTGTTTTAGAAGGAAAAGGCGGTTACTCTAAGATGAATAAAGAAGTACTTTACATTGTTATTAATAAGCAAGAAATTGTCCAACTGAAAAAGATAATTGAAGAGATTGATCCAAATGCTTATATTACGACTCATAATGTCCAGGAAATCGGACGTGCCGGTTATAAAGGAGCAAAATAATTATCCCGCGACGATGTAACTGACCTAAACAGTTAGCATCATGCGGGATTTTATTAAGCGATAATAGGCCATTCTTTTTGTTGCGCTACTTTTTCAATATCTGATTTAGGATTAACAACGACTGGATAATGGGCAAATTCAAATAACGGCAAATCACTCTTACTATCTGCATAAGCCCATACCGTATCATCTGTTAACAAGCCTTGTCGTTTTTTATGAAACATCCATTCTCTAACTTTCCTAACCTTTTCATCTCCGTTAACAATTGTACCAATTTCACCTGTACAAATACCGTTAGGATAATATTCAAGTTCTGTACCGATAATGTCAACATCGAGACCAATTTTTTTAACGAAAGCTTTCAGAAATGGTCGCAATGCTCCAGATAAGATAACGACATGATCTCCTTTTTTCTGATGTTTACGCACATGTTCAACTAAGCCATAATGGATATCTTTCTCTCCTAGGTCAACTAACTTTTCAAAAAAACGATCAAGCTCTGCTTCTGTTTTACCTTTAAATGTTTTCGCAAACCCTTTAAAAAACTGATGACGAAACGCATTTTTTCCCTTTGTAACTCCTAAAGCGAGCGCCACTGTCAAATGACGATAAACGGTTGTCCACTCTTTATATGTAAACTCCTTTTGTCCTGCTTGAAACATAACATTAAACGAATTCCCTTGATAAAGGGTCCCATCAAAATCTACGGTGACGACAGCCATTTTTCCACTCCTTTGCATATGATTTCTTGTATTATAAATCATCCTAACAAGATTAAGGCCGAACTGCAATGAAAAAAGTTCGCTATTTTCTGAAATACATTATTAAAAAAGGATGCGCTTCAGCGCACCCCATACAGTTAATCAATTATAGCAATCAAAGTCATCATAGCAAAGATAATCGTCAAATATTGTAAAGATGAACGAAACATCATATTCGCCCATTTCATATCGTCTCTCATAAAAAAACCTTTAATTGCCAGATATAACCACCAAACATTTAACACCGTCGCTATAATGACAAATGGCATTCCGAGAGATGTTAAGAAAAATGGAATGGGAAGTAATGTAATAATCCAAACAAGCATTTGCCTTTTAGTCACTTCAAAGCCTGCGACAACTGGAAGCATGGGCACACCAGCGGCTTTATAATCTTCGTAACGGCGCATGGCGATGGCAAATGTATGCGGAATCTGCCAAATAAATAACAAAATGAACAACATAATTGGAACAATATGATAGACGGATGTAACAGCTGCCCAGCCAATGAGTGGTGTTACTGCTCCGGATACACTGCCAATGATTGTATTTAAAGTATAACGACGTTTCGTCCAAAATGTATATAATACAACGTACGTAAACCATCCAATAAATGCAAACAAGACAGCAGACCATGTTGTAAACAGAAGAAAACCAAATCCAATCAAGGTCGAAATCATTCCCATTACAAGGACTGTCCTTAAAGAAAAATGACCGGTAACCGTTGGTCGGGCTTTCGTACGTTTCATATGTTTATCAAGGTCAACTTCATACCAATTATTTAAAATCAGTGCTCCAGCAATAATGAAGAAACTACCAACCAAAGTGAAAACAAAAGAAGAGATATGATTAGAGAGGGCTTCTTCTGTAAAATACAGTGCTAGGACATAACCAGTTAGAACAGGCATTACATTAATGATTAATACAACAAATTTAAGAAGTGCTTTAAGATCTTGTAAAAATGTACGCACTTTTGATTGCTGGTGATGTGATGTTTGATTTAATAGATTCATCTACTCCCCTCCCCTTAATAAAATAAGACAGATATACAATATCATAGCATGAAACACTTTATGATTCTAGCAATTAAATATCAACAACAGTAAAAAGTTAGAAAATGAAATCATCATGTTTACACCTTTGCTAAAAATCACACTATATATGTAAGATTTTAATATTTTTTTGTACCTTGTGTTAAGTACCCACTAAGAAGAGGGGTTACATGTCTTATTATTATATTACGTCAAGACGAGACATGCTTTCTATTATCGTTGAAAATTTCCTGGGTAATATAATCGGTCTACAATTAATATACCATGCATATATTAACAACTGGTCATTCATTTTATATTTTTATAGGAGGTATGTCATGTCTAATATTGATTATCAAATGACATTAGCTTTGCCACTTCAAGAAGTTTGGTCTTTTCTTAATGATTTCAATAACTGGGCTAATTGTGTTGATGGCTACATACATCATCGTGAAATAACTCCACTACAATCTGTTTGGACATTGAAAGGTGAACTCGGTTTACTTGAAAAAACAATCCAACTTCATGTTAAACGTATGAAAACAGCTACCCCTTATCATATGGTCATAAATTTTTCTAGCTTACAAAATAAATTATTAGGAAAAGCTTGTATTTATGTAAAAGATTACAGCAAAAACGAAACGAAAATAGAAGCCACAATTGAATTAAAAGTGAAAGGTTTACCTAATGCTTTTGTTCGACCAATTCTCAAAAACATTTTGCCGAAAATGCTTCACCAATTTGGGCAGCGAATTAAATTAGAAATCTTAAAGAGACAGCCGACACCGATGACGTAATTGTTCGGATTTTTAAATACATTTAGTAAAAATATCCATTTGTAATCGCTTTCTATTGTTTAGAACGAAAAATATTCGCTTTTAAATTGAACGATATTAAGAAAAATGTTATTATTGTTCGTGTATGGTGCATGAATAACATGCTAAGAAGATTGGAGTTAAGACGATGGAAACGTATGAAATAACAATAGCAGGAATAACACGGCAACTACCGATAATTAATGTAACAGAAGATTTACAAATCGCTAGTTTTGTTCTATTAGGCGATACTGAAATGACTGCAGCAGCAGCAACATTACTAAGTAAGAAACTTCCAAAAGTTGATTTACTTGTGACAGCTGAAGCAAAAGGCATTCCGTTAGTTCATGAACTAGCTAAACAGTTAAATATGTCGAGATACATCGTTGCTAGAAAAAGTGTTAAAGCTTATATGCAACAACCTTTCATTAGTGAAGTAACTTCTATGACAACTCAAAGTAAACAACTTCTCTGTCTTGGAACTGATGATGTCAATCGCATTAAAGGTAAGCGCATTGCTTTAGTTGATGATGTTATTAGCACAGGTGATTCGATTCGAGCTTTGGAGGATCTCGTTACTAAAGCAGGAGGAAAAATTATTGCAAAAGCAGCTATATTAGCAGAAGGTGAAGCAGCTAATCGGGATGATATTATTTTTTTAGAAAAATTACCACTCTTTGGCGAAGCATCATTATCTTTAAATAAAGAGTGAGAAGCTTAGATGACAAAATGTATCTACAATTGATCTAGTGACTGTTCTAATATCGTATAAACAATGAGAATATAGAAATGCCTTTAATATTTTAGATAGATAAATGATTAAAATTTACAATAGTCAAAGCATACCCCACCATAATTAAAAAGTAAATGTTATAAAAATAGGTGCTCAATACCATCATGAGCACCTTTTCTTATTTTGTGATGGTTCTATTTAGTTGCTATCAATATGTTACTTTTCCTTTAAGATAAGCAAAACTCTTATATTAGTTATAGCAATCTATTAAAATTTACTCTTTCCTAATCATAAATTAATTTTTTCCAAAAAACACATGCTTAATCATTTGATTTTACATTTATATTGTGTAAATTATGGATAGAACATAGATTTGGGGGAATAAGTTTGAAGCGCTATTTGACAATATTAATTACGTTCATGCTCTTTATGACGGGATGTCAATTACAAATTGATGAATCGATTCATTCGAAAGATAAAGCTGATGAAACAAAAATCGAGACTGAAGAACAAAGTGTTCAATCAGACAAAGAAGCCATACATCAAACCAATCATAATGAAAGCAAAGAAAAAACAAAGAAAAAAACATCTTCTCATAAAAAACATTCTTTATCACCATTGACGATTCATTATATTGATGTTGGACAGGCAGATGCGACATTATTTACGTTTGATGAACATGCAATTTTATTTGATACAGGGGACTGGAAACGAGATGATACGATTGACTATTTAGAACAATTAGGCATAACAGATCTCGATTTAATTATTATTAGTCATCCAGATGCAGATCATATTGGTCAATTGCCGGAAATCATTGATACATTTCACGTCGAAGAGGTTTGGATGTCAGGTAATGAAAGTTCCTCTCAAGTATTCCAACGGTCTATTGAAAGTATATTAAATCATGATATTAACTATCATGAACCACAAGCTGGTGAATCATTTGCGATCGGTGATTTGGAGATGGAAGTCGTTTACCCACTAAATAAAACTGGACAGACAAATGAAGAATCACTATCTGTTTGCTTTACTTATGGCAGTCATCAATTTTTATTTACGGGTGATGCTGATTCAAAAGCTGAATCAGAGATGCTCCAAATGAATGAAAACTTAAGAGCTGATGTCTTACATATTGGTCATCATGGATCAAACACATCAAGTGAACGATCATTCATTCATGCGATAAAACCTAAGATTGCTATCATTAGTGTTGGAGCTGATAATTCTTATGGTCATCCACACCCTGATGTATTAAATCGATTAGAAAACGCAAGTATTCGTATATATCGAACAGATCTTCATGGAACGATTCAATTAACGACAGATGGAAATAACTATTCCATAAAAACAGTGAAAGCAAAAACAACAAAGAAACAAGCACCATCATCAAAGAAAGAAACAACAAACTTCACTAAAAAGAAAACGACAACTAAGAACTGTATTGATATTAATAAAGCGCCAATAAGCGAGTTACAACAAATCATACATATCGGTTCAGACCGAGCAGCACAGATCATTGAATTACGGCCATTCTCATCAGTTGACGAATTATCAAAAGTGACTGGAATCGGACCAAGTCGCTTACAAGACATTAAAAATGAAGGCTTAGCCTGTACAAATTAAGGGAGGACTTATGAAATGAAAGGAATTCTTGATCGCTTTGAAGGGGATTTAGCTGTTATTTTAGTTGAATCAGAAAAAGTAGAGTTCACTGTGCCCAAAAGTAACTTACCTACGGGAAGTCAGGTAAATACATATTTTGATATAGAAAAAGACGGACCATCCTATAAAATTATTAAAATTTCGGAAGCAACAACAATAGCTGAAAAACAAAAGACGATTAATCTCATGGCAAAATTACGTGCTCGACAAACTGAAAGTAAGTATAAACGGTAGCTCCCCTTCAACCACTTTAAATGATAATGAGTGCCTACGGTTACGTCATCATCTATTTTGATATTGACGTAACTGAGGTGAGCTACTTACAGGTCTTTCAAAAAATGAATCTACCATTTCTGTATCCATAACACGCACCATAACGCCACTTTATATACAATTTTCGTCCATCTTTATCATTCATGTGTTTCTTTTTATTCGACGAAATAAAAGAATACCCACTAGTAATACGATCACGATACCTATCAGTAAATAATTGGACATATTTGTGTTCGACAGTTTTTTCCCTGTTTGGCTTTCTTCATCAGCTTGAAAATTAGACTTTTTCATAGAAGTAAAATCAAAAACCGATCCCTTACCTGATTGATATCTTTCATAAGCGAGTAATGCTAAGAAAGCTTGTTCTGTTGCTAATACATTCGATTCTTCATGAATCACATGTTTAAAAGCACCGTCATTCGCTCGATATTTAAATAAATGTTCCAACAAATGACCTCCTGCTGTTGTATAAGTATCACTTGTTGGATCTATCCCTAAAGCGGTTAGCGCTATAATTACTTGTGAGGTCGTCTCACTTGGATAACCACTCCATTCATCATAATATCCACCAATTTCTTGTAACTCTTCTTGTAAAAACTTCAGTGCATCATCTATTGCAAGCTTAACATCTTGCTCATCTTGATATGGAGCGAGCGCTTGTAAAACCATCGCTGTGATGTCAGCAGTTGATACATCACCAGTCCAAGCCCAACCACCATCAGATAGTTGATTTTGCAGGAGGATATCAACAAGATGTTTACGTATATCGTCATTTGCATCATATGCCCGACTATCTAATGCAATTAACCCATAAATAACAGAATTAATGGATGGTGACGCTTTTTCAAACTCTTCATGTCGTATTAATTGATTAATTAAACGATGGCCATTAAAATTAGCAGCATCTTCACCTAATGCCGATAAACTTATAATTATTTTTTCTAGTTCAAAAATGTCCTCTATCACATAGTGATCTTCAAGTAATTCTTTCATGCTATCTAAATAAGTGTTGGAAATATGTTCATCTGCATGGGCTAACCCCCAAATCAACCATTCATCTCCATATTGTAACTCGCCCTGACGCTTAAAAAATGATAGTGTTTGCTTTATTTGTTGTTGGAGAAGTGACTTAGAAAAAGGAGGTACTTTCTTTAGTAATTCTTTTTGTTTTAACACATCTTGTGAAACATGTGCTTCGTTTATTTCCGTTTTTGCATCATGTGTTTCCTTCCTTTGTTTAGCATTAACTTGTACAGATTGGTCATCCTGCTGTTCTAAAGCAGCTTCGATTTCAATCTGGAGCACATCCTCATCGGAAACTTGATACGTCATCTCCTTTTCTTCGATAACATCATCATGAATCATGATAGCTGAAATGAAATATGTATCCAGTATATAAGACATATAACCATCATCCATGCGAACGACAAATGGCTTTTCTGTTTCTAATGATAATTGATATATCACATCATAAACAGTTGCATCCTTTGAGACCGTGATGTCAGTCATAGGAACGATGGACTTACCGCTTTCGTCAGTCACTGACACATGAACATGAACAGATGGAGCAAAATTATCTAAGTCTCTTAACACTAACATGAGATGGTCGCCATGTTTTACATCGTACGCCGATAGACCAGTATCCGATTCTTTTCCATTAATTACAAATGACCAAAAATATTTATCAGTAGCTTTTATATGCGCAACTTCTTGAATAAAAGCGCCTTGTTCGGTATCTTCATAACGAATATCAAAATGATGTTCTTGCGCACCAGCTAGCCAGATATCAAATGCTGTATCCCCTTTAGACATTGGAACAGCCGTAACAGGTACAATAACCTTACCGCTTTCATCAACAGCTGAAATCATAACCACTTCATCATACGTTTCCGCAATAACAAAATACGGTCGTAAAAAAGAAAACTGACTTATAATCAAGAAAAACGTAAATATTATGGCGTAACTTTTTCTCAATGGATAGACCTCCTAAGACTTAGGGTACATTGTTAGAAATTGTTCCACTTCAAGTGCTGTCGGCATACCGCCTTGAGCCCCCATCTTTGTGACTGAAAGTGCCGAAGCTGCATTAGCCCTTCTAATGATTTGTTCAATCGGTTGCTTATTTGCTAATTGATGAGCAAAAGCACCATTAAATGTATCACCTGCACCTGTTGTATCAACAACTGGTACAGAGAAGGCAGGAATCATCATATCATCTTTCATAAAATGTACGCCGCGTTCACCTAATGTCATAACAATTTTATGTTTTATATCGATATCAAGTTTTGTCAAACCCATCGCTTCTGCTTCCGTTTCATTCGGTGTTAAATAAGTTACTTTACGTAAAATATGCTCTGGCAAAGTCTGAAACGGTGCAGGGTTTAATATAATATCGTTCCCCAACTCATACGCTAAATCGACTGTATAAGCAATCGTTTCGAGAGGAATTTCTAGTTGTAAAAGAACGACATCACTTTGTTCAATCAATTTCCGATGTTGTTTAACGACCTCTGGTGTCACATGATGGTTTGCTCCTGGTGCGACAATGATACGGTTGTCGTTATTAGTTAAAATAATATTCGCAACACCTGTAGGAACGTTAGGTATGACTGTAATTCCTTCAGTACGTATACCTTCTTCACTTAAATGTGTCAGCAAATCATGACCGAAAACATCATCTCCAACAGCTCCAATGAGTGTAACATCTGATCCTAACCTAGAAGCTGCTACAGCTTGATTTGCACCTTTTCCACCAGGATATGTTCTAAAATCTTTTCCTAAGACTGTTTCACCTTGCTTTGGCATTTTCCTAGTCGTCGTGACAACATCCATATTAATACTGCCAACGACACAAACACGATTTTTCTTATTCATCATACCTTGCACCCTTTCAGACAATAATTTGCTAAATAATATGACATTCCCACTAAATATAGTGACATCTGACAAATAATTTTCGCTTTTTTTTCATAGCTTTTTCATTATGGTTCCATTATAATATATATGTTGTCTTAAATGATTCAGATTGTATTTTTCAATAACTCATTTTATTTTTTCTTTTATTCATTTTGAAAACCTTTTCTTTTTTTATGAACAAAGAAAGGCATTTCACCTTATAGAACATCATGAATCATAAACATTATAGCAAATTTGGAGGTAAGTTAAATGAGTTGGATTAAAAATTTCTTTCTGTATTTATCAGAAAATCAAATGTTGAACAAAGGAGCTAGACGTTGGGGGCTTAAATTAGGAGCACAGTCTGTTGTTGCCGGTACAAACATACCAGAAATGATAGAAAGTATTAAAAAGCTGAATCAGCACGGTATTTCATGTACAATTGACAACCTAGGTGAATTTGTATTTGAAAAAGAGGAGGCAACTCAAGCGAAAGAAGAAATCCTTCGTGTGATTGAAGCCATCCATGAGCATGAGGTCGATGCTCATATTTCATTAAAGCCGACACAACTTGGTTTAGACATTGATTATGATTTTTGCTTAGCCAACTTAAAAGAAATAATGGAAAAAGCAAAATCATATGACATCTTTGTTAATATGGATATGGAAGATTACGACCATTTACAACCATCATTTGACTTGTTAGACGAACTTTCTAAAGAATATGATAACATTGGGACTGTTATTCAAGCTTACTTCTTTGAATCTGTTGATAATATTCAAAAATATAAAGATTATCGTTTACGTATCGTTAAAGGCGCTTATAAAGAATCTGAAACGGTCGCCTACCAAGATAAAGCAGATATCGATGCAAACTTTTTAAAACTTATTGAATATCATTTATTAAATGGTAAATTCACATCTATCGCCACACATGATCATCATGTTATCGATTATGTGAAGAAATTCGTTAAAGAAAACAACATTTCGAATGACAAATTTGAATTCCAAATGCTCTATGGTTTCCGTAAAGATTTACAAATAGAGTTAGCCAATGAAGGTTATAAATTCTGTACGTACGTGCCATTTGGTGAAGATTGGTACGGTTACTTTATGCGTCGCCTAGCTGAACGACCACAAAACCTGAGTCTCGTAACGAAACAAGTATTTAATAAAAAGACAAATACAATTCTTGGTGTCGCAGCAGGTGCGTTCTTACTCGGCAGATTAACGAAAAAGAGCAAAAAGAAAGAAGACTAATTGAGATTAAATAAAAAGATTGTTCCTTTTTATAGTGGAACAATCTTTTTTTATAAAAAAATCTCCTGGCTACCACCCCAGGAGATTTATGGCATTTGAATAACCTAATATATTTTAAACGCTTTTGATCTTTTTGCGTTTAAAAACAGTTCATTAACCTTTTCCCAATTTACCGTATGCCACCAGTTTTCAACGAATTCTGGGCGACGGTTTTGGTATTTTAAGTAATATGCATGTTCCCATACATCAATGACTAACAGTGGCTTTTTGCCAACAGACAAAGGTGTATCTTGATTAGCAGTACTCATAACAGATAGTGTACCTTCTTGATCTATAACTAACCAACCATAGCCACTACCAAATCTTGAAATAGCAGCATTCGATAATTCATTTTGAAAATTCGTGAAATTACCAAAATACTTATCGATTTCTTTAGCTATATCATGAGTTGGCTCACCACCACCATTAGGAGACATCACTTCCCAAAATAATGCGTGACTATATGTTCCACCACCATTATTTCTCACTTGAGTTCGAATTTTCTCAGGAATAAGGTCCAAATTTCCCAAAAGTTGTTCTAATGATTTTTCCTGTAAATCTTCGTAACCCTCTAATGCTTTATTTAAATGATTAACATATGTTGCGTGATGCTTTCCATGATGTATCGCTAACGTCCTAGCATCTATATAAGGTTCTAAAGCTTCTAAATCATAAGGTAAGCTTGGTAATTTAAATACTGACATGTTTTCCCTCATTCTTTCTTTAATATAAAAGTTTTGCTCATATACAACTTATATGGTTTTGGTGAAACTCGTCAAGTGTTTTAAATAAAAAAACCTTCCCATTTAGAGAAGGTTTTTAGAAATTATTAGTTTAATTGAAGTGATTTCTTAGCGTTCATAATTGCTTCAATGACATAATCAGCTTTTACAACTTCTGCTTCTTTTAATAAGCTATCTTTTGATACATCGTTATGTTCCATACAAGAAGAGCATACTTTTAACTTACCGCCTTTGGATAAATATGCAGGTAGTAACTCTTTAACTGGCAAGAACGGTTCGCCGATATCAATTTTATCTGCATATCCGTCTGCTGCTAAATGAACAGCATCAGATAATAATAAAATTTCTACGGAATGACCTTGTTCTAAAGCCTTTACTCCCATTGTAAATGCAATCGTCACATTATTGGCATCTCTTTCATGTGCTGTTAATGTAATTAATAAATCTGTTTGGCTCATTTTAAAAGACCTCCATTATTTTTAAATACCCTTACAGGTATATAATGCATGAAAACATATGTGAAAATCAATTATTTTGCCCGAGAATCTTTTTTAGCATATATCATTTACATAGAAAACATACCATCCCAAGTAATCCGTTCGTATTGAACAGGATCGGTATTTCCTTCTGTATTTATGAATAATATATTTGCTTCTATATTGAGGGATAATTGTTCACGTAAAGATACATATTTATCATTACGAATGATTTCAGTAAAGGCACCAAATGGAGCAGCACCTGATTCACCTGCAATAATTCTTGGATCTTTATCAAGAGGCTGTCCTAATATACGCATACCTTGTGCAGCAATTTCATCAGGAGCCGAAATAAAATAATCAACCGTGTCTTTTAATACATTCCAGGCGACTGGATTCGGTTTACCACATGATAAACCATCCATAATCGTCAGTAAATCACCTGTCACGATTTGCGCTTCTCCATCCTGATGACATGCCGATTGGTAAAAGCAATTCGCAGCATGCGGTTCAACGAGAATAATTTTTAACTCGTCGTCACCATAATATTCAAGGAAAAACTGCACCATCGAAGCAGCAAATGATCCCACACCAGCCTGTAAGAAAATATGAGTCGGTCGCTTGTCGCCTAGTGAATCGACAATTTCCACAGCAATCGTCCGATAGCCTTCCATAATCCATCGCGGAAGCTTTTCATAACCGAATGAAGCCGTATCTTGAACGAATACCCAATTATTTTCTTCTGCGCGTTTTGCACAATATTCAACCGTTTCATCATAATTCATATCTGTTACGTATGCTTCTGCACCTAATCGTCTTATATGATTGACTCTTAAATGTGATGCTCCTTTTGGTAAATAAATGATTGCTCGATGTCCCAATTGCTTAGCAGCCCATGCTACACCGCGCCCATGATTACCATCTGTCGCAGAAATAAATGTCAATTCTCCTATTATGTCTTTAGCCTGACGTATTTTTTCAAATGTCATTTGTTGGAAATCCTCGTCTATCCGTTCAGCAATATATTTTCCAATCGCATAAGTTGCCCCCAGTACTTTAAAAGCTTGTAAATTAAAGCGTGATGACTCATCTTTTAAAAAAATATTTCCTACTCCGAAATGTTCACTTAACTGATTAAGTCGATAAAGTGGTGTTGCGACATATTTAGGTATCGTCTCATGATAACGCTTAACGAGCTGACTCACTCGTACAATGTCAGAATGATTTCCTAAATACTTCCGAACTCGATGTTTATTATCTATCCATTTCAATTTAAAATTCCTCCTTATACAAAAGTTTAATCTTACCTTTCCATATGCCATTTGACGAGATCAATAACTGACTTAAAACATAAGAAAAGCGACTCTTATAAGAAGAACGAACGTATTTAGACTTAAGAAATAATTTCATATAGGAAGACTCCAATCATCATCCAGAATAACCATACAAAACGTATACCCGAATAAATCTAAATGTATACATTGATTTTTACCTAAATATATATGGCTTATCCCTTATATGCTTAGTCGCTTCTAAATAATAAATAAAAAAGATGTTCTTCCGTTTTCTAAATTTTAACGAAAAAACATCTTTTCTGCAATTAGGATTCAAATTCTGAAAGCTCATTTTCAGCATGAAGTTCGAGCGTTTCAACCGTTGAACGAAGACTTCTTCTAATATGTGCGCGCATCGCTTCTTCAACATTCTCTGTCTGTTTTGCCTGGAGTAATGTCAATATTTTCCGATGTTCTTGTAAAACTACTTCTGGCTCATAACTTGGATTAGCATAACTACTAATGCGACGATATCTTGCAATTCGACTTTCTAATTGATTGAGAAAATGGATAGCGACATCATTAGCACTCGCCTTTTGTAATATTTTATGAAATTCTGCTCCGTATTTAACCAAGTCTTCTTTTCGCTTCGATTTTGCCGCAGCTTCCATTAATACAAGAACATCTTCTAACGCATGAAAATCACGTTCTGTTAACTTATAAGTGGCATCTTTTGCGACAAGACCTTCTAGCACTTCACGCACCTTGAAAACATTTTCCGCTTCTTTAATGGTGATGGGGGCAACAATCATTCTACCATTCGGCTGTTTAATAACTAATCGCTCAAGTTCAAGACGATATAAAGCTTGCCTTAACGGTGTTCGACTTACTTCAACTTCTTTCGATAATAATTCCTCTACTAAATGTGTATTCGGAGCATATTCTAATTTAATAATTTTTTCTTTAATATGTTGATATGCGACATCACTCGCTGATGCGCGGCGATTAAAATGAACCATACATCTTCCTCTTTCTATATAACTACTCCCTACTATTTTACACGAAAAGCTTTATGATAACATCTTTATGCTTTATTTATGCTCCAAAGTCGGGATAACCGTTTTAGCAATTGTTTCATCAAGTGCCTCATATTCGAAATAATCAATGATATTGTACAATTCTTCTCGTGTTTGCATGTCGTTTAAAACATCTTTTTGTGTTCCTGTTTCGAATATTTCTGTAAAGATGCGTTCATATGCCTTAGCAGCAGCACGTAAAGAAGTAACTGGATAAAGTACCATTTGATACCCTAATTCCGAAAATTCATCTGCCGTATAATACGGTGTACGACCAAATTCTGTCATATTAGCAAGTAACGGCGCATCAATTGCTTTAGAAAATGCTCTAAAATCTTCCTTCGACTGCATCGCCTCAGGGAAAATAGCATCAGCGCCTGCTTCAACATAAGCCTTGGCACGTTCAATTGCTTTATCTAAACCCTCTACACTTCCAGCATCTGTACGAGCAAGAACGTATAAAGTAGGTGACACTTGTTTAGCCATTTTTATTTTTTCGACCATCTCCTCTGTGGAAATAAGCTGTTTACCGTTTAAATGACCACATTTTTTCGGTATTTTTTGGTCTTCAATTTGCACAGCAGCTACTTTAGCCTCAACTAATTCTCGCACAGTCCGAGCAACATTTAATGGTCCACCAAAACCATGATCAGCATCAACTAATATAGGAAGATTAGTTGCACGCACAATTTCACGGGCACGCTCTGCCACTTCTGTTGAGTTCAATAATCCAATATCGGGGATACCTAAGCTTGCAGTAAATGCACCACCAGATAAATATAACGCTTGAAAACCGACCTTTCTAGCGACTAAACCTGCCATCGCATCGTGTGCACCTATAATTTTTAGTATGTTATCTTGTTCAACGAGTTGTCTAAATTCAATACTTAATTGCTCTTGTGTTTTCGGTTGACTTGTTAACCATGTCATCTTTTTTTGCTCCTCCTTTAAACAAATGGAAATGTCTCTTCGTTTTAACACATGAAGAGACATTTTTACTAAATTTAAATAACCATTAAATCCATAAATGCGTTAACATCCGTTTCCATTAACTTATCATGATCATTTAACACATCGAAAATCTGTTTCGCTTGTTTTTCTGGAAAACGGGTTTTGACATTTTCTATAAACTTCTCAATCAATAAAGGAATCCCTTCATCTCTTCTTCGACGATGACCAATCGGATATTCGCGTTCAACTAATTCAGTTGTTGTGCCATCTTTGAAGAAAACTTGTACAGCATTTGCAATTGAACGTTTTTCAGGGTCTAAATAATCTTTACTATACTGTTTATTTTCGACTACATCCATTTTATCGCGTAATTCATCGATCATTGGGTTTTTCGCAAAATCATCTTCATAACTATCAGCTGTTACATTGCCAAATAATAAGCCAACTGCTGTAATATATTGTAAACAATGATCACGATCTGCAGGATTGTGAAGTGGTCCTTTTTTATCAATTATTCGGATAGCCGATTCATGGGTTGTAATTGTTACTTTCTCAATTTCATCTACCCGTTCTTTAACGGCATCATGTAATTCAATGGCACATTCTAAAGCTGTTTGTGCATGGAATTCAGCTGGATAAGATATTTTGAATAAGATGTTTTCCATGACGTATGCATCTAAATCCATTGCTAATGTTATTTCTTTCCCATCCATAACAACATCTTCAAAGCCCCAGTCTTTAGCTGTAAGTGCTGTTTTATATCCCATTTCTCCTTTTAATGTTTTAAAAGCTAAGCGAACAGCACGTGCCGTCGCATCTCCAGCCGCCCATGATTTTCTGGATCCTGTATTAGGCTCATGGCGATATGTACGTAGGGCACCTGTATCTATCCAAGCATTAGATAAGCAATTAATAACTTCTTCTTTTGTTCCACCAAGTAAATGTGTTACAACGGCTGCTGAAGCGATTTTAACAAACATAACGTGGTCGAATCCAACTCGATTTAAACTATTATCTAAAGCAAGTACCCCTTGAATTTCATATGCTTTTATCGCTGCTTCTAACACATCTTTCATCTTTAACGGTTCTTTTCCTTCACTAACACGTTTACGGCTCACATAATCAGCTACAGCTAAAATTCCACCAAAGTTGTCTGATGGGTGTCCCCATTCTGCTGCTAGCCAAGTATCATTATAATCTAACCAACGAATAAGCGTACCGATATCAAAAGCACCTTCAATCGGATCTAAGTAAAAAGATGTTCCTGGCACACGCGTACCAACTGGAACCGTTGTTCCTGGCACAACCGGTCCTAAATGTTTCGTACATTCTGGATAACGAAGGGCTAAAAAAGCAACTCCTAAACTATCCATTAATGCATAGCGTGCTGTTTCAAAAGCAATCTGACTCGTAATTTCCTTATTGACAACATAATCGGCAATGGATTCTAACACATGGTCAGTGACTTGAGTTCTGTCCTCTACAACTTTCTCCATCATAATCCCTCCACCTAATGTTTTCTATGTATAATTGTATACAAAAATACATAAAAAGTCAAACGATTTTGTTAAACTTATAAAGGTATGTAAAAGATACTAGAATATGGGGAGAAATGAATTCCACGTTCACATCCTTTTCAATGGTTACATAGTAAATAAGTATCGTAATTGACATTTAGACAAATACGTTTAAACAGCCTGAACAAAAGGGTTCACGATTTCATACAAAAAAATCTGTCTAAAAGCTAACAGAAACTTTTTAGACAGATTGTTCCTTTTTTCGATTACAAACGTCATACCTCTCTAAAAATATAAGGGCGCACAAAGACAAATAAGCCAATCGCAACAAATGCCTCTGTTATCGGTAAAGCTAACCAAATACCATACACATCAAAGAAGTATGGTAAAGCGAAGAGCATTGCGATTAAAATAACAAATCCACGGCATATCGTAATAATAATTGAAGGGCGTGCCTGACCAATCGCTTGGTAATATGTCATATATACGAAGTTAATTCCCATAAATAAATATCCGATAAAAAACAATTTAATGCCACTTGTTGCGAGACGGGTAATGTCATCGGAGGATACACCGAAGACTTTTACTAAATAGTCAGCTCCTAACCAACCTATTATAAAAAAGAATAATCCAAGAAGGACAGCTGTCATTTCAGCTACTTTAATCGTCTCTTGAATCATCTGCTCTTTTTTAGCCCCATAATAATAACTTATTAATGGCTGAACAGATGAGCCGATACCAATAAATGCTAAGAACATAAAAGTATGTAAATAATTGATAACCGAAAACGCAGCTAATCCATTCGTACCAACATAATAAGACATTGCCAAATTATATCCGATAACAAATACACCGACCCCTACTTCAGATAAAAAGCTCGGAAAACCGATTACACTTATTTTTGCTAATAGACTTCTATTCCATGACATACGGACAAATCTTAAACAAGAACCCTTTCTAAAAAACTGCATCATTAATACGATAAGCCCAATTGCAGTAGCAATGACAGTCGCAAAAGCTGCACCTTTTACTTCCATTTTTAAAATAAATATCATCCAATAGTTCAAGCCTACATTAAATAATGCTGATACAATAAGTGCCATCATAGCTAAGCGCGGGCCACCATCGTTTCGCACGAAAATACTTAATGCCGTTTCCCACGTTATAATGAACGAAAACAGAAGCAATATTCCCATATAGTCTAAAACGTAGCTCATCGTTTCGTCATTAGCACCAAAAAGGTAAGCGATCGCTTCCATATTAAAATAACTTAAGCCACTGACAACAGCGGTCATAACTGTGACAAATACGATAGCTGACGTAAAAATAGACTTTGCTTGATCATATTTCCCTTCACCTATAGCAATGGAGTAAAGTGTTCCGCCACCTACTCCAATTAATAACGCAATCGAAATAATAATAGAAAAGACAGGAACAGCGATATTCACACTCGCTAATGCAACCGCCCCTATTCCATTTCCAACAAATATACCATCAATAACAATATTGACAGACATCAACATCATACCGAATAAAGTTGGTAAAAAATATTGAAAGAAACTTTTTATAACAGGCTGTATTGCTAACTTATGATGTAAGGAAGACAATGAACTCCACTCCTCTTCCACTAAGTTACTCACCACTTAACGAAAAGTAAAAGTGGGAGACAATGAATTAAAAGATGCATCCATTTCATTTTAAATTGTGAACGACCAAAAGTCCAAAAAGAAATTGGGACAAAACCTCTGAAAGATGAAAAAACTATTTTTTTGTTCACTTTTTCCTTATGTATCAGTCTCCTTCTCCTAATGATCATGACAGTAAATGATCAATAGAGCGATAAGTTTTATTTAAATAGTAAAAAGATAATACAAACTATTTTCGAGTATTATTTGCTATCGTTTGAACATTTGGATTTGGATGAAATCATGTGGAGTAGAGAGGGAGCTACTCTACATGGATTCTAAGATTTACACGTAACCATGTAAGGTAGAGCTAACTACTCTGCATGGATTTGAAGATTTATGCGTAACCATGTGGGGTAGAGAGAGCTACTCTGCATGGATTTGAAGATTTGTTCGTAACCATGTGGGGTAGAGAGAGCTACTCTGCATGGATTTGAAGATTTGTTCGTAACCACGCGGAGTAGAGCTAGCTACTCTGCATGGATTTGAAGATTTGTTCGTAACCACGCGGAGTAGAGCTAGCTACTCTGCATGGATTCAAAGATTTATGCGTAACCATGTGGAGTAGAGAACTTTACACGTTACCAATTTAGATTTTTGTATGTTATCATCTAATAGATGATAACAAATATAAAAAACGTAAAATAGACGTTGGACCAGTTTTGGTTTCCTGAACTGAAGGCTCATTTGTCTTTCTCTCGATTTTCCGCTAGTGAAAAAACGAAAGTAAAAAATGAATGAGCATGTGCATTAATGGCGATATACTTCTTAAGTCTACCGTTAAAGTTCGAAACAAAAAAATTGCGGAAACAACATTTGAATGTTGATTCCGCAATTTTTGTCATTTAAAACTGTTTTTATCCCAGTCCGATTACCATTATTCTTCTTCAATTCCATAAAACTTCCATAACAAAAAAGTAAATAGAGAAACAGAGAAAATCATCCCTGACAGCCAGATGGTTAGCATCGTGTTAATCCACATAAATATCCCTCCTTATAACATGAATGAACTGCCTTTATGCTTCGACTGGACGCTTAAAAATATTAGCAAGAAGAAACATAGCAACAATTCCAATCAATGTCGCCCAACCACCGGCTGCTAGTGGACTTGACTCTACACCGGTGAAAACAATGATTAAATAAGCAGTCATTCCTATAATCATCGACCCTTCTGCTGCACGTGGTGATGCCTTCTTTTTACCAAAAACGGCATACATAATTGGACCTAGTGTTCCTGCTGAAACTCCTGATATACCGACCCACATAAGATCAGCTAAAAATGATGGCGGATTGAGTACGAGTAAAGCAGCGGCGACTCCTACACCTAAAACAGCAATTCTACTAATTTTCAATGCAATTTTATCGACGTTTTCTTCTTTTACTTTAATAATATTTCTTTTGACGAGCACTTTTTTGAAAATATCATTTGCAAATACGGTTGACATAACAACGAATAAACCATCTGTCGTTGATAATGCCGCAGCTAAAATAACGACAGCGACAAATGCTGCTAATACAGCAGGAAAACCCCAAGCGACATATTCTAACAATGCTAAATCAGCCGCTTCTAAACCTGGGACAGCTACACGAGCGTATAAACCACCGAATAAAACAAATAAACACATCGCTGCCGCAACAATATAAACGATAATCATTTTTCTTAGGTCACGACGTCTTTTTAAAGATAATACTTTATTAAATAATTGCGGCTGTGCTGAAAATGAGAATTGAATAATTAATAAACCAATAATCGCTGAAAAGGCATAATAGTTTGAATCTGGATTAAAGACTTGTAATAATTTTCCATCTTGTTCGGCTAAATTATCAGACACATTTTTTAATGCGGAAGTAATACTGCCATCACCAAAAAATATGATTCCTGAAATAAATACAATCACACCGGTAACAGCCATCATGACCGCTTGTACAGCATCAGTATAAACATCAGCATACGACCCACCGACATACACATACCCGACAACAATGACTGCAATTGCAATCAATCCTGTTAAATAATTAACACCTAGCATGTTTTGGAAAATTTGTGCCCCTGCTGAAAATTGTGCTGCAATATAGAATAAATTAAATAACATAATTAACCCTGAACCGACGCGTAAAAAATCACTATTGTAATAGTCTCCTAGCCAATCCGGGAGAGACAATGAATTTTGAAAGTCATTTTGTTTATGAACAGTTTTAGCAATGGTTATAAAACCGAGTGGTGCTGAAATAAAAATGGCTAAATATAACCATAAATTACTAAAACCCCAGGCATAAGAATATCCTGGATAGCCCATAAATGTTGCTGCACTAAATAATGTTGCCGCAAGCGATAATCCGAGTACATAAGGACCTAGACTTGCCCCACTTATAGCAAAATCCTCCATTGTTTTCGTTTTTCGAGCGGCATAGATACTCACACCGACCATGATTAACATAAATAGTGTAAATTGAATCCATAACCATGTGCTGACCACGATATCATCTCCTTTTTAACTTGTATTTGCTCCCATTTACATTTACTTACATTTTATTTTTGCGCATAAAAAAAACGTTCCACATCTAACAAAATGAGAAACGTTTTGTATACTCGATATTTAACTGAAAACGCCATCATGTAAATGGACATTTTTTATAATACTATATATTTATTTTTATTGCAACTAGAACTTTTATTTTTTACAAATCCTTATCATTTAGGTTCATCATTTATGATAACTGAACCAGTTGATCTTATTCAGCGAAAGATGTGTACCACATGTCACACAAGCTCTAATCTATTTTTTTAAAAACTAAAACCAGTAAATAGTTGACAAATGGAAAAATATAAGATACGATACATTACAATTTGAAAATTAAATAGACACCTTCGTTAGGTGAGACTCCTATATAGAGATAAGCTACTGCCCAAAAAGGTCGAGAGACTCCAATGGGTCAACAAGAATCATCGAGATAAGGTGATTTTTAACGTAGCTGGAATCATTCCTATGCTATATAGTGTTAAAACTAAACGAATGGAGGATATTAAAATCGATTGGCTTATATTTAATTAAGCATGTCGTTTATTTGTGAATGGTAAACACCTTCATTCGTTGAAGGTGTTTTTTATTTTTTTGTCGGGGGTGATGGAATGGATAGTCATAGGTGTATTGATGTAGATGATGATTGGCGAATACGAAAAAACATAATCATATTGTCCACTTCCATCACTGAAGTGGCCAAACAAAAAAAGGAGACTGTTAAAAATGAGAACGGATGTATTTAAAAAAGATAGTGTCGGCCACTTAATGACACAAGCATCCATTACATTACATGAATCTTTTACTGTAGACCAAGCGATTACACATGTTAGGAAGCATGTACGTGATAAGGAAAATATTCATTATCTCTATATTACAATGCATGACAACACATTAACAGGTGTTTGAATTGCTAGCTGCTCATGGCGGGGCTGAATTACGTGACATTATGAAAACAGATCTTCATACTTTACCTGTTGATTTAGACCAAGAAATAGCAGCCGAACGATTCCAAGATACAGATTTAGTATCTATGCCAGTGATTAATCAAAAAGAACAACTGCTCGGCGTTGTCCATGTTGAAGATATACTCGATGTCATAGAAGAAGAAGTAACTGAGGACTTTCAAAAAATGGCACCTGTATCCACTTTAGAGGAAGGAATTAGAGATGCGAGTATTTTTACCCTGTATCGGAAACGAATTGGCTGGCTTGTCATTCTTGTCTTTATGAACGTTTTCTCTGGAGCAGGGATTGCTCACTTTGAAGATGTCATAGAATCACATATTGCCCTTGTCTTCTTCTTACCACTCTTAGTCGATAGTGGTGGAAATGCAGGTTCACAGTCTGCCACATTAATGATTCGCGCTATGGCGACTGGAGATGTTACAGTTCGTGACTGGGTAAAAATGTTTACAAAAGAATTTTCCGTCGCCATTGCTTTAGGTGGAACGATGGCTTTAGCTGTTGCAACTGTTGGCCTATTTAGAGGCGGTCCTGAAATTGCTCTCGTCGTTGCTTTAACAATGGTATTCATTGTCATTGTCGGTAGTTTAATCGGCATGAGCTTACCTTTTATATTTAAAAAGCTTGATCTTGACCCTGCAACAGCTAGTGCACCACTTATTACTTCAATCGCTGATATTGTAGGTGTACTGATTTACTTTTCAATCGCAGCTTGGTTATTAACATTATAAGAACAGCCTCTCTCATTCGAGAGGCTTTAGGAGGTGTAAGAAAATGGCATTTATCGGAACAGACCAACAACCATTAGTTGTCTTTTTTGAAGATATGGCAGTAAAAGATGCTATGTTATTAATACATGAGTATGCTAAAGCTGATTATCCATTAAATCCGTTGTTTCTAACCGACCGTCAAGGACGATTAGCTGGTATGGTTAATTTAAACAGCGTCTTATCTGCTGACGATGCTACACAATTATATGAGCTGAAAGAAGATGAGTGCCTAGCGCTCTATGCCGATACATCACAAAAAGATACTAAAACATTATTTCAAGTAACTTCTGCTCACTTCTTTCCAGTCGTTACAGAAGAGCGACATTTAATCGGAATCGTTCACCAAGATTCGTATTAATTAAGAAAGTCTAGATAATTTGATATGAAGGTTTTCGAATAACTTCTTAATCAATTTCTCTCATAATAGAAAGTGTTTTGTTATAATGGGACATGTACGTTTTAAACTATTTTCAAGAGATGGAGGATTAGCATGATGCAAATCAATTTTCAAGAACGACTCGATACGTTAAACAATTATTTACAAAAAGAAGAAATAGATCTCGCACTTATTACGACCCCATCTAATGTTTTTTATTATACGGGCTTTCAGTGTGAACCACATGAGCGATTTTTGGCATTAGTCATTGATCGTCGTCAGAATAAGACATGTCTATTTGTGCCTGCCCTTGATAGAGATATGGCAGTTGAACAATCTTATATTCAAGACATTATCGGTATTTCTGACGAACAAAGTCCTTTCGATGTCTTACAAGAAAACTTAACAACTGATTCAGCTTCAGTAGGCATTGAAATGAAAACGATGACTGTTTTCCAATATAAACATCTACAAGACATTTTCTCTAAAGCTTTGTTCACTGATGTTGGACCACAAATCAATCGTCAACGCCTAGTTAAATCACGTGCAGAAATTGATTACATGGTCGAAGCTGTTGAGATTATAGAAAAAGTAATGGCTGAAGGAATTAAGAAGCTAAAGCTCGGTATGACAGAGGCCGAATTTGTCGCTGAGCTAGAATATTTAATGCGTAAATTCGGTGCAGATGGCCCGTCATTCTCAACTATTGCACTCTTTGGCGAAAAGTCAGCATTACCACATGGTTCACCAGGTGACCGTAAACTTCAAAATGGTGACTTTGTATTAATCGATATGGGTGTTGTCAAAAACGGCTACTGCTCAGATACAACACGTACATTTATTTTCGGTGAAGCAAGCGAGAAACAAAAAGAAATTTATCAAATCGTTCTTGAAGCGACAAACAAAGGAATTGAAGCGGTTAAAGCAGGTGTCCCATTAAAAACATTTGATATTGCTTCACGTGATGTCATTAAATCATACGGTTATGACGAATATTTCAATAATCGTGTTGGGCATGGACTTGGAATCGATGTTCACGAAGAACCTTCCATCCATGAAAACAATGAAGATATTGCACGTGAAGGATATGTTTTCACAATTGAACCTGGCATTTATATCCCTGGTTTTGGTGGCGTAAGAATTGAAGATGAGGTCTATATTAATGAAAAGGGAGAAGTAGAAGTATTAACTTCTTTCCCGAAAGAACTTAAAATTATTAAATAAGTATGTTGCTTTAAAGTAAAAAAGGGCATCCGATACACGGACGCCCTTTTTATAATGATGCTACAAATAGATTTAGTACTCATTGAATAAAAGAATACTAGACGTTAGTGTTCATTAAAAGCACTAACGTCAACTATTAAAGCAAAGAGAGGACTTAGTATGCCTATTGACAGCTTTCATTCTCTTACTATGTTATACAGTCACTGTTATTCCAAACTGTTTTTCTTTTGCTGCGCGATAGACACCTTGTGCCACGGCCATATCGAAGTAAGCCGCTCCAACTGATTTAAAAAATGTAATCTCATCATCAGTTTCACGATGAGTCGACTTCCCTAATAATTGTCTAAGCTCACCATAAATCTTATCAAATGACCATGCACCCTTTTGAGCGGCATCGATTAACTCTCCAGCCTCTTCTTTAGCACCGTGCATATCATCTACTACAATTTTATCCGATTTTAATATCGTTTCTTCATCTACTTCACGCATCGATGGTAAATATGATCCGACACCATTTATATGTGTTCCTTTTTTAAGTAACTTTCCATCAAATACTGGTGTATGAGAGCGTGTTGCACAATTAATAATATCTGAAGCTAAGACAACTTCATCCACATGGTCAACAACGACGATGTCTTGCTTCACACCAAAACGTTGGAGTTTCTCTTTGAACTTGTCTGCTTTTTCACGTGTTCGATTAAACATAATCAATTTCTCGATTTCTCTAACCTCAAGAACTCCTAAAACTTGTTCAAAAGCCATACCACCTGTTCCAATCACCCCAAGAACACGGGCATCTTTTCGTGCTAATCTCTTCGTTGCAACACCACTTAATGCCCCAGTTCGAAGACGTGTTAAATAAGAGGCATTCATTAAACAAACGTGCTCACCATTTCGTGTATCCGTTAATAGCAATACACCTTGTGTTGTTGGCTTTCCAACTTGTGTATTTTCTGGAAAAATCGATACGGTTTTTATCCCTGCTATTCGTTCCTCTTGATTCGAACTTGGCATATATAAAATTGATGCATGTTGTTCTGGATATTCTATTACAGTTCGATGTGGATTATCAATTTTCCCCTCATTCATCGACATTAAGCCTGCTTCCAAATCCTGAACTGCTTCCGACATACGATAATGTTTCATAATTTCATGTTCAGATAAAATAATCATGCAAAATCCCTCTCTATTTTTTTTCAAAATAAGCCTCATCCAATTCTTCCTTGTATCTGTCTTTAATAGGTAAAACAGCTAGTAATGAAATCAATGCAGTGAAAATAATATATATCGCCACAGGTATATATGAATAATTAAACTTCATTAATAACGCGGTTGCCACGAGTGGCGCTGTTCCACCTGCTACAGCTGCACCAATTTGATATCCTAAAGAGACCCCTGTATAACGAACTTCTGGGCTAAATATTTCTGAAAACATCGTTCCGAGTACAGCTGTAATCGGTGCCCAAATGATACCAAGACCTATAACTGTAGCAACAATTAATAATATATCCGATCCTTGATGAATAAGCCAAAAGTAAGGGAACGCATATAATATCATTAAAATTGAACCGCCGACATAAAGTTTTTTACGACCGACTTTATCAGATAAACTTCCCATAACTGGTATTAACAAAGTTGTAACGATAGTTCCAATTGTCACTGCATTTAACGTCGTCGTACGACTAAAATCAAGTTGTTCTGTTGCGTAAGATACGATAAATGTTCCAAATATATAGAATGGTGCTGTTTAGCTCCTGTTGCAATCAACACTTCTTTCCAATGATATTTAAATGTAGCAACAATCGGTAACTTAGCAATTTCACCTTGTTGTTGTGCTTTTTGAAATGATGGTGTTTCTTCTATTCCTTTACGAATCCATAAACCAAACCAAACGAGTAAAGCACTTAGTAAAAATGGAACACGCCAACCCCAAGTTAAAAAAGCTTCCTCAGGCAATAATGTCATAATTGATAAGGCAATTGTCCCCATCAACATTCCTATCGTAACCCCCATTTGGGGCACACTACCGAATAAGCCGCGCTTTTCTTTTGGTGCATATTCTACAGCTAATAGTAAGGCACCGCCCCATTCGCCTCCAAGCCCTAATCCTTGCATTAAGCGTAAAATAATGAGTAAAACAGGTGCCCATATACCTACCATATCATAAGTAGGCAAAATTCCCATTAAAAACGTGGACACGCCCATCAAACTTAATGTCATGACCAATGTTTTTTTACGACCAATTCGATCACCAACATGACTAAAAATAATGCCACCCAATGGTCTAATGAAAAAAGCTAAGGCAAACGTAGCAAACGCATACAATGTCCCGAACGCTGGATCATCTGTTACGAAAAATAATTGGTTAAATACGAGTGCTGCTACCGTCCCATATAAGAAATAGTCAAACCATTCAACAGCACTTCCGACGACACTAGCGATAAGTACTTTTCTTAAATCTTTCGTCATCTATTTCTCCCCCTGTAATGATGAATCTAATCTACCTACTAGAAATTTTTTTATTCGAATTGGTATCGTTAAATATAAGATTAATTGTATGCCACTCCCCTTTATTAAACGCTTACAATTGTTCTCTTAGGAATTTTAAAATAATTTATGGTAATATATTAGCAAATTTATAACATGTGTCAATCTCATAGAGTTAAGAAAATGATATTGACATCTTTTCCATATGCTATATAATATATGTTAACCATAACTATAATTAGTTAACATATATCGTTAAAAGGGAGGAGGCTACACGATGGAACAATCAAATGATAGGTTACGTATGATGATACTCACAGCACTATTTACTGCTATTATATGTATTTTAGCTCAAGTAACAATTCCATTACCATTAGTGCCAATTACGGGACAAACATTAGCAATTGGACTTGTCGCTACTATTTTAGGGTCTACATATGGTGCTCTTGCATCACTTTTATATCTTATTATTGGCGCTGTTGGGCTGCCAGTTTTTTCTAGCTTTTCAGGTGGACTAGGTGTACTTATCGGTCCAACCGGTGGCTTTATCGTTGCCTTTATTCCAACGGCTTTTTTTATAGGATATTATTTAGAAAAAACGAGTTTTACTGTGTTTAATGCAATTATCGCTAATATTATAGGTATGTTTATAACATTATTTATTGGGACAGCATGGTTAAAATTTGCAGCAGACTTGTCGTGGAAAGCTGCTTTTCTAGGTGGGTTTACACCTTTTATTGTTGTTGGAATTATTAAAGCTGTATTAGCCGCTTGGTTCGGAATTGTTGTTAGAAACCGGCTGCATACAGCTAAGTTAATCGTAGCCTAACCTAATGTGATTATATCGAACAATTGCTAACCCTCTTTATGATACGATGCCAACATAGGTCCCCCCATTTTCCTATGTTGGTATTTTTATATCGTCATGCGAAACGGAAAGACCGTATGGATTCACTAGACTTTCTTTACTTTTCTCATGTTTACTAAATGAAAACAAAAAACAGTCAGGCTATACAATATAACCTGACTGCTCGACTTATTATTCATAATCTGTAATCATTTTATGAACTTTTTCAATCTCTTCATCTGGAACGATTAAGTAATAGACACCTTTAATTTTTTGACCTGAACCTTGTAACATATATTCTTCGACTTGATTGTTGGCTTTTCGATAGTTATTAAATAACTTTTTCATATCGTCGAAATCCATATTCGTTAATACATTTGTACCGAGGATTTCCATTGTTCGATTTATTTTTGGAATGGATCCGACAGAAGCACCACGGTCAATGATCGCTCCAATCACTTGGCGTTGTCGCTTCGTACGACCAAAATCACCTGATGGGTCTTGTTTACGCATACGAACATAAGCCATTGTCATATCACCATCCATCGCAAGTGGGCCTTTTGTAAAATGATACTTACCATCTTTCCATTCAATTTCATTATGAACAGTGATATTTCCTAATTCGTCAACCAATTCTTTTAAACCTTCCATATTCATACTAACATAATAATCAAGCTCTATCCCCAGCATTTCTTCTACAGTAGCGACAGACATATCTGCACCACCAAATGCATAAGCATGATTAATCTTATCTTCTATCCCTTTACCAACTATGGTCGTTCGCGTATCCCTTGGAATACTGATTAATTGTGAGCGATTGTTTTTAGGGTCAAGGGACAAAATAATCATTGCATCCGAACGGCCCTTATCACCTTCTCTTGCGTCAATCCCTAGTAGTAATATATTTAATGGTTTCATATTAGCAAGCTTTTTCTTCGTTTGGGTAATATCAATAGATTCTACAGGTTCGTTCATCTCTTTATCAACGGTATTTTTTACTTTAAAATAAAAAGACAAAACATATGAACCGATACTTAAAACAAGCACAATAAAGATTGTAAGTGGAATGACAATCCACGGGTTACGCTTTTTTTTCGGTTTGTTTTTTGCCATCATTGACACCTCATATTTCCCAATATTTTCCTAGAGTATATTCATCTATTTATGAAGTGTACCATATTTTTCCGATTTCATATAGTTATTTCGTCATATTTTTCAAAAAATATAAAAGCTGTTTTGTTCTCTCATATAATAAATGTTGTGCATTGCTGATCGCCCTATCAAGTGACATCGGTTTTTGTATGATTGAGAAGCAACCTGTAAACGTTTGCTGGAGAAGAGTTAAGTCACCCGTCAAACTACCTGATATTAAAAAGATCGGAACTTTATGCTGTTTAGCTCGTTTTGCTACATAACTAGGGGCTTTTCCCGCCAATGTCTGTTCATCACTTCTTCCTTCACCTGTTAAAACAAGATCCGCTCCCTGAATAACTTTATCTAGCTGTAAAATATTAGCCATATATTTCGCACCGGGAACAACCTTTCCACCTAAGCTGAGAAATGAAAATCCTAATCCACCTGCTGCTCCTGCACCTTCAGCATCGCGAACATGAATGGCGAGTTCCTTTTGGATGAGCGTGCTAAAATAGTTGAGAGCTTGATCATACTGTTGAACTTGCTCATCTGTCGCACCCTTTTGTGGTCCAAATATATAACTAGCACCATTTGGACCACATAATGGATTCATAACATCACTTATAATCGTTATTTTTCTCTTAAATATACGTTCATCAAATGTAGCAAAACTTAATCGGCGCACATGTAATAAATCTATACCGTACGGACCTAGTCGTTTTCCATTTTGATCCCAAGCTTCTAACCCAAGTGCCATAAGCATACCTAAACCGCCGTCATTTATAGCACTACCACCTAAGGCGATTACAATCTCTGGACATCCTCGATCAAGTACGTCACTTAATACTTCTCCTATTCCAAATGATGTTGTATGATCTGGATTTCGTTTTTCTTTAGGTACAAGTGTTAATCCAGCAATTTGAGCACATTCTATATAAGCGGTCTTTTGATCTATACTGACAGCATAATATGTCCGATGCGCTTCACCTAATGGCCCCGAGCATGTAATCGGAATTTTAATACATTTTGAAGCTTCAATTAGAAGATCTAAAGTCCCTTCACCACCATCTGCCATCGGTTTTAAAACTGTTTTAGCATTAGGAAATACATCTAAAGCTGCTCGAGCCATCATTTTAGAAGCTGTTAATGCCGTCATACTACCTTTGTAAGAGTCAGGCGCAATAACAATATTCATGTATATCATCTCCTCTTAGAAAGATGTTATGTAAAAAACAATTGTACGACGGCAATGTAAACAGCTCCTAGGAAAAAAGCGACGCGACCCCAACAAATTTGTGAAAAGAATCGTTTAATTGTTCCTTCGTCTTTTTTAATGGTAGAACAATTTTTACAAGTAAATAGTTGATGTTGTCGTTTCATTTACATCATTCCTAAACGTTTTATTTACTTGTATCGTAACATGAATCTTGCGATATCGAAATGATTACAACGCTTTTCTCCAAATTTTATGAGTAAGGATACTCACGACGAACGTGCTGAATAGATATCCATTTAAAAGTTGTAAATGCATCAAGACTCCACGTACCGTTTAAGCGTCCGACACCTGAGTTTTTCATCCCTCCAAAGGCAACATTAGGTTCATCATTAATCGTACCGTCATTAATATGAATCATACCTGTATCTAGTCTTTTAGCTATTTCTGCTCCACGTTCAACATTTCTCGTATGAATAGCACCACTTAAACCATAATTTGTATCATTTGCAAAAGCAATGATTTCTTCATCGTCTTTCGCTTTCATGATTGAAATAACTGGTGCGAATACTTCTTCTTGAGCAAGAGACATTTCAGGTGTCACATCAGTAAAGACGACTGGTTCAATAATATTTCCTTTTGTTTCACCTTTAACAATCGCTTTGGCACCTTCTGACAAGCCTTTTTCTATCATTTTCTCTGTGTTTTTAACTTGACGCTCATTGATTAACGGACCAATAATCGTTTCTTCATCACGTGGATCTCCACTAGTGAGACCTTTCACTTTTTCTACATACTTATCTACAAAACTGTCATATATTTTCTCATGAACGATTAGTCGATTAGCTGACATACAAATCTGTCCTTGATGAGTAAATCTACTGAATACTGCTGCACTAACTGCTAGTTCTAAATCTGCATCATCTAGAACAATTAAGGCGCTGTTACCACCTAATTCTAAATGAACTTCTTTTAAATGTTTCCCTGCTACAGCACCTATATGTTTACCTACCACTGTGGATCCTGTAAAAGATATGGATCGTGGCACTGGATGTTCAATAAATGCATCACCAATTTCGGAAATTTCTGTCGTAATAACATTAAGTACTCCTTTAGGTAAACCCGCTTCTTCAAAAATCTTAGCAATTAATGTACCGCCAGTTATAGCCGAATCTTCATGCGGCTTTAGAACAACCCCATTTCCCGTTGCTATAGCGGGAGCGACTGATTTCATAGAAAGAAAGAAAGGGAAATTAAATGGGCTAATAACACCAACCACGCCAACAGGCACGCGATATACTCGATTTTCTTTATGATCTATCGGTGAAGGTAATATTTTTCCCTCCATTCGAAATGGGAAGGTCGCTGCTTCTTTTAAAATATTTATGACTAAACCGATTTCAAAATCCGCTTTTAAACGTGTACCGCCCAGTTCTTCAATGATGATATCAATTATTTTTTCTTTCTTTTCCTCCACATACGATACAGCATTTTCTAAGATACTTCTTTTCGTAACAGGATTTACATGTTCCCATTGTTTTTGCGCGTTCTGTGCTGCTTCATATGCTTCATTCAAATCTTCTTTAGTCGCTGCTTTATATGTTGCAAAACATTGTTGAGTATATGGGTTTATATTTTTCATTTTTGTATGACTGTTTCCATCTCGCCAAACACCGTTTATATATTGTGGTAATAAGTTTTTAAATGCATTCATTTAACCTCACCTTTTCATTATTTATCAAATGTAATATTTTCTTTCGCCATCGTGGCTAATGTATGAACGTTGGCATTAATTTCTTGCATCGTTGCAGACAGTTCTTCGATAGCGGCTGACTGCGAATCTGACTCCACATTAATGTCTTGAATGTAACGATTTAATGTATCAATAACTTGACGAATTTCGCTCGTAATAGCTTGTATTTCATTCACTTGATCTTTTGAATGATTAGCCATTTTACGAATTTCATCTGCTACAACAGAGAAACCACGGCCATGTTCGCCAGCTCTTGCCGACTCTATAGCTGCATTAAGTCCAAGAAGGTTACTTTGATCAGCTATTTCTTTCACAACATTAGATACTTTTTCAATCATTTCAGCACTTTCTGATACATCTGTTGCTTTTTCTGAAACACGTGTAATATTTTCTGCTAATCCTGTAATTGTTTGTGCCATATCGGTAATTGTATCTGTTACATCATTAACAACTGACGATAGATTTTGAGATATTTCTGATAGTTTTTGTGCATGTTCAATATTTGCACCTACACCTATCCCGCCAATGACACGCCCCTGTTCATCTCGTAACGGAATCGCTCGTGCTATTAAATGGACCCCGAATAGTTCTGGGGGAACAGGTGAAATCATTGGTCTATTTTCACGGATAGCTTGTGTAATAATATCACCTTCTACTAATGGATCACCTGGCTGGACATTTAGTTGGAATTCTTTTGCCGGAAAATTGATGATTAACTTTTCCGTATCATAAATTCCAATAGTCGTATCATCATTCATAAGTTGTTGAAACAATGGCGCAACTTCAATAATCGCTTCAATTAATGGATGATAGCTTTGTGATTGCTTTTCAGTCTCTTGCATATCCTTTCTCCTTTCAATTGTTTTAACATGATTATTATCGGTTTAACTTTTATTATATTAAATTTATAGTAATAAAGTCCTAGTTAGATATATTCTATTTGATTTTTTAAAAAAGGAGCAGTATAATTACAATTTGTGTTGATATGTTTTAAATGTATAAGCTGATAAAGGCAAACTATCTCGAAAGAATAGGACGCAAAGCCAAGGGTCTAAAGCAAGATTTATGCCATGATCGCCTGGTTACCAAATAGAATATATCATTTGGCATATTCAGGCTATCCATTTTTAGATTGGTAGCTTTTTTTATTTTTTAACTGTTTATAAAAGCGAGGTGAATTGTATGAACCATATTGGAATCATTTCAAATAACCTAAGTAAAATGGAACAAAAAGTACACACATTACAAAAAAAATCAAGGCAGCAATCTTTTCATGTCCATCATCCTAGACAATTACAACAATTTAATCTAAAAAAATATGACCTTCTCATCACAAGTAGTGCATACATTGATGATGTTATGAACCATGCTCATCATCTTACTAAAATTGCTGTCTGTATTTCACATGTCGCTGAAGATCAAGTGGAACGCCTTTTACAAATGAATTTAGACGGTTATTTGACCCCGAATATGACAAATTCTGAATTAATTCACGCGATCAATATGATATTACAGGGGGATGTATATGTTCACCCTAGATTTTCATCAACCTTATTACATTCATACCGTACATATATTAAGATTAAAATCGAACGACCTCTTAATCTTTTAACTAAAAAAGAATGGCTGGTCCTAGAACATATAGCCAATGGTTCTAGTAATCAAGTCATCGCGAAGAAAATGGGTATATCTAGTAGCACAGTAAAAAATCATATTAGCTCTATCTTTAAAAAGTTTGGAGTGAATAATCGAACGGATGCTGTTTTAAAGGCAATTAAAAATAATTGGATCATCGTATAATTTAATTTATGTATGATGCATCAAATCTCAAATTAAATATCTGAATTGAGCGAATAATATCCTTAGTTGTATCGTTTTATAAGCAAATAAAATGACATAAATCATATCTTTATGTATTATTCTATACAAATATATTATACCTATATATGTATTTGTGAGGGGAATGTATGACAAACGAAAACAGATTAAGATATTTTCCTATTATGTTATTTGCAAGTGTCATGGGGTTAGCTGGAGTCAGTATTGCAATGATATATTTTGAAGAAGTGAATCAATTTCAACCACTCATTTCACGGTTGTTTTTCTTTATAACGTGTGTATTATTAATCATTAATGGTGGCATCTTATTGTTTCGTTCTATACGTTATAAAGAGGACGTCATCAATGATTTTAATCATCCTATTAAGGTAAATTTTTTCGGAGCCATCTCTATTAGTCTACTATTAATAAGTGTACCTTTACTAAATAGTTATAGTTCTCTATCGTATTTTATTTGGGTAGCTGGTGCATTTTTACAACTGATTATAACATTAATCGTGTTATCTAATCTCATATGGAAACACCAATTTCAGATCCAAGCTTTTAATGCCACATGGTTTATTCCTTTGGTAGGAAACATCGTTGTACCACTTGCTGGTGTTGAACATATCAGCTTATCAATTAATTGGATATTCTTTAGCATCGGTATATTATTTAGCATAATTTATATGACGATTTTTATCTATCGTGTATACTTTCTTCCAATGTTTCCAGAACCATTAAAGCCAAGCTTCTATATATTATTAGCTCCTCCAGGGATTGGCTTTAGTTCCTATATGAGACTGACAGGAGAACTTGACGGATTTGCTTGGTTATTATACGGCATTGCATTCTATTTAGGTTTACTTTTTCTCATTCAATTTAAACATTTTTTTACAGGAAAATTTTATATTTCATGGTGGGCATTCTTGTTTCCAAGTGCAGCGGTAACAAATGCAACCTATATATTATATAGAGAATTAAACGACATCTTATTTCTTTATATTTTTCAGCTTCAAAGTATCGGTTTAATTGTGTTAAGTCTGTTTCTAATATGGAATACAATTTTGTTAATTATAAAGCGCAAACTGTGTTTACCAGAGCCTTGACCAAAATCAATATAAAAAATCATGCCATGTTGTGGCATGATTTTTCTATTAAATATTATCATCTATCTTTTTCGCATTTACAAAGTTGCGAAATTCTATTTACTCACCATATCATTCGTAATTTAGTTCAGCTTTTCAATATCGGTTATCGTAAAGTTATTATCATCAAGTGCCTTAACGACTTTCTGCATTAATGGTTCATCGACTTCTTCAGGTAGAACTATACATACTCTTCTTACATATTGTGAATTATTGTTTAACGATATGACACTTTGAACATTACAATACTGATTAACGACGCCTAACATTTTCTGTAAAGCGCCAGCATATTCAATCGTTCCGACAGTAAGTGAGTAGCTCCCATTGTGTACACCCCAAGCATTTTCTAAAACTTGAATCACATTACCATTCGTCAATATACCAAGAAAATTTTTATCTTCATCAACAACAGCTAAAAATGGTAGTTGCTTAATGGATTTAAACACTTTAAAAAAAGCATCTTCTTCTCTTACATAACTATCCGTACGATCAGCAATCAATTCATTAAGAGGGGCATCAAGTGAATGTTCTCTTTCATGTTTTAATAAATGGACTTTATAAACATTTCCGACATACTTTTCCCCTGACTCATCTAGCACAGGGATACAACGATAACCAGATTTAATTAATTTGTCCATTACATCTTGCATATTGTCATTTTCCTTTACGTAAACCACATCTGTTTTATTAACATAATCATTTTTAACTAGCATCCTAAAACCCCCTATTAATCATCTTATATATCTATTTTCTTATATTCCACCTTTAATTGCAATACAATTAATATTCACTATTTTTGTGATGATCAAGAACACCTTATTGAGTAAAAACTTTTAATAATTGTATTTTAAATAATAGGGTTTACAACTCATATATATAAATGATAATGTATGTCATTGTGAACCCTAATAAAAAATAATCGGCTCTTTCTTATAAAAAATTAAATTTATTCTCCACCACGGTTAAATTTCAAATCTAAATCATCCCATCATATGCGTTTTTCATATCTTTCACATGATTAGCTATCAATCATAAAACGCTTGCAAATAAAATTCATACAAAGGAGATGTAACGATGTCTTTCACACCTTGGGATTTTTTCATCGATTTTGGATTGGCAGCCGTGCTATTAATAGCTGGGACTATTTTACGTGCGAAAGTAAAATCGATTCAAAAATTATTTTTACCAGCTAGTATTATTGCTGGCTTCCTTGGCTTATTACTCGGTCCGAACGGATTAAATATACTACCTTTTTCTAATCAAATCAGTACTTATCCCACTATTTTAATTGCTTTTATCTTCGGAGCCATTCCCTTAACCGCAAATGCTATTAGTTGGAAAAAAATGAAAGGCCGAATCGGGAGCATGTGGGCTTATTCACAAAACTCGATGATTTTAATGTGGGGAGCGGGGCTGTTATTTGCACTATTATTTATTAATCCATTTTGGGATCAACTTCATGCTGGATTTGGGCTTATACTAGCCGCTGGTTTTGTTGGTGGACACGGAACAGCAGCTGCTGTTGGTGATATGTTTAGTAAGCATGGCTGGGAAGATGCAACATCTCTAGCCATGACTTCGGCAACTGTCGGTGTACTTGCGGCAATTTTATTAGGTGTTCTATTTATTAAAGTTGGAGCGACAAAAGGGTATACATCTTATTTAACTGATTTTAAAGACTTGCCTAATGAACTAAGGACAGGCTTAATTCCATCCCATGCACGACAACCTGTTAAAATGGATACCGTTTCACCGATTTCCATTGATCCGTTCGTGCTCCATTTTTCATTAGTTATTTTTATAGCGATGGGTGGTTACTACTTAAGCAAATGGGGAGAAGCCCTCTTCCCACAAGCGTCCATCCCGATATTTTCTTTAGCTTTTATCGTCGGATTATCCGTGAAAAAAATCCTAAATCATACCCATTCGGACCAATATATTAACGCTCATGTCGTCAGTCGAATTAGTGGAAGTGCGACTGACTTTCTCGTTACATTCGGAATAGCATCCATTAGTATTTCTGTTGTATTAGATTACATCACGCCGTTAGTCATTCTACTATGTTTTGGATTAATCATTGCTTTTATATTTTTTGCAGTTATATCGAAAAAGTACTTTCCTGATTATTGGTTTGAACGTGGAATATTTAATTGGGGATGGACAACTGGAACCGTCGCAATGGGGATTGCCTTATTACGTATTGTTGATCCACATTCAGAAAGTAAAACACTTGATGATTACGGTTTAGCCTACATTCCAATTGCGCCAGTAGAAGTCCTTTTAGTTACATTTGGACCTTTACTCGTAATCCAATCGCAGTCCTATCTCTTTGTGTTCGTCACATTGTTAGCCTCGGCATTTATATTTTCGATTTCTTATAAAAACAAATGGTTTAAAAAGAAAGCGACAACAAAATCATAATAATAAGCCTTTTATATGATATGAACAATTGGTGAAAACACTCTTCGTTTTTCACCAATTGTTTTAAAGTCCATTTCTGTATGATTTATTGGAACTTGAAGTATTAGATATACCATGTCTCACAGTGAGATCATAGAGCTAAAAATTACACCACTCTTAAAAAGATATCCCGTGATAAATGTACGATAATTATAGGCAACGACTCTCTTAAATAGTCAAATAGATATCTAACCGCATATAAAAAAAGCTCCTCCAATCGAGCCATGTCGATTGAAAGAGCGAGCTGTTTCAACTACTTTTTATTTACATATTGACGCATATGATTTTTAATTCCTGCTAGACAAATCGGTGCTGGATCCTCTGTTACATCCAATTCCAATGTAGACCCATCCACTGGAAGTACCTGTTCAAAAATCTTTTCATACTCTTGGATTGAGATTTCCTTACGTCCAGCTAATAATTGTGTATGTTTTTCAATAAATAAATGTTCTCGATAACCCAGTTGTAAAATGCCAGAGAAAAATTCACCTACCGCACCAGAACCATAACTAAAAAGACCAATTCGTGATCCTGCTTTTAATGACTTTTGTTCAAGTAAAGATAATAAACTTAAATATAGCGATCCTGTATAAATATTTCCGACACGACGATTATAGATGGTGCTTGCCTGATAGTAGTCGATTAGTCGTTCCTTATCCTCTTCTGTCCCATCATCATAAATCGTACGCAATGCTTTTAGGCCCATTTTTGTATAAGGTAAATGGAAGCATAGAGCTTCAAAGTCACCTAAAGTAAGACCTACTTTGTCCTTATATGCTTTCCATACTGACGAGAAGAAGGATATATATTTTTGATTTGAATATTTACCGTCTACATAAGCTATATCAGAATAAACAGGACGCCAGAAGTCCATAATATCGTCTGTTTGGAATGTGCTTTTTTCTTCTAAAGCGATGATTTTAGGTTCCGCACTAATAACAAGTGCAACAGCACCTGCTCCTTGTGTTACTTCACCTGGTGTATTTAAACCATATCTTGCTATATCTGAAGCAAGAATGAGCACTTTGCTTTCCGGATTAAGTGCGATATGACCTTTTGCCAACTGAATAGCCGCTGTTGCCGCATAACATGCTTGCTTCATTTCAATTGAACGCGCTTCTTGTTTCAATCCTAGCAAATGGTGCACATAGATAGCAGCTGATTTTGAATGATCAATACCCGATTCAGTTGCAAAAATGACAAAGTCAATTGCCTTTTTATCTTCTTCATCTAAAATATTTAAAGCTGCATTCGCTGCTAATGTGACCGGATCTTGTGTTATCGGTGCCACAGCCATTTCGTCCTGACCAATTCCAATCGTATATTTTTCTGGCTCTTCATCACGCGCCAATGCCAATTTATTCATATCAATATATAAATGTGGTGTGAAAAAGCCTATTTTATCAATTCCTATTTTCACTGTTATGATGCTCCTTTATTTTTTAAAACATAATTTATTGTGCGACACATTATAAGCTTAGGTTTAATCATACTTACATATTTTCGCATATTCATTAGGAAAATGAAAGTGTTGTTACTTTTTTTATATGGAATTAATGATGCATGGACTACTTTCAAAAGCCAAAATTAAAATCGAATCATTCTCTTTTAACAATAAAACCATATAAAATCAAGGTTATGCTTCTTCAATTCATACTGATAACTTGTTTTTAAATAAAGTTTATCACTTTAATATGTATTAAAATAGTGCTGTACTTTCTGATAATCATCAGTCATAGAGATAGCGAGCATAAGTAAAATTCTAGCTTTCTGTGGTGTTAAGTTATCACCAGCAATTGTTCCTAATCCTTCATAAGCAGCAATATCTACAACAGAACCTTGTCCGCCACGGCTACTTCGAACGACAAATAGGCCTTTTTTAATGGCATGACGAATAGCATGTTCTTCATCTTTAGAAAAGCGTCCTGCTCCCACACCTGCAATGACTAGTCCATTATACTTACCAGTGGAAGATATATAATCAATCAAATCACCATTTGCACCTGCGTATGAATACACGATGGCTACTCGTGGCAATTGATTCACTTTAAGACGATTAAATACTGAATAAATTGTGTGTTTTCTTGTTGGCTCACGGTAAAACTCTACTGTTCCGTTCGGATTGATCCAACCTAAATAACCGAGCTCATCCGACTGAAATGTTTCGACACGATACGTATTCACTTTAGTGACATCACGTGCACAACTTATTTGATCATTGGCAACAACAAGGACACCCTTTCCTGTTGATTGCTCGTCTACTGCAACTCGAATCGCATTCAGAAAATTTAAGGGTGCATCTGTACTTAAAGCCGAGAATGGTCTTTGTGCTCCAACTAATACAACAGGTTTATCTGAAGCAATTGTTAAATGTAAAAAGTAAGCTGTTTCTTCTAACGTACTCGTCCCTTGTGTAATGACAGCTCCATCAAAGTCTAACTCATTTAAATATCGATTAATTTCACGCTGTAATATTAACCAATGCGTTTCTGTTAAGTTCGTACTACTAATACGATCAATTTGCACCGGATGGACTTCTGCAATCTGATTGATTTCTGGAAGAGACTTCAAAAGCTCTTCACCTGTTATCTTTCCAGAAATATAGTCTTTTAAATCTAACCTATTCTTTCCCTTCGCTGAGATCGTTCCCCCCATAGAGAACAAAGCAATTTTTTTCATATTTAATACCTCCAAGACGTCTCCATCTTATATAATATACAAAATGAATTCACTTTACTAAATTATACGTTCAGTATAATCCTAAAGAACGATTTATTTGGTTAATTATTACAAATATATTAAATTAATGTAAAAAAATGATTGATTGTATTTTATTTTTATTTATCAATTGTATAATATTTATACATTTTATGGTAAAGGAGTGTTTTTGATGGACCGTTTCTTTAGTTTTGACAAAATGATCACACCTACTATTATTAAAATTTTATTTTGGATTGGACTTGTATTCGTAGGTTTAACAGGCTTAGCCTTAATTATTTCAGGACTTAATACATATGCTGGTGGATTTATTACACTATCTGGTATCGGCTTTTTAGTCGTTGGTCCTATCTTTGTAAAAGTATATTGTGAGTTACTCATTGTCATGTTTAAAATGCATGAAGCATTAGTCGAAATACGAGACGAATTAAGACAATCTAAGCAACAAAGAATTTCCTAACATTAAAGCAGCTTTACAAATAGCTCATCATATGATAACTTTTTACACAAGTGAATCATATAGGAATCTACTAGGGGTGTCCAATCAGCTTGGACTGAGAGAAGAGCGCGCTTTAAGCTCTTTAACTCTTAGAACCTGATCTGGTTTGTACCAGCGGAGGGAAGTAGTCTACATACATGTGTCCATTAGGGATACATTGTTTTGTAAGTCTATGCTTTTATGTAGGTCATAGATCGGGTTCTTATAATAGAACTCGATTTTTTTATTGTTAAACCGACTTACTTTCTTCCTATACCTCGACAGTATTCCGAATATTATCTGAGGGAGGAATGATTCATGAAACAAATTAATCAAGTAAACATCGATTTTAAGAAACAATTTCCAGCAAGTAAGAAAGTTTATGTAAAAGGCTCAAGACCTGACATACGTGTACCAATGCGTGAAATCACATTACACACTACTGAAACAGAAACTGGGATATTTCATAATGAACCTATCCGTGTATATGATACGAGTGGACCTTACACTGATCCGTCCTTTAATCCAGACGTCTATAAAGGATTACCCGAACTAAGAAAAGAGTGGATTTTAGAGCGTGATGATGTTGAAGAATATGAAGGTAGAAAGATGAAACCTGAAGATAATGGACTTGTGAAACATCATCGGAAAACAGTCCATCTACCATTTAAGCGAAAGCCACTTCGAGCAAAAGCTGGAAAAAATGTCACTCAAATGCATTATGCTAAAAAAGGAATCATTACACAAGAAATGGAGTTTATTGCCATACGAGAAAACTTAGATCCTGAGTTTGTTAGAAATGAAGTAGCTGAAGGGCGGGCAATTATTCCAGCGAATATTAACCACCCTGAATGTGAGCCAATGATTATCGGCAGGAATTTTCACGTCAAAATTAATGCCAATATTGGAAACTCTGCTGTGAGCTCTTCAATTGAAGAAGAGGTAGAAAAGATGACTTGGGCAACATATTGGGGAGCCGATACGATTATGGACTTATCAACAGGTAAAAATATCCATACAACGCGGGAATATATTATTCGCAATTCTCCAGTTCCTGTTGGTACAGTTCCCATCTACCAAGCACTTGAGAAGGTAAACGGAATCGCTGAAGATTTAACTTGGGAAGTTTACCGAGATACTTTAATTGAGCAAGCAGAACAAGGTGTCGATTATTTTACAATTCATGCAGGGGTTCTTTTACGTTTCATACCTATGACGATTAACCGGACTACTGGAATTGTATCACGTGGCGGTTCAATTATGGCACAATGGTGTCTTGCTCATCATAAAGAAAACTTTTTATATACACATTTTGAAGAGATTTGTGAAATCCTTAAAGCATACAATATATCTATATCACTTGGCGATGGACTAAGACCAGGATCCATTGCCGATGCTAACGACGAAGCACAATTTTTAGAGCTCAAAACGCTCGGTGAATTGACAAAGATCGCATGGAAACACGATGTACAAGTGATGATAGAAGGACCAGGGCATATTCCGATGCATAAAATAAAAGAAAACGTCGATCGTGCCAGTGAAGAATGTCATGATGCGCCTTTTTATACACTAGGACCATTAACAACTGATATAGCACCTGGATATGACCATATTACTTCGGCAATTGGAGCTGCAATGGTTGGTTGGTATGGTACAGCCATGTTATGTTATGTCACACCAAAAGAACATCTCGGGCTTCCTAATCGTGATGATGTTCGTGAAGGGGTCATCGCCTATAAAATCGCTGCTCATGCTGCTGACCTAGCTAAAGGGCATCCAGGTGCACAAATTCGTGATGATGCGTTATCAAAAGCTCGATTTGAATTCCGTTGGATCGATCAATTTAATTTAGCACTTGATCCTGAAAGAGCGAGAGAATATCATGATGAGACGCTTCCAGCTGAAGGTGCAAAAATAGCCCACTTCTGTTCTATGTGTGGTCCTAAATTCTGCTCCATGAGAATCTCACATGATTTAAGAAAAATGGCTAAAGCAACAGGTCAAACCGAATCGGAAATAAGAAGAGAAGGTATGAAACAAAAGTCAAAGGAGTTTATTGAACATGGATCGTCTATTTATCAATAACACGAGAAAGAAGCAAGCTAAACAGTTGATAAATGAGATGACCATATTACGTCATGAACTCATACAACTCGAACAAAAACTCGAGCATATCCAAAGACAATGTCATCATCAATTTCTTGAAACAACAACGATGAGAAAATGTAAAATCTGTCATTATACAGAAAGCTTGCATTATTAATATACATTTTTCGAATAGGTTGCCGAGATAGTCGAAAGGACGCCGCATGAAGCTACCGTTTCATGCGGTTTTTTATGCAACTCGCACACTCTTATCGATTATATAAATTGGATTACTTCTGTGTGAGTGTTAACCAAAGCGTTAGAGCGTTGTTCCCTTCAGCTAAACAACATGCTTTTAAACTTATAGGTATTTTTTTTAGATTTTTTAATATAATAATAGCGATTTTTCTCACTTTACTTGTACGATTTAGTTACATGCCATAACATAAAAGTAGCTATAACACGTTACGTAAGGATGAGGTAAATGACACAGATACTAAAGAATGACTGGGCACCACTATTAAACGATGAGTTTTCAAAACCTTATTATTTAAAGTTACGAGAATTTTTAATAAAAGAATACAGGACACAAACGATTTATCCAAATATGTTCGATATTTTTAATGCATTACACTACACACCTTTTCGTGATGTAAAAGTCGTCATACTCGGGCAAGATCCCTATCATGGACCGAACCAAGCACACGGACTGAGCTTTTCAGTGCAACCAGGTGTGAAGTGCCCACCATCTCTAATAAATATTTTCAAAGAATTAGAGAGTGACCTTGGCTTTAAAGCGCCAAATCACGGCAATCTTGTTAAGTGGGCCAAACAAGGTGTACTCCTTCTGAATACGGTCTTGACAGTTCGTGGCGGACAAGCTCATTCTCACCGAGGCCGCGGGTGGGAAAACTTTACAGATCAAGTGATCAACATATTGAATCAAAAAGAGGAGCCGGTTGTTTATATTCTCTGGGGCAGAGCGGCTCAAAATAAGCAAGCTTTAATCGATTTGGACAAACATTTTGTAATAACAGCTCCACACCCAAGCCCGCTTTCAGCCCACCGTGGTTTTTTTGGTAGTCGCCCATTTTCAAAAACAAACACCATTCTTAAACAAACTGGCCAGGAAAAGATTGATTGGCGAATTGAGTGAGGGAGGATCGGCATACTCTCTCCCTCCCATAAGAAAGACTGCACTAACTCTTTCGAACGGTTTTTGCGAAGTAAGGAGCATACTTTTTTCCCCATTCAAGCTAAAAGGTGATGCGCATTCCTCCCCTAGCAAACTTGATTCCACTCTCTTTTTAGCTTAATATCTATATAAAGTTCACTCAATTTAGATAGTCTTTTTACTAGACTGAACCTTGTCGCATTTACGCCCCACAAATATTGTTCTTTGGACGAGTAACCACTCTACTGGTCGTTTTCCTAGCACTTTATCTAATTTTCCCTACCTGTTGGCATCTAATCATATCAGCAAAATAAAAATGAATAGAAAGGATGATATTATGAAAGACGTTCAGCAAAAACTAGTCATACCAAAAGATTTACAAAAAAGACGGATTCTTTTCGCTCGCATGAACCTTTCAACACAAGAGAAACAACAATATATTCGCCTGTTAAAAGGACATGAAGGAGAAAAACAATTCTATCAATTGATAAAAAATAACCACACAACAAACTCTATTTTTCTCCACGATCTTCTACTCCAAAGTAACAACTCCCTTTTCCAAATCGATCATATACTCATTCATGCTCAAACCATTTTTTCATTCGAAGTAAAAAATTATGAAGGTGAATTTATAATAGAAAATGGTAATTGGTATGTGAAATCAACAAAGCAAGAGATTCGAAATCCACTCAATCAATTAAACAAAAGCGACTATTTACTGCGCCAGCTCGTTATAAACCTCGGTTATAATCTACCCGTAAAATCATATCTCGTTTTTATTAACCGAGACTTTACTTTATATCAACTTCCACCTAATCTACCTATCCTACTTCGAAGCCAATTAAATCGATTCATTCAATTCTTGAACAAATCACACGTCCCGCTCAAGCAAGAGCATCATCAGTTAGCACAGGATTTAAAGAAGGTTCAAATAACTGATTCATCCTTTGAAAACCTTCCAGACTATGACTTCAAACAACTACGAAAAGGCATCACCTGCCCGGAGTGTTATATGTTTTTATCGAGGGAGAGACAAAGCTTTTTATTATGCGATAACTGCGGATATACTGAGACATTAGAAAAAGGGATATTGCGGAACGTATTTGAGTTCCATCTACTATTTCCAGATATGAAAATAACGACCAATGTCATTTATGAGTGGTGTCATATATTTCGGTCACCTAGAACCATTAGAAAAGTACTATCAAAGCATTTTATCTTCATTCAAAATGGGCCTTACTCTTATTACGACATAAGGCCATAACATTAATTATTTTGCTGTTCTTATCTGGTGATCTACTCTTCATGTTTTTCTATTTATAACAGAGTTCGGGCAGAGTGGAACACTTTACTCCGTATCGATTGATATCTTTAACAGTATCCGTGCGGAGTGGAACGCTTTACTCTGCACCGATTGACATCTTTAACTGAGGCCGTGCGGAGTGGAACGCTTTACTCTGCACCGATTGATATCTTTAACTGAGGCCGTGCGGAGTGGAACGCTTTACTCTGCACCGATTGATATCTTTAACTGAGGCCGTGCGGAGTGGAACGCTTTACTCTGCACC
>NZ_JACHHA010000001.1:0-231907 GCF_014202495.1 Cerasibacillus quisquiliarum | reverse complement strand
ACCGATTGATATCTTTAACTGAGGCCGTGCGGAGTAGAAAAAGAAAACATTTTCATCACGACCAGCCCCTCACAAATAAAAACTCGCTAAGGTCTATCGATAATTACTCATTCCAAGCCAAGGTTCTCATAAAATGAACACACTTTCCTAACAAAAATTTCATTTGAAATATAATTTTTTTTGTATTATATTTAATAAGTAATAAAAACGTCATTCGTCTGACTATTCAAAACAAAAGAGGCGGATTTTCGAAAGGGGTTTACAGTTAATGAGTAAAATCGATCGAGAAGCCATCGTGAATAGCGTTCCACAAAAAGGATTTTTCGGCCATCCAAAAGGATTGTTTACGCTATTTTTTACGGAATTCTGGGAGCGTTTCTCATATTATGGTATGCGTGCTTTACTGCTTTACTATATGTACAGTGAAGTTGTAAACGGTGGTCTCGGCATGGATGAAGGAACAGCTAAATCAATTATGGCTGTTTATGGATCATTAGTCTATATGTCTGGGATTATCGGTGGATGGATCGCCGACCGCTTACTAGGGACACAGCGCTCGATATTCTATGGTGGGATTTTAATCATGGCGGGACATATTGTACTAGCTTTACCAGCTGGTGTAACCGCTTTATTCATATCCATGTTTCTCATTATTATAGGAACAGGACTCTTAAAACCAAATGTTTCTAGTATCGTTGGTGATATGTACCATCGAGAAGATAATCGTCGTGACGCAGGCTTTAGTATATTTTATATGGGAATCAATATGGGGGCTTTCATCGCACCATTTATCGTCGGAACCTTAGGACAAAAATATAATTACCATCTCGGTTTCGGAATGGCGGCAATTGGGATGTTAATAGGTTTAATCGTTTTCGTTGTGACAAAAAAGAAAAACTTAGCCCTTGCTGGGACTCAAGTTCCAAACCCATTAAAGCCTGAAGAAAAGTCTCGCGTCATAAAAAGAATCGTCGTCGGACTTCTCATTATTATCGGCCTAGGCTTTATAACGATTCCTACAAATATTTTAACAATCAATCGTTTTACAATTTTAATCAGCTTGTTAGGAATTATTATTCCAACTGCATACTTCATTGTTATGTATCGTAGTGAAAAAACGACAAATGTAGAAAAATCACGTTTACTTGCATATATTCCACTTTTCGTAACATCTGTTTTATTCTGGGCTATTTATGAGCAAGGGGCGATTATTTTAGCGGAATATGCTGATAAACGTACACAACTAGAAATCTTTGGAATACAATTACACTCATCATGGTTCCAATCACTTAGTCCACTATTTGTCATTACGTTAGCACCAGTATTTGCTGCGTTATGGATTAAGTTAGGCGAACGGCAACCATCAACAACGCGTAAGTTTTCATTTGGGTTATTCTTTGCAGGGCTATCATTTATTATTATGATTGTACCAGCTTTTATGTATGGAACAGAAGCACTCGTTCATCCGATCTGGTTAACATTAAGTTTTCTATTAGCAGTTATTGGAGAACTATGCTTATCACCAGTCGGTTTATCAGCGACTACAAAATTAGCACCACAAGCGTTTTCAGCTCAAACAATGAGTCTATGGTTTTTATCCAACGCCGCTGCCCAAGCACTTAACGCACAGCTTGTAAAACTATATACACCTGAAACGGAAATCTTTTACTTCGGATTAATTGGTGGAACAGCAGTGGCTCTCAGTTTCTTATTGTTTGCCATCGCCCCTAAAATCCAAAAGTATATGATTGGTGTTAAATAAAATCTGTTAGTATTTCTCAAAATAAAATAAGTAACGCATTATATAGATAAACATCTTTGGTTAAGCGGTTTTAACTCTTGATTTAATAGAGTTAAAAACCGCTTTTTCTTCTTTCAGCAAAGTTTTATCGTATGTCCATGCGCAAAAAAACATATCAAAATTTACACGCTCTTTTAAACAAACCGAGCATGATGTACAATCACCAATAAATTAAATGATGCAGTAACTCCCCTTTATTAACAATTATTTCCTTAAGTCGATTTCTATGCTATGATAATTGTTAATAAAACAATTGAGGTGACCGTGTGGGTAAGCGCGTTTTCATTATGATGAAGATAGTAAATCATACCAAGCGTTTTCTGAATTAAAGCAGTTACATGTCGCTAAAAAAGTCCAAATCGAACAAATGGCTGTTATTACGAATACTTTTGATAAAAAGCTAGAAATAAAAGACTTCATGGATATGACGGGACCAGATAAAACATCTCGGGGTAGTTTAATCGGTTTACTCATAGGCATTTTAGGTGGACCAATTGGGATGTTATTAGGATGGGTGTCAGGTACAATGATTGGTGCCTCAGGTGATGCTAGAGAAGTACGTGATGCGATGTCGGCTTTTGAGCAAACGTTATCAATGATTTCTCCAGGAAAAACTGGATTAATGGTAATCGCTACTGCTGAGAGCCGTGATACATTACAAGACTTAGCCTACGATGACATACAAGGTGGTAGACTATTACAACTTGATTTAGAACTCGTTAAAGAAGAAATTGAAAGAGCACGTCAAACTGAACGCGAATTACAACAAGAAGCGAAAAAACGCTGGCTTGATAAAAGCAAGCATATAAATGAAGATAAAAAATAATACATCTTTGACACTTAACAAATTGATGATATAATGAAAATAATCTAATAAATAAACTTATCAAGAGTGGTGGAGGGACAGGCCCAGTGAAGCCCAGCAACCTCGAATGAAGGTGCTAATTCCTGCAGCAAGAGCTGAAAGATAAGATATGGAAAAAACCTCTTTCATGCTTTGCTGAAAGAGGTTTTAGTTTTGTCATAGAACTATGTTTTTCTCATATAATGAATTATTAATATTTAACTCTTATCAAGAGAGGTGGAGGGAATAGGCCCGGTGAAACCTCGGCAACCTTCAGTTTTTATCTGAAACGGTGCTAAATCCTACTCGTTGGGATATCCCAACGAGAAAGATGAGAGGGTAACAATCATTCTGTTAAATTCCCCTTTCATCTATACGATGAAAGGGGTTTTTATATTATTTATAAGGGGGATAAAAATGAGTCAACAAACATTGAAATTCGACACATTACAAGTTCATGCAGGTCAGGAAGTTGATCCAACAACAGGAGCAAGAGCAGTGCCAATCTATCAAACGACATCGTATGTCTTTGATAATGTGGAGCATGGAGCCGATTTATTTTCATTAAAAGAAGAAGGCAACATTTATACGCGCATCATGAACCCGACAACTGATGTGTTTGAAAAGAGAATGGCCGCATTAGAAAATGGAATTGGCGCACTCGCTCTTTCATCAGGAGCAGCTGCGATTACGTATGCGATAATCAACATCGCAGGATCTGGTGATCATATCGTTTCAGCAGGGACGTTATATGGAGGCACATATAACTTATTTTCAACGACGCTTTCGAAACTTGGGATTCATACGACATTTGTTAATCCAGATCATCCAGAGAACTTCAAACATGCCATCACCAATAAGACAAAAGCATTATTTATCGAAACGATTGGTAATCCAGGTATTAATTTAGTTGATATTAAAAAAATTGCCGATATCGCACACGAACACCATATTCCACTTATCGTCGATAACACATTTGGTACACCTTATTTAATTCGCCCCATTGAATATGGTGCTGATATCGTCATTCATTCAGCGACAAAATTTATCGGCGGTCATGGAACATCCATTGGTGGGGTCATTATCGATGGTGGAAAGTTCAACTGGCTTAATAATGAAAAGTTTCCAGACTTTAATAAACCAGACCATAGTTATAATGGCCTAACATATGCAAAAGATGTTGGTGCGGCTGCCTTTATTACGAAGGCACGGGTACAATTATTACGTGATACGGGTGCAGCTTTAAGTCCTTTTCATTCTTTCTTATTTTTACAAGGATTAGAGACATTATCTCTTCGCGTAGAAAAACATGTCGCAAACACGAAAAAAATCGTGCGCTTTTTAAATGATCATCCATTCGTATCATGGGTGAATTATCCGAACTTAAAAGGAAATAAATATTACGATTTAGCTCAAACATACTTTCCAAAAGGAGCTGGTTCAATCTTTACATTTGGCATTAAAGGTGGGGTAAAAGAAGGTAGCCGCTTTATTGAAGCATTGAAACTCTTCTCACATCTCGCTAATGTTGCAGATGCTAAATCACTTGTCATACATCCAGCAAGTACAACCCATGCACAATTAAGTGAAGAAGAGCAGTATCAAGCTGGTGTCACACCTGATATGATACGTCTTTCCATAGGTATTGAAGATGCTGATGATTTAATCGCAGACATCGATCAAGCATTAAAAAAAGCAGTCAAAACAGATGAATGAAAAAGAGGGTGACGGCGTGACGTTATATCTTAATCCACATCTACAATCCATTAAGCGGTTAAAACAACAGAGAATCTGTATCAAATATCACGGGCAGCAAACAAAAGAAACCATTCGCATATTAATAGTCAATCTAATGCCGAACAAAATAGATACAGAGTTTCAATTTCTTTCGCTTATTGGGAGCTTGTCGATTGACATAACAGTAGATTTTATAAATATGGCAAGCTATAGACCGAAAAATACAGACTACGCTTACTTAAATAAAGCGTATAAAACATATAGAGATATCAAGAAATTAACATATGACCGTGTCATTATTACTGGTGCACCGCTTGAATTTATCCCTTTTTCTCAAATACTTTATTGGGAAGAACTGAAAAAAATATTTGCATTTGTCCAAAACGGTGCGACTTCTACCTTATATATATGTTGGGCAGCTATTGCAGGATTATATTACCATTACAATGTCAAAAAACGAATGACATCGGACAAAGTATTCGGTGTTTTCTCGCATACAATAAAGCGACCACACGATTTATTAACTGGATTAAGTAACGGATTGTTGATGCCTCATTCAAGATATGTCTATTTAGACGAAAGAGCTATACAAGAAATAGAGCAACTTGACATACTCATTCATTCAACTGAAGCTGGTGTCACACTTGTTAGCTCTAAAAATAATCGCCATCTTTATTTAACAGCACATCCAGAATATGAAAGAGATACGTTACAAAAAGAATATATGCGCGATAAAAAACGCGGCATAAATATCAAACCACCTAAAAATCATCATCTAGCAGGTAATTGGGAAAATCACGCGAAACAATTTTTTTATAATTGGATCGCCTTATAAATAAGAAAAAACACAGAGCGGTAACAGAAGCTCTGTGTTTTGCTTTTTAAAATCTAACTCAATGACTTTATACCGAGTCGATATGTTACAGCTAATGCGACTTTATGTAATCCTAACATGAATACACCAGCCATTATTTGGTCATACTTTGTATTAAATGGTGGCGGTAATAACGGTGGAATATAACCATTTGACGGGATACAAAGATGTGTCGTCAATTGTGAAAAAAACGGATTCGGTACACGACCGAACCAGCCACTTGCGATAAAGAATAGACAGGCTGGCATAATAAATAGACCACTGATCAGCGCGTACTGCTTCATCTGCTGATGATCCAATCGCTTATGACGGTTGGGTGAAGCGATTGGCCACCACATACGAAATGATAATACAAATAATACAATTATAAATAAACGTTGACCATAAGCATACTCAGACAAAATCATTAAAAACATCGGGATGTGATAAAGTAAAAATAAAATTGAAAAAGCAATCAAAGCCCGGAGTGGTGTAATCATTTTGGCTATTACTTGTATAACAGGGACACGTTGGATCGTAATATACAACTCGTATGGTATACCGAGTAACATCATCGGTGGAATAATAAAGAATAAAATGCTCATATGAATCATATGAAAACTAAACGACAAATAACTAAAAGGAACAAAAGGACTTCCAATCATCATATAAAGCAAGACAGTACCACCAACGAAAAGTAATAACTGTAGTCGATATAATCGCTTTTTCTTATTTGTTCCGCGATACAACGGAAGCGTCTTGCGACTGTTGAATCGATAAAATAAAATTAACATGAATAAAAGAATCCCTAACAAAGGCAAATTCCATGTTCCCTGCCCATGAAGTAATGCCGTGACCACACTTATCACACCCTTTATCATATACTCACATAGTACCACACCTTTTATCACTATGATAAAGAAAGAAGAATTATTCACAAACATGTTAAAATCACTTAGGGAATTTATAACATATAATACAGCATAGCAGTTGTATCTAACGATTAGCACTTACTTATCTTGATTCATCTCAATGAATCGTTTCAATATATGAACAGCTTGAACAGCATCATTTAAATCCGTCCATTCTTTCGGATTATGACTTATACCTGATCGGCTTCTCACAAATAACATGGCAATGGGGACTTTTTCTCCCATAACCATCGCATCATGACCAGCACCACTTGGAAGATAAAATGGCTTAAGTCCTTGTTCTTGAACCACCTCAGCTAGTAAGCTTTGAGTCTCTTGTTCAATTGCGATAGGTTTCACTCTCGATGTTTCATGACAGTTAACAGTCATTTGATGTTTGTTCGCAATTTGATAAGCTGCTTTAATGATATCATCTACAAGTTGATCCCTCGTTTCTTGATAAATATCACGAATATCAACAAATAATGTTACTTTGCCTGGAATCACATTCACACCATTTGGCTTAATCATTTGTCTACCTACCGTTGCAACGGCTGAAGAACTAACCTGACTTGGCAATTGATTGACATTTAATATAAATTCACTGGCGGCTAGGAGAGCATCTTTTCGATGATTCATCGGTGTATTTCCTGCATGACCTGCTTCTCCTACAAACGTTACTTCCAACCAACATGGTCCGGCGATACCTGTAACAATTCCACATGGCAAATCTACTTGTTCTAAACGCTTTCCTTGTTCAATATGTAATTCAACAAATAAATCCACGTTAGATAAATCACGTTTCGCTTTCGAAAAAGTGTCAACAGATAGACCCACATTTTCAAGTACTTGTCTAAAACTGTGCCCCATTTTATCTTTCTGTTTTATTTTTTCTTGCAAATCGTAGTTTCCTACGATGGCCTCACTACCATTCAAACCACTATCAAAACGTGCGCCTTCTTCATCAGAAAACACGATAATTTCAAATGATTTTCTTGGTTGATAGCCTGTTTTACGCCATGCTTCAACAACTTCTAAAGCAGAGACAACACCTAATACGCCATCAAAATGACCCCCATTTGGGACGGAATCAACATGTGAGCCTGACATAATCGTTCGTTCATTTTGGCTCGTACCTTCCAAGCGACCGATTATATTTCCTGCGCCATCTTGATAAACATGAAGACCTGCTTCACGCAACCATTTTAAAACAAGTAATTTAGCTGTTTGTTCTTCTTTAGAATATCCAGGACGATTGGAACCGTAATCAGTTGTTAAGCCAATTTCTGAAATAGCATGTAAACGTTCAGCAAGACGACGCCCTGACACCCCAGCTCGATCTAATATGGAATCATAGTTAGCCAATAATTTTTCTTGCAAATTAAATGTCATGAGATCACACTCCTTATTAGAAAAATTAAAAGCAGGAGGGAAAAACTTCCCTCCCTTACTTTTCCTTAACAAGAGCCCAGATAATATGACAAGGTTCATCTCCTGTATTAATAGCCCAATGTTTCTCTTCAGCAGGAATTAAAGTTGCATCAGAAGTTGTGACTCTATAAGGCTTTCCACCACTCTCACCTTCAAGTGTCCCTTGAATAATAAATGAATATTCATTCTCACTATGGCAAGAAACACCTTTTTCTGGAACACGTTCGCCTGGATTAATCGTAACAAACCCGAATTGAATACTTAATTTATCGGACTCCTGTGCAAATAAATGCTGGATGCCGTCTTGAACAAACACTTTTTTTATATCCATATATATCCCTCATTTAGCTGTTTTACGTGCAGGTAATTCTTTATATTCAAATGTATCTGGATCAATCTCTACCCCAAAAATCATGCGAGCTTCTTCAATGGTAAAGTATTCATTTTTCACATCTTTGACCACTTTTTCAGCTGGGCGATTTAACGGATTACCATACCCACCGCCAGTTGCAGTCATCAATTTTAATACATCATTCTTATGCAAAGGATAACGTGGATAGACTCCAAACGGTCCTTCTACCTGACCGTCACGTCTGTGAACGAAAAATTCATTCAGTGACCCTTTATGCCCACCATTAATTCCCCATGGATGAAACTTATTTCGACCGTATGTGATCGTAGCGGATTGATTGTCAGTCAATGCACGATATGAGCGAACAACACCTCTTCCACCAATAAATTCACCTGCGCCTGCACCATCTGTTCGTAAACGATATTCATCAATCAAAACGCCATACCTTGTTTCAGCTACTTCAACGGGTACGTTATATGTTTCACCATCAAGAACACAGAATTGACCACTAGCACCATCTTGGTTTAATCCACCGCCCCAACCACCAGCAGAAGGCTCAACAATTAAAAATGGTTCATCTGTATCATGATGGTTGCCCGATAACGTTACTGAACAGACAGATAATAAATGTGCTGCAGCTAATCGATTTGGTAAATGGGGAGCTAAAGCTTTCCAGACCAGATCAGTACATCCTAACATTGTTTCAAAATAGTTAGAAGTTGGTGCTGGACGTTTAGCTGACATAATTGAACCTTCATCAGCTAACACTTTTAACGGTCTAAAAGCACCATCGTTGACATCTTGATCAGGATTTGTAATTGCGAGAAAAATCGTTCGAATAGCCGAAAGTAAGCCAGTATATGACGTATTAACAGGGCCTGGCACTTGTGGACTACTCCCTCTAAAATCACAAATAAATTCATCATCAGTAATGGTTACTTTTACTTGAATCGGAAATGGACCGTTACCAATTCCATCTGTTTCAATATAGCCCTTAGCTGTAAACGTTCCTTTTGGTAATTTTTTCAATTCTTGTCTAGAAATTGTTTCCCCGTGATTTAATAAATATTCAATTGCTGCTAAAATAGATTCTTTGCCATGCTTATGGCATAATTCCTGTAATCTTCTTTCACCTGTTTTTAATGCGGCGACTTGTGCCCACATATCACCAAGCGATAAATCAGGAAATCGAACATTGGCACGTATCATTTCCACAATTGCATCATTTACCTTACCAGCTTCGAATAATTTAATACAAGGAAATTGTAAACCTTCCTGATAAATTTCTGTTGAATCATTTGTAAATGAACCAGGATCTTTTCCACCCACTTCTGTCCAATGTGCCTTATTGGCAGAAAAAGCAATCAACTCTCCTTCATAAAAAATTGGCATCACGAGTCCAACATCAGATAAATGTGATCCACCACCACCATAAGGGTCATTAATTACGATGATATCTCCAGGATTTAAATCACCTTCCTGTCCATACTTTTCAACTGTTTGCTTAACCATTGTTGATAGCATTCCAATAAAACCTGTCACACCATTCCCTTGTGTCAATAACTGGCCTTTTGCATCAGTTAATCCACTGGCGTAATCGAGAACTTCATAAATGATCGGGCTCATCGATGTTTTTGCAAGTGCTATAAACATCTCGTCACCAACAGCAAGTAAAGAATCTTTAATTATTTCTAGTGTAAACGGATCTACTTTTGTTTGGGCTGACATTTAATTCTCCTCCAATTCAATGATTAAGTTCCCATATTCATCAACTATTAACTCTTGTCCTTCATATACAACTGTAACGGCTGATTTTTCTTCAACAATTGCCGGACCATCGACCGAGACATTAATTGGCAACAATTCACGCTGATAGACTGGTGTATCAACCCAACGATTCGGATTTTCAAAATAGACTTGACGAGTTTCAATATGAGCATCTTCTATTGTCGATTGACGGCTAATTTTGCTAATCTCTGGCTTATCTATCTTTCCAAATGCCGTTACATGTAAGTTTACTATTTCTACTTCTGTATCATCTAATCTAAACGTAAAATTCTTTTCATGCAGTTCATGAAATGCTTCAATCACCTTTTGAATATGTCCTGTTGACCAATCACCTTCAGGAAGCGGAACTTTTACAGTATGTTCTTGTCCTAGATAACGCATATCTGCAAAATAGTGAAATTCGACATCTTCTTTCGCTATGTTTTCATTAGCAAACTGAGCAAAAGCAACTTTCTCAATCTCTTCCCACTCCGCCAATATCTCTTTTGCTTGCAGGTTTCTTAATCGTTTAATATATGTTTTGATATAATCATGTCGAAGATCTGTCATTAACATGCCCCATGCTGAAAACACAGGAGAAGCAATTGGAATAACCACCTTCTTCATTCCTAATTCTTTTGCTAAAGCTGTCGCATGCATAGACCCACCGCCTCCAAAAGCGACCATCGTAAAATCTTGTGGATCATGACCTCTTCGAATTGAAATAAGTTTTAGAGCGTTTAACATATTAGAGTTTGCCACGCGAATGATGCCAAGTGCGGCTTCCTCTACAGAGATACCGAACGGTTTAGCTATCTTCTCTGCCACAGCTGCTTTTACCTTTTCCAAATCTACATTATAATCGAAATTTTTGGCGGAAAGTCTTCCTGTCAATAGATTCGCATCTGTTGTTGTCGGTTCCTTCCCTCCTTGCCCATAAGCAACTGGACCTGGCACTGCACCAGCAGATTCTGGTCCTACCTTTAAAGAACCAGCACTATCTAACCATGCAATAGAACCACCACCATTTCCAATTTCAACAATGTCCACAACAGGGACTTTAATTGGATATCCAGCATTACGGTCATCTTTTTCTATATAATAATCAGTCGAAATCTTAACTTCTCCATCTTCTACTAACGAACACTTTGCTGTCGTCCCACCTATATCAAAGGCAATAATATTTTTCTCACCAATCAAATTCCCTAAGTATGCTGCACCGTAAATTCCAGCTACTGGACCTGATTCGACCATATTTATAGGTACTTTCTTTACTTCTTCAAATGTTGTTGTACCACCATTAGACTGCATAATATAGTTTTTACTTTTATCATTGTATTCAGTTAGTTCCCGTTGTAGCTGGTTAATATATGTTGTTGCAGTTGGCATCACGTAGGCATTTAATGCCACTGTGTTTGTCCTTTCATATTCTCGCCATTCTTTTGTCACCTCATGCGAGGCAGTCACAACTACTTCTGGCCATAACTCTTTAATTTTCTTTACTGTTTCTTGCTCATGCTTTGGATTGACATAAGCATGTAAATATGAAACAGCAATTGCTTCGACATTTTCTTTTTTAAAATATTTTACAATTTCTTCGACACCCTGCTTATTTAACGGTGTTAAAACTTCTCCCTTATAATTCAAGCGCTCTTCTACTTCTTGACGTAAATAACGCTCAATAAAAGGCTCTGGTTTTTGATAGCGAACGTTAAATAAATCTGGTCGGTTACCACGAGCTATTTCTAATACATCTCGAAAACCTTTAGTCGTAATAAGTCCTGTTTTCGCACCTTTTTTCTCAGTTAATGCGTTGATAATCACAGTTGTACCATGAATAAAGCGAGAAATAGCTCCAATATCTACTCCACTTTCTTTCAGAACATTGATAACGCCTTTTTCAAAATTAGGTGGTGTTGTATGACTTTTACCAATACCAATTTTTCCCTCATCATCTACATAGACTAAGTCTGTAAATGTTCCTCCAATATCTGTTGCTACTCTCATTTCCTATTCATCCTTCCTAAATTGTTCATGCTATTTCTATTTAAAAAATAACTGGAGTTAACACACTTAATAAAATACATGGTTCTTTTCCTGGATTTTTCCATACATGTGGCTGATTAGAAGGGAAATGAATTGAATCACCTTCATTTAATTGATATTTCACCTCATTAATCTTAAAAACAATAGTACCTTTAATCACATAATAAAATTCCTCCCCTGGATGTGTGTATGGTTGTGAATATGTTTGACTTGGTGGAATCGTCACTTTCATCGGTTCTAGCTTCCGATTTGGAAAATCTCCAGCAAGTCGTACATGTGTAATATCTGAACTTTCTATTTTAAAAGGCTTTTGCTCTTTTTTAAGAACAGTATAATTGTGATTTTCAATCTCATTGAAAAAATCAGAAATTTTTATTCCAAAAGCATCTGCTATTTTCTTCAATGATGTAATCGCTAAAGATGATGTGCCACGTTCGATTTGTGATAAAAAACTAACTGACAAACCTGTTTGATCACTAAGATCTTGCAATGTCATGCCATGTTTTAATCTTAATTTCTTAATTTTGTCATGAATAATAACCATATTTACTTATTTAATTACAGTATAATTAAATATTTTTCACTCCTACTTTATTTTTTATTATAATAACATAAACTTTTCAGAAATAAAAGTATCATACATATATTTTTTATATTTGATAACTTATCTATTTTTATTAGTGTTTTAAAAATAGGTATTACAGAAAAGAAAAAACTCCCTCATCAATTGAGGGAGCTATCATATAACAAATAAATTTAGCCCGATTTTTTATTTAATTCATTCATTTAACTCGCTTCTTCTACGCCCGCCCCTGAGTCATCATCTTTTCGACGCTTTAATGCTAATAATATACCAGCAATGAAAATAGTGATGAAAATACCAACGAGTGAACCGTAGAAAGTAGGTTTATGCTCAAACCATTTCGTAAGCGCACTTTGCTCAGCGATTTTGAATTCGAGATTTTTTACGGTTGTGTTACCCGCTATATCTTCGGCTTCAGCTGTAATATGATAGTTTGCGATATCACTCATGTTGATACGGATCTTTGTCGGTTTACCGTCTGCTGTTTTCTCAATAATCTCACCTTCAAGCACATCGCCATTATTTGTAATTGATGTAAGCCAATCTTCTGGGTTCGTGACACTTACTTCTACTTTTACTGGATGATGGTATGTTTTATCGTCTTGAACACCGGTAATTTCAATTTTTGGTGGTGTCATATCAATGATAAATTCAAATGATTGACGTTCTATATTACCCGCTTGGTCCTTGACCTCGATATAGAGAACGTATTTTCCATCTTTCTCAATTGGATCACCAAGCTCATATGGCTCACCATTTAATGTAAGAGCAATCATTTCATAATCACTTAATTCATTGAAAATCTCAAACTCTGGGATCATCACTTCATTAAAATACTTTCCATTAATTGGTTCTTTAAAAATGATTTTCGGATTTGTTTGATCAAGTGTCATGTGTACTGTTTGCTCTGAAATATTATCTGCTAAATCGGTGATGACCGCTTTTAAAGAATAATGCCCTTCAGCTTTAATGTCTTCACTTAATTCATAGTCACCAGCATTATTTAACCGTGGTGTCCCACCAAACGGGCGCATGTTTAATGTAATTGATGTTCGTTTCTTATCTAAATGTTTATCAGAATATGTCACAATCGGTGAGATTTTCTTGTTAAAAAACCCTCCCTTAAGTGGCTCGCGTAATAAATGATGAATGTGTAACTTTGGCTTCGTTGTATCAATCGTGAAACTAACTTTCAATTTCGTCTCATTACCTGCCTTATCACGTGCAACGACATGATAGTTATACGTCATTTCTTTTGATGCGACAGGGATTTTCCCTGCAATATTCTTTCCACCATTTAACGTCACAGAAACGATTTTATCATCAGATTCATCTAAGACAAACTCGGGTGTTATCACTCGATTAATATATTCACCATCTTTGATGACACGATTTTCCCCTTTCACTTTAGGGGTAATTTTAGGTGCTGTCTTATCAATCGTGAAGGAGATCCGTTTATTATCACGATTACCTGCGCGGTCAATAGCTTCAACGAAAATTTCATAATCGCCTTCTTGACTAAACGTGTGAGCTAATGACGCAATTGAATCTGAATAACGGTTATTCGTTATGGAAAAGCCACCGACAGAATAATGTTGACCATTACGTGTAACACGGATTGTGTTTTTATCGAAATTAACATCTTTAATCGTCACTTGGACTTTCTTATTCGTATTATAATGTTCGCCATTTTGAACACCGGTTATATCAATGACAGGTTTTTTCGTATCTATTGTGAAAGATTTTTTAACCTTTTTAGCAACATTACCTGCTCTGTCTCTAGCACTGATTTGGATCGTGTAATACCCATCCTCATTAAAGTCATATCTTAAAACAGATGACGTACGGGCTATACGCCAGCTCGGACCACCACTGTTTTTCTCTACAAGACTTGTAATGTCTACACCATTCTTAGTTACTGTAAAATCGACTTTATTTGTTTTATAGTTTGCTTCATTTACACGAACCGTTACATGACGTTTCCCTGAATAATAAGCTCCATCTTTCACACCATCGATTGATAAAGCTGGTGCTGTTTTATCAATGATAAATGTTATTTTTTTCGACTCTGCCGCGTTTCCTGCCTTATCTGTTGCTCTTAGTTCTACCGTATACTCACCTTCAGAAGCAAATGTATATGTTAATGTCGCTTTTGTTTTTGATATGGACATGTTTCCGACATGAACATGTTCCAACTTACCTGTAGAACGATTTCGTTTCTTCACCGATAAACTTGTCTTGTTTGGATCTAAATGTTTATCTGTTACTTCAAAAGTCACGCGCTTGCTTTCGCGATAATGTTTGATTTCATCCGTATTTTCGATACCACGAATAGATAACTTCGGCTTGACTTGGTCAATTGTAAATGTAACAGTGTCTTGTGATTTATTACCAGCGTCATCTATCGCTTCTACTTCTAATGTATACGTACCATCATGGTTAAAAGCAATCGGTAGTTTGGATACTTTCCCTTCATTTATCCACTTATATTCTGGTTTCACACCATCAGGCGTTGTCACACGGACTTTAACATTATTTTTCTTATAGTTATGTTCCTTCACCGTAACGGTAACTGTTTTTCCTGTATTGTTATAGCGCTGAACTTTCGAAAGGGAGATATTCGGTTTTATATTATCAACTGTAAAGTCAACATGCTTCGTTGCTGTTCGTCCTGCTTTATCTTCTACTTTAACCGTTAATTTATAATCACCGTCTTTATTGAATAATCCCTTCTTCAATTTAAATTGATAACGGTTATCTTTATCTGGACCAGACCACTCACCGACATCACTTCCGCGCCATGTTTCACTGTTACCATTTAAATCAGTATATGTTACAGTGACCGATTTTGACTTCACATGTTTTTCAATGACATCAATTTTTATGAATTGATTTATGCCTTGTTTATTAATATGCTCTTTTGTGACATGATTTTTAATTTTATGCTCGAGGTTAATTTTTGGATCAACTTTATCAATCGTAAAAGTAACCGTTTCACGTGCTGTATTTCCTGATTTATCTTTTGCAGTCACTTTAAGCGTATATTCACCATTTTTACTAAATACGTGGGTCAATACTGCTTTTTGACCTTTGTAATCAATGACTTCCGGTATATCATAGGCTTTACCGTCTCGAGTCGCATCAATAAGAACTTCATCTAAATTGTTATCTTCTATTTCAATTGTTACTTCTTGTGCAGTTGGATAATGCTTCAAGTGTTTTATTTGTTGACTTTGAGCGTCTTTAATCGTAATCTCTGGCATATCTGCATCAATCGTAAATACCGCTTTTTGCTTTTTCCCTTTATTTCCTGCTTTGTCTGTTGCCTTAATCGTTATTTCGTAATCGCCATCATCTGTGAATGTATACGTTAGTTCAGACTTCTCGGTCGATTTCCACCAATTATTTCCATTCGGATGGTTTTTCACGACTTTATCGGTTATATCTTTACCGTCTCTTTTAACTTGAAAATCGACTTGGTTTGTTTCGTAATATTGTTCTTCAACCACAACCGATACTTTTTGCTTATCGCGACTATAACGAACAACATCACTAATATAGAGTTTTGGTGCAGTTTTATCAATTACAAATTCAAGCCTTTTAGTAGATGGTTGATTATGAGCTAAATCTTGAGCAACAATCGTTAATTCATATGTTCCTTCTTCAGAAAATGTGTGTTTCAAGATTGCTTTATTATCACCAAATTTAAGCTCTCCAACATCATATGATTGACCATCTTTTTGCGCACTAACATATGTGTTCTCTTCATTCGTATCTAAATAGTCACCAATAATTTCAATCGTTGTTTCACGATCATGATCATAATGTTCACTATGATGGACCCCATTTACTTTAATCATAGGGCCTTTTGTTTGGATAACAAATGGAACCGACGTGACTGATTGATTGTTTCCTGCTTTATCCGTGACTTCGAGCTTTATTTTGTAAACACCATCTTCAACAAATTGGCGTGTCGCTGTATGAAGCTTTCCTTTTGAACTCCATCTCGAGAATTCATGTTGTTCCACAGCGGAAAATTCACCATCCAATTGATCAGCTCGTAAGACCGTTATCTTAGCTAAATCTGAATCAAAATGAAGCTCTTCTACATTCAATTGAACAACTCTCGAATGACTTATAATAAGCTTATCTTTGTTGTCTGATGGGTTTAGCGACACATCCCCACCATCGATATCTATCTTAGGAGCTACACGGTCAATCGTAAAGATTTCCGAGTGTCTTTCTACCATACTGCCCGCTTCGTCAACAGCATGTACTGTAATGTAATATTCACCATCTTTTTTAAATGTTAATGTTGATGTAAATTGTCCCGTTTCATTTTCCTTTAATGATGGAAAAACAAACGTATCAGATTCAACAAATCGGTTATACGCATTTTTTTCATAGACGATAATAGATGTTTGATCTTTCTTCAAATTTTCTTCATTAATTTGAACGGTAACCGTTTTTTCCCGTGAATAGTCAGCTTTTACTTCTTCACCATCCGCTTCAATTATCGCAATCTCGGGTGGCGTGCGATCGATTGTAAATACGACGGAAGTTAAAGATGTTGTATTCCCTGCTTTATCTTTAGCAGTTGCTTTTATACGATATGTTCCTTCCGTTTCAAACTGAACCGTTGCCTCATATTCACCATATTGTCCTCTAAATTGTGGGAATGTATGATCAGGATCTGTTTCCCATGTTCCGTCATTGCTTTTCTTTTCAACGATAACAGTTGTATTTTCTGTATCAAGATTGTTTTCATTAACTTTTACGGTTACTGACTTTTCTTCACTAATATCACCAATTAATTCCGTTTCACTTCCTTGAAGATAACTAATAACAGGTTTGGTTTGGTCAATTGTAAATGTTGCTGATAGTCGACGGTTATTATTTCCATGTTCTTCTTCTACTTCTATTTCAAGCTCATAACGACCATCTTCATCTAATGTTTTAGGCCATTCATATAGAAATTCAAAATCATTTATATCAATTTTTTTGGAATCTAATATTTGTCCATCTTTTTTCAACGTCATGTTCGCTGATTTCATATTCAAACTATTTTTTAACTGAAGGACTAAATCGACTGGATCGCTTAAAAACTTCTCTTCATCTAATTCAGCACCATTTGCTAACAGTGTCAACTTAGGTCCATGATTATTAATGAAAAAATGTATTTCCTTTTCACTCATATTTCCGGCCCGATCAGTGACTTGAATAAATAACTTATAACGACCGTCTTCTACCACATCAAGTGTGTATGTCTTTTTCTCATGATCTTCTGTTATATCGATGTTTTGTTTATTACCATCCTTTTCCAATTGGATAACAACTTGATTTGGATCAAAATGTGTCTCGGAAATACTAATCACGATATGTGGTGTTTGTGGTTCACCTTTACGATTCGGGATAAAAACATCACGATCACGTACACCAGTAACATTTATTTTTGGCTCTGTCACATCGCGATTAATTTTAAATTTGATCGTATTTTCTCCTGTACGTCTCGGTAACCCCCACGCATTATCTTCTGGAATGGTCATTTCAAATTCAAATGCCCCTTCAGATTTTAGCTTGCTTGTTGGGCTAGCAGTTACTCGGAATTTACCTTCAAATTGATTTGTTTTTTCATTTATTATTGGTTTTACGTCTGTATTTAGATTGCCACGATGATGTGGATAAATGCCTTTAATCGTGAAAGGCGCTCTTATTTCAGTTGGATTTTCATTTGTCTGTGATGTTCCTGTCTTATCGTTTTGCTTTGTTTCTGTTGCTACTTTCGCTTTACTTTCTGTTTGTTCTGAATTTTGTTTTCCTGTTGTTTTCTTCTCTTCTGTTGATTCTTTTGTCTTTTCAGCCTGTGTTTCTTCATGAGTTTCGGGATTATTAGTTTCGGCTAACGTTTGACGATCTTCTTGTTCTTCTTTAATCGCCTGTTTTTCTTCATCCAATGTTTCCTTATTTTTATTAGATATAGACTTCTTTAATGAATCACGATTTTCAGGTTCGGTGTTTGAATTGTTCTCATCACCTGAGTCTTCGGATGTGACATCATCAACTGGTTCACCTGGTGCTTCACTATTTTCATCAACATCTGCCTCTGTTTCACCTGGATATTCTCCACTTAAATCAACTACAAAAGACACCGAATCTTGATTCGTATACCAACTTGGTGCTTCGTTGTTAACATTCCACTCTGAATCGTTGAAAACTATTTTCATGTTCATTTTATCTGCTGATAAAACGGTCGTTGCAAATATAATTGCTGATAAAAAGACAATCATAAAAACAGAAATCCAAATCGCTTTTTTATTCTTTCTATACGTTTTTTTATACTTTAAAATCATCTCAGCCATGTCTTCTCTCCTTCCCTATTATATGATTTGAATGGACAATGATAATGTTTTTCTGGAGTATAAAATCATCCTCCGTTTCATCTAGTAGAACGGTTTCATCATCTGTTAAAAGAGTTGTTTCATCAGCATCCTCTAGTAACATCGTTTCATCGGTTTCCCCGTTTAACCATGTTGTTTCATCTATTTCTTCATCCAGGATTGCGGTTTCGTCTATTTCATCTTCTAATAAAGCTGTTTCGTCATGGTCTTCATTTGACAATAATGCTGTTTCGTCATTTGTCTCTAGTTGAGATGAATTAGTTTCCCCTGTTTCTTCTAGTAGCTCTGTTTCATCAAACTCATTTAAATAGGCCGTTTCATCTGGTTCCTTTGGACTTTTTACGCGATGTCCTTCACCTGATATTAGCGAAGATTTGGCCTGAGCTGATGCAGCCGTTTGAGCTTGAGCGTATTCAACGGCAATTGGCTTTAATGAAGCAGACTGACTCGTATTTGTTCCTGTCGTATATTGTTTACGAACCCGAATACTTTCAGATGTTTGTCTTAAGCTTCCACTCGTTTGTAAATGATATAAGTCCATTTGTTCTCGTGTTTTTTTTCGAACTCGAAGGCCTGTTATATCTTCAAACACTTCTATGATTCGAAGGCGGATAAATAAAAAGATTACTAAGGGAAGGGTAAGGGACACGCCGATCAATCCACCATAAAACATCATTTGATAAGTCACATAAGCCCCCCTATCGTTCTGATAATTGATTAAATCTTGTTTGTAATTTCTTAAATCCCTCATCTTTTTCTATATTTTCAATTTTTTCAGCTTCTTTCATTACTTGTTTAACTTTCGTGAGATTTGGCTTGTTCTTTTCTACCTCTAAATCTAATAACATATTGCCTAATTTCACATACGCTTGGATATTCTCAGGATATGTATGTATCGTTTTCTTAAATTGTGCTTCAGCTTCGGCGGTCTTACCCATTTCTTGCAAAATAACACCTATCGTAACCATAATGTCTTCTTTTTCCTCTTCGTTAACTTGATGTAATAATGCTTGATAATGTTCAATCGCTAATGAAAAATCTGAGTTTGATGCCTCTCTATCGATAACCGCTCCATCTGTTTGATAAAGTTGATCGAAACCACGACTGTAATACGACTGAGCTAATTTTCTTTCAAAGCTTAGCTCATACCAAGCACGTAATGAATCATCATCGATTAAGGATAAAGTTTTTGTAGCCTTTTCAATAATTTCAATTGCCTTTGTATTTGCCTCCTCGAGGTGTGCTTTATAAGAAATATAAATATTAACGAGTGCATGATAGTTTTCAATTTTTTTCACATCGTTGGGTAATGAATCGTTAAATATTTCAAAGGACGCTAATTCTTTTAGAAAATCATCAAAATTAATCTCTAATTGACTCATCGCTGTTGCTAGTGTTTTATAATACTTTACAGCGGGCACATCTTCTTCATCGATTTGTTTAAAATAATGTAGTGCTTGTTGATAGTCATTTTGATAATCAAAATATGTCATACCGACTTTATAGAGCACATCTTGATTTTTATGGGTGTTCCCGTATTTGTCTTTAATATACGTCTCAATCATATCGAGCCCTTCTTCAACTCTTTCAGTGTTAATAAAAATGTTGAGAAGGTTTATGTATGCTTCAGATCGTTTATGATCTAAATCTATCGCTTCTTGTAATAACTCGATAGCTTTTGCTTCTTTGTCAGCAACAACTTCTTGATTAGCTTGGTTTATGAGTCTTGTGTAATCTTGAAATAATTCCTTTTTCATCCCGTTATAACCTAGAACGGTCGATGTCGTAAATAATATTAAGAAGACTGATGGTATGATAAATTGCAACATCCGCTTGTAAAGTAACTTTTTATATCCTTCTGTCAATTTATCAATGTTTTCCAAGTCTATTAATAAATCTCTACATGATTGATAGCGATTCTCTGGTTCTGCCTGTGTACAAACACTAATAATATATTCCAATCCTTCTGGCAATGTTGGATTCCAATAACGAATCGGTTTTACTTCAAATGGTGGGTCATTAAGAGTCTTTCCAGTTACTAAATGGTATAGAGTCATTCCTAAACTATATATATCCGTTCGTACATCAGTTTGCTTTCCAGAGATTTGCTCTGGTGCTGCATATGCTTTCGTTCCTAAATTTGTCGTGTCGGTTGATTGCTCCTCTTTATACTCGCGAGCAATCCCAAAATCTATCAGTTTGATATGACCATCCGGCGTGAGCATAATATTATCCGGCTTCATATCACGGTATATAATCGGATTCGGCTGACGTGTATGTAAATAGTGAAGCACATCAGCTAACTGCTTCGCCCAATCAATCACATCATCTGCGTCTTGAATACCTTCACGTGCCATTTTTTCTTTTAATGATTCACCTTCAATATAGTCCATTACAACATATATATCACCAGAAGATTCAATGATATCGTAAATTCGCGGAAGAGCATGGTGATCAAGCTTTTTTAATAAATTTGCCTCAACGACTAAACTGTTTACCAAGATTTCATTACGAAATTTATCTCTCTTTCGAATATCTTTAATGACTAGAGATTTATTTAGTCGATTATCCATCGCTAAATAAACGACACTCATTCCACCACGACCGATTTCCTTTAATACTTCATATCGCTTATCAACAATATCACCAATCTTTAACACATCAATTCCCCTCCTTTTCTAAATCTATCTGTTGCTGCGCGATTTTGGCCCAGAGTCGCGCGATTTTCGCCTTGTGCTGCGCGATTTTGGCCCAGGGTCGCGCGATTTTCGCCTTGTGCTGCGCGATTTTGGCCCAGGGTCGCGCGATTTTCGCTCGGAGTTGCGCGATTTTGGCCCAGGGTCGCGCGATTGCCCCATCATTACCAGGATTCTATGTCCACACCAACATCAAGTTTTCTATACAACTTTCAACAAAACAGCCGATATATTATCTGTTTCTTGTCTCATTTTAACGAGTTCACTTAATTTTTGAATCGCTTGCTTCATAGCCGTTTCTGTTGACTCTGTTTGTAAATGATCGATTAATTCATTAGGCGATAATTTATGGTAAAATCCATCTGTACATAGAAGGTAACTCATCCCATGTTCAATTTTACCTTTCGTGATGACAACTTCTATCTCTTTACGTGCGCCGATACATTGCAGTAAAATATTACGTTTCGGATGATTCCGTGCTTCTTCAGGTGTTAAATGGCCACGCTCTACTTCACGAGCAACAAACGTTTGATCCTTAGTTAACTGTATGACTTCATGATTGTTAACAGCATACGCTCGACTATCACCTAGCTGCACAAGGTAAAATATTTCATCAATAATAAGTAAGGCTGTCAAAGTCGTTCCTAAGACAACCCCTTCCTTTTGACCATAGGAAACAATATCATCATTCAGTTTTTCTACCGTTTCTTCTAACTGTTGAAAAATAACATCTTCATGAATATCTTGGGCTATAAGAAGCTTCCGTAAATCATTGTCAAACCAATGAGATAGTCCATAAATAACCGTTGCACTTGCTAACTCCCCGTGCGACAAACCACCCATCCCATCACAAACAACAAACAACCCTACTTCGCCTGCTTGAGTTAGTGCTGTTTTAATTAATAAGGCATCCTGATTAATATTTTTTCTAATTCCTATATCTGTGTGATAAGCCGTTAAATATGCCATCTATGAAACTCCTTTAAAAAATAATTAGAAGTGTCTCTATAATTATTCTTACTCCATATTAGTAGTAACTTTTCTATTTGGAATGTTTCTCAGCATGTCTCGGTGATATTGTCGTGATGTATTTTGAGAAGTTATCATATCTTGATGAGGAAATCCTGATGTAATAGATTATTTAATCGTCAGCAGATTTTAAAAATATAAGCTGTCGTATTCAGATTTATATAGGATGTAATTTTTTATAAATTGCTACCAATATAATACTTAAATCTATTTCTATCTTACAACAATTATAGCCATACTATTCAAAATTGTCATTGCAACAAATGGACTATTTTTATAGTGGTAGTTTAGCAAGTTTAATAGATAAATAGACCTATAAACAGAAGAATATTAATGGTTTAAATTTATTTGTAAATTTTCGGATGAAAAATATGAATAATTCCCAAAACAAAATATAAATAGTTACTTAATTATTTTAAGAAAAGTAAGGAAGTTAAAGAGACGAGAAAATGATGTGGTTAAATAAATAAAGATGCATTAAGCATCTTTTAAAAAGGAGTATATTAAGGTGCTGAAAAACGTTGCTTTATCTGATATATTTCTCTTTCATGATAACCAAGTTTTTTATCAAAATACTCTAAGTCTTCTTTTCTAGCCGTTTGTTTTAGTTGTGACATAATATTCGTGTAATACTCTGTCAACTTTCCAGTCTGTTCAAATACAAGTTGTTGCTTGGACTCTACATTAATTAAGCGCTCATTCATAACGATCTGTTTTTCTTTCATATCTTGAATATCTATAACCATTGCTGACTGCTCTTGTTTTATATCTGTTAGCTCTTCACGAAGTAAATCCTGGCTTTCCTTCACTCTGGTTAGCTCTTCGCGAAGATGATCTTGGCTTGCCTTAACTTCGGTTAGCTCTTCGCGCATTGAATCTTGACCTTTTTTTATCTCTGTAATATCATCTGAAATTTTCATCAGCAGTTGTTCGACCATATTTTCACCCCTTTCATTACCTTTATATTTAAAACATAAGTACCCTCACATTCTATTACCCAATTCATTTCACTTTTAAACGTCTTTTTAAATATTTATTTCTCATATTATAACACAATATTTTTTATCAAAATAAGTTATTCTTCTAGTGATCATATGCCATGTAGAGAAGGAAATACTAACAGAAACTGAACAGCGGTTTTCACACCATAAACTCAGCCCAGTCTCGTACTGGCTGAGTTCATTATAGCCGTATAACCTCTTGTCCTGCTTGTGTAAGTAAACGATCATAAAACGAATCATCACCAATGCAAAACACCTGGTCACATAAATTCATAATTTCATTCATATCATGTGAGATGTAAATCATTGCTACCCCTCGTTTCGTAGCTAAGTCTTTTAAATAAGAAGCAATTTCTTGCTTAGATTTTAAATCAATCCCAACAGTTGGCTCATCAAGTAATAAAAGTTTCGGTTCATGAATAAGTGATATGGCCAAATTTAATTTACGCTTCATGCCACCAGATAATGTGTGGACAGGTTCTTTCCAACGATTAAGCTTCATGTCCAAACATAGATTTTGTAGTTCTTCTTTACTTTTATTTTTCCATGATAATTTTTCAAAAAAAACCATGTTCTCTTCAACAGTCAAGTGATCCCATATCGCTATTTCTTGTGGGACAAAGCCGATTTGTCTACGAATATGAGAGAGTGATTTCCAATGATATGTCATGCCATTTAAGGTCAATTTCCCCTTTGATGGTTTTTGTAAAGTGGCTAATATATGCAATAAAGTTGATTTTCCCGCACCGTTTTCGCCTACCAAACCGACAATATCCCCTTTTTCGAGTGTAAAAGTAATATCTTCTAAAATAACATGGTTTCCATATGATTTATGTAATGCTTCAACTTGCAGCATGATACTCCTCCTTACGACCATACCATAAAAGCAAAATAACAATGAAAACACCGAGACCAATATGAAAAAAGTCTCCATCTAAAAAAGCAGCTAATGGATTAAGAAAATGAAGCCACGGATATCTCCCTAATAATCCATCAAGGGGGATAATAGCACCACTTACAATAACGCTAATGAACGTTAAAATAAAAGCTATTGCATAATAAACAAACGTTTTTCGAATCATTAACGCTAATAAAAAAGCGCCAAGACTAATCATTAAGTGATACCCCAATATGCTGACTATTAATGTTAGGCTTAATGGCTCATCAAAAATATACTTAAATGCAAACGCCGTTAACAGATCAATCGTAAAAAATAAAGCAATATATACATACATATTACGAACAAAATACGACTTCGGGGACACATTAGTAAATACAAATCGTTTTAAAATAGCTGGATTATTTTCTTTAATGACCCAATCAAATAAAAGTAACGTTGATAGAAAAGCAGCTAATGCCCATATATGCCAAGGCTGAAAGAGATTCTTCCCCTCATCTCTATGAACGATACCGTTACCTGGAAAAGTTAGTCTTGTTTGCAATAAATCTTGCTTTTTCTCTATTTCTTTACTTCTAACGATTAAATCATCCCAATTCCAGTCAAAATGAACATGGAGCTGTTCAGCTAATTCCTTAACAGCGTAGGCGGCTTTAGAACGTCCGGCATCTTGTTGTACATAAGACATGATCATCTCACTAACAGGGGTATATGCTAAGGAAACATCCGATTCATAGGCGGTAATTAACGCATTTCGACTTCCTTGGCGTATATGTTCTTCATACCCTTCCTGAATAACAAACACACTGTCTAATTCATGTTTTTCCAATTTATGAAGCGCCTCGCGTTCATCAAGTGTATACGTCCTAATAAACGGTGTCGCATGAATCGATTCATATAAATCTTTTGCCAAAATCGTATCGTCTTGTAAAACAATGCCAATTGGAATTTTCATATCGTCTTGAAATGTATTTCCAACTGTCACAACGATCCAAGTCACAACGATTGGGAACAATAACCAAAATAGTAACTGTAAACTATGCTTTTTCCACTGGATGAGCCGTGTTTGAATGATATTTATCATGCACGTACACGCTCCTTCCATAAAGATAAAACAATAAAAACTATGAGACAAATCCCATTCATAATGAGTAACATATTATATTCCGCGTAAAAACGGTCATTTAATATGATTTCTTGTATCCAATAGAACGCTTCAGTTGTAAAAACATACGATAAAACATCCTGAAAGGCAAGTGGAAAATAAATCACAGGTAACAGTGCGCCACTTAAGACTATTAATAATCCAGTCACAATGACTTGACATAACAGTCGTAATTTTTGTGAGGTAACAATGACTTCAATCACAGACAATATCATTAAATAACTTAGACTAGATAGGAAGATGATTATCCCTATACGAAAATAATCTTCTACATATAATTCAAATGCTAAAACCCGTTGAATACCGATGAAAAATAGAGCAGAAACAATCATAACGATGAATAAACTGACAATGACACGCGCTAAAATCTGTTGCCACTCTTTTACTCCATATAACATCATACGCTTTTTAATCCGGACGACGTCTTCTTTATATAAAAAATTAAAAAATAATAGGAGCCATACGATGATGGATACAAACCACGCTGCAATGGTATAATAATGAAACGGTGAAGCCGTTGCTTCATTAACAAGTTTTTCTTCATCCATTAATTTATCCTTACTTAATGAAAAGAGGAAAAAGGATTTAAACTGTTCAAAAAGATATTCACGTCTTTCTCCATAATCCATCCCAAAACGATCAGCATAATCATTAAGCAACAAAATATTTGCTTGCGATGTATTAATATGACGTGTCACACTATCCATCAATTCTTTAACTATGTAGGCTTCATTCGCCCTCTGATTATTTCCAACAATTGATAGCTTGACAGATTTTCCTTGATATAAATGATTTGTAAAGTCTTTCGGAAAGACAACATAAGCACTTAACTGGTTATCATCTAATTGTTCAGATGCTATATGCTCCTTTAGAACACTCAGCTTTACCATAGAACCGAGATGATTCGTTTCAGTTAATGCTGTCGTTATCATCTGTATTTCTTTAGACTGGTCTAAATCAACTAAACCAATATGAATAGGATCTGCTTTTTCTGGTTGAAACAATGCGGAAAAAATGATAGCGATAAGGCCTATTAAAATAATTGGAAAAAGCAAAAGAAGAGGGAGCAGATACCACTTCCTCTTAATTTGCTTCACATTATTTTTAATAAATAAACTTATATGACTAAATATGTGTATCATGACACCAAGTCCTTACTAAGTCCCTATTAATGAACATTGTAATTAAAAGTCAAACATCCACTCATTAAATTGCCACTCAATTTCGTTAAAGTATGCTTCAAGTTCAGCTTCACTCATCCCACCGATGTCTTTGACTTTACCATCATGAATATTGTCGACTTTTTTGATCTTTTTACCATCTGTGACCAAGTTTAATGTAAAGAGATCGATGCCACTCGTATTAAATGCAAAGCTATAATCAGATTGAATCTGATCTCCTTCAAATTTCGAATCTCCATGCCAGTCTATTTTAAATGTTTCTAAGCCATCGCCTGCAATAATCTCGCGTTCAAATTGATGACCATCTTTCATCAATGTTTCATCAGCTTTATATTCAATCGTGGCTATTTCATCAACACCAAAGGTTACATGATCTTTAATTTTATCTTTCTCTAAAGATAAATCACCTTTCAGATTAAGAGAACCTTCACTAAATTCATCAGATCCTTTTACAACATAGTCAAAAGATTGCTTTTCCTTTGTTAAAGACTGTGTTCCTTCAATTGAAACGGTCGCTTTTTCACCAAATTCATTAAGGGCTGATACTTTAAAATCACGTTTTACAATGACATCTTTATTAACCCAAATTATTGATTTAATCCCATCTGGAAGTTTAATAGAATCAATACCATTTATCATTTCAGTGAACATATCGTTTAAATCAGCATCAAGGTCAAGCTTTTCAGATGAAGAACCTATAAATTCGTTTTTAATAATACGTTTTAATGTCTCATCTTTTTGTAACTTTTCTAATGTTTCTTTAAGTAAACGTTTAAATTCCTTTTCATCTAAATGAAAGGTAATCTTATTTACCTTTACATTTTTACCGTCTACAGAAACAGTATCTTTTTCTTCTGTAAATGCTTCATCAGAAATTTCATTGTAAAGAAAATCAATATATTCTTTTTGGAAGTGCTGGCGATCCTCTTCCGTTAAAAATCCCTGTTCAAATAATCTTCCAAATTCTAATTCTTCATCCTCACCAAGTTCGCCTTCTTTACGCAATATTTTTTCTAAATCTTTCGCTTTTAATTGTAGGACATCATCAATAAAGGGCAAACCGACTTGTAGTTTTTCATCATCCAGCATAAATGTAAAATCTTTAAATGTCATACCCGCTACATTTGCTGATAAATCAGCAGTCATTATTTTCTTATCCATATCTGTTTGGAGCGTAGCGTTTAATTTAGCGTTATTAATGATTTGTGATATGGCCATCTCATCAAAACTGCCTTCTCCAAATGGAATATTCATTTCTCCAGATAATTCAATTGCAGTTTCCATCGGATGTTTTCTCGACATTTCATCCCACTTTACTTCAGATGTAAAGCGTGTTTTTAAGGCATCTTTCATCACATGATAAGACGCCCTTTCCGCTTTAAAATACTTCTGCTTCGGCGATGCATTTAACATAAAATAAGCTAATACCCCGCCAACTGCAATAAGTGCGACTAATGTAATTGCAAATATTGATTTCTTTTCCACTGCCTTTTTGGGTTGATCCATATTGTGTAAAAACTCCTTTGCTTAAAAATTTACTCTTAACTATTAAACTTCTAATTATTTTTATCATTAAATATGAATGATGTCAAATATTGTTAAAATTTGTTATGATTAGCAAATTTTTGCCTAGCAATAATTAACCATGACTTATGTTTCAACGATTTTCTATGTAACTATCCTATGCATGAAATGATTAAAAAGGTTCTCACGTAGTTAAAGTAATTATATTCAGTAAATTCCATCGCCTAATCAAAGATATATTTCACTTCTGCCACTTCTTCACCATCTATATCAGCTAGATGAAACATCACCCATTCTAATTCCAATGCTTTTTCATCAATCAGCCAAGACATCATAAACTCTCTCGTTTCATCTGCTTTAAGCTCAAGTTCTTCCAATACAAATTCACCATCTTCCATATTCAATACGCCGTAATCTTTTACTTCAACTTTATCTAATGTATCCGTCGACAACTTAATATCTTGAACACGATACTTTATATCCTCTCTCGATTGATTTGTTATATTAAAGCTCATTGCAACGGAACCTTGGTCGTTTTCTTCACCATGCGATAATGAAACGTACGTGATTTCAATGTTAATATCATCAAAATATTCATTAAATACTTCTTCTTCCGATATCGATGAGTATGCGATCATACCAAACTCTTCATCGGTTACCTTCTCCTCTACTTTTATTTCCTTTTTCATAACCCCTGATCCACATGCTGTCAGAAACAATATCAATGCTAAAACCATCCACAACCTTTTCGGTAACATGTTTTTCAAAAGAACTTCACTCCTTTTTATTTTAACAAAGCCAATCATTAGCACCCACATCCAATCTTTTAAACCACCAATCCTTATCTTATGTTCGATGAAATACATTCATGTCAACATTACGTTTCTTCTACAAATATAATTGAAAAATGAGGTTCCTCCTTTGTTAAGTCAACACTAAATTTAACAACTCCAGCCGTTCCAACGATAAAACTAGGCATATTTGAATAGAAAACAATCCGTTCACTTGTAAAGGATAAAACATCAATACGCCCTAGACCAGCTGCTGGTAATGTGGACTTTTTAATAACTGCTTTCTCGGGGATTTTTATAACTTTTTTTTCATTGGCTTTCTCAATATATTGCTCGATTGTTTGTAGATAATAAACCCCATTCATGTTATTCTCATAATTTAATAAAACGCTCTGGCCATCCAAACTCAATAGATCATGGTCTTCAATTTTATAGAACGCGACTGTTTCCCGGTCCCAAACTGTCTCATTATCAAATAATAAAAAGCGGGAATCATCTTGTTGCATCATCGGATTAGCCATCAATAACTTTTCAAAAGGAGCAACTCTGCCTTTATCCTCCAGATTCTTCGCTGATAATGGAATAGCTGCCATTTCATCAGCAAACAATACAAAATAATCGTTCCCTACTCCCTCATATGATCGTAATATAAGCGATTCATTATTAAAATGAGTGATGTACCATTGATCAGATGGCAGGCTAATCGGATAAACATCGTCCTCTTTCGCGATTATAATTTCGTCCGATTGTAATAAAATTTCAGGTAGACCATACGTCTCTAAGTCAATTTCTTTATAATAAACCTCGTCAAACATTATTCTTGTCCAGATGTCGCCCCTTTTTTTCATCGACATGTTCTTTAACCATAAATCTTTTCTAAACGTACTAAATGATTTCGGTTCATTCGTTAATTCAGTTTCCTTCATAACGATCACTTCACCATCAATGATGGAACGATTTTCATGTTGCAAATATACTTCTTCAAATATATTTTTCAAATAGGCCTCATCATCGACCTTCCAATCTATTTTCGCTGCTTCACTATAGACCCGATATTTTTCCACCCCGATACCTATACAAATAATTCCAACAATTGCCAAAAGCAGTACCCCAACATTTTTGAAAAACTGCTTCACACCATTCGCTCCCTCTTTTATAATAATGAAGGCTTATTTTAACATAATCTGCATAAAGTTTGTCATATCTTTCAGAAAACATTATATTAATCATACGATTAAATCGTTCAGAAGTTTCAAAGATAAGCTATTTAAGTTCAGAGCAGGCTTCGGGGCAATATTTTATAGAAATATTTTCCCGAATATCAGTTGCCAATATATCTATGACTCTAAGTGGGGACAATGAATAATCTGGCATCACTTAGAGTCAAAATGGATGTTTGTGATGATTATAACATTTGAGGTGATATAAAATGGAAGCCATTATACCTTCTGCATTCCTATCAGGCCTTTTTCTTCTTTTCGGTATCATATTTTTCCTAATCGGTTGGGTTAGAAAAAGAAAAGCCAGGTTTTGGCATCAAACAACTGGCATCATTGTGAAAAAGGAAAGATCATACGTCATCAACTTAGGAAAAATCGTCCGCGGAGAATCATTTAAGGAAACCGATACCCCTGACGAAAAGCCGACGGTTCAATACAATGTGAATGGAAAAGCGTATCAATACACATCAAATATTACTTCTAATAGTCATCCACTTTATCCAGGTGAAGAGGTAAACCTCTTATATAATCCGGAGAACCCGAACCAAGCGATGATCGATACATTTATTTATCGTGGAACACTTTTTTCAGTCTTTGGCATCGCCTTTATGAGCATTTCTCTCGTTATTTTCGCGATAGGGTTGTATATGTATGTGTTTAGTTAATCATTTGAAGTAAAAAAAAGCAAAGAATGGAATGCACCATTCTTTGCTTAAGCAACCACGTGACAAGCGATTATTAGACTAATAAACATATTTCCTTAAAATCGACATTCGCCCTTCGATAAGAGGTTGTGAAATACCTTGCACAGGTCTGCTTGATAAAATAAACACAATCGCAATAGATAAAGCTGCTAAACCGAAGAGATCAACAATATGGTCGACTTTAAATAAATCAGCTTGGCGGGCATACTGAATGATAAACCCGTGCAATAAATAGACGTAAAGTGTCCGCCCCCCAAGCAGTGTAAATTTAAATTGACGACGTGGAATCCAGGCTAATACACTAACCACCATTAAAGTTGATGTCAGGTAAATAAAGAAACGAGCAAATCCACCATATTCAGGTAATCCTAAATCACTATAAGATTTAGAAGCTAGCAACCAACCCGCATTAATATCAGGTGCATAGTGAATCGCAATCGCTACTCCAATTACAAAAACAAGCGAGAAAATTTTTACCGCTTTATGTTTTACCCAACTCAACTGCTTAACCGTTATCCAATAGCCGAGTAGAAAATAAGGGAAAAATACAAATGTCCGAGAAAGACTGAATGAATGTCCAATATGCCCGAAATAACCGACTAACAAGCCGATTTGAACTGCTAACAGAATACCAACAATTGGTGGTAGCTTTTTAAAGAAAATTAATAACATATGCCAACAAAACAAACTAAACAAAAACCATAATGACCAATGTGGATAAAAGATGCTGTCCACTAACCAATCATCTTTTCCAATTAAAAAATAATATCCCGTATAAATGACTTGAAAAATAATATAAGGAATTAATAATTTTTTGGCTAACTTTAATATATACGCCTTATTCCCTGATCCTTTCGCAAAAAAACCAGCTAAAAAGATAAACGCTGGCATATGGAACGTATAAATCCATGTATAAATGGTATTAACACCTGATACATCGTTAGTAAATGGTTGAATCATATGGCCAAATACGACAAGGAAAATTAATAGCAGTTTCGCATTATCAAAATATGCATAACGCTTCATTTGTTTTCATCCTTTAAACAATGTTTAATGATACCACTACTATCATATCCATATTTTTAATAGAAATCAGGGTTTTAACAAGGTTGTACGTATTTTGTTAGAGATTTGTAAAAATAACTAACGATTTGTAAAGGTTTTGTGAAAATTGTTAAGGTCATTTTCTCTTTATGAATAAAGATTTTCTCATCAATGTCATTACAAAACCCTCATCGATTTCATTCAATGAGGGTTTTTCAGTTCTAATAAAAAACTCCAGAATCCTAGTCTTATTCATCTTTAAGTGTTAACGTATGTCGCTTTGCCGTATAAATGTGGATCAATCCAAAAAACATTGCCATAGCCGCTAAATAAATTGCTTGATTCATTAGCTTACCAGCACGGACAGCGAGTCCTTCTCCTATATTACCTCCGATGATTAAAGAAACAATAAATAATAAAGCAACAATAGCACCAACGCTAAGCGCAATAAAAGCAATCAATGAGTACAAATGATGAGTCCAATTAGCTATTTTCTTCATCTTAATCTCTCCTATTTACGATATGCCTAAAATTGGCAAAATACCGAGTAATAAAAGCATTACCAATAACAGATGAGTGATAACCCATATCGATGCTAACTTAACCGTTTCTTTAAAACCAGATTGGGCAATTCCCATTGCAACAAATAACCCTAATGCTAAAGGTGGTGTCATGCCCTCTAATGCACCGGTCATAGCTGGAAGTAGCGTCGCAAATAATAGTGGATTCCCACCAAGCGCATCAAAGACAACTAATAGAGATGTACCTAAAATGGCAATTTGTGCTGAACCTGGTAACACCATGCCGAGAACTGCGAAGAAAATAGGTACAATCAGAATAAAAGTCATTAATGATAAATCAAATGACATGAACCAATCTTTTACAGCATCTTCCATATCTAAATGAATAAATACTTGACTAATTGCATAAGCCATATATATGGTTACGCCGATTGGTACGACTTGTTTAATAGATTTTTTTATTAATGGGTAGATACTTTTTAATGAAAGCTTCCCACCTTCAAGATGATGGCGATGAATCCACAAAGCGTAAGACGCTGCCAGCGCTGGTGTAAACATTAAAACAGCATTAGAAAAAGCCTCCTGACCTGCTTCTCCTATACGAGCTAGAATGACGTCTTTAAATTGTGCATCGATTAATAAAGGTAAGAAAATAAGTAATGGCAATAACAATGCACGCCAACCTTTTTTAAAGCTTTCTTTAAATGATGGTAACTCTTCTTGAACTGGTTCAACTTTATAAACACGACATAATACGTATAATGTCAACCAACGTTGTAGAAAGAACCACATCCCAATTCCATAAGCAATAACCATCCATTGACTAATTGATACTGTATTTGCAAACAACTCATCGTACACACCATAAGCGAGTAAAATAACTCCTGCCGGCGGAATAATATTACCGAGCATACTTGCAGACATTTCAGTTGTCGCTGCTAACGCTCTTGGAAAATTTGACTTCTTCATCATTGGAATTGTAAACACACCTGTCACAGCAACATTACCTGGTCCCGTTCCTGATAAAGAAGCCATAAATGTACTCGATAGCAATGCAACATATCCTGCCCCACCTCTAAAGCGTCCGACAACAGCAAGTAGTATATCAATAATCGAATGTACGACTTTAGTTTCTTCAAAAATAATCGCGACAATCATAAAGGCAAAAATAGCATAAAATAAATGACTCGTTGCTGGATATAATAGGGCATCAAAAAAGATATCATATGAGTCTGAAATGATAATGATAAATATAAATGCTAAGGCCATCACTTCATAAATAGGTCGCTTAAATAACACAAAAAAAACAGCTATGAAACCTATAATAGCAACGAGAAATAGAATTTGAATAGGCATTTATATCAAATCCTCCCGCTAAGTATTTTGAAGAATTGACCAACTTTAAATATATATCAATTGCTATCTTATTTGCAACTTGTAACTAGAATAACAAGATTAACAGACATATAAAGAGGGGGAGACTTTAAAATAGAAATGGCATTGTTTGATAATGTCTAGGGTATCATTATATAATAAACCATTAGTATTTTATTTTATAGTCGAAGTAGGTGGACGAATAATGGAACGTAAACAAAAGCAAAGTCTCACTACAATAAGTTATCTCTCTTTACTAGGATTCCTTGTTATAGGCATTTTTGTGTATATAGACAGGTTAAATACATTTGACTTTTTCATCATTGGGGTTATACAAGGATGGGAATCTCCCGTTTTGACGAGCATTATGACTATTTTTTCTTTCATTGGATCGTATCAAACAATTGTTATCGTTTCGTTAATAGTAGCAGTTCTTTTATATGTGAAAGGGAAGCATACGAGTCAAATTATCCTATTATTCGTAACTATAATAAGCACAGCCATTGTCAATCAAATATTAAAATTCGCCATACAACGTGAACGCCCTAGCTTCTATCGGCTAGCCGAAGCGACGGGTTACAGTTTCCCAAGCGGACATTCAATGGGGGCATTTGCTGCTTACGGCATGATGACTCTTATTTTATTAAAGTACATACACTCACGCCGTGGTCAAGTTTTAACGCTTATTGCAAGCAGTCTTCTTATTTTATTTGTTGGCATGAGTAGAATTTACTTAGGCGTGCATTTTCCAAGTGATGTTATCGGTGGATATTTATTGAGCTTATTTTTAATTACAATCATTTTATTAGAGATACAACCCATCTTGAAGCGCTCACGAATGATTGAACATTGAGATGAATAGATTAACTCCCTTCAACTAGGATTGGAAACTTAGATATAGAAGATAGTCCGAGATTGCGCGATTTTGGCCCGAGGTCGCGCGATTTTAGCCCAGGGTCGCGCGATTTTGACGCGGGGTTGCGCGATTTTAGCCCAGGGTCGCGCGATTCTGACCCAGGACCGCGCGATTCTAGCCCGGGACCGCGCGATTTTGGCTCGAGGTCGCGCGATTTTAGCCCGAGGTCGCGCGATTTCAGCCTGGGATCGAGCGATTTCAGCCTCGGGTCGCGCGTTTTAGCCTGACTCGCAATCCGCGATTTTGCTTAAATCGAATCACACGATATGCAATCATTTATTTTTCTCAAAATAAATATCATCTGTCTTTTTGATATTTTGAATATCATTTATCCAAACTGAATATCTTGCGCCCCCTACCACCTCCTTCATCTCTTTTAATTCTTTTCTAGAATATATTTGGTTTTCTGGGTCCTCTGGCATTTCAACATACGATAATTTAATGCTTCCAATTGGTATATCTAATTTTTGAACTTCTTTAATAACACTAAACAACGCTTCACGATCTTCGTTAGAATCGTAGAGAAACCCTTCATTCGTTTCTGGTTTATATTCTAATGAAAAAGAGTAAGCATGGCACTCTGTATAAGTCTGCATCTCGTAACATTTAAAATTCGGTCTATCCTCTATAAATTCAAATTTATATTTTTTAAAAATAGGCTCGAGACTTAGCCATTTTTCTAAATCATCTTCATAAAATTGATGAGTAAACGCATCGATATTATTGGCCGCTAATTTATTTCCTAAATCCTCAGCAGATTTATAATCGCTATCAATATCTAAAGTCACATAACCGACAACAACTTTTTCCAATTCATACTCCTGTTTAGAAATCTCTGCATTTAACTCTTTTAACAATGGTACTGCCTCATAAAGCAACTCAAACGTTTCAATGTCAGCTAATTCCCTTATCGGGGGAAATTCCATATAAAAATCTGACTCATATGAAGTCTTTTTAAAGGTCATACCATGAAAACCAATTTGACTTAATTTACGAAATATCTCCGAGTTAGCAAATTGGCGATCTAATTTGTAACGTTTTTTTACATCGTTATATGTATCACCAGAAATCTTCCCCAAAAAATTTACATGAACTTGAAATTCTAATTTTTCATTATCTAACGTTCTCACTACCGCGCTTTGAAATCCTTTTCCACTTTTTTCAGCACTATGAATAACTTCCACTTTGAGATCATGTGTATCCTTTACATATGCGATAATTTCACTGTCTTCATGACCATGACTAATTTTTTTCCTATGTCTTCAATTGAATCTGAAACATCATTTAGCATCCAACCTAACATAAAAAATGGCGAAATCAGTAATATAAAAATAAAACTAATCCATATAAATGGCCAAAATCCTTTTTGCATCACGTATCCCCCTAGTTTGCCAACTAAAATCAAGTGACAATTTTTATGGATAACTTTAAACTACATGTCAATTCCAATATCTTTTTTCTAAATTATATGATAATGTATGATTAAAATAAATATATTTTTATTATATATAAAATAGATACGTCCACTCCCCCAGATTTATCCTCTAATATAGAAAGGAGTCATCAAATGATTCGTCCAATCTGATTTTCCCCCATTTTTAAAAACAATTGACATAAAATTGGGGGAAAATAAATGAAACTGAATAGAAATTTTTCTTTATTGTTGTTTGGACTATCATTTGCTGATATTGGTGATGTCCTTTATATGGTGAGCATCATAAGCACGATCTTCATCCTAACTGATTCAGCAACTGTTGCATCGTTTGTTCCATTTACAATTACGACAGCGATGTTCATATCGAGCCTTTTGACACCAATTTTAATTGGAAAAGTCAACTTGAAGTGGCTATTAGCTAGTTCACAGGTAGGAAAAACAATCCTACTGATCATACTTGGTGGCGTCTTTACTCATATTACAGCTGAGAATTACTATCTCGTGTTTATCGTCATCGGACTGATCGCCTTTCTCGATGGTTGCGCCAATCCAGTAGGAAATACTCTCATACCACATTATGTGAAACGAGAGCAATTACTAAAAGCCAATGGACTCGCCGACACAATTGCTCAAATCATCCAAACGATTATGTGGTTTGTCGGAAGTTTATTTTTAATCATCATAAACCAACAGCAACTCATTTGGATTGTAGGTGGATTATTTTTCATCTCAAGTATCATTCTATGCTTACTCGAAAATGTGACACACGAATCAACAGAAACAACAAAGGCAGCCGAGCAAATAAAAGCCGGTTGGAAAACATTATCAGAAGTACCTGTATTGAAAAAAATTGTCTGGATTGAACTATTAGAAACGATTGCGGGAACAGTGTGGATTGCAGCGATTTTATACGTCTTTGTAAGCGATGCACTTCATGTTGATGAAACATGGTGGGGCTTTATCAATGGGGCATTCTTTGTTGGCTTAATTATTGGAAGTATATATTGCATCCGATACGCCTATTTAATTGAAAACAAATTAAGCTTATATATTTTCATCGGATCTCTAGCAAGTGCTGGCGTTACCATTATATTTAGTGTGAATAGCTTTCCAATTATGGCGCTCTTCCTATCACTTTGCGTTGGGTTTTTCGGGCAAATAAAAAGCATCCCCCAACAAACGGTAATTCAAACGAGTGTAGCAAAAGAAAAATTGGCAACAGTATACACATCACTGAGCGCGATAGCAACGGGCATTTTTGGTGTTAGCTCACTCGCGATGGGAGTCATAGCAGATGTCATAGGAATACGAGTTGTGTTCTTGATTTCGGGATTCTTACTTATCCTAGTTAGCTTGATCGTCCGTAAAAACAAAGAGCTATTTATTAGCAATACGCTAAATTAATCCTACTGTAAACATATCAACAAAAGCGGAGAAAGATGATTTTCTCCGCTTATTTTATGGCTTGGATTACTTTTAGGTGATTGTTTGCGCTTCAACTTCACTCAACATATTAAATTTTTTCTATTCAATGATCAAATTGCCGCACAAACCGATCTTGACGCTCCCTTCTCCTCAATAACAAAGTATAAATGAATAGAAATATAAGAAACTGTGTAGGTACAATGATTGGTTGGTACACATTGCCAACAGTTATGGCTAAAACGCGAGAAAGGCCAAAGCTAAGTAAATAAATACTTCCAAATAAAAATCCATTTACAACTAAAAAGAAGGTCACATGTCGACGATTTTTCCGGTACTTTATCATTAAATAGACAGCTGTCACAATAAATATGAAGAAAAATGCCCCTTCCACATACATCGGCCATTTTCCTAATTGATCCATTAAAATCATATCTTGCTCTTTTAAATTCCCTTGCAATAGACGTTCCTTAGCTTGTTCTAAACGATATTTTTCTAAGAACAGATATAAACTATATAATAAAACCATGACGATTAAATAGATGGGTAAAAATACCCGTAAAAACTTATTGTTCTCGAAACGCTGCGGCATCATTAAGCACCCCTTCCGATCACTTTCCACATAAATATATCAATAAGTTGTTAATAATAAAATCTATTAAGATTTTATTATTAACATATATAAGTTAAAAGTAATCTATGTATCATTTCAAATTTTTTGAATCATATTTGACACAACTTGACAAAAAGTCTAATATAATGAAAACGCTCACATTTTTACTTGTCTACTCGAGTAGTTAAGTGTCGTTTGGGTTCTCTAAAATTGTGTTGTTCTACGGCGAATATTTCGCTTCAAAACCGGATCCATAAGTTCTTTTAGTGACAACATGATTTTACATCTTATAGGAGGTCGAACATCATTGGCTATTGACAAAGAAAGCTTTATCCCTATCTACATTCAAATAAGTGAGGACTTGAGAACGAGAATTTTGTCAGGTGAATATAAAAACGGTGATCAGCTACCATCTGAAAATGATCTCGCTGAGCAATTTGGCGTCACACGCACAACGATTCAGCGATCGCTCGCTATTTTGGTTCATGATGGAATAATAGAAAAAATTCACGGAAAAGGGAGCTTTGTCCGTTTGCGTCCAGTCAGGAAAAACATCTGGAACTTTAGTAGTTTTTCAACATATGCAAAAAAGGCAAATCAAATCCCTATTACAAAAGTCATCAGTCACGAGGTTTTTCAAGTCAAGGAAACAAATTTTTTAAAACTCGTTCGCTTACGCGGTTTTAAAAAAATGAATAAAAATAAGTGGATTACTTTAGATACATCCATTTTAAACCTCGATATGTTTCCTGGTCTAGATGAATTTGATTTCGCGCGATTATCACTTTATGATACACTGCAAAATCATTTCAAGACGACACCAGATCATGCCAGACTTAATGTAAAAGCAATCGCAGCAGATGAAAAACTAATGAAATATTTTAATTTAGATCAATCTATTCCATTATTAACTGTTCAAGGCTATGTATTCGATACACGAAGAAGAGCAATAGAAGAGGTTCATGTTGTTTACAATCAGGATGCTGATTTTAACATTGTGATTAACATTTAATAAAAGGCTGAAGTAGTAAGACATCAAGGAGGAATCACATGAAAAATCATATTTTAGGAGCACTATACGGACTAGCAATTGGTGATGCAATGGGGATGCCATCCGAATTATGGAGCCGGAACAAGGTGAAATCTTACTTTGGAAAAATCGAGACATTTCTAGATGGACCACAATCAAATGAAGTAGCAAAACATTTTACAAAAGGACAATTTACTGATGATACGGCTCAAGCACTCATCATCTTAGACTCTCTCATAGAAACAAACTTTCACCCAAGTAAGCATGTCATTGCAGAAAAATTACTTAAATGGGCAAATCACATCCAAGCATTTGATAAAGAAATACTCGGACCTACTTCAAAAGCAGCCTTGCAAGCCATTAAACAAGGACAAGACCCTAAGAAAATAACAGAAAAAGCCGAAACAAATGGCGCAGCGATGCGTATTGCACCAATCGGATGTCTCTTTCGTTCAAATCAATCCGATAAACTTATTAATTATGTGTGGCAAGTAAGTCAAGTGACTCATGCTTCAGACATTGCCATTGCTGGAGCAGCTATGATTGCGGGAGCAGTTAGTTCAGCCATGGAGAAAAAATCATGGAATGAAATCATGCATGATACAATCATGATCTATAATAAAGCCATTGGCTATGGTACTGAAACATTTACCCCTTCATTAAAAGCACGTTTAAAACTTGGCCTCACATATGCCAAACAATTTTCTAACGATGAAGACGTATTCGCCGATCATATTTATGATGTCATTGGAGCAGGTGTTCAGACGAGTGAATCTGTACCTGCTGCATTAAGTATCGCCTATTACACGAAAACAGTAGAGCGTTGTGCCGTTTTTTGCGCTAATCTAGGTGGTGATACAGACACAATTGGAGCTATGGCAACAGCAATCTGTGGAGCAAAACAAGGAGTAGACAAAATAAATAAAGATTACATTCGCATCATTGATGAAAACAATCAAGTCGACTTCAATCATTATACGCAGTACCTTTTAAAATTTAGGGAAGATGTTGGAGGGTAAAAAAATGAATAAAGAACAGGAAATGATTACAGTACCAGAAAATGAACGGGTCGGTAAACCAAAAGATTTATTTTTCATCTGGTTTGCTGCTAATATTGGAATTTTAGGTGTCGTCTATGGAGCGATGATTGTCGGCTTTCAGTTAAGCTTTGTTCAAGCAACATTAGCCGCTTTCATTGCATCACTATCATTTATCCTTGTCGGGTACATTAGTGTCATTGGTAAGAAAAACGGGATTACGACATTTATGTTATCCAGAGCCGCTTTCGGTATAAGAGGAAATTGGATTCCTAACTTCCTAGGATGGCTAAATTTAGTCGGTTGGCTTGCAGTCAATGTCATAACTGGAACACTCATTTTACTTTCTTTGATGAATGTCTTCAATATCAGTCAAAATAACACCACGACGATGATCTGCTTACTTATTTTTGCTTCGTTAGTATTACTCTCAGGACTCTTAAATCAACAACAACTTGCTAAACTACAAACTTTTTTTACTTATGTTTTTGGTGGTCTCACACTCGTTATATTAGCAATTCTTATTCCGGATACCGACTGGCAACAGTTATTTAACATGCCAAATGGTAGCTGGTTAACAGGATTCTTACCCGCTGTATCCATTATTATGGCTGGTACAGGAATTAGTTGGTCAATTGCCGGGGCAGACTATAGTGCCTATCAATCACCCGATAATAAAAATTCAGCCATCATGAAAAGTGTCGTATTCGGTGCTGTTATTCCTTTGTTTATTATTATGTTTGTTGGAACTTTGCTCAGTACATCTTTACCAGATATTGCGACATCAGCTAACCCGATTGACGTCATTGCACATGCTTTACCGTCATGGATTTCAGTTATTTATTTTATAACAGCGGTTGGTGGATTAATACCACAATGTATTATAAGTTTAAAGTCAGCACGCGTTAATTTAGAAACGATGAATATTCGTGTCTCTGACCACGTGTCACTAACGATTCATGGTGCGATTATGATTTTTATTCCGATATACGTCCTATTTATTTCGCAAGACTTTTTGTATAACTTCGAATTGTTTTTAGGCTTACTTGGAATCGGAATTGCTGCTTGGGGAGCTGTCTTTATCGCAGACTACTATTTTAACCGAAAAGCAGGCTATAAGTTAGCTCTTCTCGACCCAAATGGCAATCATACGTTTAACAAAGTCGGTGTCATGAGTTGGTTTGTTGGGACTATTATTGGTTTTCTATTTACGAATACAGACTTTTTTGATGGACCATTTGCAATCGGAATATTCCGAGACAATAGCTTAGGATTATTACTCGCATTTATGAGTAGCTATCTATCATATGTTATCTTACATCCGTTTATGAATAAGGGAGGACATACGAGTGAACGAAAGCAACAAGCTCAGTAAAAACATCTGTGTTATTGGAGCAGCTGTGATCGACATCATTGTGCGTGTTAAACAACTTCCGAAATCCGGTGAAGATCTATACGGTGAACACGTAAAATCTATGGTCGGTGGCTGTGCTTATAACGTTCAGCAAGTCATGAATCATTTTTCTTTGGAAAATATATTGTTCGCCCCAGTTGGAAAGGGACCGTATGCAGACATGATTCGCTCACATTTAAAAAAACACAACATTCCAATCATATTGGAAGACCCTTCCCTAGATAATGGTTGGAATATGTCCTTTGTCGAACCAGGTGGCGAACGGACTTTTCTTTCTGTTCCTGGTATAGAGACAGTTTGGAAGGATGCATGGTTTGACCGAATACGACTCCACGAGTATGACTATATTTATGTCTCGGGCTATGAATTAGAAGGTCCATCAGGTGAGGTCATCGTGAACCAATTGCGGACGAAAAAAGCGCCTCATGCGACCGTTGTTTTTGATCCCGGACCACGTGTGTCTTATATTGATCAAGCTGTTTTAAAGAACGTTTTACAGTTGCGAACGATTGTACATGGTAACTTGAATGAATTGTTAGCGCTTGTTTCAGGGGCATCTCTCGAAGAAAGCGCGAGAAAATTGCATCTATTAACAAATGAAGCCGTTATTGTAACTTTAGGAAATAAAGGTTGTTTTTATTTCGATGGACATCATTCAAATGTCATCCCGACTACATCAGCCGTGCCAGTCGTTGACACAATCGGCGCTGGCGATGCACATACCGGGGCTTTCATCAGTGGAATCGCTCAAGGCTTATCGGTTAAAGAAGCTTGCCAATTAGGTAACGATATTTCCGCAAAAGTTGTACAACAAACAGGCGGAGACTTTGCGAGAATTCTTTAAAAAGCAAAATTGTGGATCCTGGTCGGATACAATTCATCTCCATTTAGTCTTCACTAATTATTTATCCCTACTCTCGGTTGATTCATTAATTGAAATCATATAGAGTAGGGATTTTCTAGTGGTCTCTTTCCGTCATAGTTCACTCTTTTTCTTCAACTCACTTCTAGTAGACTGCTCCTCGGTGCATTTCTACCAATACGTCTTATTGTCATCTAGTAGACCGAACTGACCTATTTTATACTTTCGGATATACATTTCATATCTCCCTTTAATGTAACGCTCCACCCACTTCACAAATATCTTCTTTCACCTTCACTGCTGTAATAGCGGCTATCTTTATGCCTTTCACTATCAAATCGAGACTCATACTTGGTGCACTCTTATCCAATATTTGCTCTGGAATAAAAGGAATATGAATGAATCCACCACGAACATGAGGAGCTTGTTCGTGAAGATAATGCATCATGCCATAAAATAGATGGTTACATACAAAAGTCCCAGCTGTATTAGAGACAGTGGCTGGAACGCCAACACGACGCATCTGTTGAACCATCTTTTTAATCGGAAGCGTTGTCCAATATGCGGCGGGCCCTCCTTCTACAATCGGTTCATCAATTGGTTGATTACCTTCATTATCTGGAATGCGTGCATCATCAACATTTATGGCAACTCTCTCAGGTGTGATTTGTTTCCTACCACCAGCTTGTCCGACACAAATCACAACATCAGGGGTATGCTTTTCTATCCCCTCCTGAACAACCTTAATCGATTTTTGAAACACTGTTGGCACTTCTAAAGCGATGAGCTCAATATCATCAACTACCAAGCCATCAAGCTGTTTCACTACTTCCAAAGCGGGATTAATCGTATCTTTACCAAACGGGTCAAAACCTGTCAATAATACTTTTTTCATATGCAATACCTCCTAAAGTTAACTATTAAAATAACACTTTATTTGCAAAAGATCATGACTTTTTATCAGGTGTGCTACTTCACATCGGGTAAAAGACTCTACCAGGTACGGACTTCGATTCTCGCACGACTTCACATTTGTTAGAGCTGCTTTTCTTGCAAAGCTAAAAAATATATTATTACCAATATAATATTTTTCTATTGTACCAAATTAATAGCATCTGTCGTGGAAACTCCGCTTCTCTAATTCCAAAACAAGCGGCGCCATTTTGATCGCTTCTGGCCTTGTACCAAAAATAGTCATCACTTTAATTCGCTTCCACTTCCTTTTCATCATAGATATCCCTCATTCCAGTTTAATCAATTGATATTTCCTAGATTTTTCTGTTAAAAAAAATGCATTACCTTTTCATTAATATGCTGGTTCAATAGAAAAAATGTGCACCGATTAAGTTTCTCTACTCAAATAATGATTTATTTAACGTTGAGCTACCATCTCGTTTAGGACGCATTTTAATCTGAGTATGGGAAACGAATAGCAGATTGGCAGTTGCATTACCGTTTAGAATAACACTTCCAATTTTATGAATAATCTATTATAATGAATGGTATATGCAGTGAATGAATAATCATTCATGTTTGCGTTGAGAAAAATAATTTATAAATTAAAGCGTAGCAATCCGTTTATTGAGGATGAGAAGGAATGACAGAAATTGTAAATAAAATGACAGATTTCCGATGAGAATAATTAGTTTTTATGTGATTTTTGTTTCGAGCGTTGAGCGTGACGCTGCCCTTTGTTTAATCTTGATTTTTGTGGAGTCTGTGTGGGGATGCGGTGCTCTACTTAACTCTGAATCAGAATTTGGAGGTAGTTTGTGGGGAGCGAAGGGCTCTACTCTGCACTTATACCGAGTTTGAAAGAAGTTAGTGAGGAGGGGGAAGCATATTTACTCCCTATTTAATTCGTGGACATTACATGTGACAAAGAAAAAATAATAAGGAGTGATATGGATGGAAAAAGTCAGCTTAACTAGAAATAATGGCGTGTCAATCATTACATTAAACCGGCCCTCAAGTTACAATGCAATCGATGTCGAAACGATGGAACAATTATTAGAAAAAATTGAACAAGTTGAAAAAAATGATGACTCCATTGTTATCTTAACTGGCGCTGGGAAAGCGTTTAGTGCCGGTGGCGATATTACTATGATGAAGCAACTCCATGATACCACTCAGTTTGATAATGTGATGCAAACACTAGAAGCAATCGCTTTGAAATTATATATGCTTCCTAAAATAACGATTGCCGCTGTTAACGGTCCAGCTGTTGGTTTAGGATTAAGCTTAGCGCTAAACTCCGATTATATTGTCGCTCATCAAGAAGCGAAGTTCGGCATGCTTTTTGCTGGCATCGCTTTAATTCCAGATGGTGGTGGACATTTCTTCCTAAAGGAACGTCTCGGCACACACCAAGCAAAACAATTTATATGGAATCTAGAACAAGTTAGCGGTGAAACAGCGAAAAACATCGGATTTGTCGATATCTTAACGGATCAAGATGCTTTATCAGGTGCCAAACTTCTAGCAACCAAATTACAAGCTACTCCACTTCAAGCCATCATTGAGTCAAAAATAATCTATCATGAAGAGAAAAAAGATGAGCTCCGCCATTTCTTAGAGCGAGAAAAGAAAGGTCAACTCAAAATGAGAAGTACTGAAGATCATCAAGAAGGAGTGCAAGCATTTTTAGAAAAACGAAAACCGGTATTTAAAGGGAAGTAATGCGTCCAAGAACGACAGTGCTTTATGGAGTTCTATACGAAGACCTTGCCATTCACATAAGACTTGTGTAAAAACCAAACATGACCACACAAATTAGCGGTTTGCTCTTTTTTTAAAGGAAGATTGTTATGGGTCGCGCGATTTCGGCGCGGGGTTGCGCGATTTCGGCGCGGGGTTGCGCGATTTCGGCGCGGGGTTGCGCGATTTTGACCTGGGATTGCGCGATTTTAGCCTGGGACCGCGCGATTTTATCGAAAACAGTAACTTACACAAGAAAACCACATGACATCTATGCCTTTGCATTAGATGTCATGTGGTTTAATTTTTAAAATCTTGTATCTCTATCCTACTATTCTACCGACAACCTATGTTCATTACGATTAAAACGGAAACTGATTCAACCACATGCCGCCATCCATCGTCACGACTTCACCATTAATATAGGCTGCATCTTCCGATAATAGAAAATAAGCAAGCCCTGCGATTTCTTCTGGTGTACCGAAGCGCTTCAATGGAACAGATTGACGGGTGCGCTCAGCCATTTTTTCAGACAGCATGAGCTTGTCAGCACCTCCTGTACGCTCAATTGGACCTGGAGCGATGGCATTGACACGAATGCCGTAACGTCCTCCCCACTCAACTGCTAATGTGCGCGTTAAACTTAACACACCTGCTTTAGCCGCTGCGCTATGTATGACACCAGCCCCAGCGTCCCATGCATAAGTGGCAACCATGTTTAAAATAGATCCCTTCTTTTTCTCATCAATCCAATATTTTCCGACTCGTTGACTACAATAAAACGTTCCATTCAATACGATATCAATAACAGCATTCCATCCGTTGACTGACAGGTCTTCCGCTTTCACAATGAAGTTTCCAGCTGCGTTATTAACTAAATGATCTATCGTGCCGAATTTTGCGACTGTCTCTTCCACCATGCGATCAACATCATCAATCTGGCGCACATCCATTACGATTGGGAGGACTTTACCTGTCGCTGTTTTCTCAAGCATTTCTTTCGCAGCCAACAATCTTTCTTCATTTCTCCCTGTAATAACAACATTCGCTCCCTCATCTGCAAACCGTTTCGCCATCGCCTTCCCCATACCACTTGATCCACCTGTAACGATTACCACTTTACCTTTCATTATAGACACCCTTTCTGAATGAATAATCATTCATGTTATTTGTAACTCATTCTAAGGCATATTCAACTTTTCTATAATAAATATTTAAGAAAGAGATTCCTGTACCACTCTAAACGACTTAAACATCTTATAATTTAATTATATTATAAAACAGATCCACTTCTATTTACACTTCATCATTCTATTCTTCAACTTCAGTGGCTCCTACATACTGTTGGCGTAATTGATATTTTAAAACTTTGCCTTGAAGGCTACGAGGCAGTTCTTGAACAAACTTTACATCATGCGGAATTTTATATCGGGCCAATTTACCTTGACAAAATGCTTTGATTTCCTCTACGTCAGCGACTTCACCATCATGTAACACAGCAATCGCAATAGGAACCTCTCCCCATTTTTCATGTGGTATACCGATAACAGAAACATCAGCAATTTTTGGATGACAATGTAAAACCTCTTCAATTTCTACTGGATATACATTGATGGCTCCCGAGAGAATCATGTCCTGCTTACGATCTACTATATAATAAAAACCTTCATAATCTTGTTTACCCAAATCACCTAAAGAAAGCCATTCGCCTTTAAAAGCTGCTTTCGTTGCTTCAGGATTATTATAATAGCCATCACACAATGTTAGCCCTTTAACAGAGAACTCCCCGACTTCCCCTGGTTCGACTTCTTCTCCTGCTGCATCTAGTAATTTCACTTCCATACCCAACATCGGAAGACCGACAGAACGGTCTTTGAACCGCTGATACTCTGGAAACAAATTGGTTGAACCACCATGTTCAGATGCACCATAAAACTCATTTAAATCAGCATCTTTAAAAAAGGTTAATATTTTTTCTTTTGTTTGTGTATGCAATGGTGCACCAACAGATATAAGTGTTTTCATCGAAGAGACATCATAACTTTTCTGAATCTCTTCTGGTAAAGCAAAAATGTCCTCAAACATCGGTGGTGCTAAGAAAGTTGTCGTCGTTTGCTCCTGATCGATTGCCTTTAAAACTTCTACTGGATGGAATTTCTCTAATATATGAACTGTATTCCCTACAAAAAAATTAGGCATCGCAATTGCTAAAGCTGCCGCGCCATACAGTGGACCAGCTATCAGGCCCTTACCATTACGGCCAATGTTAAACTCGATACTAAATAACAAACCAACTAAATATAAACTCCGATGTGAACGTACAGCACCTTTTGGTAAACCAGTCGTCCCACCAGTGTATAAGTAGCAAATCGTATCCAGTTCATTGATTGGTTCAACTGGCTTAGGCTCGGATTTGGGAAATTTCTCTATCCACCGCTCATACTCCAATGGTGTCACATCATTTGCTTCGCCAACACTGATAAAATGTTTCGTTGTATAAACTTCATCAATGATTTTTACAATTTCTTCAGAAAAACGTGCGTCAAAAAGAAGTGCTATCGAATCCGAATCATTCAACACATGCTTAATTTCTGGAGCAACAAAGCGAGAATTAATAGGGACAAAAACAGCAACAATCTTACTACACGCATAAATAACTTCAATCAACTGATTACAATTAAACAACATAAATGCAACTTTGTCGCCCTTCTTCACACCTAAATTTTTTAATGCATGAGCTAACTGATTTACACGCTCATTTATTCTTTGTAAGTGAGGCTCTTTCCTTGAAAACTTACCGCTGTTTGGTCACCATAACGAACCGCATTCAATTTTAATGGATCACTAAAAATCATCTGTTGGATACCCTGCATATATTTCCCTCCTACATTATGAATGAATGGTCACTCATCATATACAAAAAATAGGAACTACCACAATTGTTTAAGATATAAACATCATAACTTGTTTAGACATTCTCCGTTTGTATGCGTTTACATTATTATAATTGGAATAGTTAATAAAATCAATTATATAATGTGATTTATCTGTTTAAATGATGCATTCCATTAATCTCTTCTACAAAATGTTAATGCTTTATCGATAGTGTAACAGAATAGGTTAGCCTCTTTTCCTAATTGGGAATAAATAACTGCAAACATAGATATTTCTGTAAATTTATATTATAATTTTTTGTAAGTCAACATTTATGTGTACATTAGAATGAGAGTTTCAATTTCAGTCTAGTTAACCAGATTTCTTCAATTGGTTTTTGTTGTCCGGAGTTATTGATGTTCTTTTCATAGTGAAAAATATAAAGATGTTCACTTTAACCTAGGATGTTACAGTTAACGGCATAAATTTTTACATTTTTCCGATAATACATGTACTTAAACTTAAAGAAAATATTACAATAACAATAGGAGGTGTGCTATTTTTGCGTAAAAAAAACATTATGACACTATTCATTGCCCTAACACTTCTATTAGCTACTTCGATATTTTTCATTAATCAAAAAGGCAATCTATTTCATAAAAAGACCGTTACAATAACAGATAAAAATAAAGAGGATTCCAAAAAGACAAGTTCTACATCAGTACAAAACAACGAAAACGAAGAGGAAGTAAACAGTGATGAACAGGACACCGATATACATCAAGATGATAAGGATGATCCCAACAAAAATGAAAACAAAGAGTTAGCCGAGTTTATTGCACATTATCACGGAGTTCTAAATGATATCACGTCATATAATCGATATGAGAATATCGATTGGATGTATATGCAATCTGTCGTAGAGGAGCTGACAGATGGAATCAACCAAATTTTAAGTAATGAGGATACTTACCCTGCATCTATGAAAATAGATTTAGAGCGAGTCGTTTTGCTAGGTGAAATAAGTGTAAATGATCAAGATTCCATTGCTGTCGTCTATATTCATCGCATTCTCCATGATTTGGATGTCGAATACAATGGATATATTTATTCCAAATACGGCTTCTCAAATTATGATTCCGGAGGGGAAAACCAACAAACAGTTGTCAAACACATTGAAAAATACGGGAAATAGCCGACAAACTTTGGTCTATTTCCTTTTTGCTCGATCCCGACCGTTCTGGATGATGTTTTATTGGGGGGCGGGTTGGTGGATTATCTTGCAGTCGTTTTTTACATTGCATAATAGCCTTCTTTGAAAAATGTAATAATCATTTAGCGCTATACTATCTATTATTCAATTTTAATAGTTTGGTAGCTGTACTCATTACTAGATTAGTGAATTCCCTCTATTGATGCCCGGTAGAGCGGACTACCAGATGTAATCGCAGCATTTTTGCATAAACCACAACGGGTAGAGCACTCCACCAGACACGAACAAAACGTATTTTACACTTTCGTAACGAGTAAACAAACCCTATATTCCTTGCTACACACTACCTATCCACTTTCTCCACCTTATTTTCCAACACTCAGAAATTTTATACATGGGTTGTTTTTGCCCCATCCTGGATTAGGTGGTCCGATTTTTACAGCAGGAACAGCTTCTGTGACAGAGAGGTATACGTTTGGTAGGAAAACAATGGACTCCATATTTTTAGGAACCAATTCCTTAGTACTTTCACTATGTTTTGCGATGTTTATTTTACCCTTAATCTCTTTGTTTCAGCCATTTCTACCAATTGCTCTATCAATTACGCTTATTTTAACAGGGTACCTCATAATTGCAGGCATAATCCCATAATTAGCTATAAACTTTAAAAAGGGGATTTTTGCATATATTTTCTTGAAAGAGTTAGAGAACATAATGTATATGCAAAGAATACCGCCAATAATGAGAGAAATTGGTGTTTCAGCTAATCGACCACCAGATTGTATTTCTGTCATAATCGCTCCAATTCCTGCACCAATTAATATTCCACCTTTTAACGAGTTGGGTAAAGAGAGTATGAATCTTTTTCCTAGGCCCGTTATTCCTAAAAGCAGAAATATAACAGCAACTGTTATTTGCACAGCAATTAAAGCTTTTATCGCTTCTGTTCCTGGTTCAAAGTTACTTAAAAAAACGATTAAAATAAGTATCAGTGGCGTAATAAATCCAGAAACAAACGGAACACCTAATGTTGATGGAAGCAACATGAGAAAATGAGTAAAGATTGTAATCGTTAAAGCCGCACCATATGACATTCCTACAACAGATGTCATAATTTCTATTAAACTTAATCCTATGGTGAAAATAACCAACCCTTGAATGAACTCTGGCGTCTCTAAACGATAGTGAATAAGCGGTAATCGCATCTTATAATTTCCAATTGGCCAATACGGTTGTTCTTTACCGGGCTTTCTTTTATACAATGCCATATCATCCCTCCTAATGGCACTTAATTAAGATAACTATCGCTTCATATCATTTCCTTCCATTCTTTTACGCTAAATGACAGCCTATCTCATATTTTCGGATACCAAAATAATTAAATTGTTGCAAAAGCAGAACCGCTAACAAAAGATTTAATCACTATCTTTTATTAGCGGTTCTACTATTTAAGTAAAAGTTTTTTAATTTCATCTGGCATGATCGTTGACTTTAATCCATCGTCTGTACGTGTAGTCCACATCCGAACCTCATATCCATTAGCAATCTTTTCATCACCACGTAAAAACTGATGAGTTAACTTTAATACCTTATTTCTTTCTACAGTTAATTCGGTATGAACTTTAACAACATCTTCGTAAAATAAAGGTCTCAAAAATCTACAGTTTGCTTCAATCAATGGAATAATAATACTTTTTTCATTTTGTAACTTGGAGATTGAGAGACTTTTTGCTTTAAAAAATGCATGTGTCGCCTGATCCATCCATTTATAATAATTTGGATAATAAACGATTCCGGCAGCATCTGTATCACCAAAATGAACATGAAATGTATACTTGTTTTTCACCTACATCTCACCCTTCTATTTATGTTTAATCGTTATCATTCAGATTTTATCATAACAATATGATTAACTAAAAATAAAGAAAAATGTTACTATCACGATCTTCCTTACAGGTAAATGATTGTTCATCTATGTTAGAGAAGTGTGAGATTACTTTAAGTTAAATAAAAGACAGCTTTTCTGTCTTCTTTAGTCATATACTACTTTTTCATTTATCCATAACAATTTTTATGGAGTTGTAAACGAGATAACAGCTTTTGATAATAGATTATATGCTGTCTGTCGTCGAAGATCTGACAAATCATACCACTTAAGTATTAAGTAATGAGAATACTTACCCTATATCAATAAAGATAGATTTATAGTAAGTTGTTTTGCTAAATGACATAAGTGTCAACGACAAAGTTTTCATAGCCGTCGTCTTTATTCATTGCATTTCCCATAATCTGAATATCGGATACAATAGATATATTTAATCAGAACATTGTTCTCAAATTATGACTCCGAAAAAAAAAGCACCAAACACGAACAAGACGTCTTCTTCAATTTAACGAGTAAAGCAAACCCTACATTCCTTACTACTACCTTCTTACTTTCTCTATCTTATTCTCTAATACTCCGATTTTTTCAATTTCAATACGCACGATATCACCGTCTTTTAAAAATCTTTGAGGCTCCATAGCAAATCCTACACCTGCTGGAGTTCCTGTCATAATGATGTCTCCCGGCTCAAGTGTCATCATCTCAGAAATAAACGCCACTAATTTCGGTATCGTAAATACGAGGTTTTCTGTATTTGATTTTTGTCGTCGTTCACCATTAACAAATAGTGAAATATCTAACCCTGATGGGTCCGCTATTTCATCAGAAGTCACTAACCACGGGCCTAACGGTGCGCTTCCATCAACGGATTTGCCTTGCAACCATTGAGGCGTGCGGCGCTGAATATCGCGATATGTCACATCATTTCCTATCGTATACCCAGCGACATAATCGAGTGCATCCTTTTCACTCACATTTTTTGCCCTTTTTCCAATAACAAAGGCAAACTCAGCTTCATAATCCAGTTGTTCTGAAATGGGATGAAACGGAATATTATCTTCTGGTCCAATAATGGCATTCGCAAACTTTGCGAAAAGAACAGGATACTCCGGTAATTCTCGCCCCATTTCTAAAATATGTTCACGATAATTTTGCCCGACACAAATTATTTTTTGTGGTCGCTGTATAGGTGCTTCTAACCGAACATCTTCCCTGTCAAGAATGAGTGATGAATCATCCGTTTGTAGGGCAAAATCAACCGCCTTTTGTGCATAAGCGAAACTCTTCTCGCCCCCTTCTAAAAATCCAATCATATCCCGTGGTATATGGGCATTGGCAATTTCTTGAGCTCTCGCCTCTCCTGCAGTCATTAATTGTTTTAAAAAAGAGGCATGTAGGTCAATAATTTTCCCTTCCTGATAGACCCCAATTGACGTATCCTCATCTATAGTGAATGTAACTAATTTCATAGAATCCTCTCCCATTCCACTTTAAAAATCTAAGTCTTTATATGAATCATAGGTTATATCCCATATGACTTCAATATATACGAGATTGAAGATATAGTATATCGACCGTTCCTAAATTATTCATTAATTAGAACGCACAAACGGAACTTACCAAAACAATTAATATTAAAGTCGAAATGTTCTCATCCTATTAATTATTTTTAGTTTAGACAAGCATTAATAAATCCTTCATATATTTTATAAGCTATTTTATCATCATTGGTTAACATATTTTCTGGATGCCACTGAAGCCCTAACACAAATTGGCTATCTACTCCTTCAATAGATTCAGTTACATCATCACTTGCTCTAGCACACACTTTTAAATGTTTTCCTATGTTGTGAATGGCTTGGTGATGGCGGCTATTTACCCTAATTTTTGTTGTACCAATTAACTTATATAATAAACTACCTTCTTTGATTCTTACAAAATGCGTACCATGCCAAACCGGTGCCTTTTGCTCATGTTGTAATAATTGTCCTTCAAACTGGGAATAAATATCTTGATACATACTTCCACCACATGCCACATTTAAAATTTGGCACCCTCGACAAACGCCGAGAATTGGCTTGTTTAACTGTAACACTTTCTTCGTCATTAAGATTTCAAACACGTCACGAAACGGACTCACATCCCCTAATTTAGGGTGTGGTTCTTGATTATATAAGGTGGGGGCAATATCACCACCACCTGTAAGATATAGACCATCTATTTTATTTGCTAGTATTTCTATTTTTTCTGATGATGTGTACGATAGTATAATCGATATACCTCCAGTCCTTTTAATAGCACTTATATTGTCGACAGATAGAAAATAATTTTTCTTATCCAAATCAAATGATGGCGTGATGCCAATAATAGGTTTCAAATCTATAGCCACCCTCTACATAAATTTTCCTGTCTGATATAGGCAGTTACCAGCATTAGAACGTTGGTTGTCTTCATCCTTCTTTAACACGAGTTTAAAAATAATCATTAATGACATTAAATTACGCATAATGACAAGCAACCCAATGATCCGTTTCAACCTCTCTCCATTCAGGTGTCTTTTCACATGCATCTGTAGCTAATAGACATCTTGTTCTGAAGCGACAACCTGATGGTGGATAAACTGGGCTAGGTAAAGTACCTTTAAGTATGATACGTTCTCTGGATTTTTCAACAATTGGATTTGCATTTGGAATCGCAGATAATAATGCCTGTGTATAAGGATGTAAAGGATTCTTATACAATTCATCTGAGTTAGCGAGCTCTACTATCGTACCGAGATACATAACACCTATACGATCACTAATATATTTCACCATTGATAAATCATGGGCAATAAAAAGAAGTGTTAAATTGTTCTCTTTTTGAAGCTTTAATAATAAATTTATGACTTGTGCTTGAATGGATACGTCTAGTGCTGAAATCGGTTCATCCGCCACAATAAACTCAGGTTCGATAGCAAGTGCCCGAGCGATACCTATTCGTTGTCTCTGACCACCCGAAAACTCATGGGGATATCTGGAGGCAGAATGTGGCTGTAAACCAACTGTTTTAAGTAGCTCTTCTACTCTTTGTTTTCTTTCTTTTTTGTCCTTTACGACATGATGAATATCAAGACCTTCTGCTATAATATCTTCCACCTTCATTTTTGGATCAAGTGATGAGTATGGATCTTGAAAAATCATTTGCATTTTCTTTGTTAACTGTCTTTGATTATGTCTTGTTAATTTTGTATTATCATATATTATTTCACCACTTGTAGGTTCATGTAATCCTATGATTGTCCTTCCAACCGTTGATTTACCACATCCCGATTCACCAACTAAACCTAAAGTTTCACCTCTCCTTATTTCTAAATGAATATTATCAACTGCTTTTAAAGTTTGTTTTGATTTTAAATAAAAATATTTGCTTAACCCTTTGACCTCTAAAAGCACGTTATTGTCTATTGATGAAATTTTATCGTCTTGTTTCATTAATACGTCTTGAGTCTCTCTAATAAAATCTACTTTAGGTGCTTGTGGATGCAATAACCAGGTAGCGGCATAATGCGTTTCACTTACTTTAAACATCGGTGGTTGCATGTCATAATCAATCGCTAAAGCAAATTCATTTCGTGGCGCAAAGGCATCTCCTTTTAGTGGTTGAATCATATCTGGTGGGCTGCCTGGAATGGAATAAAGTTTTCCTTTAGTATCCAAATTAGGCATTGATTTAAGAAGGCCCCAAGAATAAGGATGATTTGGCTTTAATAAGACTTCTTCAACGGTCCCTTTTTCAATAATTTTCCCAGCATACATAACAGCAACAGAGTCAGCTATATTTGATACAACCCCCAAATCATGGGTAATAAATATAATTGCCGTACCTGTCTCTTTCTGTATATGCTTTAATAAATCAAGTATTTGCGCTTGAATAGTGACATCGAGTGCTGTTGTCGGTTCATCTGCAATGAGTAGTTTTGGATTACAAGAAAGTGCCATCGCAATAACAATGCGTTGTCTCATGCCACCCGAGAATTCATGAGGATATTGGTTTAAGCGCGTTTCAGGATTTGAAATTCCTACCAAATTCAAAAGTTCAACCGCCTTATTTCTAGCTTCCTTTTTACTAAGATTCAAATGTTTTATAGCACTTTCCATGACTTGCTTACCTACTTTCATTGTCGGGTTTAACGCAGTCATTGGATCTTGAAAAATCATAGCAATCTTGGCACCACGAATTTTTTTCATTTGTTTGTTGTTTAGAGTTAATAAATTTTTGTTTTCAAACCAAATTTCACCTTTATCAATCATGGCATTTCTCTTTGGTAACAATCCGATAATGGACTTTGCGGTAACAGATTTTCCAGACCCTGATTCACCAACAATAGCTAATGTTTCCCCCTTCTTAACAGATAAATCAACCCCTCTAACCGCTTGCACTTTACCAACATGTGTTTCAAAATGTATGTGCAGGTTTTTAATCGTTAATAATGTGTTCATGTGCCTCACCCTCTCTTTCCAACTAGTTCCGCATTTTTGGGTCAAAAGCATCTCTTAAGCCATCCGCTAATAAATTAAAACAAACCATTAATGAAACAATGACGATAGATGGAAATGCAAGTAAATAAAAATGGTTGCGCATAGCCTGAAACCCATCATTGATTAACACACCTAATGATGCCAGTGGTTCTTGGAGCCCCAATCCTATGAAACTTAAAAAAGCTTCTGTAAAGATAGCACTCGGAATGGTAAACATCATATTGATAATGATGATTCCTAGTGTATTTGGCAACATATGACCGATAATGATGCGTCTACCATCCGCTCCTAATGCCCGTGCAGCTAAAATGTATTCCGCATTTTTAAGTTTAAAAATTTGCCCACGCACTAATCTAGCCATATTGACCCATCCTGTAATCACCATGGCTATAATAATCGTTGTTATACCAGGCTTCATCATCATAATGAGTAAAATAATTATGATTAGATTGGGTATACCTACTAATATTTCAATGATTCTTTGCATCATATGATCTACTTTTCCGCCTTTAAATGCGGATATAGCACCATATGTAATGCCTATTAAAATATCTAAAAGCGCAGCTAAAACGGCGATATAAAGTGATATACGCGTACCTTCCCATAGTCTTGTCCATTGATCACGCCCAAACTTGTCCGTTCCTAACCAATGGTCACTATTAGGTTCTAAGTACACAGCATCATAATTTGTTTGTTGGTAAGTGTAGGTATTAACATGAGGACCGATAATAGATAAGATGACAATCATGAGCAAAACGAAAAGGCTAATCATAGCTGCCTTATTTTGTTTCAATCTTAGCCAACCGTCCTGCCACCCCGTCAGATGAGAACGCTTAATTTCTTCAAGGGTCTCCTCTTTTCTCCCTACTATTTTAAACATTTTCGCGGGAATCTCGACTTCTTTTTTCTTCATGTTTTGCACGATGCCATTCACTCCCTACCATGTATTCGAATACGCGGATCAATGATGCCATATAGTAAGTCAACTATTAAAATGGTTAAAATAAAGAATGCGCTATAAAAGAGAGTTAATCCCATAATAGTTGTATAATCATTCATTTTAATCGAATCAACAAATAAACTACCGATACCTGGTATACTAAAGATATTTTCAATAACCAACGACCCCGTTAAAAGACTGACAAACACAGGGCCTAAAATGGTGATAACCGGAATGAGTGCATTTCGGATGGCATGTTTAATTAATACTGCACATTCACTTATCCCCTTTGATTGTGCAGTAAGAATATAATCCTGCTGTAAAACCTCCAGCATTTCATTTCTTGTAAACCGAGCAATTATAGCAATGACAGTTACACCTAATGAAATCGTAGGGAGAAACGTATGCTGATAGCCTTCCCAATAAGCGACAGGAAATAATCCCCATTGTAAACCTACATAAAATTGTAAAATAGCCGCTAAGACAAAGTTTGGTATCGAAACCCCTAAAACAGCGACAAGCATTGTAAAATAATCCCAAATCGTATTATGTCTATACGCTGCGATAATCCCCAATATGATTCCTACAGATAGCCCCAAAATAACTGCCTGAATACCTAATAACATGGAAGGACCTATTCGATCCTTAATTAAGGCATTTACTGTTTGTCCTTTGTAATAATATGATATGCCCAGATCACCTTTTATCAGGCTCCCTATATACTTTGCATATTGTACATAAACAGGTTGGTCAAGACCATATTTGGCTAAAAATTCTAGTCGTGCTTCATCAGAGAGTTTTGATAATCTTTCTTCATCAAATGGTGATCCAGGTAATAACTTCATTAAGAAAAAAGTTACAGTGGCAATAATAAATAATGTTATGATAATATTTACTAATCGAAGAAATATAAATCTCTTCATTATTTCACCTCACGGAATAACTAGAAAGAGAGAAGCTATCTCTTTTCTAGTTATTCAATTTTTACAAACTTAAGCTCTAGTGAAGCACCGTATGGATGGATGATAAGATTTTTAACATGTGGTTTCTGCAAGTATGCTTTACCTTCAAAATAAAGTGGGCCTAACGTACCGTCATCTTCTAACATAATATGTTCTGCTTCAATTAGCATTTTTAGACGCCTCTCCTCATCTGATTCATTACTAGCATCATCAATCAATCGTTTATATTTTTCATTAAAGTAATTTCCCCGTAATCCACTTAAAGGATCACCATCCCATAAACTTAAAATATCCATCGGGTCATTATAATCTGCTCCCCACCTAGATATTCCCATTACATAATCACTTTCTCTCATTGTTTCAATCCGGCCACTATAAGGTTTTGTCGTAATGTCTATGTCGACATCAAGATTCCTTTTAAACTCACTTTGTAAAAATGTCGCTGTATCTTTGGCAACCGTGTCATCTGCTGTTAAGAGTTCAATTTTTGGAAGCTCGCCTATTTCCTCTAAACCCTTTTCTAAAAATTCCTTTGCCTTATCATAATCTGGTTGAACGATATCCCCCGACAATTCACGAAATGTCTTCTCATCATTTCCGTGAACACCTGCTGCAACTAACCCATAAGCAGGCTCAGAACCGTTGTTTAAAACCGTCTTCGTTAATTGCTCAGGATCATACGCAAGTTGAAATGCTTTTCGGATATTCACGTTATCAAACGGTTTTTCTAAAAAATTAAATTGTAAAAACCACGAAATAAACTCTGTTTCCGTACCAAATTCATCACTATCTCGATACGTATCGACATCTGCCGATGATAGATAAACGCGGTCTAGTTCACCAGATTCATATAGATTCAGTGCCGTACTCTTTTCTTTTATTACTTTTAAAGTAACCTTATCTACATCAACATTATCTTTATCCCAATATTCTGAATTTTTCTCTAATGTTACACCTTCTGCTTGATCATACTCAGTCAGAACAAATGGACCATTATATAAAATAGCGTCAGCTTTTAAGGCAAATTTATCTTCTCCAACTTCATTAATAAACGTTTCGTTGAGCGGAAAATAAGTGGCAAAAGCGGTTAAACCTAAGAAAAATGGAGATGGTGCTTTTAATGTTACTTCTAATGTTTTTTCATCCTTAACTTCAATTGCCACTTTTGATTCGTCAACTTTTCCTTCAAAGTATTCTTCTCCTCCTTCAATATAGTTATAAAGAATATCTGCATAAGCACCAGAAGTATCTGGATGCATCGCACGTAACCAAGAGTATTTAAAATCATTTGCCGTAACAGGTTCTCCATTACTCCACTTAATATCATCACGTAAATGAAAAGTATAGGTTAATTTATCATCTGAAATATCTACTTTTTCAGCCATCGCTGGTTGTGGTTCATTATTCTCATCTAAACGAAACAGACCCTCCATCACATTATTTAATATCGAAAAAGATATTCCATCTGTCGTCAAGACTTGATTTAAATCTGGTATATCATTATCAAGACTGAGATTAAGAACTTTTTCTCTTTTATTAACCTTAGAATCCGTAAAACCACAACCACTTATAACGAGTAAAAACAGACATAAAATGACAAACAATCGACTTAAGGACTTATTCATTCATATCCCCCTTTTTAATCATACTTGTATATATATTATTAATAGCCTGTGTCATTTATGAGCGCCAGAATTTCTTTACATAGATTTTTAATTTAAAAGTGTTTGGTTTGTCTTGTCCAACTAAAAAAGGGGAGTTCGCTGTAACAGCTCTCCCTACTTCAATACAAAAACATTGTTGATAAAAATGGTATGATTACACTTCATAAACTACCAATAAATATTCAATTAAATTCTTGATTTTATTCTGTATCTATTTCTCACGAGAACTATATAAGCCATCATTTGAAATCTATCATTAAACTAAACGAACATATAATACCACTCTCATTGACAACAATAACAAATAGCCAATTTAATTATTTAACCCTGCATTTTATTCAATACGTTATATCAATGGTGACTTTTATTATATAGCAACTCGTTTTGAGAGTATAACCACCGCAACATCTCTAGGGTTAAGTGAAGTTCCTTTAGCATTCACCATGCAGCAATCGTCCCATCAGTCCTTGACTCCGTTCCACCAACTAAGACACCTGTTTCAGGATGTCGCCAAATGATCTGTCCTCTCCCGAAACTATTCGGTTCTACTTCCATTTTTATCTCATGACCTTTTTCAATAAGTGCATCAACAAGATGGTGTGGAAAACGCGGTTCCACTGCAACTACCTTATCTTTTATCCAACGCCAACGTGGGGCATCTAGAGCAGCTTGTGGATTTAAGCCAAAATCAATCGTATTCATCAGTATTTGTACATGTCCTTGTGGCATCATATACGCTCCCATGACGCCGAATGGACCTACTGCTTTTTTCCCTTTCGTTAAAAACCCTGGAATGATTGTATGGTATGTCTGCTTGCCACCTTTTAATACATTCGCATGATTTTCATCTAAAGAGAACGTATGCCCTCTATTTTGTAAAGCAATGCCTGTGCCAGGGACAACTAATCCTGAGCCAAATCCCATATAATTACTTTGGATAAATGAAACCATATTTCCGTCTCGATCTGCCGTTGCTAGATAGACGGTGCCACTTGATTGTGGCTCACCCGCTTTAGGTGTAAGCGCCGTATGAGAAATGAGTTGTCTGCGCTGTTCAGCATAGGCCTCACTTAGCAACGCTTCAACTGTAACTTCCATATGCGCTTCATCTGTTATATATGTCATTCCATCAGCAAAAGCTAATTTGATTGCTTCAATTTGTTTATGATATGTATCCACTTTATCCTTCGCTGAAAACTCAAATCCTCTTAAAATATTTAATGCTTGTAATGCTACTAGACCTTGTCCATTTGGCGGAAGCTCCCAGACATCATAGTCTCGATATTTTACTTTGAGTGGCTCTACCCATTTTGGCTTAAACGATGCAAAATCGTCTAATTCAAAAAAGCCCCCTGTTTGCTTGGAAAAGCGAATAATTTTCTCTGCTAATTCTCCCTGATAAAACGCCTTTCCCTCTGTCTCAGCGATCATTTTTAATGTATTTGCATGTGCCTTAGATATCCACATTTCCCCTACTTCTGGCGCTCGGCCATTCGGTGCGAATGTTTCAAACCATGCCTCGAACATGTCATCAGATAACACTTTTTTATACGTGTTGAAAGCCTTTTTCCAAAACTTCGCTAATGTCGGAGATAGTGGAAAGCCTTCCTGCGCATATTGAATAGCTGGCTTTAATAACTCTGAAAAAGGCAAGCGACCAAACTTTCGGGATAACTCTACCCACGCTGCAGGTGCGCCAGGAACTGTCACTGGAAACCAGCCATGAGCTGGCATTTCGCTATATCCCGCTTCTCGCACCATCTCAGCTGAAAGATTTTTTGGCGCTGGTCCACTCGCATTCAAACCATACAGCTTATCTTTAAACCACACGATGGCAAAAGCATCACCACCAATCCCATTTGAAGTGGGCTCTACAACAGTCAAACAAGCAGCCGTCGCAATCGCCGCATCAACCGCATTGCCCCCTTGCTTTAAAATCGTTAACCCCGCATCTGCTGCTAATGGCTGTGACGTCGCCACCATGCCATTTTTCGCAAATATAGAATTTCTCCCAATCGGATACGGATTACGATAAAAATCGAGAAACTGCAACATCATCACTCCTTATATAAATTGTTTAGATTAACAATTGTCACATTTTAACATCAACGTGATGCTCCGAAAAATAACTGATGAATAACTCTGAACAAATATTGATGAACGACTCTATTGATTTAATCGTATCACATTTCTGATATTACTTGGGTGTAGTACAGCAACTAAACGATTAACAACCGGAATAGCTTGATTTTGGCGTGGGTCGCGCGATTTTAGCCCAGGACCGCGCGATTTTAGCCCAGGACCGCGCGATTTTGACCCGGGGTCGCGCGATTTTAGCCCGGGACCGCGCGATTTTAGCCCGGGACCGCGCGATTTTAGCCCAGGACCGCGCGATTTTAGCCCGGGACCGCGCGATTTTGACCCCGCACCGCTCGATTTCGGCCCACCACCGCTCGATTTTGGCCCTGCACCGCTCGATTTTGACCCCGCACCGCTCGATTTTGACCCCGCACCGCTCGATTTCGACCCCGCACCGCTCGATTTCGACCCCGCACCGCTCGATTCTGCCTTTACAACTACTATACACAATAAAAAAGCAGCCACGCCTGACTCAAGCCGAATCAGAACTCACTGCTTTTTTTATTCGCATGAAAGACCCTATTTTTATATTATTAGCGTTTATTTCTAATCACAATTTCAGATACTTTTAGTCCCTGACGTGGTTTTAAATTGTCCATGATGATATCTGCAACATCATCTGGATCCATTAAATGAGTCATTTCTTCTTCTGCAAAAACGTAGTCCCAAAAAATTCGTTTTCATGCCACCCATGTATGAAAAACTTGGTCTAATATCGACATCCTAATCTTCTAAATAGTTGTAGCGTCTCTAGATGGGCGAACTCTAATTGTAAACAAGATGCCATAATAATTATTAACAGGATCTAACCAAATACTTTCGTGTTAAAAAACTCAAAGCGACCTCATCCAACGGTGTACCGAGCCAGGCAGGATTCAACCTTTTCTTTAATAACAAAAAACGGGATGCTATTAATCATGATACCCATCCTATTAGGTCGAATGAACACCCGGCCATACTAAAAACATCTTTTGACTTTTGTCTAACCGCGTTCTTATCAAAAAATTTTTCTCTCTATTATTATTTATCTTCTAAAATGCGCCAACAATGATTCAAGATTATCTACAATCAAATCAGGATAAATATCTTTCACTCTTACATCTTCCCTTTTTGCTACACCTGTTAAGACGAGGCATGTTGGAAAATTATTTGTTTTTCCTAATAAAATATCTGTTTCCAGTCGATCACCAACGATTAAACAGCGATGACTTGCGATTTTTAATTGTTTTAGTATTTGTTCTCCGTAAAATGTAGATGGCTTACCGATGATTTCAAAAATAGGTTGATCTGAGGCGACTTCAATCGCCCGAGCAATCGCCAACGTGTCTAGAATAAAGCCATCCGGAACAGGACAAAACGGGTCTGGATTTGTCACGATGAGGTCTGCACCACGACGCACTGCCGCCATCGCATCATTTAATGTCTCATACGTAATAGTTCGATCTAAACCGACAAGTACATGTGACGCTTCTGATGGATTTTTAGTTGTATGTAATGATAATTGGTTGAATTCGTCCCTAATTGCTTTTTCCCCGACTATGTATACAGTAGATTGTGGGTACCGCTCAGAAAAATATAGGGCCGAAACATAAGCTGATGTAAAGATATTCTCTATATCTGCTACTATACCTAATGACTGTAGCTTTTGTTGGCATTCTTCTCTTGTTTGTGTTGGTGAATTCGTAATAAATAGTACTTTTTTATGATGTTCTTTAATCTGTTCAATGATTTCTTTTGCTCCTGGTAGTATGTCATTACCTAAAAAAATGGTCCCATCTAAATCAAAACAAAACGCATCAATATGTTTTATATTTACCAATCTTCACGCCTCCTTACTTTAGGAAACTTATCGTTCGTATTTATAATCGCTTTCAATACTGACCCTCAAGTTGCACCGTGTACTTTTTGTTAAAAACTTTTCAATGTGAAGCTTGGAATGTTCTGCTCGTTTAATTGTATTTGTTTCTAAGACATATTCAATGTCCCTTTTTCCCAAGCGCAAAAAGAATTGTTTAAAAGGAATCACTCCTTCACCAATTTGCAAATGCTCATCATGTTGACCGTGATTATCATTAATATGCAAACCATATAAATATGGAAAAGCCTTCTCACATTCTTTTAAAAAATGTTCTTGTGCATTCATATAACAGTGCCCTGTATCCAACATAATACCTACCCGATCATCATTGACATGATCAATGATTGATATAAGCTCTTCGATTGAAGTACCAATACTCCCCTCTTTATAAGGAACATTTTCAATCACTATTTTAATCATTTCAGGTAAATCCCGAAGCATTTTTTTAATAAACAGAGCTGTCGATTCAATACCCGCTTGAATCGAAGTGTTCGTACCAGGATGTAATAAAACATAGTTCACATCGATGACTTCCATAATAGACAAACACTTCGCCCAAATGGTTTCAGTACTTTCATCTACCGAAGCAGGATTAAACCCTGTAACTGGTAAATGGAACCCAAGAGATACATTATTCTTTTTTACTAAAGAGGCGATTTCTTTTAATTTCATTTGCTCCATATATAATAAAGGTCGCCCATGATATTTCCCTTCTCCCATCACCTCAATCGATTTCCATCCATCATGGATCAACCTTTCAATCGCTTGATCAATTGAAAGGTGAAATAATGTATAGGTTGAAATGGAATAATGCATACTACTTTCCCCCTCTTCATCTTACTTAATTCCCGAATGCATAAAGCTAGAAATAAACTGTCTCTGAAATAAAAAGAATGCTAACAATAATGGTAGAATGACGAACAATGTTGCAGCAGCTACAACTCCCCATTGTGCTCCCGAATCCGAAGCTTTAGCAAACATCGCAAGTCCTACTGTTAAGGGGCGATTACTATCTGAATCAGTAATAATTAAAGGCCATAAAAAGTTACTCCACTGACCACTAACTGAAATAAGTCCGAATGCAATATATGTTGGTTTAGCTAAAGGAACATACACGTGCCAAATCGTTTGTATTCGATTACACCCTTCCATCTTTGCCGCCTCTTCTAATTCATATGGAATACCTTTAAACGTTTGACGTAATAAAAAAATACCAAAGGCTGAGATGAAATAAGGTATCATTATCGCTAATTTCGTATCATAAATGCCTAGCTGAGCTATCGTACTCGAATTAGGAAAAATTAATAATTCGATTGGAATCATGATTTGCACAAGGTACAACAAAAAAACAATACCTTGACCAACAAAATTCATCCGTGCAAAAACATAGGCCGCTAACGTTATTGTGACTAATTGTACGGCCAAGATGCCAATCACAATGATAAATGTATTCAAATAATATTGAGCAAAAGGTGCTGAGTTCCAAGCTTCTATGAAATTATGAATGGTTACTGAAAAACCTTCTACTTTTGTATCTTTAAAAGCCATATAAATAATACCGAATAAAGGAAGTGCCCAGAGAATGGCTAAAACATGTGTAGAGAGATTAATCACTCGATTCAATGGCATTCACCTCAACTGTAATGAATTTTACGATCTGTCCCGAAAAATTGAATTGCGGCAATAACGACCATGATGACTAACACAACAATTGTTGCTGCTGCGGCCTTGCCGTAATCCATAAAACGAAATGTACTTTCATAAATATAATAGAGTAAGAGATTACTTGCGTTATTTGGTCCTCCTTGAGTCATCACAACAAGTTGGTCAATCGTTTTAAAAGCATTTGTCGTTGCAATAACGAAAGAAAAGATCGTCGTTGGCATAAGCAATGGGAACACTATCTTTCGAAATTGAATCCATTTCGAAGCCCCATCGATATGAGATGCCTCTATTAAATCTTTAGGGATATTTTGTAAAGCAGCTAAATAAAATATCATAAAGAATCCAGCTTCTTTCCAAATAACCATCACAATAATGGCAATTAAAACAGTGCTTGAATTTCCTAATAAATTTAACTCACCCGCGCCAAACAGGGTTAATAATTTATTAATCATGCCATATTCTGGTGTATAAAAAAACAACCAAATGAACGCAGCACTAACCATTGGAATAACTACAGGATAGAAGAAAAATGTTCTTGCCAGGGCACTACCTTTGATTTTTCGGTTGACCAAAATAGCTAAAACCATCCCTAATGCAACACTTGTCGGTATCGTTCCAATGGCGAACCATATATTATTAATAAACGCCTTCCTGAAAACCTCATCTTCCATCATCATTTTGAAATTTTTCAAGCCAATAAAGATTGGCTTGTCTGTTGATAAATCCGATTGAAAGAAACTTAAATAAGCAGTTTTTATCATCGGATACAACGTAAACATGATGAGAAAGATGAGGGATGGAAGGAGGAATAACCATGATGTAACATTCTCTTTCATTCGCTCACTGATCCTCAAGTCCCTCACCTCATCCATCCATTTCTATTAAAATTTAAAGTTGATTACTGATATGGCTTTAATAGTTCTTCTGCTTGTTCCTGTGCTTTATCTAACGCTTCACTCACATCATCGCCATTAATTGCCGCTTGAATCGCATCCTGTAGTATTTTAATGATTTTTCCTTGCTCATAAACTGAAATTTCCTTATGTGCATGCTCTAATTGTTCCATTGCTGTTAATGCCTGTGGGAATGATTCCGTGTACTCTTTTAACTCTGGCGTTTCATAGCTTGATTGACGCGTTGCAATATATCCAGTATCAATACTCCACTCTGCTGCGCGTTCTGGTTGAGCAATCCATTTTATAAATTCCATCGCAGCAAGTTGTCTTTCTTCAGGTATATCTTTGAAAATGTAGAAGTTACCTCCACCTGTAGGCGTAGCTAAGCGCTCCTTCCCAGGTAAGAAAGCAACACCAAATTCGAAATTGGCATTATTCTTTACATTCGTTAAATTACCTGTTGTTGAAAGCATCATAGCCGTTTTTCCTTCAATAAAGTCTGTAGGGACTGTATTCCAATCTAAGACTCCATCTGGCATGATTTTATGTTTCTTTGATAGGTCAATCCAATATTGAAGGGCACCTTTTGCCTCTTCTGTATTAAAATAAACATCTTTACCATCATCACTCATTAAGTTACCGTCACCGTTTTGCAATGCTAAAGCTTGATAAATCCAATATCCACTAATTGTCGCTGGGAGTTCAATTCCCCATTTTCCATCTTTCGTGAGTTGTTTACCATATTCAATCACTTCATCCCAATTAGTTGGCGCCTTTTCAGGATCTAAACCTGCTTCTTCAAACATATCTTTATTGTAATAAAGTAAAACTGTACTACGCTGGAATGGAATAGACCATGTTTTTCCTTCAGCTTGTGAATTCAACATAAATCCCGGAAAGAAATCTTCCATCATTTCCTGTGCTTCAGAATCATTGTTAATCATGTCATCTAAAGCGATGATAGAATCTTTAATTTGAAACAAGTCAACTGATAGCAAGACAGCCATATCAGGTGCTTTTCCATTTTTTACTGCTGTTTGGACTTTTGTCATCGATTCATCATAATTCCCACTATAAACGGGTTCAACCGTCACTTTCTTACCATTCACTTCGATACCTTCTTTATTAAAAGCCTCGGCATAACCATCTATCACTTTCGTCACTTCTCCACCAACATTAACAGGGTAATACCAAGTTAAATTAATGGTATCTCCAGAAGAGTTTGAGCTGTCTCCCTTATTATCAGTACCGCCACATGCGCTTAATAACATACTAAATAACAATAATAATGCCAACACGATTGGTGTCTTTTTCATTTGCTTTCCCTCTCTTTCATAATTTGTTTCAGATCATGCGACTATTTTTTTCTCTGTATATGATGATTTACTTTTTTAATAACCTCCTTCACAAATAATAAAGGCCACAAATATATTGTTATTTATATAACAAATACTTGTGGCCTCTCTAATTGGCGCTTCAATACTATCTACTTTTCACTTACCATTATACGAGATGAATATTAATTTGTTGTAAATAGAATGTAAAATATTATTAATGATGGATCAAACCCGATTTCCATAAATCTGAATTGGAAGTTGTTACTGCTATTGCACCATGTTTTAAGGCTGTTTCTCCGTGTTCAACTGTTGAAAGTAAACCACCTGTAATGATAGGTATTGGAGAAACACGTGATAGTTTTTTTATAAAGTCAGGCACGCGGCAAGGCATAATTTCAATGATGTCAGGCATAAAATGATCAACACTTTCTATTAAATTGTCATAAACCTCTGTATCAATAAGAAAAATTCTTTGTATGACAAAGATTCCTTTTGCTTTCGCTCGATTGATGACATTCGATTTTGTCGTAACGATGGCAAATGGTTTCACATACTCAGCTACAAAATCGATGCCATAATGATCTACATGTAGACCGCCGATTTTCTCGATATGTAAAATAACAGGTAAACCCTCTCTGTGAAGCACTTTAACATAGTCTTTGACTGTCAAAATATTCCCCGTCATTAAAATAACAGCCGCTAAGTTATGTTTATACTTAATTGCTCTTTCGATTGATTTAGGATGTTTAATCGCTGCAATAATCTTAGACTTTTCCAATCGCTGTTTAAAAAGAAGTTCCATATCCCGCTTCATAATGCCTATATCCTCCTTGAACATAGTAAAGAAAAGAACTCATTCTTATCATACCAGACGCTAATTTTTTATTGATAGTAGTACAGGAATTCGAGAAAGTTCAAAACCCTTACCCTAATCAAAAACCTACAATTAAGCGACTGTACAATCTAAAAGAATTAAGGGACGTCTCCTAAATCAGGTGGCAAAACCACCATTCATTGCTATGCTTTGTCAACTTTAGTTTTATCGCTTTTAAAACGAGACATCCGTATGGTAAAATGAATATTAACTAAATTAAAAAAACTAAGAAATATACGGTCTAACAATGTTATTTTCTTCATAATAACCGTTAGAATTAACACAATCCATAATAATAAACGAGGAGCATACAAATGAAAAAAGCAAATATTATTTTTTCGATTGTCTTTGTACTCGTATTGCTTATCGGTTGTCAAAGTGAAAACATAAATGGTAAAGAAAAGTTTAAAGCAATCGTACTTGAAAATGAAACGACCACACTAATCGTTGAGCCAATCAAAGGGGCAAATGAATTAAATAATGCTAAAAAAATAATTGTCTTAACTGAAGGTGCGACATTGATTGATCAAAATGGAAAAGAAAGAATGATTCAAGATATTATACCAAACATGGAAGTAGAGATTTACTATGACGGTGCTATAGCAGAAAGTGATCCACCCCAAATTCAACAATGCCAAAAGATTGTCCTGTTTGATAAATGATGCTGTAGTGATGATTGGTTTCCCCTATGGTAATAACAGAACTTAAAATTAAAGATTGCAGCATCGAACAGTGACGGGTCAAAAGCGAACAGAAACACTTTGGAATCGAACACCGATGGACAAAATAGAACAATACAGCCTAACATAGAGTGCTACTAAGACTTAATCACATTGATGAACGACATGAAATGAGGGTGGCATCGACTTGAGCAAACCACTATTTGCAAGCCATGCGCCCTCACACTTACAATGCGCTAAATTATATTTTTCTTATGCCATAACATGTTTAATCGTAACGAAATAGTCATGATTACTTTCTTTACTTTCATCAGTAATAACCCAATTCATAGACAGAAGTTGTTTCAACTGATCTAATTCTTGCTCCTTCATTCGTAAGTTTTTTATTCCCTTGTCAATAAGTTGATAATCGTGATCTTTTATTTTATTAAATTTAAGTTTTAATATTTGTTGCAGTCCTGGAAATGTAATAAAGCTAATTTGATAGCCTTTTAAAATGATTTTTTCTAATCTATCCTTCCCTCTATCTCCTAGCTTAATCAATTCATTAAAATCAAATTTATCATGTAGATTTTTCCAGCTACTAACATCACCTGATTGAATTTTTGAAATCATTTCTGCATCTGAAACACCTTGACGACGTAATGTTTCAATCATGTAAGCATCCATAAGCGATATTTTTTCTGTTTTCATAACTCAGTCCCCCATCATTAATATTTTAAAGTTTTTTACCAGTGGTTTCACTTAAAGCTAAATCCTTTATACCCCATAATATATCAATCCAAATTTTCTTTCAGGAAAAACATCCCGATGGAGGGAAATGATGGTTAGATTGAGAACGGTAAACAAAGAGAAAGAAATCTTTATCTGAAGGAAAGTACTTTGTGTTCAATTATTATTTAGCAATATATACAGTATTTACATACGCTCTCCTGAACACAATTTTGGATAAAGAGTATCGCACTACTATTCCCCTAGCGATGAATGTTCTATAAAAAAACCTCCCCGCAAAGAAATGACAGTTATATCCAAAAAATATTTGTTGACAGAAAATAATGTTTATGTTAAATTTATTTCAAAGTTAAAATCGATGACGAGAACGAGTAAGAAAATGATTTCTGTCCCACAGAGAGTCAGCATTATGGTGAAAGCTGATGTACAGAGCTTTTCCGAAAATCATCTCTGAGATGCAAAGCTGAAGTTATGTAAGCTTTGACGGGTGTCCTCCGTTATTAAGGAACGCGTATGATGGTACGTGATCAAGAGCCGAATTGTTTCTTTTTTGAAACATTAGGAATATGGGTGGTAACGCGAGTTCAAACTCGTCCCTTTTTAGGGGCGAGTTTTTTTATTTTTTTATGGGGCCCCGACATTTGAATCGCAATCACACATCTTCTCTACTAAAGAAACGTCATTAAAACACGAGTAGGCTGAAATTCAACCATCATCTAAGAATAGACTTTATCATCTTGAATGAATGTCAATCGTTAATCATGAGTGTGCACACAACCGAATTTAGTAGAAGTAGAAAAAAGATTTGCGACAATGAACTGGGGGATTCACAATGAACAAGAAAAACATACTACTATTAGGCTTTATGTTATTTTCACTATTTTTTGGAGCTGGAAATTTAATCTTTCCACCCTTTTTAGGAATGGAATCAGGGGAAAATTTTATACCTGCGATTGCTGGTTTTATATCGACTGCTGTCTTTATTCCATTGCTAGCTGTTATTTCTGTATCATTATCCAATAATGGTCTGTTAGCCATCGGGCAACGTGTTAATCCATTATTTGGACTTATATTTACAATCGTCGTTTATTTATCAATTGGTGCATTTTATGGTATTCCTCGTGCATCAAGCGTTGCTTACGAATTAGGGTTTGTCCAAGTGTTTGAAGTTGAAAGCTCATTAACATTGTTTTTATTTACGGTCGTCTTCTTTGGGGTCACTTACCTACTAAGTGTAGACCCTAAAAAAATGATCGATCGCCTAGCACAAATTCTGACTCCAGCATTACTACTCGTGCTGACTGTTCTATTTGTTAAGGCTTTTACAACATTGAATTATACTGAAAAACATGTATCTGAAAAATTTGCATCCGCACCATTTTTAAGTGGATTTTTAGAAGGATACTATACGATGGACGCCATTGCTGCACTAGCATTTGGAATTGTCATTATCAATGGACTTAAAACGAGTGGAGTTACAAAGAAAAAAGATATTATCCGCGGCACAACTTATGCAGGTATGATAGCAGGTGTTGGTTTGACCATCGTCTATTTATCGCTTAGTTGGATTGGCCGAGTTCTAACATATAACAAGCCTGTAGAAAACGGTGCCGAAATACTCGTCTTAGCAACCGACCGCTTATTTAGCGTTGGTGGAAATTTACTATTCGGTACAATCGTCTTACTTGCATGTCTTACTACATGTGTCGGACTAATTAACGCGTGTGCTAGCTTTTTCAACGAAATTTTTCCAACATTTTCTTATAAACAATATGTCGTCGTGTTCGTTTTAATCGGACTTCTCATTACAAATCTAGGATTAAATACTATTTTATCTATTGCAACACCGTTATTAGTTTTCGTCTATCCATTTGCAATTGTGTTAATTCTTTTATCATTAGTGCAATATTTTATCGGTGAAAGCAAAAAAATGTACGTCTATTCTATGGCAGTGACAACTATTTTTGCAGTCATTAGCGTTCTAGATTTTTTCAATGTGAGATTCGAAGCCGTTGATTCTGTCTTAGGCATCTTTCCATTATATGAAAATGGCCTCGGCTGGGTGGTTCCAACATTAATTGTAGCAACAGTCGGATATGTCATTGATCTGACTAAAGGAAAAGTATTAAAAAACGCCGCATCATCAACGATTTCTTAAATGAATAGAGATTAAAAAGGCATGTAGGATTTATTCTACATGCTTTTTATTGTTTATAAGAGAATTTATACTTCGTCTACAATCAATGTCGTATAGCAAAATGATCGCTTCCTAATCGGTTTTAACCTCGTACCGTTCGACGATATCCTTCTCATTAAATGAAATGACTAACCATTCACTATCAATTCGAATGGGACCTCGCTCAGGACAATGATGATGTGATCCGCTGCTGATAAAAGGTAACTCTTATTTGAATTTGCTTCACGATTACAACCGATTACTATACAGAATGATATAACCGTTAACAATAAATATATTTTCTTGCGCATTTGCTCTCCTCTGTATTAATCGAGTTCATATAAATTAACATCTTTATATAAACTCTTTTATAATTTTTCTTTTATGGACTGGAACTCTTCCCATCCCTCCCTTACATTTTTCGCCGCAATTCTTCAATTTCCTTCTCATCCAAGTGCGTGACCAATAAATTCTATGGATGCTCCTTCTTTCAACATTTCAAATGCAACTTCCTTTTTTCCTCTCTCTACTCCTGTCTCTATCCCTTTTTCTAGGCCTTTCTTAATCCCTCTCTCCTCATACGAAATCGGTAACTCCAATATTTTCTCCGCATCATCCATTTTCCTCACTTCTTCCATTAGCTTTTCCTCCTCTTCATCGTTTAATTTTAAATAGGTTTCAAAAAAAACCGCCGTTTCAGTCGGAGTTTAACTGAAGGGACAGGTTTTCTCCTGTCCCCTTTTCTCATTTTCGACGCAAAGCTTCTATTTCTTCTCTATCCAAGTGTGTGACCTTGGCAATTATTTCAATAGATAAGCCCTCTTTCAACATCTCGAGTGCGACTTCCTTTTTTCCTCTCTCTACCCCTGTCTCTATTCCTTTTTCTAGGCCTTTCTTAATCCCTCTCTCCTCATACGAAATCGGTAACTCCAATATTTTCTCGGCGTCATCCATTTTCTTCACTTCTTCCATCAACTTTTCCTCCTCTTCATCGTTTAATTTTAAATAGGTTTCAAAAAAGCCGTAGATTAAGCGTTGTTTGGCTGGGTTTAGCTCCATCACAGCCATCATCCGTAAAAATTCTTTCTTAACTTGAATGCGTTCCTTCTCTGAATATCCCATCTTGCTTAAAAGAGCAGCTGCAGCAGGATTATTTGACGTGATATAGTCTCGCCAATTCTTTTTTCGTAAGTGTAACGATAAAAAGTTAAATGTCAAAATTTGGAAGTCGGATAATCCCAACGTAAATTGATCTTTCTCCCAGTTTTCATCATAACTAAATACAGCGATTGGGATAATTGTTTTTTTATACTTATTGTATAGAAGACTGAAGTATTGAAACATCCGTTCATGAAAATCTGTTTGTGTTGTACTTTGTGGTTCGATGTGGACGATGATTAAAGCATTTTCTTGTTTTAATTTAACCTGAACAACGATGTCTAATCTTCGGGTATCGCCTTCGATTAAATCTGTGTGTATCTTCCGATAGCGGGGTGATGGTGTGAAAGTCGATTGCTTCATATATATCTGGGAAAAACACTTCTAAAAACTCTTGAAAAAATGTGTGGATGAGTTCTTTAAAAAGTTGATCATGCCTTGTGTACGTTTGCCCCCCCTTCTTTTTCACGAATTAGCGTTAGCGGTGGGTTTGTGGCTTGCGAGTAAATTGACACATTTCTTTCGCAAAGCTGTGTTGCTTGCATTTTAACACATCCTTTTGACGTTTTGTAGAGGAAATATCTGAGGTGTTTATTCTATTTTTAGAATATAACAAATCGATGCAAGAAACAAGTGTTCCCTTCTGTGGAGAGGTTTATATCTAGAGTTAGTAGTGAGGTTGTTTATATTCAGATGGCGCGTTTCTGGCGCGGGATCGCGCGATTTTGACCCAGGGTTGCGCGATTCTGGCCCGAGGTTGCGCGATTTTAGCCCGAGGTCGCGCGATTTTGACCCAGGGTTGCGCGATTTTAGCCCGAGGTCGCGCGATTCTGGCCCAGGGTTGCGCGATTCTGGCCCGAGGTTGCGCAATTTTAGCCCGAGGTCGCGCGATTTTGACCCAGGGTTGCGCGATTTTAGCCCGAGGTCGCGCGATTCTGGCCCAGGGTTGCGCGATTTTAGCCCGAGGTCGCGCGATTTTGACCCGGGGTTGCGCGATTCTGGCGCGGGGTCGCGCGATTTTAGCCCAGGACCGCGCGATTTTGGCGCGGGGTCGCGCGATTTTGGCCCGAGGTTGCGCGATTTTGGCCCAAGGTTGCGCGATTCTGGCGCGGGGTCGCGCGATTTTGCCTGCCACCGCGCGATTTTGCCTTGAACAATAATTAACGCTCCACATCTCACTCGGAAAATTCATACATTCTATAATATTCAATGCCACAACTTAATAACTTTAGGGAGATGAAGGTAATCTTAAACAATGAAAAGCATTCCTATAATCCATATCAGTTTGTCATATGTTCAACTAACATAGTGGATGACTTTTTATAATCGCCTAAAATATGAAAAATATTTGCCTGCTTATTTATTAATCTGCTCATTGCGCCTGAATTCGTATCAGTTAATTTTTTCGCTGCTTGATAATACTCAATAGCCTTAGCATAATTTTTTCTCGCTTTTTCCATGTCACCTAATAACTCATTCGCTTTTCCTACATATTGTTTTTCCGCCGAGCCTTCAATGATTTGACAGCATATTTGCTCCAACTTTTCGTATTCTTTTAAATGTAGAAGCGTTTCTGCTAATTCCAGTTCCACATTCACTATTTTATTTTCTTTTCCTAGTTCTTTAAATAATGCAATTGATTTATTAAATTTTTCAACTGACTCCTGTAAATGACCCGTTTGTCTTAAGAGAATGCCTAAATTATTTAATGTTCCTGCCTGGTTTTCCACATCATTTATCAACATAAAAAAATCAATGGCTTTTGAGTAGCATTGATGAGCTTCATCTGTCTTATTCAGCTGCATATAGCAAATGCCTAAAGCCATATTTATCTCTGCTGACTTATAGTACAATTCCATTGAATGATTTAAATCTAATGCTTCCTCCAAGAAATTAATAGCCGAATATAACTCATTCAATTTACCGTGAACAATTCCTAAATTTAATAATAAGGAAATGCGGGTTTGACCACTTATTTGTTCATAAATAGCTAATTTATTTGCTTTATTCAGTATATTTAATGCCTCATAATTTTGATTATTTAATGTATAAACAGAACCTAAATCAACTAACGATCTTACTGCCTTTTCTTGATTAACTTCATTTAAAACTTGAGCACTTTTACGATAGTTAGCCATAGCATCAGTTAAATGATTAGCATGTTCATAAATCTTCCCTTTAATCCAGTATAGAATCCCTTTTTCCTCGTCGCTCGTATCTTCTTCTAATAAGTCGAACGTTGGATTTTCAATAATTTTCTTAGCCTTATTTATTTTCGATTCCAAAATACTTTTTTCCGCTAATTTAATATCTCTTTGTATTTGAAGTAAAAGTAAACTTTTATTTTTCGGTTTTTGATTTAATAAATCTTCTATATTGCACTCGAGTTTTTTCGCGAGCTTTTCAATGACATCATAAGAAGGTTCGAAGGCGCCACGTTCTATTTGACTTAAATAACTCCGTGTAATAACCCCTTCGGCAAGCTCGGCCTGTGTGAGCCCTTTTTCTATTCTCATTTCTCTAATTCTCTGTGCAATATGATTCATTCAAATTCCTCCCATAATTTCATAACAACATCATATCACTTCTTAACATTACTGAACAAATAATTTTTATAAATAAATATAACTAAAATTGATGTTGACAAATATAAAAAGTCTGTATATGATATTATTAAAATATTTAACATAACAGAACATACTCACCTATATTCGTCTAAATGTTAAGTTTGTATAAAAGGAGGGTATTTATGAACAAAAAACTAGCTACATTGCTTGTCGTATCAGCCGCTGTATTGACCGTTTTTGTTGCAGACCCTATTTGGCCAGTAAATGATCCTATCTGGCCTGTGATTAGATAATACTCTTGGGTTTCCTTAAATGCTGATAGAAAATTTTAAAGGAGGTGAAAATGAAAGCGAGCTTCGTATTACGAGCTCAAGCTACTTTATATTCTTTAGGGTGAATTTATGAAGTAGCATCAGTGTCACTTAAGCGGTGGTTTTATGTTTTTATTCATTTTTAAGTACTAAATTTTTGAGTCATAGGGTTAAAGAAATAATTTTGTTGTTAATAGCCATAAGTATGAAAGTTTAACTCCATCCTTTAAATATTTTTACTTTTTTGAGACTAGTGTCACTTAACTGAGACTAGTCTTTTTTTGAGAATAGATTGAACAAAAAATCATATAAACTAATAATTAGGAAGAAATTTATAAGGTGAATTACCAATAAGGCGGAATTTCTTTTTACATTTCTGACTGGATACGAGTGAAAATGTTAGGAAATTGGATGATGATTGGAAACGAACAAAATGTGTGGGGATTAGACGATCTGGAGCTAAATCGGGTGGAGATGCGCTGAATTGGACTCGAATTGAGTGAGGGGCGCTAAAATCGGGCAATGCATGACAATATATAACCATGTTCGGCGACAACCGGGGGATACCTGCTCCAATAACGCGTCGTGCTTAAAATGATCAAAAAATAATACCTGCTATTCAATATTTGGGCCAAGAACTCGTTTGCCATTTTCATATAGTAGAATTTTTAATCATGATGCTTCATAGACTCTTCTAGCAATTCATCCTCTTTATCAATGGCGAAAATATGTTCACTAATCATTTCTTTAAATTTATGTTTTGTTATATCTTCTGAAAATTGCTGTGTCTCCGCTGAGAGCAATTGCTTATAAATAGGTAATAAACTGTCTTTAAGTCATTTCAAATAAGAAATTTCTCGTCTATCAAGTTTATCATCTTCAATAAATGGTAGTACAATTTTTCCATTATAATAGGTTCCATGATTGATAACAAATATCGCATCTCCAATATAATTGGTTAATCCATCCATACCATCAAAATAGTAAGGTACCCTTCTAACCATAAAATCAAGTTGACTCATTATTTCTGTTAATGTGGAAAAATCTTGCTGCAAGTCGCCTTTGCTTTTTCCCTCAATGATCTCATCAAGTTATGTAATCGTGTCCCTAATGACATAAAAGAAATCTTCCATATAAATAACATATTACCGGCTATGATGATGATGAAATCTAAAAAACTTATAATTAAAGATAAGACTAACCACCAGTAACATAACTATAATTCATATCCATTCATTCCTAGCTATGTTCATGCTACCACTACTAAGTTTACTTAGACATGTTACATAGCGATACCCCTTTTACATCGACAAGCCACTTCTTTATAAATAAAAAAATCCATACAACTTCATTCATGATACACGGATAAATCTTCTGTTCCGACTATTATTTCGCCAATTAAAGGAGAACTCATTAAATATCCCATGTCATACGTACAGCTAAATATAAAATTATATAACCCATGTAAACAGGCCTTTTCTTTATGCGAAGCCATCTCGGCATTACTTTTCTTATAACAAAAGCAATACTCGGTTTCAATATTAAATGAAGTAAATAAATAAAACTAAGCACCAAGATGCATGTTGTCACAAAATTAAAAGATAATTCAATCATTGTAGGGAATATAATTATGATCGAGTAAGCAACAAAATATAGGAAAGACTCCAATGATTTCTTATTAAAATAAGAATCATCTCTAGAATAATTATTCATTTTATCACCGACTTTCTTTACAAAAATAACTTCTCCCTCTAGTATAATTAACGGAATAGGTAGAATAAATACTATTCAATTAATTTATGCTAACCAACCAAAAACTGACCTATTTTTCGCCTATATAGGGGCTTTTTTTGTTAAAATTGTTGAATTTAAACAGAGGAATCGAGCGTCTCCTGTCCATTTGTCACATTTTTCTCCGCAAAACTTCTATTTCTCCTCGGTTTAAGTGCGTGACCTTGGCAATAAATTCAATAGATGAGCCTTCTTTTAACATCTCGAGGGCGACTTCTTTTTTCCCACTTTCTACACCTGCCTCTAGGCCTTTCTTAATCCCTCTCTCCTCATACGAAATCGGTAACTCTAATATTTTATCAGCGTTATCCATTTTCTTCACTTCTTCCATTAGCTTTTCCTCCTCTTCATCGTTTAATTTTAAATAGGTTTCAAAAAAGCCGTAGATTAAGCGTTGTTTGGCTGGGTTTAGCTCCATCGTACCCATCATCCGTAAAAATTCTTTCTTAACTTGAATGCGTTCTTTTCTGAATATCCCATCTTGCTTAAAAGAGCAGCTGCAGCAGGATTATTTGACGTGATATATTATAGTATTAAATCCAATATTACAAACACTAACAGTTCTATCCTTACTCAAGCTCTCTAAATTTTTTTTCAAGTTCCTCCCTAAGTTTTTCCTCTACGTTATCAAATTTATCTATTATGAAATCTGGAAACATCTTTTTAATATCCTTGGGGTAATCATTGCCATCTCTAGGAGAAGCATGTTCAATGATTTCTAAATCTCCGCTTTTATCGCTCACTTTTAATAAAACAGGTTGTGAAAGTCCAGATGTTTTTACTATACGATTAGCTTTTGTCATATAGCCTTCTGCCATAACCCATAAATAAATTTTTCCAGCTCCTTGATCACTTCCCAAAACCTCATGAACACTTAAAACTTGTTCATCTTCACCTTCATCTGTTACATGTTCATCGATATACGCTTCAATCATGGCGTGATCCACTGTGGATAAAATATAACGCTCATTTAAATTTGAATCACGATCACAGCTCATTACTAGTACACATAGTAATATTAATAATATAAAAAAATATATTTTGTTTTGCATATAAAACCTCCAATATAACTAATTTTTTTATATTGTATCAGCGACAAGTAATAAATTTAATTTTTATTATTATCTATTATTTATTGAATAATACCACTAATGAGAATTGACATATATATTATGTGATAATAAAATTAAACAAGAACTCTATTATTTTAAAGGGGAGGACAAGGCAATGCTAAACTTATTTAGGAAAATTCGCTTTCTATTGTTTATATTATTTTTAATAGTTGCAATCACACATATTTACTCCCATAATGTTAAAGCTAACGGAAAAGTACAGAGTGGAAATAACCCTTATATCAACGCATATCTTAATGAAAAAAGCACCAATACAGTAGATGAAGGCCATTTAGTAGATCCTGAAGTAGAAAACAATATTATACAATCTACTCTTAAATCCTATTATGAAGAAGACTTAAAAGTTGCAAATGTTTTAAAGGACATATTCTCTTGATAAAAATATAATGGAACAAACACTGTCTATAAATCGTCAAGATTAAGTTAATATAATGCACAAAATAATAGATAGTTTTTCTATAATAGAAGGCGAAAACGATAAAGACATTCTAGTTGATTATTTGGAGAGATATGTTCTTGGACCAAATGGGTACGACTCAAAAACCAAGGTATTTTTACATGAAATTAATGAGGGAAGTTCGCTAGGTGAAGATAATATTAGTATAAACAAATCATATAATCGCACAGCCGCTGGTAATTGGGCATATAAAAATTATAATAGATATAGTAAAAATTATCCTAAATTTACTGGAAAGTTCGGGACTGATTGCACCAATTTTGTATCACAGGCAATTCATGTTGGTGGTGGTAAACCAAAATCAGGAAAATGGACTATTCGTAAGAAAAATTCTAAATATTGGGTGATCAATAACGCTAAACAGTTAAATTATAGTTGGAAGTTATCAGATCCTAGTCTTTGGATTAGTGTTAAGCAGTTCAGAAAATACTGGAAACCAAAATCAACTGTTCGCTCATTTAGTAATGCATACTATAAAAAAAATAGCAAGTGATACAATCACATAAAAGGAAATTCGATTGTATCTATTTCTTAAGCGAAATTCAAAGGTATTAAATTCTTTTAGTAGGAAGTGCATATATGAAAAAAACTTTAATCGTTTTATCATTCATCTTTATAATTCTTATCAGCTGGGTACTATATTCATACACAAGGCCCGCAATACTTGTAGGGAAAAGTGATGATGGTAACTGGTATGCTGAATATGTGCCAGAATCCGTTCCGGCCAAAAAAGACATTTGGAGCGGTAAATTAAGATGGCAAGATGAAGGTACTATTGCTGTGACACTTTTAGAATTTAACGAGAATGGTCATGTGCTAACATCAGATGATGAGGAAAAAGTAGATGTTAATCCCGGTGATCATTTAGATTTTGTAGCTATAGGAGAAAGACCAAATAACAGTGACTATACATTATTGATAAAGTGGAATATAGATGGAAAATCTATGGAAGAAACAATCAACTTCCAACAAAAGAAAAGGTTTTTTATCTTACCGTTTTAATTAACTATTTAACATTAGTACAGAACATGATTCGTTAATAAGCATGTTTCTTATCAATGCTCAATAAAGGAGTTCTTACAATTTAATAGAGTCTTAAAATATTTACCCTGGGTAATAACATTCCGCCCAGGGCTGATCACTAGACATAAACCAACTAACAGATGATAAGGGGCATGTTTGTTACTATTAATAATAAAATACTAAAATGGGCCGTATCCGATAAAGATGGCGATCGTAATGGCAATAGATCCGACAATCATCCACATTAATAATAATGGGAAGACAAATCGCACCCACTTCACCCAATTAATACCGCCAACTGCAAGAACAGCCATTAGCACACCTGAAGTTGGTGTAATTATATTCGTGAAACCATCGCCTAGCATGAGAATAAGCGCACCGGTTTGTCTCGTTATCCCTAATAAATCTACGATAGGAACCATAAGTGGCATAATGATTGCCGCTTGCCCGGTTCCAGATGTAACTAAAATATTAAACAATAAATTAAACACATATAATAATTGAGCACCTACATAAATCGAAGTCGACTCTAATGGACCAAGAGCATAATAAACAATCGTATCCAGTATCGCACCTTCATTTAAAATAACGATGACGGCTCTCGCAAGACCAACAACTAAAGCACCATATACAATTGACTTCGCTCCTGCAATAAATTGACTAATAAATTCATTCGGGCTTATTCGCGCGATGAACGCTATAACGACACCCATCATTAAAAAAATACCAGACAGTTCGCTTATACCCCAGTCATGATTAAAAGCACCGTAAATAAAAGTGACGATAAATAATAAAAATGTAAGTAAAATCAGCTTCTGTCTGCCAGTTATAATAAGGTTACGGTCTTCTACTTTTGTATCATTTGGTAAATTTCCAAATAGCTTGCTTCCCATAAATGACTTTTCCGGGTTGTTTTTTACCTTTTTTGCATAAAGATTTGTATAAATAATCGTAATCGTGATGAGAGCTAAAAATAAAAATACACGCAATAACATGCCAGAGAACAATGGTAATTCTGCAATTGTTTGCGCTAAGCCTAATATGGTCGGGTCGAAAATACCAGCAATCATTCCAGAGTAATAACCTAAGTAAACCGTAGCTACTCCGACAATAGCATCTAATTTGAGTGATCTTGCTAAAGCAATCCCTATCGGTATAAAAGCGATGACAGCATTTGCTGCAATACCCATTGACGCTAAGATCCCGAATATACCACTAACTGTTGCTATTAAGAGCATATATCTTCCACTAGTTTTTTGAATGAGTGTATGAATACCAGATGTAATCGCACCTGTCGATTCAATGATATAAACAATCCCACCAATAATAAAAATGAGAAATATAATATTCGCAGATTCCACCATGCCTTTTGGAATGGCACTAAATAAGTCAAGCAAGTTAGCCGGATTAGATGCTATTTTTTCATAACTTCCAGGAACGACTTTCGTTATTTCATCAACGGTCTCACGTTCATATGAACCTGCCGGAATAAAATGTGTTGCAATCGCAGCTAAAGTTACAATACTGAAAATAATGATGAATGCGTCTGGCATAACAAATCTTCTTGACTTTTTAACTGCTCCTTTTTCCATAGATTGCCTCCTTATATTTTATTCTTCACCTAAACGTCATCATATTCTGATGAAAAATTTCTCTCTAACAATTAGACTAGCAATTTCTAAATACTCATCTTCACTATGTTGGTTCCCACCGACAGGACCTAATCCATCTACTGTGGGCACACCGAGTGATGCAGGAAACGATGCATCAGACCCCCCACCTGTTGAAGTGTGGAAAATGGTTAAACTGATTTTGCGAGCTTCCTCTTGAATAATTCGAGCGCCGATGGATAGAAATCGAGCGGTGGATGACTGAAATCGAGCGCCGACGGACTGAAATCGAGCGGTGGATGACTGAAATCGAGCACTGGGTGACTGAAATCGAGCGCCGACGGGCTGAAATCGAGCGGTGGATGACTGAAATCGAGCGATGGCAGGTCGAAATCGAGCGACCTCATGGTACAATCGCGCAACCCGGGGTTAAAAGCGCGCGACACAGGGGCAAAATCGCGCGACTATAGGTCGCTATCGCTCGCCCCTTCACCGCTCCTAGACTCAGTGTGTTACTTTTCCTCCCGCTCAAAAGTGAAGTGATACTCTTTTATAGGGTTACAAGGTTGACCTTCTAATAGTTTCATCGTTTTATCTGTTAAATTCATAATAACTACAAAAGCTGTAATCGTATCTACATACTCTGATGTATGGTGATCTTTATGTCTACAAATCGAAAATGGTTCATTATCGTGATCAGATAACCATTTTCGAATAACTTGCTTATCTATCGTTTTTTTAGATTGAATACTTGTCATAATGAGTTCCTTCATTCTTTCCTTTCTAATGACTGAATTCTTTGCCACTCGAACATTATTTTCTTTTATTTTTTGCCTCATAATATGGGAACAGAAATGGTTTGTATGATATAAATAATTTGATTTTGTTTCTCGTTCATCGGAATGAATCGGGGATAATTCGATGTTAAGTGCTTGGGGGGCATTAAATTGATGTTGAGCCATTAACATGTTGACAGATGAAGCAATCTTTCCATCTTTAACTTTATGCTTAGCTTCTTCAATATCCGTACTATTTAAAACTTCTCTTAATCCTAAATGGACTGGCAATGTATGAGATTTGATATCCGTCCTTAAAGCATTTAAACAAACACCGAGACCATGATGATTACATCCTATTTTACCGATAATCCCTCCTTCTGTTATCATGTTAATTTTTGTATCTTTATGATTTATTTTTAATGCAATTAAACTTCTCGTCTGTGAAGGTCGCCAATCCCATGTTTGTGCCAAATAAGCCTTATCACTTAGCGGCGGCATTACAGAAACACTCGTACAACCATCAAATTTATTACCAGTTAGCGCAATTTCACTTCTAGCATTTAATGTTAAAATATCTTCAAACCGAACTGACGCGCCATCAGCAACACCTGCCATTTCTTCAAGCAATTCAGTATTAACCTCTTCTATCGTATTGATATGCTGTTTCGCTAATTCAACAGCTTGTTCCCAGGAAAGATTCCTCTCATACCAAAATAACTTTTCATAAGAATCTAAACTATATGCAACCTCCTCCTTAGCCCATTTTCCGTGTTGCTTACCAATTTCATAAGCAGATCCTGATAGACTTAATACTTTAATACATGACACCTCACCTGTGAAATTGTATTATTTTTTTATATGCTTATGTATCACTGTAAAATATTATGACAATTGGAGCTCCCATTTAACAGATACGTCTTTTGCATTACATGCAATTGGAATGTGATTTACTTTAACATTTAAAAGATAAAATGAATAAACGACATTTAAACATATAAAAGCCCACTGGTCTGTTTGAGCAGTGGACGGGTTAAAGTTATATCCAAAACAAAACCATAACAAAATCCCACAGACGATATAAGCGCAACCGTCTATGGGATTCTATTTTTTTAATATTTATTCCCCAACTCTCCCCATCACGTCATCAATTAACTTCTCCAACATCTCCCGACTTTCTTCCAGCGTCTCCCCTCTTACACCAAAATAAAATTTAATTTTCGGTTCGGTGCCGGATGGGCGAATGCAGATCCACGAGTCATCTTCAAGTTTGTATTTGAGTACATTAGATACTGGCAGTGTAATTGTTTCTTCCACACCCTTATCGACAAACGTTCGTTTACTAGATTGATAATCTTCACGGACAACGACTTGTTTTCCGGCTACTTTAGCTGGAGGATTTTCTCGGAAGTCGTTCATAATAGCAGCAATTTTCTCAACGCCTGTTTTTCCTTCTAATGTTAATGACTTTAATCCTTCACGATAATAGCCATATTTTGCGAAAATATCCATTAAGGCATCATACAAGGTCATATCTTGTGTATGATAGAAAGCAGCAATTTCGGCGATAAGGATACACGCTTGGATGGCATCTTTATCTCGTACAAATTCACCGATTAAATATCCGTAGCTTTCTTCATAACCAATGAGGAAAGAACGGTCCCCACGGTCTTCAAATTCTTTGATTTTCTCACTAATATATTTAAATCCTGTTAACGTATCGATTGTGTCTAGCCCATAAGCTTTGGCAATATCACGACCTAATTCAGATGTGACGATTGTTTTTAAAACAGTCGCATTTTCCGGGAGTTCATTTTTCTTCGCTTTTTCAGTTATCAGATAGTGAAGTAATAACGCACCAATTTGGTTACCTGTTAACAGTTGGTATTCACCTTCGCGATTTTTAACAGCAACACCGACGCGATCTGTATCAGGGTCAGTCGCTAATAAAATATGAGCGTCATGTTTCTTACCATATTCAATCGCCAACTTAAAGGCAGCTGGTTCTTCAGGATTTGGATAATCAACCGTTGGGAAAGCATCATCTGGCAGTTCTTGCTCTTTAACGACGTAAACATGTTTAAAACCGACTTGTGCTAAACCTTTTCTTACTGGATGGTTCCCTGTTCCGTGAAGTGGTGTATAGACGATTTTAAAGTCATCAGCTACTTGTTCGATGGCATCACGGTTAACGGTAATCGTTTCTAACTGTTTTAAATATGCTTGATCGACTGTGTCACCGATTATCGATAAAAGCCCAGATTCTTTTAATGACTCTTCTTCTGCCACAGGTATCTCTAACTCATTTTCAACTTCATTCACTTTGCCCACTAATACGTTCGCAGCTTCTGAAGCAAATTGCGCACCGTCTTCCCCATACACTTTAAACCCATTGTACTCTGGTGGGTTATGGCTTGCGGTAATAACGATACCACTAAACGCATGTAAAAAACGTACCGCAAATGATAGCTCTGGGGTCGTGCGAAGTGATTCAAAGACATAAACTTGAATGCCATGATGACCTAGTACTTTCGCAGCCTCCATCGCAAAGTCCTTCGATTTATGGCGTGAATCATAGGCAATGACAACACCGCGGCTTTTCGCGATATGACCTTGTTCTTCAATATAGCGCGCTAACCCTTCTGCAGCCTTTCGTACTGTATATATATTCATTCGATTTGTGCCAGGCCCAATAATGCCACGCATGCCACCTGTTCCGAACTCTAAATGTTTATAAAATGCATCTTCTAAAGCTGTTCGATCATCTTTTAAATCCGTTAATTGCTCCTTTAATTCCCCATCTAATTCAGCAAAATGAATCCAGCGATTATAGTTCTCTTGCCATGTCATTTCTATCAAGCCTCCTCGTATCTGAAACCCTTTCTTTGAAAAAAGCCTGCAACTAAAACGTGCAGGCTAATCCTTATTTAGTCTCGTGAAAACACATCACGTGTATACACTTTATCTTTCACATCTTTTAGCTCATCAGATAAGCGATTAGCAACGATAACATCACTAACTTCCTTAAACTCGGCAAAGTCTTTTATAACTTTCGAACCGTCAAACTCAGCTTTTTCTAATACGGGTTCATAAATAACGACTTCAACACCGTCTCGTTTGATATGATTAATGACATCTTGAATAGCTGATTGACGGAAATTATCCGACCCTGTCTTCATCGTTAGCCGATATATTCCGACGATTTTAGGTTGTCTCGCTAATATCTGATTAGCAATATGGCGCTTACGCGTATCATTCGCCTCAACTATGGCTGTAATCATATTATTAGGAATACCTTTGAAATTAGCAAGTAATTGTTTCGTATCTTTCGGCAAACAATAACCACCGTAACCGAATGACGGGTTATTGTAGTGATCACCAATACGTGGATCTAGTCCGACCCCTTCAATAATCTGCTGTGTATCGAGCCCTTTTATTTCCGCATATGTGTCCAATTCATTAAAAAATGACACGCGCATCGCTAAATATGTATTCGCAAATAATTTAATCGCTTCCGCTTCAGTTGAATCCGTAAAAAGAACCGGAATATCTTCTTTAATCGCACCCTCTTTAAGCAACTCGGCAAACTTCTTAGCCCGCTCTGATCTCTCTCCGACAATAATACGTGACGGATATAAATTATCATATAATGCTCTTCCCTCACGTAAAAATTCCGGCGAAAAAATAATATTTTCAGTTGAAAACTTCTTACGTACTGCTTTCGTATAGCCGACCGGAATGGTTGACTTAATAACCATCGTCGCAGTCGGATTTACAGATAGAACTTGTTCAATCACTGTTTCAACAGAACTTGTATCAAAATAATCTTTCTCCGGATCATAATTCGTCGGTGTAGAAATAATGATATAGTCCGCATCTTTAAACGCTTCTTTATAATCCGTTGTTGCTTTAAGATTCAGCGATTTATTCGCTAAAAAATCTTCTATCTCCGGATCAACAATTGGAGATTTTTTATGATTAATTAAATCAACCTTCTCTTCTACGATATCAAATGCTGTGACTTCATTATGTTGGGATAGTAAGACAGCATTTGATAGGCCGACATAGCCTGTCCCGGCGACTGTGAGTTTCATGGGGATGCCTCCTAAATTGATTTGTACATGCACTAAATTTATGTAATGTATAATAATGTTATGGATTCTTTATCACTTTAATGTATCATTAAGTATTTTCTTAATGTTTTCTTCCCCTAATCGTTCAGGTGTTCTACCTTCTTTACGCATATCTCTCCCTAAAGCTGCCGATGCCATTTCAATTAAAGCAGTACAAATTGGCGTTTCTATATTGAGTTGTTTTGCTATCGCTTCAAGCATCACAAGACCTTGTGGAACATCTTCTGTTATATATCTAGAATCAACCGAAACGGGGCCTTTAGCTCTTGTAGGCATTGCTGCATACCAAAAGAATACTTCCTTAGCATCACGAGTGTCATCTAATGTGTTGCGATATTTACAGGCCTCAACATAGGAAAGTCTTTCAAATCCTAACTTTTCGAGTACATCCATTTTTTCACTATCTAATTTTTCCAATATATTCCACACACTAGGTGTAAATACTTCGTGATACATAACGTAATCACCTTTTGTTTTTTCAATACGTGGGATACTCATAACAGCACCAACTGTATGAACGATTAAGTTCGGATTATGTAAAGCAGCTTCCACAACTGAAGATAAATATTCAAAAGGAAATCCTAATCTATCAAGTTTTTCTTTCGCTTTTGAAGTATCTTTTATTGGATATATTCCTATAGGATTTCTTACATTTCTGAATCCAACTTTAATAACACCAGGTTCAATTATTCGACAATCAATAAATGAACTCTGAGCCTCTACAATTGTAATATTATCACTTTTACAATGCTTTAACATATAAGCAGTTGAAAAATATCCCGGATTAAAAACTATAATTTGATTATCTTTAATATACTCTACCATTCTCTTTATCAATTCTTCATGATAATTAGTTTGAATATAAACAATTACTATATCTGCCTTTGATAGTTCGGATAAGTCTCTCGTCACCACATTAATTCTCGTAGTTTTAGCTTCATTATTTTCTACTAATTTTATTTCACCATTATTTTCTAACAAATATTGAAAATTGTCATTGTGCATTGAATCAGTAGTTTTAATTAGTGTTACATCATAACCTCTAATAGATAAATCAGCAGCTACAGCACATCCGGCATTTCCCGCACCTAAAATTGCTACTTTCATAATTACTCCTCCACTCTTTTATGTATTCTTAACGTTTATTGTCTATTGGAAGCTTTAAAAAATCCCCAAGAATTTTATCCGTTTCAGGCAAACGCTTAGTATCTAAACCAGCCGATGGTGTAAATGTTAACTCACCAAAAATAGTTTTGCCTTTATCTAAATAAAAGTCTGCTCTAACAAACGGGAAAGGTTTGCATAGCTTTTCGGCGTATTTAAACATTTCATCTATACCGTCTGGTTTCTCAATTTTAATATCTGGATTTTCTATTGCATCTCTTGTGTAAAGCATTAAATTCCATTCACGATCAAAGTAATAAAACTTAGGTCTTCCCTTTTCTCTTCCAACACAAAGCATAACGAACTTTGGTTCACCGTTAAAACAATAAAATTTATAATCATCTGGCAGTAATCCGCTTTCTGTTTCAATATACTTTTCACAAATTATTCTTTTGGGTATATACTTATAATTAATCTCTGCACGAAACTTCCAAAAATCTTCCTTCATCCACTTCTCTAACTGCGCTTCAGCTCTTTTTATATTGAGTTTGCTTTTATCATTACAGATAATATTATATCCACATCCATGATTAACTTTAAGAGCGAACTTATTCGGAAGAATATCCCATTCAATCTTATCAACTGAATCCCATACATTAATTAAATCATTTAATATTTCGCTGCATCCTGATTCTTCAACATATTTCCTTACCTGATATTTATCAGCACATTGAGTAACTAAATGGTTGTTATTATATGTATTAAGCTTTAGCCATTGAATTTTCTCATTTAACGTTTCCGGATTCTTTAAATCTAAGGATTTACCAAAGTATTCCTTATATAATAATTTAGTTGAAAAAGTTGGAGAAAGCATCGAAAGTAAACTTCTCTTTTTTCTAAGATATTTACGATAGAGTGACATTACTAAATCACTCTTTTTTAAATAACGCTTCAATATTTCTGTCACCCTTTCAATTTATAGTCATGATTCTACACTAGGCGTGTTTTCTTCTTACTTATTCTTAAGGTAATAGTAATTAATCCGAAGTTAAGTATTGCACCTGATATTCCAAACAATGCAACAGCTACAATATCACTTTCAAAAACAAAGTAACCCATTGCTAAGGCTGATAATCTAGTAACTAACATGATTACTGTATATATTAAATGAAACCTTTGAGCATTTAGGACGGGTAAAGACATTACACTAGGTCTATTCATAAACGCAAAAAAGCTCCATAATGCTATCCATCTAGCATATTCTCCAGCTACTACCCAATCAGATCCAAAGACAAAACTAAATAACTTTGGACCAAATAAAACTATTAAACCAAATGGAACTATCCCTACTCCACTCAATGCTAATGTTGCTTTTTTAATAAGATTTGTTACATTTTCTCCTTCTTTTGCTGCTTCTGCAATACGAGGATAAAATACATCTCCTACAGCTTTTCCAATTAACCGAGAAGGTATGGACAAAACTGTTCTTCCAATTGTATAAAAGCCTGCTGCAGCTGTACCAAAAAAACTAGTAAGCATTAAAACAGGCAAACCATTTGAAACAGCATTTAAAAACACTTCTGGTGCACGATATAATGGAAAATCATAATATTCTCTAGCTAATTTCCTTAGACTTTTTCTCCTATCTTCAGTTACCATATTTTTCTTATGAGATGATTTTTTGGCAAAGAAAATCATCATTACAGCTCTTAAACCATTTGCAAAAACGGTTAAAATAACTAAAACAGATGCAAAAGGATAAAAAAATCCAATTCCAACTTTACTACTATTAATTATGACAGACTGCCAAAATGTTACCTTAGCATTTATAGAAAATTGTTTTGTTCTGATCAACCATTGTTCTGAAACTTGCATTAATCCACCAAAAATAATTACTAATGGAATTAAAAATAAAAAAGAAGAAACTTCATTTAGGTTAAAAACATTTGCAATTTGTTTATTAAAAAGTGTGATTAATAAAAGAGAGACAAATGATATTGTACCAGTAATTATTAAAGAAAGACGTATAAGGCCTTTTGCATCTAAATCACTCTTTGGTAGAACTATTGCTATTGGATAGGTCAAAGCAGCAACAGGAGCTATAATACTTATTATCGATGTGAAGGTTCCCATAATTCCATATGCTTCAGGGCCATATATTCTTGTAATAAAAGGAGATAATAGCATTGCTATTGCTTGTGCCCCAGCAGCTCCAGTCGCCATAATAGTAACATTTTTTATAAACTTTGAGTTCAATAATTCCTTGGTTTTTTCCTTCATTTGTTACTCCTTAAACTCCAATTAGGATATTCTAGTATTTCCCTCGAATTTAGCCTTTTCTTTAATTATGTTTGGCGTGAAAATCCCCAGTAATAAAATCAAATACATGAAATTTAATGGATACACTTCACTCAACATCATTGTAAGAGAAGTAAATAGAGAAAATAAAATAAACCTTGTAATTCTTTTGGTTTTGAATTTTTTAACTCGTTTAAAGAAGACTAAAATTAGTAACACAAATGTTAATAGACCAAAAAAACCACTCTGTAATAAAATCTGTAAAATTGTGTTGTGGGCACTTCTTTGGATAGACTGTGTAATGTAGACGTATTTACCACCTTCGAGATATCCATATCCAAAATAAGGAGATTCACTAATCATTAATTTCGCTATATCCCAAATCCGTGTTCTGGTTGATAATGTTAAATCCTTTTTAAGTAAATCTTCAATAATAAATGAAAAAGCATTTAGGTTATTAAAATAAATAACCACAATGAATAAGATCAATGTAGAAACTGCTATTGTTTTATTATTTACCATATATCGTAGCCAGCCTTTATGCACAAATAACAGATAAATTATTATTAGAAATATACCAATAATTGATGTAGCAGACCAGAAATATATAAATGTAAAACTTACTGTGGCAATAAGCAGTTTTGATTGTATTGTTATTTTATTATAGTTTACCATCGAGTGTACTACACTAATTACAACTGCTGGTATTAAATATGTTGCAAACTGATTATAAACACCTAAAAAGTAGCGAACAACTATACCAGCACTTGTATAGTAACTAGTGTATCCATTTGGAAACACTAAAAAAAATAACACATTTATATATACCAAGGTCGAATAAACAAAGTTTAAAATGGATAGTCCTTTAAGTGGAGAATATCTTAATATGATTTCAACCCATACTACAAATCCCCAAATTGGTATTGCATCACTAATTAATCCAGTTAAATCTCCACCATTTAGTATGGTAGAGAATCCATATACAAAATAATATAATGTAACTAATAAGCTAACATATAGGATTCTTTGTTTCTTTATCACAACTATTATAGATAAGAGTATTCCTATGATTCTAATAATGTAAAATATTATATGAAGTACGGAATTAGCTTTAACATAATCAGGCTCTAAAAAGGAAAAAAGTATTATTGTAACAATAATCATTTTGATATTAACTTCTATATTCTTCAAATGTTTACCTCATTTCTTACAGGGTAGATAAACACATATTAAAATCTACTCTTTAAAGAGTTTTATTTATATCTTCTATTACTTCGCTTTTCAACTTTACTGTGTAAATTATTAATGAAATAAAATGTTAATATAAGCTTATATTTAAAAAGCATTACCATAAGTTTTTCTTTTTTTGGTAATAAATCTGTATCAACGTTTGATATTGCTGTTTTATATGGTTCCTTATTCAACAGATTTATAATTTTTGCTCTTCGAGTCAAAATACTCTTAGAATTTTGTTTATGAAAAAAATTATGTTTTAAATGCCACATTAAAACTTGAATTGTTCGGCCGTTCAATGCTGTGTAGTATTCTGACCCCAAATTATATTTTTTGATGAATGAATCAAATTCTGATAATAACTGATTGAATGGTTTTTCACTATCTGGTATAAATCGAGTACCTGAACAAGTAGATGAATTGTTAATTCTATAATGATATAAATTCTTATCAAAATAAGCTATTTTTTCTGCGATCATGAAGGCATGTATAGAAAAAACACTATCTTGAGCACGCGTTAATCCAACCTTAAAACGAAGATTATTATCTTCAATTATATTTCTTTTGTATAATTTACACCATACTGTACCAGCCGAAACACTTTCTTTAACTCTACTTTCTCCCATCATTTGATATATAGATTTTAAACAGAGTAAATCCTTCTCATCTATAAAAATTTGATCTCCTCCCGGAACAAGAGAAAGTGGGATTTGTTTATTAAAATAGTTTTTAAAATATGACCAAATTATTATATCAGATTTAGTATCAATAGCTTTTTTCATAGAGAAAGACAACATATCTGGCTCTACCCAATCATCACTATCAACAAAAGTAATCCACTCACCTGTAACCATTTCTAACCCTACATTTCTTGCTCTTGAAACACCGCCATTTTCTAAATGTTTAACTTTAATTCTACTATCTTTCCTTTCATATTCATCCAAAATATATTTAGAACCGTCTGTTGAACCATCATTAATTAGTATTATTTCAATATTTTTATAGGTTTGGTTGATTAAACTATCTAGACATTCTGCTAAATAACGTTCCGAATTATAAACCGGTACAATTATGCTTATCTTATCCATGTACACACCCCTGTATAATTTACAACTACTTATACTTTATTAATTTAACACACACTATTAATAAAACTTAATAAAGATATTATTTAAATGTTTCAAATATAAGGCAAAAAGTTTACTATTTTATTATATCTTTTTAATATATTTTTCATACAAAGGCCATTTGCCTATCTGATCAGGCATTTGTGAGATATCTGGATCGGCTGCAGCATTACCTTCTATAATCATAATTTGTCCATCTTTTCCAATAGCAACATCCCATCCAACATACCCAACTGAGGGTGTAACATGTGCTGCTTCTTTACATGTCTGTATTACCTTTTCCCAATAAGGTATCTTGAATCCAATGATTTGCTTTCCAGTTACAGGATGGACATAATATCTATTAAAATTCATATCAATTCCAGAAGTTACCACAATTCCGCTGTTTACATCCAATAATGCAGCTATTCCATTATGATGGAAATTATCCGCATATTTCTCACCATTACCTACTCTTAAATTAGCTGTCATTACTCTAGCTTTTCCGTCATTACACAATAAAGTAACTACCCTTAGAGTGTTTACTGAGGTGGGATTAAATTCGGACAATTCGTTATGTTGTACAATTAACTCTTCAATAATTGGATTATCGCGTTGTAGGTCTTTATACAAATTAGTGATGTTCTCTTTCGTGCCATCAACATCAATTATTCGTATACCCTTTCCATGACTTCCGGCCACAGGTTTAACAATGAACTTATTGTGTTTAGATACAAAATTTTCAAATTCCTCAAAAGTAGAGTTTTATATATCTAACCAATCACGTTGAATATATGATGAATATTTTTTATTAAATTCCGGTTTTGAATCAAATATTTTTCGATCATTAACATCGTTAAACGTTTTTACTATTCGCATTCTTTTACGGTGAACTATGAATGTCTTTCGATCAATATGCTTCCGTTTATAAAATTGATATTGAAAATAATCATTTATACCTGAACCATAAATTAAGATAGATAAGCCAAGATCACATAAAATCCTTACTTTTTGAAATATATTTAAGTCTTGTTCAATAAAACCGTTCATCATTCTGTTGATTTTATGAATTCTCTCAACTATATATTTCTTTGTAGACATAATTAAATCCTCAATTCTATAAAGTTTTATTTATTATATATTTCCTTTTTCCGGAATTAAGGGTAGGAATTTCTTGTACTTTATTAAAATTAATAATAGCTTCTTTACCAAGAATTCGATGTAATTTATTTTTTAAATCTGTATCACCAAAGTAATTATCGACAATTAATAGTACTCTGTATTTTCCCGCATTTTCTTGAATAAACTGAAACTGTTTCAATCCTGGTATATCCCAAAATGCTACTGATATTTTATGTGGAGATATATGGTTTCCATTAACATCAAATATCATATCTATTTTTCTCCCATTAAAATTAGAGATCACTTTTTTATTATTACCATTAATATTCATTAATTTAAACGTACCTACATCTCCTGTATCATAACGAATCATTGGCATGGCATAATTGTACAAATCAGTAACAACGATTCTACCTAATTCTCCGTCCTTTACAGGTTCATTAGAGTCAAATTCTAATATTTCAATGTAATAATTCGCCTCATTGAGAATAAATGAGTTTGGAAACAACACTGTATCCTGACCTAAAATACCATTCTCCATATTCGCATATCTAGATAAACAATCGCAGCCAAAAACTTTCATCATTTGCTTTCTTGTTGAATTGTATAGTATTTCTGATGTACTTATTATGCCATGAATCTTACAATCTTTAATTGACTCAATTCCTTTTCTCTGAAAATAATCTGCTAATGCATCGTATGTTGAAGCATAAGATAACATTGTTGCGCTTTCTTTTTTTGAGTAATCCTTTATTTGGGATAATAAGCTTTGTATTTCCTGATCATCTAAATTATTAACATCTATCAATTTTTCATTTTGAATCCACTGCTTTAACTTTGACTTTTTATTTTTTATGTTCAATGACCTTAAATAAATAAAGTTGTTTCCAACTTTGTAACCCGCTTTACCGTTAAAGAAAATAGTTTCAGCATTAACGCGTTTTTTCTTTTCTTTATTTTGAAAAGATGTAAATGGTGTTCCAGTTGAGCCACTTGTAGACATTTGAATTAAGTTTTTTTTTGAAAACATACTTGATAAAAAACTATCCTGTTTCGATCGGATAACATTTTTATCTACAACTGGAAGATCATATAATTCATGGGCATTTTTATAACCACTATAAAACTTTGTGGTTTTGACTGCATGAGAAATTAATTTATTTAAGGTCTTTTCATGATAATTATGCATTTCAGATGAATTACTATCCATATTATAATACTTATCTATCTCGTAAAAAGCTTTTCTTACAAATTCATTTTTTATTGAATCTAAAGTCCAAAATGCTTTATTCCTTATTGTGTTCAACATAATAATCACCTTTATATTTACCTTTTAAAAATTAATTCGATTCTAAGTCCTTAATCTTTTGACCAGGTACACCTACATATAAACCATTTCTTTCAGTATCTTTAATAATTACAGTTCCTGCTCCAAGCATTGTATTTTCGTTGATAGTAATATTTTGAATGATGGTTGAACCCGTCCCAACTAAAGTGTTTCTTTTTAAATGTACATTGCCCGAAATCCTGCTACCTGGCATAACGGTAACATAATCAGATAGCTTTACATCATGCCCTAAAGTGGTTCCAATGTTCAGATGGCAGTGATTACCTAATTTACAATCAGGATTAATTACTACACCACCAGATATAACATTACCTTTACCTAACTTCATATATTTAGTCAGTATGGCATCAGGATGAATTAAGTTTATCCACTCAACGTTATTTAATTTAGATGCAAGTTGTTTACGAATCTTTGTGTTAGAAATGGCAATTACACCATAAACTTTATTTACTTTGGAGTATTCATGCAAAAAATCAGTTGTTCCTAGTATCTTATAGCCTAGGACCTCACTTTTTTGTTTTTCTTTATCATCATCAACCAATCCTACTAGATTATATATCTGTTTTTGTTCATTATTTTTTTCAACGATTTCAATGACTTGTTTACTAAAGCCCCCACTACCTACAATAAACAACTGTTTCATCCCGCATTCCTCATTTTTCAATCAAGTATTATCCTATTTTATATAATTTTTTCTTTATCCCCTTTAAATTTATTATCTTTTTTTTCATTAGAAAAACTAATACCTTCTCGCATAATTACTTTTCTTAAAGTTAAGAAAAATATTTTTAAATCCAAATATAAACTTACATTATCTACATAATATATATCATGATAAAACTTCTCTTCCCAACTCAGTTCATTTCTACCATTCACCTGAGCTAAACCAGATAAGCCTGGGCGAACTTCATGACGTCTCATCTGTTCATTATTATATAGAGGTAGGTATTCAACAAGTAGTGGTCGTGGTCCAATAAAGGACATATCCCCTTTTAAAATATTTAGTAATTCCGGCAATTCATCCATAGATGTAGAACGTAAAAATCTACCAAACTTTGTCAGTCTGAGATGATCATCTAGTAGTTCACCGGTTTCATCTTTTTCATCAGTCATTGTCCGGAATTTATAAATAGTAAATACTTTACCATATAAACCAGGTCTCTGCTGTTTGAAAAGAATTGGGCTACCTAAATTTAATTTAATCAATACTGCTAAAATAAGTAGTACAGGGCTTAATAAAATAAGAGCGAATAAAGAAAAAACAATATCAAAAACTCGTTTTATGTATTTTTTATAAAAGTTATTTTTTCTCATGTCAATATCACCATAGTTTTCTTATAGCTTTAACTACTCTTTTTAGCTCTTTATCGGTCATCTTCGTATCTGAAGGCAAGCAAACACCAGTTTCAAATAAAGTTTCAGCTGTATTACCACCAACATAATCATATTTTTCGAAATATGGTTGTAAATGCATTGGCTTCCATAACGGGCGAGATTCGATATTTTCTTTTTCTAAAGCTTCTATTATATGGATTGGTTTTACTTTTCCATTAACTGTTATGCATGAAAGCCAGTAGTTCGGGTCTACCCAATGATTTACTGGCATAAATTTAATAGAATCAATATCTCCGAGGTGTTCCTTATAAAATTCAAAGATATATTTTTTCTTCTCTACTCTATCTTCTAATACTTTTAATTGGCCTCTACCAATACCAGCCAGAACATTACTCAAACGGTAATTGTAACCCAATTCACTATGTTGATAATGTCTTGCGTAATCACGTGATTGTGTAGCCCAAAATTTTACTTTTTCAATTCTTTCTTTATTATCTGAGACAAGCATACCACCACCAGATGTCGTGATAATTTTATTTCCATTAAAAGAAAAAACACCGTAATCGCCAATCGTTCCAGTGTGTTTTCCCTTATAGTAAGCACCCAACGATTCAGCTGCATCTTCAATTAATACGACATTGTGTTTTTTGCATAATTCTACTATTTTGTCCATGTCAGCAGTAAGACCATAAAGATGAACAACTATGACGGCTTTTACATTAGGGTATTTCTCAAATGCTTCTTCTAAAGCTTTTGGACACATATTCCATGTATTAATATCACTATCAATAAAGACAGGTGTAGCATTTTGATAAATAATGGGATTAGCTGAAGCAGAGAATGTTAAGCTCTGACAGAATACAATATCTCCCTTTTCAACACCTGCAGCTTTTAGAGCTAGATGAATTGCAGCGGTCCCTGATGAAAGTGCTGCAGCTGCCTTAGAACCAACTTTATTCGCTAACTCGTTTTCAAATTCATTAACGTTTTTACCTAATGGTGCAATCCAGTTTGTATCAAATGCTTCTTTTACATATTGCATTTCATACCCTTCATCACTCATATGAGGTGAAGATAAATATATTCTGTCAGTCATAAATATAACTTCCTTCCGCTAATTTGTTCTGAACAACAATTTATTTTACGGTAGTTTTAGCTTCATTTACAATCTGTACGAGATACTCAAAAATCTCATCTTTAATCTCATCATTTTGTAATGCAAAGTCAATAGTTGTTTTGATAAAACCCATCTTTTCACCAACATCGTAACGTTTTCCTTCAAAGTCATATGCATAGACTATTTGTGTTTCATTGATATGCTGAATTGCGTCTGTTAACTGAATCTCACCACCAGCTCCGATCTCTTGACGATCTAGAAACTCAAATATTTCCGGTGTTAATACATAACGTCCCATAATCGCTAGGTTAGACGGTGCTGTACCTGGTGCTGGTTTTTCTACAAATTTATTAACTTGATAACGTCTACCTTCTATCGATGACGGATCAATAATGCCATAGCGATGTGTTTCATTTTCTGCTACTTTTTGCACACCGACAACAGAACACTGTGTTTCTTCAAATTGTTCGATTAATTGTTTTAATCCTGGTGTTTCTGCTTGAACGATATCATCACCTAGTAGTACAGCGAATGGTTCGTTACCGATAAATTTACGTGCACACCAAACGGCATGTCCTAATCCTTTTGGTTCTTTTTGACGAATATAATGGATATCAACATTTGTTGTTTCTTTTACTTTTTCTAGTAAATCCCACTTTTCTTTTTTTGCAAGATTATCTTCAAGCTCAAAGTTATGGTCAAAGTGGTCCTCAATCGCACGTTTACCTTTTCCTGTTACGATGATAATATCTTCAATTCCTGATTCAATCGCTTCTTCAATAATATATTGAATCGTTGGTTTATCGACAATCGGTAACATCTCTTTTGGCATTGCTTTCGTAGCCGGTAAGAATCGAGTTCCTAACCCTGCTGCTGGAATAATCGCTTTCTTAATTGTTTTATTCAATGAGATAGCCCCCATGTTTGATGATGAAATTTATATCGATATTGATATTTGAGATATTAATATTGGAATATAACATTATGACCCTTTCGCCGTAACCAATTCTTTCTCCATAAACACAACCCGCATCAACTCATCCTTCAATTCCCCAACTTCACACCGTTCAAATCCTTCTATCAATCTATGAATCGCATCGGCATCGACTTCTTTCGTCCGTCCTACATAGATTTTTTCATAGACTTCTCCTGGATGGATTTCATCTTCGCCGAGAAGTTCTTCGTACATCTTCTCACCTGGGCGGATGCCAGAGAATTCGATTGGGATTTCGTCTTCGGTGTAGCCTGAGAGACGGATTAAGTTTTTCGCGAGATCGACGATTTTTACTGGTTCGCCCATATCAAGGACGAAGATTTCGCCACCTTTTGCGAGTGTTCCGGCTTGGATGACGAGTCGTGATGCTTCGGGAATCGTCATGAAATAGCGTGTCATATCAGGATGGGTGACCGTAACAGGTCCGCCATCAGCGATTTGCTTCTTAAATAAAGGGATCACACTGCCACGGCTACCGAGGACATTTCCGAAACGGACGGCAACGAATGTTGTTTTACTCCGTGTTGCCATATCTTGAATGACCATTTCAGCGATCCGCTTTGTCGCACCCATCACGTTTGTCGGGTTCACTGCTTTATCAGTGGAAACGAGAACAAACCGTTTGACCCCGTAATAATCGGCTGCTTCGGCGACGTTTTTCGTGCCGATCACATTGTTCTTGACCGCTTCATGTGGATTGTATTCCATTAATGGCACATGTTTATGGGCTGCCGCATGGTAAATGATCGCTGGTTCATATGCTTGTACAATTTGAAACATACGCTCTCGGTCTTGGACGTCACCGATGATTGGGATAATTTCAGTCTCTGATTGGCCGTATGTACGACGTAATTCCATATCGATGTTATAAATGCTGTATTCTCCGTGGCCAACGAGAATGATTCGTCCCGGCTTGAATGTCATCAGTTGACGGCATAGTTCTGAACCGATAGAGCCGCCTGCTCCGGTTACCATGACCGTGCTATCTGTCACATATTCTTTAATCGCATGAATATCAAGAACGACAGGGTCACGCCCGAGTAAGTCCTCAACTTCGACGTTTTTCAAGTTACTGACGGACACTTTCCCCGTCATTAAGTCTTCTATTTTCGGTATCATTTTGACGATTGCTTTTGTTTCATTACATAAATCGACGATATGCTTTAATTCGCTTCGTTTTAATGATGGAATAGCAATGATCACATGCTCGATGTTATGATTGTTGACGATGTCGGGGATGTCTTTAATCCGACCGATGACAGGAACACCGTATATTTCCATCTTATGCTTCGCTAAATCATCATCGACAAATGCGATCGGTTTAAGTTCGCTATCGTTATTCCCATTATGGAGCTGTCTTGCAATCATGGAGCCAGCTGCACCGGCACCGACGATAAGTGTACGTTTTTTATTCGTATCTTTTACGAGATATTGGTCGCGAAAGACACGCCAGACAAAACGCGAACCACCAATTAAAATAATATGTAGGAGCCAAGTAACGAGAAGTGTCCGGCGGTAGATGCTAAAACCATTGACGAGGTATTGCACAACACCGGTAGCTAAAATGGCGAATGTCACTGACTTTACGATCGCTAGCAATTCTCCTACACTCGCATATGCCCATACTTTGTTATATAACTTATAAACAAAAGCAAATAGATGGTGGAATACGAGTAAGGCGAGTGAACTAATAGCGAGCACTTTCGTATCAAGTGTTCCCTCAGCATTCGGATAGACGATCCATACGGCTGCGAATATCGCACATGTGACGATAATCGAGTCGAGTAAGATGAGTAATGTCAGCCGTTTTTGATAGGACAATCGTTATTTCTCCCTTCCCTTTGTTTGTGACGTTTTTCACTTTTATTAGATAAATCAAACTTACATGATGCCTGTTTAACACATTTAACATCTCTTAACATTTTTAGCATTTTGTCTATTTTTGTTACAAAGTGTATTGTAACAAAACATTAGTCAATATTCCTAGTGACTTTTAAGATAAAAGTCATAGTCTTACTTTTAGTCATATGAGTGTTATAAAATAGATTTTCGAAAGAAGTCTATCGCTTCTTTTCGTCGATGAATCCCTATTGTATGGTATATCTCACTCATATAATTCTTAACGGTTCCTTCACTAATTTGTAACATTTGTGCGATACGGTGATTCGTTTTGCCTTGCATTGCTAAATAAGCGACTTCTAATTCTCGAGCTGTTAGTTCAATTCCTTTATTTTGTAAACGAATCCCAAGAAGTGTCTTTTTGTCTTTCGTTATATGGCGAAGTCGTTCGATAATCATTTTCGCAATGGGTCCGGAGAGCACATTCTCGCCACGATTGACTTCATGAATAATCCTATGACACGTCTCAGGATAAAGATTACTTAATATAAAGCCGTCAACACCGACATTTACCGCCCTAAAGATGAGTTCTTCTTCTGGTTCATCGATTAGAAAGATTATTTTCACTTTAGGCCTACGTTCTTTTAGTCTCGCTGTCGCTGTGATGATATCTTTATAGCATGCATCTATGACGAAAAGAATGATATCGGGGCGTAATGATTGGATTTGTTCAACATCTGAAGCATTTTCAGCAATTCCGACAACTTCGATATCGGGATCTTTTGAAAGGACTGCTTTAATCCCTTCACTAAATAATCGATCATCTTGAATTAATAACAAGCGTATCAATCGTACATCAGCTCCTATTGTTTCCAAGTATTTCCTGATATTATGATAGCGAATAGCGTTATCATATTTTTGCATACCTTCTATTATGGAAAATAGTCATTGTATCAGGAGCGTTGTTCTCGAATATTAAAATAAGCCTAAAAAACGCTTTTTCTTCGTGATTCTTTTCGGTTCGTATTTATTGATATTTTCCCCTAAAATTAAATATTCACCGTTTTCAAGGAACATGTAAGTCATATCTAACCCATAGAGCTTTTCAATTTCTTGATACGCTTCTTTCATACAGAAGCCTCTTGATGTCGTGTTATGGGCATCTGAAGCGATAAAATGCGCTAAGTTTGCTTCAATAATTTGTTCTGTGAATTTTTGGATGGTTTTCCCGAATTTCCCGATGACGCTGGCGGCTGTTACTTGTGTGAGTGCCCCTTTACGAACGAATTCGTACAGCTTGTTTGGCTGTTCACTTAATTCGCGGTTACGTTCAGGGTGCACGATGATTGGGATATAACCCGCTACTTGAATGTCGAATAGCATCTGTTCGGCATAGCGTGGAACATGACCTGATGGAAATTCTATGAAAATATATTTTGTGTTATTTAATGATTGGATGGTTCCTTGCTGAAGATCTTCTAGTAATTCCCCATAGATACGAATCTCTTGTCCCGGTAATACGGTTAATGGGATATTTTCACTTTCTAGAAGTTCGTTGAGTAGTTCGACATGTTTAATGATTGATTGTTTCTCGTTTTCATATTGCCCGTTCATATGATGTGGTGTCGCAATGATCGTATGAATCCCTTGTTGAACAGCCGCATGAGCCATTTCGATACTATCGATTTCCGTCTGTGCGCCATCATCTACCCCAGGTAAAATATGACTATGAATATCAATCATTTATCTAACCCCCCTTTGCGACCTGCGTAACAATGTAATCAAGTCACCCTTTTTATGTATACAAGTTGAATACTATATTACAAAATTATTAGTTATTTGGCAATTCTTTGTATAAAATGACAATGCCAAAAAGCCTGTATAACCGGTATTTCTACTGTTTTTAAAAGTATATTTCAAAATGGTTTTAGTTATAAATCTACTTATATTCACAGAATAGATCTAAAGGACTACTATATTTTAACATTTTTTGGGTTTTTTTAATAGTTTATTACCAATATTAAACATGACGTTATATTTTTCGTAATCATCTGTTATTTTTTTGTAAAAAAACATGCCTATGTTATTTTTCGCAAATAACATAGGCATGTTTAATTTAGTTATTTCCGTAATAGTAATAATAGGAATTGGCAGCTTTTTCACGATCATTTAGGACCGTACCGAGCAATTTCGCTCTTGCTGGCTCTAATGCTTCTTTTGCCTTTAATGCTGCTTCTTTTTCTGTTTTTCCGCACCGAATGACGAGCAGTGTGCCGTCTACTGAGTCGGCGAGAATTTGTGCATCAGTCACTGCAAGGACGGGTGGCGTATCGAAAATAATAATGTCGTATCTTTCTTTCGCTTCAATGATAAGTTCTTTCAATCGTTTAGATGCTAGTAATTCAGATGGGTTCGGTGGAATCGGCCCTGATGATAGAATATCAAGGTTTTCCTCCGCTTCTTTGTTTAATGCTTGTTCTAGTGTATGTTCACCTACGAGCACATTACTTAAACCTCTTAAATTATCAAGGCGAAACGTATAATGGACTGTCGGTTTTCTCATATCAGCGTCAATTAAGAGAACTTTTTTTCCTTGTTGAGCATTTACAATAGCGAGGTTCGCTGTAATGGTAGATTTCCCCTCACTTGGGCCTGATGACGTAACAAGCATCGAATGAAGCTCATCATCAACTGATGCAAATTGTAGATTCGTCCGAATCGTTCGATACTGCTCTGAAATAGGTGAGCGTGGATTCAGCTTTGTAATTAAATGACGGATTGATGAATCAAACTGTTTTCTTTTGCGCGCCACTGAAACCACCTCGTTTCATACGTGATTGTTGTCCAATTAACATTCTCCCTTGGCGAAGATCTTCTGTTGTCATTGTTGAAATCACTCCAAGAACAGGCAGGCCAAGTTCTTTTTCAATATCATCTTCTGTTCGAATCGTATTATCAAGATATTCAAGTAGAAAGGCAAGTCCAACACCAATCATGCCACCTAATACAATTGCAATGGCGATATTTAATAATGGCTTTGGTGAGACGGGGGTTGGTTTTTCTACCATTTCTGCTGGTGAAAGAATTTTAACGTTATCAACATTCATAATGTCTGGAATCATGTCTTGAAAGACTTTCACAGTTGTATTCGCAATCTGTGTCGCTGTGGCTGGATTTGGGTCTGTTACAGTCACTGTAACGACTTGTGAATTTTGCTCACTAGACACTTTGATTTTCTGACTTAATGTTCCAGCTGAATAATCCAATCCTAACTCTTCAACGACTTCATCTAGTACTCTAGGACTTTTAATGATGACATTATATGTATTGATCAACTCAACATTTGTTCGGATATCATTTACATTATATGGGATATTTTGATCTTGTTGCGATTGATTCACAATAAACTGTGAACTTGATTCATACTTAGGGGTAATAATAAAATAGCTAAATACTACAGCGATAAGTGCTGCCCCAAAAACGAATGCAACAATGAGCATAAAGCGTTTCTTTATAACCCCAAATATTTCTTTTAAGGAAATTGTTTCTTCCATGGATTTACCTCCGTTAGTCATCTTCTACTTTATTTTAATTTTTCGAAATAAACGTAACAAAAACAGACAAATAGGCAATGTTAAACATTATATTCGAAATTATACCATAACATATGGCTATTTAATAATGTTTTTATGAGATTTTTTAAGTTTTGCGGCATTTTTAATAGGGTATCTATATCTATAAGCACATAAAACATAATGTTTATTTACCACTTGATTAATGTCGTAACAATACAATAAATGTCGTTTATTATTAATATTTTAGTCATAGTTTATGAGTTGAAATATATAACTTTGATAGATTTAAGGACTTTAGGATTATTCATTTAATTATTTATATATTTTAAGTTTAAAACAAGCCTCATTTGCTGTCCAATATTATATTTTTTATATTTTTGCGAATAATATAATAGTTAAATTGGCCTATACCAGATAGTACGTTCGGATTATGTCGTTTATTATTACAGTTCTATTACAATTTGGTGTAATAGCTTGATTCTACTAGTATTAAAGATATAATGATATCCATAATAAGATATATTTGTCTAATTTTTCCTATTTTATGGTATTTGTAGTTTTTTTATAATAGGACTTTAATACTTCATTTATTGCGTGACATTCTATAGTTTTTTCATACTATAGTATGAATTGTTAGGTCTTTTAGCATAGTTTTTATGACTATTTAACTTATTTATTCGTGCTCGGACATTTTATATGTAACGAGCCTAACTATATTTTGTGAAAGGGGTAAGTTCAATGGCAAAAAAGAAGATTTATATGGGAGTGACGGCAAGTGCTGTCATCGCTTCATCGCTACTTGCAGTTCAAAGTGCTGATGCCGCGACTCATACAGTAAAATCTGGAGACACACTGTGGGATATCGCTCAGAAATACCAGACATCTATTTCACATTTGAAGGAATTAAACAACTTAACTAGTGACATTATTTTTCCTAATCAAAAGTTGAAAGTATCTGGTAATAATGGAGCGAAGTCAAATTCATCTTCTAAAAGCACATCTACTAATAGCAGTAAATCAACATCAGGATCTTACACCGTTAAAGCTGGGGATACACTAAGTGAAATCGCATATAAGCATAATATGTCTCTTAATAAGTTAATGGAATTAAATAATCTAGATACGACACTCATTTTCCCAGGAGATAAATTAGTAGTTAATAAGAATGCTCGTACTAGCACGTCATCAAAAGGAAGTTCTAGTAGTTCTGGAAGTGGATCACGTGCACCATCTAACGCAAGTACATATACCGTTGTAGCTGGTGACACGTTAAGTGGTATTGCAAGTCAATTCGGTACATCGGTTAGTAACTTAAAAAAATGGAACAACTTAAATTCTGATTTAATTTTAGTCGGTCAGAAATTAAATGTAAAAGGTGCAAAGAGTGGCGGCTCATCTAATAGCTCCACTTCATCATCATCTAACAGTAAAAAGAATACAACCGTTTACACCGTTAAAGCTGGTGACTCACTATCACGCATCTCAGCACAATTCGGTGTATCGGTGAGCAACCTGAAACAGTGGAATAATTTATCGTCTGATTTAATTTATGTTGGTCAGAAGCTAAATGTTAAAGGTGGTAAGAGCAGTAGCAGTGGCTCAACATCATCAGGTAGTTCTAGTAGCTCAGGATCATCAAACAAAGGATCTTCTACAAATAACGGCTACAATGTTGATAAACTACTAAACACAGCATTCTCAATGCAAGGTGTGAAATATGTCTGGGGTGGTCAGACACCAAATGGATTTGACTGTAGTGGCTTTATCCATTTTGCTTACAATGAAGCAGGTAAAAAAATGAGTCGTACATCAAGTCAAGGATACTATGACCGCTCATATTATGTCTCAAATCCACAAGTTGGTGACCTTGTCTTTTTCTCCGGTACATACCGTAGCGGCATTTCTCATCTCGGTATTTATATAGGTAATAATAAATTTATTCATGCCGGAACAAGTACAGGTGTTACCGTCACAGATTTAAGTAACCCATATTGGAGTAAACATTTTGATTCATTTAAGAGATTTTATTAAGCATTTGATTAAATACTATTGAAAGACTATACGTTTACTAGAAAAACCTCGGGAAACCGAGGTTTTTATGTTTGTTGATGTGTAGGAATCGATAATTGTGGCATAAATTTACGAGAATAGGCTATATAGAACGTATGATTTAATATGATTATCCTAATTTATAATATGCAATTAAACTTGAAAAGAACAACTTTACTCCCTTAACATAGGCGTTTTCTTATCTTCTTTTTATACCATTGTTTTACTTTCGTACTTGGTACATCATCAAACTGTTCTTTTAACATATTTTTTAGTTTATGATATTGGAATTCAACGGACTTACGATCTCCGAATTTATCAAATAATTGCATGAGTTTAAAATATACATCTTCATTATAAGGAACTATCGATTGATAATGGAGATATAACATTATAGCCTCTGCATAATTTCTCTGTTCAACATAGTATTCTGCTAAACTTGTTAAGTAAGAAGTCCACAAAACTCTTAAGCGGTTTTGTTCACTTAATGCCCAGTGATAACTATCCTCTTCTAAATAATCTCCTTTATAAAGTCTTAATAATCTTTTATAAAGATGCAAATCTCCATTTTCAATATCAAAGTCTTTTAAGCCTAGTTCTAGTAAATCAACATCTGTTTTAATACCGTTCATATTGATCCTATATTGATTATTATTACTAATTATTTCTATCGGAAATTTAATCTGATTTAATGTTTTTCTTATTTGATAAATAGTTGAATAAAGTTGTGTTAGAGCATTTTTAACATCTGTTTCTGGCCATAATAAATCAATTATGACATCTTTACGTACAGTTTCATTACGATTATGTAATAAGAAAGCAAATAGCTCTCTCGCCTTTGCCGTACGCCAATTAACATTAATTTGTATACTCTTTAATGATTGCTTAAATTTTAATGCTTTAAAGCAACATATAATTGGACCGCTCATTTTGATTTTTTTTCTCTTTTTCATAAGACGATTAATAGTTATTTTAAATCGTCCTGTATATGTATTTTTTTCAAGAAAATCAACCGCATTAATTTCAAATGCCTCGACTGCATATTCGATACGAGAAGTAACAAATACGATATTCGTATCTGGATATATATCAAGTACCTTTCTAGCTAGAGTCATACCGTCTAAATATGGTAATTCAATTTCCGTAAAAATAATTTCGGGTTTAGATTGAATAATTTTTTCATAGGCTTTTATAGGATTTATAAATTTACCAATAATTTTTATATCAGATAATTCTCTAATTCTTTTTTCTAGTAAATTCAAGGCTACTATTTCATGATCAACTAGAATTGCCTTCAAGATGAGCCCCCCTAATCATAAATGAAAACTTTAACCTCCAGTTCAAATATTATTATTACCTAGTACTAGTATTTTGTAATAACTATATTTTTACCATATATATATTTTACAATCATTTATTTGAGAAAATGAGTAACTATAATAGTTTGTAAATAATGATTATCACATTAGTGATGACAATCAATATGAGTATCACTGTCATTACATATTGAAATACAACATTAAACGTCAATTGATGGTTTTCTTCTTTTTTAAATGATTTGTCTCCATCTAAGTATTGTAATAGTTCCTCTTCTATTTCATGATTTAATTTTTCTAAGTCTGTTTTTTGCTCATCATGGGTCATGTCTATCACCTATAAATTATAGATATACCTTCTCTCTAGATATGAAAGGTATCTCTTATTTTTCAACAAATGTTTCAACTCATGTAATATTCCTTGTTTACTAGCAATTCCACTTATACAAATGACAATATTATGAACGAATAAAATACCATATGATTGTAATCTACCAAACATAATTCCTCTTATATTAACATGACTGTCAGGTAAACAAACAGGTAATTTTATTTGATATCGACTAAGTATGATTCCAGTTTTTAATAAGTCATTTAATGTGAAAGATTGTTGTTCCTTTACACGATATCGTCCGGTTAAATTTAATGTAGCAGATGATTTTAAGTTTATTTTTTCATTAAGCTTACTTATTTCTTGCATCGCTTTTTTCCTACTTCCAAAATACAGATAAGCTAATTCAAAAATGGCGCTCGGATGTTGTGTTTGAATTAATTCATCTATCAGCTCGCGATGTGTGAAAATCTGTCCTGTTTTAAACGGTTTTCCACTCATACTTTTTCCTCTGTTAGTAGGCCATTTGTTTAATTCACATTTTTCTTCATACCTTATCCCCTTATTTAACAGCAAGTATAAAAGCAAGATAGGACCAATTCCTTCTATTGATTGTGTATGAGTATTACCATGTTGAAATATTGTTTTGCGTTTTTTCATATCATAGGCAATCATTCCCCATTGTGGTTGAAGTAATTCGGCTATTAATAAAGGAGTGGGACGATCGAATCCTTTTACAGATCGAGATATATTGGCTGGTAATAGATGACTTGTCTTTGAAAAGTCACTTCCTGTTACCGATCCTTTTAATACGATTAATGAATCATCTGAACAATAATAAGGAACACGTGTTGAAAGGTCTTGAGCATTATCAAACCACCCTCCGACCATTTTTGTTGGCAAATTCTGTATGACACGTCTCATATATTGCCCATGACCAAAAACATAATCAGCATGAGATTCTAAAATATATGGTATTAGCTTATGATGTAATGTCTCACTTTTTTCACCTAAATCTGCCACCTGACCTAGCACTAATATCTTTTTGCCGTTGTAAAATTGTTGTTTTTCTTTGAAAGTTTGAATGGCATTAATCATTGAAGGGATGGCTGCATTATGAGAATCATCGATAATATCAACACATCTTCCATCTTTTGTTTTTAGTTGCTTTAATTCCATAACGCGTTTGAGTGACTTAAATTTATCAATCTTTGGCAATAGTGACTCTAAATCATAGCCTAATTCCGCTAAACATAGAATTGCACCTAATGCATTCTCCACTATTCCATCACTTGGTAATTCCATCTCAAATTTGTAATCTTTATTGTTGTAATGGAAAATAATTGATGTATTATATTTATTCTGTTTTTTACTTTTTAAAAATAAATCTGCTGTACAGTCATTCATACTGTAAGTCTTTATATGAGTTGTACGTTTTTTTGCTTGTTCATATAAAAGATTAAATTCTTCTTTGTTAATACTTTTATTAATAATGGCTAAACCATTTTCCTCCAAACCTGCAAATATTCTTGCTTTAAAACGCGCGACATTCATTGTGGAATGTAAAGTTGATAGATGTGCTTCCCCAATTGATGTGACGATACAAACATTTGGTCTTACTGTTAATGATTGATTACCACGATTATTTAAAGCATTTAAGGAAATCTCGATGATACCTATATCTGGATTTTTACATAACTTAGCCCCATATAAAGGAACACCAGATTGTGTATTATGATTGCCACGTGTTGCCACAATCGTATGACTATCTTTTAGTAAATGTTCAAGTATCAACCGGGTTGAGCTCTTTCCAACTGAACCAGTTATCCCTATAACCGGATTAGACATTTTATGTCGTGCGGCTTTTGCTAAAATTCTCATCGATGCGAAACTGTTCTTCACGATAATTTGTGGAACATCATTTATTAATTGTGGAATCGGCTCCTCTGTAATAATTAAATCGCATTTATTATAATGATTTAAAATACTTATATTGCCATCTTTCCACGGGAGTTCTTTTCGATGAGCTTCATTCCATCTATCTTTTGAAATAGAAATAAAACAATTACCAGGTTTATTTTTAAGTCGATTAGGATCAAATTCGAAATCAATAATTGGTGAGATTTGTTTTAATTTATTGTAAAGTTTACCCTCTAATATGTCTTCTATCTCTTCAAATGTAAAACCAGACATCCTACACGCCCTCTATTCTATAATCTATTTTGTATTAGCTTAGATAGTTAAATCAGCGTCTTTTAAATGTGGTATCCGTTCGTGTAAATATTGGCAGTAACCCGATAAATAATGTTCAACATCATCTATTCTTACTCTAAATGAATGATGGCGAATGAAAAATCCATCCACGATTAAATCTGGCTTCTTCATATACATCGCTAATTCAGGATAGAAAAAGCCAACACGTTGATATTCAGCTCTGTGGTCGATGGTTTCAATTAAAAACGCTTCATCTATGTATTTTAGTAATTCACTTTTTTGTAATTCTTTGATTTTATTTATCATCTTATAAGCTGCCATTGTTAATTCTAAAAAAGTTGGGAATGTTGTTTCACGATGATAAATGAAATTTAATTTATGATGACAATTTTTAAGCCCAAAAATAAAGTACTTATCTTCAGGTTCATATGTTGTTAATTCATTAGCTGCATAACTTAACCAGTGATCATGGTATTTCCAATAGTCGTTTTTTATAAAATAATCAAATGTCTTTTTAACTTCTTCTAACCAGAGTTCTTTTTTATCAATAGCATATAAACGCAGTAAAGCAAAAATAGCTTCTCCTTCATAATAAATAATTCGATTTAATGCTTTAATACTAAACGTTGGATATGTTAGTACATGAATAAATCCTTCATCAGGTAATTTCATATGGAGAATACCTTGTGCTAATGCTTGAGCAATATCGAGATAGCGATCAGTATTTGTTACTTCCATATACTTAGTCATCGCTAATATTGCTGTTGCATTAGAACCCAATTTTATTTCGTTTTCATTTGCATGATCGACAACAAACGCTGTCCTTACTGGCAAACCCTCTTTATAAACGATAGCTTCCTTAATTAAGTAATTTAATCCACGCTCTATAGCTTCTAATATTCTATTATCCTTTAATACTTCATATCCCTCAGCCATAGCATAGAGTGAACTTGAGTGTCTTAGTATATTATAAGTACCTATTTTTTTTGCAAATGCTGAAAAATATCCATATTCAAATTGTCCTGATTCCTTCACTTGATTAGCTAGATAATACGTTGCTCGTTCTATTAATTGTTTCGTTTCTTGTTTTATATTATTTACTTTACGAATGCCATTTGTTAATTCACCATGATAAAGTTCATGGATTTTATCACTCATGCGTTCTTTAAATATAGACCGTGTTTTAAAGATAAAAACATCGCGCTCTCTATACATTTCTTTCATAAATGGAATACGTAATCCTTTATTATATTTCAAATAATGGTTGATGTTCGTTTCATCAAGTGCTAACGGCTTTTTTTTCACACTCCTTATCATCGCATTCCCATTGATTTCTTGCTCTAAGAAAGCTAAACGAAACTCTGGATCAAAGGCAATACCATATCGGAAGTAATTTTTTCGTGTTTTAGCTATTATATTTTCTAATTGTATGAATGATATTCGTTTTATTTCTGAAACGACATCTATTTTCAACCATTCTGGATTCATATTGTTTTTTTGTACGAGCTGAATTGCTTTTTGCTTGATTCTTTGAAATGCTTTTTGAAAATCTTTGTCTTTTTCCGTAAAGACACGAGCACGTATTTGGCTATTTCCGATTGATAAAAAGATAATATATTGATCTTTATTATTTATTCTTACCTTTGATAATTCTTTAGTTTCTATTTTTTTACATAAACATTGTTCAACTTGTTCCATCGCTTTATAAATATAACCTAGGTTTGACTGCTTATTCATCATTAACTCGCCCTCTATTTTATTGATAAATAATCAGCCCACATTTCAATTGAAATATAGGCTGATTTTATTTAAAAAGATGTTATCTTATTTTGAACTATGACCCTTTTTTCTTCTTTTACCAGTTAGTAATCCAGCAATCCCTGCTAATAAAGCTGTCAAGCCAGCTAATCCTGTATTAAAGATAGATGTAGCCGTATCTGGTAATTTCTCACCTTGACCTTTTGTATCTGTTTCATCAACTCTTTCACCTGTATCGACTTCATTATCTGACGTATCGGCGTCAGCATCAGCATCGGCGTCAGCATCGGCATCAGCATCAGCATCAGCATCAGCATCAGCGTCGGCATCGGCGTCAGCGTCAGCATCAGCATCGGCGTCAGCATCGGCATCGGCGTCAGCATCGGCATCGGCGTCGGCATCAGCATCGGCGTCAGCATCGGCATCAGCATCAGCATCAGCGTCGGCATCAGCGTCGGCGTCGGCATCAGCATCGGCATCGGCGTCAGCATCAGCATCGGCGTCAGCGTCAGCATCGGCGTCGGCATCGGCATCAGCGTCGGCATCGGCGTCAGCATCGGCATCAGCATCGGCGTCAGCATCGGCATCAGCATCGGCGTCAGCATCGGCATCAGCATCAGCATCAGCGTCGGCATCAGCGTCGGCATCAGCGTCGGCATCGGCATCAGCGTCGGCATCGGCATCAGCATCAGCATCAGCGTCGGCATCAGCATCGGCGTCAGCATCAGCATCGGCGTCAGCATCGGCATCAGCATCAGCGTCGGCATCGGCGTCAGCGTCAGCATCAGCATCGGCGTCAGCATCAGCATCGGCGTCAGCATCGGCATCAGCATCAGCGTCGGCATCGGCGTCAGCGTCAGCATCGGCATCGGCGTCGGCATCAGCATCAGCATCGGCGTCAGCATCGGCATCAGCATCAGCATCAGCGTCGGCATCAGCATCGGCGTCGGCATCAGCATCGGCATCGGCGTCAGCATCAGCATCGGCGTCAGCATCAGCATCGGCGTCGGCATCGGCATCAGCGTCGGCATCGGCGTCGGCATCGGCATCAGCGTCGGCATCGGCGTCGGCGTCGCTGTCATCTAGGCATTCACCAAAATCTAATGACGTTCCTGTTCCATGATTAGCAAACAAGTCTAGGTCAATAACTGCATCTTGAACCGCAAGACCTTTTATTTCGACATTACCACAAACTTTTTCGCTAACTTTAATACCATTCACATTAACAGTCGTACCTGCGATTAATTTTAATGCAGCTAAATCGTTAACTAAATCAGTTGTTAAATCAGTTACTTGATCTGCTACATTCGTTACCTCTGCAGTTAAATTACCTACAGTAGTTAGTAATTCATTTACTAAACCTTCTAGTGCGCCTACAACACCTTCAACAGCAGGTCCGAGTAAAGGATTTATTAATGGATCTAAAATTGGTCCTAATAATCCACCGAGCGCATCAATCAATTTTCCTAAAGGTCCATCACCTAATAGGGGCGCTAATACATCACCTAGAAGCGGTAGATTATCTAAATTGTTCACGAGATCTAATATATTTTCAGTGTTTATGCCGCCCTCTAATAATTTAATTTCTAAATTCCCTAAAGCTTGAGATAAATCATCCAACAGCTCTACTACAACAGAATCAATTGTTTCTTGTAAATGTTTACCTAAGCCATCACCATATTCAACCGTGATTGTTCCATCTTCATTAATTGTTACTGGGATGTCTGCTTCTTTATATGATGTTAATGAATCCAATGAACTTTCTAAGTTGTTTAATGCATCAAGTGCTGCAAGAACATCATCCAAACCGTTTACCTGAAGAATTCCAGGTGAGATATTTAATAGTTCATCAACAAGTGTACCGATTTCATTCGTTAAGTCTGTAACTGTCGTAGTTAATCCACCGACTGCAGAATAAAGTCCAGGTAGGTTTTCTCTTGTAATCGGTAAGATATCAACCGATACATTTGCTGTTCCACCTTCTACTAGATTACCAGCAAGTTCTGGTGCATAGAACTGCGTTACAATATTTGGATTAAGTACTTCAGTATCGGCTAATCCCCCAGATGTCATCGTTAAGGATAATTCTGATGGTTGACCTGGTACTGTCTGAACTGCTCCTGAAAGTTTTACATCCGTTAAAATATTAATATTCGCTAAATTCTGAGCATGTACCTGATTGGATTTGAAACCTGGAAGATTAAGCGTATTAACAACCGAATTGACCGGAAACGTTAAGATTAGTGATGTTGCTGCAATAGCTGCAACCTTTTTCATTTTATTCTTCCGATTGATTGCCTTCTTATAATCAAATGTTTTTCTACTCAAAGAATAATACCTCCTATAATGATAGAATAATATTTCTCGCTAAATGTTGTCTTTCATTTACTATTTCTCCTAAAGATACCCCCTTCGTAAAACATTCCGTTCTATCTCTTGATGACTTATTATTTTCACAACTAATCTAACAAATAATAATGTTCAATTTCTGAAAAAAATCTATACAAAAACTATACATCGTCATTTAGACATATAATAAAGTCTTTTAGACTAGATTTTACTTAAAAATATGATTTATTTTATGAATTATAAAATTGGGTATTCAATCTTATGAGAAGAATATTTACATTAATCGATAGAAAGAGAGCATTTATCTTTAATAATGAAAAAAACACTTCTTAAATGAAGTTTCATTTAAGAAGTGTTCACATATTATATAATCGTTCAATTGATAACCTGAACCTTTCTTTCGTAAAAGGTTTTAGTAAATAGTCTAATGCATCAATTTCGAATGCTTGAATGGCGTATTTCCTATCACTTGATATAAATATAATATTGGTATCAAAATGAATCGATAATATTTTCTTGACCAATCTAATAGCATTTGCACCTTGTACATCTGTATCTAAAAATTAACTTCTGGCATCATTGTTTTAACTGCCTTCAAGACATGTCTTGATTGTGTAAATTTACCAATAATATGTATGTTAGTTGTTTCTTTAATCATTCTTTCGATCCTGTTAAGCGTTGTTACATCATGAATAATAAGTAAAGCTCTCATTTAAAATGGACACCTCATAAATAATCAATTTATTTCAACGATCTTTTAAGCTTTTTTATTACTTTTATACTATTATCGGGAGATTTATTAGAAAAATATGCTTTTATTATATTAAGTTTCCTTTACAAATTGAAATTATATTATATAAACACACTTCAAGTTTGATGAAATCATGCTCCAGATAAAGCACTCTTTAAAGTCATATTAAAGATAGAGAATTTGAAAATAGAAAATATTGATTCTGGTAACCAAATCTCTTCAAAGATTTACATGATGTTTACGTTCATTTTACAGTTAATAAACATTAGATAGGTAAAATGTAGTATGTCATATCTTATATTAATGGAGGGAAATACATGGTAAAACGAAAGAGTCGATCTATCGTCGCAGCAATATCAGCTATAAGTATTTTTTTGACTTCTCTCATTCCTGCAATTCCTGTTGTTATTGCAGCTGAGAGTGTCAATAGTGGTGAATTGAATTTTACTGATAGCAATATGCAACTAGAAAACGAGCAAATACAGTCTATGGATGAAGGTCAATCAGGTACTGAACTTGCTCATGAAGAGGAAAGTTTGTCTAATAATAACAACCAGGAGCTTGTGGATAACTCTCACACAGACTCTACTGCGACTGATGAACAACCAGCTATGTTAGAAAAGCCTTCTAGTCAAGAAGAAGAGACACCTGAAACGACTGAATCAAGTGAATATGAATTGCCTTCAATAACTGAGAAGAAACAGTCTGAAGAGGCAAATACGGATAAAGAGCAATCTCATGTGGAAGAGGAAGTAAACAAATCTGATGCTGAACCATTTGAAATTTCTCATGATCCACTTAAAAAAATCAATCATAAGGAAAACGTCACACTACAGGTTACTGTGCCGAAAGCGGATAAAGTAACAGTGACATACCAGACAGGAAAAGAAATGGCTAAAGACGTTTTACCCCTTGAGCGTCAAGGGAAGACGGATGAGTTTTCATTGACGATTCCAGCGAACACGCTTGAACAACTTCTCTGGTCACCTGTCTTCTATTATTCTATCCAAGCGGTCAATGAAAATGGCGAGGAAATTACGACTGATACATTTGAAGTCGCTGTGGAATTAAATGAAACCATTCATGCACAACAGTTACCACCCCTACTTATTACTGAGCTTGTGCCTGATACGTTCAATGTGAATAAAAAAGATGCCTATGAATTTATTGAAATCTATAATCATACGAATCAACCAATTACAATGAACGATTATCAAATTATTTATCGCTATCCAGATGGAAAGGCGGATGTCATTTGGGAAATTAAAGATGACAAAGTCGTTCAACCACAAGAAGCATTTGTCGTTTGGATTCATAATGAAGGTAATAAAGATTTAACGATAGACGATTTTAATAAACAATATGGACTTGATTTGACAGAAGAACAAGTGGCCATTGTGGAATCGGACGGAATGGCGAATGGTTCAGAACGGACGATTGTTTTAGCAGATAAAAATATGAACGAACTCGTCTCCGCTACTTATGTTAAAAATGATGTTCGCGAAGACAAAGGTATTGTTTATAAATATCCGACATCAGGAAAAGAAATGAAAAAAGTCGGCATTAGTGAAACAGTAACACCGACTAAAATCTTAACTGGGCAAGTACCGAGTGAACCTGTACGAGTCGATGGTCTCGGAGAATTAGCAATCAATCATACACCAGTAACAAAAATAAGCAATGATCAATCGTTTACATTAGATGCGGTAGCTCCGAATGCTTCAACTGTTACAGTCACATATCAAACTGGAAAAGATATGGAACGACAAGAAGTCGCACTTAAACGCCAAGAAGAGACGGATAAATTTTCACTACATATTCCAGCTGAAATGGCTCGGGAATTGTTCTGGTCTCCAGTATTCTATTATTCACTTCAAGCAGTCGATGCATTAGGACAATCCGTAACGACTGAAACGTATGAAGTTAGAGTAGAACTTAATGAATCAGTTGATACACATAAGATGCCCCCACTATTAATAACAGAAGTGACACCAGACACGGTGAATGAAAATGGTGCGGACGCCTATGAGTTTATCGAAATCTATAATAATACGAATCAAGCAATTAAAATGAGTGATTATCAAATTATTTATCGTTATCCAGATGGGAAACCAGACCAATTTTGGCCGTTTACAGACGATAAAGTCATTCAACCTGAAGAAACGTTTATCGTTTGGATTCATAATTCTGGTAACAAACATTTAACATTGGACGATTTTAACAAACAGTATGGGCTCGATTTAACAGAAGACCGCGTCACAATTGTTGAGTCAGACGGGATGGCGAATGGGTCAGAACGGACACTCATCATCGCTGACCGTTACAAAAATGAAATCGTCTCTGCGACTTATAATGACGGTGGTCGTGATGTGAAAGCTGATCAAGGCATCGTTTATCGTTATCCTTTATCAGGAAAAAAGATGAGAAAAGTTGGTGTTGGTGCTGGAGTTACACCGCTTGAAATTATGCCAGGTCAAGTGCCTAGTGAACCTGTTAAAGTAATAGTAAATGGTGATGCACCTGTTATTGAACATAACGTTCCTACTCTGGATAATGGCTCTGATATTGAACTACGTGTACATGTGTCATCAGATCAGCCGCTACTTGGTGTGAATGCACATATGACACAGAGTAAAAATTTTTCCAAGGACACAGTCGTTATGGAAGAAACAGATGAATCAGGTGTTTATACAGTAACGATTCCACGGGAGGATATATGGAGTGACACGCTATATTATCATTTCACAGCTGCAAATGAAGCTGGCGAAAAAATCAGTGAGTCTTATGAACTTTCTGTGCCACAAGTGGAAGTAGATTACCAAACGCTACCGGAACTATTAATTACCGAACTCGTTCCTGATAGTACAAATGTAAATGGTTTAGATGGGTATGAGTTTATTGAAGTGTATAACAACTCCAACCAAGATATTAATTTTAACGATTATATTATTCGTTATCGATATCCAAATGTTGGTAAACTGGGGGATTTGATTTGGGAACCGACCACTGATGGAGAAGTGATCATTCCTTCTGGTGAAGCAGTCGTATTTTGGATTATTAATTCTGGGAATGGACATTTAAGTGCTGATGATTTCAATCATAACTATGGTACCGCTTTAATTGAAGGAAAAAATTTATTCCGCATGCATAATAATGGAATGGCTAATGGCAGTGAGCGCACACTTGTCGTTGCGACAAAAACGGGCCATGACATTTCTCGTGCAAGCTATAATACGGATGTTAATGTCGATGATACGATACCAGATAAAGGGATTTTCTATCGTTATCCGGTTGACGGCACACTCGACTCTTTGAAAATTAGTGCGGGTGATTGGAATGCGACACCAGGTTCTGTCATGGATGAAAAAGTACCTCATGAACAGGTGCAATTACCGTTTGATGAAAAAGCACCTATTATTGAAGATTTAACAGCAGTTAAGGAAGTTTCTTCTTCAGAACCGGTTACGATTGAAGCGAAAATTACCGATGACCAACAAGTAAAAGCGGTTAGCCTATTTTACCGAACGAGTGAAAATGATGATTTTACAGAAGTGAATTTAGAGGAACTGAGCAATCACCGTTTTCAATTAACGATTTCTGAAGCAGAGTTTATCGGTCGAGAAAAACTAGCATACTACTTCGTTGCTCGCGATGGAACGCATACATCTGAGACAGATTTAACTGTCTTACCGATTAAACATGACCATGCTTTAGATGGTTTACGATTAAATGTAAAAGATGGCGACTTATTATCAAGAAAAGCGCTTATTAAAGCGACTGCAGATGATGCGGCAGATGACATGCGCGTTTTTGTTGATGATGAACCATTAAATGACATGACAAGGGCGCTTGAATCTGATGCTTACTTCGCTTTTGAAGTGAGAAAAACCGACTTATATTTTAAAAATGGTGTCACAATGGGCGACGATATTTTGCATATATTTGATGACACAACGAATGAATATACGACATTAATCGTCCCTGTCGAACCAGAACGACTCATCCCTGGGGACAACACGATTACTGTTCGTGCAGGAACAAAAGTAAGCCCATTTGATTTTGAATCAACAGAAAACCGTGATGATTTTTACTTGAAAAATATTCGACTTATTTTAGCTGATGGAACGATTATTCGCGATTCAAAATACGTGGATCCTAGTGTTGAACACGCAATTGGCGATAGTGCGGGGATGGAATGGGTTTATGATTTCGTCTTTACGATTGATGAAGAACATTTTAGCTCGCATGCTTTTGAATGGGATACGACTCAAGTAGCAGATGGCAAGCATGTTGTAAAAGCGGTTTACAATGATGAAACGGTTGAAGCGCGTGTCATTGTGGATAACACAGCACCTAGCATTGTGCCGTCGATAGAAGGCGGAAAAACATATAAAGGGGCTTTCACAATTGATGCGGACGTGACAGATGAGACAAGTGAAGTTGTTGAAGTCACTGCACAGTTAAATGATAGCTATATTTCACTGCCATATGAAACGAGCTCCGCGTTATTAGAGGAAGGTAAGCATACGGTCGTCTTTACAGCTACGGATGCAGCTGGTAATGTAGCGGAAAAGCGTGTCACATTTAAAGTCGATGCGGAACATCCGAATGCTCCGGGTAAAAAAGATGGCGACGTTAATACGACAGAAGCAAACTTAGCGGTTAAGGTGACTGACCCAACTGGTGATGATTTAGATGTGAGTTTTTACGAAGCGTTCCAATATCGTGCTGATGATGAAGCGATGACGATTTCAACACATGCTTCAGATACAGAACCACCTAAGGAATTTAGACCTGATGGAGAGTATGTTTTAAACGATGATGAGCGTGCGCGATTGGTAAATGTTGATGGTAAAACAGTCGAAACGGAATCATATGAACAGTTCCCATATCATCGTTTTGATGTCACTGTTGATGAAAAAGTGAGCGCTAATGATCGAGTGGAAATCGTTTGGCAAGGTTCTTCCCTCCCTGGTCGTAAAGTAACGATGTACGCCTGGAACTATGAAACAAAACGCTGGGAGAAACTTGTTTCACATATTGCTGATGAAGAAGCTTTTCAATTGGTTGGGGAAGTGATTGCCAGTGATTATGTGAAAGATAGACATGTGAGCGTCATTGTGCAGGATGAGATTGCAGGTAGTGCTGACGTTGGTACTCGCGGTTCCGACAATGCAGACGCGAACGGTAACCAAGCTGCTGCCGACGTGATGGACTCAGAAACACTGGAACATGATTTTACAGTAACTGGAAATGAGTTTTCATTTGTCTGGTTTACTGACACGCAATATTATTCTGAATCATATCCACATATTTACGAGTCACAAGTGAAGTGGATGGTTGAGCAAGCTGATAACTTAAATTTGAAATACGTTTTCCATACAGGGGATTTAGTCGACAAACATTATGATATGAAACAGTGGGTAGTGGCTGACCGTAACATGAAAATCCTAGATGATGCTGGTATTCCTTACGGTGTTCTCGCTGGAAACCATGATGTTGGCCATAAAGAAATTGACTACACGACATATTATAAGTACTTCGGGGACCACCGCTTTGAAGACAGACCATATTTTGGAGGTTCTTATTTAAATAATCGTGGCCATTACGACCTTATCTCAGCAGAAGGAAACGATTTTATTATGATTTACATGGGCTGGGGTGTTGATGAAGATGGCATTAAATGGATGAATGATGTTTTAGAAAAATATCCAAATCGTAAAGCTATCTTGAATTTCCATGAATATTTACTAGCAAGCGGATCACGCAGTCCTATTGCTGATAAGATTTATGAGGAAGTTGTTAAGCCGAATAAAAACGTTTTTGCTGTTTTATCTGGACATTATCACAATGCTCAAACATTAGTTGATGAAATTGATGATAACGGTGACGGCGAGACAGATCGCGTTGTCTATCAAATGCTTGCTGACTACCAGGCTGGACCTGAAGGCGGGCAAGGATTTTTGCGAATTTTAACATTCAATCCTGAGACAAATACGATGGATGTGAAAACATATTCACCTTATCTCGATACATTTAATTTCTATGATCCGAAAGAATTCCCTGGAAAAGACGAATTCGTCGTTGACTTTGACTTAACACCTCAATTGAAAAAAGTTGAGACAGATTTTGTTGAAGTTAATGTCTACACAAATGATTTAATTGGTAAAGTAGACAATGTTCCAAGTGGTGAAACAGCAACAGTCGTCTGGAATGACCTCAATTCGAATGAAACGTATTTTTGGTACGTTTTAGCCGAAGATGCTTTTGGCGGTAAGACCCGCTCTGACATCTGGTCATTTATGACTAAAGATGGCGAAGTAATTGGTCAGCCGGGGGATGGTAGCTCGGGCGGAGATGATGATGGTGCTGGCGGCGGTGATGATGGTGACGGTGCTGGCGATGGTGCTGGCGGCAGTGACTCTGACCCTGGTAGTGAAAATCCTGGGGCTGGAGCTGGCGGCAGTGACTCTGGTCGTGAAGAACCCGAGGATAGCAGCTCTGGTGGAAATGATAATGGTGCTGGCGTTGGCGCTGGTTCTGATGATCGTACTGATAACAACGGCGATGGAGCTGGCAATAACGATTCTGCGAGCGACACACATGCAAAAGATCATACAAATACTGTTCAAAATAAAGTGTCAATTTCAAAAGATAAAACTAAAACAGGAACACAACTACCAAGCACAGCAACAAACCTATATAACTATATTCTAATCGGTATCCTGCTTCTAATTGGCGGTATGACCGTCGCGATTAGAGTTTGGATTAAAAGAAAATATAATTAATCAGAAAGAACCGTCCGCGGACGGTTCTTTTCATTTTTGTTTTTGTTTGAAGAAGAAGCGGGGTTGCGCGATTTTGGCCCGGGGTCGCGCGATTTGGAACCGCACCGCTCGATTTGGAACCGTACCGCTCGATTCTGATCCCGCACCGCTCGATTCTGGAACCGCACCGCTCGATTCTGATCCCGCACCGCTCGATTCTGATCCCGCACCGCTCGATTCTGATCCCGCACCGCTCGATTCTGATCCCGCACCGCTCGATTTGGGACTCGTACCGCTCGATTAAGTCTATAATTTGTTTAGGAAATATGGTATGTCTTTTGAGAACCATCTCCTATATTTATGTGAGTAATATAGATTTGCAGATTTTAATAATCTTGTAGCAAGCTGGCGGCTATCCACTTGCAAAAAATACCGGCATTCGCGGTTGGAGATGCCACGGCCAAAGATAATGAGAAATTCTCTAATAGTAGGGATATGGGCAGTTCGAGAGGTATGCTGACATTTTTGACATAGCCATTTTTCCCGATGGCGCACCATACCGATTTCTTTACAGGCTGGGCATTTGACGCCGGGTTTGATGTCTTTGAGCTGAATGTTGAGTCGATTGCAGTAATCGGTATATTTAGTATGAGCATTTTTAACTATTAGTTTGCCAAGTTGGACGTGGTTAATTTTTCGGTATAGCTGGGATTCGAAATGTTTTTCTAGTGTGAGTATTTTTTGTGGGATATGTTCGCCATGTGAAACGATTTTGGTAATTCTTTTTTTCGCTTCTCCATCCCCTGTTATTTTAATGACTGTTTCAGGATTCGCTATGACAACAAAATAGTGGATTGGGATGGAATGAATACTGTGTTCGTCGAGCCATTGGATGAGATTCATGCGCTGGGCCTCGGCTTGGGAAATCGGGTGGCGAAAGCCTGTTTCGGTCTCCCCGTCATTGCGGATGAATTGGTTAAGATCTGAGTCGAATGTGATTTGGTTGGCAAAGTTTTTTACTTCGAGAGGGAAAATAGCATAATTTGAGAGTATCAAGGTGTCGATCTGGAAGGTTCTATCCTTATTTTTTAGAGTGATGCCTCTGAGGATGGTGAATTTTTTTCTTAGGAAATTGATATGATAGTCGACTTTCTTTTCTCCGATATAACCTTTGAGATAGCGATGAAATATGTTTGTTACATCACTGTGGCTTGCATGATTGGGGACAAGACGAGGAAGTGCAGCTTCTGACCATAGCAAGATGTAAGGTTTTGTTCGCTCAAGCATACAATGCCTCCTTAAAAATTTTAATGGCTGTCTAATTTTTTGATTATTATATAATATATCATTTATAATAGTAGATAGGAAGTATTTTCATGGAATTTTTTTACTTCAGTTATGGCTAGTTCATAGTCGTTATTTAAAATTTTCATTGTTATATTAAAATTTTTCAGGGGGTAGACAAGATGAGTTTGAAAACGGTTTCAATTTCACGTGAAGGAGCTGTATCCATTGTCGAGGTGAATCATCCACCAGCAAACACATTGTCTTCTGAAACGATTGCAGATTTAAGAAAAGCCTTTAAACAATTAGCAGATGATAACGAAACTCAAGCCATTGTTGTGACAGGTGCGGGTCGATTCTTTATTGCAGGAGCTGATATTAAAGAATTCACAGATGCGTTCGGTGATTATGAAAAAGCATACGGTATGGCTGAAGCAGGTCAAGCGTTATGTGATGAAATTGAACAGATGAAAAAGCCTGTCGTAGCAGCGATTAACGGGGCAGCACTTGGAGGTGGCTTAGAGCTCGCCATGGCTTGTGATTTAAGAATTGCAGCTGATGATGCGATTTTAGGGCTGCCAGAGCTGAACCTCGGACTTATTCCTGGTTTTGGTGGAACACAGCGTCTGCGCAACATCGTTGGTACAGCAAAGGCAGTTGAAATGATTTTAACGAGTAAGCAATTAAATGGTAAAGAAGCATTTGAAGTCGGGCTTGTTCAAGCATCTGTTGCTAAAGATGAAGTCATTGATACGGCTTTAGCATTAGCTAAATCTCTTATTGAAGGCCGCAGCATGACGAGTGTTACACGTGCATTAGAGTGTATCGTAAAAGGTGAAAATGAAAGTCTTGAGCACGGTTTAGAGCGCGAACGTAATCGTTTTGCCGAACTGTTCTTAACAGAAGACGCTAAAGAGGGCGTAACAGCCTTTATAGAAAAGCGTAAACCTAAATTTAAACATAAATAAATTTGATAGATGGCATATTCATGATCTGAGCACAATCGACGATCAAATGTGGATAATATGCCTACTATATATAGTAGTGATTTTTTATTAATATATTTTAACATTGTTAATTATGCTAGACAGAGTCCTTGAGGTCATATATTTTTTTATGAATCTCTAAGGATTATCGTATGAATAAACAAAGGGAGGCGTTTTGATGGGTGACGTTTTATTTTCAAAGGAGAAAAATGGTCTAGGGGTAATCACACTCAATCGTCCAAAAGCATTAAATGCGCTGAACTATGATATGTTAAAAGGAATTAATGAAACGCTGAATAAATGGCGTGATGATGATACTGTTCAGGTCGTACTGTTTGATGCGGCGGGTGACCGAGCATTTTGTGCAGGTGGTGACATTAAAACGCTCTATGAAGCACGCCAAGGTGGTGCTAAAATCGAAGACGCTGTTGCTTTCTTCGACTTAGAGTATGAAACAGATGCGATCATTTTTGATTATCCGAAACCGATTGTCGCTAATTTAGACGGAATTGTCATGGGCGGTGGTGTCGGCTTAACATACGGCGCAGATTATAAGATTGTAACTGAACAGACGAAATGGGCTATGCCTGAAATGAATATCGGGTTTTTCCCTGATGTTGGTGCAACCTATTTTCTAAATAAAGGGCCAGGTATGGCTGGTCGTTATGTTGTATTAACAGCACGAACAATCGGTGCAGCTGATGTGCTTTATTTAGAAGCAGCTGATGCTCACGTACAGACTGAGCAGTTGGTCAAATTGCTTGATGAACTGAAGTCCGAAGACTGGCTTAACGGTAATGTGGAAAAACGTCTCTCCACTCTTGTAGAAAAATATGCTTCGACACCTAAGGAGCTAGGTGAACTCCAACGATTACAACCAGTTATAGATAAACATTTTAGTCACGATACACTTGAAGAAATCGTGGCTTCTCTAGATGGCGAAGAAAGCGAATTTGGAGAGAAGACGAAAAAAAGACTATTGGAGAAATCACCAGTCTCGCTAAAGGTGACACTCGAACAATTAAAACGTGGTGTAGGAAAATCATTTAGAGAATGCTTAAAAACAGATTTAGTTTTAGCTGAAAACTTCATGAAACATGATGACTTTTTCGAAGGTGTGCGCTCAGTCTTAGTCGATAAAGACCGTAACCCTAACTATAAATATAAGACACTTGAAAAAGTTTCAGATGAATTGGTTGAATCATTCTTTGAAAAATAAAAGAGTGTCAAAGCATTGTTTGCAAAAATAAAAAGGAGATTTTCTGCGCTTGGAGAAAATCTTCTTTTTATTAGGGTATTTGTGCGTGAATTTGGGTTGGGCATGTGAGTTTGACCCGAGGTCGCGCGATTTTGGCCCAGGGTCGCGCGATTTGGGCTCGGGGTTGCGCGATTTTGGTTCGGGAACACAGGCTCCCTGATTAAGTCTATATAATTGTGTAAAAAGAGAATGAGCCATCACAATTCCTGGAACAATGTTTATAACCCAAAAAAACATTCAAGGAGGAATTTATGATGACTCAAATTAATGAAATTATCGGTTTGAAAATTTCCCAAGCTGAGTCAAAGAAAAATTGGAGTGATTTCTTCGATTATTTAATATCTCGCGGGTTAAAGTCACCTCGCATAGTTATTTCCGATGCTCATCAAGGGCTTAGAGCTGCCATTGAAGAAAAATTTGTCGGCTCCACCTGGCAGCGATGTACAGTTCACTTCATTAAAAACATCATAGATGCGATGCCTAAGAAAGACTCAGAAGACGCGCGTAATCTGGCTAAAAGTATTTTTAGATCCCCAAATAGTAAAATAGCCAGGGAACTAAAAGAAGAGTTCATCAAGACATACGAAGACAACGGTAAATATCAAAAGGCTATTGAAAGACTAGATGATGGATTTGAAGATGCGATTCAATTTTTCGCTGAGCCAGAGAACGCACATAAACACATTAAAACCACAAATGTCCTAGAAAGAATAAATTCAGAGATTAGAAGACGAGAAAGAGTCATACGAATCTTTCCAAATCAACAATCGGCGTTTCGATTAATAGGTTCTGTTTTAATGGATTACGAAGAAACACTAGATCAAGGAATAAGAAAATACATCCATTTTTAATTTAAAATTCACTATTAAAGCTGTCTATCACGCCACCATTGACATCGTTTATTGTCCGTGTTATTGAACGACTTACAGGTTCAGGAAAAATAATGCCTATTAGGCTCACCTGTTTTTTATTGTAACACGGACAAATCGAATCTAAGCATTCGCTGGTGGGGCCCCGACCCCTTCCATCGAATGCCAAGATTCGAACACGACGTCAATGGCAAGCAGCAAAGAGAATATATAAGAACTAAGCTTTCGGAAGAAGGAACTGGAGACATTTATAAAAAACGCAAAATAGATGTTGAACCAGTTTTTGGATTCTTGAAGGCTAATTTGTCATTCACTCGATTATCCGTTAGAGGAAAATCGAAAGTAGAAAATGAATTAGCATTTGCCTTAATGGCGGTAAACTTAAAAAAGTATACCGCCAAAATCCAAAATAATAATAATCCTAACAATCCGAAACAAAAAAGAAATTGCGGAAACAACATTTTAATGTTGATTCCTGAATTTTCTCATTTAAGACTGGTTTTGTCCCAGATCCTATTTACAATTTAGCTATATCTTTCCGGTAAAAGAAGCCTGGATGATTTCTAAGTGCGGCTTCCATAGATTGATAGACTTTTTCAGTAGCGGCTTCAATTGTTGGTTGCTTTGAACCTACAAGTAGGACACGACCGCCATTGGATACAAGATGATCCTCTTTTCTTTTTACCCCAGCATAAATGGTAAACACATCGCCTTTAAATGTCGGGATGGATAAGTTTTTCTCATATGAACTCGGATATCCATTCGCTGCTAAGACGACACCGACACATGTTTCATCTTCCCAAGCAAGCTGTGGATCTTTTCCAGCTAATACATCAAGCAATACTTGTAGTAAATCATTTTTTAATAAAGGCAAAATCACTTGTGTTTCAGGATCACCAAAACGTGTATTAAATTCAATCACTTTCGGCCCATCTTTAGTCATCATTAATCCAGCATAAAGAATGCCAGTAAACGGTCGACCTTCCGCCACCATTCCGTCAGCTGTTTTTTGCAAAATGGCTTCAGTAGCATAAGCTAATGTTTCTTCAGAAATATCTGGTACTGGGGCAAACGAACCCATTCCTCCTGTGTTCGGTCCCTTATCATTGTCAAAAGCACGTTTATGATCACGTGCTGGAATCATTGGAAAAACATTATTTTCATATACAAAAGCAATATAAGAAAACTCTCGACCTTCTAAGTACTCTTCGATAACAATTTTTGTACCAGCATCGGCAAATGTTTTATCAATCATCATCGCATCAATCGCATCAAGTGCTTCATCTAATGTTTCAGCAACGACAACACCTTTCCCTTGAGCAAGTCCATCTGCTTTAATGACGATGGGGGTTCCTTTTGCTTTAATATATGCTTTTGCCGCTTCAGGGTCGGTAAATGTCTCATAATCAGCAGTAGGGATATTATGTCTTTTCATAAAAGCTTTTGCAAAACTTTTACTTCCTTCAAGCATAGCTGCATCTTTCCGTGGGGCGAAGATTTTAAGACCATGTTCCTCAAAGCGATCAGCTATGCCTAATAGTAATGGGTTTTCTGGACCAACAAAAGTTAATCCAATGTTTTTTTCTTTTGCAAATTGGACAAGACCCTCAATATTCGTTTCATCAATATTGACACATACTGCTTTATCAGACATACCGTCATTACCAGGAGCAATATACAATGTATTAATTTTCTTGCTCTCTGCTAATTTGGCTACAATACTATGCTCGCGCCCACCACGACCAATAACTAATACATTCATTGGCTAGTCTCCTTTTAATTAATGTTTGAAATGTCTCATGCCAGTAAATACCATAGCAATTCCGTATTGGTCACACATATCAATTGAATCTTGGTCACGTTTTGAACCACCTGGTTGAATAATGGCAGTAATGCCTGCTTTTGCGGCTGCTTCAACTGTATCTGGCATTGGAAAGAATGCATCAGATGCCATGACAGCACCTTTTGCTTTATCACCTGCTTGTTCTATCGCAATCTTAGCGGCTCCGACACGGTTCATTTGCCCAGCACCGACTCCGATTGTTTGTTCATCTTTTGCAAGTACAATCGCATTTGATTTAACATGTTTGACTGCTTTCCAAGCAAAAGTTAATGAAGCCATTTCTGCTTCTGTTGGTTTCCTTTTTGTTGGAACAGTCATTGTCTTTTCATCGAGATGACCTAAATCTGTATCTTGAACTAAAATACCGCCATGAACGCTGACAAGTTGATGTGTTTTACCATTGTGATCATCCAGTGGCAATTCAAGTAAACGAATATTTTTCTTTTTTGTTAAAATAGCTAATGCGTCTTCAGTAAAACTTGGAGCGATAACAATTTCTAAGAAAATTTGACTTAGTTTTTCTGCAACTGCTTCAGTCACTTCACGGTTTAGTGCGACAATACCACCAAATATTGAAACCGGGTCTGCATCATACGCTTTTTGAAAAGCATCTTCTAACGTATCACTAACACCGATACCACATGGATTCATATGTTTCACAGCAACTGCAGCTGGCTGATTGTACTCTGCAATAATTTCGATACATGCATTTGCATCTTGAATATTGTTATATGATAAGTCTTTACCGTGTAGCTGTTTACTTTCAGCAAGACTCATCGTTGTTCTCAGTGGTTGTTTATAAAAAGCCGCCTCTTGATGTGGATTTTCCCCATAACGCAGCGTTTGTACCTTTTCATAAGTGACTGTTAATGTCTCTGGGAAAGGATTAGATGTTTCTTTCATAAAATATTGGGCAATTAATGCATCGTATTGTGCTGTATGGCGAAAAACTTTCGCTGCGAGTTCTTCACGATCCACTAAATCCAATGTATTCGTATTTAACTTAGCTAATACGGTGTCATAATCATTCGGATCAACAACAACAGTAACATACTGATAGTTCTTAGCGGCAGCACGAAGCATTGTCGGTCCACCAATATCAATATTTTCAATCATATCTTCTTTTGTAGCATCAACGCATTCTAACGTTTCCTTGAACGGATATAAATTAACAACAACGATATCAATTGGTTGAATCCCATGTTCTTTTAATTGCTCTTGATGATCTGGATTGTCTACTTTCGCTAAAAGCCCACCATGTATAAATGGATGAAGTGTTTTAACTCGTCCTTCAAGAATCTCAGGAAAGCTTGTCACTTGCTCTACTGGAATAGCAGGTAAACCTGCTTCTTGTAGTGTGCGTAATGTACCACCAGTAGAAATCAATTCATAATCTAGATGATGTAGTCCTCTAGCAAATTCAATGAGGCCTGATTTATTAGAAACACTTAATAAAGCTCTTTTAGTCATAGTATTGCTCCTTATTGATTATTATTTACAAGTGATTGAATCACTTCAGGATATAGTCGATGTTCGACTTGTTGAATTTTTTGTTGCAATTGTTCAAGTGTATCTGTTTTGGATATCGGAACTTTTTCTTGAGCGATAATCGGACCTGTATCCATTCCTGCATCAACGTAATGAATCGTTACCCCTGTCTGTTCTACATTAGCTCGAAACGCTTGACCAATTGCGTCCAACCCAGGGAATTGTGGTAATAAAGACGGATGGATATTTATAATTCGCCCTTCAAACTCCTGTAACAATGTCGGACCAATAAGACGCATATATCCTGCTAAAAAAATCCATTGAACGTCTAATTCTTGTAACTTATCTCGTATCATCGTTTCGAAATCCGCCTTTGATGCATATTGTTTCGGCTCAAAAACAAGTGTAGGAACATGTAAGGCTTCTGCTTTTGCAATGACTTTTGCTTCTGGCTGATCACAAACTAATAGGGTAATATCACATCCTAGGTTTTCCTTTTCCATGATGGCTTGAAAATTACTTCCCGTTCCCGAGGCAAAGACAGCTGCCTTCACTCTGTTCATTCTACAAAATGCACTCCCTCTTTATCTGTAACTGTTCCAATAACCGTAGCATCTGGCTCGTATTTTCGTATTGTATTTAATGCTCTTTCTTCATCTGCTCGTTTCACAACAACAGCCATTCCGACTCCCATATTAAAGACGCCATACATTTCTTTTAATGGAATATTCCCTTTCTCCTGTAAGAAACTGAAGATTTGTGGGACATGCCAACTTGACGAATCAAGTGTCACACCTAATCCTTCTGGCAACATGCGTGGAAGGTTTTCATAAAAACCACCACCAGTTATATGCGAAATACCTTTAATATCACATGTTTTTAGCGTAGCCAATATTGGCTTGGCATAAATTTTTGTCGGTGTTAATAAAACGTCACCAAGAGATTTATTAAACCCTTCATATGTCTCGTTCAAATCCAAATCTTTAATAATATGACGTACTAATGAATAGCCGTTAGAGTGAATCCCACTTGATGGAAGACCTATCACGACATCACCTGGAACAATGTTTTCTCCTGTAACAATTTGTGATTTATCAACAATACCAACAGCAAAGCCAGCTAAATCATATTCATCATCAGCATACATCCCTGGCATTTCAGCTGTCTCGCCACCAATTAAGGCAGCACCAGACTGGACACAGCCATCAGCAACACCACTAACAATTTGTTCAATCGTTTGGGGATTATTCTTACCACATGCTATGTAATCAAGGAAAAATAATGGTTCGGCCCCTTGGCTAACGATATCATTGACACACATAGCGACTAGATCAATCCCGACTGAATCATGCTTATCCATTTGAAAGGCTAGCTTTAATTTTGTTCCAACACCATCTGTTCCTGATACGAGAACAGGTTCTTTATAGTTCAATTGAGAAAGATCAAACATGCCTGCAAAAGCACCGATTCCCCCTAACACTTCTTTACGTGTTGTTTTATTAATATGTTTCTTCATTCGTTCAACAGCTTCATAACCCTTTTCAACGTCTACACCGGCCGCTTTATACATATCCGACATATCGTATAACCCACCTTTTTATTCGTTCTATTGATTGTCGTTATTTTCTATTCTTCTTAACTGGATATTGACCCGTAAAGCACGCTTGACACACACCTTGATTAAGCGTTGTTTGCTGAACGATCGCTTTTTCCATCCCTTCTGGAGTTAAAAAAGCAAGACTATCAGCACAAATTAAATTTGCTATTTCTTCTACTGTACGATTTGCTGCAATTAATTCTTCTCTTGTTGACATATCAATTCCGTAGAAACACGGATTTTTCGCAGGTGGGGAAGCTATACGAACATGGACTTCCTTAGCTCCTGCTTCTTTTAACATACGAACGATACGCATTGATGTTGTACCACGAATGATAGAATCATCAATCATGACAACACGTTTCCCTTCAACAATACCACGCACAGGAGAGAGCTTCATTTTAACCCCTTGTTCACGCAACTCCTGTGTTGGTTGAATAAATGTTCGTCCGACATAACGATTCTTAATTAAACCCATTTCATAAGGTAAACCACATTGCTCTGCATATCCTATCGCTGCAGAAATGCTTGAGTCAGGAACACCTGTAACGACATCGGCATCAACGGGCGCTTCTTTCGCTAATTCTATTCCCATACGCTTGCGTGCAGTATGGACATTCACTTCATTCAGATCACTATCTGGTCGAGAAAAGTACACATATTCCATGGCACAAAGTCGGCGCTGTTCACGTAAAGCAAACCGGGTAGACTTCATACCATCTCGAGAAATGATGAGTAATTCACCTGGGCGAACTTCTCGCTCATAAGTCGCTCCGATAATATCGAAGGCACATGTTTCTGATGAAACGACGATTGCATCATGAAGTTTTCCGATTGATAATGGCCGAATACCGTGTGGATCGAGAGCTACATACATCTTTTCCTCGGTTAATATAACAAAAGCATATGCACCGACTAATTGCTGTAATGCATTTGTAATAGATTGTTCATTAATCTTTTGCCCATTTTTCTTAATTAAATGGGCTAATAATTCTGTATCTGTTTCTGACTGGAAGATACTACCTTCTGATTCAAGCTGGCCACGAAGTTCGTCTCGATTCATAATATTTCCAATATGAGCCAATGCCATGCTCCCAGTCTGAGAATGGAATAGGTGGGGCTGGATGTTCTCTACTCCACCATTACCATTTGTGACATAGTGAATATTACCGACTGATGCCCGACCTTTTAATTCTTGAAAATGAGAACGGTTAAATACATCATTCAATAATCCTTCATCTTTATGAATCTGTAATGTTCTTCCATTACTAATAACGATACCTGCCCCTTCTTGACCACGATGTTGCAATGCATGTAAACCGTAATATGTTATTTCGGCTGCCTTATCATGTCCCCAAATTCCAAACATTATTATAAGCCTCACTTATACTTCATTTTTTTAATGCATTTGGAATTGCATGTCTCCAAATGTCTTGAAGTGTTGCGACTAATTCTTGAATGATAATCTTTCCCTTAGATTGTACAAGGAATTTTCCTGAATCTGTTACATATCCAATGCGTTTCGCATCCTGTACCATTGATTTAAATTCCTCTTCATCATCTTCCTTAACAGATACAAGGATACGTGACTGTGTTTCGCTAAATAACTGTGTTGTTAAGTCACCATCTAATTCGACTTGAAGACCAAGTTTTTTATCATTAAATACACTTTCTGCAAGCGTGACAGCTAGGCCGCCTTCTGAAACGTCGTGCGCTGATACGACAATACCTTTTTTAATAGCGTTTAACAGCTGTTCTTGACGTATCTTTTCAACATGTAAATCAATTTCTGGAGCCTTACCATGATATGTTCCCTCGATGACGTTCTGTAACTCGCTACCGCCGAATTCTGGCTTTGTTTCACCTATTAAATAAATAGCATCCCCTGCTGATTGAAATTGACTTGGTGTTATATGGTGAATGGATTCATACAATCCAACCATTCCAATAATCGGTGTAGGAAAAATCGCTTCTTTCTTCGACTGATTATACATCGATACATTACCGCTAATCACCGGTGTGTGTAAAATTTTGGATGCTTCACTTATACCTTCAATACTTTTTTCCATTTGCCAAAACACTTCAGGGTTCATCGGATTTCCATAGTTAAGCCCATCTGTTAAGGCAAGTGGCTTTGCCCCTGAACAGACAAGGTTTCTCGCTGCTTCTGCAACAGCAATTTTCCCACCTGTTTCTGGATCTAAATAAATATAGCGGGAATTACAGTCTGTCGTAATCGCAATAGCCTTATCAGTATTTTCTATCTGTACGACACTAGCACTAGAACCTGGCCCGACTAATGTATGTCCTTGAGCTTTTGCATCGAATTGATGATATGCCCATTCTTTCGATGCAATTGTCGGTTGTTGTAATAATGTTTTTAACATATGTGTGTAATTGTCTACCACTGGAACTCCTTCTTTTTCTTCTTGGAAAGCTTTAAAATATGATGCTTCCTTTGATGGTAGATGATAAACTGGTGCATCTTTATCTAAAGCATCGACGGGAACATTTGCAACGACTTCTCCTTTATGGATAAGACGAAATACTTTCTCTTCGATCACTTTTCCAATTGCGACAGCTAACAAGTCATGCTTAGCAAAAATATCGATAATTTCTTTTTCGCGTCCTTTTTTAACAACAAGTAACATGCGCTCTTGGGATTCAGATAACATCATTTCATATGCGGTCATATTGGTTTCTCTTTGCGGAACATGATCAAGATACAACTCAAGCCCTGTACCAGCACTACTTGCCATTTCACTTGCTGAAGATGTAAGACCTGCTGCCCCCATATCTTGCATACCGACGAGTGCATCAGACTGTACTACTTCTAAACAAGCATCGATGAGTCTTTTTTCTATATGAGGGTCTCCAATCGCAACAGCTGATGTATGTTCATCTGAGCTTTCAACTTCATCGGAGGAAAAAGTAGCCCCATGAATCCCATCAAGACCAGTATCTCGTCCTGCGTAAATAACTGTATTGCCAACACCTGATGCAATTCCTTTTTGGATATCTTTATGATCGATAAGTCCGACACACATGGCATTTACGAGCGGGTTTTCTTCATAACATGTATCAAACTGGATCTCGCCACCAACTGTTGGTACTTCTAAGTTGTTTCCATAATGCGCAATGCCACGAATAACTTCTTTAAAAAGTTCTTGTGTGCGTGCGTGATGTAATGGGCCAAACCTTAAAGAGTTCATCAATGCAATTGGTTTAGCTCCCATGGAAAATACATCACGTACAATCCCACCAACACCCGTTGCAGCACCTTCAAAAGGTTCAACATATGATGGACTATTATGACTTTCCATTTTAAATACAACGGCCTTGCCATCTCCAATATCAACAACCCCAGCACCCTCACCAGGGCCTTGGAGAACATGTGCACCTTTAGTCGGGAATTTCTTCAACAATGGTTTTGATGATTTATAACTACAATGTTCTGACCACATCACTGAAAACAGGCCTGTTTCTGTATAATTTGGTAAACGTCCGAGAATCTTTTTGACACGAGCGTATTCTTCATCTGTTAACCCCATGTCTTTATAATGACCTTCTTGTTCAATTTGTTCCGGGGTTGGATACTCTTTGCTTTCCATACTTATTTCCTCCAATGATAATATTTAATGGATATATGAATTGGAACTACGCTAAACCAATTCTTTCAAAAATAGCATCGACATTTTTCAAGTGGTACGTATAATCAAAGCAGTCATTAATCTCTTCTTCGCTTAATAAATCAGTGATTGCTGCTTCTTTTTCAATTAATTGTTTAAAATGTGTTTCCGTCTCCCATGCTTCCATCGCTTTCGGTTGAACGAGGTCATAAGCTTGTTCTCGTGACATCCCCTTATCAATTAACGCTAACAGGACACGTTGGGAAAAGATTACACCGTGAGTACGATGAATATTTCGCTTCATATTTTCAGGAAAGACCGTTAAGTTTTTAATAAGCTTACTAAAACGGTTGAGCATATAATTTATAGCAATCGTTGCATCTGGTAAAATAATTCGCTCTGCTGAAGAATGAGAAATATCTCTTTCATGCCAAAGTGCGACATTTTCATAAGCGGTCATCATATAACCACGCATGACACGAGCCATACCAGTCATATTCTCTGAACCGATTGGATTACGTTTATGTGGCATGGCTGATGAGCCTTTCTGTCCTTTAGCGAAAAACTCTTCTACTTCACGTGTTTCTGTCTTTTGTAAGCCACGGATTTCTGTTGCAAATTTTTCAATTGATGTGGCAATAAGGGCTAAAGTCGCAATATATGCCGCATGGCGATCACGTTGTAATGTTTGAGTTGATACGGGTGCTGGACGTAAGCCTAATTTTTCACAAACGTATTTTTCAACAAATGGATCAATATTGGCATATGTTCCAACAGCTCCGGACAGTTTCCCATATTCAATATCTCGAGCTGCTTCTTCAAAGCGCGCTAAGTTCCGCTTCATTTCTTCATACCAAAGAGCTAACTTTAATCCAAAAGTTGTTGGTTCAGCATGAACACCATGGGTCCTGCCCATCATGACAGTATGTTTATGTTCAATTGCTTTTCCCTTTAAAATATCAATGAATTGATGTAGGTCTTTGCGGATAATATCGTTTGCTTGTTTAATACGATATGATTGCGCAGTATCAACTACATCTGTAGACGTTAATCCGTAGTGGACCCATTTCTTTTCTTCACCTAAAGTTTCCGAAACGGCTCTTGTAAAAGCAACAACATCATGACGTGTTTCTTGTTCAATCTCTAAAATACGATTCATATCATATGATGCATTTTCACGGAGTTGTTGAACATCTTCTTTCGGAATGACCCCTAGCTCACTCCAAGCTTCACAAGCTAAAATCTCTACTTCTAACCATGCATCATATTTATTTTCTTCTGACCAGATACGGCCCATTTCTTCTCTTGTATACCGTTCAATCATATGTTATTGCCTCCTTGAATTGGTCAATCTGTTCGTTTAGTTTTTCTAAATCTTCTGCTATGAAGGTGACGTGTCCCATTTTCCGTTTCTCTTTTGCTTCTTTCTTTCCATAGAGATGAACAAATCCATGTTTCATTTTAGGCATGATGTTTAAAAGTCGATTTATATCTTCTCCTAAAATGTTAATCATCACTGCTGGTTGAAGAAGTTCGATATCCACTAATGGGAGATCACAAATTGATAGGATATGTTGCTTAAATTGTGAAATATTACAGGCTTCAATCGTGTAATGACCTGAATTATGTGGGCGTGGTGCCATTTCATTAATATAAATGTCTTCATTTTTAACGAACATCTCAATTGCAAATGTGCCAACAATATTCATATGATGAGCAAGTGTAGTGGCTGATTTTATCGCTTTTTCCCTTACAGTATCAGATATTTGAGCAGGAACAGTCGTTTGATACAAAATATGATCCTTATGATCATTTTCTCCTATTGGAAATATCGTTATATTTCCTGCCGCTGTTCTTGTAAAAACGACTGAAATCTCCTTATCAAAAGGAATCCATTCTTCAATAATGCAATGCTGATGTTGATCTGCGAAACGCATCGCATCTGGTAAGTCTTTTTGAGTGCGTATTTTTAACTGTCCTTTACCATCATAACCACCACGACATGTTTTAATGACAGCTGGATATGATAATTCATTCATCGTTTCCTGACATTCATTAGCATTATGAACAATTGCAAAGTTAGGAACAGATAAGCCAGATTGCTTCATTAATTGTTTTTCTTTTTCTCGATTTTGCGTGATCTCAAGTGCTAGCGCGCCTTGTGGTAGTTTCCCCTGTGCTTCAATATATTTCGCTGCCTTTAAGTCGACATTCTCAAACTCATAGGTAACGACGTCACTTAATTCTGTTAGTTGTTGAATCGCATCCATATCATCATATGCCGCTTGTATATGATGATCGGCAATTTGAGCAGTTGGGCAATTCGGTGTTGGATCAAGAACAGCAATTTGATAGCCCATCTCCCTTGCCGCAATAGCCATCATCCGTCCGAGTTGACCGCCACCAATAATACCAATCGTTTGTGGTGGAAGTATGACTTTATTTCTTTGCAATGTCTTCCCTCATTTCTGCTACGTTTTTTTGCATTTTTTTACGATATGATTGTAATCTTTCATAAACATCTTCATCACATACGCCGATAATTTGTGCTGCTAATATGCCGGCATTTTTCGCTCCAGATTTACCAATCGCAACTGTTGCAGTTGGTACTCCACCTGGCATCTGCACAATGGATAATAATGAGTCCAAACCATTAAGTGATCGACTTTGAACTGGGACACCAATAACTGGAATATTTGTTTGTGACGCGACCATACCTGGTAAATGTGCTGCCCCACCAGCTCCTGCTATAATGACTTTTATTCCACGTTCTCGGGCTGATTTAGCATAATCAAACATTAAATCAGGCGTACGATGTGCTGAGATGACATCCTTTTCATATGGAATATTTAATTCATCTAACACTTGACATGCATGCTGCATCGTTTCCCAATCTGATATACTACCCATGATGACACCTACTAATGTCACAAAATCCCTACTTTCTTTATTGAATTAATGTATAAAATGAAAAAATCTATCCGTCTCTCTCTTAGCTATGAGAGAAGATGAATAGATCTATTCAAATAAGCAGTTTAATAAAAGAACCGTATATGTTCTTTTTAAAATCACAAAATATGATTACTTTAATTCGTTGCAATTCAACCTTCCCCCATAGTCCAACATTTACGGTGTTGGGTAGAGACTTTCAAGCCATATTCTCGAAAATATATGAGGTTCATATTCAATTATCATTTCGTTTTAAGCATAACAAAATGACGTGAATAATGTCAATTAATAAGCGAACGTTTTTGTGCTTTTTTATATTATCGTTCGGATTGTTACAAAGAAAGATCAAACGACTTATTTTATGTCATTTTGTGATTTAAATAAGCGCCCCTTTTTAACTTGTTTTACCCAGAACCCTCCATGAATATGTTGTGGTTCATATGCAATGATAAATGCTTTAGGATCAATTTGTTTAATCGTTTCATATAATTTTAATTCGTATTTCCTCGGTGTCAAAATTTGCATCGCCAATCGATCTCCATCCATGCCATAAGCCGACCAACTCGTTACACCATAGCCCTTATCACGAAGCCTTCTCGTAAATTCTATATCTGGATTTGATGAAATAACATGAACCGTTATATAACCAAGTGCCATTTTCTCTTCAATCTTAGACCCGATAATCACACCAAGACCGTACCCAACGGCATAGGCAATGAGATTTTCAATGCGGTTTAAATTATCTAATACTAAGCCAAGACCTAGAATATAAATAATGACCTCTATCATACTGATAAAAGCTGCAATATAACGTCGGCCCTTCATCGTTAAAATCATTCGTATCGTAAAGAAAGAAACATATACGATATTAATGATTAAGATAATGACAACCATGATGACTGCATGATCTAACAAACCGATCCCCTCCAATCTTATATATGTAGCATATCCTATTATCCCTTTTTGCGTAAAGTAATATTTTAAATATTAGGGTGGGGATTATAAATGTAGTTTATTAGCGTATTGTACACTATAGGCTTTATGATTATATCTAAGAAAAATAGAATAAAATCGTTGAAATTATAAATCATCAAATAACATTTTATAATAATAAAAAATTGGTGGGGATGAAATAATATAATTAATAGACCTGAATACTTTATCACGAGCTATTGTTGCTGGATTTTGTTGTGACAGAGTAAATAATAGCTTCAATTTAACCTTACAAGAAAATATTTCATGGCAAGGTATAGTGCTATAGTTGCAATGGAAACTCTCGTTAGTAAAAACCATAGCGAGAATACACGTTAAGGGCTCAATGCGCACTCTCGGGAGCAATAACCATTACGAGAATACACGTTAAGGGCTCAATGTACACTCTCGGGAGCTATAAACATAAAGAGACAGTACGTTGGAAGTGCATTAAAGCGATCATAGAACTCATCTCAATCGGATTAATGCCTATTCGGTCCAAAGACACGCTTATCAATGATTGATTCGCGCCCTAAAAGGCGATTTTTTAATGTACGGCGCCAGTTTTCAGCAAGTAATGGACATGAAGCTAATTCGCTTGCGGCTCTTAAATCATCTTTACGAAAATACATGATCTCATTACAAGCTGCTATCGTCCACTCAGGATATGGACGTTCGAGCAGTTCTAAATCGATTCCAGATATGATAAGACCTTCTTTTAATACACGAAAATACCACCCCGTCTTTCCGCTTTCTTGCGTTCTTAACGCAAAATCTATAACACGTAAGCGTCGAGCTGGTTTCCAACATGGACGGCGTGGTTGTGACACTTGAATAACCGCATCACCAAACTGGTACGTATCACCTATACAAACAGAAAATTCATCCATTTCCAAAACAGCTAAATTCTCCCCCATCGAGCCCATTTCAATTGAATCATTATTTAACTCTTCTTTCCAAAAGGCATAATGGCCTACTGGATAAGCAAAAAGTGCCTTTTCAGGGCCACCATGATTTTTCGTATCAGCTACTTCATCACCTTTTAAGCCTGTCTTCGTTAACCAAATTTGATTGTCAACTGCTTCTTTGAACATACCTGTTTCCCACTCGCGATCAAAGGCATCCTTTGCATCTGGATCACCTAAACGTTTCACTTTACCGGTAAAAACTTTATGGACAAAAGGTTCGTTCATGACGTCACATCCATTATGATGATATTGTTAATTCTTTTATGAATTCTATAATATCCTAATTATATATCATTTTTGATAAAATGTCGTTGCAAAATAAATTATCATTACAGCTAAACGATAATTCAACAACCACGCCTATCTGCTTTCATTAATACTTTAATACTCTACTATATTGCTAATCTCACAAGTTGGATTCATATTCTTATCCTAGTAAATAAGCTGGATAACATTGCTATTAATTAAATCTTTTTACACATGTATTTACAGTTTCTTGATATATAATATGAATATACTTCGAAATATTTATTATTCATAGTCTTAAACATCACATATTACAAGGTGGGATAGAGTATGCTAGAAAAAGCAACATTTGCAGGAGGCTGTTTTTGGTGTATGGTTAAACCATTCGACCAGTGGGATGGGGTTCACGAAGTTATTTCAGGCTATACTGGAGGGGAACTTAAAAATCCAACATATACTGATGTAAAAAGTGGAACAACTGGTCATGTTGAGGCCGTTCAAATTACATTTAATCCTGACATTATACGTTATGAACAGCTTTTACATATTTTTTGGCGACAAATTGATCCGACTGATCCTGCTGGTCAGTTTCATGATCGTGGTTCATCATATCAGGCGGCTATTTTTTATCATAATGAACAACAGAAACAACTAGCTGAACAGTCAAAACAAGCATTAGAAGCAAGTGGTGTCTTTTCAAAACCAATTGTCACACCTATTTTACCAGCTAAGATATTTTACCCTGCTGAAGATGAGCATCAACATTTTTATAAAAAAAATAAACGTGTTTATGAGGAAGATCGTAAAAAATCGGGACGTGATGCATTTTTACAAAAAGTATGGACAAAAAACAACTAGACGAATAAACAGAAAGGAAGAACAGAGTGACAGAGAAACATTCATTATTACCATTAAAAACATTGCTCTTCAGCTTCCATGCGGCAAATACGATCATCTTAAGTTTTCTCCCTCTATATTTACAATTTAAAGGTTTAAACGGAACTGAAATTGGGTGGGTGCTAGCTACAGGGCCGCTTATATCTATCTTTTCACAACCGTTTTGGGGGTATATGAGTGATAAGTATAAAACTGTGCAACGGATGTTATTCATTTGTGTCATTGGCTTATTGTTAACGAGCGTTATTTTCTTTCAAATGAATGGGCTTATCGCTTTACTCATTGTTGCGACATTATTTTACTTCTTCTCGTATCCTATTAGTAGTTTTGGTGACAGTCTAGCCCAACGACGTGCCGATGAATTAGAAGTGTCATTCGGAACGATTCGCACTTGGGGATCTATTGGTTTTGCCACTTCTGCCTTACTCATTGGCGAATTATTAAATCGCATTGGTATCCAATATATGATGTGGCCTTTTCTATTCTTTGCTTTATTAACATTAATTGTTGTTATTCGACTAGAAGATGTGACAGTTGATTCTGAACCCATTCAGTTACATGATGTGACACAATTATTAAAAAATAAATCATTTATGTTTTTCTTACTTATTATGATGTTGATTACGATTGGACATCGTGCAAATGACAGTTTCATCGGACTTTATATTCACCAACTTGGAGGTAGCGAAGGTTTAGTCGGTTTAGCATGGTTTATAGGGGTTGCCAGTGAAGCACTTGTGTTTGCCTTCTCTGCTTTATGGTTTAGAAAATATCATCCACTGATCTTTGTCATTATCGGTTCAATTTTATATAGTATACGGTGGTTTTTATTCGCACTTGTTGATACACCGATGCTTATTATTAGTCTACAATTCTTACATGGATTGACATTTGGTGTCTTTTACACTGCAGCTATGAGCTATATCACTCGACTTATCCCAAACATCTTGCAATCTACTGGACATCTCATTTTTTATGCAGCCTTTTTTGGTGTATCTGGTGTCATCGGTTCATTAATTGGTGGAAGATGGATGGAACTCTTCGGGGGAAGTTATCTCTACACGGTTTTAGGCATACTAGCGATGATCGGAGCAACATTTCTCATATTATACTATACGATTGTTAAAAGGAAAACAATAAATGCAAATTAAAATCAAACCTGCCACTCAATTCGAGTAGCAGGTTTTTTAGATTTTATGAAAGAAAAATAAAGTACAGAATAAATACAACAAACATTCCATACATGATAGGGTGTACCTCTTTAGCACGGCCTTTTAAAATCATTGTGATCGGATAGAAAATAAAGCCAATACCAATACCAGTAGCAATACTATATGTGAGTGGCATTGAAATAATAACGAGAAACGCAGGAACAGCAATTTCAAATTGATCCCAATCGATATCTTTCAATGAAGCTGACATTAAAACACCGACGATGATTAATGCAGGTGCTGTTACTTCAGATGTTATAACACCTAATAAAGGTGAAAAGAATAGGGCAAGTAAGAAAAAACCGGCTGTCACGACTGAAGCAAAACCAGTACGTCCTCCTACTCCTACACCTGCAGTTGATTCGACATAAGATGTTGTTGTAGATGTTCCAAGTACAGCACCTGCCACAGTGGCAGTGGAATCAGCTAGCAAAGCTCGTCCTGCACGTGGTAATTTATTACCTTTCATTAAACCAGCTTGTGTTGCAACAGCTACTAATGTGCCTGCTGTATCAAAGAAATCTACAAATAAAAACGTTAAAATAACGACGAGCATCTGTAAGGTAAAAATATCACCAAAATGAGCGAACGCTTGACCAAATGTTGGTGCAAGACTCGGTGCAGCACTAACCACATCTCCTAATTTAGTCGGTGCATCAATAAGGCCAACAATCATCCCAGCAATTGAAGTTATAATCATACCATAGAAAATGCCACCTTTGACACCTAAAGCTAGTAAAATAACGGAAATAGTAAGACCAAAAATTGCTAGCAATGTTGTCGGTTCTGTTAAATCTCCAAGTGATACAAGTGTTGCTTCATTAGCGACAATAATCCCCGCATTTTGAAAACCGATAAAAGCAATAAAAAATCCAATTCCTGCACCAACAGCCAACTTCAAGTTAGCAGGAATAGCGTTAATAATTTTTTCACGTAATCCAGTTAATGATAAAACGATAAAAATAAGCCCTGAAACCATAACTCCTGCTAAAGCCGTTTCCCAAGGAATGCCAAATGTTAATACAACTGTATAAGCAAAGAAAGCATTCAATCCCATGCCTGGTGCTAATGCGATCGGATAACGTGCAACTACACCCATTAATAATGTACCAATTGCCGCAGCAAGAGCAGTAGCAGTAAAGACTGCACCCTTATCCATTCCTGTTACACCTTCTGGTAAGTCGACACCTTCTAAAGCTAAAGTCGATGGATTAACGAATAGAATATAAGCCATCGCTAAAAATGTTGTTAATCCAGCGATAAATTCTGTACGATAGTTCGTACCTAATTCATCAAAACGAAAATATTTTTTCAAAACCGTTTCCTCCTTTTTATTGGAAAAACAAAAAAGTACTTTTAGTCTTAGAAAAAAGACTAAAAGTACCCAAAAAGTTTATGCAGAAAAAGTTATTGGCATGTTTTCATGTTGAACTAAATTCGTCATGAAAATCACTGTTATGAAAACTTCTCTGCGTAGTCAGACTGTTTACGGCAGTCTGGTAGAAACTTTTGGGCCGTATTCCCTAAATTATACGCACTTATTTTATATACGAAAGATCGTATGTACATATCTTACTACCGTATACAAAAGAAGTCAACAAAAAACGAACGATAAATCAATTAAATATTTTATTGTTCGCATTGTGTCACTTTATTCTTATTCAGTTTTAAAATACTGTTTTCTCTTTTAAGTAAAAAGCTTTGAACTTGATAATACTGTTAGTATGAAAGCATCATTCAGAATAATAATGAACATATTATTAAAAAATGCTTTCTGGTCTAGTTCATATAAATGTATGTCAGGTGAGAAAAGGAAGAAAAATGGACAATATACATGGAAATTCATCAGTTACTTCAATAAGGCTTTACAAATGGGACTAGTTCAAGCTGCTTTGTGCCGAGTCTCCCACATTAATTAAGTTTTTCTGACGACAAATTAGATACCAGCTGAAATAAAAAAAGAGATAGTGATAAAAAGAAAAATCCTTACGACGGGCTTTTATTGTTTAATTTTATCGTGTAAAAATAATCATGATATAGCCGCCTATTTTCAAGCAACTTGTTTATGTTCTTATATATTATAAGAATCCGCTTCATATGGATATACTAACAATAAACACCAAATCATTAATGTAAATATTCTTAATCTTGACACTCTTATTATCAAGTATATAATAAAATAGAAGCATTAAAATTCGTTAGAAAGGGGGAGTCTTAATAATGCAGTTCAAGAAATTTATCATTGTATTTCTGTTACCATACTTATTTCTTATTGCTTGTTCAACAGGTTCAGCTCTTAATATTAATCAATCAGAGATAGAATATATAGAAATTACATTTTTTAAGGAATTTGCCGAGAGAAATACAGAGCATTATAAAACGATTAGAAAAAGTGAAGATATAAAAATCTTTATCGATGCCATAAACACCTCTAAGCCAATAAATGGAGACGTAGATATGCCAAAAGGTGATTATAATCTTGAATTAAAATTTAAAAATGGCACAGTAGATGTATTTCATTTGTGGATACCTAAAGATAATAATCCATATGGAACGTTAATAAATAAAGAAAACACTGCAGAAGCATATCAAATAAATAAAAAAACAGCGGAACAGATTCGAACTATAGTATTGAAGTAATTAATTTAAGCAGCTTATATTTATAGAAGGTGACTTCTTCTTTTGTCATCCTTAATGTTATTATGTTCACCAATATCATAAAACACTATCATGGATACATAAATTAAACAAATCAATCCCATTCTACCAAATCGACCTTTTGATTAATAAAATAAATAAAGCCGATTAAGAATGAATATAACAAGAATTGTAGTAATTTTTCTTATTAATATACGTATTATCTCTCTCATTCCTGCAAATGTTCACTTTTATTTGTCGGAAACTGTCCACTTTTGTTTATCAGTTACAGACAGAATCTGTAGCAACAATTATTTCACTTGCATTTTTCAGCAATTGTTTAACAACGTTAAATTGTTTTTTCTTCCCTTTACCAACCTGAAACTTAAATTCATTCGGAAAAATAGGTGATGTTTCTAGCACCCATTCCTTCCAATCATCTTTATATTTTTCAGGTGGAACTAATTCAACTAAGTGACCGAACCCCCATGTGATATAGGTTTTTTTACCATTAAAAAAACGGTTGTCATCCACCTCGATGTAACCGTCTTTCCTTATTGTTTTCTTAAAAGCATCAGCATATGCTTTCGCTTGACTCGGTTTTTCAGCTAAAATAACAATACTCATCCTTTATCACTCCTAGTTTTAATTATCAACTTGAAACTTATCTAATACACAGTCAAAAGGACTATTTAAGCTAATCATTTTATCAAAATCACTAACCAGATAAATAAATTCAGTACTTTTTATTTCTTTTGTATGATTATTTAAGTACTCAGCATATAGATAGAGTCCTTCATATTTTTTATCCTTAATTTGTTCCGTTGTAGTAATACAACTTTCATATATATGTCCATCAATCGGAATACCTACAATTTCTTTTTCAGCTGTTAAATACCATTGCTAATTGTAATCATCATAGCTTGGTGGGATATATTCATTTTTATGTTCTTCAGGAATAGCATGAAATATAAAACAACCTTGTTTGTGTTTTTCGTCTAACTTGATTGCGTACTTGATCATTTACATTCACCCAATTCTCGTCTTTAATAATAAACAAAACAAAAACGACCCTTTATAGGATCGTTTATCTCTCTAACTCACTATTCTTTCCACTTTTCGTATAATTTCTCAAAAAAGGCTTTGCAATTTGTTTATAGGATTCTTGGAATTTCTTGATCTCATTTTCCAAAACGTTCGGCTCTTCCTTGAACAGTTTTAATCCATTTATATACTCTTCTCTTCTATCTGAGGGTATGATGAATGGTGTTATTCCATACTCTAAACACTGTCTAAACATGATCATTCTACCTACCCTTCCATTCCCGTCTTGAAACGGATGAATTAATTCGAATTGATGATGAAATGAGAGTATATCCATTAAATTATTAATTGAATGATTTTCAACTAGATCCCGCATTAACCCCTCAACCTCATGAGGTTCAACGGTTGGTTGATCGCCTGCTATATTAGGTATTCCTTTATATCTTCCACTACCATATCTTACTTCATCTGAAGTATTCCTTTTTAGAATCTGATGATACTCCTTAATCAATCTTTCAGTTAAAGGCTCTTTGATTGTATCCAACATAAAATCAAATAACCTGAAATGATTTTTCCCCTCAATAATATCATCAACGTTATGACCACCCGAAAATATAGTATTTTTTTCAAATAGATCCTTTGTGTCAGATAAACTTAACGTACTACCTTCCATTCGATTTGTGTTATAAGACATATTTATTACGGTATATTCATATAAACCGTTCTTTATATTCTCTTTTCGTTCTTTTTCAAGTACAAATAAATAATTACTATTTAATTTCATTAAATATCTCCCCAATCTGATTTACTACAAAAAATATTTTCAACTTCTTCAGCACCTATTATTTCTTTGTTATATTATACTACAATTTTACTTATCATCATCTCTCTTTCTTTTATTCCTATAATAAAACAATTCGATAAAAAATAATGAATTAATAAATGTAAAAACAGGGATAATAAACTCTTTATAAAAAAGAGTTCACCCCTGTCTTTAAAAAGATTTTTATGTTCTTTAGCACTTAATGATCTAACAACTCCTTTTCACTTCTTATTCTTTCATGTTGTAACCTTCTTTGTCGTCTTATTCGGTCTAAGTCTAATCTACGCTTACGAAGTTTTCTTCGAGAACCAGCGAAGTAATTATCTTCCCTTTCCATTTTTGCAAACTCTCTCATTTCAGTAAGTACAGCATTACCCATTCTTTTTTTCAAATCATCTAACTTCGTCTTTTTGTATTGTTTATAATTACTACCCTCACCATATAATTCTTTTGAAATATCCACTTGTTCATCCAATAATTCATTTAACTTCCTAATATCATCTTTATGGTAAGTATCTAAATATATTTTGACAATTTCATTAATATATGGTCTAGCTTTATCGACAGAGTTATATCCGTATTGCCATTGTTTCATATCGTGTGGAAGAAGTGATATAGCTTTGGGACGGATCTTTTGCTTCATGAGTGAAGCGGGGGGACGTTCCTTCTGCTTCATATGTATGAGAAAGTGAGTAAAACGCTCTATAGAGACGTTTTACTCACTTTTTTAATGCACGTTTGATTGCTTCGGTGTATTACCTTCTGTCATATATTTTATTCCAGGGAATGGTGTTCTGCCGGGAATAATTCACTGGTGTTGAAGCAGTCAATAGAGGGGAAAACGACTCGGATGCCTGGTTTCGCCTTCATTGAAGTGGTCAATAAGGGTGAAAGGCACGCGGCACCTCTGTTTTCACCCATCTCAACGCATTCATCTACCTCCTTCATTGGAAAAACAAACAACATCATCCTTCTTCACAGCTTAGATAAACATTCGCTTATCTAGTTAAAACGAAAAAATCGTACCGATAAAATTAAAAACAAAATTCCCATGGAAAATAACACAGTAATAGACGTTAATATCGAGGTAAACCCTTGTCCATAGACGAGTAAATTATTAAAACCACTCATCGCCCATGCCGTTAACGTCACATGTGCGACCGTTTGTAACCAATCAGGAACAATGTACAAAGGCCACCACGACCCGCCAAGGGCAGACATCGATAATACGATAAGTAACGAGATCCCACTTGCTTGTGCTCGTGTCTTACAAACCGAGGCGATTAGCATGGCCATCCCTGTTGCTGCAAACGCAGTTGCAACGATTAAAAGTACTAACCCAAGGATTGACGGACCTAGCCACATTTGAAACACAAAATGCCCTACGGTAAATAAAACGAACATTTGAAACAAAGCCGTCGTAAAATTAGCTAACATTTTCCCGGATAAAATAGACATCCTTGTAATAGGAAGCGTTTGTAATTTTCCCAGTGTTCCCCGCTCCCGTTCATCTAATAAACTGGATGCCGCTGCAGTCGTTCCTAATAAAACGAACATCACGGCATACCCCGGCACATTGGATTCAAATGGTGTTGTTTCCCGGGCTTCATCATTTCCTTGTACGACATTCGTTACCACTTGAATTGGTGGATTTTCCACATAATATTCGCTTTTTTCTTGGACCGACTGAATCTCTTTTGTCGGATCTAATTCCACACCATGTACCGCTTTGGACAGTTCCGTTATGTGCATTAATGCTTCTATGGCAACCTCGTTTGTTACGGATTGCATGGAAAGTTTTGCCGTATATTGGGACAAAATATCATGGACCACCCCGGGAATAACGCGGTCCGCCGGGTCGCTCATGACAATCAACTCCGCTAACTCCCCCTGTGCCACGTTGTCTGAAAAACCATCCGGTATCACGATTGCTGCCTTATATTCGGGAACTAATTTCTCCGCTTCCTGTCGCGTTATTTGTTTTCCATCCTTTGTCGTCTTGATGATTTTAAGCACAGACGTTTCCTGTAATACATCTACCAATTGATTCGTCAATTCGCCTTCATCTTCTACGACTAAAGGAATAGAAAAGCGTTCCACTTCGTCGTCGGCAAAAATACCCGATAATGCAAAGCTAGCAATCGCAATTACGATAATAGGTGTTAAAATTAAATAAATAAGTCCCGGAATATCACGCAAAAATATTCGTATGTCCTTCATTGCTATATGCCATATATTCAAATTCGTTCTCCTCCGTATTAATTCCGTAATTTTCTACCCGTTAATTTTAAAAACACATCTTCCAAATCAGATTCACGCACATTGAACGTTTTTACTTCCAATTGGTTTTCTTGAATCATGCGCAACACGACTTCCGTTGTTTTTATTAAATCATGTGCATGAATGACCAATGTTTGATCGACATAATGGACGGAATCTACATGTTTGAGTTTTTCTATTGCTTGTATTAATTGATCATCCATTGCATCGACTCGTATTTCCAATTGTTTTTGCCCATGTTTGGCAAGTAGTGCATCGGTATCATCCAAATCTAAAACTTTTCCTTGATCATAAATAGCTACACGATGACATAGTGTTTCCGCTTCTTCCATATAATGCGTCGTGTAAATAACACTCATTTTCAGCTCTTTTACTAAATACTGGATGGATTTAAAAATATGACTTCGGGATTGGGGGTCAACTCCAACGGTTGGTTCATCAAAGAAAATGACTTTCGGATGATTGAGAAGCCCAATTGCCAAATTGAGTCGCCGCTTCATCCCTCCGGAAAAATGCTCTACCTTTTTCGTTGCTTGATCTGTTAATTGGGCTATTTCCAATGCCTCGTCAATTCGCTCCTTTTTCTCTTTGCCTTTCAATCCATACAAGTTTGCAAAAAAGTTTAAGTTTTCATAGGCATTTAATTCCAAATAAATGGCTAAATGCTGAGGTACTAAGCTAACCTTTCGCTTAATTTTATGTAAGTCTTTATGTAAATCATAACCACATATAGTGGCCTGACCACTATCCGGCTTTAACACCCCAGTAAGCATAGAGATGAGCGTTGTTTTGCCAGCCCCATTGGGACCAAGCAACCCTAATATTTCTCCCTCATACACATCTAAATCTACGTCTTGCACCGCTGTGAATTTCCCAAATGATTTTCTTAATCCTTTTGCTGAAATGATTAGATCCTTTGTTTGCACTGGATGATTGGACCGTTCGTATTTCGGATCTGTTGTCTGCGTCATACTGGCTCCTCCTCATTTCGTACATCCCTATCTTTTCTTCCATTCTTTTGCCACATCATCGGTTCCCACCAATCACGATGTTCGATGTACCACTGGACCGTTTCGTTTAATCCAGCTTCAAATGTATAGGACGGTTTCCAACCAAGGTTGTATAATTTCGTTGTGTTAATGGCATAACGTTGATCATGTCCTAAACGGTCAGGAACAAATTGGATGTACCCCTCTGGCATTTCTAGTAATTTCATAATTTGTTGCACCACTTCGATATTTGTTCGTTCATTTTGACAACCGATATTATATACCTCACCATTTTTTCCGTTTCGGATAATAAAATCGATGGCGGAACAATGATCGTAACAATGTAACCAATCGCGAATCTGTTTTCCATTCCCATAGATGGGAACTTTTTTTCCTTTTAGTAAACGGGTGATGGTTAACGGAATTAATTTCTCGACAAATTGATACGGACCATAATTATTGGAACACCTTGCAATATTCACCGGTAAGCCATATGTTTCATGATAGGCTCGAACTAAAAAATCTGCTGCTGCTTTACTCGCACTGTACGGATTATTAGGCGCAAGTGGCGTTTGCTCGGTAAACGTTTCCTTTGTTGCAAAGTCTAATTCTCCATATACTTCATCGGTGGAAATATGCATAAACTTCTCCACGGCATATTCCTTTGCCAGTTCCAATAGCACTTGAGTTCCAATCACATTCGTTTGCAAAAATATACTGGGATCCGCAATCGAACGATCCACATGACTTTCCGCTGCAAAATGAACGATATAATCAAAGGAATATAGTTGAAAAATCGTATCCATCGCCTGTTTATCGGAAATATCCGCTTGTACGAATGTATACTGAGGATTCCCTTCGATATGTTTGTGCTTTGTTATTTCCCCGGCATAGGTCAGAGCATCCACATTGACAATTTGAATATCGGAATAGCGATCCAACATATAATGAATAAAATTTCCTCCGATAAAACCGACTCCACCTGTTACTAATATCCGCATCATCTATCTTCTCCCCTAGTAGCTTGCTCGTATGTTTCTCAAGCATCGTAATCATCTAATTCAAAAGGATGGCACCACTCTACATAAACTAATTATCTATCTTTTTCAAAATGGGTGGTACGATTTGTTTGTTTCAAATAATGGTGCAAAGATATCGATTTTGTTAATGGATGGAGCCTTGTCCCATGGCCACCCGCCATAATAATTCCTTTCATCATTTCACCTCCAAATAGCAAACATATGAAAATGATTAGATCGTCCATCTAGCCGTCTTTCCATTTTAGAAAATTCTAACATATATAGGCGCGAATATTCTGAAATAGATTGAAAACGCTAATCTATTACGTAGATGCGTTTATGAGAAAAAGCAGATGAAAAACGTTGAAACATATAGGGAGTATTGGGAAATAATTAATTTTTTTGGAATGCCAGGAAAAACGATCTCCTATGAAACCGATGAGGCGAGGTCGTGGTAGTAAAAGAGGTTCCATAACGTTGCATTGTTTTTTTAAAAATTAATAATATTCAAGTTAATTTTAGTCTATATGAATAAAAGTGGAATGTCAACACTAAACTGTACATATTTTTTAAGGAAAGTAATTGATTCAATGAATGTCATATTTAAATTTTTAATTCCAGATTTACAAATTTTCCTGTGCACTTAATTCCATATTCCTATTATTTTTTTACATCTTTTAGCTACCGCGCTTCGCTTCTTACCCTGCATGTATTGTGGCGTTCTAAAAACCAAGAACATCACAATACATGCAGGTTAATAAAAGACTTCAGATTACAGATGATTTATCTTTTTGTTCGCGTTTATATTCGGCGGGTGTGCGATAGTTTAATGAACCGTGAATTCTGATATTATTGAACCAATTTACGTAATCAAAAAGTGCAAGTTCAAGCGCTTCCTTGGCAAGGGAAATTAGCATCGTTGACGAATTCTGTTTTAATGGTTTTAAACATTGCTTCAGCAACCGCATTATCATAAGGGTTTCCTTTTTCACTTAGGGATCGCTCAATGTCGAATGCTTCAAGCGCATCATCGATAAGTTAATTTTTAAACTCACTACCTCGATCAGTATGGAAATAAATCAAGTTGATTTAGATTGTATGGAACTGATGCAAAGGCACGTTGAACTAAAGCAGCAGTTTTTTGTGGACCAGAACTGTAGCCAATAATTTCACGATTATATAAGTCTACTAAAACACAGATATAGTGCCATTTATGGCCGACACGGACATACGTTATATCACTTACAACGACCTTTAATTCCTTATCCTGATTGAATTCTCGATTCAGTACATTGCCAATTTCAGATTCATTTACTTTTGATTTTGTGGGTTTAAACTGAGCCACTGTATACTTAGATACAAGTCCTTGTTCTTTCATAATTCGGCCAATGCGGCGGCGTGAAACTTGCCAACCAAGTTTTTGTAACTCTACTTTTATCTTTCTTTGACGATAAATGAAGTGTAATATTAAATCCGATACACGCACTTCATGTCAATTCATGCTGTCACCTCACTTAATGTCGTATTATAGAGTACTGCCAAAATATATAATCATCCTACAAAATATCTAACATTTTAAAGACACGACAAAAAAGCACCTTCATATAGAAGATGCTTTTTAGAACAACTATTACAAATTTCATTTTTGGTGGGGAACTATATCTAAATAGATCATTTTAAGCGTTATACAATATTCTAAACGTTATACAATATTCTAAAACCCTGTCAAATCAACATAAACCAACCAAATCAACTATACCCATTATTCCCACTCGATCGTCGCAGGTGGCTTGCTCGTTATATCATAGACGACGCGATTAACATGATCGACTTCATGAACAATACGTGTTGAAATTTTTTCTAATACATCCCACGGAATTCTCGCCCACTCAGATGTCATGCCATCAACTGAATGAACCGCACGAATGCCAATTGTATGGTCATACGTTCGCTTGTCACCACTTACGCCAACACTGCGAATATTCGGAAGTACTGTAAAGTATTGCCAAATTTCGCGTTCTAAACCGGCTTTTCGGATTTCTTCACGTAAAATAGCGTCTGATTCACGTACGATTTCTAATTTTTCCTCTGTGACTTCTCCGAGTACACGAATGGCTAAACCAGGACCCGGAAATGGTTGGCGCCAAACGATATGATCTGGAATACCTAGTTGTGTACCAAGTTCACGAACTTCATCTTTAAATAATGTATTTAACGGTTCGATTAATTCGAACTCCATATCTTCAGGTAAACCACCAACATTATGATGTGATTTAATAGTCTCAGCTGTTTCTGTTCCACTTTCAATAATATCGGTATAAAGTGTTCCTTGGGCGAGAAAATCCATATCTTTCAATTTCGCTGCTTCATCATCAAAAACATAAATAAATTCATTACCAATAATTTTACGTTTCGTTTCAGGATCTGTAACGCCTTCTAATTTAGAGAGAAAACGTTCTTTCGCATCAATTTGAATCACATTCATATGGAATTCTTCTGTAAAGACTTCCATCACTTCTTTCGCTTCATTCTTTCTAAGTAATCCGTGATCAACGAAGATACATGTCAATTGATCGCCAATCGCCTTATGGATAAGAACGGCGGCTACTGAAGAATCAACACCACCACTTAATGCGCATAGCACATTTCGATCACCAACCTGTTCACGTATCTTTTTCACTTGAATGTCTATGTAATTCTTCATTGTCCACTCTTTACGACACTCACAAATATGATATAAAAAGTTTTTCAATATATCTGTTCCGTGTGTCGTGTGTTTTACTTCTGGATGAAACTGAACACCATACATCTTTTTATCAGAATGACTCATTGCCATAACAACGTTTTCACTTGTTGCTTGTACGTTAAATCCTGCTGGTATCTCTGTCACTTGATCACCATGATCTAGCCAAACGGTTTGCGTGTCACTTGTGTTTTTTAAAAGGTCACTCGCATCAGTTACAGTCATGACGGCTTTTCCCTGTGCTACTTTACTGATACGGTCAACTTGTCCACCAAAATGAGAAGTAATTAATTGCATGCCGTAGCCAATACCTAAAATAGGTATCCCTAAATCAAAAACACCTTCAGCTGGCTGTATCGCCTTTTCATCAAGTACACTATGCGGACCACTTGATAAAATAATCCCTTTTGGATTTAATTCCTTAATTTTATCAAGTGATAAACGGTAAGAGTACATCTCACTATAGACACCTAATTCTCTTACTCGTCTTGTAATCACTTGGCTAAATTGACTACCGAAATCTATTACTAAAATCATATCACGGTTACGCATCGTTTCTCTCCTATCTTATCATTTTAAAAACCTGAATGTTGTTCTTGTATTTGATTCCTAATGAATCACAACAAAAGCCAAAATTCAGGTTACGATATAACCAACATGGATAACGCATTTAGATTTTACACTGTTACCTTAACAAGTATATCCATGACGGGATATATTATTTATTCTTATATTTTACTAACTGTAAAAAGCTTGGTCAACCCATTATTCGTTTAATTAAATCTTTCCATAATTGTGTAACTTCTTCAGTCTCATCAATATTATTGTTTCCTCTATAAAGAACATGTTCATACATAACAGTTAATTTACCCATGGCGTCTGTGTCATAGCGCATATCCACTTGTCTAGCATATTCTCGTAATGTGTCGTGTGAAGCTTTATCTTGATCATTTAGCTCTAAAACTTTAAGAAGCTGATGATAAAGGTCTTGAAATGCTTGTGTATCTTGATTTCTTTCCCATCGTTTCTCAATCCACAAAGTTTCCAGATATAACCGTTTGCGATAAATGATAATGCCACCAACAATAGCTATAGTAATTAGAGTCCCTAAGATGATTCGCATCGGCCATTTCGTCTTGGTTTTCTGATTACTCTCAGCCGGCATTGAAGTATCTTCTAGTTGTTCTTCTAGATCATTTTGTTCGTCAGACTCATCATTTAATTCTGGTTGCTCTGATTCAGCTTCCAAAATATCTTCATCGACTGCTTCTGTTTCTGTATGAAAGTTAGCTAAGTTAGAAAAGCCTTGTGTCGGTTCAAATGGAACCCAACCTATATTAGGGAAAAAAACCTCGACCCAAGAGTGGGCATTCATATTCGTCACTTCAAAAACACGATATGTTTTGCCATCTTTTGTTACAGTATCGATTTCTTCTCCTCCAGTAAAGCCTTTCACCCAACGAGCTGGAATATCTAAAGTACGAAGCATAACAACCATAGACGTTGAATAATTATCACAATAGCCCGCTTTCGTATCGAATAAAAACTGATCAACATAATCTTCATCTTCTCCAGGGACAGGTATATGACTAGTCTGGTAAACAAAACCATTTTGGTTAAAGTATTGTTCAATCGCTTTGACTTGATCATAATACGTATCATAAGGTTCCGTAATTTCTAATGCTAACTCTCGAATTCTTGACGGCAACTCTTCCGGTAATTGGATAAACTGCTCTAAATTATAATCTTCTGAATGAAGATCAGGTTTATTGGACTGCTTTAAGTCATCTAGTGGATAGGATGGTTGAAGATAAGTTAACTCATATTTATCGATTTCACCCTCTTCAATACGAATCGCTTCCGCTTCATCAACGAAATAAACATGATCGCCATCTTCTCTTTTAACATCGATAAGATCGTATGGATACACAAGTTTTTTAAACTCCATTCCGGGCTCGAATGCAACGACTCCTTCCATACGTTCGGACTCTATTTCAGGATTAAATGTTGAAAACGGTACGACATCTTCCATTATTGATGTTAAAGATGATGACTTTATCCAACCTTTTCCTGTATACACATCTTTTGTTTCCACTCGCCAATACTGTTTATCCTGTACCGTCGCTTTAAATACAGGTGTATCATCTTCAACAAAATCTCCACCTAAACGCGAATCATCATCTCCGTAGCCTACTTTTTTAATCGAATGATCATTTATACCAGCTACATCTTTAAGGTATGGAACTGGGTCCTCCCACTTTGCCTCCCACTTTGGTGCAGCATAGCCCAACAACGTGGAAAACATAACAACTGTGATAATCGGTATCAACCACTTAAATTGTTTTTTTACAGGAAGGGATAGCCGAAATCCTTCTCGTTCCATTTCTTTTATCAAATGCCCCATTCCTAACGCAGTAAATGAGAAAATGAAGACACGGACAATCGCCCATTGTGCATCATATGTCATGAATGTATCCAATACAGCAATATAGCTAAAGGTTAATAAAATAAACACAAGCATTTTCTTAGCGTATACGAACCAATAATGAACCAAATAGCTCATGAGCCAAATCAGGACAAGAAATAACAAGCTTCTAAACAGCGGCGAAAACATCGCCCACTGTCGCTGATAAATGAAACTCATATGCTGAAGTGCATCTTCAATGATCTCTCCAATCCAAACAAAATGAAATATGGAATCATCGAAAAATACATAATGAAGAGCGAATAATATCCCAGCACTTTTTAATAGAAACTTAAGGAATCCGTTTATCTGAACAAACGTTATCAAAAAGCAGAACACTGCATAAATTAAAAATACGTGCATATCTTGTGTATCTGTTACCTGTTGTAAGGGGTATAACCACTCAAGAAACAAAAGGAATCCAAGGAAATATAATACTGCTGAATACCATCTTGGTACGATAGGTTGATTCACTTGCTTTGTCATACCCTCACCTCCAACGGATCCTTCATAAGTTGAACTTCAGTGAGTACTGTCAAACCAATTTGATGTTCTACTAACATATTGATGGTATCTTGTAATTCAATTGATTGATTTTTAGACAGTAAAAGAAAAATATGAAGTCGTTTTTTATGCTTCGAATGTAATTTTTTCATCGATTCAATAAACCTGATGTCGATTGAACATGAAAACACAAATATTAAAGAATGAGTTGATAATACGGTTGTTTGTCTTTGTAACCGATCGGTAAACATGTCTTCATTAGATGGTTTAAGAGTAGCTAAATGTCTCATTATTTTTTCTCTTGAACCAACATCAAAATGAGACGGAAAGTAAGACATTTCCTTCCCAATAGAAAGAAGACCGATTTTCGAATCCGTTGTCTTTTGAATTACATCCATCATGCTATACATGACTTCTATCATTCCTTCAAATGCAAGCCACTGACAAGAAGAGACGGCATTCAATATAAAAAAAGCTTCCATACTTTTCTCGTGTTCAAATTCCTTTGTCATAACATCTTGTCTTTTAGCTGATTGCTTCCAATCAATCCAAGAAAATTTATCACCTGGTAAATATTCTCGTACACCTGCGACCATATTTGTTTGACGAAAATCATTACTCTGAACAATCGCTTCACCTTGTTCTAAACTGTGTAATGTATATTTAAAGCGGATACGCCGTTTATTTGGAAAAACAATTAATGTATCATTCACATTAAAAAGGTGTTCTTTTTTTATAAAACCAAATATATCTCCTGTACGAATACGAATTTGATCTAGTTGATGTTCTCCTCGGGGAAGTTGGCTTAACGTATACGATGCTTTTATCTTTCGGCGAAAGAAAGGAAATAATATTTGTTTTTTGTATCGTTTCGCTTCATAACTTACCGGATGATTCATATGTGCGTATTTATTAATCCCCGTATCGCTTCGTTGTAATGAATCAGGTAATACTTCTTCCACAATACAATAAAAAAGGGGAAATGGTGCTTTGCGCTCTACTATAATATCAAAGGTGATACTTTGTCCTGCATGACAAATAGATTGAGACAAGGTTCTTGACACATCTAAATTCCTAAGCGGATAGAAAGTAAGGCCCATTTGATATATAACGAGTGGTAGAAAACTAAAGAACAAAAACCAACTCATAAATCCCCCTTGGAACATAGCGAACGAAAAGAGTGCGGTACATATTGCCATAACAAATAATGGACCAAGGAAGCGCCATGATTTCATGATCTAAGTTCCTTTCGTATCGGTATATACGTATCTCGTATTAATCCTTCAATGACTTGATGCTGAGTCAATCCTTCATAAATTGCCTCTGAATGTAAAATAATGCGATGTGCTATAACATAAGGAGCTAAATACTTCACATCATCAGGCAAAACAAAATCACGACCTTTAATATAAGCATAAGCCTTAGCTGCCTTCATTAAAGCAATTGAACCTCTTGGACTAACACCAAGGTATATACTTGGATGTGTTCGGGATCCTCTCACTAAATTGACAATATATTGTTGCACTGTGTCATCGATATAAACTTCCTTTACTTCTTCTTGTACACGAAGTAACTCATCTCTTGACATCACAGAGTCTAACGCATCAATCGGGTGATTTTGTGATGTGCGTGTCAACATTTCTAACTCTTCTTCCATAGTTGGATAACCCATATTAATTTTTAGTAAAAATCGGTCTAATTGCGCCTCTGGAAGTGGATATGTCCCTTCATATTCAATCGGATTCTGAGTTGCCATAACGAAGAATGGGCGTTTAAGTGCGGTTGTTTTTCCATCTGCGGTAATACTTTTCTCTTCCATTCCTTCTAATAGAGCGGATTGGGTTTTTGGTGACGTCCGATTAATCTCATCTGCCAAAACAACATGGCCAAAAATAGGACCCTTTCGAAATTCAAATGTCATTTCTTTAGGGTTATAGATTGAAACACCTGTTACATCCGATGGAAGAAGATCAGGTGTAAATTGAATGCGTGTAAAATCACAATCAAGCGATTTTGCTATTGAACGAACGAGCATCGTTTTTCCTACACCTGGTACATCTTCTATTAAAACATGTCCTTCAGCTAATAATGCAGTTAAACTTAGAATAATAACATCTTCTTTACCTATCATGACCTTGTTAATATTATCAATGACATGGGAAATTTTCTGATTCAATGTTATCGTTTTTGTCATATCCGAATCATCTCCTTCTTATTCATACTTCTTCTCTTAACTATACTAAAAAGTACCTACTAGTTAAAGAGAGTTATCATCTAGTATTTACTGGAAGGTAGATTACTATACGTATGACTCCCAATTCTTATAATGGAACTTTCAATACGACTCATTAGAGCAAAACATCATAGCGAGACTTAACGTTGGAGACTCAATAATGGACTTTCGCGTGGAATAAACACTATGAAATCTAGGCACAAGCGAATCTTATAAAAATAAGCGAGGGATTAACTGAGTTTTCCCTCGCTAAAACTTATTTAAAATAAGGATTGCCTTTCATCCCTTGCCAAATACTAGATTGCTCAATCTGGTAAGCTAATTGTAATAGAACATGTTCTTGACCTTTATTTGCTATCACTTGGGCACCTATCGGTAGACCTTTATCTGTTAAATGTACCGGTAGACTCATTGCAGGTTGACCCGTTAAGTTAGCAAGTTGCGTAAACGGTGTATATGTTAAACTTGGTAGAAACATATCCCAGATCACTTCTTGCTTACCTTTTGCGTCAGCTTCTTTTATTCTTTCACGTAAATTTTCCTGTGATTCTTTAGAATGTGTTAATTCTCCAATTTTCGGTGCAACATGTGCAGTAGCAGGCGTGATATATAAGTCATATGTTTCATGAAGTTGAGCCATGTCTGCTGCTGCTACATCCCATGCGGCTAAGCTCCTAGAAAATTCTGCTGCAGATACCGTTTTTCCAGCTTCATTTAGTAACCATGTCTCAATTTCTACATCATCTGCCGTAATTTTCCGACCGATCGTTTCTTCCAATTGATAAACAAGAGACGATATCTCACCACTATTCATTAAATAATAATTTTTCATGAGTAAAATGCCATCGACCGGACTATCTACTTCTTCAACATAGTGACCTTGGCCTTCTAGCCATTTTACTGTTTTATGAACTGCTTTCTTAGCATCTTCTGATACCGGTGTGTCAACAGGGGATGTCGTTGTGAAACCTATACGGAGCTGTCGTTTAATCGGTTTTACGATTTCATCACGATAATTTCCCGAAAATAGTGGGGTCTGAAAAGCCGCTTCTGGTTGTATCGTTTGTAATACGTCTAGCATTGCCGCACTATCGCGAACCGTTCGGCTAAGAACAAAATCAATCGAGGCTCCATGCCACTGTCTTCCTGCACCTGGTCCTACAGGTGTACGTCCACGTGTAGGCTTTAATCCAAATAAACCTGAAAAAGATGCCGGAATACGAATTGAACCGCCACCATCACTTGCTCCTGCAATAGGAACAATACCTGAAGCAATTGCTGCAGCAGCACCACCGCTTGAGCCACCTGGTGAATGATCAATGTTCCACGGATTTCTAGTCGGACCAAACAATTCAGGTTCTGTAATATTTTTTAAACCAAATTCTGGTGTGTTCGTATGTCCAGTAATTAAAAAGCCTGCCTGCCGAATTCGTTTAACAAAGTTTGAATCCTCTTTAGCTATATGAGAATCAAATAATTTTGAACCAGATGTTAAACGCTCCCCTTTCACAGCTTGTGAAATATCCTTCATCAAAATTGGAACACCACTAAAAAGCTCGTTTTGATCTGGTTGATGTTTTTCCGCTTCTTGTAAAACACTTTCTTTTCGATCATGAACAACTGCATTTAACTCAGGATTTACTTTTGTCAGTTGTTTAAAACTTAATTCTACTACTTCTTTAGCAGATACTTCTTTATGACGAATACGTGATGCCATCTCTGTAGCATCCCATGATAAATAAACTTTCTCCATTACTTTCTCCCCTTCAACCCTTTTATTTAATCCTAACATATATAGATAACTTTCTACTATTTTCCATTGTATAATCATATCTCTAAATACAAACAACTAACATTAATTAACAGGCTCTTTCATTGACATTTATTATGTATCGTTTTATTATACATGTAGGGGTATATAGAGCTGTGCTTTAGTAAAAATAAACAACAATTTCTAAATACCGTTATATGATTTAAGGAGGAATTTAAAATGAATAATGTGACTGTTTATACAACAAACACATGCCCATATTGTACAATGATTAAAAATTTCCTAGATGGGAAAAACATTCCTTACAAAGAAGTGAATGTTGAAGAATCTCCAGAAATGATGATGGAATTAATGCAAAAAACAGGTCAAATGGGAGTACCTCAAACAGAAATTAATGGTCAATGGGTTGTTGGTTACGATCCAAATAGTATTATGGCTGCGTTACGCTAAATTATCCTACTACCATAAAAACGTTCGCCATATACAAAAGCAGTGCTCACATTTTGTGTGAACACTGCTTTTTTATTTAACTAAGTTTTTGACCACAATTTGGACAAAAATTAGCGCCGCTATTCTTTTCACCACAATTTGGACAAAAATTAGGCTTTTTACCTGAAGAGGAAGCAGAGGTGCTTGCTTGTTGCTGCGATTGACCAGCTTTGTTCACATTTTTCATCATTTCATTCGCAATATTCATTCCAACCATCATACCAGCCATATCTGATGCAGTGCCTCCACCTTTTATTTTTCCAGAAGCCATGCCATCTGTCATTTCAACCTGTTGATAGCGACCAAGATCACCAATCATACCGTGAGAAGCAGTCTTCGTTATTCTGTCTTGAATTTCTTTTGGATAATTAAAGCTCATAATTTGGAAGCCAGTAATGGTCATACCTAAGTCAATAATTTGCATATCGAGATCTTCTTGGATTCCTCTAGCAATCTCGAAACTATTCGCTTGTAAATTAAACATGTCTTTACCTTCTCTAGTAATCCACTTCATCAAAAGCTGATCCAAGATAGACGTTATTCGTATCTTTACATCTTCAACAAGATACTGATCTTTCACCCCTGCTACTTTATCGATCAGTGACAAATAATCATTGACCTTAAACTGAAACGTTCCATTAGCACGAATTGGCAACCCACCAGGTAGCTGTGGTGTTGGAATATTAATCGCGTTACGTGTACCCCATTTTACAGTAAATTCTTTCGTATTAACAAATAATACTTCGACCCGCATTCCAGAATTAAAACCATATTTAAATCCTTTTAACGTCGAAAGAAATGGGATGATTTCCGAATCAATATTATATTCGCCTTCATCTTCAAATACGCCTTCAATACGACCATGGTTATAAAATATCGCATCCTGTCCTGAGCGAATAATCAATTTACTCCCTTTTTTAATTTCCTTATTTCCCCATTTCCAAAAAATCATATCATCACGGAATTCTTCCCACTCAATCACATCAGAAAATTGATTTCTAAAAAATACCATTAAATCAGTCCTTTCAAATGATGCTATTAGAAACTACGAGATCCACCACTATGTGAGTGACCACCACTCGTCACACCGCCTCCACCTCTAGTAGAGCTATTACCTCCACTATTATTATTAGGTTTACGACGTCTTGTTACTGTCTTTCTTAAGTAAACATCTCTTTTATTTAAAATACGGGAACGATGTCCATCCATATATGTTCGTTCAGTCGTTGTTACTTTTCCACCTGAATGATAGAGCATAAGACCGACTATGACTCCAGCAAGGACTAAGGAAATAATGATTTGAGCTTCAAACTTAAAAAGAATAAAATCAGGATTTATGCCTGGTTTAATATTTAGATATTTATATGACAAACTCAAAAAAGAATCCATCGCTCCATAATAGTCACCGTCGGCTAATTTAGGAGTAACTTTATCGAGAATCAAATCGATACGATCAAAATCTAAATAATCTTCCCCTTTATAAAATCCTACAATATAAACTTCACGATCTCCCATATCAATCGTTAAAATTGCTGCATTTGGACCATCGAGATGCTCATCATAGAAGTCTTGTGTATACTTCTTAAAACCTTTGCCATCTGTATCATTCGTCGTTAAAATAATTAAATTTGTATCACGTTTTTTTCCATATTTATTTGCTATAGATTCAAGTTTCGCAATTTCTTCTGTTGACAAAAGGTCCGCATCATCATAAATTTTCTGTTTCTCCTCAATAAAACCTTTATTTTCAGCAAAAGTGGTCGTAAGAGGTATAAATAAAAAAAATAATAGAATAAAAATAATAGTAGGCTTTGGTGAAAATCTTATCATAAGCCAGCACCTACAATCCATTGAATGAATTTTAAGGAAAGAAAGGTCGTTCCCGCAATCCCACTAAACCAAGCGGCTACTTTACCATAACTAATCGGTGGCCTTCCGACAACTTTTCCTGTTTGACCATTCATGGCGAATGTATGTTCTTGTTTATCATAATCATAATAAACCATCCATACAGGTAAAAGAACATAGTAACTGTTATCCTTCTTCATATCAATTCTTTTATCTCGATAACTAACAGATGTATAACCAACAATAGTTGAACCGATATAAGAATCAATAAACTTTCTAACCTTTTGTCTGACACGTGGAAAAAGTTCTTTGTCATCAAAATTATATTTTTCTGCAATATATCCAGCTAAATAGGGCATTTTAAATGTTTTTAAATCTTTATAGTGATAAGGTTCTAGTTTATCCATTAGCTCATCATTCATTTTTTTCGACGCATCAACGGGAACCTTTTTATAATATAAATCCATGTTACGATAAACATCGTAGTATTTTGTTTCAGTATAAATGTAATCACCACGTGAATATGTTCGTACTTTTCTTCCTTCTGCATGAACTTCTACTTCAGAATTTAAATCGTATAACCAAAACGGGACATATAGGCCAGTGATTTTCTTTATCCGATTTGCACTCATGAATCCTTTTGGTGTTAATAAGCCATTTTTACACCACTTCTTAAAAGCTACTTCTGCTTGTTCTTTCGTTATTGAAAAGGGAATCACTTTTACAGGAGCTAATACACCAGATAAACGATCAGCTATCACAACACCTGCTCCACAAAAACTACATGAAGTTGCAGCCGTATCAGTATCAGTTAAAATAACAGCTCCACAATTTTCACAGTGGTATTCCTTTGCATCATCTTCTGTGAACGTTCTCGTAATATATTCATCCGAAAACGTTTCAATATCGTCTTGTCGACCACAGCTATGGCAAGAAAGCTTTCCCGAATCAGCATCAAATGCCATATCACTTCCACAGCTAGGGCATTTATAATGAATGACCATCCTCTCTCATCCCCTCTCATACTACTTCTTTAAAAAAGCTGTAGCTTAAGCTACAGCTTTTTTAAAGATGAATCAATTATTCTTGATTACTATTTAACTGCGCTTTTAATGCAGCTAATTCATCATCTACATTCACACTGCTAGAGTATTTAGCTGTTAAATCATCTATTTCATCAACTGGACCTTTATTTAACTCTGCCATTGCTCTTGCTTCATCCAATTGTTTATTAATTTTATCCTCCATCCGATCAAATGCTGAAATAGATTTATTAGCACCTGAGACAGAAGCACCTAACTTATTCATCCGTTGTTGTGTTTTTGCTACTGCAGCTTTTCCTTTAAGCATGGATCGACGTGACTCAAGTTCGTTAATATCACTTACTAACTTATCATGCATTTGGCGCATTTGATTCGCATTTGAAGCTGCTAATTCATATGCTTGGCGTAATTCATTTTCTTTTGCTGTATATGTCGCTTTTCTCTCTAAAAACTTCCTTGCATCATCTTCATTTCCTGCTTCTAATGCTTTTAATGCGTATTTTTGCATCTTTTCTACATCTTTTAAGCATTCATCTAATGCTCGCTTCGAACGTTGTTCTTCTGCCATAACAGAAGCTGTTTCTGCTTTTACTTTCCCTAAATCTTTATTCAAGTTACGAAGATATTGATCAATCATCTTCTCTGGATCTTCAGCCTTATCTAATAATGCATGAATATTACTTGACATAATGTCTTTAAACCTTCTTAACATACTCATTTTAAACATCCTCTCCTTTTGATTTATAAATCCCCGGCACATAATAAGTAAAATTCCGATATTTCATAAATAACATATTTACTAAATATCTGCAACCGTTTGTATGGGGATTTACCCTATTTTAATAACTCCTTTAATTTATGTACGAATAAAAGGAGGAATAGGTTTCAAAAATTTCTTACTCAGAGCAAAAAAATGTAGTGATTGGGACATAACACAGGAAAAATTAAAAAATGCATGAAATCAAGTTAGATGTTGTAAAATTAATTATGACAGTTTTACCAATGTTAAAATGGTTATGTAAAACGCTTGAAGTAGAGAAGCGGTATCAATATTGAATAACATAGAAGTTACAGACCTACATATCATTGACCAATTTAATGCAATATGATAGAAAAACATCATAAACGCACAAAAAAACTTAGACAGCTTTCCGAACGCTTCTCTTAAACCATGTTCGATATGTTTTCGTCTGACTTTATAAGAGGTATAGTAAAATGATTAAACGGCTTTAACTCTCTATTGATTGAGAGCTAAAGCCGTATTTATTATTTCCACTGTATACTTAATAGCAGACTATTCACATTCTACTACTTCTATCTAAATCGTAACGATAACAATAAATGCTTCAAATCCAGCTTTTTTCAATTGTGTAACACGATCTTCTGCATTTCTTCGATCAGTAAAAGAACCGCAAATGACTCGATAATAAGTTGTACCACTTACTTGAAATACTTCAATAAAACTTGAATAACCTTTTTGTTTTAATTCATTCACTCGCTGTTCAGCATAAGTTCGCGATACAAATGAGCCCGCAACAACACGATAATAAGTTGTTGTGCCAGAGTCACTCTTTTTCTTTAAATTAAAAGCCTTCGCTATACCTACTGCGTGTCCTCGAGCTATTTTGTTTAAAAATGCATCTTGTTTTAAAAGATTAGCATCTGCTACCGTGTCAATAAAACCATTTTCTGTAAGAACTGAAGGCATTCTTGATTCACGTAACATGTGGAAGTTTGCTTCCTTTTTTCCACGATTATTAAAACTTGTTTGCCTAATAATTTCATCATGAATGATACTGCGTAAGCGATTCGTCTCAGACTTTCCTGAATAACTACCATTATACGTGAATGATTCAAAACCAGTACCACCTCCTGCATTAATATGAATCGATACTAAATAATGAGCTCCCCAATTATTGGCCATATTTGTTCTTTCTCTTAATGAAACTGTTTTATCCGTTGTTCGTGACATCATTATTGAATGACCTGTATACTCTTGATTAAGAATATTACGTAATTTTAAAGCAATGTTTAGTGTAAGGTTTTTTTCTTGTAAGCCATTTGCTTGTGCACCTGGATCTGTTCCACCATGTCCTGGATCAATAAATAATTTCATTCAAATCATCTCCCTTAATTATTTTTCAATCATATTTTTACTTCCTGAATATAATCCTGTTGCTGATAGTCCTAATACAATACCGACCATGATGCCACTTTTTATATCTGTCGGACAAACATAAAATATCCCGCCAGCAATTCCTAATAATAGAGCTAATAAAGGAGAAAAGCGCTTAGGTAAACCTATCTGTTTAAAAACTTGTACTACCCCCATAATAATTGGAACTAAAGCGACATCATATATTTCAAAAGTCATTCTTTCCACCCCCTTACTAATAATTTATGTTGCGCTTGTCCCCTCAGGAAAGGCGAACTTCCCTTCACATATAGAATCGAATAGATGTCCGAAAAGGTGGCAATTAAATTTTTAATTTAATAACAAACGAATAAAATATAGTAAGAACTTCAGAAATGAGCATCCACTATTTTTGCACGATTTAAAAAATCTCAATATCTCAATTTCACTCATTGAACATTTAAAAGAACCTTATTTTTTTTGAACATAAAATAAATACATCTCATGATTTATTTAAAGATAAAAAGTTGGAGATTGTAGCAGCAGCTCTTTTATTAACTGGTAAATTAAAGGTAGATTCAGTAGAAGTATTTCGTGACTCACCTGTCGTTAATGTCACATTAATTGGTCAATATAAAACATTGAGTAAAAATACTAATAAAATGGTTGATTTCATTGATGAAAATGGGGATATGACTCTGAATGAAATCGTTGAAGCATTTAATATTATTTCTAAAAGGAAAGGGTGATATCATTGAAGCAAAATTCAAATCAAAGCAATCATATAAATGAGACTGAATCATTTGATGGTACTAAAATTATGAATGCTATTTTGATCATCTTATTTATTAGTTTACTCCTTTTTGGAAATAAAGACATAAGTGGATTAACAAATGCTCCTTAATAGAATAAACTGAAGATTGATTTTCTCTAAATTTAAAGTAACAAAAATTATTTTGTTGCAAGCATATTATTTATCGTTTATAATCTATATATTTATATATTTAGATATATAGATTGTTGATGTTTATATCATATCTTTTATAATATAGAGAGTCATAAACTACTAAACGAGGAGATGGTGTTATGGAATCATTAAAAATGTTTGCCTATTCACGGACTTCTGTTTTAATTGGTCTACGAAATATACATGAAGACAAATGGGACAATCAACCAGAGAATTTTCCAAATACCATTCGCTGGAATGCTGGTCATATATATGTCACAACAGAAATATTTTTACATAAAGCAGATCCAAATTATGCCGTTATTTACCCACAATGGAAAAGTTTTTTTATCAATGGAACAAGGCCGTCAGATTGGATGAAAAAGCCACCGTCTAAAAATGAAATCATTCATGCTTTAGAGGAACAAAAAGAACGTATATTAACATACTCTCATAATGATTTGAAAAAAGTTGCAAAAGAAGTACAAACTTTTCATGCACTATCGTTAGATACAATCGAGCAAGCTTTGCAATTTATTACGTGGCATGATGGTCTGCATTTGGGGATTATTAAATCAATGGATAAAGTCTGTTCAAATTAAAAACAGATTGAGAATATGCGCATGAAATGATTTTCAACATCATACGAAGATGATCAGAAGGACGACCTATTTTACGAAGAAAATTTTCTTTAGGAATACTCTTTTACTAAATCTTTAATGACAAATGCGATATCATTTTTTGAAATTTCACTTCCAAACTCATACTTAAAAATGAAGCTCGCATCAGAGCTTCATTTTTTATGGCTGAGTTTTGTCTCAGATTCTTTGTTATAATCTATTAGATGAATGAGTAAAGTTCTCTACTACACATGATTACGCACAAATCTTCAAAACCATACAGAGTACATAGCTACAACCCGCATGGTTATGCGCAAATCTTTAAAACCATGCAGAGTAGATAGCTTCACTCCACATAATTTCATCCAAAAGTTCAAACGATAGTGAATAATTCCAGACAATAGGATAAACAAACCTCAGCTCGCTCTATTGATCATTCACGTACTGTCACGATCATTAGGAAAAAGAGACTGGGACATAAAGGAAAGGTGAACAAGAATAGTTTTTTCATCTTTCAGAAGTTTTGTCCCAGTCTCTTTAGTCTTATCGAGCCTTATTTTTATCTAGTAAAGTATCTTTTAATGAACGTCGTAAAATCTTTCCCGTTGTATTCTTTGGTAGTTCATCTGTAAAATGAACACGAGTTGGAACTTTATAATTTACAAGGTGCTGTTCACAATAATTAATAATGGCTTGTTCATCTAATGAACTGTCTTCTTTCAAGACGATATGTGCACTGACCGCTTCTCCTAATTCGGCATCTGGTACACCAATAACAGCACATTCGACAATATCTGGATGTTTATATAAAACCTCCTCTACTTCCCGTGGATATACATTATAACCACCTACAATAATCATATCTTTTTTGCGATCGACAATGTAAAAATAACCGTTTTCATCTTCCTTTGCCATATCACCTGTGTATAGCCAACCGTCTTTAAGAACAGCATTCGTTTCTTCAGGCATTTTATAGTAACCTTTCATTACATTCGGTCCTCTAACAATCAACTCTCCTATCTCACCTTTTGGAACTTCATTTCCTTCTGTATCGACCACTTTATTCTCGACATTTACAATCGACATCCCAATTGACCCTGGCACACGCTCTCGATCAATTGGATTAAAACAAGTAACAGGAGATGCTTCAGAAAGACCATAGCCTTCAGAAATTCGTGTATTAAATTTCTCTTCAAAATTGTGTAATAATGAAACTGGAAGTGATGAACCACCTGAAATAGACAAACGTATAGATTCATAATCCTCTTTTGTGCCATTTTCATATTGGTAAAGATAGTTATACATAGTCGGCACTCCAGCAAAAACGGTTGCTTTTCGCTCGCGAATAACATTAAATACTTCCCTTGGACTAAATCTTGGTAATAGGAGAACTGTTGCTCCTCTGTACAACGGGGCATTAACAACAACTGTTAAAGCAAAAACATGAAAAATAGGTAATGTTGCAACGACACGGTCATTAGCATTCATTTCTAAATATGTTCCTACATCACGTGCATTTGAATAAACATTCTCATGCGTTAACATGGCACCCTTTGGATGTCCAGTTGTTCCCGACGTATACAAAATGATAGCGTTATCATTTTTATCTAAACTTAGTAACTCGTTAATTGGAGATGCTGTCTTAATAAAACGTCTAAAAAACAATAAATCTTCCATTTTCATACATTGTTCGATTGCTTCTTCATCCGTTTCACAAACGATAATGGTTTCAATGTTTGGAAAGAGAATCTCCCTTTTATCAAACATTGGCCACAATCGATCGAGAGCTACCATAAATTTTGCATCACTATTTTGCACTATATATGAAATCTCATTAGGTGTATAGATTGGGTTTATCGGTACAATAACTGCCCCTAAACGCCAGCTTGCGTACAATGTAATTAAGAAATGAGGTGTGTTACCTACTAATAATGCAATATGATCCCCTTTTTTGATCCCTCGTTCCTTTAATGCCCCTGCTAAGTGTGCAACCGATTGTTCAAATTGTGCATAGGTATACTGTTCACCCAAAAATTCATATGCAATTTGCTCTGGTTGCTTTACTGCTGTCTCATGCACTGATTGTGGTAAATTCATTGTTTAACATCCTTCCCCCTTAAAATGAATGAACGTTCATTCTTTTTGTTAATATTATATATGAAAATGGTCTTTTATACAATTATTTCAGACTTTAATACGATTTTATTTGTAAATAGACAGAGATATACAAAATTATGCAAGTCAAAGGGAGATGGAAATGTTGTATTTATAAACAAAAGAAGACATATGAAAGGAATAAGTGATTTTATTTGAATATCCCTTAAAATACTTTAATTTGCCACAGGTTTGCTCATTCAAATGACTAGCCAAAAAGCCGATGTTTTAATGTTTAAGGCAAATTTAAATTTACTTGAATGAAGCAGCATGCTACAAAAGAAAAGAGGGATACACTCTTCTTTTACTATGATTGGTTGGAAGAATGAGCTAACTATTAAATATGTTTGGTAGATTTTCATTCCAAAAAACCACTAAACTTTAATTTGATGTCTGGCTGACTGGTGGTTGGTGTTGTAAGTACTATTACTTATAAACTTGACAAAATCATAGATGATCTTCACAAAACACAAGGGTTTAATTTTGTTGAAATTTCACAATTGGCAGGTAATTATTATGATGATAGTCTTAAATAAAGGCTGAGAACATATTGCACATCAATTAGTGGTAGTGTTTTATTTTACTTTTTTTACGAAGGCCAGATGCCTATCTCGGGATCTTCAGGACCGATTTTTGGCTTTATCGGGATCCTTACGTTTTTAGCGGTTCGATATTTCGATCGAATCTCCGCTAATGATAAACGGTTTACGGTCATGATGTTGCTCATCGGATGTGTCAGTACCTTTTTGATTCCGAGTGTAGTAATCTCTGTAAATCTTGGTGGCTTTTTCGGTGGAATTTTAGTTGCCTTTATTGATTCATTATTTAAGGAAGAAAAGGTACAAACGACTGAATAAAGTAATCCTTCTATTCCAAACCTGTAGTTGACATACGCTCACCCTAGATTACAGGGAGATCCTAGCTCAAAAGATATTGCACGGGTACTTCGTACTTCGTGTCTCAAATTCATTACATACAGGGGGCAATCGACGGGTACAAGTGAATTATTTCAATTCCGAAGCAATCTATACTAAGTCTATGTTACAGAAATTTGTCGATCCTTTTGAGATTTATAGAAATAAATATTACAAAAAGGCTAGGAACAAGACCATAAGTAGGTCTAAACTGAGAAGGAATATAAAACATCTTTTTAATATATATACACTGTTTAATACACGTGCGAATAATTTAGATCTCGGACGATAATTGATAAATTTTATAGTGATATAGAAAGTTTTTAGGCGTTTACACACCACGTGTTAGAGCGTTTCGCAAAATGTTTATGGCGTAATTGTGAATGAAAAATAACCGTCTTTATTTGTTTTTATTATAAATAAAAGCAGATTTACCTTGTAAAGATAGATTTGCTTTTCTATACTCGATGTCATTGTGGAGGTGGAAATGATGAAACATGTACTTATTATTGGTGGTACGGGTATGCTACGAGAAATGTCATCATGGGTGATTAAACAAGCGAATAAAACAATGTTAATCGGAAGAAACAAAGAAAAGTTGGAGCAAACTGTCCCTAGCGGTTACGAACACAAAGTTCATTATCAATTCATTGATTACCGAGACACCTTGAAATTGCAAGAAGGAATACAGCATGCTCTTGAAGTTCATGGTGCATTTGATTATGTGATTGCTTGGATACATAGCTCTGCACAACTAGAAATACGACTAAATGTACTGTCGATAACCGGCGGTATTTTTCGCTATATATTTTGGAAATAAAAGTTAATAAGGAGCTTTTTAAAAACTCAAAAAGCAGAGGGCAAAGGCAAGTACCTCTTTTTGGTGTTTATAGTCATCATCAATTTATAGATAAGAATCGTATGTTGGCCCATAAACCTAAACAAGGTGAAATAGATTATAATATCAATGTAGATTCATGAATTTCATCGTGAATTATCTGTACGGTAGAGCACTGTATTTAGATTTAATTTTTCCATCCGCCGAGAGTACACATGACATTGATTTCAAGGATGGCGGATCTATGTTTAACCTTCAACTTCTAGTTTTTTAAACAAGCATATGATTTCTGGATTTGACTTTTCTAAGTCTCGATGACAGCACATGCCACCAGAACAGAAAGGCATTCTAAAAGCTGTCATGGAACAAAAAAAAGCGAAGAAATAGCAAGAAATTAATCGATATTTATTTTGAAGATGATATAGCCAAAATTCTTGATAATATTGACTACAAAGGGGATGGAGTGCTAAATCACAGGTTATTAATAATGTATTGAAAAGAACAATGTTTACTATAACAAATTGATATATAAAGCTGTACTTCTATACAAATTATAGTTTTTATTCATGATATTTTATTTTTATAATGATAATGCAAATTAGGGCTCTTTGAATCCATAGTATCCCATTAAAAAAGCAATAAAAAACATTATAAGAATAAATGTGTTTAACAAAATAAGAGTTAATCTAATACTTCCTTTTATACCCCAAAAAGCACTTAGTATGCTTATAATTCCGAAAAAAAGAGGGAAAAATGCATTTATTTCCCAGAGAGAATCAAAAAAGGAACTATACCAACTTGAAGAACTATAACTTAACATTAGAAATAACAGTATTAAAAAGGTTATAGATATGAATGTCAACAGTTTCCTTAACATATTTAGTACCCCCTCATAAAGTGTTATTTGTTATTATAACGTATTATTTAGAAATAACAATATGAATTATCACTTGATTTTATAAAAAAACCTAAAGGGAAGAATTAATCCCTTTAGGTTAGATTTATTTTAAGTTTTTTTATTAACAACCGCATTTGATAAATATTTCCTTACCTGTACTTGGAATATAACCAAATGTTGCAGGACATCCTTCATGATAGCAACAATTCCAATGTTTAGAACAAAAAGGAATATAATTTAACTCCTTGTTTTTTTTATTTTCATTGTTTAGTTTGTTATTTGACATTTTTTTATTCCCCTTTATCAGTGGTTTATATTAGTTATTAACATCCTTGTGATCTCATTTTCAATCTAAAAGCTGTACGAATTAAAGTCGGAGTTTGTCCATGTCCATAAATACCATCTAAACAATTGATTAAATTTCGGTCACAATTGCATCGAGCTGGGTATGATTTGAAGGACCCATAACAATAATCATGTGTTCTGCAACAAACATCTATTGAATTAACAGGAGTTCCACTTCCACATTTAGCCCCACACCAATTGTATGCAATCGGAATTAATGGACCGCCAACCCAAGCTGGTTCAGTAAAAACACAGCAACCTTTCGCTATACAAGGAATATTATCATACCATGCTTGCGGAGTTATATTTTCATCTTTATTATTTTTGTTACTTAAACTTTCATAAATAGTAATAAAATCTAACGAATTAATTTCTGTTTCTTCTTTTTTATCTACTATAATTTTTCCACCTTCAACGACTATTAATTGAAGAATATTTTTGTTATTAATTTCATCTTTTATTAAACGGTATAAACGAGCATAAAAAGGAAGTTTATTACTACTTACAATTTCAATTTTAGTATAATTGTTAAATTTTATGAACTGTGCAGTTACATTTGCTTTAAAGTTTTTTCCAATCTCAAATGCTAATTCTGCAGAATCTTGTTCAAAAATTGTTTTACTGATATTCATATTTAAGCCTGCGTAATCTAAAAGTTTCTTTAATTGTTCGTTATGTTTCGGTGTTAGCCAATCCAATCCTTTTACAGAAGGATTAGTAACAGAAACTACACCTATTTCCCACTTACTTTCTTCCATATTATCATTCCTCCTTTTTTTAAGAGTATATAAATACTCTCTTATTTTGATAAAGAGGATTTAATTTTAAAAAATAAACTTATTAAGAAATTTATTGGTATTATTTTACATTTATTTTTTTATGTTTGCATATAAAAAATTACCAATATTTATTATAGTAAACTCCATTAGCTATATTATTATCGTTGCATTTATTGACAATATGTTGCTTAAATTCATATCTTTATTATTATGTTCAGCCTTTTATCCCGTCGAAAAAAGTAAAAATAATGTTGAATAATAGATTGTGTTTGTACTTTTTGAAATAAATAGAGAATAATTGCTAACAAATGCTACATTTATCCGAATAAATAACGTAATTATTTAGTATCTATATTTTTAATGTACTCTTTTATCTTCTTTGAAGATTTAACGTTATTTAGTAATATAGCATAAATTAATTTTTTTTCATCATCTGATATATTATCATTACTTAAACATTCATTATAAAAATTAGATAGTTCTCTTGTTTTAGAATAGCAAGCCATCAAATAATCGATTCCCAAAATAATCACTTCCTTTTATTTTTATTGACTTCTTTTATCACCGTTGAAAGTCCTAAAATAACTTTTTCAAGTTTATCAATTTTATTCTCAAATCTAACAAACAGATATACTGTAATAGCAATAGGAAATCCAAAGTTTCCAATAATACCTACCCATATTGGCATTGATTCAGGTGTCATTACAATTCCTCTTTTCAAGTCTTATTTATATTTGAGAGTTTAAAAAAACACCAAAAACTAGGGGGATCGCTAAACTTAACGGTAAAAATTTTCTCAATAATTTTTAATTTAATTTCCTGTTCTAAATCTTCTTGTTCCTGATAATTAGTATTTTTTAGCGACTTTTTTATTTTACGGTCGAACATTCGCAAAATTTCTTCGGCTTCTCTACAATTTGCTTTCATATCATTCAATCTCTTTCACTCCTTTTTTATCAATAGCTTTTTCAGTTTTCTTATAGATTTATTAAATTGGTTGGAAATGTTTTGAGGGGTAGTTTCTGTTGTTTCAGCAATTTCTTTTGTTGTCATGTTTTTTAAGAATTTCATTTCCAAAATAGATAATTGCTTTTCAGTAAGTAATTTTAGTGCTTCATATAATTCAATGTTTTCAATATGGTCTTTTAAATTGTTACCAAAAATATTTTGTGTATATAGAGGTTTCGATACTACGAGATCTTTAAACGTGGTGTCTTTATTATCTGTTATTTCTTTATCAAGAATTAGAGTGTATCGATTATTTAACTTCCTGATTTTTTTATCATAATCAATGCTAAAAAAATGAATTAAATTACTAATGTAAGCCATTTTTTTAATTTGTTTATAATGTTCTTTAAACGCCTTATCTACTGCATTTTTATTTTTTTCACTAGGGTAGGAAATAGCATTACTAACTAACTTATAATTTTCTTTTTTATCTAAGAAGCTTTTTATAATAGGGTTTTGAATTACATCTTTATTTTGTTCTATAAGTTTTAGCATCATAAAGTTGGCTGATGGCTTTTTCATCAAATTTCCACACCTCCTAAATATATTTCATAAATATTTTCTCAAATACTAAAGTGAAGTATATGGCTAAATAATAAACCAAATTGAGCTATTGTAACTCTTTTAAATATTTAAAAATCCTATACCTGTACTAGCACCCTTTTCAATTCGGTAGTGTCAAATTTTTGCAAATTGCCTATTTCTAGTAGAATAGAAACACTTTTTTAGTCAGTCTATCCACATCATTTCTATCTTTACCTAGTGTTACTATGTAGTCATTTCTTTGGAAAATTATTCTGTAAACGCTTCAAACTGCCTTCAATAAATTTTAATCTATTATCATATTTTTGGGCATGGGAATAATCAATAAATTCACCTTTATTATTGATGGGATGATTGTCCTTACGGCTATAATCGTGGATCCTCTACGTAATCATCTATGGTTTCGAAGGTAATTATATCAGCCATGTCTGGTGACGAATGATATAATATGACTTTTTGAGGACCTTCGTTTTCCTTCTTCAATGGCTGAACCAGCGTCAGAAATCAAATGGTCTCTCAAGTAGCAATCATATGTTCTTGTAATATCAATACTACAATTAACTATCGTAATTACCGTATATCTGCTACTGTGGCTTTGAGAAAAATTCACAAATTAGGTTGATACAATCGTAAAACTTAAAAAAGTAATCCCATAAAATAAGGATGAAGAAGGCAGAATGTGGTGTGAGTATGCAGTGTAACGAAATTCAACGATATTATCAAATTTTGATGTCCTACCTGTCCATGACCAAACATAAAAGGCTTTGCCAATGAGAGTGAGGAATTTTGTCAAGACATTTGTTTTTTTCGGGGTTGAGACATAACTTGAAAACGAATTGATTTTGGTATAAATGATAGTCTAAGAATGTACAAATCAATTTAGTAATTTAATGAACAATATTTTTAGTCCTAAATGTAATTATAGTCACGAAAATAATAGCAACCTCTAAACCCTTGATATAATAGGGTTTAGAGGCTGTTATTACATCATGCTAAGCATTAGACTGTTCATTTTATATATTTATGCGAATAAATGTAAACATTGATATATCATCAACTTTCCTTATCACATTATTTAACAGAGATACAACTATTCTCTTACATTTACTAAATATAAGTAATAACCGTTTCCTCAAAATAAATGTCTAAAGTATCTGCTGGAAATAAAAAACCAGATTATTAAAGGTGGCAGCCGCTACCTTTTTTATATTCTTTCGCCAAAAGTCAAATGTACAGCAGATACCCCAATATTCTGAGTCACTTCAATAATCATAAGTACAATTTTCACCTTTTTTCTCTTCAATTATTTAATAACCAAACCAATATTGGTTACATGTTTATTTGTAACGTATAGTCATTGGGCGAATATACTTTGTGTAATGACCTGAGTACAATCAAGAAAAACCCCATTTAGATCGTGGAGGGCATTAGGAGAGAATTTAACACATGCATATTCAAATTTATCAAGGAAACACAGCTCCGCCAACTGCTGCAAACATTACGATTGTCATTGATGTTATCCGAGCTTTTACAGTAGCTCATTATGCTTTTTTAAAAGGTGTCAAACGGATTATCCTGGCCAAAAATCTGGAACAGGCGTTTCAATTAAAAATGAAAAATCCTGATTTTCTTTTAGCTGGAGAGATTAATGGTTTTCCGATTAAAGGATTTGATTTAGACAATTCTCCTTACAATATGAAGGCAAAAAACTTGACTGGAAAAACGCTTATTCAAAAAACAACTAACGGCGTTAAAGCTACATTGCATTGCTTGTCATCAGATCATGTGTTTGTAACTGGATACGCGAATGCAAAAACGACAGCAAAATTTATAAAAAATAAGTTTGCAAAAGATCGGGAGAAGAGTATCAATATTATAGCCTCTCATCCAAGTGGTGATGACGATTTGGCTTGTGCAGAGTATATAAAAAGCATCCTTGAAGATTCAAATACGATTTCAAGTAAGAAGGTAGCAGAACGGATTAAACATTCGCATGTAGCCGAAAAATTTTTTGACGAGAATAATTCATATTTTAACCGCGTAGATATAGAATATTGCATGATTGAGCTGGATACGGGTTTTGTCATGAAGGTTAGAAAGAATGCTAAAATACCGATGATTGAGAGGGTAAATGTATGCAAGAAAAAGAGTTAATTCTTCCAATGAGAGAAATGAAACCACGAGAGAAAGGTTTAACGATTCTAATTGATAATGGAGTACCTTTAGGTTTTTTTAAAGATACGATTAGCAGCTTCAGCGACTATATTGATTTAGTAAAGTTTGGCTGGGGAACATCCCTCGTAACAAACAGTTTGCATCAGAAGATAGAATGTTTACGAAATCATAGCATTGAATTCTTTTTCGGTGGTACGTTATTTGAAAAGTTTTTAATCCAAGGTAAAGTCGAACATTATTATGATTACTGTAAACAATTTGAGTGTAACTATGTTGAACTATCTAATGGAACAGTGGCCATTGATAACAGTGAAAAAGCTAAATTCATATCAGAGTTTTCCCAGGAATTTATCGTATTTAGTGAAGTGGGTAAAAAAGATGTTACAGAGGCCAACGCACAAGATTCATTGACATGGCTCGAATATATACAACAAGATATACAAGCCGGAGCTACAAAAGTAATCTTGGAATCTAGAGAAAGTGGAACAAGTGGAATTTGTAGGGAAGATGGGAATATACGAATGGATATACTTGATTTAATCCTAGATGCCTCTATCCCTGTCGAAACATTAATTTTTGAGGCACCTACTAAAAAGATGCAAACATTTTTTATAAAAAAGCTAGGAGCGGATGTCAATCTTGCAAATATTTCCCTTCAAGATGTCATTTCACTTGAAACGTTACGCTTAGGTTTACGATCCGACACCTTTAATATTTTTAAATTGGAGGGGATATTAAATGAGAGACAATAATAAAGTGTTTCATTTAGCTATTCCATGCAAAGAGTTGGATGAAACAGTAGATTTTTATGAAAAGATGGGGTGCAAGTTGGCTAGAAGGTATGATGATCGCGTAACATTTGATTTCTTTGGTGACCAACTCGTCTGCCATTTAAGCCCGGAAAATATTGATGCTGAACCTTCGATGTATCCACGTCATTTCGGTATTACATTTTTAGATAAAGAAGAGTATGAGAAAACATTAGCATTCGCAATAAAAAAAGACCTTCCCTTTTTTAATAAACCAATGGTACGATTTGAAGGAAAAAGAGAGGAACATTTGACATTCTTTTTGATCGACCCGGCGAATAACTTACTCGAATTCAAGTATTATCATGATGCCGAAATGGCTTATTAAAAAGGAACGGATGTTTAAATATATGTATTTATTGATTCAAACGACATATTCTATAATTAGAAATCCATAGCATAACAAAAGACCGCCCTTGCTGTAACATGAAACGGTCACCAACAGACCGAATCCTGACAAGAGAGATAGGCTCTATGATAAAAAATCCCTCACTGACCTGCTAAAGTGCATGAGGGATTTTTTATTTTTATCAGACATAATGAATGCTATTAACATAACGAATGAAATTATCAGCGTTAGCACAGCTTCCATACTCAGCGCCCAAAAGCGCTTGAACGGAGATTATTCGATTTATCCATATTTTCTTTCTGGCATCTCTTTTTTCGTTAGATGTCCTGCGCGTAGTTCATACATCGTATCTCCATATGCTCCAAGTTCCGGATCATGTGTCACAAGAATGATTGTCACCCCTTGAGCGTGTATTTCTTGCAATGCTTGAATGACTTGGTCTCTATTTTCGATGTCTAAACTACCTGTCGGTTCATCGCACAATAACATTTGTGGATCGTTCATAAGGGCTCGCGCAATGGCGACACGTTGCTATTCCCCACCTGATAATAGAGTAGGCATATGGTGAAGCCGTTCGGTCAAGCCAACGAGATTAAGTAATTCTTTTGCACGCTTCTCGATTTCAGACCAGTTGTGATCGGGAAGTTGAGGAATAATCACATTCGTTAACACATCAAATTGATCAAACAATTGAAAGTCCTGAAAAATATAGCCGATATTTTCCCTTCGAAAGCGACGTCGTTCATCGTCTGACGCACTTTCATACGACATGCCACCAACTGTAACAGTTCCTTCATCCACTAATTCAATCGCGGATAAACACCGTAACAACGTCGTTTTTCCTGAGCCAGAGGGACCTGTAATTGTCAGCCACTCCCCATTTTCAACCGTACAGGAAATATCCCTTAAAACATGAATCGAATCCACATTCGTTTCATAGGTTTTATGAATATTACGAAGCTCCATGTGCATCTATCGTTCCTCCCTTTACGTTCATTTTACTTAACGTATATAATGAAAATGTGATTGCTATACTGATGATGAGCACCAATCCGGCACTTTGTAATAGGACGATTGTCAGTGTCAGATCAAACAATAATAGCATTGTCCCCATACTCACAAGCATGCCTAGTACCGCCGAACCTCCTGCCCAAATTAATATTTCCTTTAAGAAATAATGGCGCACAAACTGCTTATCCCAACCGATCGTTTGAAATAACTTGATTTCAGCACCTCGCTGCTCCCACAATCTACGAAACGTTTGATAGATCGTCGTTAAACTCAGAGCATACAATAAAACAATAACAGCGGCAACTGGGCATGCTCTTCTAAAAAAATAGAACTATAATTTTTGTTGGTTTTATGTTGGTTTTTCATCAAAAAACGAGGTCTGTCATTAGACAAACCCCGTCATATCAACGTTTATTAAGTTTTAATTACATCATGCCTGGCATATGTCTTGTGTTTTTACATGGTTATTCACACATATAATTCTGTATAAAAATATAGGTTTATCATTATTTTTTTAGAACATCCGTTCTTATAGCTATACGCAGTTACAAATTAGCGTGATATTTTTGTGATATTTTCTTTTCTGCCTCTATAACCGAAACTAAACTCGGTTAGGGGGGATTATGTTAAAATATTTTCGAGGTGATCAGATGTGTCAGAAGTGTTCAATTTGTGGAACTTATTCAGATGATGGAACTATAAGAGATGGCGAATTGATATAAAAAAGACCGCCCTGGTGGGTGGTCTATTCCGTAATAATAGTCTTTTATTCTATTTACTACTTTTCATGTGATTATTTATCAATAAAAATATTATCATAATAACGATAAACAGGAGAAATGATAAAATGTAAATGCCTGAACCATTCAACATTATTCTATCCAATAAAGGTATTCCTCTTAAATTTTCTGTTTCATATCCATGTGATATGACTCCTATTAAAAATAAGTATAAAGTAGTCATCATACCAGTAAAATATATAGGGTGTTTTTGAAAAGGAGTATGATTACAAGGGTCATCCCTTTTACATCCACAATTTCTAATCGGTAACTGAACTATATTCGATATTGCTGTTAATAACATGTAGAGTATTGTTAAGATAGATCCTATAACTAAACTTGAAAACATTAACAATTTTGGAACTCTAACCTCTACTATATTAGACATGACATTTCCCAATATTTCCATACCGCCAAATACACCAAATGTTATAGCTGTAAAAATACCTAATATTGTTACAAACTGAGTATAGATACTCGATTTATACTTGTCTATATCAGAAGAAATTTTATTATAGTTTTCATTAAGACTTTCTTTAGTTTTAACTAGTTCTTGTGTTAACTTTTGAGACTCTGACCTGACATTCATTGTTGATTGGTGGATCCCTCTCAATAAACGTTCGTTCTTTTTTACTTCATTTTCTATGTATTTTCTTTGAATATGGGCTAAGTCAGTATGGTCAATTAACTTGTTAATGTTATGTTTAATATTATCTTCATTTTTCTTTTCAGCAAATTTTGCGATTAAATTTAAGTTAACAGCAAGAACATCAATATCCGAATCTCCTAAATTGAAAATATATCGACTTACCTCTGAATATTTATGTCTTCCGTTCTCTTCATAATAGTTTTTAAGTCTAAAAAAAAGAGACTCTTGACCACGTTCATCAGAGTCTAATAACTTTGATTTTGTCATCAAATCTAGGATATCTTTCATACCATTAACTTCCCCCTAGTACTTCATATAGCTTTTCTGGGAACTCTGTAAAGAAATCATATATTTCCTCATTTGAATATTTCAATCCCTTTTCTCCATCTTCAATACGCTCTTTATATTTCTTCCATGGATGGTGCTCATGAGTTAAATCAACTAATTTAAAAGGATCTTCATTTAAAAGTGAAATTATATCAGGCGTAATATTCTCTTTGGTTCCATCTTCGATATCGTTTTCATTAAACTCTACAGGTTTAATGTCAAATGTCTTATCATCGAAAATTATTTCGGTTGCAATTTTTTCAATAGGCTGCGATCCATACTCTTTGTATTCATGATATACTTGAGGAACGACTGGGCCTAATTTCCATTTTTCAATTGTATCATTAAACAAAGGAATTCCTTCAAAAACAAGTTCTTTTGCTTGTAAATAATACAATATCTTTTGTAAATGTAAGTTAGTGATTGGTCTTCCAATCCTAAATGCTACCGACACGATATAGTTAGCGATTTGTAGAGCCCGATACATATCCATCCCTCCTTCTAGATATTAAAAAGCATCTTTCTATACATAACCAACTACTACTACATAGTATGAGTATATGTAACAAAAAGATGTATTTACATGACATTTCCAACTGTTTATATGCGAAATTCCGTACAATGTTACTATTTCAAGTATATTACAAAGAATAGTAAATGTAAATTCAAAAGACGTTTTGAATGAATTTAAACGCAGTCAAACGTAATCAAACAAGCTCAAATGTGTTAAAATGCATTCAAATACAATCTATACGATACTGGACGAAACTATCTACAAAAGAGGGCTTAATTGCCCTCTTTTTTATTTTTTTAGTACGTATCCGATTTACGAACCCAGCTATATAACTCTTTAATTAGTACATCATCCTTACCCACCTGCTGAATTGTCAACGATTTATTTTTATACTTGCTAGGGATCGGCACATTGGATCGACTATATGTTTTAGCAGATGATTTTATGCGTACTCTTTGACCAACCTTGAATGTTCGTGGAATGTAGTTTTTGACACTTGTTGCAGTTGTTTTATTTCCACGTAAAGCGTTAAGTAATTTAGTGTTTTGGCTTGCAGTACCAGTATAGTTTTTTATGCCATGTTGCTGTGCTAACTTTTTACGATGTGCAAATGATGATGGTTGTCCGATTGACTTTAAATAATCAACAATGCTGTCTCCAGTGTAATTTGATGTTTGTTTATTGTTAGATTTGCTGGTTTTAGATTGTTTTGGTTTGCTAGGTTTTGACGTACTTGTACTACCACTACCGCCCTTTAATTTAAAAGCTTTAACAATACCTTTAGCATGTGCTTGGCCGATATCCTTTAGAAACTTATCATCTTTTAGTAAATTAGCATCTTCACGCCTGTCGATAAATAGGTTCTCAGTAAGTACAGCCGGCATCTTCGTTTCCCTAAGGACATGGAAGTTGGCTTTCTTTTTCCCACGGTTGGTAATACTGTATTTTGTCAACACCTTACTGATTTCACTATGAATTGTATTTCTCAATTTGGCTGATTTAGACGTATTACTTACCCCATTATAAATAAAGTCCTCGTATCCAGTTCCGCCACCAGCATTAATATGAACACTTAAAAAGAAGTCAGCGCCCCATTTATTAGCGTCATTAGTACGTTGTGCTAATGATAAAGTTTTATCATTTGTTCGTGACATTTTAACACTGCAATTATATCCCTTTAAATAATCTTGAGTGTGTTTAGCAATCATTAATGTTAAGTCTTTTTCACGTAAACCATTCCCAACTGCCCCTGGATCGGAACCGCCGTGTCCTGCATCAATATAGATTTTTGTCATTTTATCTACTCCTTTTTGTAATATAAAAAAGAGCAACCACCTAAGTGATTACTCTTTATCTACTGTGTTTTTACCTAACTCAAAAAGTCCTACAGATGCTAATCCACTAATACCGCCCGCCCATAATCGACTAGTTAAATTAATATCCATAAAAGTTGCTAGTAAGCCTAGTAACATACCGACAATAATCGCCATCAAAGGCATATATCGTTTGTCGACTAACTCCGTCATTTTGATTGCTTGGACAACACCGCTTGTGACTGCTGCTATAGCGGTGGCCATTGCTAGGATTTCAACCATGCTTTCTCACCCCCTCCAATTTATCGATACGTTTGTGTGCTGACTTCGTACTTTCATCTACACGAATAAGCTGTTCATTCATGCGACTCATTTGTTTTTCATTTGCTTTTAGATCGATGCGAATATCGTCAACACCTTTACCGATGGAATCTAGTTTCGTTTTGATCACTGCCCCATCCTCTGCTTCGTTTTTTATACTCTTGTCACGTCCTCTCATGAACGTGAAATAAGTGATTACCATACCGAATACAGTGCTAACTGCACCTAGTAATGCGAATTCCAATATTAATCAACTCCTTTATTAAAAATGAGCATGAAAAAAGAGCCCTTAAAGGACTCTTTCATATTTTTAGTTATTGCGCAGTATGTTCCAACTGTTTTATTTTTTCTTGAAACTCTATCACTCTATCATACATTTCGCTAATAGTCGCTGTCTCTATGTCTTTTTTAACGATATAATCTGTAATTTCTTCCAGTGTTTGCAAGGGTGTTTGATATTCACCCTCCCCAATCTCGTGACCGAATAAGATAATAATGGAATTAGTCTCAATTGCAAAGTCGATGTCCTCTTTTATTCCTTTAAGGTCGGTAGTGTCAATATTAACTGCATTTAAGCTTGAAAAATCAATACTATCCCATTCATTTGTTTTTCCGTGCGATGTAGAACTTACATTCCTGATTGTTTTTCTATGTTCCGCTACTAAATCTCTGTCTTTTTCATTAATTTGACCATAAGGCAATGCAAGGTGTTTTGGTTCGGGCAAGCCTAAATCTTTGAATTTTTGGTTGTTTTTTATTACCTGCTCCACCACTTCTTCGCTTTGCAGCTCTTTTAATCGTTTGTGTTCGAATGTATGCCCTTGAATATCCCATCCTCCATCTAACATTTCCTTAATCTGATCAACATTCATAAATCCTTCTTTATTAACCCAATCACCGACAACAAAAGATGTCCCTTTAATCCCCTTATCTTTAAACATAGGATAAACTATATTGTAATCTGTGCTCGTACCGTCATCAAAAGTAAAAACTAATAAAGGGTATTTAAGACTTTCAATTTTTTTCTTTTCTTTTTCTTCTAATTTTCTTTGTTTCTCTTTTGCTTCATTATATTTTTTTGCACTCTCGATTTGCTCTTCTGATAGTTTACCAAAGTTACTATATCCTATTAAGAAAACTAAAACTGTCAAAGAAAAAAGTGATACTAAAAAAATATATTGTTTTTTCATGTTGCACCCCTTGATTATATTACTATACATCATATTTTAATATAAAGTAAGGAGTAATTCCATTTAATTTACAACATTTTGATACTCTTTTACCCTTTCGTACATCTCATCTAATGTAACAAACTTCATGCCTTTTTCAATCGCGTAATCGACAACTGACAATAAATGTTCCAGTTTTGCTTCATATTGTCCGTTCGTTTCTAGTGAAACTTTGTGGACTATTAATATTAGTATTCCATTTTTTTCAATAGTTAAATCAATGTCTGATTTTCTTAAGTCTACTACATGAGGATTAGCATCAGTAATGTCCGCAGAGCGAGCATTTAAAGCGCTAAAATCAATTGTATCCCAATCATTGTAAATTCCGCTTGAATTAGAATGGATGTTTCTGCAACTCTTGCGATATTGCATAACAATGTCTTGTACCCTTTTTACGTTTCCACCACTACCAAAAGGCAGTGCGTGATGTTGAGGTAAAGGCAAGCCATAGCGCTCGAAATCTTGATTTACAGCCTGAAATTGTTCATGTATTTCTTGGTCTGATAATTCTGCTAAGCGTAGATGGTCTCTAGTATGACACTCAATACCCCACCCGTTTAACTTTAACTTAATTAAGTCATCGGGATTCATTGCTCCCGCGTAATTATCTGTTCTGTCAGTCCAAATATACGATGTTCCAGTAATTCCACGCTGTTTGAATTCAGGATAAACTAAATCTATATCACTTCTAAAGCCATCGTCAAAAGTTATAGCTATTAAAGGACGCTTTAAGCCAGCACCTCCTTTGTCCTTTTTATTAAAAACATAAGACATAAATGATTTCTGCACGTCAGCAACCTTCGCTCTATCGTCAAACCACTGATTAGGTAAGTTGTTGATAATTTCATCCATTTGTTCTTTTGTTGGCTCGCTTCCTGCTCCAAAAGTTTCAGTCAAGTCAATCGCGAGTACTTTTTGTACTTCAACAGAATTACCATCGCTAGATGTAGCGTCAGGATATTGCGCTCTAACCTGTACTCTGATATTCCCCTTTCCTTCTTCAGGCATTGTCACGGTAGCGCTAAACACCTTTTGTTCATTGACTTTAAAATCATTAAAAAACGCATACTGTATTGTGTTTCCTGCAACATCACTGTATGTTGCTATACCCAACCTTTCGCAACTTTGACTCGTTACTCTACCTAAAAATCTAATATACACTATCTTACCTGGTCTAAAAACAAAAGGTGTTTCTTGGCTAATTCTAGGTATGGTACTTGTTCCTAACCCGATGATCTTCATAGTGTTGTTGCTAATTTCCCATGTCGTTCCGCTTTCAGTTCGCCATTTTCCACCATTTTCATTTTCAAAATTTCCGTTGTCAATTCCATTTTTTAAGGATGAATTATTTATGATTTCTAGTTCGTTACTCATTCTTTCTATCTCCCTTTTATGGCTGATCATTTCTTTTAAGTTAGCACTGCTTAGGTTACCCGCATCTGACTCCTCGTCAAAATATCGATAAGGGTAGTTTTCTAAGAGTTTATCCATCTGATCTTTCGTTGGTTCATTTCCGTACCCAAAAAACTTAGTTAAGTTTATAGCTAAAATGTTGTCAACTTCCACTCTTTTCCCACTCGTGTTTTGCCCTGAAGGGTATATTCCGCAAGCGAAAACTCTAAACTCTCCTGTTAAATTATGTTCTTTTTCGGGATCGAATAAATAAGAAACATCATACCAAACTCCTTTTTTAACACTTCCTGCATTTTCTGAAACGGGATGTTTTATGCCTTTGATGCCTCTAACTCCTATCGTCAAATCATGCACATCTTCAACTGCTCTCATCCTCGCTTTAACGTACCATTTATCTAATTGAGGTATTTGTGATTGTAATGTCTGATATATCGAAGCTCCAAAATAATCACTACTACCGTTCGATGTCAAAACAACAGAATGATAGTCGTCAACATCATCTTCGAACTTCGATAATCGCATATTTCCATAAAAAACACCGAAATTATTTAAGTTATCTTCTTTAAAATCTCCGTTCTTCATCACGTTTTGCAAACTTGCGTTTGTTCGCTTTCTTATCTCTCTCATGTTTGCACCTAAGCTTTTTTTTCCTTCGCGAGCATTTATTATCTCTTGTTGGTTTACTCCATCTGCTGGAGTAGTGACTATATCGGCAATTTCTTTCCTAACCTTTTCTACTTCTACGTTGACGTATTTTTCGTCAGCCTTTTTGTTCAATTCCTCGCTAACTTGAGTCTTGGTCGCTCTTTTGTCAAGTTCTAAATCTGTATACTCTTTAAGGTTACTAAGTTCGCCCTCGACAAAAGTACCTAAATCACCAATGTCATTTCTGTTTTTGTTTATTAATTGCTTATTATCCGCCAACTGCGCAGAAACTTTTTTATTTTCCGCGTCTAATCTTTGACCTAAAGTTTGATGATTTTCTCCTGTATTTCTGTTTGTCCTAGCGGCAATCGTTTCCTCATTTGAAATAGGCTTATCACTTGTCCACTCGTTTAGCACATCATCAAATTGCTGTTCAACTGCATCTTGTCTTTGTTCAACGTTTACAGCTACTTCTGTAGCATCTTCTGTCTCCTTATTAATAGCTTCAAGACCATCTGCTAAAGAACCACGCACTTCCTTTCCGTAAATCGCTGTTCTAATTTTATTTAATAAATGTTGTATTTTAGCCAATCGGATCAACTCCTTCTGTATTTTCCAACGCTTGTAATCTAGCTTCGACATCAGCATTGATGTTCAATTGATTCTGATTAAATGTGTTTTGATTAAAATTAATTTGCTCTTGTGCTGTTCTAAAATCGTTTAACGCGGAAACAGATTCTTGCAGATTCGTTATTTCTCGGCCAATGTCACCAATGTTGTTATAAAGACCACCTAATTGATTATTAATCTGTTGCAATACCTGGTCCAAATTTTCAATGTCTGCATTATCAATAACCTGTTGCAGTCGCTCAATTTCTTGCTGTGCTTGTTGTGATGCTTTTGACAATTCGACAACTCGTTTGTTCTGGCGTGTGACTGTGCTTTCTAAGTTAACTATTTTGTTTTCGGCCTTTTTTGCATCGAGTTGATATTCAGATGCCTTCTTAAACTGATCCCCAATATTCAAGTCATTGTTTTCTGGTTCGATAATGTCAATTGACTTACCTACAATGCGTAAATTCTCATTAATGTTCATTACTGGATTTATAACTGGATGCCAGTTTCCTAATTCATAAGCGTCTGGATCAATGCCTAAAATGTGTAAATCTAAAGCAGTGATTTCGTATTGCACCTTTACGCGATTGTTATTTTTGATGTACTGTTCGCCACGTGTTTTTAGTATCGATGGAACGGTTATGTCATCCCAAACGACGCTTTTTGCAATAACACCGAAAACAGACATAGCCTCAGGATCATCAATATAGTCCTTGCCATCATTAACTTCTTCTATTGTTAAACGTCTTTGACTTGCGTCTGTTGCTTCTTCGTCTTCAGAGTCTAACGCTTCACCTAACGGAATCAGACGTGTAATTATTTCCGTTGGGTCAACTTCTTTGGTGATTGACTTCAAATTCTTGGCAAGTCTAATTTCAGTTGATTTACGCTCACCAATAGACTTCAAATAATCAAGATAGCGCACACCGTTAATTTTACGAACGCGTAATTCTCCGCCCAGTCTGTCGATTAACTTATCTTTTATCGTGTCAAATGTACTTTCGTAGCCTAAATAACGATAAAGCGTACCTGTCGAACTATCAACATCAACTATGCCAACTTTAAACGTCTTGTCTATCTCATCATCTGCTACATCTCGATTATGGTTATCAATAATGACTTGCAGAAAGTCTTTAACGGTAATATCGTGATACTCACCATGACGCTGTGCGCTGTCGTTTAGATAGCCTAATTCAGACTCACAAACAAATGATTTCGCAAATGATCCACTGTCAGACATTGATTCAGTTGGCATTAAAATACGCCCGTCAAACTCCATTTTCTGTGTCTTGTTATTAAACACTTGAATTAGAGTTTTTAATGGACGTATCAAGTTATATCCTGGATTATCAGGCAATATTGTAAACGTAAAGCTACTAGCAACATTGATTCCGTGTTTTATTGTTCCAGCCACTAATTTAAGTTCATTAAAATACGGACTATGAATAACTGTTTCTTTTCCATCGTTTACTAGAGTGACCTTGTACATTAGATCAGCTCCTTACGAAAATAAAAAGATATTTTTCCAATGCCTTTAATGGTCATTTTGTTTTCACCCTGATGCAATATAAAATCATGTGATTGTGATTCACCTACTGGAATATTGTAAGTGATGCCATCTTTGATTATTTCCATTGGTGATGATGCTTTCATTTTAGGTTTAACAACACTTGCTCCAGGATTGTATAAAGTGACTGTTTTGGTTCCTGCTACTTCAAAATCTGTTATTTGAGCAACGTCTAGCAAGAAATTGAATGGGTCCCATAAATCGTTTCCTTCTTCGTATTCGCCGATTTTAAATGGATACGCGGTAAAGTTCACGGTAAATACACCCCGAAATCGCAACTCGTCAAAATCGGGAGCTTCTTCAACTTCTGCTAAAAAGTAATAACCAGGTATATAGTCATCAAGCAACTGCACTTTTTCATTAGGTTGCATCAACCAATTAAGTATTTCAATCTTTTTAATTGCTAGATTTACCTTGTCGTAATCCCTTAAATTAAAGACGTATGTTAAATGTCTTTCCTCGTATTCTTGGCCACCATAAACACTACTAAAATCATATATTTTGTTAGAAAAAGGTACACGTTCTTTTCGTTTTATTTTAGAAGGGTTGCCGATGTGTTTTTCTAATACTCTTAGACCGAAATCGCGGTAACTATGCTTTCCATTGAATGTGATTCCAAAATGATTATTCAAGTGCAACCCTCCTTCCTTGTAAATTAATACGTTTTGCTTGTTCCTTGTCCATAAGAGAACCGACTTTTTCTAATCCCAAATATAAATCTGGATCCTTTTCAGCGATTATTTGAAGCAATCTAACAACTTTTGAATCATCATATTTGCTTGCATTTGATTGTTTAGAAATGATTTCTTGCTGTACCGATTGTGTTACTGGAGCCATTTTGCCTAGTGCTGCATTTGCGGTAAAGCCTTTTAGATCACTCAAAAGATTTAATTTTAAGTCTGATTCCGCTTCTTTTTCTAAATCGCTGGTTAAATCACTAATAGACTTAACAGCTTGTTTTGCATCCTCATCAATACCAATGGCCATACCCTCACTTATAAAACCACCAAACTCCATAAACAACCGTGATGGAGATTTGATTTTGAGCAGAGACTTAGCCTTGTCAACAACACTACCAACGACGCCAGTGATAGCGTCAATCGCGGCGCCTGCCATGTTTTTAATACCGTTAATAAGTCCGTTTATTAAATCTTTTCCAATGCCGATAAACATCTTTCCTGCATTTTTACCGATATCGAGCATATTAGTGAATATACTCTTTACAGCGCTTAACGCTTTTGACATCAATGACTTTATCGCGTTAACCATTGCACGGAATCCGTTAGATACAATGGATTTTAAACTGCTAACAGATCCAGTAAAAACACTTTTTATAGCATTCAAAATACTCGATATGACTGATTTAATAGCATTCATTATGCCAGTAATAACACTTCTAATAGCGTTAAATCCAGCTGTAACAACGCTTCTCACAGCATTCACAGATGCAGAAAATAGCGACTTAATGGCATTCCACAAACTTACAAAAACCTGTTTAAATCCTTGCGCAAACACCTTACCCGCTTTTAGAATTTTTCCGATAAACCACAAATTAATTAGATTCCAGACAACTTGCAAAGCGCCTTTAAAAATCTTCTTTGTAGCTTCCCACATTTCAGTCCAATTTCCAGTAAATAAAGCGCTAAAAAACTGTATAATGCCTAAAATAACGTCAAGTGCGCCTTGTATAACTCCTTTTATTGACTCCCACGTGTCAATAACTAGAAACTCGATTGCGGGCCATATAAATTGCATAATTTCCCATATAAACGTCATAACGTTATGCACTGTTTGACCTATCATTTCACCGTGAGTCTGAAAGAATTCAACGAATTGAGCCCAAATTGACGATGCAAAGGAAAACACCGCTTCGAAAGCAGGTGCAAAAAAATCAGTCAATGTTGATATGATGTTCATTACTGATGTTGTTACGCCATCTGTAGATCCTGTTAACTCTTGAAATTTACCGATAAGCCCACTAATAAATCCACCTACAAAAATTATACCGTCAGCAACCAATCTAAAAAAACCCTGAACAACAGGTTTTAATGAATTAATTGCTCCTTCAATGGATCCGACACCGCCAAGAGCTTCATCAAGTGCTGCAATAATATCAGTTACACCCATGACCACCCATGTTTTCATATTGGTCCAGGCTGTCTTTATTCCTGCACTTGATGTTTTTGCTGTTTCAGCAAATCCACCTTGCGCCTGATCTAACTCAATGAGTTTATCGTTAAATTCAGACATAGTGATTTCGCCACTTTTAAGTGCTTCATAAAAATCGTTAGTAGCTGATTTTCCTGTGAAACCAAATGCTTCAGCAGTTTTTCTTAGTGCGAAAGGCATTGTTTCTTGCAATGTACGCCAGCTCTGTAAGTCTACTTCGCCTTTTGATAGCATTTGAACATACTGATCAAGACCACGTTTTGCATCTTCTGTACTAGCGCCACTTGCTAAAAATGCGTTGTTTAGTGCTAATGTTGTATCAACAGCACCATCTAAATCACCAGTCATAATAGCAATGGATTGCGCTGTGCTTGCAACCTCATCTAAACGTGTCGGTAAACCCTGAATGCCATCACTTAACTTGTTTATCGCCTTTTGAGAAGTATCGGCATCAAATCCAATTTGAGCCATTACACGAGGGAAGTTATTTAACGTATCATAACGGTCAATAGCACCATCAAGAGACCGTTTTACCATATCAATACCTTTATAGGCAAGTCCAACAAGCCCCAAAGCTCCAGCTAACTTACCTACTGTAGCTATACCTCTTTTAGCAGCGCCACTAATGCCATTTAAACGTCCTTCGACTTTTTTAATACCACCGCTAACTTGTTTGTCGTCTAATATGACATCAATTACTACTTTTCCATCAGCCACATACTTCACCCCCATACTTTAAAATTAAAATTTGTTGAGTATAGGGGCTCGTGGCCCTCTTATTGTTCGAATTTGTTTAAAGTGTTACATCTTGTACACTTGATTTCAGCTTTACCTTTTAATTTAGCCAGTAATTTTGCACATTTTTTACAACGCACTTCCTTAAGTTGCATTACTATCATCTTCTTTTAACGCATAGTGTTCTTTCAGCTTTCTAATCCGTTCTCGCTCTTTTTGCATGCCTTTCCCTTTCGGCAATTCAGCTTGACGTATTTCAACGACTCGCATGAATTTAGACTTGTCGGTTAAACCGTTTAGCAACGCTTTAAACTTATACCAATGTAGTTTCCCTTGCACTTCAAACAAATCGATTCCATAGTCAGACATAAACGACGCATAAATGTATTCGGCGTCCTGAACTAAGTCATACGCCCTTTTATCATCGTTAGGTATATCAGGCATTGGATTTCCTTCCAAATCAACATTATTACGTTCTGATTCATCATTACCTACTGCATTTTTGAAAAGCTCAACGAATATCTTAGCTTTTACTTCAATTTCGTATTGTTCTAAATCATCGTTTATTAGCATTATTAGACCTGTATTGACTTTAGATGCATCGCTTAATGAATTATCTTTTAACAAATCGAACAAGCGCAATATGTTGTCATAAGACATGTCTAATTCATACGTAACTCCATCGATTTCAGCAATATCTTCAATTGGGTACGCTAAGTTCATAGCAGTCACTTCTTGCTGTTCTGTTTACTCTTTTGTTTATTAATCTTCTCTTTTGCTTCTAAGTATTTCTGTGCTTTACTTAGATTATCGTTCCCTAAACGTTTATTTATTTCTTCTTTCAATCCCTGCGCAATTTGCATGAAATATTCGACTACAATAAAAACAGATGGTGATAAATTATACAACTTATCAAATGATCCATCACCTAACGTTGCATCAATAATTTCTTTTATAGCTTTTTTCTGTGCATCAAAATCATTACTATCAACTTCACTAATTTTCTTCATTATTTCGTTCTCTGAATCGAACAATCTCTTAATATTTTCATCACTCATATCAAACTCTAGTTTGACATCGCCGATTTCAATCGGAATTACATGTGTTTGCGTTTGAATCTTAATAGCCAATTAAATCACTCCTTTTAAATTAAAAGAGGGCTGTGTTTAGCCCTCCACTCCACCGCCTGCATCATCATCACTCTTTGAAATATCTGGTTTTCTGTCCCAGGCAATAGCAAAGCTAAAATGTTGATATTCAGATGCTTCTCCACCTGTTACTTTCGGTTCGGTAACAGTTGCAGGACCTTCCAAAATTTCACCGCTTGTTCTTTCTTGTTTAAACCAAATTTTACGATCTTCTCCCACTTCAAATTCTAAATCAGCTATAAAACGGTGTGCTGGATCATCATTATCATAAAACCCCTCAAACGAGTACTTTTTCTTAACACTGATAACATCTTCTTCGGGTGTTCCATCGCCATCATAATAAGCTTCTTCTTCGACTTCTTCATCTGTATCGTCTTCAACCGCTTGGATCCATTTAGCTAACCTTAAATTAGCTTCTTTCTCTTCCAGGTCTCCAACATAATACTTTGTAAGAGCGTTTTTATATCTAGCCAATTAATTCAACTCCTTGATAGATAGTAATTTTACAACTAATGTTTAAAGCCCAAATAAAAAAGCCGTCCTCATCCTGTCCTACAAGATTGGGGAGCGACTTTGTCTCAATTTTATTAAATTCATAACTACCATTTTCAGATGGCAAATCATCTAGGTTTTCTAACGACTGATATATTGTCGTTAATGCATCAAAGCAGTAATCATTTCGTTTGCTTTTGGCATTTACCTGTATCTGATACTCCTTATCTCTTGTTCCATCAAAGTATACTGTTTCAACACCACCAGGCATTGCCATAATTGAAATACTTTCATCAGTTCCTAACAAACCAATTCTAGATCGTGCATAAAGGTCAAGACTATTAATCTTTTTATTTAACTGCTCTAATAAATCTAACTTCATAACATCACTCATTTCATCGCTCGTTTAGTGACTCGTTCCCACGACTTGCCATGGATAGCTTTAGCTTTTAAATCCCATCGTGGACCAGTGCCTGGTGTGGTATAGTTTTTGAACTGTGTAAAGAACTGAACCCGAGCATATGGCACGTTGTAAATTACAGACTTCGAATCAAGTGATTGGGTAGATTGGTTCCGTAAATCCCCACGTAAAAACGGTACATAATTATTCATGTCTGAATGTACTTGATTGATTAAAGCATATTGTCCTAATTTGGTCATGGTATTAACTCGCCTTGGTATTCTCGATAAATCTTTAGTTACTTTAATTTGCATTAGATCACTTCCAATTCGTAGTGTCTAATCTCGTTTTTATGAGGATAATAGCAATCTACTATTTTCTTGAGCGTGTAAGCTCGACCATTGAAAGTGATTTTTGAGCGTTCTTTGAATGTTGGCAATGGTTTACTATGCCTAGCATCTACAAAAACAATGGCTTCAGCTAGAATCTTATTTTGTGTACTATCACGACTAAATACAGTCGTATCGTCAAATCTCACGTATTTAATCGTAATTGGTTCAGCGTATTTATCATTGTCCCAATCGTCTTTACCTAAATATTCCTCGTATTCGATTGAATGAATAAGCCAACGCTTTGGTAATGGTCCAATACGCATTTAAACCACTCCAATTCCACGATATAAAAGGCCTGTACCACTTAAATACATATAAACATCTTCACTTACCAATTTGTTTTTATTATCTTCTACATTTGAATTAGAACGACCACCACTCGAAACGGTAGTTCTGCCAATCGTGACTGTTTCAGGCTCGTTTAATTCATGTGATGATGTACCGCCCATGTCATAAAAATAGGAAATTTGTGCAGCAAGTGCTTTTTTGAATTGTTCTTTTCTAAATTCAACATCTGATTCCAAGTCATTGTGCCTATAAAAATAGCGAGTGATGCTATCTAAAACACCACTCGCCCTTTTTAGTAGTTTTTCAAACTCGGATTGCTCCATTTCTTCAAAGCCTAGTTCTGTATATTCGTTGTAGGTTAAATAAGGCATTTAATCACCTTCTAACAGTTCAATCAGTTCCTTTTTCGTTGCATTTTTCTTGTACTCGACTCCTTTTTCGTCAAGCTTCTGTTTTAACTCGTTAACCGTTAAGTCGCTGTAACTTTCTTTTGATTGCGTTACGAAAGACATAATTTCCGCTTGATTTTGTGGCATGTTCCCGTATTTACGGACGATAGAAACAACTTCGCCAGCTTCAACTTCGTGTGTCGTATAGCCGACATGATTTCCTTGCGACGGATTATACGACTTGACACGTCCTTCTTCGTCACACATGACTAACGTACCTGCTGGAAGGCGTTGCGCCGCTTCTACGTTCCAAATAGGATTGTTTTTAATTACAACTTCTACCTCTTGTCCTTCTTCCAAGTCAACACTTGTCACAAAATCGGGTATCCAGCCTAATTCAGATTTTTTTAGATAAATTTTGTCATACTCACGATTCTCTACAGAACCTATTCCGGCTAATGCCACTAGTCGGTTAGCTGGAATATTCTGTATGACTTGCGCTTGGAAAGATGTCATTACCCTTCTACACCTCCGCCACTACCACCAGAAAACGTTACTTTAGCCACTGCCGCTTTGTTATCATCAAGGATAAATTCGCCTGCTTTACCCGCTCCTTGAAGTGCTACACCGTCAAAGTCCTCTGATTCGATGGTACGCGCTGTATTAATTCCTGTGAACGCTTTACCGATTCCTGCGATGTATGTGTAAGCAACTTCTCCCTCTTGCAATAAAGAGTCTGGAATTTCTGTGATAATAAAATCTTTAAACTTAATGACTTGGTTATTGTCGATGTTTGCTGTTGAGTTTTTGCCAGTTGTCATTAATGGATGGTCAACAATAGCATTGTATAAATCTGCGTTTACGTTTGCGACTTTAGTTCCTACAGCTTCAATGTTGATGTAGTACTTAGACAACTCGTTGAATAATTTCAACACTGCATCAGCGCTATAATCAGATAGTGTTTCTGTTTTTGTAGCAACGCTAGAAATGAACTTGCTGTGCGCATCATTGAATTGCTTGATTTTTGCTTGTGCTTGTAAATCCAAACGATCAGCGATAGTTGCGTTGAAATCATTATTTACTGTGTGGCGGTCAATACCTTCATGAATAACCCACTCCCAAGTGTACGGAACTGGTGTATCTTTGTAGATAATTTCAGTACGTGGACCAAATCGTGTGGAATTACCTGTTCCTGTGCCAAATGCCACATTTGCATCCTTGTTATATTCAGTTCCTACGACAACAGGGATGTCAGAAGTTTTGACATAGAAAGCTGTTTCATTATGCTGTACACCGTCTAATGCTTCGATTTCACCACCGAAAAAGTCACGGAAATAAGCCTGTGTACGAAATACCGCTTGTAATAACTCCTTAAATTGTTTTTGATAGCTACGTGCTGCTTGATTGTTGTTTGCTGTGCCTGCGAAAAACTGAATATCTAATCTTAATAGCTGTGTTTTTTTAGACATTTAAAATTACCCCTTTACTTATATTTTGCTAATTTTTGTTTGAACGGATCTGTTATCACATTTCCATCTGATTGATGCTGTCCAGTTGTAAATTGTGGTTTAGGTTCATCTTGTTCTTCTTGTTTCTGTGCAAAATGAGGGTATTTTTCAATTACTTGCTTAATAGCTGCTTCCATATCCACATCATCAGAAACATAATTTTTAGCAAGTGCTACAACATCTTCTACTGAGTCAGCTATAACCCCTTGTTTTAATGCACTTAATTGTGCTTTTAATGTTTCGTTTTCTGTGGTTGTTTGATTAAGATTATCTTGGAGTTGTTCTAACTGTTCAGCTTGCTTTTCTTGTTCTGTTTTCTGTTGATCTTGCCATTCTTTGAATTTCTGAAAACCCTCTTTTGCATTCTCAAAATCTTCAATTCCTAACTGCTTCAATAGTTTTTCTTGTGCCTTCTTAGCTTCACGAGCAACAATGTTATTGACATCCTCTTGTCTAAATGTCTTTTCCTCTGATTGTTGTTGGGAATCAGTACCCGATTGTTCTTCATTACCTCCAGATTGTTCAGATGTCTGGTCACCTTCATCTTCGCCCTGTTCAGCGAAAAACTGTAAATTCAGTGGTAAAAATCTATTTTCCAACATATAAACTCCTCCCTATTGGGTAATTTCCTCATGTTTTATTTAACGTCCACTACATGTAAACGGACAAAATAAAAAGTCGCTCTTAGACGACTTGTTCTCTTGAATATTCTCTTGTCCTACCAGTATCTGAAATAAATTTCCTCATTCTTGCCTGTCTATCCCTAACTAGCTTTTTGTAACGCAAAATAGACACTTCATCACCTGTTACTTTAGCTATATTTAATGAACGCTTAGCTTTTCGTATTTGGCGTTCATAATAACGTTGTTTTTGTCTTAACTCTCTATTTTTTGTCATTTCTTCTTCTGAATACTGAATCTGATTGTTTTCGTTGATTCCATCGATAAAAGGAAAAAACATATGACGGCAATTAACCCCTCTTAGGCCCCATGGTTCGCCATAACCAAATTCGTAAACAGATGGATATTTCGTGTCATTTTCTTCTGGTCTTTTAAGAGTTGCCACCCTACCTTGAATATGGCTGCATGCTTCTCTAGGATCAGGAAGGCTACTGACAAGTACTAAATCCAAGCCATATTCCTGCATTCGTTCTGTCCTTAAATCGTTGTAAACGTTATTTGTTGTTGTTCGTATAACAGATTCAGCATATCGTTCTAATGTCCACACGTTACCGCCTCTATCAATGAAACCAGTTCTAAGACCTTTGTTTCCCCACTCTACAATCGTTTCAGTCACTGCTTGATTAACTGTTTTTGTACCTGCTAGAACTTTACCTGTCGTTGTTTCAATGATGCGTCTATACATATCTGCAACAGTTCCATGACCATATGTTGTCGTTATAAGCGACTGATTCACGAAATTGTTATATTCTCGATATGCTTGTCTGACGAACGATTCAAGTACTCTATCAATATGTGATGGCATTGGCAACGGATCATATATGTCTTTTAATTCATGGTCTACACTTTCAATCGTAACAATGCCTGTATGTTTGATTGCTTTACGAATCTCTCGTTCAGTCTTTCCTGTACGTTTAGCAAGTAGTTTAACTGTTTCTTCGTTAATCATTCTTAATTGATTCATCTTTTCTATTTGCCATTGAAAAACAGTATCTTTTGTGATGTCCTCACTCGTTTTTAATCGTTTAGCTACCATAAGGAATATTTCCTCTTCTAGCGATCTGTATATCTCTATAACTGGTTCAGTAAATAGATTCAATTGGCTGGGTGTAATTTTTGGACGTTTAGGGTTCATTTACAACACCTTTTTCTGTATATCTAAGCATTTCCTACAATGGAATATGACGTACCCGCTTATTTCAACACTTATTTCACCGTTACCATACCTTATTTCATCAACATGAATGTTATCTTCAATTACTGCGTAATCGTGTTTACATTTCACTCAATCACCTTCTAACTCGACTGATAATACATCATCTTTGTTAAACATCTTTTTTATCTTGCCTTCTTCGTCATAAAAGACTATAAAACCGTTTTCTATAACAAAGCTTTTCACACCATCAATCAATTCGCTATAATCACTAGATTTCAACTTGATAACAAAACCATCAACGTTATTCATTTATTTACTCCCCTTCACCTAACAAAATAGAACTCAATTGTTCATCACGTTTGAATTCTTTAAAACCATTGCTTTCTTCAGCAATTTCCTGCAATATTTCAAGTGCTTCATCTTCTGTAACACCCTGAATCTTCATAATGGCTCGTTTTTTCGACTGCAACCCATTTAACACCATTTGTGATTGCTTATCAATTTCAGCCGCCTTATCTTCCGCAATCGAATCATCAAACGCTATCGACACTTCGTAATCATCTTTGGCGTTGAAAAGCGAATACTGTTTCGCTAGTGAAAGAATAGCGCCAATAAGCTCTTTCAATCCTTCTTCGATTATAACTTCATGACTTTGCTTTGATTTAAATGTTTTAGACTGCTCGGAAATAACCTCTGTTGCTGTTTTCATGCTTTGTCCATCAAATGTAAATGTACCTGATGAAAATCCTGTCTGCATTGCAAATAAGTTAAGCATGGCATTGATTGCAGCAATATGTTCATCAACCCTTAATTCAACGGAAATATCATGTACTTTAAAATCGTCCATTTCACCAGGAAGTGCTTCGTATGTTTCGTCTGATGTATCGAAATATCTGTGCATTCGTCCGTCAATCGGATCAACTACCGCTTTTACCATGTGTTCAGGCACGATTATTCTCTTTTTACCTAGTCTAAATTCACGGTTAAATGAATCAAACGCCACATCTATGGCTTTCATAGTATCTAATGCATTGGCAAACAGTGATATACCTAACGGACTTTGAGTATCAATGTTATTCGCTGTATTCGGCTTGAAGTAAACAAACAACGGTTTCTCAATCGCTGTCATTCCAACAATCGGTTCTAGATTTTCGTACTCTTTCAATGTGTTTAAAGGGACTGGAACACCTAGGTCTGTACCATTTCGTGATTCGTACAATTCATTGGTGACTGTATACACACCGTTTATCCATTCATGCCACTCAAGATGTGTGTATGTCTTGTCTCGTCTTTGTATCTGATTAATAAATACTCCTTCTCGAATCGTTTCATTGCTCCAGGAAATTGGCACGAAACAGTCAGCAGTAACAAACGATAACTTAATCTTGTCGTTTTCAACATAAGGTTTGATTACCACGCCACCCATAGCAAATGAATATTCTAAGTAGTCCTGGAACTTCTTGTTGAATTTGTTATCCTTAAAAACGTTATTAATGAATTCAGCAGTTGCATTTTTATCATCACCTATGCTAATCTCACATTTTTCGTTGTAAACCAGACTTGCCATTTCATTGGAGCTAACTTTGGCCATGTTCAATGTGTCCATTTTTCGCTCTTTTGTGCCTTCAATAGTTTTATATGTGAGTTTGTGCCAATCTTCGTGATAACCACGATAAAGCTGCTTCCACATGTCGATATACTGATACATTTCCTCATTGATCGGAATGTCTTTGTGATTTTCTAATGACTGCATGCCTTTCAAAATACCCAAATTGTATAGCCACCTCCTAACAGCGTTGATTGCTCGTTTAAACATTTTTTCACCACCTAAAATTTAAGCCCTAATTTGCGTAAATTGTCGTTTACGTAATAAATAAAAGCGTCGCAAGTATGATCATCAACTTCAATCACACGTGGATTGTCTGAATCTAGTGTTTTTTCATCCCACTGGTATTTCTTATGTTCTTCGATGAAAACCTTATTATTAGGTGTATCCAAATAATAAAAACGTCCATCAGCCAATAAGCTATGCACGTTATCAATCATTTCTATTTTCTTTTTCTTTGCAATTGGATGTAGTCTCAATCCATAATCTTTAAATATTTGATTTCGTAACGCTCCTTCTGCTGAATCGATGGTATGAACATCATATGGCTTTTTGAATGTTTCTCGTGTTTTTGTATAGAAATCGAAAAAGCCTTCCGATAATTCACTTGGCGCTTTCTTGTTAACTTTACCTTGTGGACTATAGTAATACGTATCTAGCAAAATAACCTTTCGTTTTGCAGTCAGTCCGAAAGCAAGATGAGTAGTTGCGCTCACTTGGTGACCAGTATCCGTTGCAGTATCGATTAAAATCAATGGATCATCGTCAAATAATTCATCAATCGGTTTAAACAATGACATATTATACACGTTTGTTCCCAAGCCCACAGGTTCACCCAAGTACAAGTAACGGTAATAATCATAATCATTACGTTTAATACGCTCTATGTCCGCAAGCATCTGTTCAGTAACGAAACCCAGTTCGTCATCTTGATAACTAGAATGATGCACTAAATAGTCATCTTCACCAATCATTGAATCTGACCACTCATTTATCCAGCTATACGGGTTACGCGGTGGGTTGTACGACCAAAAAAACTGTACGAACGGTGCTAATTCATGAACTTGTCGCATAAACGTTACGTTTGTTTGGTCAAATTCCTCTTGATTCTCAAATTCAGCACTTTCTTCATACCATACAGCTATAATGTCGTTAATGTCATTAGATTTGAGCTTCTCAAACTGATCTAGTCCATAGAAATAGAATGTAGAACCAGTAGCGTTGTGCGTAATCTTAAACGGTGCTACTGTCGCTTTAAAGTCGCCACTTTCGTTACCTGCAACAACAGTAAAACCAAATTTACCAATTGCCCACTGTATTTTGTTATAAACACTATCACGTATCGTACTAGCGACTTTACGCAATACTACAACGTTAGCTTTTTCGCCTTTACGGATATATTGCAACATCATATAAACTAATTTCAACGCAATAACAGACGACTTAAACGAGTTTCTACCGCCTTTCAATATGTTATAAGGCTTATTACTCGTCCACACCGATTTAAACGCTGGATTAACTTCCTTCTGGATATTGATAACATGTTTATTACTCATCGTCATCAGTCCAAGCATCTACTATTGTTATTTCTGGTGGAGCGTCTGTTGTGTTTTCTTTATTTATTTGTTCGATTTCAGCATTAGTCTTATCAATCTGTGCCTGCATACGTTTAATTTCAAGCAACCTGTCATCATCATGAGTAGATAACTCAACATATTGCTTTAACATATTTCTTAGTTCAGCCATAGAACGTGATAATGAATTCATGAACGTTGCTTGTTTATCCCAAGCGAACTGTAATTCATATTCTTTTTCAATCGGAACTTGAATCTCGTTCCCTTCTGAATCAATCACATTTTCTACTTTTAATTTCTTTAATTCCCTTGTTGTATCTTCTTTATTTTCAACAAACATAATCTGTTGCGCTCGAATGATAGATGCGAATTGCATTTGTATATTAGTCCACAATATATCAAGTGGATCTATGTTATTAATGCTGTTCATGATTTCAAGTGTTTCGCCTGGAAGGTACTTAGCAAATAAACCATGTGTTCTAGCGTTACTATTCTTCTTCATCTTTGCAGGTGGAGCGCCGGTGGACTTTCCGCCATGCATTCGACAACGACCGTTTGCCATTGCTCTATTTCTGCAAGGTTTACCACTTCTTGTCTTAGCTCCGCAATAATTATCTTTTTTGTTTGCATGGGGTTTGTTTTGCATTTACATTCGCACCTACCTCCTAAACTCATTGTTTTTAATTAGCTGATGTAGTACTTTACCAATCCTAATAATCATTTCTTCATCCTGATCATCGTATCCGGCTTCGTAAAAAATGGCGTGAGTTACCTCATGGAAAAATACATCTTCTTTTCTTTCTTCGCTTAAAGATTCCAGTATCTTTATCTTTGTATTTTGATAGTCACAAACCCCTTGAAAGTTTCTATCCGAATCTATTTCTATAAATTGTTGAAATTCAATATCGTATTCTATTCCGCCAACTAATATTTTACTAGGTATATTCATGTAATCACCTTATTTATTGGTATAATGTTCCTGAAGGGGGGTGAAAATGTATTGTCGAAAAAGAAATGTAACCCTAGCCCGAAAGTAAGAAAAGCTGGTCGAACTTTATCGACAAGCAAATCAAAAGCTAGAAAGTCTCAAGCTGGGAGAACTCTAGCTAAACACAAAGCTAGGAAACATTGAAAATACGAGCTAGCGTTATGCTAGCTCAACTATTATTTTAAGCATGAAAAAAGCACCCTGTTAAGAGTGCTTAGATATTTTCTTCGATAATTTTTGTTTTTAGAACGATCATAGATTTATCATTCTTATCTAGTGGAACTAAAACATCTTCAACCATTGCCATTGTCGGTATGACTTTATTTGATTTCTTGAGTGTTACTACAGCACTCATTGCAACTTTTGCATCTTTATTTGGAAACTCTTCAAGGTGTTTAATAAGTTCACTGACTTTCATTCTATCACCTCCTTTACCCCATCATACAACAGGGATTTTGAAGGCGGAAGGAAAAGTGCCGTTTTTTTCTTAATATAAACTCTATCTATGTTATGTGCATGCTATTACTACCACACACCAACACCGATTAATCTATGAGTTTGTTGCGTGATTTCTAACTATATTAGTAATAATACCCTTTCACCATTCATATGGGAATGAATGGCAATGTAAGGCAATCATACGGCATCTGTAAGGCAAGAAACTTTATTCTTTATCTTCGCTTTTGCTCTTTCGATATACGATTGAATCGTTCCTTTACTTAATTTCAGTTCATCTGCAATTTCTTCAAACGACAATTGATTTACAAAATGCAGCAAGTAGCATTGTCTTTCGCGTGGTGACAAAACTAATAAAATATCTGCAACTAATTCTTTTTCTTCATTCGTTAATTCGTTGTCATCTTCTTTCAATGAATCTGGTACTATATCAAGTGACGGGAATAGATCCATGTCGTATAAAACCCTTTTTTGATAGGCTGACCTTCTATCAATGCCTCTTAATTTGAATGGGTCCCTTCCCGTCTTTAACCACTTGATGACATCTGATATTTCTCGAATCATGCTGTTTATCTGTGTTTTGTCTATTCTATCTAATTCAGAATCACCCAAGGCGTCTTTCATAGCATACAGTGACTTTCTGCCTTCTTCGTATTCTATTATCAGTCTATCAACCCAACTCACCAGGACCACCCCAATTTGTGATATAATCTTGCTAAGGGTAGCCGGGGTGATTCCTGGCTTTTTTAATACCATTTTGCTAACATCAGGAAAATGGTCTTTTTTTCGATAAGAAGTAAAGAATTTTCACATCATTTACATCTACATTTTTATTACGTGATATATCTTCACGTATAAAATCCGTATCCGACTTAGTTACATTTTTATAATCTGCATAACCAGATTGAAACATTTTTCCGTTGTCTATCTCAAAGTAAACTCTCATACTATCCCACCTTAATATCCGTTTTCTTGCCTTTCGTGATTCACCTTATTTTTATCAAAATAGGCTTGTTCGATTTGTTCCCAAGTGAAGCCTAGCATTTCGCCCAAACCTACAAAATGTTCTAACATAACGTCATATCGTAAATAATCCTCGTATAGTTGTCCGTTTCTTTCTTCACATTTCAAACAAGAAATTTCATAAAATAAATCACTAAACTGCTCTGTGACGTTTGCGCAAAATATAGGCTCTGCATCTAATTCCTCTGGACAAACACCTATTTCCAACCCAATACTCAAAATGAAATGCAAACAATCGACGAACTCTTCAAGCAGTGGGTTATATTCTTTGTAAACATCTCCCGACGATTTGCAATCAGGACATATACCTGTACCGTCGTCGCCTGAACCATTACACCATTTGCACTTTATCTGTTTATAATCTTTTGTTCTTGGTTCTTGGTCATGGCTCCAAAACTTAAACCCTCTCCATTCGTTTGCTAACTCCCCTAATTCAACTAGCAAGGCTAATATCTTCTTATTTAGCAAGTCCTGTCCTTCCAGTCCTTTTTCTTTTTCGATTCGATCATCTAGTTTCTTTTGTATCGGAAATAGTTTTGAAAGATTCATTAGTATCCCTCCATAATTCTTGTCACAAACTCAACAGCTTGATCGTATTCTTGTTGTTTTTGTTCTTGCTCCTTAGCTTGTTTTATTAACTCGTTAAATTCATCAGATCCCCATTCGACATTTTTCATTGAAATTTCCTTTTTCTCTGGAATAGGAATATTCATTGCTTATCTCCTTTCAATGCTTTACGTGCTTTATTTCCATAATCGAGAGTTATTTCTGATTCTGGAACACCTAACCCAACCTTGTATTCTTTTTCATCAAAGAAGTAATTTTCTTCATTTGCATAGAACTCCAACGCTTCACGATAGCGTTTGTTTTGTTCTCTACATTTTGCATATTCTGCATTTCTTGCTACTACATTTTGTGTTACTTCATTCCGCCAAACTTCCAGCTCCTGCACTCGTTCTTGTAACCTTAAATTTTGTGCTTGCAATTCGTTATAATTCCTCTTTATTTCTTCCAAACGCTCTTTATCAGTCATAATAATCGTTCCTTTCTATCTCTTGCCTACGTCTGATGTACGCTTTTCTAAATCCGATCAATGCTGAAACATACAAAATTCCTAAAATCGTCAATAAAACCGTCATATTACCACTCCTCTGTCGTCAAACCTAGAAAAACTAAGATAATAAACACAATCACCATTGCAATCGCCATAAAATCACCCCAATTTATAGGCAATTCTTTCCGCCTGTCGTTTTTTAGTTGAATCTAGTATCTTTAATCATCTTTATAATAAAATCGCTAGAATCGCTTTATTTTGCTTTTATGTGACAATCTTCCAGCCATCACGTAACCTAGCCGTAATCTCGTATTTTCGTAATGGCTCGTACAGCCACACCTTGTGGCCTTCTTCATACCGATATAGCAACATCCAGATTCGCTTACGTCCTCTCATTCACTCACTTCCGCTCGTTTTGGCATGTGCGACTCGTTTTCTTTTGTGTTTTCTATCAAGTAATCTAGTATTTCGATTTTTTCGATTACATAGTTCGGATCGTTAGCATGTGAAACTATTTTGGTTAATTTATCTCTCCAAGCGATTGCTTTTTCGAGTGTTGTCATATCTCCACAAACCTCCCTTTTTCGAGTTTCAAAATACTTAACTTATGCGGATACTTCTTGTTAAACATTTTTTCCTTGATACGGAACACATCCGTCTTATAGCCTTTTATGTCCACAACCTCGATAGAGCCGTCCTTGTGATGTATTTCAAAATCTGCTATGTAGTCGATGGCTCGATGTTTTTTGCCATGCTTTTCAAACCCATCTAGCAATCTATATCTAGGTTGCAGGCGGAAGAATAATATTTCTCCCGCTCGCTCCATTAATTTTAATTCTTGGTAATATCTCGCTTCTGCCTTTGAATCGAACGTATGACCATCTAACTGAACCTTTTTGTTACGATACTTGGAACGCCTTTTGCTCATTTTGCGATATTGCCTTGCTGTCATTCGTTGCATTGTGTTCATCCCCTAAATACTCATCAATCGTTGTCTGATTCTTCTTAAATTCCTTGTCTGCTTGTTCTTGCAAATGCTTTTTATAACAAACTGGACCGAATCCTAACTCTCGACTTTTTACAGTTTTTAATCGTCTGTTACAACGTAAACAGTTGATAACTTGTTCCATTCACTAAACCCCTTTTTCATAATAAGAAAACACATTTATTTTTTGGTTTTCCGAATTTATTTGAAACCACTTATCGACATGATCTACTTCTCTAATTTCTCCATACTTCTCAAACTTTTTAATCCTACTCAATGCCTTCTCTCTTGTATCGCTTAAAAGCTCTATATCAATATGATTCGTGTGCTTTAACAAGTCTTTTAGCTTTGTGTTGTCATCAATTACTAAGTTGTCGCCAAAAAGATTCATTTGTGCATTATCCATCAATATCACCTCGAACGCTCTTTCGTTTTCTTAAAAACATGCTCACGTATTTTCTCCGCTGTCTTAGGTCCGATCCCTTTAATGTTCTCAATACCTTCAAAATTTTTTGCTATAACATTAGCAGCATGTTCGATTCCGTCCTTGAAACCTTCTTCGTATCTTTTGATTAACAGTGGATTTCTCAATTTCTTACGTCTTTTTGTATGAATCACGTCTGCCACCGCCTTTTAGATAATTCTCAATTTTGGCGTTTGTACTTGAACGTTTTATCCATTCGTTTATTTCTCTTGGTATAATCACTGGCGATGGTCCACGTCTGCGTTTTGATTTTTGTTTAGTCATGGTAATTTCTCCTTTCAAAACCACCTATTTTCCGGACTCGCTATATTAACTTCTCTAGCTTGTGATTCGGTTTTAGCCGCTAGAATCATAGCTAGTTGTCGATTGGATTTACCTTCTGTGTTGTAATAACCAAGTTGATTTAGTTGCTCAATGTATATCTTGCGAACGATTGACTGTTCTTTCACTTGATTCACCACCCTTTAACTAAATCTTGAATATCAATTCTGCTTTTAGTCGCTTGGTGCAGTAACATCAATGTGACTTCCATTTTTGGGCGTTTAAGAAGTCTTGAAATCTGCGACACGTCTTTGCCTGCATTAAATAAAGTAGCTGCCTCTCTCACAACGTCGTTTTTATGCCTAAATTCTTGGTTTTCAAGCAGTATCGTGTAGTCTGTAAACAATCCATGACTCTTTAACTTCGGTTGTTTTTTTAAATTCACACTCATGCTGTTTCCTCCATTTTTTTCTTATGAATCTCCCCACGACAATGACCCGCATTATGTCCAAGCTGAAATATCTTTTCCATTCCAAGGCTAAGCTGTCTTTCGCTTAGCCTGTTACTTTTGAATAAATCGATAATGGCTTGCTTCCACATTTCCTTTTCTTGCTCTTTTTCAAGGGCTTGCCGTTCCAATTCTTGCATTTGCATCATCCTCCGAATAACGATAGTCAAGATTTAAAAATGCACCGTATTCCTTTAAAAACGCTAGTTCCACTGTTCCTGTAGGTCCGTTACGTTGTTTTGAAAGAATGATTTCAATGATGTTCTGCTTTTCCGATTCCTTGTCGTAATAGTCATCACGATATAAAAAGCCAACAACATCGGCGTCCTGCTCAATGTTTCCTGAATCACGTAAATCAGACAGCATTGGTCGTTTATCTTGTCTTTGCTCAACTCCACGTGATAACTGTGATAAAACTACAATCGGAATATTTAATTCCATCGCTAACAATTTCAAATCTCTTGTCATTGATCCAACTTCTAGGTTTCGATTTTCATATCTTCCAGTTGTCTGCATTAGCTGCAAATAATCTATTATGACAAGATGCTTTTCGTCTGGTGCGTCATTAACTGCTTTTCTTACGATTGCTCTAATATCATTGATTGTCCTGGTCTGGTCATATATGTTTAGTTTCCAATTCGAAATGATTCCTATCGCTCTCATGGCTTTGCTGTAGTCATCTGTCGAAAATGCCATCGAACGCCATTTTTGACCGTTTATGCGTCCCTCTGATGAAATCATTCGTTGTAATAACTGTTTAGCTAACATTTCTAAGCTGAAAATATGTGTTGTTCCACCGTTTTTACAATGACCCGATCCCATGTTTAGCGAAAAAGCTGTTTTACCGACAGATGGTCGTGCGGCAATGATGACTAAATCACCACGCTGTAAACCACCTGTCATGTTGTCGAAATCTGTAAATCCTGTTTTAAATCCATTATTAAGTTCATCTGATGATGCTGACATATCATCGACAATCTCAGATAAGTGATCGACTAATGTTTTTTCTTGTGCTTGTACACCGACTTCTTTCAGAGTTTCTAACTCCGCAATAAGCTCATGTAGCCTTTCATCATTTGGATTTTCTGCATACTGTAAAGCAATCTGTCTAGCTGTTCTATTCCTGTACGCTTCAAATACCGCTGATTCATAATGTCTTAAATTTGCTGTTGTTGGAATAGACGTTGCTAAATTCGTAAGATAACTGACACCACCGACGCTGTTAATATCATCAGCTAGTTCAGTTGTAACTGTTACCAAGTCAATGCTTTGCTCTTTATCTGCGACTCGTTCAATAGCTTGATATATTTTTTGGTGTATAATACTACCAAAATGCTTATGTTCCAGTCTTAAGTCCTTATATAGTTCACCTTCCATAAGCACAGATCCGATAACTGATTGTTCCGCTTCCCTGTTTTCCATCATTGCCTTTTCACCTGTACTAGCTGTAAGAGTTGTTGTCTAAATCGATGTTTGACTTCATCAGGCACTTGTTGTGCTTCGCGTTTCCACTGCTTCATTTGTTCTAAATGTTTATTTTCATCTGGTGCATAAGCTGATAAATCTGCGATTGTCGGCGGAAAGCGATTTTCGGTTACGTATGTTTCTGCTTTTGCCATTACTCGATTAAAGTCCATATCTTTCATCATCCTGGTCCACACATCAAGTTTGTGACTAGATACTTCAAAGTTTGGATATATACTTACTAAGAACTTGAATAATTGCTTAACTTGTTCCCGATTCATATCAACACCCCCTACAAATTATCCCAGTCAATGTCCTTTTCCTTTTTTGGTTTACGTTTATTCTTAAATTCAACTTCTGCAGCTTCAACATCTTCCAATGTTTTAATGTTATTTGAATGCCACTTTTTAAGAATCCCTTCAGCATAGTTAAATCTTTTACCTTCTTTCAAAGCTATTTTCATAGATTCTATTACTAATTCATCTGATAGATCGTTGCACCATTGTTTAATGCTTTCTGAAATGAAGGGGCTCAACACTCCAAAGTTCGTTTCATAAAAATGAAATGGATTTCCCTTACTACTACTTTCTATGTTGTTAGTCTCTGTGTAGTCTATGGTATTGGTCTGCTCATTTTGAACAGGTGCATCTGTCCATTTTGAACACTCCGTCTGCTCATTTTGAACAGATGGTCTGCTCACTGATTTTATTTGTTGGTAATTGATCGTGTACCATTTTGTATTATCGAATCCCGCTTTGTTATAATTTCCCACTAAAAGTAAGTTTTGTTTTTCTAAACTTGTTATTGCTCTTCTTATTGTTGATTTACTCCAAAACGGAAACTGTTCCACCCATCCGTCATAAGTGTTGTAAATCCAATATCGTCCATCCCTGTAGTGTTTCTTCTTTCCTAACCAAAAATGAATCTGTTGCAGCATAATCGCTTCGTTCAAACCAATCTCTTTTGCAAGTGATGGCAATACTATCAAAGGATATTCATCAACTAGCAAACTTCTCACACCAACCACCGCCTTTAAGCTATATAAACTGGTTTACCAGTAAGTTCTTGTATTTCTCGCTTGAAGCGTTCTTCATCTGAATTGCTATCCGATAAGTGCATCAAATGAATTTCTTGCACTCGACTTAGATCATTCGCTTTAAGAAATTCCTTGACGTTCTCTAAGCTGAAATGCGACTTAACTAATCGTTTTTTCATCAGCTGTGGAACACGTCCGCTTTCTATGTTTTCATTTAGAATATCCATGCTATAATTACACTCGACCATGATATGAGTAAGCCCTTTGAATCGATAACGAACATAGTACGTGTCCGTTGCAAATAGAAGCTTTTCGCCTTGCTGATTCATAAAAAGGAATCCTAATGGCTCGTTAACGTCATGTTCAACATCAAAGGACAATACCTTCCATGTACCGATTTGAAATGCCTTCTTAGGCTCAATAACTTTCAATCTATGATGTTTAATACCTTCTGCTTCTGCTGTTCCTTGTGACGTATAAACGTCAATTCCTGCTTTTAAAACGTCTTTAATACCTTTCGAATGATCCTTGTGCTCATGACTGACCAAGCAACCTGCTAGATTGCTAGTTTTGAAATCTAATGCTATCTGTATGTCTCGAAAGTTGATTCCGCATTCTAGGAGTAGTGGGGTGCTACCATCTGTAACGTGGTAGCAATTCCCCGAACTTCCAGATGCTAATGTTTTAATCTCGATCATTAGAATGCAGGCCCTTCATTCGCGAACATATCTTGTTGCTGTGGCTCTGGTTCAGCTTTTTCAGTCTGTTGTTGTGGCTCTGGTTCTGATTCGACTTCTGTAAACTCCGCATCTTCAATATTTTCCTCTTCAAAATCAAGCGTTTCCTTATTTGCGTTTTCTTCTATTTCTTGCTGTGCTTCAGCTTCAACGATTGCATCATCTTGTCTATTGAAATGCTGAATAACTAAACTTCCATCATCTGAACTATTAATAAATCTCTTACAAGCACGATTGATTACTGTCTTCTTAGCCATTTCCTGTCTAAATTCGTCATGTGTAGATCCTTTTCTTTCTTCCGTTTGACCTTTGCCCCACATTTGAGATTTGGACCAGGCTTGCCGAATTTCATCAATTGTCATTAACTCGTGATAAACATTGCTTGAATCGAGAACAATTGTGCAGTAGGCACCGATAATCTTGTCTTTATTGATGTTTCCAAACTTTTGCTTGTGTTTTAAATTAGTGATCTTACCGTTAACCATTTCATAATCAACTTCATCGCCTTCATAGATCACGTTTGCATTTATTTCTTTGGCACCTGTAACCCTTTTTGTCACTGCCATAGTACCGAAATATGAACGTTGGAAAACTAATGTATTTCCATATGCAATAAAATACCCTTGTTTCTTGGCTGGATTTAGCCCTTGAACAACCATGTCTAACAATGCGTTTGCGATACTGTCTCTAGTACATGACTCTAATACTGGACGCTTATTTCTGTCTTTTGTTTCCTGTAAAATCAACCATGCTGATTTCATTGCGTTATCAGGTGAGTAGTTAGCAGGGAAATGAATTTCCCCTGCTTTTTGAAACTCACGAACTTTATTTTCAACAACATCTACTACATTCTTTTTCATAATTGCTAACTGGTTTTGATTACTCATTTTTTGTTTTCCTCCTTGAATTGGTTATAAATTTTTTGTAATAAATGCTTATTTAAGTCGTGCCATGTGCACCCTGATCTGACCAATTGACTAATCACTGGATTTCCTGATTTAACAGCATTGCCCCAAACTTTGTCCATTTCATCCATCGTTATTCCGTTGTCATAGCAAAACGACTTTGCTCTATCGATTTTTTGTACCATTTACGCCACCTCGCTTTCGCTCTGATTTACTGTTTCGATTCGTAATTTTTTATCTTGTTCACTTACAATCAAGCTAATAACCTGTGCATCGATATCTATCAAGCTGGTAACTGATTCTGCGTTATCAACAAAGATTGGAGCAGACACTCCATAATGCTTAGATAGTGTATTGATGATGTCTAAACCAACGTTGATACGTGCAGCATTGTTCAAACCACCGCTGTATGGAATACCTTCATAAGTCGTTTCACATACTTCTTTTAATCCACCGTTAATCTGTTGTTCAAATAGCTTGAATCTCGCATATTTAAACTTGCTGTTAATCTTTTCTTCTAGTAGATCAACCTTCGTTCTGATAAATTCTTCTGTTAAATAGAGTTGATGTTCTAGTTCTTCAAACTCTTGTGCTAGTTTCCTTTCTTGTGCTTCAAGTTCTGCGATTCGTTTTAACGATTGTTCTGTTTGCTGTAGCTTGGTAAGGTCCATTTGTAAAGCGTTTTGTTGTTCTTTTAGCGAAGCAACTTCTTGCTGGACCTTTTGAACTGATTCATCAACTGATTGTTGTAATACTTCAATCTTTTTTTCTAATGCTTGCTTTTCTTCCTGGAGCTTGATGTACTGCTCATTTTCTTCGACTGGTTTAACAGTTGATTCAGCATGTTGAATCTTCTCTTTGAGCCGTTCAACATCTTTAGCTTTCTTCTTTCCGATTTCTGTCGTTTTGTCGATTTCTCTTTGAATCTGTTCGTTTTCTTGCTTCAATTCATCAGTTTTCTTTTTAAGATCGACACCTTTTTTATTGATGGACTCAAGTTCATTTGCTTTGTTCAAATTAAAACGTTGCTTGACTTCTTCTACCTGTTCTTGTGGTAAATCCTGTTCGCAAGTAGGACATTTGCAATTTGATGAATGATCAAATTCTTTAGCATTAACTTCCGTCCATTTATTTCTTAACTCGTTCATCTGCTGTTCAAAGTCTTTAATTCGTGATTCGTTTATCTGTTTTTGCTGTTCTTTGTTTCGTAAATCGTTACGCAATATGGTTAGGTTTGATTCTTCTTCCTGTAGCCTAGTCTTTAGCTTGAATAACTCCTGCTGTTCATTTTGAGTATGTTCGTTACGGACATTTGCAATCTGTAGATCAATGTCACTGATTTTCTTTTTAATTTCATTCACTTCTGAACCGTTGCGAATGTTGTTTATTTCTTCATTTTTAGCGTCTATTTGCTTGGATAAGTCATTCAGCTTAATTTCTATCGCTTGTTTATCTAAACCGTTCACGTCTGGTAAATTTCGATTGATTTCATCAACTCTTACTGGAATCATTTCTAGTTCTCGATTGATTTCTTTACGCTTAGCAGCAATCACTTTCTTATGATCATCAATCGAACGATTGCCAAGTATTTCTGTTAGTTTTGAAAGTGATTCGTTGGAAGCAATAACTTCTTCATCTGTAACATCACCTGCAATTTCAAGTAATGTTTTTCTACGGTCCTGCCATTTAAGTTGCTCGTTGAAGTGCGCTGGATTTGTCAGTAACTTAAATACTTCTTCATCAACGATTTCGCTTATTTTGCCTTCATACTCTTTCTTTTTGCTTGGAACACCGTCGATATAATAATCAGTTGTATGACCACTGAACGACTCGGTTACTGATCCACGTTTCTTAGTCCATTTTTCTTTAAACACTTTCTTTAGTGTCAACTCTTGACCATCTACAGAAAGAGTTGCTTCTACTTCATGATTAAGCTTATGGACTGGCTTTCCATCTACAAGCGTCTTAATTTCAAACTGTGTTGAGTTTTGACTGTCCTTGCCGAACAACAGCCACACAAATGAATCAAATACTGTTGTTTTACCTGTAGCGTTATCTCCGTACACTTTAATGTCTTGACCATCAGCATTTAATTCGAACGATTTGATACCCTTAAAATTGGTTAGCTTTAAATTAAGCAATTTGATTTGCTTCATTTCTTAATTCCTCCGTTCTATCCAAAAACTGATTAATTAACTTATTAAGCATTTCTGCTGTATACTCCATCCCGAAAACGTGAGACGAATAAATGTCTAAAATGATATCCATTAACAATTTTTCTTTTTCATAACTGGAAAGTTTTTGCACCTTAGAAAGCATTGAATCGTACTGCTCTGTAATACTCATGGTTTTTCACTCCTTGCCCACACCCTATAAATGTTTTAAAATATAGGTGTGGAGTATTTTTGTAACACTTCCCTTTGCCTGTTGCTGCAACAACAGGCATTTTTTTATGTCTATCCTCCTTTCGTTAGGTTTAGGGTAATCCACCCTTATCAGACCAGGAACAGTGGCACAAAACAGTGAATTAGGAGGTATCATGTGTTCCCAGTCTGACAAGGAAGGACTAGCCTTCACTTGCTACATTTGATATAATGTAGGTAATTCAGGATTCCTTAAAACTCATCGTTTACGGCACGATGGGTTTTTTCTTTTAAATAAACGATCTCGTCTAAATTAGCAGTCAACATAACGTCTGCATTTCCTTTGTTGTCTTCGAGGTTATACTCACCATTAGCGTCTTTTTCGTTAAACACCGTGTATGCTTTGTCGTTTTCGTCTCTGAATGTGATGTTAAAAATTCGATGGGTTGTATAATCCCAAACGATTATCCCAACTGGATACTCATTACCCCAAACTTTAATAAAAGCTCTCATATCATCACTCCTCATCAACTTCGAATATTTCATAATTTGTTTTATGCAATCCTTTTCTGTATCGATAAACATAGGAATATATAGATCCAATTGTTAAACCAGTTGCTTTCGATATTTCTTCAGCTGTTCCTTCCATCAAATACTCATCATTTTTGTAAACAACGTATACAGTTCGCTTACTTTTGCGACGTTGAAATTGACGTGTATTGATAATTTCATCAAGTGTCCAACCTTTAAGTATTCTGTGATAAACAGATGATTCAGTTAGCGTTATTCCTTTTTCCTTAGCCATTGCAACAAGTTGATCAGTAGTCAGCATTTTTACACCTCCTATGAGTTAATCAGTGCAAACCACAAAAACGCTAAACTCGCAACAAACAACACTGTATAAATCCAGTCGTACTTATTTTCCATATAACATCATCCTTACAACCTTAATTCCGTTCGCTTCAATAAAGCGCCGCAATTCATCTTCCTTTAACTTTTCTCGATTCATCTTAAGTAGTTCTTCAATCGATCTAAGTGCGTCATAAACTCGATTTCTCGCTATTTCAATGTCGCCTTTCTCTATATAACAAATTGATAGTTTCAATAGGTCCTTTGCACACTCAAACTCATTGGTTGCGTGTTTAATATCACCAGGTAAAAAGTGCTTAGAAAAATCCATTTATAATACCTCCTATAAATCCAACTGCCATTGTGGATATTAAATCTAATGCATGCTGCAACATACCGACATCAACACCTAGCACCATTGCTGCTAAAACTTCTTGTGAACCTGTAACGTTGACCCAATTTAATAGGTCAATTGCCTTTAATTCGTATTTGCCTGTTTCTAAGCGACTAATATTGCTAATTGACATGTGCAATTCATGCGCCATATCTTCTTGACTCAATCCTGCTGATTTGCGCATCTTTCGTAAAATAGGGCCAAATTCCAAGTGATCACCCCCTTCCAATTTGCTTTGTAAGCAAATTTGCTATGACAGCAAAGACTAAAGTCACAAAATGGTTTATATTAGACTTACACCAACCACCCGATTAAATTGCTTGATATGGATAATTAAGCCCAAGGTCCTTCCTGTTATCGATATCCTCGTTTAACCACTCAAAAAACTTCTTGGTCGGAACTCTCGGATGGCCAAGTTGCCTCGTAACTGGAAAATCTTTTCTGTTAAATAATTCGTTGCATTTGCCTGGGCTTATTCCAACAAGCTCCATAAACTGTTTTCTAGTAAGTAATGGTGGCAACTCTTGTTGCTTAAGTTCCTGCACTAAGACAGGAACTAGCTGATTCTTAATTTCGTTAGTAAGTGATTGAATAAATTCTTCACTGAATTCAACTTTTAGCATTTATGACACCGCCTTGTTAGTAATTCCGTATCTAATCGCCATTTCTTTAACGATTGTTAGGTATATTTCTTTCAATCGTTCATCGTCTGCAATAACATCCATTTTGTTAATGCGATTGACAGCTGTTTTAGAAGAACCTGCTTTTTTCATTCGTTCACGTTTGTTTTCCAGTCGTCTGCCTAAATCACATCTAGCACGTTCTTCTAACCGCTGATAACTTTCATTTCTAATGTCTCGATAAGCATCCAAATCATTACGTGTTTTAGAGATTTTAATAATGATGTCGTTCACTTCACGTCGCCAATTTTTTGGATTGAGAACAAATACCTTTCTTACATCTGACAACTCTTTTTTAGTCTCTTGAATTTCTTGCTTCATTTTCTTAGCTTCAATCTCTTGTTTAGCTAATGCCTGAACCATGTTATTCATAATTTGGAGTTCAGGACTAAGTTGTCTAATGTCTACACTTGTTGAGTAGCTTCCTGTTTTTCTAATCGATGGCAACACTTCTGATGTGATCCACTTTCTAAATCGTTTTGCTTCTGGTTTACGACTATCGAGAATGACATCGTATAGACCATCTTCATTTACAAACGTTGCTTGTTGCTGCCTGTTTAGGTTATCAAGGATGACCTCATTACTAATGACCCCATCTTCCAATCTCGTTTTTACTTGCGACGGATTACCAAGGCCGAGTATTTTACAAACATCACTCAACTTAAAAATTGGTTCACCACCTTTTTCAATAATCGTTAATTTGTGACCATCAAACATTTTTGTTAGTTGATTCATTTGATAACCCTCCTGATTAATAGTTAGTTTTCGTCATCACACCCGAGAGTCAGCATCTAATGTCTTGGCGTGGGCCTATGTGGCTGTCGCTCGTCATCTCTAGTGGTGAGTCATGGCGAAACTCCGCTCGATTAGACACTCAATCTCGAGTGTGATGTATTCGATTTAAATAGCTTGTCCTTCGCTTTGTTCACTTTTGCAAGCATAATCTATAAAAAAAATATCTTCAAATTTCACTCCTAATAGATCTGCTGTGTTTTTTGCTATTTCCGGGCCTGGATTTCTTGTTCCGTTTGCTATTTGGTTAGCATACGGTTCTGAAATGCCGATTGCTCTAGCATAAGCCCTTTGACTATATCCACTTATCATCAACAAGGATTTAAACTTATTGACATCTTTTAATTTAATCTTCAAAAGCATCAACTCCTTTCTAGTTGCTTGCTTTTGTGAACTTGCTACTGTAATCATATTAGCATGTTTTATTTACAATTGCAAGCACTTTTTTATAAAAAGTATATCTTTTTTTGTAAAGTTTACTAAAATAGTATTTAGGTGATTACAATTGGAAGCAAAAGACTTTGGTTTATATATAAGGAAGTTGAGAAAAGAGCGCAATATGACTATAAGGCAACTCGAACTTTATTCGGGTGTGTCTAATTCGTATTTGTCGCAAATGGAAAACGGTAAACGTGGTATACCATCACCTGAAATCATTAAAAAGTTATCGAACGGATTAAATGTTGATTATAACGAATTAATGAAACGGGCCGGTTACTTAGAAGAAACAGAGAGTGAACAACAAGAATTCGAAAACTTCATAAAAGACCCTGAATTAAAAAGGTGGGTAAAAGAACTGCCTAAATCAAAGGAAGAAGACTTGGCTCGACTTAAAAAGATTTGGGAGTTCATCAAAGAAGAAACAGACAATAAGTGATCTACATCATTATGATGTTTAGATAATATTATTAAGGAGGGTACATAAAATGAAAAGATTACTTCTATTGCTTTTTGCACTTATCTTATCTATTGCATTAGTTGCTTGTAATGAATCAAGTTCAACCACTGATTCTAAAAAAGAGGACAAGCCTGAAACAGAAGAAAAAGAAGACAAAAAGGAAGAAAAGAAAGAGGAAAAGAAATTAGGTCTGGGCGACACTGCTGAAGTTGATGGAGTGAAAATGACAATTAAAAGCGTTTCTACTACAGACGAAAGAAATGAGTTCGCAGAAACTGACCCAGCAACTGTTATCAAAATCGAGTATGAAGTTGAAAATACAACGGATGATGAGATTCCAATCGGAATGGACTTATCAGTATATGACGGAACAGGAAACAAAATGGAATCTTATCCACTAGACAACACGATGGGGTCATTGGCTCCAGGTAAGAAAATTCAAGGAACAGAACATTTCGGTATTGAAGAAGGGCCAATCGAAGTCCACTTCTTACCTGCCGTATCATTTAGCGACGCAGCAATCTTTGAATTAGAAATAGAATAAGAACCTTTAGGTGTGCATTAATTTGTACACCTAATATTATAAACCAAAATAGAACAGATGTTCCTATTAACTATAGTCAATGGAATTTTGGAGGGATAGCATGAAGCAACAACGAACCAACGACCTAAGCGCTCTCGCCAATCAAAATATAAAAATAGTGCAATGGAATTACCCGACGGAGGTGGTTATATACAAGAACACCAAACTTATTCTAATAAATAGTATGTTGTCTGAAACGGAACGTATCAAGGATTTGCGTTGGGCAATAAAAAGATTGGAGGATGATGATAATGAAATGCAATAAAGTTAAGATTAAAAGTGGATGGGTTTGGGAGTGCGTAGGCGAAGCGCCGCGCAATCCGCGGACTGGAAGAAGACGACAAATAAGAAGGCGTGGAAAAACTCAAAAAGAAGCAAAACAACGTGTAGAAGATGCGATTCGTGCATTAGAAGAAAATGGAATAGATGAAAATGTAAGTAAGTCTATTACATTTGAAAAAGTTGCCGAAAGATGGTTGGAAGTATATAAAGCGAGTGGAGTAAAACGCGGTTCAGTAAGAATCAGAGAAAAAGAAGTGAAAATACTAAATAGATACTTTGTTAAAGCTCCGATTATCGAAATAAGTCATCATATGTATCAACAAATGTTACTTAATTTAAATAAAGAAGGATATGCACATAATACAATTAGCGGTGTTAATACATGTGCTAATATGATATTTAAATATGCAATTCGTAATAAACTTATAAAGGAAAATCCACGTGATGGCGCAGTCGTTCCTAAGAAGGCAGTTACCGTTGAAGATTTGGAAAGGGATAGTGTAGAGGAAACTTTTTTTGAAAGTGATGAGCTTGAAAAGTTTTTAGATGCGGTGTTAAAAATTGGGCTAGAGCTTGATAAAGAATGGTTTTATACCTTAGCTTTTACTGGAATGAGACCAGGAGAATTAGTCGCACTTAAAAAAGATGATTTAAACTTCGAAAAGAACACAATACGTATAACTAAAACACTATACAGCGAAACGAACAACATGAGAAAATATACGTTAGACACAACGAAAACAAACAAGGCTCGAATCATTGATATAGATCCACGTATTATGAACATGCTTAAAAAATTGGTTAGGGAAAACGACAAACATAAATTAAAGTATAAAATGATGTTAGATGATTATCATGACGAAGATTTCGTTTTTCAGCGCCCGAACGGATACCCTTATTTAGTTAAAAATATCGGTGATAGAATGAGAAGGCTCATGAAGCATATCAATTTAGAAAAGAAACTAACACCTCATGCATTTAGACATACACATATATCGATGTTAGCGGAAGCAGGAACCGAATTGCCGACGATTATGGAAAGAGTAGGTCACGAAGATCCAAATACGACATTAAAAGTATACACACATGTTACAAATAAAATGAAAGTAAAATCAATCGAAAATATCTCAAATAACAACAGAGAAATACTCAAAAAACTAAATTTGTAAAATAAATGTGATATTTTTGTGATATTTCCATCAAAAAACGAGGTCTGTCATTAGACAAACCCCGTCATATCAACGTTTATTAAGTTTTAATTACATCATGCCTGGCATTCCGCCACCCATGTCAGGCATTGCTGGTTCTTCTTCTGGGATATCAGCAACTACAGCTTCTGTTGTTAAGAACATTGCTGCGACAGATGCTGCGTGTTGAAGTGCGGAACGAGTCACTTTTGTAGGGTCTACAACACCATCATCAATCATATTGACCCACTCACCAGTTGCAGCGTTAAAGCCGATACCTGTTTTTTCATTTTTCAAGCGGTCTACAATGATTGAACCTTCTAATCCAGCGTTATAAGCGATTTGACGAACTGGCTCTTCTAAGGCACGTAGAACGATGTTTGCTCCTGTTTGTTCGTCACCTTCTAGTTCAAGTTCAGCTACTTTACCATAAACATTGACAAGAGCTGTTCCACCACCGGAAACAATGCCTTCTTCAACTGCCGCACGTGTTGCGTTTAATGCGTCTTCAATGCGAAGTTTACGTTCTTTTAATTCTGTTTCTGTTGCTGCCCCTACTTTAATAACAGCAACTCCACCAGCTAATTTAGCTAAGCGCTCTTGTAACTTCTCTTTATCGAATTCAGAAGTTGTTTCTTCTGCTTGTGCACGAATTTGCGATACACGTGAAGCAATAGCTTCAGAATCACCTGAGCCTTCAACAATAGTTGTGTCATCTTTTGTAACTACAACTTTTGAAGCACGACCTAATTGCTCAATTGTTGCGCTCTTTAGATCTAAACCAAGATCTTCTGTGATGACTTGACCACCAGTTAAAATAGCGATATCTTCTAACATCGCTTTGCGACGGTCACCAAATCCAGGTGCTTTAACAGCAACAGCGTTAAATGTTCCACGTAGTTTGTTAACAACAAGTGTTGCTAACGCTTCACCCTCTACATCTTCTGCAATAAGAAGAAGTGGTTTACCTTGCTGAACAACTTGTTCTAATACTGGTAATACTTCTTGGATATTGCTAATCTTTTTGTCAGTAATTAAAATATATGGATCTTCTAAAACTGCTTCCATTTTATCTTGGTCTGTTACCATATATGGAGAAGCATATCCACGGTCAAACTGCATACCTTCTACGACTTCTAATTCAGTTGTGAATCCTTTTGATTCTTCAATTGTTATAACACCATCATTACCGACACGTTCCATAGCTTCTGCGATTAAGTTTCCAACTTCTTTATCGTCAGAAGATACGGTCGCAACTTGTGCAATTGAGTCTTTGCCTTCGATTGGTTTTGAAATCGTTTTTAACTCTTCAACTGCAGCCGCGACAGCCTTCTCAATTCCACGACGAACACCAACAGGATTTGCACCTGCGGCTACGTTTTTCAAACCTTCGCGAATTAAAGCTTGTGCAAGCACTGTAGCTGTTGTTGTACCGTCACCAGCAACATCGTTTGTTTTTGCTGCTACTTCTGATACTAGCTGTGCGCCCATATTTTCAAAACGATCTTCAAACTCCATTTCTTTAGCTATTGTTACACCATCATTTGTGATTAATGGTGAGCCAAATTTCTTATCTAAAACAACGTTACGTCCTTTTGGTCCAAGTGTCACTTTAACAGCATCTGCTAATTTATCGACACCACGCATTAAAGATTGACGTGCATCTTCTGAGAATTTAATTTCCTTTGCCATTTAAATGCCCTCCTTAAAATCTAATGCCTTATTTTTATCGTTAAGTATAGTTAGCTTAAAACAGCTAATATATCGTTTTCACGAAGAATTAAGTATTCTTTGCCTTCATATTTCACTTCTGTACCAGCAAATTTGGAGAAAATAATATGATCTCCTTCTTTCACTTCTTGTGCCTTGTTTTTACCTGTTCCAACTGCAACAACTTTTCCTTCTTGTGGCTTTTCTTGAGCAGAATCAGGTAAAACAATTCCGCTTGCTGTTTTCTCCTCTTGTTCTACGAGTTCGATTACAACTCGATCTCCTAGTGGTTTAATCATGTAGACAACCTCCTTAATTCCTTTTCTCATATTTTATCATTTTTAGCACTCACTGACTTCGAGTGCTAACACCAATTAATATAATAATTAATAACAAAAGAAAATGCAAGTGAAATAAACTCGTTATTATTATTTGTGTTAACTTTATTCGTAACACACTCGGCTAAAGGTGGAAACATATGTTTATAAATATATGCATAAGTACGTTTCAAAAGACAGACAATATATACTGAAACAAATACTAATATCGTTTCTTTAGTTAACACAATTTTAGACGACGAAAGGAGAACATGAATGAATTACAAAAACATTACTGTCGCCGGGAGCGGTGTCTTAGGTAGTCAAATTGCCTTTCAAACTGCTTTTAATGGTTTTGATGTATCTGTATATGATATCAATGACGAAGCATTAGAGAAAGCAAAAGGACGAATATTAAAACTAAAACCCCGTTACCAGCAAGATTTAGGAGCATCATCTGAACAAGTAGATGCTGCATACAATCGGTTAACCTTTAGTAGTGATTTAAAAGTTGCTGTCAAAGATGCTGATTTACTTATCGAAGCAGTACCGGAACTTGTTGATATTAAAATGGATTTTTATAAAAAACTGGCTAAAGTTGCGCCTGAAAAAACTGTCTTTACAACAAATTCTTCAACTCTATTACCTAGTCAATTCGCCGAAGCAACAGGACGCCCCGAAAAATTTTTAGCCTTACATTTTGCAAATGAAATTTGGAAAAACAATACTGCAGAAGTAATGAAACATCCAGGAACAGATATGAAATATTTTAATGAAGTTATTGAATTTGCTAAAGCAATTGGTATGGTTCCCTTACCTCTTCACAAAGAGCAGCCTGGTTACATTTTAAATTCATTGTTAGTACCGCTCTTAGAAGCGGCACAATTACTATTGATAAAAGGAGTTTCAGATCATGAAACGATAGATAAAACTTGGATGATTGCTACCGGAGCGCCGCTTGGTCCATTTGCTATCCTCGATGTAGTAGGAATTAATACAGCATTTAACATAAGTCGTTCAAAAGCAAAGGTAACAGGTGATAAAGAATTCGAGAAATTATCCGAACTTCTTAAAACAGAATATATCGATAAAGGAAAGCTCGGGCGCGAAACCGGTGAGGGCTTCTACACATATCCTAATCCAAGTTTTGAACAATCAGATTTTCTAAAAGTATAAAAAAGAGTAAAGGTCGGTGCTTCATTGGCCGGCCATTTTTATTATAATCGTTAAGTTAACAAATTATTATTCAGTCCTTCTGTAAATATGATAAAATACATAAGTAATACTTTTTGTAGAAGGGGACGTTCATTCATTGACGAAACATTATTGGTGGATTATTGCGACATATATATTAACATTATTCTCTGGTATTATTGGTATACCAGTGGTATACTTCTTATTCCATTTTGATGTGCAAACCATAGCTATTTACTATCAAATTATCAGCTTTATAATCGGAGCGATTGTTGTACTTATCTTACTTAGACCAGATATAAAAAAAGAGCCACATCCTAAAGCGGCGTCTTGGAATACCGTTATTCTCTGGTCGATTCTTGGGGTGTTTATGGCTTACTTTGCACAAATGATTGCTGTCTACATTGAAACGATGATTATTGGTGTAGATATAGGATCGGAAAACACTGGCATGATTATGGATATTTCACGCCATTATCCACTCTTTATGATTGTACCAGCTCTAGTCGCACCATTTTTAGAAGAAATTGTCTTTAGGAAGATTATTTTTGGTACTTTATATAAAAAAACTAATTTTATCATAGCAGCATTAATCAGTTCATTTATCTTCGGGATTATTCATGGTGAACCAGAACATTTATTGATCTATTCTTCGATGGGACTTGTTTTTGCTTACTTATATGTGAAGACAAAGAGAATTATTGTTCCTATTATCGTTCATATGTCAATGAATACAATCACCATCATAGCACAATATAATTTAACACCTGAAGATATTGAACGTATGCAACAACAGCTCGAACAACTGAAAACTATTATATTCATTGGGGGCTAACGACAATGCGATCTTTTAAATTTCAAGCCATTATTTACTTTATTTTAGGAGCTATGTTTTTATGGTTAGCCATTCAAACAGCTGATGATACAATTTGGACGTTTAAAACGATATTCTTGGCTGGAATTGCAACACTCGATTTCGGTTTAGCCATTAAACTGATACGTATGCATAGACAACAAAATGAAAAAGAAAAGTAAAAAAGGGTAGTTGTATAACTACTCCTTTTTATTACCTTTTTCGTTATCTAATGGATAATGTTTTAAAAAATAGACAAGAGCTTGAAGCTCGACGGCTAAATCAATATGATGCACACGCACATGACTTGGAACAGTAATCCGTGCTGGTGTAAAATTAAGAATTCCTTCAATACCATTTTCCACTAAACGCTCTGTCATTGTCTCTGCTTCACTTGCGGGAATGGTTAATATGGCAACATGAATATCGCCTATTTTCTCCTCAAGATCATCTATATGATAAACTGGAACACCACCAATTTTCGTTCCAACTTTATTTGCATCACGATCAAAAGCCATTACAATTTTTGTGTTGTTATTTTTTAAGAAATTATACTTTAGAAATGCAGTACCTAAATTACCTACTCCAATTAATGCTACTTCTGTTAATTCATCTTGGTCTAATGTTTCTCTAAAAAAGTGAAGTAAGTATTCAACATTATAGCCATAGCCCTTTTTTCCTAGTGCTCCAAAATAAGAAAAATCTCTCCGAATAGTAGCAGAATCCACCTTAACTGCATCACTTAACTCCTGTGATGACACACGGGTCTTTCCTTGGTGTTGTAAGTTATTTAAATAACGATAATATAGAGGTAGCCTCTTGGCTGTTGCTTGTGGTATCTTATGTTGTTCCATGTTATTTCCCCCTTATGAAAAGAGTGAAGAATTATTTCTCTTCTCGTCGAAAATCCCCTGATTTCCCGCCAGTTTTTTCTAATAAATAAGTCTTCCCTATCACAATCCCCTTATCTATTGCTTTTATCATATCATAAACAGTTAAAGCAGTTGCTGAAGCTGCAGTCAATGCTTCCATTTCCACACCTGTGCTTCCAACTGTTTTAACCATCGCACGTATTTCCAGTTCATATGTCGATTCTGAAACATGCCATTCAAATGAAATATCCACTGCTTTAAGACTGATGGGATGACACATCGGAATCCATTCAGATGTTTTTTTAGCTGCCATAATACCAGCCACTTGAGCAACCGATAATACATCTCCTTTTTTAATAGCATGTGAAGTCATTTTTTCATATATTTCTTTTGTTACAAAAACACTAGATTTAGCTATTGCGGTTCGCTCTGTCGGTTGTTTATGACTTATATCAACCATATGTGCTCGACCGTCCACATTGAAATGTGTGAATTCGGACATGACGTTTACCTCCTCAGATAATAAAATAAGTATTATCTGCCATTGATTTGACACAATTACTTATACTATATCTATATATGTAGACAAATAGCAAGTTTTTAGTGAGATCATTCACAAAAGGATTGCCTGCCTATTGATAGATAAGCTACACTAATAGAAGCTGGTTGATTAAGTTTCTATCCAGCTTATGAAATGGGGAGAATGAATGATGATTATTATGCAATTGAGTCATATCTCTAAATATTATGGAGCAGATAAAATATTTGACAATATAAAACTAGAAATAAAAGACCATGATCGAATTGCTATCGTAGGTCGAAACGGTGCTGGAAAATCAACATTATTAAAAATCATAGCTGGCTTATCATCCTATGATCATGGGGAACGTTATATTAGAAAAGATATAACAATTGGCTATTTATCACAACATACAGGACTTGTTTCAAACAAAACGATCTGGCAAGAAATGCTCGATGTCTTTAAACCTTTATTAGAAAAAGAAATGGAATTACGTCATTTAGAACAACAAATGGCTGAAGTCGATTCTATGTCGCCAACAGATTATCAACATTTATTAAGAACATATGATGAAAAGCAACAACAATTTGAATCTTTAGGTGGCTATACGTATGAAGCGGAAATACGATCTGTATTGACTGGTTTAAATTTTGCTCAATATGATGACAAGACACCGATCAATGAATTAAGTGGAGGCCAAAAAACACGCCTAGCACTTGGAAAGTTACTATTAAAAAAGCCGGATTTATTAATTTTAGATGAACCGACCAATCATCTTGATATCGAAACATTATCATGGTTAGAAAGTTATTTAAACGGTTATCCTGGTGCACTTGTTATCGTATCACATGATCGTTATTTCTTAGATAAAACAGTAAATATCATTTATGAAATCGCTCATCAACGAATGAAAAAATATCATGGAAGTTATTCAAAGTATCTTGAACTTCGGACAAAAGAAATAGAATTAGCAAACAAAGAATATGAAAAACAACAAGCTGAAATTAAACGAATGGAAGAATTTATCCAACGAAACATCGCCCGTGCCTCAACAACAAAACGGGCACAGAGTCGTAGAAAACAATTAGAAAAAATGGATATTATGGAACGACCGCTCGGCGATGAGGCATCCGCAAACTTCTCATTTAAAATTAATAAAAAAAGTGGAAACGATGTATTAAAGATTGAAAAGCTTTCCTTTCAATATGATGGTACAGAAACACCACTTTTTAAAGAAATTAGTTTCCACGTTAATCGTGGAGAGCGAATTGCCATTGTTGGTCCGAATGGTGTCGGTAAAACGACCTTATTAAAAACGATTGTCGGAAAGCTCCAACATACAAATGGACACATTCAATACGGAACAAATGTAGATATTGGTTATTATGATCAGGAACTAGAACAATTATCAGCAAATAAAACCGTTCTACTTGAATTGTGGGATGATTATCCAACTGTTGATGAGAAAGATATTCGCCAAGTTTTAGGACATTTTCTTTTTAGTGGTGATGATGTATTGAAACCAGTCTCTTCATTGAGCGGTGGAGAGAGAGCGCGCCTTGCACTGGCTAAATTACATCTGCAAAAGGCAAATTTACTCATACTTGATGAACCGACTAACCATTTAGACATCGATAGTAAAGAAGTTTTAGAGTCAGCATTAATAAACTTCCCAGGAACAATTATCTTCGTATCACATGACCGTTATTTTATTAATAAAATTGCTGACCAAGTCATTGAATTGTCTCAAGACAAAGCAACTATCTATTTAGGAGATTATGATTACTATGTTGAAAAAAAGTTAGAACAACGTGAACTTGAAGCTCTTGAGGAACAAGAAGGAAAAGAGAATTCAACTGCTCAAACAAAGAAACATTTCCAACAAGAAAAGAAAAAACAAAGTGAGATACGGAAATTAAAACGACAGATTAAACAAATTGAAGAGAAAATAGATAGACTTGAAGGACAACATATAACATTAGAAGAAAAAATGACAGATCCAGAAGTCTACCAAAATCATGAAAAATCATATAAACTTATGCAAGAAACAGAGTCCATTATGAATCAGATTCATAAACTAATGGAAGAGTGGGAAATACTAGAAGAAAAATTAAATCATTTTGAGTAAAAAAAGTTGCCTCAAATAGGCAACTTTTTTATTTAAATAAATAATCGTCTTGAATCGATACTTCAACTGCGACACGATAAACTAAACCATAGCCAATCATTGTCGCCATAATAGAACTTCCACCATAACTAAGAAGTAGTAATGGAATTCCAGTAATTGGCATCACACCTACAATCATCCCGATATTTTGGAAAGCATGGATGAAAATCAAGCTTAAATAACCGAAACAAATGTAAGCAGCAAACTTAGAATAATCATATACTTTCATACCCAAAATTAATAAGCGGTATAATAAAATAAAGTATAAAAGAATGACGAGAGAACTACCAACAAACCCAAATGTTTCTCCAATTATTGAAAAAATGAAATCCGAATGCGCTTCAGGAACATATACTTCTAAATTGCCAATTCCTTTTCCAAACAGTTGTCCCGATCCAAGTGCCATAATTGATAAATCAAACTGATACGTATCGCGATCTTCGTGACTCGGATCAAACCAGTTTAATACACGATTAATCTGATACTGTTCTAATCCTAATATATTTTGTGATAACTCAGGAAATGTAACGATAATCCAAAATGCTACCCCTAGGAAAGTAGCTCCTCCAATAGCCAATGTAATAATAATTCGCCAATTAATCCCAGAGAGTAGGATCATTACGCCAGCTATAAACACATAGACCATTGATGAACCAAAATCCGACTCTTGACTAATAAAAGCAATTGGTAATAATGTAATACCAATGATTTTTGCTAATAATATAATATCCGATTTTAATGTCGCTGTTGCAAATTTATTTTTGTGTTTACTAATAGTTGACGATAAAAATAAAATAAAGCCTATTTTCGCAAACTCTGAGGGTTGTATCGATAATGGTAAAGGCTTTCCATTTATTTGGTTAAACCAACTTTTCGCTCCCTTAATAGGCTTTGCAATACTTTCTGGACTTAAAAATAGCGCTATTAGTAAAAGGACCGAAAAAAAATATATATATATACTCGCTCTATTCAACTGATCTAAATCAAGAAATTGGATGATAACTAAGAATCCAATCCCTAATAAATACCAAAGCAGTTGCTTTATAACAAAATTATTACCTGAATACTGCTCCATGTGGTCAGCGCTATATATTCCAAGTAAACTAACACTTATAAATAAAATTAAAATGATAATTAAATCATACTGCATATAATGTGAATGTTTTTTTATCACGGTTCTTCACCAGTACTCTCTAACTATAGGTTCACTTCTAAAACATTATAACATACCTCTAAACGAATGTCGTTTATAACAAATAATATCCTTGTCTTCAATTCTTAAAATATTATCCACAGAAAACATCATCTCAACAGTTGTTTTAACAAAAAAATCACACAGTTATGCACATTATCCACATATACAACTTAAGTTATTAACATTTTTAATCCACAATTTTTTCCCTTAATACGAGCATTTTAAAAGGATATCCACATAATTGTGGATATCCTTTTGTTAATTGTGGAAAACTATTTATTGTAAAGGTAAAGATGGGTTAGCATTCAGTGTTAAATCTGATCTTTTTCCTTGTTTAAATTTTATTGTGCCTGCTGCAGCAATCATTGCCGCATTATCTGTACATAAATGAAGTGGTGGTACAAGCAATTCAGTCGTTTTAAATCTTTTCTTAAGACTTGTCCGTAACCCTTTATTAGCTGCAACACCACCGGCCACAATAACTTGTTTTACTCCGAATTGTTGTGCTGCGTGATATGTTTTTTCAGTTAAAACTTCCACAACACTCGCTTGAAAACTAGCTGCAATATCAGCCTTATCAATTTCCACATTTCTCTGTTTAGCATTATGGATATAATTAATAACAGCCGATTTCAATCCACTAAAACTAAAATCATAGCTCCCTCTTTCGAGCCATGCACGAGGAAAATCAATTTTTGCTTCGCCTTCTTTAGCTAAACGATCGATATATGGTCCACCGGGATACGGAAGACCAAGCATGCGGGCAACTTTGTCATAAGCTTCCCCAGCTGCATCATCTCTCGTTTCACCAATCTTTTCATATTGCCCGTGTTTTTTCATTAAAACTAATTCTGTATGTCCACCTGAAACAATTAATGATAGTAATGGGAATTCAAATTCCTTAATTAAACGATTAGCATAAATATGACCTGCGATATGATGAACGCCAATGAGGGGCTTTCCCTTAGCAAAAGCAATAGCTTTTGCAGCATTAACTCCGACTAGTAGAGCTCCGACTAAACCCGGACCTTCTGTTACAGCTATCGCATCGATATCATCCCAATCAAGTTGCGATTGGTTGAATGCTTCCTCTAATACAATCGTGATTTGTTCCACATGATGTCTTGATGCAATCTCTGGAACAACACCACCAAATCGTTTATGACTGTCAATTTGTGAAGCGACAATATTTGTTACGATTTCACGACCATTTTTCACAATGGCAACAGCTGTTTCATCGCAGCTCGTTTCTATTCCTAATATATATATATCTTTATTTTTGTTCATGATAAATTCACCCACATGACAATTGCATCTTCCTGTTTATATTTATAGTAATTTTTACGAATTCCACCTGGTATGAGACCAAACTTCCTATACATTCGTTGTGCAATGATATTTGATTTTCTAACTTCTAATGATAAACGCTTAGCTCCATATTGAATGGCTTTTTGCATGGCGAATCCAAATAGCTTTTCTCCAAATTTACGCCCACGAAAATGTGGTGATATAGCGATATTTGTTATTTGTGCATCGTCAATAACAATCCACATGCCAACAACGCCAACATAAATATCACCTAAAAGCATGACGTAATAATGGGCAAAATGATTTTCAATGATTTCATGCCGATAAATCTTTCGAGTCCACGCATCTCCAGGAAAAGAATCTCTTTCAATTTCTAATACAGCATCAATATCTGCTTCAACCATTTCTCTAATTAATAAATCATCCACCATGTTTATTCTCTCTCTTTTGGGCTTGTCTCCATTTTGCTTCTGCTTCTGCTAAACGTAAATAATTAGGTGTTAATAAATGAGTCGATTCTTCTCTATAATGTGTAGCAGCTAATGCTAAGTGAGCTGCATTTGCTATATGATAAGGTGCTTCAGGAATAACTGCCAACATTCCTAACTTGTCTTTAATTTGCTCATAAAATACGTTCATATCTGGGCTTAAAAAAACGACTTCCTTTTCTTCCTTTAACAAAATATCAAGCCAGTCTGTCATTAATATATTCGTTTCATCTAATTGACAACTCATTTTTCCATCATGCCATATATATCCTGCCGTATAAACTGTTCCACGACGTGCATCAAAAAACGGGCAAATAAGAGCATCATGAAAACGTCCTTGATAGGCGAGAACTTCAAGACTAGATACGCCAATTACCGGTATATTCAATGCCCAAGCCAGTGACTTCGCTGTCGTTAGCCCAATACGGACACCTGTGTAAGAACCTGGTCCTTTTGCAACGACTATTTTCTCTAATTGAGATGGTTTTATCTCAACTTGTTTCATTAATAAATCAATCGTCGGCATTAAACGTACAGAATGATTCTTTTTTAAATTCGTTGATATTTGTCCTATGACAACGTCTTTTGTCGTAATAGCTACACCTAATACATTATTTGAGGTGTCAATAGCTAATGTATACATGTTTCATAATCCTTTCACATTTGTAAATAAATTTTCAACGATGGTGCGATAATATGGTCCATAAGGAACAAATTCAATCACACGTGACTGATTTTCTCCATAATGCATCGTAATAGATAATACTTCATTTGGTAAATAATCTTTAATAAATTGTGCCCATTCCACTACGGTAATGCCTTTACCGTAAAAATACTCTTCAAAACCGATATCTTCATCTGAACCTTCTAGACGATAAACATCCATATGATATAGAGGTAGCTTACCATCTATATACTCTTTTATAATCGTAAATGTAGGACTACTTATATTTTCTCTTATGTTAAGTCCTTTAGCAATACCTTTAGTAAACGTCGTTTTCCCTGCTCCCAAATCTCCTTCAAGTGTTAACACGTCACCACGATTTAAAAAAGACGCTAATTTTTCAGCTATTTCCTTCGTTTCATCTTCACTATATGTCGTTAAATTAAATACATCCATGTTATCACCTACCTTGAATGAATATACCCTTTCTTCTCAAGCAAGATTTCCTTTCCATCTTTATGTAAAATAACATTTGTTGTTTCCAACGGCGTCGTCACATATCCTACCTTTTTTATCGGTGTATCTGTTTCTATTGCCGCTTCAATGACTTTCTCCCATTCTAATTCAGCGACTGTTCCTAGAAGTTCAAAGTCCTCTCCGCCAAAATACTTCCATTGATATTGTAAAGTATCTGGAAACTGTTGAAAAGACTTAACAGAAGGCATTTGTTCATCAATTAAATGTATAGACACATCCGACGCTTCTGCTATTTCTAATGCTTCATTAGCAATGCCATCACTAATATCATTTAGAGTCACTCGTTTTATTTTTTGTAATCTTCGAGCAAAGTCTATGCGTGGCGTAGGCATACGATGTCGTCTAATAAAATATTCTTTTTGATCATATTCATTTGGATACGTTAAAATATGAAGCCCAGCTTGTGAATCACCTAATGTACCTGTAACAAAAACAACATCTCCTGGAACACTTGTATGACGATAAAAGCACTTCTCTTGTAATACATAACCTATGACATTGATTGATATCGTAAGCTCACTTCCTTTGACCGTATCGCCTCCAATTAAATCTATCTTGTATTGGTTCGCAAGTTGTTTCATTCCTTTTATAACATCTAATAACTCATTATCAGACCATGATGATGGAATAACAATTGAAGTAAGATAAAATGCAGGCTCAGCTCCCATTGCTGCTAAATCGCTTAAATTAGCTGCAAGAGCTCTATAACCTATGTGAATTGGATCCATTGTTTTTCTTGAAAAATGAACACCTTCTACAAACGTATCAACCGCTGTTACAATATCTCTTGTCCCTTGGCGAATAACTGCCGCATCATCACCAATTCCTTTAATTAGTGATGACTGATTATAATAATCTTGTTTAATAGCTCTTATAAACGAAAATTCATCCATTTATTTTCACTTCTTCCTTTGGACATCATCTTTTTATTGTACTAGAGAACCTATCATAAGCCAATGAGAATAGCTGTTTACATTTTAACATAGATGTTCCGTCCTAATATCAGCTTAAAATGATGCTTTCGTGATAAAACTATTCTATAGAAGATATACGTAAAGAATTCTGCTTCATCTTTATTCTTTAGACATAAAACGCTTAATTAATAATTCTTTCCTATAATAAGTATCATAATTCGTTTATGAATTCATTTTTGCTTCTTAAATCTAACATAGCGACCTATATGATTCCTAAGCTGTTAAAATCTTAACCATAAAAAAACATGATTTCATTATATATGAAATCATGTTTATATGTATCAGATTAACATGGCGGTCCGGACGGGACTCGAACCCGCGACCTCCTGCGTGACAGGCAGGCATTCTAACCAACTGAACTACCGGACCAATTTGGTTGCGGGGGC